>NZ_LYPA01000050.1 GCF_001675045.1 Paenibacillus oryzae
CATAACGGAGAGAACCTTCGTTGGGTAGCTATGTTTTCAACATCCAGTTTTTTGGAAGCATTGTGGGTCAAGCATAGTCACCGGTGTCCTTTAGCGTTCCAATGTGGTGCATACGGGCAGGGTTTTAGCAGGGTAACGGACGTCAATGTCCACTACCCATTTAGTTTCCGCCGAAAATAGCTCCTAACGGTCATTTTTGTCCGCAGGAATGAATCTGCCGCAACACAAACAAATTTACACGTGTAAATTTCTAGCGAAAGAAATATCTATATAAGCTGAACTTATTAAGTTGAGCTTATATAGTAAAAGAATAGCCCGCCGGCTCCGGGCAGATGCCATTATACGGAGCCGCGAACCATAAGCTCGGCGTCGAGCTCGCCGTCAGGGGGCTTTATTGTTGAATCGCCGGATATCATGCCAATGAACAAAGCCGTTCCCCGGCTGCCCAACTCTTCGCGCGGATAGAGAAGCGTCGTGAGCGGAGGCGACGTTTCCCCCGACATTAAGATGCCTTCACACCCCGCTACAGCAAGCTGCACTGGAACGTTAACGCCCATTTTGCGGCAAGCGGACAATATGCCCAAAGCCATCAAGTCGTTGACGGCAACAATAGCCGTGTAGGGAAGCGCCGCTCCCTGGTCGTATTTCTTTAACTCTTCAGCCATAGCAGCGCTTGCGTGCTCGAAGGTCCCGCCTCCAAACAGCGTCATTTCGTCGCTGCAGATCAAGCCTTCGGCTTCTGCGGCAGCCTGGAAGGCGTTTGCGCGGGAGCTGGCATAATGACGCAGCGAGCCGTGGGTCATCAGCGCTACCCTCTGATGTCCTCGTTCCTTAAGATGCGCGGCCAGCTTAATCATCGCTTTACTCCAGTCCAAATCCAAGGAACCTACATCCTGATGATGGAGCGCGGGCGCCATCAGCGAAAAAATCGGAGTGCCTGTAGACAGAAAATGCTGAATGGTATCCTCTCGCAACGATTGCCCCAGAAGCATAATACCGTCTACCCGCCCATGGAGCAGCTCCTTCAGCTCTTCCTCGCTTTGTTCGCTATAGGAGTGAAAAAATACGGCATATCCATGCCGCTGAGCCGTTTGCTCCACATGCAGCAGAACTCCCGCTTCAAAAGGGTTGCCGAGTGAACCAACAAGCACGGCGATTTGCCTGCTTTGCTTCATCTTCAGGCCGCGGGCCATCATATTAGGCCTATATCCAAGCTGCTGAATAGCCTCCAGCACTTTAAGGCGGGTCGCCTCCTTGACGATCGGCTTGTTGTGCAGTACATAAGATACAACCGCCTCCGATACTCCAGCCAGCTCAGCTACCTGTTTTCGTGTTGCCATACATCGCCTCCTCCATATAATTTACTCGTGTAAATTGATTATATGACGCAATCTCCCCTTTTGCAACCGTTTTTTTCCGTATTTAATAAGATGCTTGCTTGCGAAAGTGTCTGTCGGATGTTTGAACCTTTTTTGACATGATGAAAATAGGAGGAAAACTATGTAATTGGCAATAGCGTTTCATTCGCTGGAAGAGTATGATAGAAGTGATAAATTTAGGACAACCGGGAGCAGCTTATGACGAAAGTGACAGGTTTTAAAGGTTTATTCGCAAAACTACATCAACACCTGCAAAACAACTTGGCCTTGACCGCAATACGGCACGGCTTGCTTTATTTGATCCCCATTTTGTTCATCGGATCAATTGCCCTTGTGCTGGCCGGATTGCCTATACCCATCTATCAGCATTTGATAGGGAGGGGACTCGGCGAGGACTGGCAAAACGCGCTGCTGGCCATCAGCAACGGCACCTTTGGCATACTTGCAATCCTTATGCTGCTTGGCATCAGCTATGCCTTTACCGTAGAATTTAATGCCCGTAATAATAAAACCGTCAGCCCCATCATCGTTTGCGTGGTTGCGCTGGCTTCTTTAATAACGCTAACGGGGCAAACCTCACCTGATATGACCTTTTCCAAGTTCGGAGCCATGAATGTTTTTTTCGCGGTAACCACTGCCCTGATTTCCAGCTATATGTTTCTGAAGCTTTCAGGGATGCCTCTTTTTTTGTTAAAAACGTTCAGCCAAGGCGCCAACGCCCAATACATAGAAGCTTTATCCTGGCTGTTTCCCACCGTCATAACCATTGGATTTTTCGGCGCAACCAACGCCGCTTTGGCTTCATGGTGGGATATTACCAATATTTCCTTATGGTTTTCCGATATGCTGGTCTCCATGTTCTCCTGGATTCAATCCAAAGAGATTGCTTCCTTGCTGTTTGTCCTTCTTATCCATGCCTTCTGGCTGCTCGGCATCCACGGAAACAAGATTCTGGAGCCGGTCAATCAACAGCTGTTCGGACACGATTCCATTGCTGGCCAGCAATTACTGCTTGCTAGCCAGGACGGAGCCGAAATTTTTTCCCGCTCCTTTTTTAATGTATTTTTGTTCATGGGAGGCTGCGGCTGCGCCATGTCGCTGATGCTTGCCATCTTATTGTTCAGCAGGCAAAAAACGGACAAAAACGTTGCCAGGCTCTCCATGCTGCCGACCACCTTCAACATGAACGAGCTTTTATTGTTTGGCCTTCCCATTGTCCTCAATCCGATCTATGCCATTCCTTTTGTGGCTGTGCCGCTCATTATCGGTCTTATTTCTTATGCCGCCACCATCGCAGGCTGGGTCCCGATAGCCAGTAATTATGTGGGGTGGACCACGCCTATATTTTTGAGCGGATACGCGGCGACGGGCTCCATAAGGGGAAGCTTTCTTCAGCTGTTCAACCTGATCGTCGGCATTATCATTTATATGCCGTTTGTGCGCTGGTCGGATGCCATCTCCAAAGAACGTATGAAGAGCAGCCTCGAAAAGCTATACATTTTGTTTAAACCGTTCGAGCGGCAAGGTTCGATATCCCTGCTTACACGCTCCGACGAGGTAGGGATTTTGGCCAGAAAGCTGGCGGATGATCTGAGGGATGATCTTCAGCAGGGAAAACTGACCTTGTTTTATCAGCCGCAGGTGAATGCCCGAAAAGAGGTTTTTGGCATGGAGGCGCTGCTGAGATGGAGACATCCTGAGTTTGGCTTGATTTATCCCCCGCTTGTCATCGCGCTTGCGGAGGAGGCGGGATTAATGGAGAAGCTGGGTTATTGGATTACGGACACCGCATGCGGAGAGCTAAAACGGCTGGAAACGCTCAGCAGCAAAAAACTGACGATGTCCGTCAATATTTCCGGCATCCAGCTGGAGAACAAGGAGCTTCTGCAGGAGCTGGATGAAATTCTGGCGCGTTATCGCCTGTCCCCTTGCCAGCTCGAAATTGAAATGACGGAGCAAATTGCACTCACCTCCAGTCAAGCCATTACGGATCGGATTCAGGAGCTGAAAAAACGTGGCGTCAAGCTGGCGATGGATGATTTTGGAATGGGACGCAGCTCTCTGCTTTATTTAAAGGAATATGATTTTGATACGGTCAAGCTGGACGGCTCGCTCGTTCGTGAAATTCTGGATAATCAGAATTGCAGAGAAATTATTTCATCTATTGTTTATTTAAGCTCGTCGTTAGGCTTTTCCGTTCTTGCGGAGTTTGTGGAATACGAGGCTCAAGCCAGCATCCTGGAGGAAATCGGATGCACCCGGTATCAAGGGTATCTGTACAGCAAACCGCTGCCCCCGGAGGAGCTGCATCAATATTTGGAGGCGATGGAAGCAGAAGCGCCTGCGTCCTGACTGAACAATCCCCCTCTTCAAAAAAAAGACCGCAGCCCAGGATTTTAATCCAGGCAAGCGGACCCTGATCTTTTGCTATGCTCCTGTGGTCAAGCTTGGTTTCATTATACGTTATGCGCACTCCCAGCCATTCGCAGCACTTCATCAACGATAAGCCCAGGCTCGGTGAACATGACCATATGTCCGGATTCCCGCGCGTCGATAAAACGCCCATTTTCCAGAGTAGAAATCATTTTTCGATGCGCTTCGCCGATGGCGATTCGAATTTTTTTCTCCATAAAGGCTGGTTTGGAGCCCGAGATAAGGCTTACCTCAAGCTTTCCCAATTGAATTGGATTTTTGCGCAGCTCTGCCAGATCATTCAGAAACGGAGTCATTTCCGCAACTGCGGTCCGTGCCGCCCGGACGCTAAAATCCTCCCTGACATGATCCTCCGCAACATCCTTTGGCTGAACCATACCCGGCTTGGCGCCCAACAAACGGGTTAAGCCCAGCTTTGCCATGCCGGGAGCCAGCTTGCGGGACATGTCAAACTGAAACGCCACGGAGCGTGTAAAATACAGATCGGCATTTTCGTCGGAAGGGTCGACTAAAATAATCCCTCTCAAGCATGACGGCTCGGTCTCCAGCAGCTTTTCCGCCGCTTTGCGGACAATCGGTCCTCCCCAGCTATGGCCAACCAATATGAAAGGCCCCGGTCCCAAAGCATTCAATAATAATAAAAGGTCCTCCACCATTCTTGCCAGCGTGCGCGGCGCGGCATCATCATCGCTGAGACCCATTCCTGCACGGTCGTATACGACAGCGCACATCTTATCTGCAACGACTGGCTGCACCAACCCCCAGGAAGAGCGCGAGCGGCCCATGCCGGATTCAAACACAACAGTTGGCGAACCCGTCCCCTTGACCATGTAATGAAGCCTTCGCCCATTTCCAGCGTCCACATATTTGCTTATTCCATATGAATGAGCGTTCGGCTGTTTCATCCTGATCTCCTCTCCAAAAATCCCTTCAAAATAATGCTTTACTCCGCAAGCGCCAGCTTGACTGCGCTCTCCGCATGGATACGGGCCGTATCAAATACAGGCAGCGCGCACGTGGCGGGATCGATCAGCAAAGCAATTTCCGTGCATCCAAAAATAACGCCTTCCGCTCCCCGAGCCGCCAAACCGTTAACGATATCCATCATGGCCGCATGGGAATCCTCCTTGATTACATCCCTGCACAATTCCTCAAAAATAATGCTGTTTACAGAATTTCTGTCCTCTGCCTCCGGCACGATAATATCCAGCCCATGTTGAACCAGCCGTTCCTTCAGGAAATCCTGCTCCATCGTATAACGAGTGCCGAGCAAGCCGATTTTGGTCAAGCCTTGGCTCTTGATCGCTTCGGCGGTAACGTCGGCAATATGAATGAGGGGCGCATTCAGGTCGCGCGCGACCCTGTCCGCAACCTTATGCATCGTATTGGTGCAAATCAAAATCATGTCCGCTCCCGCCCGCTCCAGGCTTTGCGCCGCTTCCGCAAGCAATTGTCCTGCCGTTTCCCAGTCGCCTTGCTTCTGCAGCTTCTCAACCTCGGCGAAATTCAGACTTTGCAGCAAAATTTTACCGGAATTCAGACCTCCCAGCGATTCTGCCACCTTTTCATTGATAATGCGGTAATATTCAACCGTTGAAGTCCAGCTCATGCCGCCCAATAGTCCAATCGTTTTCATTATGTCAAACATCCCTTATGCCAGATTGAGATTCCCTATGGACACTCTTCCTTAAAGCTAACATAGCCCGTCCTATAATTCAATGCTGCCGTTTCTTTCATGCTCATTCAACCAGTTGACACGTTCAATCAACTGGTCGGCAATATAGGAAAAAGGGATGGATATATCCTTGCCCGCTGCATGCTGCCCAATATAGATATGGAGAACAGCGACATGATATAAACGGGTTAACGCCTGCAGCTGGCCCCATTCCTCAGCCGAAAAGGTGCGGAAGGTCTGATAGCCTTTAATGAATGCCGCGGCCATTTCGCTGGAACCGCCGGACATCTGGAGAACATGATTAAAGCTGATAACGAACTCCAGAAAGGAAATGTCCATGGCAAGGAAATCAAAATCCAGAACCGCTGTTATGTTTCCATTAACAGACAACAGATTGTAGATCAGAATATCGTGATGCACCAATTGCCGCGGCAGCGCCAATAGGACTTCACGCTTTGCTGTAACATGAGCCAACGCTTCATCATAGGATCGTTTTTGTTCATCAGTAACGTGAAAAGGCTGATTTTCCCAAAATAAAGCTATCTGTTCCGCGTCAGCAAGAGGATGCAGTCGAAACAAATCGGTAAATGGAATGCCGGCATTTTGTATCGTAGCTGAAGGCTTGTATGAACTTAGTTTTGCGCCAAGCTCGCCAACAACACGACCTAATGCAAAGGCATCATCAGGGTCTTGAAGGGAAGGAGCTGTTCCCGGAATATAGGACATAAGTGCGCCTATCGTGCCATCAGGCAAGGTTACAAACGGCTCGCCTGCTTGTGTTGGCAGAAAAGCCGGGATTGTAAAGGATAGTCCGGAGGCAAGCAGATAGGAGGACACCTCCAGCTCTAGCTGCAAGCTTTCTTGAGATTTCGTATAGCGGTTGTAGTGGCGCACCACATACCTGTCACCGTTAACGGTAACGAAGCAGGTTGTGTTCGTAAGCCCAAAGGGAACGGGCGAAATGACAGTATTCTCTGAAAAAAAATAGTGGCTGATAATTTCCTGCAATTCATTTGCCATAAAATAGACCTCACCTCTCCCCCTACATTATATTAGACACCGTACAGAATCAAAAAGCCACATCACAAAAAAATAATCGTTGCAGAAGCAGGCGATAGCAAAAAAACTCCAATCCTGTACGTACAAGGAGTGGAGTTTTACGTAAATAGAATTTTTTAAGCCTTATTTTTAGGCCTCGATAGCTTATAGTGGACTGTCCCAAGGGCTTTATTGGTTAAGCCTCCTTCACTTCACAGCCTGGCTTGACGAAATAGGCAACCCCTAGCGCATGGGGTCCGGTATGAGAGCAAATGACGCAGCCTGCGTCGATAATCGCAACCTCTTTGACAGAAGCACGCTCCATCAAACCGTTGCGCAGCGACTCCGCATTGCTGGTGGACATAGTCTGGACGATAATAACCAGCTCCGCATCAATGCTGCTTATGTTCTCCACCATTTTTTCCAAAATGTTGCCAACCGCTTTGTCCATCTTCCCTCTGTGTTTCCGGCTCGCCAGGATCATACCATCCTTTACGATAAGCTGGGGACGTATATTCAGAAGGCTTCCCAGCATATTTTGGAGGCCGCTTACTCTGCCGCCTTTATGCAAATAGTCCATCTTGTTTACTACCACGTCAAAATGAATATGCGGAATGCTTTCCTTCACATCCTCAACAATACGAGCCAATGGCTCGCCGTGCTGAATGGCCCTGGCTGCCTGGATAAGCAGCATGGACGCTCCCGCCGACAGATTTTTGGAATCAATGACGGTTATGCGGTCTGCTGGAATATCATCAGCTGCAATAACGGCATTTTGATAAGAGGAAGAAATCAATGAAGAAATACTGATATGCAATATATTGTAGCCTTGTTCGATGTAAGGCGCGTAAGCTAAGCTGTAATCGGAAGGAGCAGGCGCGGCCGTCCTCGGGTATCCGCCCTTTTCTTCAACCTTTTTATACATCATCTCGGGCGTAATTTCAGCCTGATCCTTTAGTGTTTCTTCGCCAATGGTAACATACGCATGAACGACGCCGATATCGTATTCTTTTATCCAGGTTTGCGAGGGGTCGGCGATACTATCCGTAAACAATTTGATGGGGCGCAAGGTCATCACTCCTGTATCTGGGTGTTATTGCCCCCATTATACCGTCAGGATAAAATACGCGATATTTACACTTGTCATATCTTTTGCATGAAAATTCGCCATTCCTGGGATGATTCACATTTTAGCCATTTTTTACGACAGCTTCAAAATGGACGCAGCAGGGGGCGGAAAGGCGGTGCAAGATGACCTCAAGCGGGTTTTCAGACACGCCCTAGTCGATTTTTTGCTGTTTGACATATTGCTTGGGTGTTTGTCCGTAGGTTCGTTTGAACATGCGGATAAAATAACTCGCGTCCATACCAAGCTGCTGCGCGACTTTTTCCACGCTTACGCCCGGCTGCTCTCCGAATAGCTGAATGCTCCGCCGCATGCGCAGATCAAGCAAATATTGCTGCGGCGTTACCCCATAGGCAGCAACGAACAGCCGGTGAAAATGCTGAACCGAATACCCCGCTGCCCTCGCTACATTAGCAAGCAGCAAACGATCCTGGTAGTGATCGTGAATGAGCTGCACCGCCATGGCGAGCGCCGCCTGCGGCGTTTGCGGAGCCGGACTTCTGCCGCCTGACAGACTTCTTCGCTCAGAGCGCCCAACCCCCGAAATATCCTGCAGCGTAAACAGCAGCATGTCATACATCAGCCGCGATGCTTCCCAATAAGCCTGATCGCTATTGCGGTTAATGAGATGCCAGATCGTCTCAAGCTGCTCCCAAAGCCGGGAAAACTGCGGTGCCTTGACGGGCTTCAGCAAAGCAGCCTCCAGCGACTCCGCCATGGCAAGCGCCGCCTTCCCTTGAAAAGCAACAAAACCAAGATCCCATAATTGTTGAGATTGCTCGGGATAATAGGAATGCGGCGTATTGGCGGGAAGCACCAGCAGGCTGCCCTCAGACAACACGATGGTATGATTGTCCTCAAAGCGGAAAATGCCCGAGCCTGAGCGGCACAAAAAAATCTGGTGGGCGGGAAAGCCCTGCGGCCGCTCCAGCTCCTTCTGCTCATGGCTTCCAACACAATAAACATATAGCGGAATCCGATTTTCGAGACTGGCTATTTGCGCTATCAGAAAAGGCATCATGGCGGGCGTAGCTCCTTCATGTTAAGATCCGACGATTTTTCGCTGTGTCTGTTCTATGATTATAAATTAAAGTTAAGCTATGATCAAAGCATGGATAGAGAAGGTTCATTTAGTCGAAAAAAGAACTTACGAATAATAAACAGGAGTGATTAATCGTGGCAAAAAAACATTTACCCGTTAGCCCCAAGCTGCCCGTTCTGATGCACGGCGCCGATTATAATCCGGAGCAATGGCTCAAATATCCGGAGGTTTTAAAAGAGGATATTCGCCTAATGAAGCTGGCTGGCTGCAATGTTATGGCAGTGGGCATTTTCTCCTGGGCAGCTCTTGAGCCTGCCGAAGGCGTATTTAATTTTGAATGGATGGACAACCTGTTGAACACGTTTGCCGAAAACGGTATTTATGCCTGGCTGGCAACGCCAAGCGGCGCGCGTCCGGCATGGATGTCGCAAAAATACAAGGAAGTATTGCGGGTAGAATATAACCGTGTTCGCAATCTGCACGGCATGCGCCATAACCATTGCTACACCTCTCCGGTTTACCGCGAAAAAATTACGATCATGAACAACAAGCTGGCGGAACGCTACGCAAGCCACCCTGCCGTCATCGGCTGGCATATCTCCAATGAATTCGGCGGCGACTGCCATTGCGATCTTTGTCAGGACGCTTTCCGCGCTTGGGTCAAAAACAAATACAAAACGCTGGATGAGCTGAACCATGCCTGGTGGACGCATTTCTGGGCGCATACCTACACCGATTGGAGCCAGGTAGAATCTCCCGCTCCGCATGGCGAAAACGCCGTGCACGGCCACAATCTGGACTGGCGCCGTTTCGTTTCGGAGCAAATCATCGATTACATCAACGTGGAGGTTGCTGCCGTTCGCGATGCCAACCCGGAATTGCCTGTAACAACAAATATGCACGCAATTGATGGACTGGATTATCGCAAAATGGCAAAAGCGCTGGACGTTATCTCGTGGGATTCTTATCCGACCTGGCATGACCAGAAGGACGACAGCCAGCAAGCGGCAATGGTTGCCTTCTATCATGACCTGTACCGCTCGCTGCAAAAGAAACCTTTTGTCCTGATGGAAAGCACGCCAAGCAGCACAAACTGGCAAGCCGCAAGCAAGCTGAAGCAGCCGGGCATGCACAAGCTTTCCTCGCTGCAGGCCGTTGCCCATGGCGCGGATTCCGTGCAGTATTTCCAATGGCGGAAAAGTAGGGGCTCCAGCGAAAAGCTGCATGGCGCGGTCGTTGACCATGCAGGCCATGAAAACACCCGCGTTTTCCAGGATGTAGCAGAGCTTGGCCGCACGTTGTCCAGCCTGCCTCAATTGGTTGGTACGGATACGCCTTCGGAGGCGGCTATCATTTTTGATTGGGATAACCGTTGGGCTGTCAAGGACTCCCAAGGACCGCGCAACTGCGGCATCGGCTATGAATCCACCGTTTACGCTCATCATCGCGCGTTCTGGGAGCAAGGGGTTCCCGTCGATATTATCGGCTCCGAGGATTCCTTCGACGGCTACAAGCTGATTGTTGCCCCGATGCTGTATCTGTGCAGCGAAGAAACAGGCAAAAAGCTGGAGCAGTTTGTGAAAAAAGGAGGCACATTAGTGACGACTTATTGGTCCGGCATCGTTGGTGAAACCGACAATGCTCACCTGGGCGGCTTCCCTGGCCCGCTTCGCAAGACGCTTGGCATCTGGGCCGAGGAAATCGATGGCCTGTTTGATTACGAGCGCAACGGACTGGCGCTTGAGGGCGGCAACCGTCTGGGCCTCAAAGGGACCTATGAAGCACGCGAGCTTTGCGAGCTGGTCCATCTCGAAGGCGCGGAGTCGCTAGGCGTTTACACTGACGATTTCTACGCCGGACGTCCAGCTTTGACGGTTAACAGCTTGGGCAAAGGCCGCGCATACCATATGGCAACCCGCCTTGGCGCGGATTTCCTGCTGGACTTCTATAGCAGCCTGTTTGCCGAAACCGGCGTGTACAAGGCCCTCGACAGCGAGCTTCCTGCAGGCGTAACCGCGCAGGTGCGCACCGATGGCGAACACGACTACCTGTTCGTTATGAACTTCAGCGGCCAGGCTGCCGAGCTGGAGCTGGACGGCGCTGTATACACCGATCTGGAAAGCGGCGAAGCCGGAGTAACCAAGCTGGCTTTGCCGGTTAACGGCATCCGCCTGCTCAGCCGGCCTGCACAGGCTTAATACGCCCCGTGAGGCGCGCGCTCATGCAGATGGCTATGCCTGTGCCATGCAATGGCCGCCCAATGGGGTGCGCCATCACAAGGACTATGCAGTGCCGCGCAATAGGTGCGCCATCGCAAGGACTGTGCAAATGAAGTACTGCTTGCTAGCTGATTCTTTATAACGGTCACAAATGGCCGTCAGAGTCGAATAAACGTGGAATTCGTATAGCTAGTGGACAAAAATGGCCGTTGTAGATGATTTTCGTTAAATTTTCTATGATTTTTGACCTGTAACGGTCATCCGCGTCCACTAGAATATGGTATTACTTAATTTTTGAGGTCTAACGGACATTTTTGTCCGGAAGGCCTCTTTTTTTTGCCTGACAGTTTCCGGGAAACCTCTTTTTTTGTCTGGCAGGTTACGGGAAACCTCTTTTTTGTCTGGCACTCTGGCAGGCCAAGAGCAATGTGCCAGGGTAACCAATAAAACACACATGTTCCACACTCCGGCAAGATATAAATGATATATGGAAAGCAATTTGCATAGCTCGGAGCGAGTATGAGTAAGTAGTAAGTATATGTAGAAGAAACAAAAACAAATGAGCAAGTTTTGAATAAGTGGAGTGAACTGTGTGCGTCCAGCAGTCCAGTCAGTTGAGGGCGTTGTGTAAGTGGAATACTTATGTGTTCAATAAATTCAGCCAGTTGAGTGAGTTCAGTAATTAGAGTAGTTATGTCCGCTAAGTGATTTGAGTAAGTTGGAGTAAGAAGAGTGTGCTATATGCGTTCAGTGAGCTAAGTCAGTTTGAGTAAGTGGAGTGTGTGCTGTATGGCATTCAGTAGGTTGAGCAAGTGGAGTAAGTGGAGTAGTTGTGTGCGTCAGTAAGTTGTGCGTGTGCAGCAAATAGGAATCGGTATCAACCATTGAGGAGGGATTGGCTGTGGAATATTGGGTCAGAGTAGCGCCGGATGTGAGGATTTACGTTAACGATATAAACCCGGGAGGCCGTAATCCGATTTTATTTATTCATGGCTGGCCTGCTAATCACAGGATGTTTGAGTACCAATACAATGCCCTGCTTGGAGCAGGCATTCGGTGTATCGGCATCGATATGAGGGGGTACGGCCTGTCCGACAAACCAGTGTGGGGATATGACTATAACACGCTCGCCGATGACGTCAGAGGAGTTATCGATGCTTTAGGCTTGCGGGGCATTACTCTTTCCGGCCATTCCACAGGCGGAGCCGTTGCGATACGCTATATGGCGCGGCATCAAGGACATGGCGTCTCCAAGCTGGCTCTTTTTGCGGCTGCGGCGCCAAGCCTTATCCAGCGCCCCAACTTTCCCTATGGATTAAAGCTAAGCGATGTGGAGGAAATTATTAATGCCGCTCATGCCGATAGGCCGCAGATGTTATGGGATTTTGGCGAAAAGCTCTTTTACAAAAAGGTTACTGCTCCTTTTTCGGAATGGTTTTTCCAATTAGGCCTTCAGGCGGCCAGCTGGTCAACCATAGCTATTGCGCATTCTTGGATTTCCGAGCAGCTATTTCAGGATTTGGGGCAAATCCGGGTGCCAACGCTGATTCTGCATGGCATTCACGATCAGGTATGCCTCTACCCGCTGGCGCTTGCCCAAAACCAGGGCATCGCCCACTCCAAGCTAGTGCCGATGGAGGAAAGCGGGCACGGTTTATTCTACGACCAGCGAGAAGACTTCAACCGTGAGCTGCTTGGCTTTATCCGTTAGAGAATTAACAATGTGGAAATTATTCTGCCATCTAGGGCGTGTCTGAATCCTCCGTGTGGAAACAGCGAGTTTTCAGACACGCCCAAAAAAAAGCAAACACGAGGAACTCCGATTATTTGGCATTCCTCCAAGTTTGCTTTTTGTCCGCTACTTCTGAAGCCTCAGCTGGAATTGAAACGAATCCCGATAATCCCATCCGTCCCGGTCGCGGTAACAATAAAAAGCTGAAATATCTTCGTCACTCAATACCAACATAGATCCTTCAACGACTTTCATCCGTATACCTCCCCGTTTGCTGTCTGGAGCAGGTAAGTAAGTATAAAAGTACAGTAAGTATCGGCCTGTTTTTACCGATAGTCCGGCTTAATGGTAACCGTGGCGGTAACCTCGGCCAGCTCTTTGTTTAAATCACGCTCCGGCGTCATGTCAAGGACAGGATATCCCTCTGCATCAAAATGAACTCGCCGCAGCCCAGAGCTGCGCGGAGCGTCCAAGCCTGCTTTGGCATGGTACACATTCCAAACCACTCCGTCATCATCCGTAACATAGGAGTTATGCCCCGGTCCGAATTCTCCCGGCACATTCCGTGAGGTGAGCAGCGGATAGTTGCCTTTAACCCAGTTGGCGGGATTCAGCATATCGGCGCCATTTTCGATTGTGAGCAGTCCCACGCAATAAGTGGCATCCGTCGCCGCGCTGGAAAAGGTCAGGAACAGCTTGTGTTCTCCATACAGAGGAAAAGGTCCTTCATCCACAAAGGTTTTGTTGTTGGCCCAGCCATAATCCGGCTTGGAGAGGAGAATAGGTTCGCTTGCCAGCCTCCACGGCTCCTTTGTATCCAGCTTGGCCAGATATAGCCATGCTCCGAGATCGTCCGGGAGGAACTGGCGCTCCGACCATGCCGCATAGATGTCGCCTTCCCAATGGATAACCGTCATATCCAGGGATATCGTTTTTCCCGCTTCGCACAGGTCCGAGCCGTCCATCCGCACCACGCGCCTCGGCTCCGACCAGTCTCCGGCGTTTAACGGATTCCCGTCTTTTTTCAGCTTCATGACATGGGCTTCCTCTTCAAAAAACTCCTTTGGCGTCGCCGCATGAAAAATATACAGCTCATCTTCTATAATATGGAATTCCGGGGCCCATAACAATCCGCCGATATGACTATAGGTTTCCGAATCCAGAATTTGCACCTCTGGAGCAGAAACAAGCTCATCCAAGGTTTCGGCCTCGCGAACGGAGAAGGATTTTTGCCCGTCGGCATCGTTTGTAGCTATAAAATAATACTTGCCCTTCCATCTGGCAATGTTGGGATCGGCCCGATGGGATGCAAAAGGAAAGTCAAAAAACGTCTGGCGCAGCGTTCCCTTTATTTCATAGGTTCCTTCGCCTGACCAGTCCAAGCCTTCCAAATCCCAATCCACATCCTTCGGCGAAGACGTGCCGTCGCTATATAAAGCTATGGCCTTTACCTTACGCAGCTGCTCCTTGCCGGAAACCGTAATCGCTCCCGGCCCTTGGCTTTCTGTGTGATGAGGCGAGGTCAGCTTACTGACAACACGATCAGCGAGCTCCTTCGGCACGGCTATAAAATTCCGTGCTTGAATCCCTTCAATCTCCGCCGAAACGGGGCTCAGAGCCGAAGTTTTCGCCGGTACGGGCTCCGAAACTTCGGACAACCCCAACATATCCCCAATAATATTTTCATAACTATTACCCGATTCATCCGTCCATATGATCACGTATCCGTTATGCTCCTCGCTGTAACGACAGGCCACATCCTGTACAAAAGCATTGCCTTTTAAATTCAGAAGGCCGATTTCCCGATACTGAAGCAAATCCTGCGTAACGGCCAAAAGAACGCTGCCTTTGCTTGACTCGTCATTTGCGCCATCCGCTTCCGTACGGATTGCCAATACGCCAAAGCCGCCTTCCTTCATCGCAAACAGAAAAGGCTGCTTCAAGCTTTTAGCAGTAAGCGTGCCATTGGCGTTGTCCGTGGCCTTGGCAAAAAATACGCCGGAGTTGTTGTTAAGCGCCCGGAAAGCACAGCCGTCCTCGCTATATGCCAGATGCATGCTGTACGCCAGCTTTGGCGCATATATCAATTCCTCTTGCGGCAAGCGTGTATAACAAAGAATATGGCCCTGCTTGAACTCATTCGTCGACATTATATTTCATCCCTTCTTCTCAATTATGGAAATCTCTATTATGGAATGGATGATGAACGCGTGGTGTAAAAAGCGCCTTGCTCAGCCTTCGGGCTAAAACAAGGCGCAGTCACTGCAGCCAGCGGCCGTTTCTTATTAGAGCACGTTATCAGCCCAAACGATACAAGGCTGCTCCATGCGGCGGCACAGTTGCTTGCAGCTTGCCGCCTGCGATCTTCTCGGATGCTCCGCTCCACAATTCCTTGGTTTCAACGCCGGCCGTTCCGGCAAGGCCCAGCTCCGACAGCGAAACCGTCACTTCTCCCGGCTCGTCATTTGTATTAAACAACGCAGCGTACACTTCGCCGTCCGGCCCTTGCGCCGTCCATACGACCTTGCCCTCCGCGCGGCTGACCTTTCTCGCCCCGGAGCTATAGCGATGCATGTGAAGCACATCCTTATTGGTCAAAAGCGACAGCGTCCACTCGTCATTGTCGCGCATTTCTCCGCCAAACATCAGCGGTGAACGGAAAATGCTCCACAACGTCATCATCGTAAGCTGCTCATCCTTGGTAAATCGGGTCCAGCGGTCTCCGGAATGACTCCGAACGCCGATTCGTCCAAGCGGAAGCATGTCGCAATCCGGCCAGCACCCTGGCTTTGGCCTGCCCTCCCATGTTTCGCACCGGTCGAACATGTCCAACAGAAGCGGCCATTTGTCCCAGAAGTCGTCCGTCATTCTCCACAGGTTGGCGTTGGCCTCAAAAAAGTCTGCATGCTTGATGGGAGCAGGTCCCGGCGACAAGCTGAGCACCATGGGCCGTCCGGCATGATCTATTGCTTTTCGGATCAGTTCAATTTCGCCCAGATGCGTTCCGCCATGCAGCCAGGAATCCGCTATATCATCAACCTTGATGTAATCGACGCCCCATTCCGCATACATTTCAAATAACGAGTTGTAATAGTCCTGAGCGCCTGCCTTGAAGGCGTCTACACCGTACATATCCGTATTCCAGCCGCAGAAGGAGCAGGTATGCGCGATATCGCGCGCGGTCCGGTTCGTTCCTTTAATCGGCGTATTGTCATGAACGGCTTGACGCGGAATACCCCGCATAATGTGAATGCCAAACTTCAGGCCAAGTCCATGGATGTAATCGCCAAGCGGCTTAAAGCCCTGACCGCCCTCAGCCGATGGAAAGCGGTTTACTGCAGGAATCAACCGGGAATAATCATCCATCTCCAGCCGGACGAATGGCCGATAGGCATCTGAAACCGCTCCCGGCTCGGACCATTGAATATCAACGACAATATATTCCCAGCCGTGCTCCTTCAGGTTTTGAGCCATATAATCGGCATTGCCGCGAACCTCGGACTCCGTCACGCTGGCCCCGTAGCAGTCCCAGCTATTCCAGCCAAGCGGCGGAGTAGGAGCAAACTGATGATGATTCATGAAAAAAACCTCCCTATGTACGTTGAATAGTCATTTATTGCAGATATACCCTAATCATATATCCTTAAAAAAGGCTATTCCACCGTAATTTTTTCTCATGAATAGCACTAAATTGCTGTATCGCATATCACTTTTCCGCGCCGCTTTCTAATCAAAAAAAAGCCTGCTGTAAGGAAGCTCTCTCGACGAGCGGAAACGGGCCGGCGTCTGGCCCGTCAGCTTGCGAAACACCTTAATGAAATAGCTGCCGCTGGAATACCCGACCGAAGCGGCCACCTCATCAATGCTGAGATTGCTTTGCCGCAGCAGCGATATCGCTTTTTCAATGCGGACCCGGCTTAAATATTCGCCCGGAGTCATTCCCGTAAACGCAGCAAAGGTACGCAAAAAATGATATTTGGACACGCCAAGCTCCTGCGCGAGCTGCTCCTGTCCCACCATCCCGCTGTAGTTGCTCTCCATATATTGAACCGCGGCTTTAACGGTTGGCGGCCATGCGGCCCCTGATGCTCCTTTGTTCAATGAAAACCGGGCAAGCTCCATCATAAAACGGTAGGTATGCGCAGATGCCGTGTAGAGGTCCGTGATTTTTCCTGTAAGCGCTTCCCGATAAATGTCGTTCAAAGCTGCAATCGGCCCGCTTCCTAGCGGCAAAAAGGGGGTTTCGCCAATTCTGTCCTTGATCTCCTCCCATATGCCCATAACGGGGTGAGGCCTCAGCAATATATATAGAAACTCCCACTCTTCCGTATCGTCCGGCAGCCAATAGCGATGAGCTCCGGGTATTTCAACAAGAAAGGCTTGTCCGCGCTCCATCCGGTAATGTCTACCCTCTACCTCCAGCTCGCCGCAGCCCTCCAGCGTATACTGAAATAACAGAAGCGGTCCGTCGCTTCTCGTTAGGCCATTCCAATTGTATGTATGACTGCGTTCCTGTTCAAAGCCGATCGCAAACAAACCGCAAAGAGGGAGGCCGGGCTGCTCGGCAAAGCGGAATCCGTAGGTGCCTCTATGCTGCTCTAGCGACATCTCTCATCGCCTCTTTCCAGCTTACTTTTTATTGAAAACAAGATATATATCACTCCGCAAACCAGATCCTATTCCCATGGAAGGTCATTTATAGAATACTCAAAGCTTGTGTTCTAAACAAGTTTCGCGGGTCATTCCAATAAAAAAACGGGGCTGTCCGAAAAGTCAAGTAGAACGAATAATTACTATTCAGCAAAGGGAACCGGGAGGAACCGGTTTCGCTGAATAATGATTCACCGTTACAGACTTTTCGGACAGTCCCAGTTCGACTGATGATATCTGTCCTTCTTTTATTAAATCAAAAAGCTATCGACATTCCCGTTCATATCCGTGTAAGTAATCATAGAGATTGATGATTTCAGGTTAATAAACAACAGGCAATATTGCTCGTCCTTGCGCCAGATCAGCTTCACCTCATCGTCATCAGAAGCCACCACTTCAAAGCGTCCCTGAAAAGCAATGTGCTCGTTACGGAACGCGATCAATTTCAATAGACGTTTAACCACTGCTTTCTCCAGCGATTGTTCAATTTCTTCAAAGCTGTAGTTATGTCTATTAATTTCTCTTCCGTCTCCATTTTTTTTCACAGCTTGGAAGTCGTTTTCACCAGCCAGCAATCCGACGTAATAAACTTGGGGAATCCCAGGTGTGAAAAACTGAATAGCTCGCGCAGCCAAATAGTCATCGTCATTGTGATTCAGCGCCGAATAATAGGTGCATCTGATTTGATGAACGTCAAAGCCATCATCCGATTTATGATCATCGGACAGAATCAAGCTGAGATTGGCTCCCCGCTCTACACAAAGGTCAGTTAATTGCTTCGCTTTTTTGGTATTAATCAGCCCGTCCAGATCCGGTTTGACCGGGATGCCGTCATGGCAATCCAGCATCGTAAACTGGTTATGTGGACGAGTTTTCAAATAATACAGAAGCTCTTTGCTATTTTTGTTCACTAAGGTATCAAGGATTCGATAAGGCAAGATGAAGTCATATATCCAAAAGCCGCGTTCAGCGAGCTTATATTGCGTTGTATAATGAGCATGCACTTCTGGTAAAAGCTCAATTTCCATTGACTTCGCCATCTCCATCACCCAGTCAAGAAACGGATAGATGTCAGGCTCAACAAAGAAACAACTGGTGCCCAGCTTTTTAATCACATAACCAACGGCATCCAGGCGTACAATTTTTACATTGTTATTTTTAAAGTTGGTAAAAAATGCGGTTAAAAGCTCCTTGACTTTATCGGAATGAATATCCAGATCAATTTGTTCCGAAGGATCTGTTTTGCCAAAAGTTGTCCACACCGTTTCTTGCTTCCCTGTTTCTTCGATTGTAAAGGTCGAGTACGGAAGCGGGCGTCGTAAAAACATCTTATCGATATCACCTTGCTGGGGCTGCCCGTCCGGCCAGAGCTTATCTAATGTAATAAAAAGATCCGCATATTCCGATTCCCGCCCCTTAGCCAAAAAATCCTGAAAATAAGGAGAACGTTGAGAGATGTGGTTTACCATTAAGTCAACCAAAACATCATATTTGGACCCGATTGCTTTTAAATCTTCCCATGTGCCAAATTCAGGCTCTATCTCAAGGTAGGTCAAGGGCGCAAAGCCCCGATCTCCGGAAGAGGGAAATGGCGGCAGGATATGTACCCCGCCCTTGAATATATCACCAAAGTAATAATCCATAACATGAAGAAGAGACTTGAGATCTCCACCAAGAGAGTCAGGGTATGTGATTAATTGAACTTGGTTTTTCAATCCCATTCCAGCAGCCTCCTAAATACCATATATTTTTTTGATGTTATCTAATATCGGAAGGTCTACAACAGCCCCCGTATGTTTAAGCTTAAATGCGCTTACGGCAAAGCCAAGATTCAGTGACTCTTTCAGAGGATAGCCCTGTACCAAAGCCGAATAAAATCCGGACCAGAACGCATCGCCGGCTCCTGTCGTATCCTCAACCTCGGTGGCCATTGTTGGCAAAACAAGCCTTTCCCGTCCATTGGATACTATAGCGCCATCTTTGCCCAAAGTCATAATGACCAGCTTTGCGCCTAAGCTCAAAAACTTATCAATTTGATTGAGAGGAGAATCCGCCCCAAACAGTCGTTCTGCATCATCATCTGAAGGCTTCACGATATCCACTTTGCCTATAATGCTTTTGATGTATGCCCTGCCATCCTCGCCTTTTGTCCATAACATAGGGTGGTAATTGGGATCAAAGCCAACCAGGATGTTATGCTTGGCAGCCATATCAAGTGCCTGCTCTATTGTTTCTCTGGCAGGCTGCATCGAGATAGGCCACGAGGAAAAATGAAATATTTTGGATTGAAGAAGCGTATTCTTTAGCCCTTGGGTCATAACAAGCTGGTAATCCGCGCTTCTATAAAAAATCGGAATTGGGCTTGCCTTGCTTTTTGTCAGCAGAACCATACTGGTCGCAGCGTCCACTCTTTCTACGAGCTCGGGTTCGATGCCTTCGTTCATTAAGCGCTGGATCAAGGAGTCGCCCAGATGATCTCTTCCTACAGCTGCGGCAATTTGTGATTGTATCCCCAGTTTTCTGGTGTTCATGGCAATATTCGCGGGCGCACCGCCAAAATACTTGCGATATGCACTCTCTTGGTCATTCCCGTCATAATTCTCAGCGATCAAATCAACAAGCAGTTCGCCTGCCGTCAATAGATCATACTTTTTTTTCTCAAAATGCAGCGATTCATTAAATTCAAACACTCGGGTTCCTCCCGGAACATAGATTTCATCATTTATGTTGTGCTTCTCTCTACTAATTGCACAGGAAGAATGGTATCCAACGGCGGGTTCTGTCCCTCAATCAGGTCTGCCAAATATTGAACAGAAAGCTTGCCCATTTCTTTGATTGGCTGCCTTATTGTAGTCAGCTCATCCATTTCGCTTATCAAAATACCGTCATAACCGACCACTTTAACCTGACCAGGCACTTTTTTTCCCCTTCGTCTGCATTCCCTGATGACTTGAAGAGCAAGCATATCGCTGCTGGCAAATACACCATCTATATCGGGATGCTCGCTAAAGAGCTCCGCCACCAGTTCCTCATATTCCTTATAATTAAATCCGTTCAAATTGGTTTGCTTGATTACATGCTCCACCTTTTCAAGGGTCACTAAATCGACGAAGGCATCATATCGCTGCTTCGCTAGCATATTCAGGCGCAGATTGCCGCTAAGATACGCAATTTTTTTGCATTTTTTTTGAAACAGCAATTGGGTCGCCATTTCACCACCCCTGTAATTATCAGATGAAATACAAGGAATGGTAGAGGATATTTTTCGATCAATCGTTATAAGAGGCAACTTAATAGACATATAATCATTAACGCTCATTGTATGGCTTCCCATTATAATGCCATCCACCTGGCTAGCTCTAAGCAAATCAATATATTCTCGCTCCTTATCCTTGTCCAGCAAGGAATTACAGAGCATTAGCTTATAGCCTTTCTTGTATGCGTAATACTCGATATGCTTTGTTAGCTCTGCAAAAAAGGGATGGGAAATATCCGGAATAATAAGACCGATAACATTAGACTTGCTTCGGGATAAAGACCTTGCGAGCTCATTCGGCTGGTAATTAAGCTCCTCCATCGCTTGATGCACTCTTGTCTTAAGGCTGTCGCTCAGATACCCTCTGTTGTTTAATACGCGGGAAACCGTTGTAACGGACACACCTACCTTCTCCGCAATATCTTTTATCGTTATAGCCATTATTTATCCTCCTTGCATAATCCTCCCTCTCATTTTCATCTGGAAAGGTAGTTAGATCATTCATTTATATTTCGGAAAGACATACAGATATCAGCCAAGTATAAACTAGAATGCCAACTTTTTCAGCTGATTCACTTATTTAAGCGCACCTTCCGTAATCCCTTTAATAATTTGCTTTTGCAGGAAAAGGTATAACACAAGCACTGGAATAATGGTCATAATTAATCCGGCCATCAAGGGAGAATAATCTACGGAATATGAACTGAAAAATGCAAATGTCGACAATGGAAGAGTACGATGCTCCGGCGAAAGCAATACAAGACTTGGCAGCAAATAATCATTCCAAATCCATAACACATCCAATACAACAAGCGTGACAATGACTGGCTTTAACAGCGGCAAAATAATTCGAAAAAATGTATTGAATCGTGAGCTGCCCTCAATAAACGCCGATTCCTCCAATTCATATGGAACTCCTTTAATGAATCCATGAAACGTAAAGACGCCAAACGGAATCCCAAAACCTGTATACATAAACAATAGAATTGTTTTTGTGTTTAACAGACCCATATTGCCATAAATCATGACAAGAGGAATCATAATGACCTGAAACGGAATCGTCATCGAAGCCAGCATGACATAAAATAAAACGTTATTTACCTTCCATTTGAAACGAACCAGCAGATACCCTGTCATGGATGAAAACAGAATAATAATCAAAACGGAAATAACGGTAATGAGCAGAGAATTAACAAAGGCTTGAGGGAACTGCATGCTTTTAAAGGCGCTTATATAATTATCAAAGCTAAAGCTGGTTGGAAAAGCTAATGGATTATCAACAAAATATTGCGTTTTCTTAAAGGAGTTCATCACAATCAAAAGAAACGGAAACAGGAATGCAAGGAGAAGCAAATAAAGAGAAATGGATTTAATCCATGATTGTCTTTCTACCATTACGATTCCACCTCCATTTTCTTAAGAAGATAAGACTGGGTGAGGGCCACAATAGCAACGACCGCAAACAACACCACGGCCTCCGCCTGACCAATACCATATTGGTTGGACAAAAATGCCTTTTTGACAATGTGATAGGAAGCAAGCTCGGTAGAATTAAACGGTCCGCCCTTGGTTAACGCCAGGTTAATGTCGTAGGTCAAGAACGCACGTGAAATCGAGATAAAGATACAAATGACGATAGCTGGAACGGAGAGCGGCAAAATAACTTTTTTGACAATTGTTGATCTTTTGGCGCCATCAATACTCGCGGCTTCCAGTACATCATGTGGAACTCCCGAAAATCCTGCAATATAAATAATCATTAAATAGCCTACAAGCTGCCACGATGTCGCAATAACAAGCGCCCAGAAGGCACTGCCCGTGCTGGTTAGCCAGGACGTTTCAAACAAGGTCCATCCATACTTTTCTCCCAGGTAAGGCAATACCTGTGAAAAAAGCATCTGCCACAAGTAACCCAGTACAATTCCTCCAATGAGGTTAGGCGTAAAAAATCCAGTACGAATCCATTGCTCGCCCTTAATCCCGCTCGTTAGAGCTAATGCAACAAAAAAGGCGATCAGATTAGAAATGAGGACGGTGAAAAAAACATATTTAATGGTAAACCACAGCTGCCCCAAATAAATTTTATCATGAAATACATCTACGTAATTGGAAAACCCAATAAGGCTGCCATCATTCGTTGCAACATCCCAGTTGGTAAAGGTCAAATAGAGACCAACAATAAAAGGAATAAGAACAACTGCCGTAAACGCAAATGTGGATGGGCCTCCGAACAACAGAAATGTCCCTACATTTTTAAGAGTATTCTTTTTCATCACTCTGCTGCCCCTTTTCATACAACGTCATCTTCCATCAAATGTTGTGACAACCGCTTGGCACCATGTGCGTGCAGCGGTTGTCACGACAACAAAATCATTACAAGCTAGTTATTTGCCAGCATAGGACTTCCAATATGCTTCAATCTCATCCACAAGGCCTTGACGATCGATTTTTCCTACCAAATATTTCTGCATGGATGCGCCCGTCTTGGCCCAATAGTCCTGTGGCAGATAATTAATAACGCCGATATTCATAGCATTACCATTATCTACATATTGTGTTACGGCTTCCGAAATGATGTTGCTTCCCTGAACAGCAACCTCCTTATACGGCATAGATAGTCCCATCTCAGACACAATTGCCGTTTGTCCCTTTTCACTCGTTACCAGCCATTCCAGGAAGGCCTTGGCTGCTTCTTGCTGCTCGGGAGTCGAACCTGAATTATCAATCGCAAGCAATTTAGGCTCACTATAAGCCACTTGTGCATTGCCATAATCAGATGCATTGTTGCTCACAGGTACGGGAATAATGCCAAACTCCTGATCTCGGCCTTCAAGTCCGCCGATAACAGCCCAGGTCCAGTCGCCCATAAAATAGAAGGCAGCGTTTCCGTTGGCAAAGTCAGCGCTATCCTTGTTGTAATCTGCAACAAGCGGATCTTTTTTCCTTGCGTTGTATTTAATAAGCAAATCAAATGTATCCATCAAACCAGTGAATTGAGGATTTTCAGACAATTTAACATTTCCATTCTTCAGCTCCTCAACAAAAGCGCGATTGCTATCTACACTTTCTGATTGAAGAGAGTAAGTTAATCCCAGGTAGTGAGCGCCCAGCGACCAGTCTGCGCCATGCAGCATGACAGGCGCTGTTCCTGCTGCTTCGATCTTGGCGAACAAGGCTGCCAAATCATCACGTGTTTTTATTGAAGCCGGGTCAAACGTACCGCCAATCGCCTCTTCCACAACTCGTTTGTTGTAGAGCAGTCCATAACCTTGAGCTGTCCAAGGTATGCCAAGAAACTTGCCATCCAATAAAGCGCCGTCAATCGCACCCGGTTTGGTCAGCGCTTCATACTTGGCTTTGTCTGCCTCCAGATCTAGAAACTTGTCTTTAAATTGCAGAATCGTGCCGGCATCCAGGTTTGCAATAGTTGCAGGGCTGTTCGATGCCAGCAAAGATTGAAATTTCTCAAGCTGTGCGCCGCCAATAGGAGTTGGAATCAGCTCGATGGTGACATTCGGATTTAGTTCGTGATAGCTTTTAAAGAGCTCTTCAAACACCGTGTTAACTTCTGCCGAAGTGTTGAAAAAGGTCAGCTTAACATCTTTCTTTGCACTGCCTTGCCCTTCCTCGCTTCCCCCTGCATTACTTGCCGGCGGGTTTGAGGTATTAGCATTAGAGCATGCGGCCAACACAGAGAATACCAGAAGCATACAAATACCCAAAACTACATTTTTTTTGAAATTCACTGAATTTCCCCCTTTAACCTATTAGAAAGCGCATACATTTTGCTTTCATCAATATGATAACCGGTTAACATACGATATGTCAACCGGTTATCATATCTGCACAAATCAAAACGGGGCTTTCCAAAAAGTCTGTTACGGTGACTGATGATTCAGCAAAACCGAAGACACCCTTTCCCCTCCGGTCCTCTCTGCTGAATCATTATTCGTTCCGCTTGACTTTTAAGACAGCCCCGCTTTTAATAGATAATTACATAGAAAACACTGCGCCATGCCTTATTCCTTTTGGCAGCTTCACCTGATCCCCGATATTCTTCCAGGACTTCAGATCTGTTGACCGATAAGCGCTATAATAATGCTCTTGAAAACCGTCTTCACTTTGCGCCAAATAAAGATGTTCGCCATCTTCCTTAAAGTAACTCAGCATGAGGATGATGTTCGTCTCCTGTCCTCTTGTTGATGGAGCGATTGCAAGGCTATCTATATTATACTCCCTGCCAAACGTCACATGGCGTTACTGCAGAAAGTCGCCGTACTGACTGCCTTGAACAATTTCCGTATAGTGGAGTCTTGTCCATTCGTCTATGGTCATGTCGGGATTATTTGTCAGGAAGCTTTGCATAATGGTATAGCCTATTTTATAGTTCGCCCATCTCGGAATACCATTATTATAGTTTCCATCAAACAAATCGCCAAATAGTACGGCAGTAGGAGAACCGCGATGGCCTTTTATTTCATCCAAAACGATTTGTTCGGCTTCAGCTGACATAGGCTCCAGCCAAGCCACCTTTTTTTCGGGATAAAGGATTCCTGCAAATGAATCGGCTTTCCCCTCCATTATAACAAACGATAATATGGAATAATCCCTTCCGCCGCTTTCCATAGCAATCGCATGATTATATTCATGCGCCACCGTGTATTTCAGCGCCTCCTCGGAAAAGGAAGGATCAAGCAGCAGCAAGATTACATTTTCGTTTAACGTCCCTCCAGATACACCTTCCATATCATTAATTATAGATGGTTGATCCGGGTTAAAGGGCAGAACAAAAATAGTCTTGTCCCCGCCTGATATCCATTCTGCGGAGGTCACGATTGCTTTCTGTATGAGCTCATTAATCTGTTTTTGATTGCGGAGCAATTCATTTGTGTTGTCCTCTAATCGTTGCTCCAGCAGTGTTGGCGCAAAAAATGGATGATAGCCGTCTACCTCCAATTTTTTACCCTTGGCCAGATTATAAAACGGCATAATCACCTTTTCATTATATACGACCTTGTTATCGAGCGAAGAATCACTTTTTATTTGGGCTGTGTACTGCAGCACCTCCTCATAAAGAGAAATGATTTCAAATTTCTGATTATTATGGGAAAATTCAAATATAGAGCTCTGGTCTTCCGATCGATTCGCACAGCTTGCCAACACAAAAGTTAAGATTAGACAACTAAATAATACGATGAGTATACGCTTCATTTTAACCTCCTCTATATAAGTTCAACTAATGATTATCAGCAGGAGTCCGCCGTGGAAATGGTTCTTCCGATCGCAATTGTTTCCAAATTTCTTGATTACATATCGGTTAATGGTGAAATTCAGAAACACAAGCGAACGCTTTAAACGTTCTGGAAGAACGTTGCTACGTAAGCATAGGCTTTTCTCCAGAACCATTCCCACTCTGTCCTTTTTCTGCCGATTCTTAAGTTGAATTAATATAGCATATTGAAACTATCAGCCAATAAACGATTTACCTTTTGGAAGTTTCAACATACATTATACTACAATATGGAATTTTTTCGCAAATAAACCTCCTAGTAAAAAGCAGTTCCGCTTCTTACTAGGAGGTTTTATTGGTTAAGACTATATCGTTTTATAGCTTTTTTATTCTAGCCCTATCATAGGAATGCAGCCCTATGACGCGGCAGCCGCGGCTGCTTTTCCGCGTAACACAAACTGAACAACAGCCATCTGCAGGAGCAGGGCGCACGCCATTGCCAGCAGCACTGCCGGAAAGGCAGCGCCCCAATCCAGCGCCGTTGTTGCTACTGCGCCGCCAATCGCTCCTGACAAAAAGTTGGTCATGCTGAAAACACCCATTCCTGCACCCAATTGTGCAGGAGGCAGCAGCAGGGATACAAGCTTCGACATGGAGGATTGGATAAATACAGAACCAATATTGGGCAAAATTAATGCAATTGCCACTACCCAGGCTCCTATCCACGAAAGCCCGGCAAGCAATACAAAACCGCCGATCATCAGCAACGCAGCCAACAGCAATATCGGTATGCTGCCAAAGCGGTCAGTCCAGCGCCCGCCAATTCGTCCCATAAACGCTGCTGCAATTGCCGCCGGAAACAAAACCAGTCCTATTTTGTCCGCTCCTAGTCCAAACGACGCCTTTAGCATAAGAGGAATAACAAGCATCATGCTGAACCCGGCCACTGATGATAAAAAGATGGCCAAAATCGCATAACGAAACGGACCTTTCGCAAATAACGATAATGAAATAAATGGCTCCTTCGAACGATGAGTGCGCACTATAAATCCGCCCGCCAAAATGATGCAGAACGCACCATACAATAAAGCTGTCATTGCGCCAAAGCTCGTGATGGTTAACATCAATAAAGCAACGGCGCCTGCAAGCAGCACTGCGCCAACGATATCAATCCGCCCTGACCGGCGTGTTTCTGTGGGCAAGGAACGGCGAAGAAATGGAAGGACAACCAAGGTCCCTAAGGATAAAAGAAATAAATATTTCCAATGAAGCTCGCCCGCTACAAATCCGCCGACAATGGGGCCAATGCCTGCAGAAAGCGCAATAAAGGAAGCGATCGAACCCATTACCGCTCCGCGCTTATCAGGCGCAAAATAACGCGCCGGGACCATCATAGCTAACGCCGGAATGCAGGAAGCCCCCGCCGATTGCACAATCCGGCCAGCCAATAGCCATATGTAGCCTTCTGACAGGAAGCCAATAATCGACCCAAAGGCAAATATGATAATGCCTATTGTCATCAGCCGCTTCAATGGAAAAATATCTGCAAGCTTGCCATATAGCAAGGCTCCAATTGCATAAACCATGGCGTAGCCTGTACTGACCCAACCCGCAAGCGAGGAGGAAATTTGAAGATCCCTTGAAATATCGGGCAATGCAATATTAAATACACTTACATTCATAACCGAAAACAGCAGGAGACAACCCAGCAAATAGATAATGCTTTTTCCAGGCTGCGAGCTGTCAATATTCGAGCTGCCGGTACGCGAGCTAGCCGTTTGCGGGCCTTTATTAACCGGAGCAAAAGAGGGGGCCGAAGCCTTATCCATTAGCTTTCTCCTCCTCTTTGTGCAGCGCCAGCGCATGAATATTATGAAGCATTCGTTTACTCAGGAGCAGGAACAGCTCATACTCCTCGTCGCTAAAGCCCTTGCGGCCCATCAGCATTAGCTTGTATAAACGTTCCCTTACCTCGGGCACTACTGTTTTGCCGCCCTCCGTCAGATAAAGCTGGTTGCATCGCTGGTCCTCGGGCGAGGGAACGCGCTTGACATATCCTTCCGCTTCCAATTTGTTAATGGCTTTGGCGGTCGTTGTTTTATCAATAAGCAGCAGCTCGCTTAACGCTTTTTGCGTAATCCCTTGCCTTTCCGCAATTTCCAGCAAAAATATAAATTGCCCGCTTCCTATTTTGAATTCAGCCAGCTCATCGGAAATAATAATTTGGAGATGCCGATAAATGGCTGACACATATTTATTTGCTGATTCAAAAACAAGCGGCTTCCCTTTATTCTCGTCCAGTTCCATTTTAACCCTCCTTATGCCTGAATAAATTAGTATGTCATTGCAACTAATTCGATGCAAAAGGAGTATAACAAAAAATATAATGCTATTGCAACTATTTTTATTTGCGCCTCAACTGCTCTGTTGGAGAAGCTGAGCGATTCGGACAGCATGGTGCAGCAGCATTTCATCCTGCCCAAACTCCGCAATACATTGAAAACCAAGCGGCATTCCTTCCGCTTGCCCGCCGGGAAGGCTAAGGGTCGGCAAACCGGCATAGGTCCAGATGGCCGTCATGCCGGGCCAGCCCGTACGTTCACCATGTGGCGGGGCAACGTCGCCTTGAGAGGGTGAAATCCAGAGATCAATTCCTTGTGAACGGCGGAACTCCGCCAGCTTATGCCGCAAGGGCAATTGTCCCTTGCGATAACGATCCAGCTCCTCTTCGCTAATTGTTTTTCCCTGCAGGATTTAATTAGTGGCTGACGCTTTATCTTCTGTCAGTCGGTTGGGCTATTTATACACAAAATTACTGGTTTATTATTACATTTAACCTAGAATTGAACAGGCATTAAACTAGATTCAGACAGGTTGTCCCTTCCCTCTGCCAAATAGTAAACTCATTTATGAAAGCGCATACAAAACTATTTTAAACACTACCCCACATTTTACTTCCATTCACCCTTACTCTTTCAATTATGTGCTTTTCCTTCCTGCTTTCTGACAAGCTGCTGCTCTTTTCCTTTACCTGCGGACTCCATGAATGACACATAAAAACCAATATTAAAAAGGAGCTGGTAATGAAGATGAGGTTGAAAAGAAGTCTGACGGTAAAGCTTTTGCTGCTTGTGGCGCTGTTGTTGTCGCCAATGACGTTAACCGGAACCCCGGTCGACGCATGGGTGGGCATGCCGATGTCCAAGCTGCACGTAAGCGGCAATCAGCTGGTCAACAGCAGCGGACAGCCGGTTTTGCTAAGCGGATGGCATCAGCCCTCCGGAGCGTATTGGACATATCAGAGCAGCAACTATTATCTGAATCAGCACGGGGGTAACCGTCACGCAGCCACCCTGGCGTATTTGAAAGATATTACCGACACCTTCACAAGCACGTCCCCCAAATACGGAAACAATCACGGCTGGTATATGAATCAGGTCCGCCTGTTTATCGACCGTGAAGATATGGGCGATGTTGCCGCTGGCACCTACAACTTCAACGGCTTGAAAACCGTCACGCAAAACGTCATTATTCCATACATTGCCTATGCCAAAACAAAAGGCCTTTACGTTACGCTTGGTCTGGACTTCACGCTGGCCAACGATCGGGCGACAACGCCTGACAACCTTGCCAAATTCAATGAAATTTGGGGATATCTCGCCAGCCAGCCGGAAATTAAAAGCGCGGACAACGTCATGTTCGAGCTGATCAACGAGCCTGTCCTCTCGGACGTAAACGGCGTATGGGGCGGACATCCCTCCCAGCCCAATTTCGCAGCGTATTGGAACTCGCTCAAAAACTTTCAAAATTCACTCATCTCGACCATCCGCAGCAAAGGCGCTGATAATGTGATTTGGGCAGCAGGACTTGGCTGGGATCAATATTACCAGCTTTGTGCAACCTATCCGCTGACCGACCCGCTGAACAATATCGGTTACTCCGTTCACTGGTACCCGGGCTACGGAGCAGGCGACAACTTCGCGACCTTGCAGCAGCAATGGGATACCAATATCAAACCTTGCGCAGACAACTACCCGATCAACATTACCGAAACAACCTGGTTCAAAACGCTTCCAGGCGATTCCTCCTATTGGAACTTATTTAACGGCTCCAATGAAGGCTTCGGAAAAAATACAAAAGCTATATTTACGGCTGCCGGAAATGTCAGCATCGCGGTTCATATGAACGGGTTTTTATTGCAGCCGGGACCAAGAAGCTCGTTTGCAGACCCGACGGCAGGGCTGCTGTATGACGGAAATGCGGCCAGGGACGGCATGGCTCGGTTTATTTTTGAATGGTATTATGAGCGCGCTCAATTCAATCCGTGGAACGGCATATGGAACGGCATTTCCTCAGGCTCCACCTACAAGCTTATAAACCGCGCAACGGGGAAAGCAATTGATGTTCCGGGCGGACAAAACACAAACAACCTGCAGCTTCAGCAATGGCCGGATAATAACGCATCGGCGCAGCAATGGGTTGTGACGGACCAAGGCACTTATTCAAACTATTACAAGCTGACCAGCGTCAGCTCCAATGACGGCAAGGTCATGGATGTGCGAAACGGAACAAAAAATAACGGCGAAGCCATTCAGCTTATGACCGATTTTTCCAATACGGCCCAGCAGTTCAGGCTTATCCGGCTAAGCAACGGGTACTGGAGCATCCTGAATGTAAACAGCAATAAGGCGGTTGAGGTTGCCGGAGCTTCCACAGCGGATGGCGCTAAACTCCAGCAAAATATGTATCGCGGCGACAATCATCAGCAATGGAGCCTTGTTTCGGTTAACTAGGGCTGTCTGAACATCCGAAAAACTAATCCACTCTTATCCAGCAAAAAAACGGCATCCCTGCGGCTCGAAAAGCCATTAAGGGATGCCGTTTTTATCCGGCAGCAAATCAGTTGGAGCGCATTTTCACCCCAAAGGATGTCTTCGCCGCGCCATTAGCCTTGCGGCTCGTTTGGCTTCGAGTCTGCAGCTTGCTTGAACCACTCCAGCGCATCGGCAATTTTTTCGTTCCAGAAGTCCCAGCTATGATTGCCGGGTGATTCACGGTACGTATGATGTACGGCTTCATCCTTCAGGAATTGCCCTAGCCGCCGATTGACTTCCAGCAGGAAATCCTCGGTACCGCAGGCCATATAAATATCCGGAACAGGCGCGTCCTTGGCCTTTAATTGCCGGATCAGCTCCTCCGGGTCTTTGTCGCTGCCCAGCACGTTGTCCAAATCACCGAACACGGCTCTGTAATAGCTGTACCCCGCAATGCCATTGTGGGTGCCGGGTTTGATATCTCCGACATGATAAGGCAGCAGGGCAGATGACAAAGCAATGATTCCGCCAAAGGTATCCCCATAATACAGGCCGTTCCTAAGCGCGCCGTAGCCGCCCATGGACAAGCCGCCAATCAGCGTATCCTCGCGCCGATGGCTGATTGGAAACATCCTTCTCGTAAACTCGACAAGCTCCTTGCCTACAAATTCGCCATACAGAGCTTCCCTTTCCACATCATCCAGGTAAAAATGATTTTCGCCGGATGGCATAAAAACGGCGATCTGATAGCGGTTCGACAACTCCCTAATACGCGAATGGGTAAGCCATTCGGTATAGCTGCTGGTATAGCCGTGCAGCAAATAAACCGCCTTGATAGGCGGCGCATCGTCGGGACGCGGCCCGTCAAGCGGCAGCAAAGCATTAATCGTTGTTTCCCTCTTCAGACTTTTGGAAAAAAAACTGATTTGAAGCAATGCCATTAACACTCATCTCCGTTCAAAATAAAGAATGAATAACCTCAGCCGCGGACTTTCTAGGGCGTAGCGGGTTTTCAGACACGTATTAGGCTGAGTGCCCAATCCCCCTCTTTATTCCCCCAATAGCTTTGAATAACGGAAATAGTGAAAGTCGGCGCTTCCGCCTGTGGCCGCTGTTGCATATTGGAACAGTCCGATCCGGTAGCCCATAAAGTGGTCCAGCGTATATCTCATCTCCAGCTTTTCGCCCAAAGCTTGCCATTCACTGCCGTCGACCGAATACCAAAAGGTGGCGATATCCGCGCTATCCTTAAAGTTAAAATGAATCCTTAAATCCACGACTGCTGCGTCTAAAGGAACGGAGGCAAGCTCCTTTTCATCCCCTTCTCCTCCATTTACGCACATGGTTATTGCCGCTTCGCCGTTTTCGCCCTTTTTAACTCCTATTGTGCCAAAGCCGCTTTGCAGCGCAACAAGCCCTGCATGGTCGCCAGGCTTCATAAGTGCCGTATCCAGCCGGACGGCGGCTTCGCATGCCGGACCTTCCGTCCGCTGGGTCAACGTATTGCGCGCTTGAAGCACACTGCTCGCCAGGCTTCCCGCAGTCAGTCTCAAAAAGCCGGGACGTTCGGTAACGGACCAAAAACGGTTGTCGGGATTATGGTTCCACTGCCAGTTCAAGGCAAGGCGGTTTATTGAATAGTTGAACTCGTCGCTGATGACAAGCGGCCCTGTCGGGGCGGGAGGCAAATTAACCTCAAAGCGCTCCGGCACCTTGCCGTCAATCCCGAAGACCGGCCAATCCTCCTGCCAAGCTACCGGCACCAGACACGGTATGCGCCCAACGGCGTCATGATCCTGAAAAAGCATGGCGTACCATTCATTTTGCGGCGTATCGAAAATGCCGCCTTGAGCCACCCCTTTATTCCGGTAGCCCAAATCGTCGTCCAAAACGATCTTGCGCTCGTAAGGTCCCAGCAGCTCCCGCGAGCGATAGCAAATTTGTCTGCGCCGTCCATGACCGGTACGCGGCCATTCAATGAAAAACAGATAATAATAACCGTTGATGCTATAGGCATGACAGCCCTCGCATCGGAGGCCGATTCCTTCGCTCTCCGTTTGAAACAGCAGCTGGTTGATGCCCCCGTCCTTTACAGCCGAAGCGTCGGATGTCAGCTCCGTTATGTAAATGTCTCCGTTGCCATAAAAAACGTAAGTCCGGTCCCCGTCAAACAGCAGCGCGGGATCATGGCGCAGCCCCGGAATGACGCTGCGCGTCCACGGCCCTTGCTCGATATTGTCCGTTGTGTACACGTAAAAGGATTGCGTGTCGTTGCTGGAGAAGCAAACGTAGAAACGGCCGTTATGATGCTTCAGGCTGGCAGCCCATGAGCCCTTGCTGTAAATGTGCCGGCCGTTGCTCAGGTTATGCGCGTCATTGTCCTCAAAGGTTTCATAGAGATACCCCGCAATTTCCCAGTTCATCAAATCCTTGGACTTCATAATGGGACAACCCGGCATGGAATGCATGCTCGTGCTGACCATATAATACGTATCCCCAACCCGGATGGGATCAACATCCGGCACGTCGCTCCACATAATAGGGTTGGTTACTATTGTTTTCGCCACCGTCCAGGCCTCCTGCATCATTATTTAATTACTTTCCAGAACGATTCCTTGGGTTGTCCTTGTCCGTCAAACAGGAACGGCCAGTTTTTGCGTCCGCGAACCGGGAAGCCGTCGAGCCATGTATAGCGGTCGCATGCCCCCCAGAAGGTTACGGACGTCACGTTGGCGCTATATTCACGGAACAGGGAGAAAAATTGCTCGTACCGCTCCGCTTGCTTTTCCATCATTTCGCTTGTTGGCTCAGTCAGATCCGTCCGGCGGTCTTCATGCAGGAAAACGGATACATCCAGCTCCGTAATATGGAGCTGCAAGCCAAGGCTCGCGTATCTTTCAATCGCCTGCCGAATATGGTCAATGGAAGGAAGCTCCAGATTCCAGTGCGCCTGCAGGCCAACTCCGTGGATCGGAACCTCCTGCTCCTTCAGCGATTTGACGAGTGAATAGATTTTTTCTCTTTTTTCAGGAACGGATTCGTTATAATCGTTATAGAACAACAACGCATCAGGGTCCGCTTCATGGGCGTATTGAAACGCTTTTGCGATAAAATCATCCCCTACGATGTCCAGCCACCGTGAAGAGCGGAGCACCTCCGGACCGCTGTCGGACACCGCTTCGTTTACGACATCCCATGCGTAAATATCGCCCTTGTAGCGGGTAACGACGGTATTGATATGCTCCTTCATTCTCGCAAGCAGCGTTACTCGATCCGCGTCGCCGCCGGAAGCATTGCGGAAAACCCAATCCGGCGTTTGATTATGCCATACCAGAGTATGGCCCCTTACTCCCATTCCATGCTCCTTGGCAAATGCAATCAATTGATCTCCATGCTGGAACGTATAACGATTTTCCTCAGGATGGAGACTTTCAAATTTCATTTCGTTTTCTGCGGTCAAGCTGTTGAAGTGCTTGACCAGCAAATCCCGTTCGCCCGCCAATATGCCGGGATTTACAGCCGCTCCTATACGGAATTGATCCTTAAATACCTCATGCAGACTGGGTATGGAACGTTCATTAGACATGTCTGTTGTCCTCCTCTATTTGGGTGGCTTTGCAACCCGCTTTGCCCTCAGTTTAGCGCCATAGCGGGGCAGCGGCAACCTGCCGAAAGCTGGCTTATTCTCTATGCCGGAGCCGGTTTTTCATTACCTTCATCTACCACTCGTTGACAGGTTTTCTTGCCCCATGGTTTATAGTAAAATATGCAAATCAATTCCAGAGGAGGCAAGCCATTTTGAACAATAACGCAAGCAAGGAACTTAATGAAGCCGGCACGGAGTCCGGATTTTACGTTTATCTCGCTACCGAAGTGGAAGGCATGGCGCGCGATAACGGCTTTTTCTCGCAGCCCTTTCCTCTAGAGGGGCCGGTTTTGAAGGAACGGGCCGGGTGGACTGGCGGCCTTCAGGACAGCAGCATCGTGGAGCTGCTTGACAGCGGCTCCGGCATCATGAAGCTGGTGCGCAGCATCGGAATCATTGTCCATGCCCCAGACGCCAGCGCATCTGAATATATGGCGGTTCTGGAAAAACGCGCCTGGTCGGAGACGATCACTGAACAAAACCGGATTTCCTTTGCCTGCCGGACCGATGGCACCGAAACAAGGCTGGAGACGGAGCTTTTGCCCTGGATGAAGGATGGCTCCATGACGCTGGGACAGCTTTCCTTTACCCTGCCCCGTGCCGGAGCGGCAGGAACGGTAACGGTTATCTTTTATACGCATGAAGGATTTCAGCTTCCCGCTTTGGTTCCGGATTCTCCAGTTGACTTTCAAAGCCCTCTATACGACAAAATGATTGCTCGCTCTCTGCTAGCTAGCGGCAATAATTACCGGCTGAAGCGAACCATTCAAAAGGCCCGAAACGGCGAACCCGTTGTTATCGCTTATATAGGCGGCAGTATTACGCATGGCGCTAACGCAAAGCCCATCCATCATAATTGCTATGCCTATTTGTCCTATCTGAAGTTTAAGGACATGTATGGCAAGGATGGCGGCGACTCCATTTCCTTTATTAAAGCAGGCGTTGGCGGAACGCCTTCGGAGCTTGGCATGATCCGATATGAACGCGATGTGCTCAGAGACGGAGCCGTTCAGCCGGATATCGTCATCATTGAATTTGCGGTCAACGACGCAGATGATGAAACGGAAGGCAAATGTTATGAAAGCCTCGTTTTGAAAGCGCTGTCCGGCGAGAAGTCTCCAGCTGTCATTTTACTGTTCAGCGTATTTGTTAACGACTGGAATCTTCAGGACCGGCTTGCGCCAGTAGGCGCTCATTACGGCTTGCCAATGGTTAGCATCAAGGATGCCGTTACGCCTCAATTCCCCCTAACCAGAGAAGATGGCGGAGTTATAGCGCGGCGGCAGTTTTTTGACGATATCTACCATCCAACTAATGCTGGTCACGTCATCATGGCGGATTGCCTTGCTCATCTATTTGCCAGTGCAGGCGAGGCTGACACAGACCCGGAGGACATTGATTTGTCCAAAGCGCCGCTTATTGGCAATGAATTTCTTAATGTCGCTTTGCTGGATCGCTCCAACGCGGCGGCAATGGCGCATATATCGGAAGGCAGCTTTCAGGACACAGACAAGGAGCTTCAGATGGCCGAATTTGACGACAGCCCCATTGCTACACCGCTGTTTCCATACAATTGGATGCATAAAGCGGATAACGGCGGCATGCCCTTCACCATGTCCCTCCGCTGCAAAAGGCTGCTTCTGATCTTCAAGGATTCCGGCAGCAGTGCATTCGGGACCGCCACTATTAAGGTAGACGGCAAGCTTGTGAAAACAGCTGATCCGCAGCTCATTAAATGGACGCATTGTCACGCTTCTATTCTGTTCAGCGAGCCGGAGTCGTCGCTCCATACGATAGAAATTGCAATGGCTGACGGACATAGCGACAAATGCTTTACTATTTTGGGTTTTGGCGTTGTAGAATAAAACGAACGCTTAGGAACGAAGAGGCTGCGGCTTGCTTTTTGAAGACCATTCAGGCTCGGTCTGCTTGCTAGGTCGAAGCCTGTACGGTCAGCGTTTTGGCTTGTCTGCTACGCCGCAGCCACAACGTTCAGCTATTTGCCATGCCCTCTATCCGCAGTCACACACATCCAGCCAACTTGCCATTACCTCTGTGCGCAGCCCTGCATCTTCATCCATCACCAGCTTCTGGCTACACTGGCTTCAGCACGTACTCTATCCCTTGCTCCGCAAGCCATTCCATCGCCCCAGCAACTTGGCGAACATCCGTTTGATGCGCGCCGCCTGCAAATACGGTCAAGGCGGAAGCCCCGCTAACCCGGCAAATCCCGTCGCGGGAAGGTCGTAAACGGGCCTCTTGCAGCCTTCCCTCATTCCAGCTTATATCCACTTCATAGCCGCCCCTTGCCCGCAAGCCCTTAATAGCTCCGCTTCTCCAGTCCTTAGGCAAAGCAGGCAGCAAATGAATATACCCCGAATGGCTTTGAAGCAGCATTTCAGCTATACCCGCAGTACCGCCGAAATTGCCGTCGATCTGAAAGGGCGGGTGATTATCCAGCAGATTGGGCAAGGTGGAATGCGCAAGCAGCTCCCGGATATGAGCGGAGGCCATCTCGCCGTCCTCCAGCCTGGCCCAGAAATTAATAATCCAGGCGCGGCTCCACCCCGTATGGCCGCCGCCGTTGGCAAGGCGCCGCTCAAGCGTCACTCTTGCCGCTTTTGCCAGCTCCGGCGTTTGACTGACAGAAATTTGCCGGCCGGGATGAAGGGCGAACAAATGAGAAATATGGCGATGGCCCGGCTCAGCCTCCTCGTAATCCTCCAGCCACTCCTGAATTTGTCCGTGCCTTCCAATTAGCGGCTTAGGCAGCTTTTCCAATAGCTTGGCCCATGTGAGTCTTAGCGCCGGGTCACAGCCAAGCACAGCCGAAGCCTCCAGACACGCGTTGAACAGCTCGTTTAATATTTGCGCGTCCATAGATGGAGCAATACATAACGTGCCTGATTCACCGCTAGGCAGCATGTAGGTGTTCTCCGGTGAAACGGATGGGGAGGTGACCATCACCCCGTCGCCGTTTTCCTGCAGAAAATCGACGAAAAAGGCCGCTGCGTCCCGAAGGAGCGGATACGCCGTTTCCAAAAAGGCGCGATCTAGCCCGTATTCGTAATGCTCCCATAAATGCAGGCATAACCAAGCCGCGCCCATAGGCCAGAAGGTGGCCGGCGGGTATTTGTCCTGCGGCGCCGTGTCGCCCCAAATATCCGTATTGTGATGGGCGACAAAGCCGCCGCAGCCATACATGCTCCGGGCGGTAACTCCGCCCGGCTCCCGCATACGCGCGATTAGATCAAACAGCGGTTCATGCAGCTCGGGAAGATTACAGACCTCGGCCGGCCAATAGTTCATCTGGGCATTAATGTTGATCGTATATTTGCTGTCCCAGGGCGGAAGCATATGCTCGTTCCATATCCCCTGCAAATTAGCGGGAAGCGAGCCAGGACGGCTGCTGGCTATGAGCAGATAACGCCCGAATTGAAAATAAAGAGGAACAAGACCGTTATCCTTTTGCCCATCCTTAAGCCTTTGCAGGCGTTTGTCGGTCGGCAACACTGCCATTTCGCCAGGCGGATGATCCAACTCAAAGGATACACGCCCGAACAAGCTTCTGTAATCGGCGATATGACGAGCCTTTAACGTCTCATAGTTCAGCCTGGAAGCGGCTTCAAGCCTGTCGGCGATAACAGACTCGGGGAACTCATGCCGAAAGGTGGTAGCAGCCGCAACGAGCAACACAACGCTATCCGCGTCTTCCACGAGCACATGCTCCCCCAGCACGCGTACCCGTCCGCCATAGGCAATAACCTTTACCGCGCAAGCAAAGTCCATTCCGTCAGACCCGCCGCAGCGCCCCTTCATCATCACCGTATTGTCGTCGAGCTTGACAAAGGCATCCACATAACGGCTATTCCCTCGGTCCAATCTCGCTTTAAAAGACAAGCTGCCTGGACTGTTGTTCGCGATCCGCGTAACCAGCACCTGATCGGGATGACTGGCAAACGTTTCCCTTGCGGACTCCACTCCGCCTATCCGGCAAGTAACGCTTGCTATCGCCTGATCAAGACACAGCTCCCTGACGTAGGATTCAGGTTCTCCTCCCGATTGAAAATAAATCAATAGGTCGCCAAGCGGCATGTAATGCCGCTGAGATTCCGGCACTCCCGCCAGAGCCAAAACTGATAGCTCCTGTGCTTCACGCAGCTTTCCCTCACGCAGCAAGCTGCGGATTTGCTCCAAATTGGACAATGCGTCCGGATTATTCCGGTCGCGCGGCCCCCCATACCATACGCTGTCCTCGTTCAGCGCAATGCGCTCCTCCGTGCAGCGGCCAAACACCATGCCCCCCAGCTTTCCGTTGCCAACCGGCAAAGCCTCGTTCCAATTCGCCGCCGGCCGGTCATACCAAAGCCTTGCTTTCTCTACAGCACTCAATGCCCATCACCTCAAGCAAGCCATGTATTTTGTGGATTCTTTATTGTTTATTTCCATATAGAGCAGGTCATTTCCTTCATTTCCTGGAAGGGTCAACAAGGCCTTCTTCCAGACCATCGTCCGGGTGAAGGCCTTTAGTGTTGACTTATTGGCGTTTGGACGGATCTACGACTGCCCAAAACGCTTCTTTCGCCTGATATTGACGGTCAAACAACAGGGGCGCGTTGGTCCGTGTAACCGGGAAACCGTTCAGCCAGGTATGGTCGTCCGATATGCCCCATAGCACAACTGCGCTTACGATTTCCTTATTGGCTTTTAGAGCATCAAACAGCTGGCCGTAACGATCGGCTTGCGCCTTCAGCACATGATCGGGGATTTGATCGCCGTAATCACTTTCATCATTCCATCTGTAAAGACTCATATCCAGCTCGGTCACCTGATTGTCCAGACCCAGCTCGGCAAACTTTTTCATAGAGTCAATAATGGAAGCTATCGTTGGCCCGTATACATCGATATGGGTCTGATGCCCTACGCCGTCGATAGGCACGCCTTGATCCAGCAGCCCTTTTACAAGCTCGTACAACCGGTCGCGCTTGCCGGGATTATCCGTTCCGTAATCGTTGATATAGAGACGGGCATCCGGTCCTCCAGCTTCCCGCGCCGCCTTGAATGCGGTGGCAATGAAGTCCGTACCCGTAATTTTGTACCACTCGCTCGCCCTCATGCCGTCCGGGTCTCCCGGCTCGATCACCTCATTCACTACATCCCAATCCCGAATATCGTCCTTGTAGCGCTCAACAATGGTTCGAACATGAGTGTCCAGACGCTCCAGCAGCAGCTCCTTATTGCGCTTCATTTTGTCAGGGTCCGTTTCGTCAACCATCGGCTGCCCGTCTGCATCCTTGAAAAACCACTGCCCAACCTGGCTATGCCAGACCAGCGTATGGAAGCGGAGAGCCATGCCGTTTTCCTTGGCAAATTTGACAATGCGATCGGCATTATCCCATTTGAAGATACCTTCGCTAGGCTGAATGGCGTCCATCTTCATTACATTTTCCGCAACAAGCATGTTGACGTGTTTCTTCAGCAGCTCAGCCTTCAAGCCGCCCGTTTGGGCCGGCTCTATCGCGGCTCCTATCGGAAAATAATCCGCAAAGGCGGCTGCCAGCGAAGGAATATCCTCCTGCACGGAAGGCTCCGCAGGCGGCGCAGAAGGGGCTGGCGTCTCCTCTGGAGCAGTGCTGCTTGTCTCCTCCGCCTCTTGTTCATCATCCATTGCGGGCGAGGGACTGGCTTCCGGCGTTGACATCGCCGTTTCAGTCGTTTCCGCAACCCCCTCTCCCGCTTCCTGTCCCTGACGGACTAGCAGAATAATGACTAATGCCAATAAAACGGCAGCAGATATGATAGCGATTACAATTTTCTTTTGTTTTATTCGATTTTCCAACCTTGCAGCCTCCTTTTTTGCTTTCATAGCAGCAACGTCCGGCGGGCGGAAAAACTCGCCGGCCGGACGCCGCATATTTTAAACCAGGTTAGCCTACAATACCCGTCCGTTCGATACTTTCAACAAAGTAACGCTGAACGAACAAATAAATGATGATAAGCGGGAGAATCGCCAGCAAAATACCGGTGTCCTGTACCATGCTCATATAAAACGGATCGGACTTGTTAATATCGCCGTTTAGTTGAATCGCCAGGTTGTAAGGCAGCGATGTCAGCTGGGTCGACATAACCTTGCTCGTTGTCAGGTACGTCGTCGTATAGAAGCTGTCGTTCCACTGCCAAACGAAGGAAAACAGCATGGTCGTCATAATCGCCGGCATGGCATTAGGCAGCATAATGCGAGTAAACGTCTGTCCGATGGATGCGCCGTCGATATAGGCGGCCTCCTCGACCTCCTTCGGAATCCCGCGGAAAAACTGGCGGAAAATAAAGATATACAGGCCCGCCTTCAATGAATTCGCCGTCAGCGCCGTCAAAATAAACGGCCAATAGGAATTAAGCAAATTCACCGATTTTCCCGTTAATAGAGGAATTAGACCCAGCAGCGTAAAATCCTTCAAATTCAAATAAATCGGGATCAAAATGGTCGTTGGCGGCACCAGAATGGTCAAAATAACGCCGGCAAACAACAGATTGCTGCCCTTGAATTTCAGTCGGGCAAAGCCGTACCCCGCAAACGCGCAGGAAGCGGCGGTGAGCAGCGTAGTGACAGACGACAAGGCAAAGGTATTGCCCAGCGTTTCCCAATAATCCATAATGCGAATGGCATCCTTGAAGTTTTCCAGCGTAAACGTTTTGGGAATCCACACGACAATGGGAGAATACAGGTCTGCCTTGTCTTTAATGGACGTCGAAATCTTCTGGAGGATGGGATACAAAATGACGAAGGATAATCCTATTATGAGCATCAGCCTGACGAAGGACCAGAGCCATGACTTCCAGTTCTCCAGTGACTTCAATCGAGTCAGCAGCATCTTCCATTCCTTCTTTCTAATCGTGGTAAAAGACTTTTTTGGACACTAAGTAAGAGCTGATGACCAGAATAATCGCGATACAGATAAAATAGATCCATGCCATCGCCGAGCTGAGGCCAAAGTTGAATTGGGCAAAGCCCGTTTCCCGGATCAGCGTGGTCATGTCATTGCGAGAAAACGAATCGATAATGGTATAAATCATATTGACCAGGATAAGCGGGCTGACCATCGGAAATGTAATTTTCCAGAAGGCCTCGTACCCCGTCGCTCCCTCCATCTTGGACGCCTCGTAGAGCGTAGGCGAAATCGTCTGAATACCGGCAAGGAAAATAAGGATTTGCACGCCGGATTGGCTGACAATTTGATAGATTCGATCAACCGCTCCGGTCAAATAAGAAACAATCGTTTCGCTTACGCCCGCCTGCTCCATCATACGAGCCAGCTCAAAGCTGCCCAGCATGTTCAGAACACCGCCGGAGCCCGCATTTTGCTCATTGATCGCATTGACCAGAGAGGAGCTTTCCAACGTCATAATGACGCCGGACGCTAGAATGACCGGCAGGAAAAAGATCGATCGGGCAACGCCCCGGCCAAAAAACTTCTGATTCAGCAATACGGCAAGAAAAAGGCTGAATATAACGATAAGCGGAACGTTTACGACCATGTTGATAATCGATTCCGTCAAGGTCCGGTTAAAGCTGGTGTTAACCGTCAGCGCATCCATAAAGTTTTTCATACCCACAAAGTTGACGCTTAAGCCGCCCGGCCCCGACTCTACCTTGCTGAAGCTGTATTGCAGGGACAAGAACAGCGGAATGAAAAAGAAAAACAAAAATCCAAGCAGCCAGGGCAACACATAAATAAAGCCCCAAACCGCTTTTTGCCCCTTGTAGGACAATCCTTTAGATCCGGTTTTTTTCACCGGCTCCACCGTTTCAACGTCAAGTTCATTTGCCGTCTTCATGATTGCACACCACCTGTCGCGTAACCTTCGGCTTCAATGCTTATACCGTTTACCGTCACGGGATGACGGTTGTAATTGACGATAACATATCCATTTTCATATACCGTTTGGTAGACGCCGTCATCCAGCTTTTTATGGTCAATGATCCGGTCATGACGAACCTTCTGAAGGAAGTCGTTAACCTCCTGCTGCAGCTCTGCCGCCTGGTTGATCCATTGATCATACTGTACGGCATACAAATCGGTGTATTCCGTATCCTTGATGCTGTGGTTTGGCGCATAAATCCATTTAAAGGAAACGCCTGAGCCATACTCCAGATTTTTCAGCACATAACGCTTTGCATCCGTATAAGAAGACAAATTATAGGGAGCGCCCGCGTAGTTCATATATCCGCGTACGACCATTTGATAGAAAGGAACGGCTTCATCCTCTATCTTGAATCCGCTGTTGCCCATCGGCATATTGACGATATCCGTCAGGTATGGCAGGGCGTAAGCATTGCCTCCCTCCGCCATCATGGCCAGCTCCGCGCCCGCTATTTTTTGCAGCGATTCAACCGAATACATCTTGGATGCAACCCGGTCTACTCCCTTGCCTGCGCGGAAGTCGGTGTTCAGCTTGTCGGCCAGATCGCGAAGCGCAATACCTCCAGTGTCGTATTTGGTAAAGTCCTTCAGCATGCTGTCCACATAATTCGGAACCAGCCTTGGCGAAATAACATAAGACGGCAATTTATTCCGGTCTCTCCGGTTGATAGCCAGATTGACGGGATACACCTCAGCCGCAACATCCCGCAGCGTTCTGGAGGCTTCACGCGTTTCATTAAAGCCCTTTGTAGTTTGGGCATTAACAACCGCTACGTCCGGAAATACCTTGATCCCCTCATTGTTGGCATAATCCATAAAATTGCGCAGACCCTTGCTGCCGCCAATGGCACTGTCAACTGAAATGCTCTTTGGCACTGTATGCCCAAGTCCGCCGTTAAACCAGCCGGAATAGCGAAGGCGGATGTCGGCTACGCCGCGCTCCTGCAGCTCCGTCAAAATCTCCTCAGCCTGCTCGAAGGTGGTAAGCGGCTCCAGCGTCTTATAAGGCACGCCTACAAAATGCTTCTTCTTGTCAATGCTTCCAACCAGCTCCAGATAAAAAGGCATTGCTTCGGAGGAGTCCGCAGACAGCTCCTGGGGCAAACCGCCCTCCTTCAGCAAATATTGCTGATAATACGAGGCCATACCCTGGTAGGAGGCCTGCGAACCATCCAGAAACACATAACGGACGGAAAAATCAGACTGAGTGGGCTTTTCCTGAAAACGCGGCAGCGATCTCTGCTGCTCGTTGGCAAACAAGGTTAAATCACCTTTATTCAGCACTGTAAAAATGGGGTGTACGTAGTTATAGCTGTTAAGGCGTCCGCTCACATCGGCATTAATGACCGCCGCGGCATCCCCTTCCTCAACAATGCCGAAAATCGCCCCTTTTTCCTTGATGATACCGAATACAGGGAGTCTGATCGTTTCGGAATTCACTACATTTTCAACCCGGTTGACCGTTTGGTCCGTGCCGTAAACAGGCTGCTGATACGCAGGATATCTTGTTTTCCCATTGTTGAAATGAATAAGCGCTCCCGAGCCGTCGGGTACAAATAGGGAACCGCTCTCATCCGTTCCTCCCGCTCCGAAATAGCTAAGCAGCGAAAGGGTGCCGATAGGATATTCCTCGGGATAAACGATACCGTCCTTTGGTACCCGGGCCACTAAAGCGTTTCCGTCGAGGGTGTACTGAATGGACGCCAGAAAAATACGCGGTTCAGGCTTTACCTGGCTCAAATTGTTTTCCTCGATATCAAAAAGCAGGTCTTCCTCCGTATAACCCGCATCCTCAAATGCTTTGAGGGCGCGATCCAGCTGCAATCCTTTCAGCGCTCCGTCGCTGCGGATATAAACCCCTTTTTCCTTATCCTCGGCATAAACAATTTTTAAGGCGCGTTGTCCCGTGTTGTCCAGCTTGCTCAGCAGCTTCTCCTCGAAGCGCTCCTTCTGGACCATCATGGGCAAATCGTCCATCGTTTTTTTGCTGGTGCCAAACATATACGATACCTGTACGCCGTCCGGAATCAGCTCCGTGCTAATCTGTCCGTAGGCCGCGCTGTCCGTATACGAATTAACTGAGTTAAGCTGTCCGAACGAATTGTAAAACTCCAGCTTCAGCTGCGAGGACAATACATCCTTGTTGATGCCGGCCGCCACGGTGTCGTTTTCCCGGTCCTGCGGACTGCTGCGCCATAGCTCTCCGCTTGTTTTGTCGAGCACCGCAATCGCCCCGCTGACGTCATCAACAAACAGCTTCAGCTTTTCGGATTCCGCAACGCCCTTCATGCCCTCTGCGCGATTGTCTGTAAACTTTGCAGCAATCGGGCTTCCTTTTTCAAAAGAAGATGCGATATATGCAGCAGTTTCGCCTTCCGGCGCTTGCTCTGTGTCCGAACATCCGGCCATAAGCAGCGCCGTCAGAACGCATGCCGCTAGAAGCGCCAATCTGGACGCCATGTTCATTCCAATTGCTCCTTCCTTATTTCCTCATAGCCAGCTCTTGATAGATGACGGTTATGAAGGCGACAATTTGCTGCATCAGACTAAAGAACAGCATACACAGAAACGCGATAAAGCCCATAGCCAGAATCGTCAGCAAGATGGTGCCGATCGTTTTGAGCGGCGAAAATTGATGCACGGTCATATTGCCGACAAACAGCAGGAACACAAACCAGATCACTGCGGCGCTGGTTGAGAAAAAATAAAACGTCGTTTCCTGCAGCGACAATAGGTTGCTTAGCCAAATCCAAGGAAAGTTTATTAACACTAGCGGTGTCAGCGCCAGGCAAGTCGAGGTGAAAATTTCGACGAACTTTCCTTCTCCGTCCATAAGCGTAGTCAGCGACCAGTTGGCAACGCACCAGAACAGGACAGGCACCACAACATACACAATTTCCATGACGCTGTTGAAATATCTTGAATCATAAATATTAACCAGGAACCCGCTGTACTGCCGGCCTAAAATGTTGGTCAGCGAAAGCAGCAGCAAAATGGCAAAGGATAAAATAACGCTTTGCTTTTGATCCCGGTCATACTTCAAATCCCAGAAACCGTTAAAAGGATGGAGGATCAGTCCAAGCGGATAGCGCACCCATTCCTTGCTCATACAGTCAGCCCCCTTCTCTTCACTGCTTTGCGATATCTGCGGAAGACAATCCAGCCAATTACTAGAACAGCCAGCGTAGTCATAATCAAGGTGAAATGCTCCCGCATGACTTGCTTGCGATACAGAAGGAAGGCTTTGGAGTAATTCCGCTGATCCATGCTCCGCTTGAACTGCTTCATGGCATCATTGTAATCGCCTTGTCTGACAAGAGCTTTTCCGATGCCGGCATAAGCAAACTCCAGATTGGCGTTTAAGCCGATTGTTTTGTTAAACCATTCGTAGGCAGCCTCGTCATCGCCGCGATAATAACTTCTGATTGCTTCATTCAAGGTCCGTCCATATTCGGTTGCGCGGAAACGCGTAATTTCTCCAAGCGCTTTGTCCAGCACGATAAAATCATCGCCAAGCCGGTCAATCGCCGTTGGCGTATTGAATTCGCCAAGCTGATTGCCAATACCGCCAAAAACGTACATAAAATGGCCGTCTCCGCTGTACGTAAACACTCTGCCGCGCTTGGAATCCAGCACCGAATAGATTTCGCTGTCCGTAACATCAATATCAATCAGCCTGGAGGGGCCAATATCGGAGGTATACACAAGATCGCCCTGGGGATCGTAATAGCCGGTCCGACGCAAAATGTCACTGCCTTGCGCGTTCAGCTTTTTGATGTTTTGTCCCCACTCATCGCCGTTGGTGGCATAAATAAAGCCTTCCTCGTCGATATCCAGATTGGTAAATTCCGTTGGCGTAAACATAATCATCTGGCTGCGCTGGGCTTTGGTTGAAATTTGCTTCCAGAAATAATCTACAGGATCAACATTAACCCGGTTTGCCCCGATAAAGGAGGAAAACTCTCCTTCAGCGTTAAACTCCATGAAGCCGTCGAATACCCCTGTTGCCATTACATAGACGCGCTGTGCATGATCCATAACAACCCGGATCGGCTGAAACTGGAAGGTTGCCGACAGCAGCTCCGATTCCGGAGCCTCCAATACGCTGATCAGCTCGTTTTTTTCATCCAGTATAACAACCCGCTTATGGCCGGTATCCGCAACGATAAGCTGCTTATCGCCAGAGACAAACAGACCTTGCGGATTCAGGAAGGTTTCCTGCTTCCCGTCCAGTAAAAAGGAATCGATGATTTGTTGAACCTTGAACTCTTCATTCAGCTTTAATATGCGGTTGTTGCCGGAGTCCAGCACATAAATTTGGCCATCCGCCGTCACATGCAGATCGGAGGGATCCTTCAACGCGCCGCTTCCCATATCCTCGCCCCGGTAAAGATCCGTCGGCATATAGGCGGGCGGAGCGTTAACCGCCGTTCCCCAATAGGAATAGTTATAAGAAGCGCCGTTTCCTTCCGCGCCAGCCAAATCCGCTCCCGCGCTAAGTCCAAGCAGACAGCATAACAGGGCAAGGAGGGAGGTTTTTGCCGTTACTATTTTTTTCAGCATCGTTTCTGCCCCCTAATCCTTCATCCCGGAGGTCGCCATCGTCTGCATGACGCTGCTCTGGGAAATGATGAAGAGCGTAATCGGAACGATCATCAGCAGCAAGGCTACCGCCGCTCCAACGCCAGCCCGCGCGATGCCGCCTTGCGTGATCTGCCCAAGCGCGTAGTGCAGCGTCTTCAGGTTTTCGCTATAAATAAAGCTGCCTCCGTCCGTTCCCCACAGTGCGGGAAACTGCAGAATCATCAGCGTCAGCCAGGCCGGCTTGACGTTAGGCATCACAATGCTCCAGTAAATACGCGCTTCGTTTGCTCCGTCGATTTTGGCCGCTTCCAGAAGGGCGTCCGGAATTTGCTCCATAAACTGCTTCATCAGGAACAGACCCAGCGGGAAAGCAAGCGCCGGAATAATGAGAGAAGCATGAGTATTGATCCAGCCCAGCCACGACATGACCATGTAGTTTGGCGTTGCCGTAACATGGGGCGAAAACATAAGGGAAAGCACAACGATCGTAAACAGCGCCTTCGAACCCATAAAGCGGTATTTGGCAAGCGGAAACGCCGCTGCCGAAGCCAGCAAAATATGGCCTACCGTGCCCACAATCGTAATGAGCAGCGTATTGGCGATATACCGTGACAGTGGCACCCATGAATTCCCCATCAAGGCGATAAGGTCAAAAAAATTGTCCATGGTGGGATTGTTGACAAAAAAGCGCGGCGGAAAAATAAACAGCTCATCCAGCGGCTTAAAGGCATTGTTGACGGCATAGATCAGCGGCAGCGCCATAAAGGCGCCAAAGCCGGCCAGCACGACAAAAAGCAGAAAGCTGACGGTAAAGGAACGATTGAGCTTTTTAGGACCCCGCAGCGACGCTATTCTTTTGATGACCAACGTCACTCACCTATCTTTCTGAGCATTTTTTGTACAAGGATGTTGGTCCCCAGCATCATGCCAAACAGAACAGTGGCAATGGTCGATGCATACCCCATCTCGAAGCGGATCGTTCCGAAGTCCATCAAATGGGTTACGACCGTATGCGCGGCATAGTTCACGCTTGGGAAGCCGGCCAGCGCTATCGAAATTTCCGCTACTGCAAAGGAAGCGGTAATTTGCATGACTGCGCCAAACATCAGCTGAGGCCGCATGGACGGAAGCGTAATAAACCATAGCTCCTGCCAGCGGTTGCGAATGCCGTCCACCGCACCGGCCTCAATCAATGTTTTGTCAATCGTTTGCAGGCCGGCGATAAAGGCAAGGAAGCTTGTGCCCAGGCTTAGCCACAGTTGAACCAGCATGACAATTGCCAAAATGTACTTCTCATCCAGCAGCCATTGAATAGGCTCCAGAATAAATCCGGCTTTCATCAGAAATCCGTTCAAATAGCCGTAGCTGTCTCCCGAAAAAACGATAAGCCAGATAAAAAATACGTTGCCGGAAATGGATGGCGCGTAAAAAATAAGCGTCATAACCGCGCGCACCTTCGGCGAAAGCTCGTTGATGATCCACGCGAACACAAAACAGGCAATATAGCTGACCGGCCCTGTAATAACGGCAAACAGCAGCGTGTTTTTCAAGGCGATCATAAAGATGTCGTCGTTTAAAAACAGTCTGGAATAGTTCTGCCACCCCACAAAGCGGGGAAACTCCAGCATATTGAAATAAAAGAAGCTGAGCAATAAAGAAAACAAGACGGGCAGCACAGTAAACAGGAAAAAAATCGTCATGTACGGCGCCATTAGCAGATATAATGTTTTATTTCGTTTGAGCTCGCTCGCGACATAAGCCAAACCGGCTTTTTTCTTCGGAGTAATGGAGCCTTTAACGGTTGATACGGTTGTTTCGCCTTGCATCGGTCTCCACCCCCTGGCTAATAAGGCAATCCGAATTCTTTGCGCTTGATTTCGATTTCGTCATTAATGTAAATAATGTAATCCGACAAGGCCTCACGCGGATTTTCCGCCGCATTGACCACTTTACGGAAGGCGTTGTCCAGATGACGGCCTGTGAAATAGCCCCCTGGAACCTGCGGAATGCCACGGACCCACTGCCATTGGCTCTCCAGATTTTTGTAATCCTTCACCGGCCACGGCAGCTCCTCGAGCGCCTCGATATTGGCGGTTGGATATCTCGCCGCTTCGCCCATCAGCCCTTCCATCTCGCGGCCGTAAGCGATTTGCGTATCCTTATCCGTCCACCATTTCATAAACTCCCAGGCTGCGTCCTTGCGTGTCGAATTTTCCAGCATCATAACACCTGTCGTATGGCTCGCCACCTCGTGGCTGATTGTTCCATCCGGCTGAGGCGTTCCCGGAACCATCGTGAAATCCCATAGTCCCTTAATTTCCGGCGCCATGACCGTCAGCATGTTATATGTGGTGTAGTCCACGATGCCAATCGGCATTTCTCCCGTACGGAACCGGTTCGGGAAGTCCGCAATTAACGGGAACTTGTAGCTGGTATAAAACTGCGTCCATCTTTTGAACGCCTGCATGGAGGTTTCGGAGTCCAGATCGCTTTTTTTGTCGTTGTCCTTATAAAAAACTCCGCCTGTCTGATACAGCAGCATAGCAAAGGTTGCGTTTGGCACCAGGCTTGCATTGGCTGCCTCAAGCGGCAAATAAAATTCCATATTGTGCTTCTGCAGGACGGAAATCATGTTGTAAATCTCCTGCCACGTTTTGGGCGGGGTCAGCTCCAGCTCCTCCAGAATATCCTTGCGGTAAAACAGCATCGGGAACGTTTGCTGCTCCGGCAATGCAAAGATGCCGCCGTCATACTTGTAAGGCTCCAGACCGCTGTCGCGGAAACGCTTCGCAACCTCGTCGAAGTCGCTGAATTGCTTCAGGTCGGCTGCCGCGCTGCGCATGGCGTAGTTGACGGGAACATCCTCGCCGATTTGCATAGCTACATCCGGCCCTTCATTGGCCAGCGTTGCGGGCAGCAAAATGTTGGGCTGCACAAGCCGGAGCTGTACGGATATATCGCTTTCCGGCGTAAAGGTATCGTCAATCAGCCCTTTGAGCACCTGAGCCTGATCTCGGCCCGTTGTTACCCATACGGTAATGCTTTCTCCTGCATCGCTTGTATTGCCGATGCTGTCGTAATCCTCGGTATAAGACGCCACATAAGCGCCAAGCTCGTGCTTCACAACCTGCAGGCCGCTTGCATCAGCGCGTGGCAGCTTGGCGTCCGGCGAGGAAACAACCAGATAATCCAGCGAAATCGGCTGCTCCCGCACAGTCAAAATCCAGGTGCCGAGACCGCCAACGTTGATTTTGTAGGTATCCAGCCGCTTAGGTGCGGTTTCCGGATATTTGACAAGCTCTCTCAGCTGTCTGACCATCGCATGCAGCACGGCTACCTTGTCGCTTCGTTCCCCCGTTGCCTGCTCCAAATAGTCCGCTACGCTTTCAATGGTATCTGCCTGTTCCCGGAATATGTCCACCATGCCGGGAATCCGTTTTTCAAGCTGATAATCACGGTATGGATCGGGCGTGTTGGATGTAATCATCAAAATTTTGCGGAACATCTCGTTTAATTGCAGCACGCTGGATTCGATTGTCCGAAGCAGCGGCGCCATATCGCCCAGCGACACCATCATGCGGATCGTGTGCTTGCCTTTTGTCAGATGAAACAGGTAAGGGTCCTCGCCCCCCAGCACGTCCATCTGCCAGTCTCTTGTATACTTGAACGTAATCCGCTTCATTTCCTCAAACGGATAATGACCGTCAATCATCAGACTTCTTGTTGCATAAATGCCCCGAAGCTGATTTTGCTTCTGCTTCAGCGCAATCTGATACAAGCCGTCCTCTTCTACTTCAAATTCCCATTCCACCCATTGTCCTGGCAGCTTCCAATTCAAGCCTCCGATAGTGTTAACTCTGATTTTGGACACATCATAAGGCGTTACCGTCGGACTGGACCGGTCGGAAACCGGATAAAGAGTTGGGGAGGATTTGCTCTTCGCGTCCTCCGCCTGAATGAGTATATATTGATCCTCTGCAGGCTTGATTCCGTTCGCCGTATATTGCTGCTTCAGCTCTTCATAGCTCGTTAAGCGCTCTTCCTGATAAAGTTCGATATAATCAATAGCCATCGGCTCCCTCAGAGAGGTCAGAGCCAATATATTCTCTCCCTTTTCCAGATAAAAGGAATATGGCTCCTCGTAATAGCCATAGCGATCATGAAAGGTTCCCATCTGCCATGCCGGTTTTTCGACTTGGCGCGGCCGCAGGTCATTGCCCCTGTCGTCCTGACGTATTTCTTCGTAGCGATTGCCCCATACCCGGTCAAACAATAAAATATCGGCGCCTTTAAAAGGAACCTCGCCGTTGATTTCAAATTGCCGTTCAATAGCCGAGCTTTTTCCCTCTAACGGGTAATAGTGAACGCGAAGATTGTAGAGGCCTGCCTGATCCACCGCTACCTTCCATTCAATGCTTCCATCTTCTGGCGTCAGAACGGCTTCTCCATCCAAACCCTCCAGCCCCTGCTCAACATGGAAACCATCGCCCGACGTCCGGAAAAACTGTTCGCCTTCAATGCGAATCGTGCCCGACGGACGCTCCTTGTTTCCGTATTTCTCCATGTACTCGTCATAACTGCCGCTGCCATTGCTACGGGTTACGGCGTCAAAATCCGACAACGCTCGCACATGCGTATTTTCCGTTTTACCCGAAGGCCAAAACGTCCAGACAGACATAAGGACGGCAATTACGAGCAGGACAAGCAAAAACTTTCTCTTTCTAATGGCCACCTGGCTTTCCCTCCCGCATCGCAAAATTACTATGAAAAGGAAATTCAAAAAGTTCACTTTCCGTTAAGAAAGCTGAACTTTTTGAACACAAACAATACATGCAACCTCGCTAATTAAGGCAGTCCCCGATTGGAATTGGTCCTAACGGGGACTGCTGGACAATTCAATTATTGGTTGTATACTTCGTCGATTGCGGCCTGGAAGGCTGTTTTATAGGTCTCGATAACGGTGGATACCGAAGTGCCGTTTACGAGTTCCCCGTTAAATGCCCAATAATCCAGGTTAGGGAAAGTACCATGATCAAGAACGATCAAATGGTCAGCGACTGTGCGAGCATTCGTAATGTCATCTTCATTCGAAAACGCTGTTTCCAAACCGGATTGGTTCGGGTAATCGTAGACGGAGTCAATGTCGTTGATTTTTTCCCAAATGTACATCAATTGCTCAGGGTTGCTAACCGATTTAGGGATGGCAAGCGCCTGGAAATCTGCCTCTACCGAATGATAGGTTGTAGCGTTTGGTCCTTTAGGGAACGGTACAAATCCGATATCGTAATCCGGCATATCCGTTTGGATGCCGCTAATTTCATAGTCGGCTCCCGCATACATCAGCGTGTTGCCTTGACGGAAGAACTGGGAAGGCTCTGTCCAGTCGCCGCCTTCAGTCGGACGGGCTACTTGCTCAGTTGCCAGACGGGATACAAAGTTAAGGGATTCAACCGTAGCCGGGTCCTCCAGGTTTTGCTTGTCTCCCTTGGTCAAAGAAGTATTGTTCGAGAACAGGGATTGCAGAAGCAATCCGGAGTTGGCAAGACCCCAATTATCCAGCTTGCCGTCATTGTTGGTGTCCTTGTTGGCTTCTTTGGCCACCTGAATGAAGGTATCCCAGTTCCAGTTGTCCTCGTTGACATACTCCTGAAGCGGCTTGAGGCCAAGCTGATTCATCAGAGTACGGTTATAGAAAATACCCATAATCAAATTGCCGCGGGTTTCGGAAAAGCCATAGCCTTTGCCATTATAAGAGAATGCAGCGGTTGCATCCTGAGAAAAAGCGCGCGAGTTTTTCGTATACTCGTCAATCGGCCAGAGCAGATCCTGCTTCACCAGCGTAGGAACGGTATAGTTTTTGCCCAGGCGCACGATATCGCCAACCGGCTCCCCGGCAAGCAGCGATGCTGTTACTTTATCGCGGTATTCGCCGAAATCAATGGCTACATATTCCACTTTAAAGTTATGTTTTTCCATCAAAGCTTCAAGATTTTTCTTTTTTTGAATATCGTCCGGATTGTTTTCTCCGATCGTCATGTCCCACCAGGAAGCAATTTTTATCGTTTTGCCACCCATGTCAAAATCCATTTCCGGCGTGCCTTCAACATCATCTGTTTCTTCAGGCGCGCTGGTTGGCGTCGCCTCTGCTCCGTTACCGGAGTTGTTGCTTCCCCCATTACCGGCATTTCCCGGATTGTTGCTTGGAGTACTGCCGCTGCAAGCTGCCAGCACAAGAGCCAGCGCACACAACAGCACCATCATTTTTGTAATCCGCATTCGTAATCCCCCTCGATAAATGATGAACACATGAAAAGTGTAGCGCTTACATTTTGAGGCAACAACCTGCTTAAAAAGAGATTGAAACCCGTCAGATTCTAGGTTTTTGGAGCGGCTCTGAAAAAAAAGTACGCGCGTACAGTCAAGAGGTAAAGAGATGGTGGCAATCCAAAAAAAAGCACATTGTGAAGCTGATGCTGATTTCTCATAATGTAAGCGTATCCTTTTTTTTGGTGAGCAGCGGCAGCGCCGCAGAACAAAAAAAATGGGGGGGAGCATGTTGCATAAAGTGATGTTGGTTGACTTGAGTCCTCATTCCATCGCTAATCAGACACATTCATTGGATTGGCGAAGATTGGGCTACTCACTGGGAGGATTCGCAAAGTCGCTGGGAGATGCGGTTTCCTTGTTTAGCAGGGAGCGCTTTTCGCTGGTTGTCATTCATATTCGCGATGCGCACGCGGAAGGCATTCGTTTGTGCGAGTTCATACGCGATAAGTGCAAGCGCATGCCGCTTATGCTTGTTGGCGGCCGGATGGATTTCCACTCTGCGCGGGAAGCGATGCATTATGGAGTCAACGATTATTTGCCTGCGCCGTTTACGCTGGAAGAAATGAAAGACAGCCTGCGAAACATGCGCGAAATGATAGGCGATGAATCCGATACGGCGGCAGCGTCCAGCCGCGGGGATATTCTCTATCAAGCTGGAGCTGGGGACGAAACCGGAGGAGAAACGGCGGAAAATGCTGCGGATGCCAGACTGCGGGACGTACACGTCATTGATCGGGTAAAGGCTTATGTTGAAGAAAGTCTGGATCAGGCCATTACATTAAAGGAAATATCGACGAGCATGCATTTCAATTGCTCCTATCTGGGCCAAAAATTCAAATATCACGAAAACATGACGTTTAACGAATATCTCCTTCAGCAGCGTATGGAAAAAGCCAAGTTTCTTCTGGAGCATACCGGACTTAGAATTTATGAAATCGCTAACAAAGTAGGCTACATCGAAATCGACTGGTTCTACAAAAAGTTCAAATCCTATACAGGCGTCAGCGCCAACGCATACCGCAAGATGCACTCCATCACCGCCTAAGACCTGCAGTTAAGAGCAACACCGATATAGGGAAAGCCCAAGAATGTTGATCTCACATCCCTGGGCTTACCTGCACTATCTCCGACTGTTCAACGAGGTACCGTTACCCTCCTCTTTGTTGCCAGATCATCCAAAAATGGAATGACTTGATCATAGCGGACTACTCTCTCATTTTTCTTTACAAATATAATTGGATCAGCCACTTCTAGCATTTCCGATTCAACCTTATCTGCTTTAATAGTAATAATATTGTGATTTAACCATAAAGCACTTTTCATTCGCTGTACATGCTCTGGCGCTTTAAATAGGATAGTAAATCCTTTTAATTGAACTAGATAATCATCAATTACAGATAAATACGGAGTTTTATAGTTAAAAACAATTAGCGTCAAATCAAATTTACTTTTACCAATAGTCATGTCTGCCATATTAAAGTAACGTAATTCCTCTAACTTATCCTTTCTTGTTGTTATGATCAACGTAGTAAGAACAATAATAATAGTACAGGAACTTAGTATAAAAAAATCTTGCCATCCTATATGCCGCGCGGGAAAAAAACAGAAACCAGCGAGAGCGATAGTAATAAGCATAGCATTCCTTGCAGTAGGGTATTTGTTAAGCAGTTTAGCTCTTCCAAAACAAGAGCAGTTATTTTTTTTCAATCGCCGGCCTCTGACCAACAATAAACCCGAAAAAAACACTAGAATAGTAGTTGCTAAAAGCCACCTCACATTGGGATACCCCGCTAAAAACATTATAGAAACAAGTAATTCCAATATCAGAACGCTTATTCCCATTGATTTAACTATTCTATTTGGAATAACTTTATATGATTTTATCTCTAAAAAAAAATCTTCTCTTGATTGAACTTTCATAAGTGCAGATATTAAAAATAAGCTGGCAAATATTAAATCAATAACATATGTAAAGATGATCATATGGACCCTCTCAATCAAACACAATTTTCAATAATAAAGACATCTTTGAATTCACATCCGTCTTTCTATAAATACTCTTAACTATGCTTCGAACCGTATGTTCACTAATAATTAGTTTCTGGGCTATTACACGATGATCATAATCCTGAAGCCATAACAACGCGACACTCTTTTCTCTTGAAGACAAACGAGTACATTGAACTTTCTGCTCCAAAATCAGTAATTTTGTTTCATTCAACATAAATCACCTCTTCGTTTTAAATACCCATTGATGGTTAAAATAACCATATGTTCTTTAAATTGTACCATTATCCTAATTTAGATACAACGATTCGTTGTTTATCTATTGTTTTCAAGGTCCCTAGCAACAAACAAAAGCAGACATTGATTTAATCAAGGCCTGCTCCCAAAAAATATTTTTTCACCCTAAGCGAACTTCTTTTCTTCTCATTGTCCTTACATTCACTTCTGTTGTTGTTGATTTGTCAGAAGGATTTGTTCAAGTTCAGCTTGTGTCATACTCAATGCTTCATCTACCTCAATATCGCCATCTAAAGCCTTCAGATAACCTTCTACCCTTATCTGATGCATCTTCCAGGGGAGATCATCCGGTATTTCCCAAAATCGGATAATCGGTTGGGGTTTATATGAAAGCTTGTAGAATGTCTCAATTACATCTCCTGTTTGCCCGCCACTTGGCTTCCACGACGGCAATTGCATTGCAACTTGCTTTATTGAAGCCTGACTAAGCTCGCTCACCAATCTCCATGCTGCTTCCGGGTTTTTGGCACTTGCGTTAACAGAGTAAATATACATGGGCGAAAGTGTGCCCTCCATTCGATTGTTGGGATCAACTGGCTGTGTCACTAGTCCCCATCGAATGCCAGTATTGGATTGAAGCAACGTTTTTACGGTATCGTAATTCACTGGCATTATCGCAATATTTCCTTCCAAGAACAACTCTACCGTACTTTTAGCAGCGGCTTTACCACCAGAATCGTTATCTCCATCCGTATGAATGATGCCGGAATGGTATGCATTCAGAGACATCTCGTATAGGTTATGCCAGGAATCCGTGTTGGTCGTAATAAGCTTTTTTTCCCAGTTTACATATTTCACATTTAAAGTATCTGCCATTTGATCAACCAATGCCAGCGGATCTGTATTTCTTCCCATAAAGTAACCATATACCGGATTATCAACAGTGTGATGTCCAGCAAACTGCTCCGCAGTAGTTAATATTTCTTCCCAGCTCATATAATCTTCCAGAATGGGAATATCGTATTTTTCAAATAAGTCATAGTTATATATAAGTGCTTCGCTCTGAAAATATGGAGCCAATCCATTAAGCAAGCCGTCACCGTTCTGAATAATCCAATCACGTACACCGGAATAAAGGTCATTGATCGGATAATTGCTCTGTTGGATGTATACATTTAGATCAGCTAATTTGTTCTGGCTAGAAAGCACGCCGAACGAAAAACGGTCAGTTATCACCACATCAGGCTGCTCACTCATAAATATCTCTTCTATTCTTTTGTACTTATCTAAAGGGTCACTGACCCTTTCGTTCAAATCAATAAATTCGACAGAAACTTCAGAGTTATTTTCCATAAAACTTCTCAATCCTATATGTTCAATTGTAACCCGATCATACATGGACAATATCTTCAAGGAAACGTTAGATTCGGTTTTCTTTCCAGTGAAACAACCGGATAAAAGCAATACAGAAATCATAAGGACAAGTGCGTTTCCTATTATTTTTTTGTACATATTATTCTCCCTCAAACAATTCGGCAGAAATGGATTCGAGCTTGACTTGAAGCTGTTCCAAAGCCTCTTCAACTGACAAGGATTCTTTCAGCACCTCTTCTATTAGCGAGAGGCTGCTCTCATAAATTGCAAGTGAAAGCACATCTGGTAGCGGTGATGCATCAAAATAGCTTTCCTGTGAAGAAGGCTGATTATAGAAAGGGGCTAGCGATCTGTTCAAATGCTGCTCTAACAAATCCATATGCATTGGAAAATTGGAGAACAACTGATTCGCGTCACCCGGCTTTGCAAGCAAAAAACGCTGGGTTTGTTCTGCACTCGATAAATAAGAGATCAGCTCCCAGGCTGCATCTTTATGCTCAGAGGACGGATTAATTAGCAGGGCTTCCGCTAATTGGGTAAACACCTGGTACGTACCGGGCTGGGGAGCAATTCCCCATTCAAAATCCAGTTCCTCTCTCTGAAGATAAAACAGCAATTCTGAATTGCCAAGCACAAAGGCCGCTCGCCCATCCGTAAAAGGTTTAAACCTGTGAACATCGTCCATACGCAAACTTTGCTCGTCATCCAATTGTTCTATAAACGGTTTAATATCTTCTGAAGAGCTGATTAACTTTTGATTAAACGCAGCAATAAACGTTTGCCATAATTTTTGCCAACTACTACTGTTAACGTATACATCCCCGTTATCTTTATTAATTGCTTGAAGATTCTCCGCTAGCGCCGCTATTCTTATAAGCGAAAACAGCTTATTTGCATCCGACTCATCCTCGCCGGTCTCAAGAAGACGGATAATAGCATTTCCTTGTCCATCCTCAGGGGGTACTATGGCCGCCAGCTGAAATAATTGCTCCCAAGATAATGGGGATGCATCGCTTAGTTCTATTTCAAATTGATCAAGCATAGAGCGATTGTAAAAAAGCGCCTCTGTCGAAAAGCGATTAGGAATCGCATAAATTTCATTGCTGCCTTCTTTTGTAATCCTCTGTTTCAATACATCAGGAATGACCGAGGCATCAAACCCCGACTTCTGTATATAAACATCCAAAGGAGCAAGCAATCCTTGATCAATGAGCGGACTAAGCGCTCCGCTCCAATTTACAACATCAGGTTGAAAACTGGAATATAAATTTTCAAGATTTTCACTTGGCCCCCCATCGCGAGGAATCAATTCATAAGGTACAAATTCGATCGTAATATCATAGTTCTCCGTACGTATGCTATTTCCGTATTGAGCTTCAAAAAACACAGGCATAACGCCAGCAATTTTTAGCGTGATAGCCTGGGTCTCTGGAGCAGATTCTTGACAACCAAATAGAAAAGCTCCAAATCCAACGATCACAAAGGATTTAAGTGCTCTTGAAAAAAATCGAGGATGAACCGTCATCATTTCCCCCCCTGGTGATGTTTTAATAACTATTATTAGCAAGTGCCTCCAATTCCTTAAGTGTATCAAACGAGTTCTGAATAATAACATTAGATTCGGAAGACAACAGGTATGCATACGGTGTAGCAGGTATACGAAATTTCAACTCTAATACGCCCTTTTCAACTGTTACTATTGGTACATCTAAATTGTAGTATCTTCTAATCTCCACTATTTCTTTTTCAGCACCTTCAATGATTAACAAAAAACTCATGTTGACATCCATACTAATATCTTTAATTTGTTCTAGCAAATCCAAACATATGGAGCAATATGTTGTAAGTAATACTACAAGTGACAATTTATCTTTGATAGTATTCTTTCCTAACTCTCCAAATTCCTCCAACAGCATTAAAAAATTTTCTTGTATGGGGCCAGTTTTTTTGTTTTTATTGAATATCTCAAAAATTTTTTTCCTAGTTAACTCCAATGAACTCTGGTTCATTTTGCTGAGACCTCCACATTTTCGAATACTTTCCATTTTGTTTGATGAGTTGATCATGGGATCCCGTTTCAATCACTTTTCCCTCATGCAGTACAATAATGTGATCCGATTTGGATGAGTTTAATAAATTATGAGTAATAAGCAGCGTCATTTTATTTTGTCGATTTTTTATAATATCATGAATCAATGCAGTTTCAGTTTCGGGGTCTAATTCAGAAGTCGCCTCATCAAGAATTAATATATTCGAGTTTTTATATAATGCTCTTGCAATAGCTATTCGTTGCCATTGGCCGCCTGATAATTGTCTTGCATTAAGATATTCGTTTCCTAAAACCCAGTTATAATCTAATTGGTTAGGCAATAAATAAGGGTATTGCTCCATCAACTTCGCGACATTGCTCTTTTCATGAATGGATATTTCAGACATCGCTATATTTTCATAGGCTGTTAACGGATAACGGATATATTCCTGATTCACAATTGAAATCTCTTTAAACAACTGCAATCGATTGATTTCGTTAATGTCGATCCCGTTTATATAAAGCATTCCATTAGAAATTTCATGAAAACCAAAAAGTATTTTTGATAGAGTAGATTTCCCCGAACCATTTTCACCTACCAGCGCGACAGTTCCCTTGCTTGCCAATGCTAATGAAATCTGTTCAATCGCTGCGTTTTGACTGCCCGGATAAGCAAACGAAAGCTGGTTGCAAGAAATACAATTTACACTGTCGATAGTTATTTTTTTTGAAATTAGTTCATGATCAGGTAAATATTTTTTTTGAAACTCTTGAAAACGATTACGAAATATACCTATTTCCTTAAATGCGTTTATTTGGCTCCAAAAAGATCTTAAACTGACATCAAGTGAAATTGCCGTTGCATTTATAACTATATAGTCGCCTAAAGTAATCCGTTGATTTGAAAACAATATCAAAAGGACTACTTGAATGACAAGATAACTTAATGGAGTAATAGCCTCTATGGGCAAACTGAATTTTATTTCCTTCAGTACAAAAGAAATCCTCTTTTTAATGTTTGCATGAGTTACTTTTATCCACTTACCTATTAACATTTCTCTTGCCTCATAAACAATTAGTTCTTTTTGTACATAGGGATGTGTTAATAATCCTGACAGGTTGGAGCTCTCCATTGCTATTTGTGAAGCTTCTTGATGATAGCGATGTTCCCTTTGCACCTTTTTTATTCCATACCAGGCAGTGGGAAGAGACACTATTAACAAAAAGACAGTAATAATCCATGTATATTGAAATATTAAATAGATATACATAGAAATGAGAACCGCATTATGCAATAAATTTAAAACTGAATTAATAACCTGTCCTACATTCCCCATGCTCCCCTGGAGTATATTAAGATCCTGCCTGTACGTCGGGGACTCTAAAGCCGTTATAGTTAAAGGCTGCAATTTTTCGATTAAAAATTTGTTTATTAAATACGCTACGTCAAGTGCTAGCTTCTCTTGGAAAAAGGACTGGGATTTATTGAGAATTAATTCCGTGGCCTGCAAACTAAATAAAATAAAACTGTACATAACGAGTATATGTATAGAACTTGATTCATTTAAAAAATCAAAAAAAATTTTCGTATATCTGAATTTAAAAAAATTCAATAGGGGGAATATTGCCAGCATAACTAACAATATTACTGTCGTTTTTTTATTCCCTCCAAAAAGAAGCTTCACCCAATAACGTATTCCGTATTTATCCTGTATCATTCTGTTATTCCAGATAAGAAATCATCCATTTTTTCCATTGCTGTCTGATTAAAGGGAGCGCTCCACTGAACTTTATTTTCCCGATCTATAAGCAAAATCCACGGAACACCAGGAACTGAAAAATGATCAATTAAAAACTGCCTTTTTTGGCGCAAAAACAATAATTCCTCAGAGATGACACTTTTTAGTTCCACATAATCTTCTAGTTCACATTCTATCAATACGATTAAGTTTGTAAAATCAACTCGGCTAACAACAGAATCCAGCACAGAATAACAAGCCGAACAACTCGTACTTAGAATAATAATGGCTATCCCCGTTCTATTTAAATCCTTTAAAGAGAGCTTTTTTTGATCATCAAAAAAACAATCAGAAATGTAATCAAATCTCTTTAACGGAGTTATTGTTTTCATAAAAGGAGATGTATTAATCACCCTATCATCACCTCTCTACCAGTTAAAATAGAGGAATGTTTGAAACAAACATTCCTCACCTTGAATTAATGTGAACAACAATTTCCATCTACATCCCACGAGTCAGTATGAGTCTCAACCCTTCCATCTTTCATGCAAGAGTATTCTGCATAATTCCGTTTCTTATAAATTGGTTGCGTTGTGCTGCAAGCAGTCCAGCCACAATATTGTCCATAAGTCACGTTTAATTGAACATAACCAGTTGGGCAAGCCATATGTTTCTCCTCCTCTCACAAGAAAATTTAATTGTGATTTCCATCACACTTAAAGTATACCAAACTCTTCCTTAAATAATATAACCCATATGAGGTATTTTTTTGATTATTAATAAGAATTCTTTTGTTTATTTATTTAACTAAATAAACCATATTTTAAACAAATATAAATTTATAACTGTAATACTCCATCCCATGGCGAGTTTGTGTGATTCTACAAACAATAGAAATGGCTCATCCTTGATATTTGTTTCGTTTGTACGATAAAGGAACCTTTTACCACTTTGTACGATAAACATACACCCCTTTACACTAAAATCTGCACAAAAAAAGTTAGGGTAAACGAATAGTTTACCTCTAACTTTTTAAGAGAAAATACCGGCAGAAGCCCTATCCGATTCTGCTTGAGATTTTGCTTAAGAATCTGCTTGATAGAAATAGCCTTACTAATCTATGCCGAGTCCTTATCGGGAGGATACAGCACGATTTTGCCGTCCTCAACCTCCACCCGCACCTTGTTGCTGCGATGAAAGCCGCCGTCCTCCAAATAACCGGCGGGTATTTGCAGACGGCCCGCCTTGTCGAGGACCGCATATTCAACGTGGCTGTCCTCTTGCTGCTCGGCAGCTACCTCCAGACCGTCTTGCTCTCCGCTTCCTTGACCCTTGCGGAGTATTTCCGCTGAGGTTTTGCCGTCGCGTATTTGAACAACGCGGTCCACCTTGCGCGCCAGCAACGGGTCATGCGTGACGATAACAATCGTAATCCCCGTTGTCCGGTTCAGCTCCCGGAACAGGTCCAGCACCTGCTCCGAGGTTCTGGAATCCAGCGAGCCGGTTGGTTCATCCGCCAGCAGAAGACGAGGCCGGTTGGACAGCGCAATGGCGATTGCCACACGCTGCTGCTCGCCGCCGGACAGCTCGCTGAGCCGATTTTTCATTTTGCCGCCAAGGCCAACCGCCTCCAGCAGCTCCCTTGCTCTCTCCCGACGCCGCTTACCATGCAGCAGCATAGGCAGCTCGACATTTTCCATCGCGGTCAAATACGGGATCAGGTTGCGGGCATTGTTTTGCCAGACAAAGCCGACCAGCTCTCGCTTGTAGGCGACAAGCTCTCGTTCCCGAAAGGTCAGCAAATCCCGCCCGCCCACTCTCAGCTTGCCGGCAGAGGGCTTATCCAGGCCGCCCAGCATATTGAGCAGGGTGGATTTGCCGCTGCCGGAATTTCCGATGATGGCCATCAGCTCGCCATCCTCCACGGTCAAGTCCAGCCCCTGCAAGGCAACCACTTCCAGGTCTGCCGTCTTGTAAATTTTCACAAGCCCTTCGCAATGAATCATAGTCTACTCCTCTCCCAGCTTTAACGCCGATGCGATCCGGATTCGCGACAGACGATAGCCAAGCAGCAGAAGCCCCAGGCCTAATGTTGAACCAACAATTCCGTATAGCTGTATATAATCACTGGCCCGGTAGACGACCTCGAATGGCGGCACCTGCTCCGTTGTGGCAAACGACATTTCAAACAGAGGCACAAAACGCTCGCTAACGAGATTGCCAATTAAAACACCCATCAAAACCGCCGCCCCGGAGGTCAACAGCTGCTCAGCCGCCAGCATCCCAAAAAGCTGAGGAAACGGCAGGCCCATCGCCCGCAGCACTCCATATTGAAGCGTTCTTCCCGACAAGGTAAGCACCCAAAACAGCAAAAAGCCAAAAAAGCAAATCACCATGGAAATGACAAAACCCAATGTCATGACGCCATTAATCGCCATGCGGAACGGGTCGTTGCGGGATTGGCTCAGAGCCTGCTGTGCATCCTTCAGTCCGCTAACGGCAACCTTGCGTTCCGAAAGCTGGCTATAAATATCGCTGCTGGATACGCCATCCTCCAACTTCAGCCATACCTCATAAGGCTCCACAGCGAGACGGTTCTGAATGGTAGCCAGATGTCCTACGACAAGACGCGGTGCAACGACTTTTCCATCCTCCTGCACTGGGCCATCGGGAAGCGGATTCCAGCTTGGCCAATAGTCGATAATTCCGTAGACCGTAAAGGTCGTTTGATCCACGCCGTCCCATGAAATCCGCAGCGGATCGCCAGGCTTCAGCTTAGCCTCCTCTGCAATGGAACGCGATATCAGCACAGCCCGAGGATCAGGCGCAATCAAATTCAAATAGCTGTTGATGGGATGCTCCAGCAAGGAGTCCTTCATCCATACCGTATTGCCAAAATCCTGCGTATGAATGCCCATCAGCGTTGTTCGGCCAGCCTGGCCGCTGCCAGGCGCGCTGAAACGCGCATCCTCCTTTTTGAACACCTTGGAAGCAGCCGCTACTCCCTCCAGCTCTTGAAACGGGGCAAACGGCGGCTCCGTATATTGCACGCGGCGCGCAGTTGTTGCGGTTGATGAGCCGCTATCCCCTTGAAGCTGCTGCGGAGCGCCTCCCGCCATGATCGTAACAGGAGCATCGCTCTTCCAGCGGGTTGTCAGCGCCATATCCGCTCCAACGTTGTACCTGATTTTACTCTCCAGATTATCATTGATCGTTCTGGCCGAGCTTGCGCTGAAAATGCCTGTTGCAACCGTCATAATAAGAAATACCTTAATCGTCAGGTATTGCCCGGAGGAGCGGCTGACCTGCACAAGCGTCCCGTACATGGAGGGCGGCCACCAGCGCTGCCCCGCCCGGAACACCAGCTTGATCAGCCATGGATATACACGAAGAGCCAGGAGACCGCAGCCAAGCGCAAACAAGGCAGGCAGCAGGAACAGCATCGGGTCTATCTGAAGCGCATCGGAATCAATTGCCAGACGCTTCAGATCCTCCTGTCTTTTATTGAAGTTATGCAATAAATAAAGAGATAGCGCAATGAGCGCAATATCGGCTCCCGTTTTGTGCCAAAACGACATCCCCGCAAGCCGGGCTGTAGCCTGCTTGCGCGCTACTATGCTTGTTCTAGTTGCCGCGAAGGCCGGAATCAGAATCAGAATAATGGCCGCTCCAACTGCGATGGCAGCGATTTTGTAGGCAATGCCGCTTAGCGCCACCTCGAGCGCAGATCGCTGCACAAATTCCAGAAAACCGCTGGACGCGCCCAGCACTCTTGTAATGGCAACGCCCAAAAACGGGCCTGCCGCCAATGCCGCTCCTCCCAGTAAAAGGCTTTCGAAGGTATATGCCGTCATAATTTGCAGACGGCTTGCGCCCCGGCTGCGAAGCACGGCAATTTCCGTCTTCTGGCGCTCGATAATCAAATTGGCCGCCATATACAAATAAAAAGCAAGCATCATCATAACCGGCGAATAAAGGGAAAGCATCATCAGATCCAGCTTTTCCCGCTTTCCCTCGTAGGAGGCAATGGTTTGAAGGGCCGGAACGTTTACTTCATCGGCTCCAAGCCGTCCCCGGAAGTAGCGACGGAGCTCTGTGCTTGCTTTTGTAAAAGCCTCCATATTCTCCAGCTTCAAGCCGCTGTAATTTAAAGCAACGCGCCATTCCAGCTCTGAAACTCTCGCCTTTCCTCCCTGCACGAACTCCCGCTCGAACTGCTGGAAAGGCACAAGAAAGCCATCCGTAGATTCTGTGGTCAAAAAAGGCAGATACGGGTCTGCCTCAGGGTCCGTTTCAATGATGCCCACAGGTACAACTCTGAACAGAACCTTCTCCTGCTCCGGGTATTCCGCGACGAGCTCTTCGCCTAATCCCCGCTTTGCGGCAAATAGAAACCGCTGCGTCACCAGCGCCTCGAATACGCCGTCTGTACGGTCAGCAGGCATTCTTCCTTCGATGAGCTTTACCCTTGATTCCATGTCGGATAGCGACTTGAAGGCGCCGGAGGTTTTCTGAGCCTGCTTCTCCGCCTCGCTGGCGTCGGCTCCATAAACTTTCATTTTTGGCGTGGCGCGCTGCCGGTAAGCGGACATCTGCTCCAGTCCTGCTCTTGCGGGAAGCCCCTCCATATAACGGTCGGCCCGGGCAATCGCTTCCGCCGTATCCTCGGCGCTTTTGCTTGAAGAAATCGTTGTTGCAGCCCGGACATAGCCGGGATAGACGAAGCTTTCGCTTTGCAGCCTTTGAAGCTCCTTTTGCAGCGTTCGCTGAAGAATCGCTTCGGAATAAAGCGGCATCGAGCTGAACAGCGCTACGCATATCGTAAGCCCGAACCATAGATTTAATTGCAGCCATTTATTGCTGGCCATCTTGCGAAGGATCATGGTCCACAAGGCCATATGCACACCTCATTTATTTTTCGTCCCTGTCGGGCATGCAGCTGCGGGTTTAGTGGTTTACGACCACCATCTGCCCCTCATCCAGCCCGGATACGATTTCTGCTTCGGTCGCTGTCGTAAGACCAACCTCCACATCTACCTCCCGGCGCTGGCTTCCGTCCGCAATTTGCACATAGCTGCGCCCCATGTAGGAACGCACCGCCGAACGGGGCAGCAGAATAACGTCGGCGCGATTTTGCAGCTCTATGATCATTTCCGCGCTATGCCCGATCTGCACATCCTCCGGCTGCTTCTCCATTTCAACAATAAGCAAAACCGCGTTTCGCTCCGTCTGAATTTCATCTGTTGTAAGCGGAGCATTGGCCGGAGTTTGCAGCACCGTACCATCATAGGCCTTTCCCTTGTATCTCAGCTGAACCGGCATGCCGGTTTCCACCATCATCAAATCCTTGGGACTTCCTGCCGTATAGGTCAGCTGTATGCGGGCAGGGTCGGCGATGGTCATAATGGTCTGATGGGCGCTTACGGTATCGCCCGTCTGCAACGTTTCCGCAAAAATAACGACGCCATCAATCGGAGCGTATAATCTGGAATTTTCCAGCCGGCTCTCCATAGATTCCAGCAGCAGCGTTTCCCGCTCCAGATCGATTTCGCGCAGACGCAGCTCCGTCTCGGACACGTCGGACATTTTGGACTGCCTGTACTGCAGCCAGCCTTTCTCAACATTCATTTTCTGTAGCCGGAGCTGCAGCTCCAGATCGCCGCTGTCCAGCTCCACCAGCACATCCCCCGCTTTGACGGAATCTCCCACCGCAACATTTACCGACTGTACCTTTCCGCCGGATTCAAGAAATGAAGCCTCCTCCGTGGCAGCGGATACAAAACGGGCCGTGCCTCTGAGATACGTCTGGATATTTCCCTTGACCGCCTGCACGAGGTTTAGCTCCTCCTCCGTCGGCTGAATAAGGGGGGGCTGCACGGTTTCCTCCTCCATTGGAAGAAGGGAACATCCCGAGAGGACAATACATGCAATAATCCATATTGCCGCCAGCTGTTTGAAGCGCGAACGGCTAATCCGCCGAGAGTTGATTTTGCGTAACAATACGTCCATCCTCCAATGCCACAACATAATCGGCAAGCTCCATAATTCCGGGATCATGCGTTGTCATCACAATCGTCATGCCGGCCTTCTGCACCAGCTCGCGAAATACCTTCATTACCTGGTAACCCATTCTGCTATCCAGCTCCGCAGTTGGTTCATCCGCAATCAGCAAGGTCGGCTTGTGCGCAATCGCCCGCGCAATGGCCACGCGCTGCTGCTCTCCGCCTGAGAGCTCCATGGGGCGATGCTTCATTCTGTCCTTCATGCCAACCTTCTCCAGTGCCTCGATCGCCGCTTCGCGGTTGCCGCTTGATGGCGCGCCTGCGATGCGCAAGCCGTATTCCACATTTTCATAGGCGGACATGAGGGGAATCAAGCCAAAGGATTGGAAAATAAGCCCCAGCTCCTTTCGCCGCAACCGGCTTCTCTCCAGAGGCGACAAGGCCGTTATTTCTCTATTTTGCAGAAATACCTGTCCACCGGTCGGCTCATCCAGGGCGCTCAGGATGTTAAGCAGTGTTGTTTTCCCTGACCCCGAACGCCCCTTAAGCGCAACCAGCGTACCTGTCTTTACATTCAAATGAATATCTGCAAGCGCTGTCACAGCAGTTTGGCCTTTACCGAATACCCGCCGTATGCCAACGGCCTTCAATAACGTTTCCCCATCGTTGGTACGACACGCTTCCAATAATAGCTCCTCCTCACGGATTCAAAACAATCTGCTGCCCTTCCTCTATGCCTTTAACAATTTCAATGTCCGAACCGGACGTCAGCCCCGTCTCGACATCCCTCACCAAACGGCTTCCTTCCTCCAAAATCTGCACATAATTGCTGCCGGAGAGAGAAAATACTGATGTTCGCGGAACAATGATGGTGTTTTCCCTTTGTTGAAGGGTTATTGCGATCTCCGCACTATGACCTATAACGGCTTCGGGAGGAAGCTGGTCCATATCAATAATAATTCGGGTGGCATGCTGGAGTTTATTTCGGGGATCAGCCCGCATAGGCAAAGCAGAGGGCGACTGCACAACTTTTCCTTCATAAAGCTTTCCTTTATACGTCACCTCAACCGGCATGCCCGTCTCCACGCCAAGCAGCTCGGAAGGCTGTTTGACGCTATACACCAGTTGCAGGCTGGAAGGATCCGCCACGGTTGCAATGGCTTGATAGGGCTGCACGCTGTTGCCTGCTTTCAGCTTCTCGGCAAAGGTTACAATGCCTTCAAAAGGCGCTTTTAGCTCCGAGTCTGCCAATCGAGTCGTAAGCGCGCGCAGCGCAGCCGTTTCCCGCTCCAGATCGGCCTCCCTGGACAGCAGCGCAACTTCGTCGCCATCCATTCCAGCTGTCTCTTTATATAGAAGGACTGCCCTTTCTACATTCAGCTTTTGCAGCTCGATCCGGTCCTCCAGCTCTCCCGTTTCCAGCTGCACCAACACTTCGCCGTTTTCAACCTTTTTTCCCGTTTCGGCATAATAAGCTTTAATAACCCCGCCGGAGCTTCCAACAACCAGCTTCGTTACGCGGGACGGCACAAAGGTTGCATTGCCGCGCAGCCTGGTTTCGATTGTTCCTCTTGAAGCGATTGCCGTTTCAACCTTCTCCTCCGGGGGCTGAAATAAAGGAGCCGCCAAATCAGCGGGTTTGCTCTCTCCCAAAGCGCAGCCGCCCAGCAGCAGAACCGCCAAAACGCAACCGCCTAGCCGCACTGCAAACCCCTTGCCAGGAAGAATTGAACTGCCGCCTCCTTTTTGTCGATCAACCACCGTAAAGCCTCCTCCGCTTGGCTTATTGCCAGCTGCGTTTCCTCTGTTTATCGCTATTATAAAATAAGAACACCCTAATCAGCGCCCGTCTGATTATAGGTGTTCACATGTCATTTGCTATGATTCATTGCCAGCACACAACTCAAAAGGCTGCTTTCAAAAATTTTGCTACCCCGTTATTGTTGTTGCTTTCAATGATTTTGTCTGCTGTATTTAATATCGTTGCATGTGCATTGCTAACCGCATACTTTTCATCCGCTGCTTCAAACATGCTTAGATCATTGAGGTTGTCTCCAAAACAAACCACTTTTTCAAAATGGAATTCTTTTTTCAAATAAAGAACTGCTTCTTTTTTTGTTGCATAACGACTCGAAATTTCCAGCCAGTTAAATGGCGGGGTGTAGATGTCCGGGCCATAATGACAGGTGCATTCCTCGTTATCGCTAAAGACTTGAAAAGCTTTGACAAGCTTTTGCGGCTTATCTATTGCATTTACCGTAAGTATATGCTCATTAAAGCATTCATCATAATCGCCAATGCATCTGAATCTCCGATCTCCCTTGCTCAGCCTGTTTGCTATGTAATTCTCCTCGCTTTTATTAAAAATGCCTCTATAGTAAATATGAGCATTTCCAGCCGAATCAATGGTATACACGATAGGATTAAGGCCAGATTCCAAATAAGCTTTGAGGACCTGAGCAGCCAGTGGACCCGGCAAATAATTTTCCTTAATGTTACGGGATTTTGCAGCATCAAAAATAAAAACTCCATTTATTAAAACCATAGGCATCTTTAAACGCAATCCTTTAACGATTTCCCTTACGGACTCTATGGAACGGGCTGTTGCGATAGTAAAGTTCATTCCCTTGTCGACGATCAGATGATTAATAATTTCTATGGATTCATTCTCTATCTCTTGCTTATCGTTCAATAAAGTGCCATCCAGGTCCGAAACGTATAAAACGCTCACAAAATACCTCCTTGTCTTGATGGGGCTGTCCAAAAGAAGGATGTCTTGGAAGCTTTCGGACAGCCCCTGGTAGTTAATTAAACGAAGTCTCTCCCGTAATCACTTATTAGTAATACTAAGAGCCAATTTCATAACCTGATCTTTGTCGAAATCGCTGGTGCGAATTTCATATTGCAGCCGTTGGCCGTCTTCTTCCTCAATCCACAAAAGCTGGCGGTTGAACGCATCGCCCAAATATACGGCCTTATGGCGGTTTACGAGGGTTTGCTCTACCTCATGCGTGGAAAGATCGGGCACATGAACCCGGTTTTTGGTCGTTGTCAGCACATGCTGCTCCCATCGGGACCCGCCATCCTCGCAATTCAGCTTGAAGCCAACCATTTTTCCGCTTGGCGGCAGCGGACGTACAACCGTTTTCCCGCTTTTCTCCGCTTCCTCGCGCATAGCGGATATTTCGCTATCATCCAGTGAACCAAATCCATACATAACGTAAATTTCCGTAATGACCTCGCTCCGGGGCAGTTTAATGACATAAGGCTGCATCTCCTGAAGAAGCGCCTCCAGACCGCCGCTCCAAAGCACATGCTCATAATTCGTCTGATTGCTGACCGTACGGTCGGGATTGTCAGTCAGACTATAAATGGCAATGCCCGATCCCGGCGGCAACCCGCCAACTAGCTGATCGAAGGGATCATCCGCCTCCAGCGAAGCTACCGTCACCTTGCCCAGGAAGCCGCCTCCGTCGCTCCAAAGCTCCAGCTCCTTGAATATTTTGCCCTTAAGCTCCATCGGGGGTTCGATTTCAGCCGCCTGATTCCGTAATGCTGACAAAATGGCTATATCGCGATCTTGATCTGTCATTCTACATTCCTCCGTATTGTCGTTCTTAGTTTTCTTAAGGCCAGATTTAATCTCGACTTGACTGTACCCAACGGGATACCGGCAATTTCCGCAATTTCCTCCTGCGACAAATCATTTAAGTAGCGCAGGATGACAACCTGCTTCAGCTTATAGGACAAGCCTTCAATCTCCCTTACCGCATCGTCGGCTGATAACCTCTCTATAACCGCGCCCGAAAAATCCAGCTCGACCGGAGCGGCTTGAAGCTGCTTCTCCTTGTTGTCCTTGCGTGCCTGTCTCCACTTTTTTCTGCGATAGGACTGGTGCTGCCGGATCGCAATCCCGTACAGCCATGCTCGCAGGGAACGGGACGGGTCAAATCGGGGCAAGCTCCTGTACAGCTCCACATAAACATCCTGTACGATATCGTCCAGGTCCTCCTTGCTGTCCGTTAAAAAATACAGCATCCGGTAAATGGAATGAATGGTTTCATTGTACAGCTCCGAAAAAGCCTCCTGATCACCAGCCAATACTTTATGAACCTCAGCGTTTGATTCCAACAATCTGTCACCCCCTAGCTGGTTATATCATATATTGGCCCTCTGCCGCATAATCGTTCGCCAAAAAGGCAAACAGCGCTCCCTCCACCTTGTGGAAAAAGCGCCATTGCTTTTGGAACTCATGAATTAACCCTTTACTCCGCCAACCATCATGCCTTTTACAAAATATTTTTGCAGGAACGGATAAACCATAATAATCGGCACGGAAGCCACAATCGTCATCGTCGCCCTCACGGACAATGGCGTCACTGAACTTTGTGCGCCGCTCATGCCGCTAATCATGCCGGAAATAGAGCCTGAGCTATTGGTTGTATTGGAGTTTTGCAAAATTTTCTGCAGCTCATATTGCAGCGTGCTTAGGTCAATATCAGAGGAATTGTACAGAAATACGTCAAACCACTGATTCCATTGAAAAACCCCTGAGAATAGAGCCACCGTTGCAAGCACAGGAGTCGTAAGGGGCAGCACGATGCTGACAAATGTACGGAATTCCCCGGCACCGTCAATTTTGCCCGATTCCAGAATGCTTTCCGGCAAGCCTTCAATAAAGGAGCGAATAATAATGAGATTAAATACGCCAATCAAACCCGGCCAGATATAGACCCAGAAGCTGCCGATCAAATTCAGATCGCGCATCAGCAAAAAGGTTGGAATAAGTCCCCCGTTAAAATACATCGTCAATATAAAAGCGATCGTTACAAATTTACGCAATACATATTCTTGCTTGGTCAGCGTATACGCCACCATGGCTGAGCAAAATACGGTCAATACCGTCCCGACCACGGTCCTCAATACGGAAATAAATGACGCGTGGAAAATGGTAGCCTCTCTAAAAATGTAGGCGTAATTATCCAGCGTCCATATGCGTGGAACCAGATAAATCCCGCCCTTGATCGTATCCTGTGCCTGGTTGAATGAAACCGCAAGCACATTCAGAAACGGATACAAGGTTACAATCATTAACAGGATCATAAATGTGTAGTTGCAAATATCAAATATATGGTCGCCCGTCGACTTTTTAATTTTGTATCTTTTAGCTGCTTTGACACTGCCTGAAGCCATTTCCCTGCACCCTCCTTCTAGAATAACCTGGATTCGCCCATTCTTTTCGCCAGATTATTGGCGGCAAACAACAGAATAAAGCTGACGACTGTCTTGAACATGCCCGCCGCAATGGAAAGCGAGAAGTTGCTTTGGTTAATGCCGTATTTCAAAACAAATATATCAATGTTTTCGGAATAGTCCACGTTAAGCCCATTGCCCAGCAAATATTGCGGCTCAAATCCCGATTCCATCAAATAGCCGATATTCATAATTAGCAAAACGATAACAACCGCTTTGATTCCCGGAAGGGTAATGTAAAACATCTTTTTGAATCGGCCTGCTCCATCTATTTCCGCCGCCTCGTATTGGGCTGGGTCAATGGTGGTCATCGCGGCCAAATAAACGATCGTATTCCAGCCAAGATCCTTCCAGATCGAGCTGGCGCCAAAAATAGTCCAGAACTGATGCGGAATGCCTAAGAACAAAATTTCATTTCCTTTATCAATAAAGCCTAACCAGACCAGAACCTGGTTAATGATGCCATCCGGTGACAAGGTTGTCTGAATAATGCTTGCTGCTACAACCCAGGAAATAAAGTGGGGCAAATAACTGACGGTCTGAACGACCCGCTTGAACGCTACCCTGCGGATTTCATTAAGAAGCAATGCAAGCGTAATTGCTGTAAGGAAACCAAATACCAGATTGATGCCGCTCATCACAAGAGTGTTGCGCAATACTCGCAGAAATCTTTCGTCGCCAAACAAAAACTTGAAGTGGTCAAAGCCAATCCACGTTTGATCCCAGAAGCCGAGAGCCGGCTTAAAATCCTGAAACGCAATGGTCCAGCCCCAAATCGGGACATATTTAAAAATAAACAGCCAAATTACAAACGGAATCGACATAAACACCAGAACGCGTTGTTGCTTGAGCTTACGCGCAAACGTTCCTAAGCGCGACGTCTTGCGTTGTGCTCCTGCTGCAACTGCCGCCTGGGCAGTATTGTTCTCCATCTTGCATTCTCCTTCCGATGCCATATCGCGAAATCGCAGCGGAGCCTCGCGGGAGAGCGGATCACTCCGCGCTCCCGGCCTGGCTACCTGTTTCTTTATTTTGCGTCTTCGACTCTTATCTTAACTTGCTCGGTTGTCCACTTCTCATAGCCGGCAGTATCAAGCTTGTTGAAGTCTTTCAGATATTCCTCCCAGTTCGCTTCAAATTTATCCGGTGCGCCCAATACCAATTTTGGATAATGCTTTTTCGTTATCTCGTCCTTGCTTGTTTCCCACATTTGCTCAGGAGAATTTTGCTCCTTGGCAAAGCCCCATGCCGGATACCATGGACGATAGACCGGTTCAGCAAACATTTCGCTGTAGGTTTTTGCGCCGTATTTGTCCAGGAAGCGCTTGTCGCTATCCGTCAGTCTCATTTGGAATACCTCTGGCTGATAAAGCACAGCCTTGGCGTTGCCGTTAGCCAGTGTGGAGTTGGCGTTGTAGCTAGGCCAGTTCCAGCCGTATTGCTTGAAGCCGAACTTTTCATTGAAAGCTTCGTCGATTTTGGCAATTTGCTCCGCAGTACGGTAGTAACGGCCGTTATCGTCAACTTCGTATGTTTCTCCCTGAATACCCCATGAGGTCAATGTCTGATTTTCCTCGGTCAACAGGTTGTCAAAATATTTAATAATGCGAACCGGATCTTTGGCGCTTACGGTAATGCCGATACCACGGTTAGTGACAAGACCGCCTTGCGGATCAATGTAAGCGTCAGGCGTTTGCTCGTCAAACGTTACCGGCAGCGGGAAGTAGTTGTAGGCATCCAGAGACGGATCCTTGCGCGCAGCGTCAGTCAGTACGTTCAAGCCATTCTGAACCTGCCATCTGTAATCGAAGAAGCCCAATACTTTATGGGAGGTCAGCTTGGCGATATATTGGTCATAGTTGTCAACAAAGGAGGACTTGTCGAACAAACCTTTTGCATTCAGCTCGTTAAGCGTTTTCAACCATTTGTAGGTTGCGTCGGTTGCCGCATACGTTTTGGCTTCGTGGCTGTTCAGATCTACCATTACGTTGCCTTCGTTTGGATAACCCATCAAATGCATTGGCGGGTTGGCAGTGGCGAAAAATCTCCAGTCATGCGTCAGTGAAACCATGCCTGTCAAGTTTTCATCCTTGTGCTTTTCCGCATAATTGGTAATCAGCTCAATGTATTGATCAAGCGTTTTCACTTTAGGGAAACCTGCTTCTTCCAGAACGCGGCGTTGAATCCAGAAAGCCGCTCCCGGCTCAGGGTCCGGTACATAATCGCCAACTTGAACGGCAATCGGAAGAATGTACAGCTTGCCGTCTTTATCTCTCATTTGATCCAGGTAAGGACCGTAAACCCGTTTAATATTCGGGCCATGCTCTTCAATTAATTTATCCAGCTCAATAAAAGCGCCTGCATTTAAAACCTCTTCCATCGCAGCGTCCGGAATCAGAACTTCGGGATATTTGCCGGATGCAATCATTGTTCCTATTTTGGTGTTCAAATCGCCTACCAAAAACTCAAGCTTGAAGTTTACTCCAGTTTGATCTTCAAGCATTTTGCCGATTGTTGTTTCATTGGTGTTGATGTCCTTGGTGCCCGCAACGCCGTTGTAAATGGTGTAGGTTACTTTCTCTTGTGTTGTCGATGTCGGTGTGCTTGAGCCGTCGTTGGTCGATCCTGTAGCAGCCGGTTTGTTCGTATTGCCGGAACAAGCGGTGACAACCGATACCAACAGGGCAGCCGTCAGACCGAGTAGCAAACGTTTTTTCATTTTCATTGCTCTTTTTACCCCTCTCTCGAACTAAGTTGGTCGTGCAACTACAGTATAGAATTGATTGCCCCGCTTGATTACCGCCTAAATTATTGATTCTGTTTTATTAATTATAGGTTTCACTCTCATATGGAATGGAAAGTCTAACAAAAGTTCCCTGACCGGGACTGCTCTGAATATCAAAGGTAAAGCCCTCACCATACATAAGCTTACTGCGGTAAACGACGTTTTGAATGCCGATTCTTTCGCCCATAATTTCATCCGAAATCAGGTAATGCCGAAGCTCCGCCACCTTTTCATCCGCCATGCCAATCCCGTTGTCCATAATTTCAAAAACAAGCTTTCCATGGGCTTCCTCGATCGAAATATCAATTCTTCCGCCTTGCTTCATTGGTTCTATGCCGTGGATGCATGCATTTTCAACAAAGGGCAAAAAAATCATTTTGGGAAGCAAGCAGCGTTGCGCTTCCGGCGAAACATTAATAGTAAAATCCAGCTTGTCCTCAAAGCGGTATTTTTGAATATCCAGGAAGCAGCGAATGAACACCAGCTCCTCATTAACCGTAATTCGGTCCTTGCTCCAGGTTAACGAGCTGCGGAAAATTTTGGCCATGCTATGAATAATATGAGCCGTTTCCTCCTCCTGCTTCAGCAAGCTCCGCATACGGATGGTCTCCAGAGCATTAAAGAGGAAATGAGGGTTAACCTGGCTTTGCAGCGCATTTAGCTGAGCCTGGCGTCTTTCCAATTCCAGCGATTTCGTCTGGATATCAGCCAGATAAACATCCTGAATCAGCGACTTGATTTGCAGAGTCATTCGATTAAATTCCAGCGTCAGCTGTCCGATTTCATCACGCGAGTCGGAGTCCTGAATAATTTCGAAGCTTTGGCTTTTTACTTTTTTCATATGCTTTAATATTCTGACTATTCGTTTGTTTATGGATCGGGACATCAACAAGATGATCAGGGTTGGCACAGTCAGCATCAAACAGGCTGACCACACTATAAAATCGCGCGACTTCCATACCTGACTGGCGATTTCATCCTTATCGACCGTGCCGACAATGCGCCAGCCGCGCAAATAATTAATATCACTGAATTCGCTTTTAAACTGTATAAGACGGGAATCCGGAATGGAATCAAAAGCAATGACCTGGCGGTTATCCCAATCCGGCTCGCGGCTGATCGCATATTGGATATTTCCTTCCGGATCAATCAGATAAACATTGCCCGGAACGTTCAAATTGCCTAACATTTCATCCAGATCGTTGTTTCTGAAATCTATCTTCAACAGCTTTTCCTTGTTCATACGATCGGGAAAATAATCCAGGCGCAGCAGCAAGGAAAAAACCGGCTCTGCTCCGTCCTTTTCTTCAGTCCGAATAAACAGAGGCCGCGAGCGCATTTGCTCCGCGGTTACCCGGTACCATGGCTTTGCACGGATTTCATCCGACAAATAGCTAATAGAGCCGGAATGCAACAAGCTTTGATTATCAGCGTAAATGACGATGTTCTGGAAGGACACCGAGCCAGGATTGTAAGCATTCATAGACCGCCTAAGATAATTGTCATACGCTTCAACATAATCCTCAGGATGTACATATTCCTGCTCTAATATTTCATTGGTGCGGAAATCGGCATAAAAAAATGTAGATATCCCAACCGCATCATCAACCCAAATCCGGAAATCGTTGCCGATTTGCTCCACGGCTCGCGAAATATCCTTTATCCGTTGCTCTTTAACATTCGTCGCAATAATGTTATAGAAAATGACATTTATAAGTAAAATCGGAATAAATACGCACAGGAAATAAATAGCCAGCATTTTGTCGCGCAATTTCATATTGTTTAACAGATTCAAAGGCTCAGCCTCCCGCATTTTATTTCCAGCGATTGCGATATTCGGTAGGCGGCATGTTCTCCAGCTTCTCGAATTGGGTAACGAAGTAGTCAGGCTTGTTAAAGCCGACGCGGCTCGCGATTTCGTATACCCGCAAATCGCTTTGCCTCAACAGCCGCTTGGCCTCTTCGATTCGCAGCTGCAGCAAATATTCGTTAAAATAGACATCATACGTTTTTTTGAAAAGCTGGCCTAGATAAGCAGCATTCATATAAAATTGCGCAGATATGCTCTTAAGATTTATATTTTCGTGAAAATGCTCGTCCATATATTGCTTGACCTTGGAAATGACGCCTAAAGCCGAGGAACGAGTCAAGCCGCCGATCATCTCTGCGGCTTCGATCGAAAAAGCCTCCAGCATTGCCCGAAGCTGGTTTAAGGTAATGTTGTGATCATGCCAGCTGATAACAACCTCCATATGCCGAAGCTCCTTTTCATCGCCCTGCAGCTCGCGAATCAGGCGGCCTGTTTCCAGCACGCACTGAACGATAGCGGTTTTGATGGCTTCGGGAGAAAATCGCTCCCTTTGAAATTCGTCAATGATGGCGCCAATTGCCCCCCGAATCGCCTCTTTATCGTTTCTTTCCATCGCTTCAGTAAGCTTGCGCTGCGCCTCATGACTCAAATATTTGTAATAAAGCGAGGCCCCCGCAATATCGGCATGAAGCAATACCTGATCATCCGGTTTCAGAAATTTATAAGCAACCGTTTCCTTTGCGCTGCCGTAAGAGGCTTGAAGCTGCTCCAGCGAAGAGACAGAATGACCGGCATATATTCGGGGTTCTACTCCATCTCCGTTTTGAATTCTTCCCAATACCCCCTGAAGGAAGCGCCTCAAATCCTTCTGGTTCTCCTTGCCGTACAAATCTGGAACAACAAAGCCGTAGCTTTTGCGGTGCTCATAAATAACAGGGGCTCCAAATGCCGGGGCTTCAGCCCTTATGGCTTCGCGAATTTGTTCCTTTTGCACTTTTTTGGGCAGCATTTCCTCACGGCTCCAGGGCGGGGCAACGTTCATCTCTACCAGCGCATAGCTGTAGCTTGACGCGCCTGCAGCCAGCCACGGTCTAGCCCAGTCGCGCAGCCCCTCCTCCTTTAATTCCCCCCGAATGAGCGCCTCGATCTGTTTTTCTCCGCCCTCCAACCGGCTTGCTTCCTGCCGTTTCTTTTTGTCCGACAATTTAACCCGAAGCTTGGACAACGCCTGGATAATATCCTCCTCGTCAATCGGCTTCAGGACGTAATCCGTCACGCCAAACCGCATGGCCTGCTGGGCGTAACGAAAGTCGTTATACCCGCTAATAATGACGAACTCGGTATCCGGCGCAAGCTCCGACGCAGCCTGTATCAGCTCAATCCCGTCCATGCCGGGCATGCGAATGTCCGTAATAACGAGATCCGGCCGTTCTTTTCTAATGATATCCAAGGCGTCATCTCCGTTATCCGCCTCGTCGATGACGGCATAACCATTGCCGCTCCAGTCGATTAGCCCGCGAAGGCCCTTTCGCACAAACAGTTCATCATCCACGATTATAACGGTATACATTTCGATGACCCTCTTTCAATTAGAAATAAAAAAATCTATAGTTTTTAAAGCATTTTCTAAAATTAGTAAAGCATGTACGATGATATGATGTCACTATAGCAGATATCAGGGAGGTTGAAAAAAAATGACCGGCAACCAACAAGGAGCGTTCCACAACGGGATTTACCGCAATCGCTTTCAAAGCTTCGGCTACGGAGAAGCTGCCGTTTCACAAAAGCTGCAAAAGGCATGGTCTGACTTATTTTATGGTGATGATAACATTCGATTTTATTATTCCGCAAGCTCTGATATGGGGTATATTCTGGATACCGGCAACAATGACGTCCGAACGGAAGGCATGTCCTACGGGATGATGATGGCCGTGCAAATGGACAAGCAGGAAGAATTCGACAAGCTATGGACCTTTGCCAAAACCTATATGCAGCATACCGAAGGGCGCTACAAGCATTATTTTGCATGGCATTGCAGACCCGATGGCACGGTCATTTCCCAAGGGCCGGCTCCGGATGGAGAAGAATTTTTTGCGATGGCTCTTTTTTTCGCTTCGCACCGGTGGGGAGACCGCGCAGAGCCGTTTGATTATTCCCGCCAGGCCAAAATCATTTTGCGCGCCTGCCTTCACCAAGGCGAGGACGGGGAAGGCGATCCCATGTGGGACCCGGAAACCAAGCTGATTAAATTTATACCGGAATCTCCCTTTAGCGATCCCTCTTATCACCTGCCGCATTTTTACGAGCTTTTTGCCCTTTGGGCCGATGAAGAAGACCGACCGTTCTGGAAGGAGGCCGCTGCCGCAAGCCGGGCTTACCTGCAAACCGTCTGTCATCCCGTCACTGGCCTTTCGCCTGAATACGCCAACTACGACGGCACGCCGGCTCCTGTGCAGCCTCATGGCGATTACAGACATTTTTACAGCGATGCTTACCGGGTTGCAGCCAATATTGCGCTGGATTGGGAGTGGTTCCGGGCCGATCCGTGGCAGGTCAGACAAAGCAGCCGCATCCAGCATTTCTTCCGGGGAATCGACGTTTCGGATTACCGCCGTTACACAATTGACGGCAAAGCCTTTGATGAACCGTCTCTTCACCCCATCGGCTTGCTGGCCACCAACGCTATGGCCTCCATGGCGGCGGAGGGCGACAACGCCGAATTTTTTGTCCGTCTCTTTTGGAATACGCCGCTGCGGGATGGCGGCCGGCGCTACTACGACAACTGCCTTTATTTTTTCAGCCTGCTTGGGTTAAGCGGAAACTACCGCATTTATCATCCGGGCGCTCAGTCCCAGTGAACCAATAAAACGCTCCCGATTTGCCGGCATCGGCAATCGGGAGCGTTATTTCCTTGCTTTGAGCATGAGTTGCAATGATTATTCAAGCATCAGGAGCGGCTGAATTGCCAGCTTTCAAGCTTAAATAGCGAAGCCTCTTCCTTGCCTTTAAATACCAGATATAGATGATGCACGCCTGCTGCGCCTTTTACTTCCGTGCTTAACTCCTGCCAGCCTGCACCGTTTTCCGAGGAAGAAACAGCCAGTTGTCCGATTTTTTCCCCTTCCGGACTGTCCAGCCGCAGTTCAATAATTCCGCCCTCTTCCACTGCCGCCGTTATAGCAAAGGAAGCTGCGCCTTGCCCAAAATCAACGTTGGACAGGGCAAGCCAATCGCCATTGTGAATGTCCGTTACAACAACGGAAGGGCCCTTCGATTCCGAAGCCGCTTCAACCAGCTCGGTTGCAATTCCCGCGCTCCAGCCCACCGTCGCCGCATCGTTCAAGGCGTACGGATCAAACGTTCCAACCTGGGCTACACCTGCAAAATTAGCCTCGATTTCGCGAATATCGCCGTTCTCCTCGAATACAACCTCATTCAGATGAGTGGAGCGATAGCCTTGGGGATGTCCCATTGCTTTGGATAACGTTTGAGCATGATAAGCAATATAGTAGGAATCGTTAAAGCTGAAAATGGCATGGTGATTGTTGCCGCCAACTCCAAAGAAATGACCCGGATTTTTCAGAATGGTTCCCTTGTACGTCCATGGGCCCATCGGGCTTTCACTAACCATATAGGCAATTTCGCCAGGAGGAGGGCTATCCTCGGTGCGAGCCTCTTGAATAAAGTTGGTGCAATAAGTGTAGTAATATAAGCCGTTTACCTTGTTAATGCCGGAGTCCTCAAACATGAAAGGAGCCGGAATAACCTGGGCTTCGCCCACGACGCTTATCATGTCCTCGCCAAGCTCCATAACGCGGGCTGTATTCGGCATTGCCGCTTGCCCTTCAGGAAGGCCGCCGCCGAAGTAAATATACGCCTTGCCATCGTCATCCATCAGGACGGCAGGATCAAACAGCCAGGTTACATCCTTGACGCCAGGAGTCGCTTCCCTTGAAATTAGCGGCTTGCCGATAGGATCTCTAAACGGGCCGACCGGGCTGTCTCCAACCAATACGCCGATATGGCTGGCATTGTTGGCGAAATACAGGAAAAACTGATCCTTGCCGTCGATTACTTTATGGGCGGCTGCGGGAGCCCAGGATTGCGTTGCCCACTTGGCCGCGCCTTCGCGTCCCGCAACATTGATATAACCATGATCGGTCCAGTTGACCAGGTCGTCGGAGGATATAACCGAAAGCCTGTTGATGGAGCTGTAGGAATTATCCTTGACGTTGCCTGCAGCGTCATATTCAAACACATCGTAGGTATTGTACAGATATACCCGTCCGTCAAATACGAGAGTGTACGGATCAGCGCCAAACTTATGGGCGACTACCGGGTTTCCGTTAGGCGGCAGCTTGCCGACTGCGGCAGCAGGCGGATTGTAATCAACCGACGCGGTTGCTCCGCTCACATCGTATGCCTTATTTTCCTTGCCTTCAATTGTTGCTTCCAGCTTGTTCACTTTGATTTCTTCGCTCATTTTGCTTCTCAACCCCCGATTGCTTTTTAGAATCAGCGTCAACAACTCATTTCCAGAGGCTTCATTGGTAAAAGAAACGGCAGACCCGTCTCCATTACGCATGACAATCCGTATGCCTCCATCAGCCGGACTGAAGCTGACCTCATCTGCCGCCAGATTGTCCGGATTGGGCACTACCTCATCCGCCTCAAGCATATCCGGCAGCTGCACAAACGCCTCCAGGCTTGCCGCCTTCCAGCCCGCAGGCAATGGATCGGCCAGCAGACGCAGTTGCAGCGCGCTTCCCGCTTGTTTCTCCAGCTCTCCTGCGACCTCCAGATAAGCGGCCGGAGGAAGTACAGACGTCTCTCCACCACCAGGCGCCATTGATGCTCTGATAAGGATAAACGCCACAACCGACAGGGTCAGCGCCGCAGCGGCCACTAACAGAAGACCTTTTTTTCTGTTCAGCAAGCGAAACGGCCTCCTTGTCTCTTAAGTCCAAGTCCTCTACAAGCCTTTCCCGCCCTTCGGGATAAGACTAAAGGGCTTACACTAAAAAGTGTACGGTCTCGCCCGCCGGCGTACAACCTGCCGATTCACGTATCTCTACCTGTCAAAGTCTATATAAGCTGTCGCGGTATTCCTGGGGCGTCAGTCCGGTTGCTTTTTTAAAGAAACGAGTGAAGGAGTGAGCAGCGTCGTAGCCTACCAGCAGCGCGACCTCCCTTATTTTGAGATCGGCGCCCTTCAATAGCTCCTTGGATCGCCTGATTCTGCATTTGTCGATATATTCGGAAAGATTGATCCCGCGCTCCTGCTTGAATAAGCGTGAAAGATAGGAGGGATTGAAGTAGTGAACCTCGGCAAGATGAACAAGAGAGACGTCCTCCCCCAGATGATCCTCGATGTATTGGCAAATCCGGTCAATAACATGGCTCGTTTTGTCCCGGTCATCCATCCGTCTGAAACGGAAAAGCTCCACCGCCGTTTGCTCCAGGAAACGAAACGCTTCTTTTATGGATGCGTGCCCGTCCAGACGCAGCAGCCTCTCGCGTTCCCCGACCCGCGCCTGCGGCCCCATCCTTTTCATACCGGCTAACAATACGAGAGCAACGGAATAATAGGCCTGAGCGGCCAGCTCCACATTGCCGCTGCTGCTTAGAACAGCATCTTCCAGCTGCTTCAGCTCCCGCAGAAAATCGGCTTCGCGCCCGGCCTCCAGATGAGCCTCCATACTGCCCGATCTGACTGCCGCCGCAATTTCACCATTTTCGCTATAAGCCTCTGACGGCTCTGTACGATCCTTCAGAATCATGGAGATGCCGTCGCCGACTTTTAATTGCTGCAGCTGTTTCAGCCGGTCGTATTGAGGCGTTATGCTCTGCCACTGGCAGGCAAAGCCGCTGAAGGTAAACGCCACGGGAAGCCCGAGCGACGACATGCAGGCCTCCTGGATCAGCTCCAGCATGCCTTCCAGGTAAAGCGACAGGTTTTTGTCCGGCTCCTGCGCCAGCGGCTGCAGCAGCCACACCATGTCTCCGTGCAGATCCAGCATACCGACGCTTGAAATGCCGTCTCCCATAAACGAGTTCCAGATCAATTGAACCGCCTTAAAGGCATCTCTTTTTTCGCCATAGGCCTTCCCCGATATAGTGGAAAAACGGCCCAGCGTCAGCATGACGGGCAGGTCCGGGTTCAGCGGAATATCAAGCCGGCGCAGGTCATCGGCCAGTCGCTCGCCTGAGCCTTGTATCAGAGAGCTGTCGGCAATAAGCTGGCGCAATAATTCCCATTGCTCCAAAAAAACCAGCGTTTCGCTCTGCTCCTGCAGCTTTTGCAGCGTTTCCCCCATTTGTCCGTCTCTCTCGAATTCCTGGATAACCTCCAGAACTGTTGCCATAACCTTATCATATCCTTCGGTTTTCAGCAGATAACGCGCATTAGGGATCTGAATTGCCTGATAGGCGTAATCGAATTCGCTGTATCCCGTCAAAAAAACAACTCTGCATCTGGGCCATTGGCTTCGGATTTGCCCGCTCAGCTCCAGTCCGCTCATGCCGGGCATGCGGATATCGGTAAGCACGATGTCGATTCTCGTGCGCGACATCCAGCCCAGCGCTTCCTTCCCGGAATAGGCGCGGCAGACATCGAGCTTATCCGGCATCCAGTTATGGAACACTTCGTACAAACCGTCTGTAATGATTTCCTCGTCATCCACAACCAGCAATCTATACATGTAGGTTCTCCTCCGTCAATGTAATGACAATGACGACCTTTAGGCCGTTCAGACAGCTTCTGGACAAAAATAACCCGCTGCCTTTGCCGTATGTCAATACAATCCGTCTGTGTATGTTGATGAGCCCCGTCATTTCATGACTTTGATCCGTATCCTCCAGCCGTTTTTCCAGCTCCGCAATTTCATCGTCAGTGATGTCCGCGCCGTTATCCTCCACCGATATGCGAATTTCATCGGAGGTGGCTTCGAATGAAACCCGCAGCAATCCTTCTCCAGGCAGCTTTTCGAGACTATGCTCATAGGCATTTTCGATAATGGGCTGAATAATCAGCCGCGGCACTTTGACAAGCGCAAGCTCCTCCGGCAGCTCTTGGAATTCGACGGCAATGCGGCGAGAGAAGCGAAGCTTCTGGATTTCCGTATACATCCGGGAATGCCTGACTTCGTCGGACAGCTTGACATTGTCCTCGCCGTTGCGCGTAATAAAGCGGAAATATTCGCCAAGCATGTTGGTGAACAGCTCAATGCGCTCCTGATCCCCTGTTTTAGCCAATGAATTGAGAATAAAAAAGCTGTTGTACAAAAAATGCGGGTTAATTTGAGACTGCAGCTGCTTCAATTCCGCCTTCTGCATCATCAATTTTTGTTTGAAATCCTGATCGATGAGCGTTTGCAGACGTTTGAGCATATGATTAAACCGGTCGTACAAATAACCGAACTCGTCGCTGCGCTTATGCTGAATTTGCATGTCAAAGGTTCCGCCCTCCATCTTGCGAAAGCTTTGGACTAGAATAAGGAGCGGCTTATGAACAAATTTGTACGTTGAGACGACATAAATAAGGATGGCGAGCAGGGACATCAGCGCAAAAAGCCAGGCCCAGGTATAAAACTTGCCAAGCGGTCTTTTGACCACATCGGTTGGCAAATACGTAACGAGTGAAAGCTTCAGCTCGTTGGAGTAGGCCTGGTCGATCAAATAGCTGGCGCCGTTCACCTCCAGGGAGGACGTTTCGTTCATTCTCCCGCCTTCCATATAGCTCTGCATAATCTGCTTGTTGTCATCACTGTCCGCCAGCGTAAAGCCGGACAGCTCCGAAATCAGGAAGGAACCGCTCTCGGGATAAACGCCAAGCTGAATCAGCGACTCCTTCAGCATCTCCTCGTCGAGCTCGATCGTTACGGCAAACAGCGGCTCCTGTCCTTTTTTTGCGCCTTGCTTAAAAGCAGCCAGATGCAAGGAGTCGCCAATCCGAAAGGGCCGGCTGTTGGGACGGGCGCTAACCCGGACAATCTCCTCGTACCGGTCCGCTTCAAAGGGATTAATTCCCGTCATTGCCGTAATCGTTTTGTCAATCGAGCGTACATGCACATCCACGTCCTTGATAAAGGCGCTGCTGTTTTTAATAGATACTAGCCGGGGCAGCAAATCATTCAAGCTTGCTTTCCGGGTTACGCTGTTCATTTGATCCCACATAAGGGCCATTTTGTTTAAGTCGCCGTCCTGCAGCAGGTCGTATTGCTGAATTTCCATCCATTCAATTTCCCTGTTCAGATCATCCAGGTAGGCCGTAAGCTGCGCCTTCATATTCCTGGATATTTCATCGCTCGCATTTTGATAGCTCCAGTTGTAGAGATAGACGCCAAGAAAAATGATGGGCAAAATAATAAAAAAATAAGTTGTCAGCAGTCTGACAAAAATCGTATTTCGCAAAGCCTTTGCCGGAAGTTTAAACACCTCTATGCCCCCAATGCTGCTAGGTTACTAATGAGTTAAAAAATCACTTATTGGAGGTCTTGTCCTCTTTCCTCATACCACTGGTTAACTTCGGCCGTTATTTGCGCGCCTCCCAGTATCATCCACTCCTCCACGAACCGGTCAAACTCCTCCAGTGGATTCCCCAAAATAATATTAATAAAGGCATCATGGCTCAAATCGTTCAATATGATTTGTTTTTCTATCATAGCTTCAGTAGGCGCTCCAACAAATGCGTCAAAGAGCAGCTGTTTATTTTTTTCATAACCGTCCAGCACGCTCATCGCACCGTTTTTGCCATACGTTTTTTCCCAGCCCCAGCCAGATTCGCTATCTTCGCCCCCGGCTGCGTACAAATCCATTTTTTTCTGGATAAAACGGGCTTCGTCCTGCAGCAGCGCCTCATGTCCGCTTTCATAGGCCTCCTTGATTTGACGGTAAGCCTCGAGATTTTTTTTGGCGGGAAACGGCGTTACGGGGGAAAGGCCCCATACGGGCATGGAGTTATTGTAATAGACTTCATACTCCGCTGTTTTACCCCAGTTTTTCTCCAGATACAGGTTAAAAAGCTTAACAACGGCTTCGGGATGGGTATAATCCTTTCTTACGGCATAAAACTGGCTGGTATTAAATTTAAGCGGCACATAAACGGGCTGCTCCGTAGCGGATACAATAGGATAGGCCTGCCATTCCGAGTCCGGGTCATTCTCCCGGCTTATTTGCGCCAAAAAGGAGCCCCATTGCTCCCCGTACAGCATGCCGATTTTCCCCTCCGCAATTTGCTGCTTCACTTTTCCGCCGTTTTTAATTGCAAATTCGCTATCCAGCTGTCCTTCCCTGTACATAGCTTGCAGTGCCTTTAACGCTTCCTTGACCTCGGGCTGGATGCCGCCGTAGACGAGCCTTCCGCTCTCATCCTTAAGCCAGATGGCTGGATAAGCGCCGTATCCCGCCATAAACCCGGTTAATCCCATAACGGGATCGAACAGATATTGGGTGGCCGCCAGGCCATACGTATCCCTTAATCCATTGCCGTCGGGATCGCCTTCTGTAAACGCTTTCGATATTGCCAAAACATCGTCTATCGTTTTTGGAGGCGCAAGCTTCAGCTTCTCCAGCCAGTCGGTCCGAATCCACAAATAAAGCGCCTTTTCGATGGATGCCTCCGTTTCCGGAATGCCCATCAGCTTACCGTTAATGGTCCCGGATTCCAGCGCTCCTGCACCCTCCTGCGTCAAAATTTCCTTGGTAAACGGCGAAGCGTAGGTCTCATACGCGTCTGTCAATTCCTGAATCAAGCCGGCATTGCTAAGCTGTCTCAGCTGCTGGGCATTGACCTTAACCACATCAGGCAGTCTTCCCGCAGCAAGCATGATTTCCTGTTTCTTGTAATATTGCTCGCTTCTCGCTGTCCATTCATAGGCAATCTCGATGCCCAGCACATCGCGGTATAAGCGGCTCCATCGGTTGTCCTCCAGCGTTTCGCCGGGCAAATCATCAATCAAGTCCTTCAGGCCGTCTCCAACCTCTCTTGCCATGCTGAGACGGATCGGCGGATTGTACCTGCTTAAATAGGCGTCATCATAAACAGCTTCAGGATTGCCCTCGGCTTCCTGTACGCCCTCAGGACTTGCACTGCGGCTGCACGATACAAGTATACTGCTCATGACAAAGGCGGATAACAGCAATTTGACCATTCGCTTTCCGCTAATCTGCAACTGACAATCCCCTCCCATGACCATTAATTGTCTTATTATAACGAAAATCACACTAGACTCAATCCACAATTTTTTACTTATCGTCCGTTTGTTGACCAATTTCGTTTATGATATCCTCTTGATTCCAATTAACGGAAAAAGCCGCCCCGCTGCAGACTAATCTGCCAAAGCGGGACGGCACGGTATATGCAGCGGCGACTGCCTATAGATAGCTGAACGGCTCCTTGGCGTCGACAAAGTAAACGGGGGAGCCGCCTGCCAGCGGTTTCAGCCACTCTGCCATATCCTTCATGCCCCACTCTTCGGTGCGCTCATGACCCACGATGATCATCGCTTTGTTCATTCCCAGCATGGCTGCGTCATTGACGTAGGCGCATAATGTCCACTCTGTAATTTCACCGCAAATCATAACATCCAGGTCGCGGTCCCGCATGAGCTCCATCGGCATATGCTCCTTGCCAAGTCCCAGGCTTCCGCCTCCGACCAAAATTCCGATTCGGGAACAGCCCATATCGGGCCGCCCTACAATCCGAATGTGATCCATCCCAAGGCGTTCCTTGAGGAAGGCGGTCAGCTCCTGCACCGTCGTTTCCTCAATGCCGTATCCCCATGGCGAAAGAGGGTCCAGCTGCTTCCCTTCCCAGCCCAGCCGCCGAATCAAGCCGTCGTAAATACGATCGGTTTTTGCCATATGCATATGATCATGGAAACGCCATATCGCTATTTCATGTTGTTCGATTAATTGCTTTTTCGCTAAATATACGGGGTCGTCCTGCAGCCAATCCAGATGGTCGGCTCCCGTAAAATAGGTTGGCTCGTGCGTTATGATCAGATTAGCGCCAAGCTCTATCGCCCTTTGGATGACGCCAACCGTTGCCATAAACGTCGTTACGATGCCGCTTACCTCCATATCGGGATGACCGCTTGCCAATACGTCACACGTTTTCTCCAGCCTTTTGTCCCCGCAGCTGTCCCGCAAAACATTGTCGATAATGTCCTGAACCTTCATAAGCGACACATCTCCCTTTTTTAGGTGCTTTATAATACATTCGCTTCACCGCTGTTTAACCCTCCACAGCCCGGATAACAACGCTTTAGGACTTTGTGGAATCTACAAGATGCCAAGTAAGGCCATAGCCACCTGAACCGCTCCAGCAAACGAACAAAAAAGTGCAGACCACGGGGTGTTGCCCCCTTGATCTGCACTTTTGACAGTCTTAATCGATTAGCTGGCCGTCACATGTATATTGTCGATATTGGGGCCTTCCGTCCCCGTTGTTACTAGTCGAAGCGTATTATTCCCCGTATTCATAGGAACCTGAATCGTTTTTTCACCCCAGGTCGCCCAGCCTCCGGTAGCGGAAAAAGGAGTATTGCTGATCACCTTGACGCCGTTTACGTAGACGTCCAGATTTCGCGTGCCGGTTTCCAGCGCGTAGCGGATTTTGACATTTTTAGTGCCGGTGGTGGCGCAATAAATACTGTTCCATTGAATCGCGGCGTCGCTTGCCGCCTGAAAATCGACAAAGCCCGTGCCGCTATATCCGCTATGCGTCGTCGCCACCGTAGCATTGGTTAACGTTGTTCCGGTCTCTGCCTCATAGGTCGTGCCGCTAGTATTGCCGCCTCCGCTCAAATCAGCTACAAAGGTAGTGACGCTTCTTGGAGGAAGCTGTGCGGTAAACGCTCCGTTTGATATCGAAAGGGCAGGTCCAGCGGACAGATTACGGGTTGCATCGGTAATCCATGAAGCTGCCGTCGAGGCATTGCCGTTTTGCAGCACAAATCTTTGGCTGACAGTCGAAGCGCTGCGGTTCACCGCTACGATAACGGCTTTGTTGTCTCCCTTATAGGCAGAGGTAAATACATTGTTTTCCGGGTTTTTCGTTGCATCCACCCGCACATAGCCGGGACGCACAAACTTGGAATAGTGGGCCATGGAATAGCCGCGTTTGCTGATAGTGCCATCTTCCTTCATAGGACCGTAGGATCTGCGGATGTACCACCACAGATAAGCCTGAAATTCCGCATCGACGAGATTGTGATGGATGTGATAGGCAACATCCAGCGCCTCGGGCCAAAGATCGGCGGAGCTGCTGCTGTTGGGATAATAAACCTCGGTCATCCATAGCTCCTTGCCTGCTCCCTTTTGCTTGAACAGAGGATAAGGGAAGCTGCTGAACTGCGTTCCGTAGGTGTGGGCTCCCAAAATATCCATATTGGCCAGCGCCTGAGGATCATTCAGGATGGGGTCAGACATATTTTTGAGATAGGAAAACGATTCCGGGGCCATGACCCGCGTACCTTGAATAGAGCCTGCATTCTCCTTCATGAAACGAAGCATTTCCTGCGGCGTCCACCAGGTCCAGTCATGCGCGTAATCCGGCTCATTCTGCACCGAAATCGCATATAAATCGACGCCGTTGTTTTTCATATACGAAACAAAATTATTCAGGTGCTGAGCATACGCAGCGTATTTATCATAACGCAGCCGCTTTGCATTGGTGTCGCCGTTGCGATTAAACGTTTCGATCATGTCGCTTGGAGGATTCCATGGAGAAGCAAACACGATTGCTCCAAGCTGAATCGCCCTTTGCGCGGTTGCTACCTCTCTCTGCCAGTTGCTGGGATTAGGATCTACAAAAATCCTCAAGATGGAGAAGCCAAGCTGATTTTGTCCGTTGCCAAAGGCCGTGTCCCGTTGCGAAGACGTTAAATCGCCAATCCAGATAGGATGGTTCATTCCACCAAAGCCGCGGATAAGCTGCTTTTCCGATGCCAGATTAACGACAACATCACTTGCTGCCGAAATTTTGGCAGGCGCGGGCACAATAATGAGCGACAATGCCAGCATCGACGCCAATAACACACAAATCGACCTTCTGAACCGTGAAATCATTTCTTCATCTCCTCCTAAAATGGGTTTATGGTAACCTCCTTACGGCTATCGCAAAGCCGCCCAATCACCGCCTTTCAAATGAGGCAATAAATAAGGCAATAAATGTATGCGCTTTCAATATACTTTATACCGTCATCAAGTGTTACCGGACAAACTATAGCTTTTTCTCAAAAAAACATACTTTTTTCCCTGAATTGCTTCACCTGCATGGACCAAACAAAAAGGTCCGGCTCTGGCGCCAGCCGCACGTAACTGCGCGCTGAACGCCAAAGGGGACCTTATGTCGGAGGTTATACTAAGCCATTTAACCCTTAACGCCGCCAAGCGTCATGCCTTGAACAAAATAGCGCTGCACAAAAGGATACACCATAAGAATCGGGACGCTGGCAATGATGGTCATCGTCGCCCGAATTGAAGTTGGCGTTACGGACGTTCCGCTCCCTCCCTGGGATTGATAAATATCTCCCGCCGATGCCGTCGCTGCCGTTGTTGAGGTTTGCAGGATTTTCATCAATTCGTATTGCAGCGTGCTTAGCTTGATATTAGAGGAATTATACAGGAAAACATCAAACCATGAATTCCATTGCCCGACGGCTACAAATAAGGACACAGTTGCCATAGCCGGGATCGTAAGCGGCAATACGACGCGGACAAAGGTTGTAAACTCCCCTGCCCCGTCAATACGCGCAGATTCCAATATGCCGTCCGGCAGCCCTTCGATAAAGGATCGAATAACGATCATATTAAAAACCCCGATGATGCCCGGAAAAATATAGACCCAGAAGGAATTGATCAGCCCCAGATCCCTGATCAGCAGGTACGTGGGAATCAGCCCTCCGCTAAAATACATCGTAAACACAAAAAACATCGTCACAGCCTTGCGGAGCACAAATTCCTGCCGGCTGATCGTAAAGGCAAGCATCGCCGTACAAAATACGGAGACAATAGTGCCCAATACGGTGCGAAGGAACGAGATTAATGTCGCATGGTAAATATCGGATTCGCCGAAAATATAGCTGTAATTATCCAGTGTCCACAGCCGCGGCCACAAATAAATACCGCCCCTGACCGCATCATTGGCGTCATTGAAGGAAACCGCGATCATATTGACAAAAGGATAAATCGTTACGATCATCAAACCAATCATAAAGACGATATTGCCGTAATCGAACAGCCGATCGCCGAGGCTTCTTCGCCGCAGACGCGATTTTTTCAATGCAAGCATGAAGAAAACCTCCCTTTAGAAAAGTCTGCTTTCTCCCATTCTCTTCGCCATATAGTTAGCAGAGAAAAGGAAGAAGAAGCTGACGACCGTTTTGAAAATGCCTGCCGCCGTACCCAGCGAAAAGTTGCCCATCCCTATGCCGTATTTCAGCACAAAGATGTCCAGATTTTCTGAATAGTCCTGATTCATCCCGTTGCCAAGCAAATATTGCGCTTCAAACCCGGACTCCAGAATATGACCCATATTCATGATCAGTAAAATAATAATAACCGGCTTTAGTCCGGGCAACGTTATGCTTAACATGCGCTGGAGGCGGTTGGCGCCGTCGATTTCCGCCGCTTCGTATTGGGAAGGATCAATAGCTGTAATGGCGGCCAAATAAATAATGGTATTCCAGCCAACCTCCTTCCACACCTCCGTCGCTCCCAATATCCCCCAAAAATAATGACCTTTGCTCATCCACAATACAGGATTGTCCAAAATGCCCAGCTTGGTCAGCAGCAAATTGACAATGCCGTCCGGCGATAAAACCGTGAGCACGATGCTGGAGGCAACAACCCAGGATATAAAATGCGGCAAATAACTGACCGTTTGCACAAAACGTTTGAAAACAATATTTTTCAGCTCGTTAAGCAGCAGGGCCAGCGTAATCGCAGTAACAAAACCAAGTACCAGCTTGATCGAGCTCATAACTATCGTATTGCGGAGTACGCGGTAAAAGGAATTGTCGGAAAACAGGAACTGGAAATGTTGCCATCCGACCCATTCCTGCTCCGCAAAGGTTCTGGACGCCTTAAACTTCTGAAAAGCCATCGTCCAGCCCCACAGAGGCATATATTTGAATACAAACGCCCACAGCACAAATGGAATACACATAAACGCCAACGTTTTTTGCTGAAGCAGCCGTTTGAAAAATAGCGCGGTTTTATGAATATTGGGCTGATTCAGACCCGTGGCCAATGGTTCGGATTTTATCGGTTTCTCCACCTGATGTCGCCCCTTCCGCGTTAACCTACCATTTGCCCGCTACCCGATCCTGCACGGCTTTGGTTATCGTGGCTTCATAGGTTTCTTTGTCCAGCTTGTTCAGCTCGGAAATGTAAGCTTCCCATGCCGGCTCAAATTTGGATGGCGACTCCAGAATTAGCGTAGGCAAATGCTTTCTCTGCAAATCGTCCGATTTGGTCGCAAAAATCTGCTCGGGCGAGCCTTGCTCCAGCGCAATGGACCAGGACGGGAACCAAGGGCGCGGGTCAGGCTTGTTGAACAGCTCACTGAACGTTTTGACGCCGTAGGCTTCAAGAATAGCTTTATCGCCTTCGGTATAGGAATACGAGGCCACCTCGGATTGATTGCCCGGACTAAAAGCATTGCCGTCGGATAGCGTCGACTCTCCGCCATATTTTGGCCAATCCGTCACGAAGTAGGTAAAACCAAAGGTGCGGCTAAGCTCCAGATCGTCATGATATTTGCGCTGCTCGTCGTTTGCGAAATAGAAACGGCCGTTTTCGTCTACGCTGTACGTTTGGTCCTTGATGCCCCATTGAACCAAAATCTGATTTTCTTCCTTCAGCAGATTATCAAAATATTTGATGATGCGGACCGGGTCCTCGGCTTTGGTTGTAATGCCAATACCATAGTTCGCAACAAAACCTGGAGGATCGATGTATTGATCCTTTATGTCCTTGTCAAACACAATCGGCAGCGGCGCGTAACGCTTCTCGTCGATACCCGCCGAAAGCAGGTTTTTGGTGGCGTCGCCAACTTGCCAAGCGTAGTTAAAGTAACCCAATACCCGCCCGGAGGTCAGCTTGGCCAAATATTGGTCCTTGTTCATCGTAAAGGACTCCGGGTCGAACAAGCCCTCCGCGTTGATTTCGTTCAGCTTTCCGATCCAGCGCTTCTGATATTCTGTTCCCGCCACGATTTTGGCTTCATGGGTTTCCATATCGACGATGACGCTGCCGTCATTTGGATAGCCGGCAAGATGCATCGCGGGGTTCTGCAGGGTGAAGAAGTTGTTGGCGACACCGGCCAGCGAAACAAAACCGATTGTATCCATGCCGTCAACTTTCGGATATTTCTCCTTGTATTTCTTGATGAAATCGAAATATTCATCCAATGTTTTGATCTCGGGGTAGTTAAATTCCTTTAATACTGAGCGTTGAATCCAGAAAGCTCCGCCGCCAATATTGGGGCCGCCGATATATTCGCCTTGATTGGCGGTATAAGGAAGCGTATAGATTTTCCCGTCCGTATGCCTCATTTTATCGAAATAGGGTCCGTACACCCGTTTAATGTTGGGCGCATGCTCCTCGATCAGATCATCCAGCGGAATGTAGGCTTCCGCATCCATCAGCTTGGACATTTCGCCGCTGGAGCTGATGACATCGGGATATTCTCCGCTGGCGATCATGACGCCGGCTTTTGTTGTGCTGTCTCCAACGACGTATTCCAGCTTCCAATCAACGCCGGTTTGCTTCTGCAGCTCCTTGCCGATCACCGTTTCACTGGCCAACACATCCTTTTTTCCAGGCGCAAAGTGATAATACGTAAAGGTGACCGGTTCATTGGATTCCGTCTCTCCTCCGGTTTGCGCAGAAATGCTGTCTTCCCCGGAGCCGTTGCCAGGACTGCTCGACGGCGTTCCTTCCGCTGCCTTACCGCACGCCCCTAAAGCCATCGCCGCCACAACGACCAGCGCCATCATCCAAGTCTTGCTTTTTGCCATACCACCTGTTTCCCCCTTTAATCCCCATCGTTTTGTAAGCACTTTCAATATAACAAGAAAACGTTGTGGCGATTACCCATAAATCTATACCTCCTGCTTTGTAAAGCATATCCTCTTTCTGAAAGCCTGTTATTGCCCGCTTGCTTTCAAAGGCAATAAAATCTGTATTTCCGTGCCTTCTCCCTCCGCGGATCGCACGGTCAAGGAATACCGCTCCCCATAAATGAGCTTCAGGCGGTTATACGTGTTTTTCATGCCGACCCGCTCCCCGATTTCTTCATGCTCCTCCAGATAACCCAGCAGCTCGTCCAGCTTCCCGGCAGCCATGCCGATTCCGTTGTCCGCCAGCTTGAACCGAAGCTGATCCCTGTACAGATCGACAGCAACGCTAATCATTCCTTTTTCGGGACTGGATTCAATGCCGTGTATGCTGGCATTTTCAACAAACGGCAAAATGACCATCTTCGGTATTCGGTACTGGAGTATGGCAGGATCAGCCACAATGCTGTATTCCAGCATTTCCCCAAATCGGTATTGCTGAATGTCGAGGAAGCTTCCGATCAGCTCCAGCTCCTCCTGTACGGTCACCTCATTGGCGCTCCAGGAGATCGATTTGCGAAGCATTTTGGCCATATGCTGAACGATTTTGGCCGTTTCCCGTTCGCCCTTGATTATGCTCCTCATTCGGATGGACTCCAGCACATTAAACAGAAAATGAGGGTTGATCTGGCTGTACAGGGCGTGAAGCTGCGCCTTTTGCTGCTTGAGCTCCAGATCCTTTCGCTGAATGTCCGCGATGTACACCTCGTTTATCAAATTGTTGATTGTTTCCGTCATCCGGTTAAACTCAATGGTCAGCTGCCCGATTTCATCTCTGGCTTCTTCCGGGGGAATGCTCTGGAATTGCTGGCTTTTCACCTTTTTCATATGCTTCAGAATGCGTACAAGCCTGACATGCAGCGACCTTGACATGGCGGCAATGATCAAGGTGGGCAGCACAAAGTTGATGCAGGCCAGCCAAATGACGAAGGAGCGTGATTTGGACACCTCTTGCATATAAAACTTTTCGTCCAAAATGCCATGCAGGCTCCAGCCATTCAAATAATTGATGCCTTCATAAGCAGACTGGAACCGATGGTCCGCCTTATCCAGCTCCATGTCCTGCACAAAGCCGGCTTGCGGTTGCGGATTTTCTCCATCCTCACTGCGCTTGGCAAAAACAATTCTCCCTTCCGGGTCGGCCAGGTACACGTTACCGGCAAAGCTGCTTCCATCAAACGTCTGGGCGATCAGCTTCATATTGAGGTCGATTTTGACAAGCTGCTGAAAGCCGCCGGTATGGTAGTTGTTTAGCCTTTGTATCAAGCTGAATCTGGAATCCCAATAGATAAGCGCGGGAAAGGCATTTCGGACAGACTGGCCTTGCGACTGGACATACCAGTCCAGTTGCTTGGTCGCATCCGTTAACGGTTCGATGTAGCCCGACCTCAGAATGGTAGGATTATCGCTATACACCTGGTAGCCGCGAACCCCGTGGATGGATTCCTGATCGGACAATGCACCCTTCAGATAAGAATTGTAGGTTTGAATATAATCAATTTGACTGGGAAAAAGCTGAGAAATCGTTTTGTTAAAAAGGGGATCGGCATAGAGGGAATAAGCAAGTCCTACCCCCTGGTCGATGATACCGCGCAGCTCGGTTTTCAGATGATTCAGCGCCATGACGGCGTCCGCGTTTTTTTGATTGCGGATATTGGTAGCGGTGACATGATAGAAAATGAGATTGGTGGCGACAATGGGAATAAAAACGGACAAGACGTACATGAGCAGCAGCTTGTCACGCAGCTTCATAAAGTTTAGCTTAAAGGGGGTTATCCATTTCATAGGCCTGCTCCCTAATCTTTGCCGCTCAAGCTGTTGCGATATTCGCTAGGGGTCAGCTTGTCCAGCTTTTCGAATTGGGTGGCAAAATAATCCGCATTCTGAAAGCCGACTCTGGCAGCAATTTCATACATGCGCAAATCGGTTTGGCGAAGCAGCCGTTTGGCTTCTTTCATCCGAATCTCCAGCAGATAGTCGTTAAAATAAACGCCATAGGTTTTTCGGAATAGCCGCCCCAGGTAGACGGCGTTCATATAGAACTGCGAAGCAATGCTTTTCAGGCTAATATTTTGGCTGTAATGAAGGTCGATATAGCTTTTGATCGCCTTAATGCCGCCGTTGGATGACTCCTTGCGCAAAATGGCGATACAATCGTCCGCCTCCGTCAATGCTCCAATAAAATGCCGCTTTAGCAAATCAAGGCTCCAATTGGCGCGCGTTATTCCCTGCGACAGCTCTCTCAAGGAAACGAGGCAATCGGGATTTCCGTTCATTTCGTTCACAGCTCCGACTATCCCGGCCAAACATCTGGAGAGAGAGCCCGCTACGGCCTGCGGAGAAAATCGCTGCTCGCGAAACAGTCCGAATATGTGCTCCGTTGTTGCGGTAAAGCCTTCGCGGTCGCCCTCCTCCACCTGCAGAATCAGCTTGCCGGACAAATCCGGGCTGATGTCAAATACATACAAGGGTTTGCCGCTAACGCCCGCATAACGGATAACGCCTTGTTCAGCATATTTATGTCTGGCAGCTTCATTGGCGGCAAGGCAGGCATCCCGAATATGAATGGGCTGATATACGGGATCGCCGCAATAGATTCCAACTTCGGCGGACAGGCGGCGGGAAAGCGTCATACGGATCTGCTCCAGCTTCTGCTGGAACACTGACTCCTCGTTGCAGAGACGAGGTGTCTGGAGCAATAGCGCGAATTGGCCAGGGCTGGACTCTCCAGAGGCTAGCAAGGCTCTATTGATATCAATAGAGCCCCACGCCTCCAGGAAGGTTTTGTTAGTTATCGACTCGTCCTGCGGAGGGGCGTAAACCTCGGCAATAATATACAGCAGGGAGGTCCCTTCCTGAATGCCCAAAGCTGCCGCGTAGCGCTCCGCCTCCTCATCGTCGGACGTTCCTTGAGCCAGCGCTTCCAGCATCAGGCTTTTGAGCTGGCCGTCTTCAGCAAGACCGCGCGCTGCTTGCGCTGCCATGCCAAGACTGAGCTTGCGTAAAGTGGAAGCCAGTTCCTCCTCGTCGATCGGCTTCAAAATATAGTCGCGAACGCCGTAGCGCAGCGCCTGTCTGGCATAGTTGAAATCGTGATAGCCGCTAATAATAATAAAAAGCGGTTTATAGCGGCCAGCCTCGTTAACGAGGCGAATAAGCTCCAGCCCGTCAATCGCGGGCATGCGTATATCCGTAATGACCAGATCCGGCTTCAGCTCCTCAATAAGCCCCAGCGCCTCCTTGCCGTTTCGCGCTTCGCCAACGATGGTTAGCTTCATTTCGTTCCACTCCACAAGCTCCAGCAGCCCTTTTCGAACATAAGTTTCATCGTCCACCACCAATACTTTATGCATGAACCGTGCAGCCTCCTTTTTAATCGGATGGTTGAGAACGCAAAAAACCGAAGGAAACACTCTCCTTCCTCCGGTCTTTTGTTGCTTGCTTGTATGCTTTTATCGATGTTCGTAATAGCTCACATTTTACATTTAACGCTATTTCAGCATTGTTTCGGTTCCATACGTTTTTTCCCATGCTGCTTTTCGCTCATCAATGATGGCTTGACCGCCTGAATTGAGATAATCCTTCATGCCAGAGTCATATATTTCGTCAAATTTGTCTACAGCCGCTACAACGGCCTTATTCAGGATTGTATCCCGTTTTTCTTTAAGCGCCTGGCCTTGCCCGTCTTCTGCCTTGATTTGCCCTACATTGGCATTTTTGCCGATACGCCCATCATTCGTTGTAATTTTATGGGCAATTTCAATTAATTTGGAGTCAACGCCGGCATATCCGTTTGCAATTGACTTGACTGTTAAATCCGGATCGCCAAGATTAATGCCATTGCTTGTAATGGTATAGTCGATGTTTGCTGGAGAGTTCATAATTTTTTCGCCTGTTGTTGCAATGGTCTTCAAGGAGCCGTCAGGCAGCTTTTCATGCGTTACGCCTTCTTCTCCAAACTGAAGGAATACGCGATTTTCAAACTTGGAAATCCAGTTTACATAGAGCAAAGAAGCAATTGGCTCTTTGTTTGTAGCCGGGAAAAACACCTTGCGATCAATGGGACCTGATAAAAATTTCTTATAAACTCCAGCGTCATTCGGGAATGACTCGACCGCAACATAAGCCGCATCAGGACCAACAAGCCGCTGAAGGCTTGCATGAATGCTATCGTCGCCGTTCCGGTAAGGATAATCCCAGTTATGCATAAATGCGCCTACATGACCCAGCTTCATTAAATTATCCTCGGTTGTATCTCCTGCAGGATATAGAGGGAAGTCCTTCCAGACCAAACCTTCGTTGTACCATTTGTTCAGCGTTCTTATGCCTTCCTTGTAGTTCGGCATAAGGAAAAGGCGGTCATCAAAGCCATTTACATAGATGTCTTTATCTGTTAGATCATTAGGCATAAAGGATGTCGTCAAATGATCCGCACGCCAGCCGACATCAAAGCTCGTTGAAAATGGAATCATCTTGTCAGCATCCGCCCCTAAAAGGGTCGAAGCATTGTCCTTAAAGGCTCTAAGCATGCTTTCAAACTCCTGCAGGTTGGTTGGCGGCTCAATATTAAGCTTCTGGAGCCAATCCTGGCGCACAAAGGTATTGATGCGGTTAAGCACATTCAAACGGCCTTCCAGCGCCCACAGTGTTCCAGTGGCCGGGTCCTGATCCCAATAGATGTTTGTTTCAGTTAAGTACTCAAACATATCCGGAAAAAGCTCTTTATTTTCCGCCAAAATAGGAGCAAGGTCAAGAATACCTCCCATATTAGCGTAGGTTTGAATGGTTGGATAAGAATAGGTAAGGCTGACATCCGGCGCTTGATTCGCTGCCAAATAATTGTTAATGACCTCGGTCTCTGTCCAGCGCGGAACAGGAACAAAAGTAACCTCTACATTATGGTCGCGCAGCATGCCTTCTTTGATATATGTTGTATAAAAATTATCCTCTGGCTTGGTTCCCCCATCATTGCCGCGGTCATATACCTCTACTGTAATTTTGCGGGTTTCCTTGAATTTCAAATTGGAATCAAGGCCCAATGCTTCCAGTTTTGCATCAGTCCCCCCTTCACCGGAATCAGATGGAGATGAAGAGGCTGTTGGAGCAGTTGAAGCTGATGGAGCCGGTTTGTCGCTGGTGCATCCTGAAAGCGCCAAAGCAAAAGCGGCGCTAATCGTCAGAATGGAAATTCCTTTACGAAATCCCATGTTTGTTCCCCCTTTTCATTTGCAGTGCGGATTGATTTATAAAAATTGACATTGCCAATTTCTATCCTCATGAAAAATTAGCCTTTGACCGCTCCGATGGTAACGCCCGATATAAAATATCTCTGCAGCCATGGATAGACGAGCAGAATCGGTACCGTCGCAAACATAACGGTTGCTGACTTGATCGTTTCAGACAGGCCAGGGCTTGAAAAACCCTCCTGTGTAGCCACATCAATGCTGCTAATGCTATTAAGAATGTTGTAAAGCAATAACTGAATAGGGAAATAGGTTCTGTCGGACATAAACATCAATGCATCCGAGAAGCCGTTCCAGCGGCCTACTGCATAAAAGAGGGCCAGCGTTGCAAGCACAGGAGTAGACAGCGGCAGATAGACGTTGATAAGCACCTTCAGCGGCCCTGCTCCATCCAGCTCGGCGGATTCTCTGAGACTATCAGGTATCCCGAACAAAAAGCTGCGCATGATGATGACATAAAATACACTAATACTGTTTGGCAAAATCAGTACCAGCGGATTATTGAGCAAGTGCAGCTCCTTCAAAAGCAAATAGGTCGGGATTGTGCCTGCGCTAAAATACATCGTAAAAATAATGATGGCCATGATGAGCCTTTTCCCTTTAAGGTTTTCGTATATTAGGGGATATGCGCACATGATGGTCATAAACATAGACCAAAACGTGCAGATAACGGTTAGTATCGCAGTCCACAACAACGACCATGTGTATTTGGAGTCGCCAAGCACAGTCGCATAAGCTTCGAAATTAAGCCCTTTTGGCAATAGCAAAACTTCATTTTTCACTAAAGCATCGGCAGAGCTTAAGGAGCGCGCCAATATATTCAACAGCGGCAGGAGACAAGCTAAAATGCACAACACACAAAATAATACGATAATCCAGTCTCCGATTTTGGTGCCTCTTGATTTGATCATCTCATGAGCCTCCTTCTACCAGATGCCGCGTTCGCCAGATTTTTTTGCCAGAGCGTTTGCCGTAAACAAAAAGATGACACACACGACGGATTGAAATAAACCGACTGCAGTTGAAAGCGAAAATTGCAAGCCCCGAATACCGTTGTTGTATACGAATATAGAGATAACGTTTGAAACATCGGTAACGAGCTTGTTGCTAAGCGCGTAAGGTCTGTCAAATTCGCTGCCCAAAATGTGACCCAGGCTTAAAATGAGCAAGATCATAATCGTAGGACGAAGCCCCGGCAGCGTAATATGCCAAATTTTTCGCAGGCGGTTTGCCCCATCCACCGCTGAAGCCTCATAAAGCTCCGGGTTAATTCCCGCAATAGCTGCCAAATAAATAATGGTATTCCAGCCGCAGCTTTGCCATATGCCCAAAACAATGTAGGTGACTACCCAATAAGAAGGCTCATTCAGAAACGGTATGGATGCAAATCCCATCTTGTTTAGCATGATGTTAACAAGCCCGGTAGTTGGCGCAAGAAGCTGAAGCGCCAGCCCGGAAATAATAACCCAGGACAAAAAGTGCGGCATATAAACAACCGTTTGGGTAAATCGTTTAAACCGCTTGAACGCTAGTTCATTTAAAATAATGGCCAGCATAATTGGCGCAGGGAATCCAATCAGCAGATCCAGGAAATTAAGCATAATGGTGTTTCTAAGCGCATACAGAAAGTCGCGATTGGAAAACGCCTTAATAAAATATTCAAACCCGTAATTTCCTGCCCAGTCCATCGCCCAGGGGCTTTTTACAATGCTGTAGTTTTTGAAAGCAATCTGAATGTAGCCCATCGGTATGTATCGGAAAATAATAAAAAAGGCCAACGGAAGAAGCAGCATCGCATACAGAATCCAGTAACGCTTCATATACAGAAGTGACTTGCTTTTGACTGAAATCTCCAATTTTACACCGCCCTACATTTTTCTCCTAAAAAAGCGCTTACAGAAACTTCGGCATAAGAGGTATGAATTAAACTTTTTAAGGACGTCAGGCTGCTCATTAATTCCCCTTAAAAGCGGCTAAACCGTTCCCGTTCTTTATATAACTTAGCATTTAAGATTCGTTGGAACAATAGCATAAATAAAGCTAAGGGGGGCTAATTAAAGATAATTTCTCTAAAACAGCTATACTAGATTAGGCTGATTTTTAAGACATTGCGATGGAGAATAACCTTTAACCATTTTGAATTGCTTGCGAAAATGCGATAGATCCTTATAGCCGCAGCGCTCTGCCGCTTCACTAACTTTACATTCGCCATTTTGCAGCATGTTCTCTGCATGATTGATCCGCATTATTGTCAAATATTGATTCAACAGCATTCCCGTTTCATTTTTGAATAACGCCCCGAAGTATACGGTATTAAGCCCTACCATATTGGCAATTTCCTTTACAGAAATGTTGCTCGCATAGCTTTCGGATATATAGTTAATAGCTTTTTTCACCCGATAATCCATGCTGGAGCGATCCTGCTTTAAAAGGATCAGCTCAAACAATCTATGAATAATGACAAGCAGCAAACCTCTGGTTTTGATGCGATAACCGGGCTCCTTGCGAACCCAGGCATTGGATAACTCGCGAAAAAGCCCAACAAGGTCGCTTTTGATCCCGATATGCGACAGTAAAGGAAAAGGCATATCCGCCAGCTCTCCTTCCATGGTATAAAGGGTGAAGTTGGCTGAGTACAAATTCATCAGATCGTCGACGATGCAATGAGCCTTGCGAATGCTTCCACGGGGAATACAAAGAAGATCGCCGCGCTTGACCTCGTAGGATATGCCATTAATGGTATAGATGCCTTTCCCCTCTATGACATAGGTGAGGTCATTGAATGAAATTTCGTTTTTGATAATTTCCCATGTCGGCGTACACTTTCTATAGATTAAGTAGCTGATATCAGGAACTAAAGAATCATTAATTTCCACTGTAATCGCACCCCTCCCAAATAATTACTTTTACTTATACCCTATAACCATGCTACAACCTTGTCAATGCGCAAAAAGACCGAAGGAGGAAAGCGCTTCTCCATCGGTCTATTATTATGTCGGCAACGTCCTAGTTTGGAAACTTCCTCATCCAGCCCTGCTCATAAGCGTAACGCGCCAGCTGCACCCGGTTCTCCAAATGGAGCTTTTGCAGAATATTTTTCAGATGATTTTTGACGGTATGCTCGGAAATATCGAGGCGGGACGAAATCTCCTTATTGCTCATGCCTTTGGCGACCAGCCCCAAAATCTCGGTTTCGCGCGTGGTCAAAGGGTTTTCCTGAACACCTTCACTACCAATCGGGGACAGCTCCTTCAGGATGCGGAATGCAAGCTCCCGCGTCATCGGCGCTTCATCCACCGCGATTGCTTTCAGGTATTCATGCCATTCATCCGGCTTCATGTTTTTCAGCAAATAACCCTGCGCGCCTTTTTTGAGAGCTTCGAACAGATGGGCGATATCGTCGGAGACGGTCACCATGACCACCTTGATATAGGGAAGCTGCTGCTTGAGCAATCTGGTGGCCTCCAGCCCGCCCAGACCCGGCATGCGGATGTCCATCAGGACAAGATCCGGCATCCACTGCTGACACAAGCCCAGCGCTTCTTCTCCGCTCGTTCCTTCCGCCACAACCTCAAAGGCGTCATCGCTTTCCAGAATCAAGCGAATGCCCTCTCTTGCCATCTCGCTGTCGTCGATAATAATAACCCGGAACGGCGACAAATCAGCCACCCCCCTTTGCAATTGTAACCCGCGTTTCCCCGTTTATCCGTTCAAAAGAAAGCTGCCACGCCATTTGCCTGGCCCGGTCCTGCATCATTTTGATGCCATATCTGTTCCCGGCGGCAGCCCGTTCGTGGTCAAAGCCCTTACCGTCGTCGCTGATGCAGCAAATCCAGCCTTTGCCTGCCGTTTCGGCCAGCAGGCTGATGACTGAGGCGTCGGCATGCTTATAGCTGTTCAGCATAGCCTCGCGGATAATAGCCAGCAGCTCCACCTTTTCCTTTGGCGTAAGCATGCCCTCGGGAATGGACCACTCCGTCTGGAAGGAAACCGCTGACTCCTGCTCCAGCTCACGGATCAGGCTGTCCACGCTTTGCAGCCAAATATGCTTATCGGAATCCGATACATGGCGCAAGCTGGCAATCGCCTGCCTTACATAATCATTGGCTCGAAGGACGCTTTCCTTTAATTTTGCCAGCGGCGCGGCTTCTCCTTGCTCCTTTTTTTCCATTTGCATAACCTGAGCGTTTAAGAAAAACAGAGATTGCGCAATGCCGTCATGCAGCTCTCTGGCGATTTTTTCCCGCTCCTCCATCACGGCTTGCACCGCCTTGGCCCGGTTTAATTCCTCCTGGTTATGCTCAATCATACGGAACAACTGAGTCAGCAGCAAAAGGGATACGAGCAGCACGATGACGGGTGTCAGCCAGTTGCCAAGCTCCATGGAAATGTAGGGAAGCAAAAACTCATGCCGCAGATATTCCCATAAACCAACGGCCAACGTCGGAATCGTCAGAATCAACCATTTGATCGCCTTGTACGACAATTGCAGCCTCTCCTCTCGCGCCTATCTATGCACGGAATCTCTCTCTATTTTCTCTATTTTAACGACAAGACTGCTGGAACGCATCTGTATCTTTTTTAAACTGCTCTCCAGCAGTCTTTCTCACTAAACATAATCAGTCAGCACTTCCGGTACGGTCAAAAATGTCCATTAAAGCGACTTTTTACGCTCAAGTCAATTTGTAACGGAAGTTTTTGGCCGTCAGGGCTGGCAAAAGAGGCATTTTCCGCTTAATTTCTGCTGCAACGGACGGATATGACCATAAGAATTGGTTTAGGCGGCTAAACGACGCTCCTACGGCCATTTTTGTCCGTCAAAAAATAAGGAGCCCCGCTATATCCCAGTGTACTGAATAATCGATGTCATTCACCCTTCACTGAGCCTCCCGATTATTCGTTCTTTAATTGATTCATTAAGTCCAGAATGTCTGACATCTCCGTCAGCTCTCCTTCGTGCCTTGCGATCAATTCGCCATCCCGATCCACCAGCAGAGTAAGCGGCATGCCCACAACGCGATAGTGGCGTTTGACCTCCATCTCTTCGTCCAGCACAACAGGGAATTCAAGCTCATAACGATCCACGAAAGCCTGAGCCTGCTCCCCTTTTTCGCCGACATTAACTGCCAATACATCAATACCGCTCAGCTTGTAGGCTTCATTAAGAAGCGGCAGCTCGTTGACACAAGGGTTGCACCACGAGGCCCAAAAATTAATGAGCACCCCTCGGCCCTTGTAATCCGCCAATCGAACCGTCTCTCCCAGTAGATTGGTCAACGTAAACGCCGGAGCGGCTTCCCCCACAACAGCCCGGGCCTGCGGCTTTTCCATATAGGGCAGAAGCGAATAGATTACGCCCGCCGCAATAACGAGCAGCAATGCCAATTGAACAGCTTTTTTTGCTTTCATTCCAACACTTCAGCTCCTATTGCCTCTATCAGGCCAAACCAAAAAGCTCGCCAAAAGCTTTCTGCAGCCCCGCTTCTCCATGCTGCCCCTTAATCTCTTCTTTCCTGCCATCCAGGACCAAACGGCCATCGCGCAAAAAGACATAACGATCGCCCAGCGCCTCCGCAATCTGCAGTTGATGCGTAGAAAAAACAACCGTTTGACCTTCCGCCGCCGCTTGCCGGACCAGAGCAACAAAGGATTCCATCCAATAAGGGTCAAGGCCGTTTGTTGGCTCATCCATAATAAGCAGCGGGGGCTTCGCAAGCAGCGCTTGCGCAAACAGCACCCGCTGGCGCATGCCTTTGGAGAAAGAGGCCACCGGCTTGCCGCCAGTGCCGCTCAAGCCCACCTGCTCCAGCACCTCTTTGGCACGCGCCTTTCCCAGGCCCCGCAGCCTGGCCCAAAACAGCATCGTCTCCAGCGCTGTAAGCCCCTGACTAAACCGGTAATCATCCGGCATATATCCAATCTGACGGGCATAAAAATCCCGGTTTTCTCCCCATGCAACGCCGTTAATTGCAATGCTGCCGCCGGATGGGCGCAGAATGCCTGCCAGCATGCGCAGCAGCGTGCTTTTGCCGGCTCCGTTGCCTCCGCATAGCGCAACCACTTCTCCCCGTCCGATATCCATCGTCAATTCGGAAACAACGGTTTTGCCTTTAAATAGTTTATGAACCGCTTGAATGTCGAGCAGCCTGTCGTCAGCCAACTCTTCTCCCCCTTTCCCACACTGCATAAGCAATCAGCAGGGCAACGCCGATCCAGGCCATCATCGCGCCCGCAAAAACGGGCGTTCCCCAAGGCGACCCGATCCACCGCATCCAGTTGTAATATTCCGGCCCCAGCGTCGAACCTCCCCCCAGCTTCACAACGGTGAACAAGCGGGTAAGCTCTGCCGGATTCAAGAAGGTCAATACAGTGATCGCCGGCTTGATTACGGAATAAGGAAGCATACCCAGCGCGGCGATCAAAAGCGACGGCCAGGCAATGACGGCAAAAAACCAGATGCCGACCGCAAGCGTAAGCGCCTGCCAGCGGTTTTTGGCAATCGTTCCGACCAGCATGGAAGCGCCAAGAAAAAACAAGGATAAACAAATGCAAAAGACCAGAAGCTGTCCATAGGTGGAAAAATCAAACCCTCCGCCCAGCAGCCAGCCCGCAACGCCGGACAAGCCAAAGCCAAGGGCAACGATAACCAGCAGCACAACGGATAGTCCGATATATTTGCCCGACAAAAACGCCCATGTGCCCAGTGGGTAGGTGGACAGCAACTCCCAATTGCCCTCTTCCTTTTCACCCGTCAGTGAAAAAGCGCCCAGCATCAGCGCCATCAGTGGGAGCAGATAAAGCGCCAGATTCAGCATCGTCCCGCTTATGCCTGAGTAGCCTTTTACGTAGCTTTGGGCATTAATCAGCAGCAGGCTGAGCATAAATAGAGCAAAAAGGGCCATAAAGGAATAGGCCCATGGATTGCGAAAACCAATTTTTATTTCTCTTGCCGCTACATAGCCGATTTCATTCACGAGCCATGGCCCCCGGAGGCTTGCTCGCCGTGACCCGACGCTTCTGCGCCGTGAGCTTCACCGGCAGCCTGCTCGTCATGTCCGGACGCTTCTTCGCCGTGAGCTTCACCGGCAGCCTGCTCGCCGTGGCCAGACGCTTCTGCGCCGTGAGCTTCACCGGCAGGCTGCTCGCCGTGGCCAGACGCTTCTGCGCCGTGAGCTTCACCGGCAGCCTGCTCGCCGTGGCCAGACGCTTCTGCGCCGTGGCCGCCGTCGGAGGAATGACCGTGACCATCCATTTGCATCATGTCGTGGTTGACCTCCCACGTATGGTTAGCCAACTGGTCGGCTGTCATCATCACGCCTGCTCCCTTATCCTTGATAAAAGCCAACGCGTCGGCTTCTTTTTCAAAGGAAACAACGCCGTAAGCCATTGGGGTCTGGTAGGAGGCATCGTACGCATAATACGCTTTTTCATAACGCAGCCATTGCTGGCTGTTGTAATCGCGGACAAACGCCGCGCCAATCGTTTCCGTTCCATTTTCCGTCTTCCATGTATTCAGACAGCCAATATCGTCAAATTTGAGCGATTGTCCGTCCTTCGTTACAATCTGGGTTGCAAACTGATCGTCCTTAACCGCCATTTTGCAAATAGCGCATACATCGGTTTCTTCATTGATCGCCTGCGCTTTATACTTTTCTCCTCCACACGCCGCCAGCAGCAGCATAACCGCCATAATGACCAACAATCCTGCATTCCTTTTCATTGAACAACTCTCCTCATTCCAAAAAATAGTAGGCTTGCACAACCCAGCAGAGCTAGTCCCAGTAAAGCAGACGCAGCATCCCCCTCAGAACGTTCAGCGGACTGAAGGCTTTCCGGCGAAGGGGCCATCAACGGAGCCGAATCGCGAGCCCAGCCACTGGAATCCCCCCCATAAAGCCCTTCCAGAAACACCATGCCGGGCGATTGAAAAAACAATTGAAAGGGCGGCCGCTTCTGCGTCAAGCCTTGAAAAAATGGATTGATAGCATACGAAATATCGCTGCTTCCATCGCCATCGGCATCAATGCCCTGAAAACCATCCCAGTAATTCCCACTAATACTGTTGCTTCTGCTGCCTCGCGCTTGCGCGTCCGCAACATTGCCGACAAATCCATTTCCCGTTATTTCGTTATCGTCGGACTCCAGGAGCTGGAGGCCGATAAAGTTATAGCTGACGCTGTTGCCCGCTACTTTGTTCAGCGTCGATTGCTCGATATAAAGCCCCACGCGATTGCCATCCACTCTATTGTCCTTTACTGACGTTTCATGGGCGTCATACAGCAAAATGCCTTGAGAATTCACATTTTCGCTTTGCTTGGTAAACGTATTCCCAACAACGGAAACCTGACGCGCGGTCATCACCATTGCTCCGGTTACGTTCCGATCGCCTTCATTGTTTTCGATCACCGTTCCTTTGGTATACATGCAATGGACGCCATACCGCGATAGCCTGAGCACATTGCCTGATACCAAGGCATCGTCGCTGTTTTCCATATAAATGCCATCATGTACATCCGTAATCTCATTGCCCGTTAACGTCCAGCGATGTGCATTATACAGATCAATGCCATTTCCCTTATTGGCCTGACGTACACCTTTTGGCGCCCACTGAATGACCGTATCCTTTATTGTTCCGTCATGGGCATCCCTGATTGCTATTCCATCCGCACCCGTCAAAATATGAAGCCCCGCCAAAATAACCCGCTGTCCCGAAACTAGCACAGTCGCATTTTCCTTCACGCTAATATCCTGTATGGACAAGCCTTCAACCTCAACGCCGTCTCCCTGTATGGAGAGCGCAGGCCGCGAGCTGTTGTTGCGCAGGATAACCCCGCCCGGCTTGTCCGCGCGCAAAACAATGCGTTTATCGATCACAACAGGCCCTTCATATACGCCTTCCTTTAAAATAAGGCTATCTCCAGGTTTTGCCGCATCCAGCAGCGCCTGCAGCTCTTTATGCTCCTGATGCTTCTGATGATTCTGCAGGACCTGTGGCTCTTGCTTCGCTATGTCTTTCCCGGGCCCGGAAGCTGAAGTCGTTACGCCAGCATCAACCGCAAGAAGCGAAACGGCAACTACGGCCAAAAAGCATACTCCTCTAACGATCAACCGCTTGACTTTGACCGGGTTCATTTAACCTCCACCCATTTCTTCTTCGTGATATGAATATCATCGACATAGAGATGGACGTACACCGTCAAAATCCCCTTTTCCGGAAACGTGAAGGTACCGCCAAATACGCCTTCGCCTTCATATGCGGCATCCACAAGCTCCAGCTCTTCGCCAATTCGGATGTCAAAATTTACGGTGGCTGTCTCCGAAACATCCATGCCTTCAAATTCTACATGCAGCTTCGTCGGACTGCCCGCCGTTACCGTTTCGGGAGTTGTCGTAAGCTTGGCGTCCACGGCATCCAGATCAATCGGCTGTTCCCCCGAGCATGCCGTCAAAAGGATGGATAACGCTATCAAAATAGAAAAAGCGCCTATTTTCAGCTTCATTGCTTCATTTCCCCCCTTTTCATCAACTTTTTATCAGGTTACATTTTAGCAATAGGAGGCCACGCGTCCTATAACTCTTAAGGGCTATTAAGGGTCATAACATCGACAGCTTTGTGTCGGTATTCCTCCGCCTGTTTGTTTTTCCATTGCCATTGTTCACGGATTTTGCTCACAGACTGCCTGAATTACCGGTTATAATCATATTTTTCACAGGTACAGGCCCCGTTAACCCTGTCTATGGAATGTTCTCTTCTTTTTCGTAGGAATAGGTCCCGTCCGCTGAATCCGTCACGTCAACCTTTAAGAGCCATAAGCCGCTATCGTTGATAAAACGCCCTGCAGATTCATAGGTGTATTTGTCAAAGCCTTCAAAACCATAAGGGTCCGGCCCGCCCTTCACATATTGAAGCGGCACCTCGCTTGTTTCGCCATCCCGTCGAAGGGAAACCGCCGCCGAACCCGGTTCGCCCAAACCGGCTGGCAGCCATACATCCAGGCGCAAAGCTTGTTTGCCGCCCTTTTCTTGCCGTATTCGCAACGACATATGAGCATCCTTGCCCATAACATGCCAATAAACGGGCTCCTTCAGCACAGCGCCTCCTGAAGCAAATCGCGTGAGGGCCGGGCCTGTCAGGAGCAGCACAATCAGAACACATGCCGCAGTCAACATAATGATGGCAAAGCTTTTCCGCGATTTTGTCATCGCTATCCCCTTCCCGCCCTTTCTTCTGTTTTCTCCCCTTATTTTTCCCTATTTGTTCCTGTTTAGCTATAGCTCCTTAGGGCCATGGCCCACCCGTTCCATTGAGAAACAACTATTACATCAATCAACTGTCACAAAAAACAGACAAAAAAGGCACAAACACCGGTTAGTGTTTGCGCCCTTTTATTCGAAATAGACAGGATATGCTTATGTACTCGCCAGATGAAATGTTGTACAAAGGAGCAGATCATTAAAGGTAACGTCTTACTCTTTTCATATAGTGTGTATATTGACTTCCGAACTTACTCCTGCACCATCGTTCCTCGGAAAGAATAATCCAGTGCGCTGTTAGTTGGAAAATGAACACGGCAATAAATAGGATTATGGAATGCATTAACAATGCGCAGCCAACAAAATAGATAAAATATCCGATGTACATCGGGTTGCGAGAAAAGCTGTAAATGCCGCTTTCATTTAACCCGCTCTGGTTAGGCTTTGCGAATGCAAGCGTTGAACAAACCAGAACAACCATGCCTAAAACGCAAAAAAACAAGCCCGCTATAAATAGCGGCGAGCTTGTTTGTACCTTTAAAAAAAGCGGATACAACATAATAAAAACATTCGATAGCTGATAAACATAATAAGCCGCTTTTTCTCCGCCTTCTAACGGAGCAAACATAGCGGCGCGACTCAAAGCAGATTTGCCTTGCATCCCCAATAGGCCAAACCTAATCAGGAGGAGCGGTAAAACTAAAAGAAACGCATTCACTACGCTTCCCCTCCCGCTCCCGCAGTGAAGGCATTCATCCGCTCCGCAAAAGCCGCCATTTTCTGATTGCGCAAAAAGTCCTCCATTTGCCGCTCGGCAGACGACATGACCTGGTCGATCAGACAGTCGGGACCATGATCAAGCCCACAATCGAACAGGGACGAGGTTCCTTCGATGGCATGGATGATGTCCAGAAACGATATAGTTTCCCAATTACGTTTCAAGCGGTAGCCCCCGCCCGCTCCAGATGCGGATTCAATCATATTGGCTTTGACGAGCTTCGTTAATATTTTGGACAAATACGTCGGGGATACGTCTTGCCGTTCGGCTAGCTGGTGAACGCTCATCGGCTGCTTAGGCGTTGCAGCTGCAAGAAACAACATCGTATGAAGGGCGTAATTTGTAGCTTTGGAATATTTCATAGGGAGTCCTCCGTCCGGCTTCCGTTTCCCCCTATCATAACTGGTTATTGGATAAAAATACAACGGGATAACCCTTATCTTATTCCATTTCCTCCTCTATCAGCTCCTTAACTACACTCATCGCCGCCCTGGCGCCATCCGCAGCTGCAAATATGAGCTGGGACGGCATCACATAAGCTGCATCGCCGGCCGCAAACAATCCCGGAACGCCGCTGTTGCCCCATGAGTCCGCAGCAATTCCGCCAAGCTCGTTGCGCTCATAGTGGAGCGTTGCTTGAAAATCGGCGCGGGGCTGCAGAACCGGAGCCACAAACCCTCCAGAACGCGGAAGGATGGCGCCATCAGCAAAAGCAATAGCCTCAAGCTTGCCCTCCTGATGGACAAACGAAGTCACCGGCTGCTCCATAACCATTATGTTCTTTTTGCGAAGCCGCTCTTTTTCCTCTTCACTCAGACTATTGCTGCCATTTGTGCAAACGACCAGATCCTTGCTCCAATGGCTGATCATTTTGACCATGTGATAAGCGCCCGGCTGCTCCGAAAAAACGGCCAGCGGCTGACCCCTCAATTCAAAGCCATCGCAAAACGGGCAATTAAACAGGCTTTTTCCATAACAGTCCCGCAATCCCTCGACATCGGGCAATATTTCCTTCAGCCCTGTTGCCACCAGCACTTTTCGTGCCAGCACCCTGCTGCCGTCTTCACCAGAAAGAACGAAGCCGTTTTCAGCGCGGGTAATTTCCTTTGCTTCCCATTCATAACGGGTGACCGTTGGATAGCTCAGCACCTCCTCATAAGCAATACGGCGGAATTCGGCGGGTTTGATGCCATCGCGGGTCAAATAGCTATGTGATGCATGCGTGACCGCATTTCTTGGCCGATTATCGTCAATCAATGCAACGCTTATTCTTGCCCGTCCAAGCACCAGTGCCGCTTGCAGGCCAGCCGGCCCTCCTCCAACAATTGCGCAATCAACTTTTATCATCATTTTCGCCTTCTCTCCATTAAATGTATTAAAGACTTTTAATATCCTTAATTAGTTCAAAACAGAGATCAGTGCTTGACTTGGGCAGAGATGAAACGCTACGGGACAGAGGGTTCTTCCGCTAGGCTCTGTTTTCTGTCATGCACTGATTATTAGGTTGAGCTAATTATTTATTCGAAAAACTAAATAAAAGACTTAGTGTGTCTATAATATCTCCATTAGGACGGCATGTCAACCTGTTTGGCGATCAGTTCACACACCGCACGGTTCAATACATCATCAAACCCACTCATCAGCCACCTTCCTTTTTGGCCACTTTCATTGTTCCCATTATCCATCAAACCCCGGATTGCCCCATTTGCATCATGCCAAAAAGCTCGGGTTTGTTCCCCGCAGGAGAAACTGCCCGAGCTTTTTATACCGTTGTATCTAAAAAATAAAATTGCAGCGTTGACCAGCCAGCAGCTTTACTTTCAGACGATTGTCCGAAACGCGGCTCCACTGAATGTCCTCGTCTTTGCACGAAATGCGTATTGGCTCATTCGGAACAGCAAGCTCGCACTCCTGGTCAAAGCTCGACAGGAGGGAAAGGCCGGCCAGTTGTCCATTTTCCCATTGCAGATCCACTACATAGCCGCCTCTGGCGCGCAGGCCGTTCACATAACCGGTCGGCCACTTCTCAGGCAAGGCAGGTAGAAGCTCCAGATAACCTTGATGCGATTGCAGCAGCATCTCCGCTATACCTGCTGTTGCGGCAAAATTGCCGTCAATTTGGAAAGGAGGATGCGCATCGAACAAATTGGCATATACGCCGCCTTGACCACGGTTTCCTTTGCCGTCATTGCTCACCAAGGTCAGCAGATTGGACAACAGGTTTTCCGCGCGATTGCCGTCTCCGAAGCGCGCCCACAGGCTGATTTTCCAGCCCAGGCTCCAGCCCGTGCCATCATCGCCGCGGCGTTCCAGCGACACCTGCGCAGCCTTGAACAGCTCGCTGTCGGTTTTCTCCGTGATCAGCTTGCCCGGGTAAATGCCAACCAGATGAGATACATGGCGATGATGAACATCCTCGTCGTCAAAATCCTTGTACCACTCCTGAAGCTGTCCATGCTTGCCGATCTGGAACGGCAGGAGACGGCGTCTGGCTTCAGCCAGCTCTGCCGCAAGCTCCTCATCTACGCCCAAAATTCCGGCTGCTTCCGCGCAATTATCGAACAGCTCCGCAATCAGCATCAGATCCATCGTTGCCGCAGCGCTGATGGCATAACATTTATCGCCTATTCTGAACTTATGCTCCGGAGACGTGGAAGGCCCGGTAATCAGGAAGCCTTTATCATCCTCGTACAGCCAGTCCAGACAAAATAACGCCGCTTCCTTCATAACAGGGTAAGCCCGCTCTCCAAGGAACGCTGCATCCCTGCCAAACAAATAATGCTCCCATAAATGCTGGGTCAGCCATACCCCTCCCAGCGGCCAATAAGCCCAGATGGGGTCGCCGTCGCCATAATCGCCGACCGGAGCGGATTGCGCCCATATGTCGGAGTTATGATGGGCTACCCAGCCCCGTGCGCCATAATTGACCCGCGCGGTTTCTTTACCGTTGACAGCCAGCCGCTCGATATACGACAGCAGCGGCTCATGCAGCTCGGCCATATTGCAGCTCTCCGCCGGCCAATAGTTCATTTGCGCGTTAATATTCAGCGTATAATTGCTGCTCCACGGCGCGCGGGTTTCTTCGTTCCATATCCCCTGCAGGTTGGCGGGCATCGTTCCTTTGCGGGAGCTGGATATCATAAGGTAGCGGCCAAAGTTGAACAATAAAGCGGATAAGCCGGGATCGCTGCTTCCATACGTTGCAATGCGCTCGTCCGTTGCCATACCTTCAGGCGCCAGGCTGTCTCCAAGATGAATGGAAACCCGGTTATATAACTCCTGGTAATCGTTAATATGGCTGCTCTTCACTTCATGGAACGGCTTTGCTGCAACAGCGGCGATAATGGAGCTAGTAACAGCCTCCGGCAGCCTTTCCTTGCTGCTAGCGCCTTTCTCTGAATCGAAGGAGGTAGCCGCGCTAAAATACAATACAGCAGAGGTAGCGCCATAAACATGCAGCCCGTCGTGGTTGACCTTCCACTCTCCCCCGTCAAGCACCGCTTTTAAACGCCCGTGGAAAGCAAGCGCCTCGCTCTGTTCAGCGTCGCCATACAGGATAGGATTTTCCGAATAGTAATAGCTTGGCCACACCTGCTCCGGCGCAACGCCGTGAATCGTAAACGCGTCCCCCTCCGCGCTTGTCGCATGGCGAAGCAGGCTAGACAGCTTCGCCCGGAAGCTCAGCAGGCCAGGCTTGGAGGATTCCAGCCGAATGACAATGACCCCGTCAGGATGGGACGCAAACACCTCTCTTTTGTAATCATTGCCGCCCACCGTATAAGAAACCGCTGCAATGCCGTTATCCAAATCCAATGAACGCTTATAGTTGTGAAATTTGTTCCCATGCTCCATCGTCAGCAGCAGGTCGGCAAAGGGCAAATACGATTGCGTATAAGGTCCCATGATTTCCTTGCCCAGCGCATCTGCTGTGGCATAGTCCTCCCGGCTGATACTTTCTCTGATTTTTGGCAAAACTGCTTTTGCACTGTCATTATTCCAGTCCTTCGGAGCTCCAGACCATAATGTGTCTTCATTAAGCTGAATGCGTTCAGACTCTACCCCGCCAAATACCATAGCGCCAAGGTTGCCGTTGCCGACCGGAAGCGCTTCCGTCCAATAAACGGCTGGCTTATAATAAATCATACTCATTGCAATAGATCCTCCCAAGTCAATCAAATTCATCAATACCATTTATCCCATTGGGCCGGAAACAGCCTGACCGGTGCCCGGGAATCGGGCTACTCTAATAGTTTATACCAATAAAATCAGGAAATATATTGCGCATTTTGATCTATTTCGGACTTTTTTTAAGATAACCTGCAAATGAAGGATTGACATGAATCATCCAATGTCATTATAATAAAAATAACATATGATCAACTATTCATATATTAATAAAAAAAGACCCTTAAGGAGCGGATCTCAATGTCTGGACATCAGCATGACCACGGCCATAATCATGGACACTCTCACGGACATACCGGCAACAAAAAAATACTGCTTATTTCATTTATAATCATTACCGCCTACATGATCATAGAAGCAGTTGGCGGCGTAATGACGAACAGCCTGGCCTTATTGTCCGACGCGGGCCATATGTTATCCGATTCCATTGCGCTTGGCATTGCGCTGCTAGCGTTCCGTTTCGGCGAAAAAGCTGCCAACAGCGGCAAAACCTACGGCTACAGACGATTTGAAATTTTGGCTGCCGTTTTAAATGGCATAACGCTGATTGGCATTTCGCTCTATATTTTTTATGAAGCGATTGAACGCTTTGCCAATCCGCCGCAGGTTGCAACAACAGGTATGCTGATTATTAGCACAATCGGCCTTTTGATCAATATTTTGGTCGCATGGATTATGATGCGGGGCAGCGACACCAAAACCAACCTGAACATGCGCGGCGCGTACCTGCACGTCATTAGCGACATGCTGGGCTCGGTAGGAGCTATCGCCGCAGCGCTTCTGATGATGTTTTTTGGATGGGGTTGGGCTGACCCGCTTGCCAGCGTAATTGTGGCGGGTCTAGTGCTGAGGAGCGGCTTTTTTGTAACCAAATCGTCTCTTCATGTATTGATGGAGGGAACGCCTAGCCATCTGGATCTGAACGATATCGTAAGCAGCATTCTGGACACAAAAGGCGTATTGGGCGTCCATGACGTGCATCTCTGGTCCATCACCAGCAATCAAAACGCCTTGACTGCCCACATCGTCGTAGATGGAGGCAGCAGCGTTTACGATACAGAACTGCTTATCAAAAAAATCGAGCATGCTCTTGAGCATAAAGGCATTGCCCATGTTACCCTGCAAGCGGAGTCGGAGAAACACGGGCATGAGGATTCTGTCCTGTGCACAGCAAAGCCAGGAACGCCGGACGCTCATGCCCATCACCATCATTAATGCAGGCTAAGCCGGGTTGGTTGTCCAAATGCCTGCGCTTTTGAGCAGAACCCTTTGCGGCAGCTTCAATCCGGCAAGGATTAATTCTGCAACGTCCTCCGGCTGCATCATATGATCCTCGTCGCCGATTTTTAAGCCCAGACCAACCGCCATTCCCGTATTAACCGTGCTAGGCGTAAGCGCAGTTACGCGAATATTGGATTTGCGAACCTCCTGCATCAAAGCTTCCGTTAATCCCATAACGGCAAACTTGGAGGCGCAATAAGCAGAGCCGCTCGCAAATCCTTTTTCCCCTGCCGTAGACGAGATGTTAATGATATTGCCCTCATTTTGTCCAATCATTGCAGGTAATACGGCGCGACACGCATAATAGGTGCCGAACAGGTTGGTTTGAATAATGCTTTCCCATTTGCCGCTATCCATCTCCAGCACCGTGCCAAAATCGGCAATTCCTGCGCTATTGATCAAAATATCAACCGAACCCAACTGTTCGGTCAATGCCGCAATGGCTGCATTTACTTGCTCTTGAACGGAAATATCAGCCGCAGCGGTATAAACCCGGACGCCGTGGCTATCCTCAAGCTCCTTCTTTAATTGCTCCAGGTCGCCTGCTGTCCGCGCGATCAGCCCCAGATTAACACCCTCTGACGCGAGCTTAATAGCTGTCGCTTTGCCGATCCCTTTGCCTGCTCCCGTAATAATTGCCGTTTTATTGTTTAACATTCAATAACATCCCCCATTGTGCTCCAGTTTTTTGCATGAGCTTACTCATCTTAAGCTTGCGCTGCTTGGACTTATGTTTGCAGTGAGCGGACTTAAGCCTTCACTGCTCAAGCTTAAGGCTGGCTCAGCTTGCCCTTGGCTTATGCAGGCTTTTCCGTTTATCTGTTATGGAGCTCATTTGGATGCGGACCTTTGCGGCGATTGCAATCCAGCCCATTGATCTGCTCCATATCGGAATCGGACAATTGAAAGTCGAATACAGCTATATTTTCAACAATTCGGGAAGGCGTCACCGATTTGGGAATGGCAATTGTATGGCGTTGAAGATGCCAGCGAAGCACAATTTGAGCCGGCGTTTTGCCATAAGCTTCAGCCAGCTTCACCACAACCTCATCCTTCAGTACGTCGCCGCCTTGATCCAGCGGGCTCCATGCCTCCAGGAAAATATCATGCTGCTCGCAAAATGCTCTTAGTTCATTTTGAGCCAGATAAGGGTGGCACTCCACCTGATTAAGGACCGGCTTAACCTCGCACTCTTTAAGCACCCGCTCCAGATGCTCGATTTCAAAGTTGCACACGCCAATTGCCTTCACCCTGCCGTCATGGTAAAGCTTTTCAAGCGCCTTGTAGGTGTCCACGTATTGATCAAATTGCGGCGTAGGCCAATGAATCAGGTACAGATCAATATAATCCAGCTCCAGCTTCTCCAGACTTTCCTCAAAAGCGCGCAGCGTATTGTCATACCCTTGATCGGCGTTCCAAACCTTCGTTGTAATAAAAAGCTTCTCCCGGAGAATGCCGGATTGCTTGATCGCTTTCCCCACTCCGCGTTCATTGCGGTAAATCATAGCTGTATCAATAGACGTATAGCCTGCCTTAAAAGCGTTGCTTACCGCCTCGGCGGCTTGTTCGTCGCTAACCTGCCAGACGCCAAAACCAAGCTGAGGCATTTGCAAACCGTTATTCAACGTTACATGAATCATGTCTCTTCACCTCTTATGTTTTTTTGTTATCAACTGATTTACCCCGGAAGTGAACGGTTAACGATATCCCGTCGTCTTCCGCTGTACATGCCAAATTGTAACATGCCAGCCTCCCATCATTCAAAAGATAGCGGCAAATTAGCTACAGGTTAGGTTTAATACTCCATCAATTCTCCATCAATTAGCTAACCATTTGATTAATCATTTGTTCGATTATTTCATTAACCATTTCATTAAGTAATCAGTTATCAAACAAAGCGTTGCATTACATCGACCGTAGACATTTTCAATGTTTTCATTGACTAAATATCGTCTATACGTTATAAACAATTTGTAACCTCATTTGCAGATTAGCTTATGAACCACCTTTTCAATTAACCTTTTGATTACCTTATTGATTAACTATTTGATTATTTAAATGGAGGGAAGCTTAATGAACTCAACCCTTTTTATACCACGTCCCGAGCATCCGCGTCCTCAATTCATGCGCCAGTCCTGGCTAAACCTGAATGGCGAATGGCAATTTGAATTCGATGCTTCACGCAGCGGCAAAGAACGCGGCTTGCAAAAGCCCGAGGCCAAGCTGGGGCATACCATTGTTGTTCCCTTTTGTCCGGAGAGCAAGCTCTCCGGTATCGGGCATACCGACTTTATTCCCGCCGTCTGGTACAAGCGAAGCTTTGTTCTGCCGACAGAATGGCAATCCGGCGAGGTTTTGCTTCATTTTGGCGCGGTTGATTACGAGGCGGAAGTTTGGGTGAACGACGTTTGGATCGGCCGTCATCGGGGCGGCTACAGCTCCTTTTCGTTTCCCGTCCGGCATGCGCTTCGCGAAGGCGGCAATATCGTTACCGTATATGCGGAGGACGACGTTCGTTCCGGGAAGCAGCCGCGCGGCAAGCAAAGCGGCACTTATCGCTCTCAGGGGTGCGATTATACAAGAACAACGGGCATATGGCAAACCGTGTGGCTTGAGCATGTCCCCGCCACTTATGTTTCCTCTTTTCTCCTGTATCCCGATCCTGCTAACGAATGCTTGCATGTGAGCGCAGAGATTAACGGTCCCACAACCGGCTTTTCTTTTCGCTGCTCCTCGTCCTTTGAGGGAAAGGCTACCGGCCAGCAAACGATTTTAGTTGGAGCCCGATCCGTCCGGCTGACTTTGCCGCTTGCGGAAAAACATCTTTGGCATCCCGGCTCTCCCAAGCTCTATGATCTTAGGGTGGAGCTATTGCAGGAAGACCGGATTATCGACAGCTCAAGCTCCTATTTCGGATTGCGCTCCATACGGCTCGACGGCATGGCCTTCCGCATCAACGAACAGTCGGTGTTTCAACGGCTTGTGCTGGATCAAGGCTTTTATCCCGACGGCATCTACACAGCTCCTAGCGACGAAGCGCTAAAAAAGGATATTGAGCTATCGCTTGCCGCCGGCTTCAACGGCGCGCGTCTGCATGAAAAAATGTTCGAGCCAAGATATTTGTATTGGGCCGACAAGCTTGGTTATTTGGTATGGGGAGAGCATGCGAACTGGGGGCTGGATATTAGCGATTCAAGCGCGCTCGCCACATTTTTGCCGGAGTGGATCGAAGGGATTAAACGGGATTTTAATCATCCCAGCATTATTGGATGGTGTCCGTTCAACGAAACATGGGATGCACCGGGCGGAGCCCGCCAGAATAATGATGTGTTGCGTATCGTTTATGAAACGACCCGAAGTCTCGATGAAACGCGGCCCGTCATAGATACAAGCGGCAACTTCCATGTCGCGACCGATATCTTCGACGTTCACGATTATGACCAGAATCCCGAAAGCTTTCGAAAACGCCACCAGCCGTTAGCTGACGGCGGAGAGCCCTGGGTTTCCTTTCCCGAGCGTCAGAGCTATAGCGGCCAGCCCTATTTTGTCAGCGAATATGGCGGTATCGGATGGGACCCGGAGCAAGCGACAGAAGACGGATGGGGTTATGGAGATCGTCCCAAAACGGAAGCGGAGTTTAAGCTTCGCTACGAGGGATTGACGAATGCTCTGCTGGATAATCCCCATATGTTTGGTTTCTGCTATACGCAGCTATATGACATCGAGCAGGAAATAAACGGCCTGTACACATATGACCGCAAGCCCAAATTTGATTTGGAATGGCTAAAAAGCGTTAATCGCAGACGCGCTGCTATCGAGGATTAAAAGTCTCTATCAGTTGATCCGGTCATTCGGCGGTTATATAATACGTGTAGCATAGCAGGAATGAAACGGGGTAAATCCATGAATATACAGGTATCGGCGGAGCAGGTGCATTTTTTTGAAGCGCTTGCCTCCGAAAGCCGGATACGGATGATTAAGCTGCTTGAGGTCCAACCCATGAACATTAAGGAAATGGCCTACGCGCTTGGGGTTTCATCGGCAATCGTGACGAAGCACGTTCAAAAGCTGGAAGAGGCCGGCATAATTGCAACAGAAGGGATATCCGGTTTGCGGGGACGCCAGAAGGTTTGCCGCCTGGTAATGGACGATATTACGCTTCGGTTCCGAACGCCTGCCGAGCCCGCTCCCAACCGGTATGCCATATCGATTCCTATCGGCCACTATACGGACTATCAGGCAAAACCAACCTGCGGTCTCGCTTCACCAGACAAAATCATCGGTATGTTCGACGATCCGCGCTATTTCTCTGATCCCGATCGGACTGCCGCTGCCCATCTTTGGTTTAGCAGCGGCTTTGTGGAATATCGAATACCAAATTATTTGCTGTCCAACCAGCAGGCGGACGCTATCTCCATCACGCTGGAGCTATGCTCCGAGGCGCCTGGCTTTAACGAAAACTGGCCTTCGGATATTTATTTTTATTTGAACGACGTAAGCATCGGCCATTGGACCTGCCCGGGAGATTTCGGCAGCAGCCGTGGGGTTCACACGCCGGAGTGGTGGAAGCACGGCACGCAGCACGGGCTGTTAAAAACAATTCAGATTAAAGCGCAAGGTTGTTACATCGACGGGATGCCCATGTCCAATATAGCCATTAATCAAATCCCGCTGCCTTACGGCGAGAATATCCGCTTCCGCATCGCAGCTCCCGAAACTGCCAAAAACGCAGGCGGACTCAGCTTGTTCGGCAAGCATTTTGGCAACTATAATCAGGATATTCAATTTGAGATGCTATACGGAGACAAATAAGCAAACATATAAACAAGCAAACTCGCAAAAAACTTGCCCAAGCGCCCCCAGCGCGATAAGAGTAAAAAGCCGCTTGCTGCCAGACACAAAAAAGCTGGAGCGGAAACAGTCTTGTTTCTCTCCAGCTTCTCTAGCCTCTATAGCTTCTCTAGCCTCTATCCTTTAAAAACCCATTCCATATTGCTTCGGTATCGCTGTTTCCTTCTTTAATTGCGCCGCCGCTTCCAGCGCCCAATACGGATTGCGCAGCATCCCTCTTCCGACTGCGACCAGATCGGCATCCCCATTGCCCACAACAGCGTTCGCCACAAGTGGATCGTCCAGCCTTCCTACCGCGATAACCGGAATATCGAGCGTTTCTTTAATAGCACGAGCCAGCGGCACTTGATACGCGGCGTGGGTGCCTGGTCTTGACCCTGACCCAACCGGTCCTTCCCCGCCTGATGAAACATCAAACACATCAACGCCCGCTTCCATGTACACTTTGGAGAAAGCCAAGCTTTCTTCGAGTCCATATCCTCCGTCTACATACTCCTTGGCGGATATCCGCATAATAAGCGGCATTTCCTCCGGCATTTCTGCTTTAACCGCCTCAATAATTTCGCGGCCAAAACGAGTCAGCTCCCGGCCATATTCGTCGGTCCGCTTATTGGTTAGCGGGGAATGAAACTGATGAATCAAATAGCCGTGGGCCCCGTGAATTTGAATAGCGTCAAACCCGGCCTTTACCGCACGAGCCGCAGCCTCCCGAAATTTCTGCACCAAGCCTTTAACTTCCTCCGTCTCCAGTGCTCTTGGCTGCTTTGATTTTTCGTCAAAAGCTATCGCGGACGCCGATACCGGTACAGCCGCATCCTCCGCCTTGCGCCCGGCATGGGCAATTTGAATGCCTACCTTGGCGCCGTATTGATGGCAAGCATCCACAATTCTTTTTAATGCGGGAATATGCTCATCGCTCCACAAGCCCAGATCATAATCCGAAATGCGGCCGTCCGGCTCAACATCCGTCATTTCAATAATAATAAAACCTGCTCCGCCCACCGCACGGCTTACATAGTGCAAATAATGCCAGTCGTTCGCGATTCCGTCCTTTTGCTCAACGGAATATTGGCACATCGGAGGCATTACAATCCGGTTTTTCAGCTCCAGCCCTTTCAGCTTGAACGGGGTATATAGATCATGCATGAATAAAACTCCTCTCAAAATTGGGTGCCGCTAAAAGTAGAAAACAGATGCAACCAAAAACAGTTGCAGCTAATGCTATTATCCAATGCGATACTGTAGCCCTAAAAAGCAATTAAAGCTCCTGCAGGTTAGACTGAAGCTCTTTTTTCAAGCCTTGCTCCAATAAGGCAGCCTGCAAAACCTCGTTAAACGTTTGAAGCGCCTTTTGCAGCTTTTCTTCGCCTAATTCGGTAATGCAGGTATAAATGCCGCGGCGATCCGCCTCACAGACATGCCTTTGCAGCGAGCCGCAGTTCCTTGCTTCCATTCTGGCCACCAGACGCGAAACCGCGCTTTGGCTCAGATCAACCATCTCCTGAAGCTGCTGCAATCTAAGCTTTTTTTCCGCTGTTTGCGATATAAAATGGAGCGCATAAAATTCCTTCAATGACAACCCATGCTTTTCCTGAAGCGAACGCTCCAGCTCATCATTAATACGGCTTTGGATATGCGACAAGGACAACCATCTGATCAAACGTTCATCCGTGTTAAATGTATTCATCCCTCTCACCTGTTTTCATTTGAGAAATAAACATGCGCATGCATATAATTTAACTTATTGCTATTCCTTTGTCAAATCCGCTGTTTTTCCTAAAACGAAAAAAGACTATAATAATAGTCTTATTGACTGCCGATAAATACCATTAGGGATATGGATGAATGGAGGATTGCTGTGCGCGATAAAAAGTATTCCATCACAACCGCAGAACTTACCGTTATGAAAGTGTTGTGGGAGCAGCAGCGCTGTACCGCTGCGGTCATCATTGAACAAATCGGAAAGCATCGTCCGTGGCATTTCCGAACTATCAAATCATTGCTTCGGAATTTGGTTGCAAAGGAGCTTGTCGTTTTTGAAGTTGACAGCCGGGACAGCAGGCTTTATCACTACTCGCCGCTTATTAGCGAGGAGACTTATTTAAGCCAGGAAAGAGAACATTTCCTTGAGCTTCATTACGACGGCGATTTTGGAGCCTTGCTCAACAGCTTTCTGAAGGACAAGCTAAGCTCTACGGAGGAAGCCGAAGCTATGCGGGAGCTGCTGCTGCAAGCCGCCCAGCGTCTTCGTTCTCCATGACTGCCCTTCATATCGCTTTTGTCAAAATATTCGAGTTGTCGCTATCAGCCTCCATAATCGCAATCATTGTTTTGGCGTTCAGAAAAGTGGCCTGGAGATGGGCTTCTCCTTCGCTCATGATCATGCTGTGGAGCATTATGCTGCTGAGGTCGTTGTTCTCAATCAACATTCCTGGGCTTGCCAGTCTGGAGAATCTCATTGATCCTTATCTGTATGAACATCATTACGGAATTGGCGCAATTATGGATAACGTAATGAGTCGGTGGGGGGAGATACTGCCGGGTCATGCGGATACTGCTTCTTCCTCGCTTCCCGGCTACGTTAACGGCTTCGAGGAGCCGCGTACCGGATTTTTATATGATGAAGAAGCCAGCCGGCTTCGAAGCTTAGCGGCTGCACGGGATCAAGCCATGTCCGTCATCGCCCTTCTTTGGCTGTTAGGCGCATTAATCCGCGCTGGCGTTGAATACCGCAAGGAGATCAGAACAAAACGTCTATTGGGCCGGGCGCTCCCTTGCCATGACACCGTTGTATTAGCCTTACTTCATCAATGCCAGACAGAAGCAAAGGTTAAAGCTCGTACAGAGTTATTGCTCGCAGGAAGTGTCTTTCCGTTCATTCATGGCTTGCTTCGGCCGCGCATCGTACTTCCCTATGACTTCCAATCGCTGTACACAGAGTCGGAGCTGCGCATGATTGTTCTGCATGAATTGCAGCATTGGAAAAAGAGAGATGGCTGGCTCTTGTTGATCTCCCAATTCATATTGGTGCTTCACTGGTTTAATCCTCTTCTTCATTGGGCTGTTCAACGGCTGCGCGATGATGCGGAATTTCGATGCGACAAAGGGGTGACCAAGCTTTTATCGTTAGCGGATAAAACCGCCTACGGATTTCTGCTGCTCAAGCAAGGCGATTTGAATACCCGACTGGCCCGGTCCGGACAAGCCGGCTCTGCCGTTTCATGGCTGGAAAAACGCTCCGTTCTGATGGAGCGAGTGCAAGCCGTTGCCGGGTTGCTGCAAGCCTCACCTTCATCGCAGCGCAAGCGCAAATTAACGGGTTTTATGGCCTTACTGATTGGATTAAGCATCTTTTCAGCAGGAAATACCGTAGCTCAAAAAGCCGCCGAGGTGTATATGCCGGAGCCTGTACTGTATGTCTTCTGGATGAATGAATCTCTTAATCTGCGAAGCATGTCTGTTTTGCAGGACATGAGCACGTTGATGATCGGACAACCCGTTGCCTCCGAAAACATTACCCTTTTGCTTCGGCAACCGATGGAACAAAGCTATTGGGAGCAGTGGAGGGATGGTTTGAGGCTGGCGCTCGTTGACAAAGATGTTCCCATTCCGATAGATACCCGTCCCGTATTGGAGCAAACTTTTCAACGCAATATTCAGCAAGGCCATATCCTATTTATGTTGCATTATCCCTCCTACAGCGGCAAGTGGCTAAACTTCAGCTTCAGCAAACGAAGCGTCACTGATGTGGAGACACTGAAAGTACTCCAGCAGATCAATTTGTATTAAGCGGCGCCCATTACATTTCCAGCAGCCGCTTTATTTTCCACTCACAAATAGACTATAAAGGTAGTCCATTTGTGGGGTTCTGTTCAAAAAGCTTAAACTGCTTGCTAGTGTTATACGATGCATCAATGTCTAATGTTGAAAGGATGTAATCGATGAATGTTTCCAAGCCTGTGAATGTAAATACCACCTGTCAATGCCAGCATTATTCCGCAACCGCAACAAAGGCGTATCAATCAAGCCCAGACCGCTCCTTTGCCGATCTGCTTGCACTTTACAGCATAAAATCAGCAAATGAAAATGTGATGAATGCCAGGCTGCCTGCATCTTCCCCAGACCCATATCTGCATTCGCCTTCTTTGCTCAGCCGGGGACTGTCCCAGTCAGCAGATTTGCTGTCCAGCCTGCTGCTTTATTCTGCTTTCTCTGGCTCTTCCTTAACGGGTACGCCGCTGCTTGCAGGTACATCTCCGCTATCAGCTACAACCCTGCTTTCTGGCACGCCGTTGCTCTATGGCTCATCCATGTACTCAGGCCTGCTGCGCAATCCCGTCCAATCGCAATTTAATACGCTTTATTAATAGTTTTACACCATTAAGCGCAAATAAAGAGAGACAGCTATTACGGCTGTCTCTCTTCGTGCAACAAGACAAAGTAAGTAACAAAAATAATAATGATTGGATTATAGATAGGTTACAAATTCTGAAATAGGCTTCCGGTATCCGCGTGGCTTGCGGCTGCTAAGCTTTTCCTTACCGATTGTAATCATCAATACCGGCTCGTACTGCTCCTCTATTGACAACACCTCGCGAAGCGCTATCGGGTTAAAGCCAATCATTGGACACGTGTCCCAGCCCTTGCTTTTGGCAGCAAGCAAAAACAGCATAGCCGACAGCGATGCATTGCGAATCGCTTCATCACGTTGATAATGCTCACCGCTGCCTTCATATGTAGTCGTAACCAGACGTACCGCATGATCGTATTCCTGCTGGGTATAAATGCCAAGGCTTAACAGGCCTTCATAGATTCGGCCTGCGTCTTTATAGGCAAGCTTGTCGCCCAGAACGATAATAACCGCTGAAGCCGTACCCACCTTATGTTGTCCCATCGCTGCCTGTTTCACCTTTTGCTTCAGTTCCTGGTCAAGTACAACCAAATAATTGGTGTGCTGCAAATTGGAGGCGGACGGAGCCATCTTTACTAATTGAAAAATTCCGTCGAGCTCCTCCTTTGTAATAGGATGGTTGTCCAAAAAATTGCTTGCCGATCGCCTTTCATTAACCAGCTTTTCAAAATGCTCCATGTTGTCTCCCCCATCGTTGTACAAGCTGAACAAAATAATTTTAGCTATGCGAGCCGGCGTATAGTTCAACCCACAACCTGCTTCTGTTAATCATTATACTAGCAGGGTTCGTGTTGGCGGTCAAAATCAATAGCTAATTAACGAATATTTCATTAATCGATATAACGTTTCCCCCTGTACTTCAATTTCAAAGGGAGTATGCAAAGGGATATCATCGTCTCCATACAAGAACAGCCTGAACTGTTCAAGGTCCGTCGTAGAATATCTTTTATCATCCTCTTCCTTTACAAAAAGGTTCCCGGTGTCATAAAAATGATATTGCGTTTTCTCGTCAAGCGTAAAGCTTTTGATATCCTCCGACTCATTGTAAATGTAATATCCGTTGGGCATGTCTGCTTCTGTTAGACCTAACTCCTTCATTCTTTCTGTGTCCTTAGAGGTTATAAACTCAAAATCATCAATCTTAAGCGTACTTCCTTCCAAAAAGAGATATCCCGAGTAGGTTTGCGGCTCAGGCAGTGCTGCTTGATTTCGATCCGAACTACAAGCAACCAACATAAGACCAAAAGCCAAAACACAAATGAATAGCATCATCTTTTTCATTTTTTATGTCCTCGCTCTCTCATTCATTACTTATTTAGATTTCCATTAACCTCCAACTTACAATGGGTATTTACATTTTTAACGAAACCTTCTTCCAAAAAGTTGCATACAGTATTAGCTGGCAAATGCCCTCTTTCATACAAGAAACAGATAGCCTTGCCCGCATCTTCGGCTAGGCGCTAACAAACATTTCTGCTCTTGCTGCGGGGGAGATTCCGATTAGAATCAATGTTTTGGCTCTCTCCGTTACAGTTCTGTCAATGAATACTACTAGGCTTAGAGACTTACAGTATTTATAATGTTTATGGTATATTGTTCCTATATTAAAGGAGGTTTGTACTAATGAAAAAAGCTATTATGTCCATTGCTGCATTTGTAGTTTTCGTGACTGCTTCATTCGTCACTTCGACTATCCAGGCGGCCGAAGCTCCCCCCCGCATAGCGGATATTCAGATGGATACCATTCTAATGGACGACGGCACGTTATGGCTTAAGCGTTTATGGGCAGCATCCGGCTATGAGAAGGTGAACGTCGGAGCGGCTAACATTCATAGCGCCTATCGCAGTTCCAGCTTGGATTATGATTATGCGCTTACTAGCAATGACGAATTGATATCCTGGAATAACGAATCATTTCCCACGGTAGACAAAACGCAAAGCGGCATAAAGCATTTAACAGACGACTACTACCTTAAACATGACGGCACCGTATGGTCTTACAACGGCGAACAGCGTAAGGATTTACAAAACATCTCCTTGCTGGATTCAGCCTTTAACTCCATTGCCTATGTGACCAACAGCGGAGAAATCCATCATTCCTACCTAAAATATGTAGTCGACCAGGTACCGGATGCTTCGTCTATCATCTCTTTGGAGATATTGAGCAAAAACTCTCTTGCGTATATGGACAAGTCCGGTAAAGTTGTAGCCGTTAACTTGCTGGACTTCGATTTCAGCGTAGAGGACGTCCAATTTAAGCCATATGTTGTGACAACGGATGCCGTGCATATCTCTTATGCCGATGAAGATAAGCTACTCGTCACACGAAAGGATGGAACGGTGTGGGAAACAGATACTTATCACAACAATTACAAACTGCTGAAGCAGGTGGATGGTATAAAGAATGCGGCCAAAGCCTCCATCTATAAAGGTTCGCTCAATATTCAATCAGATGATGGAAAAAAGGGGTTTTATCCCAATAGAGGCAATCAGCAATGGCTTGTTCAGCACAAGGACGGAAACTGGGGCATTTACGCGGTTCCACTTAGCGGAAAAGGATTAGAAGCAACACCAATCAAACCGCCTGCTGTATCTGGACTTTCTTTTACCGCCTCTAACGCAAAGCCGTCTGTAGGCAATACCATACAGTTCAAAATCGTACAATCCTATACAAACGGTTATAAAGAAACATTATCCGGTAAAGATATTGTTCTGAGCATCGACAAACCTCATTTACTTAAAGCTCAAAAAGACGGATCTTATAAGGTATTGGGCATTGGTGACGTTACGGCAACGGTTACTGTAGGCGATATAACCAAAAAAGTTACGCTTGCATCCAGTCTCGGCAGCAATTTGACTGGTGCCATATACGCTAACGAAACAGTAATGCTGCCAGTAAAAAGCGTGTTCCAGTCATTGGGGGGATCTGTCTCCTATACAAAAACAAGCAACAGTTATGATATTACGCTAGGCTCGAAGTCTATCATTCTGAAAGTAGGCCAGAAAAAGGCGACAGTGGACGGCAAAGAAGTAGCGCTGGATCAGGCAGTTCGCGAAGAAAAAGGGGGCGCGGTGTTCCCGGCCACATTCCTGACTAAAGCAACAGGCGCTGTTGCAAAATGGGATTCCAAGCTGAAACAGTTGAAAGTTTCCGTTGGCTCGGGAACCATGATTATTGAGTCGAGTGATACGCCAAAAGTTAAAAAGAAGGAAGCGCAAGGAGCACTTGCCAATTATATTGGAAAATCGTATTGGGTGAATAGATATAGTAATTGGGAACGTTTCATCAAGCTTACCATTACCGATATTGTTCCAGTAGGCGGAGAAAACTTCGAAATTGTTTTCGCCAAAACAGATGGCAAAACAATAAAATCGGAAGTGACGTCACGGGATTTTGTAACCAAAATTTTGGGCGACTCCTATACGTTCCTGTCCTATGATCCATACAAGAAATACAACTGGCCGGCTTCAACCTGGGATTCCATTAAAGCTTCCAAAATTTCAATGGGCATGAATAAAACGCAGGTAGAACTCTCATGGGGACGGCCATCGAGCACTTCAAAAGTATCCTCCAAAACCGTTAATGTGGAAGTATGGAGGTATGGATACCAATACGTCGTTCTCACGAATGGCGTGGTAACCGATGTTTACACCTTTTAACAAAGACTCACAATAAAATATAGAGAAGGTACGCCAAAATTATAATGGCGATCATTTCAAGGTTTTTAACCACGAAATGATCGCCATATTCTTAACTAAATAACGTTAGCGTTGCTGCCTATTCAACTTCTTCCTGCCAACGTTCAATTCTCACGCTGGCCTATGCTTGTCAAGCCTTCTCCTGCTGATACTTCGCCAAAATATGACGAATATATTCCTGAAAACCTTCCCTTATTTCGGCTGGCTCCAACACCTCGCATTTCGTTCCAAACGCTAATAATCGGTCATAACCATGCTCATTCGGAATAATGGGGTAGATGGCAATACATGTCTGATCCTCTATCTGAACAATATGCTCTGCGCCAAAGCGTTCAATTACCCGATCCATAACGGAGAGATCAAGGCGAAGCGTGACCCTCACCCAATCCGTCCTCATCCAATCCCCGCCATTCATTGGCAACGACATGAAATCTCTAGGTACAAATTTTTCGCCCAGCACATGCAAGCCGCTCATCCGCGCTAATTTGAATATGCGGTAATCTTTTTTTTCCGTACAAAAAGCCTGCAAATACCAACTTCCTTCCTTAAACACAACTTGATACGGCTCCACCTTCCGTTCACTTGTAAGCCCGTTACTATTTATATAGCTAAAGATTACAAAACACTGCTCATTCATCGCCGTTTCTATATAACCGAACTCTTTGCGCAATGATTCATTACCAGCGTTTAGGGCCATATCAATGACGTAACGTCCTTGCTTCCTGCGGTGTTCTCCTTCTGAATGAAGCGCATTCAGCTTCTCCATTGCATAAACCGATTCACGCTGTCCAAACAGTTGTCTATAGCCATGCAAGCCGCTTAAAAGCGCTTGAATTTCCTGAGAGGTAAACACGGTCTTTCCTACTTTAAAAGACTTCATCAGCCCCACGCCGCCCATCGCGCCATGATGAGTAAATATCGGGAGTCCAGCGCAATTAAGCGCGTCAACGTCACGGTAAATTGTCCGCCGGCTCACCTCCAGGCGCTCGGCCAGCTCACGTGCGCTGATTATCTCACGCTCAAGCAACATCATAATTAAAGCAATCAAGCGATCCGTTTTCATTGCAACCACCTCTCATCAAGTATGCCATACTGTTGTCATAGTTGATAGGCTATGCTGGACTTGTAGTTAACCTTTTCGCGAAACAGGAGGAAAAAACATGATTTCAACCCGAATTGAAAACAAAGAAGCCTTTCGTTTCATTGGCTTCAAAACGGTCTTGGCCGAAGGGACAAGCATCCATGACACGCGTTACTCCCCCCTCAAGACAGCTTTTTTCAAAAGCATGATTGAAGGAGGACATATGGCAACGCTACGCCCGCTGTCTGAAAGTAATTATGGCTTTGCCGCTGTAGCCCGGGAGCCCGACGGTATTTATTATTACGCTGGCGTCCCCTCGATGCAGCCAGTGCCATCCTCTGCGGATGAGCTGCCTTTTCCTCAGAGCGAATATTTGGTATTATCGGGAAGCGGCGGATTGTCGCGCCTTGCTTTTGACCGTCTGGAGGATTATGCCTTTGGCTCCGTCTTGAACGATGAATATGAATATGTGTACAACGGGAATCCGATTGCGGAGGTTTTGCTTAACGGCAATCCAATGGATGCCGAAGTCGAGGTGTGGGTTCCGGTAATCAAACGAGGTTAAAGCGCAGACCAATTAAAGACATATAAAAAAGTTCGTTAGAGATGATCTCTAACGAACTTTTTTGGTATACCGGCGAGAGGACTCGAACCTCCACGGTTTCCCACTCGATTTTGAGTCGAGCGCGTCTGCCATTCCGCCACGCCGGCACGTATAAAGGGTGTTGCTTTGTAAAGATGGCGCGGCCTAAGAGATTCGAACTCCTGACCTTTTGATTCGTAGTCAAACGCTCTATCCAGCTGAGCTAAGGCCGCAAAGTATAAAATTTTGTGGAGGCGCCACCCAGACTCGAACTGGGGGTAAAGCTTTTGCAGAGCTCTGCCTTACCACTTGGCTATGGCGCCATAATCTTATGGAGCGGAAGACGGGAATCGAACCCGCGACCCTCGCCTTGGCAAGGCGATGCTCTACCGCTGAGCCACTTCCGCAAATGGCTGGGGATCAAGGATTCGAACCTTGGAGTGACGGAGTCAAAGTCCGTTGCCTTACCGCTTGGCTAATCCCCAACGCTATTACATTAATCAAAAGTGTTAATGGGGCGATCGATGGGACTTGAACCCACGAATGCCGGAGTCACAGACCGGTGCGTTAACCCCTTCGCCACGACCGCCATGTCGCACTTTCATACAGTTGGCAGGGGCAGCAGGAATTGAACCCACACCAAAGGTTTTGGAGACCTTTGTTCTACCTTTAAACTATGCCCCTAAAACTGGTGGAGGATGATGGATTCGAACCACCGAACTCAGAGAGAGCAGATTTACAGTCTGCCGTGTTTAGCCACTTCACTAATCCTCCAAAAATGGTGCCGTCGAGAGGACTTGAACCCCCAACCTACTGATTACAAGTCAGTTGCTCTACCAGTTGAGCTACAACGGCATATGAAATTGAATGGTGGCTCGGGACGGAATCGAACCGCCGACACGAGGATTTTCAGTCCTCTGCTCTACCGACTGAGCTACCGAGCCTGATGATGTTGTAATGGCGGAGCTGACGGGATTCGAACCCGCGGTCTCCTGCGTGACAGGCAGGCATGTTAGGCCTCTACNATGAAATTGAATGGTGGCTCGGGACGGAATCGAACCGCCGACACGAGGATTTTCAGTCCTCTGCTCTACCGACTGAGCTACCGAGCCTGATGATGTTGTAATGGCGGAGCTGACGGGATTCGAACCCGCGGTCTCCTGCGTGACAGGCAGGCATGTTAGGCCTCTACACCACAGCTCCAC
>NZ_LYPA01000051.1:0-32596 GCF_001675045.1 Paenibacillus oryzae
AAATGACTCATTCGGCATCGAGGCCCTTAGTTCCTGTTTGTTCCAAAAATTCACTTAGTAGAGCACCTAAGTAGTAACGATGAATCGTACAAACTGAATTGCACCCACATCAAGCTCATTAGGTGGTATGACTGCGTAATGCTGCTGCTTATGAAGAAAAATTATTTTTTCGCAGTGCGGCTTTTTTAAGCCCAATTCAGAAAAATCAAACAGTTAAAGAAATAATAGGATATACTGGATGGAGAGGTTTTAAGGATAGAGATGAACCTTTAGCAGCGCTTTGGGAGCTTGTAAGCGTATTCGGGAGGTGTTGGCGTGACAGAACCGTTGTTTGACCCGATGAAACACCCTGATTGGATTTCGCCGCAGACAGCAGAGTGGTATTCCAGATTATCATTGGAGACGGGGGAATACAAGTATCCGTGGATGTCTCACTTCGATGAGCTGCGGGCCGAAGATATTTTTGGAGAAACGATAGCTTCTTGCCTGAATAAGGATGCCAGCGTACTGGATGTTGGCTGCGGTCACGGCGACTTTACAACAAGGTTTGCAGATATAGCAAAAGAAGTTGTTGGCATTGACAGTATGGATGGGTACATTGCATCGGCAAAGCGGCAGGCCCCTGATTCTTTGACATTTCTTGTTGTAGATGCACATCAACCTTTGCCTTTTACGAACGCTTCATTTGATGTTATTTATACTAAAAAAGGCCCCTGGTTATTTCATAATGGTATGAATGAGGGGTATCGAATCATAAAATCCGGAGGTATTGCACTGGGACTATACCACTGTGGAACCGACGGAGGGTTTCGAAGTTTGTTTCCAGGCTTGTATTCGCCACTGCCAGATACGCATCTTAAGGATATGAAGGATAAATATGAACAACAGCTTTATGAAAGTGGTTTATTGGATTGCGAATTGAAAATGATTGAAGAGGTGGAGTATTTGGCAAGGCCCGAAGATGTTTTAATAAAAAAATGCTTTGGGCAAAAGGAGTCATTGAAAAAAGTGGTTTGGCAAAAATGCTTGCATCAGGTTGAAGACATTTTTGCTCGCCATGCCGTATCTAAAGGGCTCAGGGTAGTCAATTATCATGTGTTGTTAAGTGGAAAGGCAAAATAGATGCAACAGATGGGGTTGAAGGTATGAAACGGCGAGTTGTTATGACCGTAGGAAAAACGCATAGCGGGAAATCAACTTTTGCGCGAGAGCTGGAAAAACAAATAGATAACTCTATCGTCATTGACCAGGACAACCATGCGGAATTTATTAATACTCATTATTTAAAGCTAAGGCCTGTTGGGGGACCCAATAAGTTTAAATATACTGGTTCGGGAGCTGGGCGAATTGAAAAAAATGAAATCATTATTTGCTTTAACAGTCATCATTACGGCTAGTATTTTTGTAACCAGTTTTGCAATCAGCAAACTTAATGGAGATTCTCTATCGAATGCATTATTTTTATGCGGAATAATCGTTTTGCTAGTCGGTATTTTTTCTTCAATGAGGGGCAGAGCGTTTGGGAATAAATTTGTGCCGAACGAAAGTGAAAATGCCGTGCTTGATCCTGTTGAAGCTGAACGTGAACAGCAAGAAATCAGAGCTCAAGGCACTATTAAATATGTCACTGAAAACAGAACGTTGAATTTCAGTGTTAGACCGTTTGCCATGATCATTTCAGGAGTAATAGGTTTAGTTGCTGCTTATCTTTTGTCTGTGCTTTAACACGTTTAGGGGGAGTTGAGCAATGAATGCGATTTCAAACAATTCCAGACAGGTGGAATATTACACGAATTTGAATCCTATATTTATGTCGATTCAAAACAGGCAGCATGATTACAACTGGCTTCTGACTGATTTGGAGATGAATTGGATGCCTGACGATTTTTTAAGTTATTGCGAACAATGTTATATTCGTGCAGACATAGAGGACCGGAATAACAGATATTTCATTTCCGGGGAAAAGCTGACCAGGCTTACGATGAAGTATGAGATTCAATTTATTTGGGGCGTTTTGACTGGTTTGAAAAAAGAATTACACATTGATTTAAGCAGCATAACGAATTGTCCTGATGCTGAAAATCCGAGTTTATGGAAGCCGGGAGTTAATGTTCAATATCCAGGGGCGGAGCTTGAAATCGTATGTTGGGATTCTACGTCTACATTATTGATAAGCCAGAACAGCTCTATCGTCAATGATTTTAAACTATATTTCTCCGATGCACAGGACTTGGATGAACACATTTCACAGGTTCAATATCCAAAAAGAAACGGAAGGGACTAGACATAATGAACCAGGCTGAACAGATGTGGAAGGCGATTATTCGAAAGGGGCTGCAAAAGGACGCGGACTTTAAAGATAAGCTATTTTTGCAGCCTGGCGCCAGCGAGGAGGAACTTAATCACCTTCAGGAAACCATGAATGTAACCATTCCTAAGGAAATGAAGGAGCTTTACCGAATTCATAACGGCCAGCTATGGGATATCGGGAGTCAATGTTTTGTAGGAAATTTGACGCTTTCCCCCATTTCAGAAATACTAGAAAACTGGCATTTTTTAAATGAAGAATTTGAAGGTGATGAGCTGGAGGCAAGCTTTGACAAGGAAATCAAGCCTTTACTTTGGAATCCCAAATGGCTGCCCATTGCATCTAATGGAGGCGGGGATTATTTGTGCCTGGATATGGACCCGACGGATGAAGGTCAGACGGGGCAAGTGCTCTATTTTTGGCATGATTGGGGCAATCGTTCAGTAAAAGCAAAGAGTTTGTTTGAGTTTATTCAGGGCTGCTTGGAGGAATCGGATACAGAGGATTAGATCATTTGGAGCTACCCTTGGAAGAAACGCTTCAGACTTATAAACCTTTAGAGGAGGTTGAGGAGGTTATGACGGACAATAACAAACAACATGAAACTCAGCAATTAACAGATTATACAGAGGCTCGCAATAAAATGAATCATTCCATGATGGAGGATGCGCAAAGAATTGAAGGGGCGGGCCCACCCCAAAAAACAGATTTTAGAACACTGCCCAAGCCCTTGAGGATATTTGGTTATTGTGTAATGGCCTTATTGGCCGCAATGCTTGTTTTTGGGGTAATGACGGGCTTTATGGATTAGACTGATACTTTGCTAGTCTAGTGGAAAACCTTGGAAGATCATACCGTTGAATTTCGGGAATCCGCCAATTATCAGGAATGGAAAGAGTTGTTTCACCATTTCTATGATCCTTTCCCGACGATCGAGCATTTTAACGGGTCTATTGAATCACGGAGGGAGAAGATGCCATGGTAATGCAGAGTGGCAATGGTGTAATGCAGAATGGTGATGTAGTCATCGGGATTGATGGGGGCGGGACGCATACGCGAGTAATGGTGGCCGATCTGCAAGGAAATGTGCTTTCTTATGTTAAAAAAGGAGCATCTTTTCTGCATAAGGATGCCAACGCCAAACAAAATGTACACCAAGCGATTCAGGAAGCCTTGCAACAGGCGGGCAAAAGCCCATCCCAAGTAAAACAGGTAACGGCAGGAATTGCCGGATACGACTCCCCGTCTGATGAAGAGTGGGTGACATCTTTGACAGCAGTTCCAGGACTTCATTGCCCCAAGGAGCATGTCAATGATACGGTTGTAGCCCATAGCGGAGCGCTTCTCACGAAGCCGGGCATTATCATCATATCCGGAACAGGCTCTAATATCTACGCAGTAACCGAGACCGGGGAACAAATCAGAAATTACGATCTTTGCCATTATGCGGCAAGCGCAGCACGTTTTTTGGCTTACGATGCAACCTTCGAGCTGCTGGCAGGCAATATAGATGAAACGGATCAGGCGCTGGCGGCAGCTATACTTTCACACTGGGAGCAGACCTCTGTTGCAGGCTTGGCAGAGCTGGCCCGTGTCGGTTTTATCGAGGATCAAAGGGAACGAAATCGCAGGTTTGCACAGCTGGCTCCTGTTATTACAGAAGCGGCTTTTCGCAGTAGCCGGTTGGCCCAGACAGTATGCGACCGCGCAATTCATCAGATTGCGGTAGGCATCGAAATGCTTGCCGCATATTTTGCAAGCGAGGAAGTGAAGCTTTCTTTTATTGGCAGCGTCATCAATAGCGATTACTTCCGACAAAGGCTTAGCTCCACCCTGCAAAAGGGCAAAAACAAACAATACCGGATTGTTAACCCAGCATTTTCTCCTGTAGCTGGCGCCGTTTTACAGGCTCTGAGCTATCTTCATATACCCATTCATACAGATGTCCTTCATAATCTCAGTCTTCATCCCTGCTCCAAAATGGGATGATGGGATGCGATTGTAAGAGTGCAGAGCTCATTTGGAGTCCCAGGGCATTAAACAATGGGATGATATTTATCCATCTATGGCGGTAGTTGAAGAGGATTTTCGCAACGAATGCATTTATGTCGCGAAGACAGATGGGGAAGTGGCTGGAGTTGTCTCCTTTGATGATCTTGGCTATAAGGAATATGAGGCTATTGGCTGGAAAAGCAAAAGTACCAAACATGCGATTCTTCATCGACTGTCTGTGCGGCCCCGCTATCAGGGAGGGGCATTGCTCAATTTTTGATGAAGTTTGTACATAACCAGTGTCTCGAACGTGGTTATGGCTCCAGCCGCTTGGATGTGTACAGCGGGAACGAATTGGCGTTTCACTTCTACAAAAAACTTGGATATGAGATTCGCGGAGAAGTAACATTTCCTAGAAGACCCCTGCCATTTTATTGCATGGAAAAGGAACTGAACGTCAATTTAAATGAAGGATCTAATAAAAAGGTTTAGGTTATTTAAACACTATTCACAACAAGTGAAAGGGAGAATGTAAATGAACAGCAGCGATTTTCAAAAGCAGATGGAATTTCTGATCGAGATTGACAAGTTAAAGTCCATCCAGCGCAAAACCAAGCTTATTCATGAAGACCGACTGGAGAATGATGCGGAGCATTCCTGGCATTTGGCGATGATGGCGCTTGTTTTGCAAGGGCATGCCAATAAAGAGGTCAATTTGTTCAAGGTTATCAAGATGTTATTAGTTCATGATCTGGTCGAAATCGATGCCGGAGATACGTTCGCCTATGACGAGCAGGGGCATGCAGACAAAGCGGAGCGTGAGCAAAAGGCCGCTGAACGTATTTTTGGTTTGCTGCCGGAGGAGCAGGCCAAGGAGTTAATGGAGCTATGGGTGGAGTTTGAAGAGAGGGCAACGCCGGAGGCCGCATTTGCTTCATCGCTCGACCGGCTCCAGCCGATCATCCATAATTATCATAATGATGGCGCCAGCTGGAGACAATATGGCATTACAAGCGGTCAGGTTTTAAAGCGTAATGCAGGCATAAATGATGGATCGACAAAGTTATGGTCACACGCGCAGGAGCTTGTACAGCAAGCTGTAGATAAAGGCATTTTGCAGCAATAAAAGGGGGCGTGGGGCGTCTTTTTGTGGCCGTTTATGACCGTTACAGCCTGAAATAGCTGGATTTTTCTTGAATAACGGTCACGCGTGTCCTTTAGCGTCACAAAAATAGTTCATCTGGGCGGGATTTAGCGAGGAACGGACGTCAATGTCCATTACAAATTGAATTTGCATCTAAACCAGCTTCTAACGGTCATCTTTGTCCGCAGCGATGAAGCCGCAAGAACATTCCCTTTTACGAGCGATTCTGAAAGGAGTGATCTGTTTGAAAAAAACAACAAAATGGCTGCTTTGGCTAGTTCCGCTAGTGCTTATTCTTTTATTCGGGCTTGTCTCTATCCCGCAGCATGTCGTTAATTTAAAGCCAGCCGACGTATCACGTATTGTTATTTTTGACGGCAGCACGGGAAGAGAGGTTGAAATAACAGAAGCCCAGGTTATCCGTCATATCGTTACTAATTTAAACGAGGTCACCTTCGAGAGAGGCAAACTGTCGATCGGATATATGGGCTTCCGGTTCAGGACGACACTGTATAACGATGAAGGGAAAGCAATCAAAACCATAACGATTAATTCCGCTGAAGTCATCCGGTATAAGGGCTTTTTCTATACGGCTAATAAGGATAAGCGCATCGATTTTTCATATATTGAAGGGTTGTTCAAGTAATATAGGTTAAGCGTAGAGATGCAGCTTAATGGTAAGGATTAAAGGTAACGATTAAAGCTAAAGAGTGCAGAAGCCAGTTACAGCAAAATTACAGCATGCAGGCATCGGATGCGGCAGAAGTCCCGACCGCTGCGGAGCGGGTATCGCGAACGCGAACATTGCTGCTGTATACGCCGGAATCGCTGCTAAGCTTGAAGGAAGGATAATTAGGCTCTGCATCCAGCTTCATCTGCTGCTCCAGATTAAATTGCTGCTTAGCGTCTACATAAAACGGAGACAGATTGGTTTCAATCGCAACATCCAGCGGGTCTGGTTTATCGACAATAAGAATAACGATGATGCCATTGCAGCCGCAGCCTTCTGTGTCATAAAAAATTTTGAAGCTGCCGGCTTGATCATTCAGGTGTTCAGTCAAACGGTTTGCGGCTAGCTCTGTGATGTGCAGTTGCATGTTGATGCACTCCTTTTTTTACTTTTATAGTAATAAGTATAGCACTTTCGGAAAAACGATTCCTGCCCCTTTATGGCGACAGGGGTCGTTTTTTGCTGAAGGCTGGAAATTCAGGAAATCCAAGGGCTTTCGGGCTTCGGGAAGGCCGGCAAGATCGTAAAGAAAAGAACAGGAATAGTAAAAATCTTTAATTTTCTATTCCGTCCGCCTGTCTTATCATCTAGTTAAGAAAGTGAGTTTAGACGGGAAGGAGCGATGTTTGTGCGGTAATATAGCTTGATTTTGGACTTGCGGAGTCAGGAGTCAGGCAGAGGTAAGGGGTTATTACATTTTAAAATAGGGGTGAATAAGTTGAAGCACTATGTTAAACGTTCCATCTTGTCTGCACTTGCGTTGCTGCTCATGATGCCGGCAATAGTTGTAAGCGCTTCCGAATCTACGGGAGGAGTTCAGCTCCAAGCAACGGCAACTTCTGTTTCGCCGCTTTTCAACTGGACGTTCGAGCAGCAGCAGGTCAATCAATCTTTGGTAGCCAACAATGAAAATCCGGCGGATGCAGCCGATAGCGCTGAATTGAAGGGTACTGCAACCATTGTCAACGATACGCAGCGGGGTCAGGTGCTTTCCTTGCCCGGCGGAGCAAACGGCACAGCCTGGCTGAAGCTGCCCAATCATCTGTACGGAGAAATTACCGATGAGCTGACGCTGTCGGTGTGGGCTAATATTGACCAAGCGTCCAGCGGCTACACGCGTTTGTTCTCCTCTACCATTTCGCAAAAAGGCTTGACCAATAGCGGAATTAACGGATGGCAGGACCCTGAGTTTATTGTTATCGCAGGTGGCAGCGGCGCGTCGTTCAACAACCGGATCTATTACGGGACCAACCCGAGTCAAATATCCAGCTACAAGGGCGATATATCGTGGTCCAGCAGCCCGACGCGCAACAAGTGGCAGCAAGTTACTATTACGCTAAAAAGCGACGGGGCCTACCAGTTGTACATCGACGGTCAACAGGTGAGCAGCCAGGTTGCTGTCGGAAACAATACGACTTCGGGCGCAACGATGGCTTCCATTATGGAGCGCTTGTTCAACCCGGATTATTTGGCAGCGCTGCAATTCAACGATTTTGGCCGTTCTCTCTATACTTCGGATCGCGATATTGCGGGTAAATTCGATGATATTCGTCTATATAACGTAAGCCTGACAGCCGAGCAGGTCGCTGGGCTGTATGACGAAACGAAGCATGAGGTCGGCCAAGCATCGCCGGCCAAAATCAACGTCAATCTGGCTGATCGTTCCCTGGGGCAGGTATTCCACGGCTCGGCAGGCGCGCTTTATGCGATCAGTGAGCCAAACGTGCCGGACATTAATACACTGCTTCCAATCAAGCCTTCCCATATTTCGCAGAAGGCGCCTAACGGCATTCAGCATCCGACGGGCGATGCGCTGAGGGTTGCCGATTATTTCTTTGAAGCCGGCGGGGAAGCCGTCAACATCGTGATGCAGGATTACTATCAGCACTGGTATTATCCGTCCAGAACGCCGGAGGAGTATATCAACGAGGCCATTATTCCGGTCACAACAGCTGTTAAAGCGTTTAAGGACCAGTGGAAGCTGGACAATCCCGGGAAGGATGTAGACGCCAAATTCATCTATATCCCGTTCAACGAGCCTGAACAAAACAATACCCGTTATCCTCAGATGCTGGCGGATAACCAGACAGGCAAGGCTTCAAGAGCCGTGTTCAACAGCGACTGGCTGGCCGTCACCAAAAAAATCCGGGAAATCGACCCCGGAGCGGTCATTTCGGGACCCAATTTGACTCAATATGGTTCCCGCCTGTTCGATGATTTTATTCCATATTGCGTTGAAAATGATTGCCTGCCTGAAATTATTAGCTGGCATATGCTGTGGGACGAAGCCTTTAATGCGGCATCTTGGGCCGTCGGCACCTTCCGCAGTGTAGAGGAGCTGTCCAAAGCACGCTACGCGGAGCTTTATCCGGATCGTCCGTCTCCGTTCCCGATCAAGGTAGATATTAACGAATACGCACAAACAACGGAAATTGCCGTCGGCGGATCGCTGGTTCAATACATCGCCCGCTACGACGAGCTGAAAATGAACAGCATGCTGCCTTACTGGAATACAGCCAATTCCTACGGCTCGCTGCTCGCCGGCCAAAATGAACCAAACGGCGCATGGTGGCTGTACAAATGGTACGCCGACATGATGGGCGGCGATATGGCCAAGGTGAGCGTTGTTCAAGCCAACAATGAGAATGACGCTTATGGCCCGGGCTTATACGGCCTGTCGTCGATTCAGGATAACAAAAAGCAGGTTTCGATGGCCTTTGGCGGCACACAGGGCGATGGCAAAATCGTCTTTAACAACGTAACGGGAAATGCGCAAAGCCCTTCGTTTTTAGCGGGCTCCTCGCAGGTGCATGTCACCGTATGGCATGCGGGCTATACCGGCCTGACCGGCTTCCTGGTTGAGCCAACCAAAATTATGGATCGCAATCTTCCGGTGCAAAACGGCTCCGTAACGCTGGATGTCAAATTTGACGACTATACATCCGCTTATTTTGCCGTCATTACTCCGGCTGTGGACAGCAACAATGATGAGGTCTGGTTCAGCCGCTATGAAGCGGAAAATGCAAGCGTGAAAACAGATGTTGTTACGACTAGTTTGTATCCTAAGCGGAGCTATGGCCGCACCGCATCGAACGGCGAGATTGTGGAAGGCATCAAAAATGCGAATAGTCTGGTGAAGTGGACGAATATTACAGTGCCGGACGATGGCAGCTACCGTCTGGATTTGATCGGTGGCAGCGGCTCGACGGCGAGCATGCGCAACCAGGCCAATACAGGCAACTCCAATCAGCGCGTCAATTCGGAATGGTACGTTAAGGTTGATAACGAGCCTGCCCAAAAGCTTGTGCTGCGCGCCGATTACAGCATGCATCACCTGGGCGGCAATACGACATTTGTTAACCTGACAAAAGGAACGCATGCCATCAGCATCAGCAAGTACAATCCTGATACGGGCGAGGCAGGCCAAGGCGAATCCTCGCTGGATGCCATCGAGCTGACATATAATGGAGAGCTGGGCGCAAAACCGAACTATACGGTGGAAGCAGAGTTTTCGGAATATGACGCAGATAAGGGGCTTTCGCGCGGAGCGGGCATTGCCGGATTCCAGAGCGCTGGATATGTTACCGGATATGGTCAGCAAGCCGATGCCAATACCCGCTTTGTTGTCAGTGTGCTGGATGATGGAATGTATGATGTGACGCTGCGGTACGCCTCCACGGGCGATGGCGCAATCAAGCTGAGTCATGACCGCAAGCCTGTCACAGATATTGAAGTTACGGGCACAAATGGTCAATGGCAGGATGCCACTGTGCGGATGTTCCTGCGGACCGGCATCAATTTGCTTGACGTGAAGTCAAGCGCGCCGCTTAGCCTTGATTATGTACACGCTGTATATGCAGGAAAGACGCCAATGCTGTCTATTGAGGCAGAGGACGCTCATATCGTTGGCGCGCCGGCCGGCTCAGAACTGCCATTGATCCGCGAAGACGCCTTTGCCAAATATGCATCCGGCGGCAAATATGTAAGCGGCATTACCTCCTATGACGGGGCGGAGCGTTATCTGGAGCTGCAAAATATTATCGTTCCGCGTGATGGCGTATACAAGATGGTTGTCACTTATGCCAACGGCGAAAGCTCGGGAACGCATGCCTACAACAATGATGTGGTTGAGCGTTACGCGCAGATCAGCATCAATGGCGAAGCTCCGCAAACGGTTTATTTCAAAAATACGATTTCGTGGCAGCAATATGCAACACAGACGATTGACGTAGAGCTGAAAGCGGGAAGCAACACCATCCGCTTCTCCAACAACAATACGTATGACGGCGGCTCCAACGCATATGGCGGCTCGTCATACCCGTTTAATCAATTTACGCATGTGCCGCGCCAATATACGCCGGCATTCGACCGCTTTGACTTCTATTCGCAGCAGGCAATTGCCGAACTGCCTGCCGGCGCGTCGCTGTCGGGGCCCGAAACGGTCCGTGCGGGCCAGTCTCTGGGTCTGACTTATGCGCTGAACGGCATCCAGCAGGAGGTGCTGGCTCAGGATATTACAATGGCGTATGATCCGGCGAAGCTGGAGTATGTAGGAATTGTTTCAAAGGATGAAAGCAAATTTATCGTAGCGGATACAAAGGAAAACGCAGAAGAAGGCACGATCCGCTTCCTGGCCGTTCAATTGGGCGCTGCCCAGGCCGATCCTAACGGTTTGTTGGCTGATGTAATGTTCAAGACAAAGGATAATGCAGCTAACGGAATAACCAGCATTCCGATCACCCGTGCGATTATTGCCGACAGCCAGGGCAATGAAACAACGATTGCAGGAAATACGTATCAGGTTCGCATCGATGTTGTGGACCGCAGCGAGCTTGGCAATCTGATCTCGACCGCCCAAGCGCTCCATGACGCTGCAGTTGAGGGCTACCGGATCGGGCAATATCCATCCGGCTCCAAGGCGGCGCTGAAGGCAGCCATCGATCAGGCCAGCATCGTATTCAATCAGGCTAATGCAACTGCCCAGGAGCTTCAGGCTGCTTATGCCGCGCTGAACACTGCTGTACAGGCATTCCGAAATGCCGTAATTACTTCTGTTGAAGGCGATGTAACCGGCGATGACAAGCTGACTGTTGGCGATCTGGCCGTTGTGGCCAAAGCCTATGGCATGACCTCTTCTAGCGCAGGCTGGGATGCAGTCAAGCATCATGACCGGAACAACGACGGCAAAATCGACATTCAGGATTTGGTATGGCTGGCAACTCGCATTTTGAACTGGTAGTTTGTGAGAGGAGAAGGCTGCTTCGGCCGCCTTTTCCTTGCTCTTATTGGATTAGAATGTATGGCAGGCCGCTGCCGGGAGGCGGCGGCTCTCTTGCTCACCTTGCTTGGGAAAGGACGAAGAAACAACATGACTTCAAATGTCTTTCGGTTAATAATATGCTTCGCACTCATGTTGGGCATTGCGCAACCCTTGGCTCAAGCGGCGGAGTCTCATCCGCAATTTAACGTGAAAGCATCGAAGGAGCATGGAATTGAGACGGGCTCGGAGCTGACGATTACAGTGCGCGGCGAAGCCTTGCAGGATATGTTTGGATACGAGCTCGTAATGGAGTATGACCGGGAGCGGCTGGTTTTTCTCCGTGCCGCAAGTTTGCAGACTCCGGGGTACAGGGTTACTCCGCAAGAGAAGAACGGCGAGATCGTATTCGCCTTTACGAAGGTTGGCGCTTCCACGGCGGCTATTAGCGGAGCGGCTGATCTTGCATCCTTCACATTCCGGGCTTCAGGCGAGGGGGAGGCTTATGTGTCCCTTGTTAAGGCGAAGGCTGTCAAAAAGGATGCAACAGCGCTGGAGTATGCGCCGCTTGCCCGTGTGGAGCTGGACATTTCGGCCTCTACGCTGCCTGAGCCTGTAATCTCCTTCCCGGATGTGCCAGAGGAGCATTGGGCCAAGGAAGCAATTGATCGCGCCGTCACGCTAGGAATCGTCAAAGGTTATGCCGACGGCACCTTTAAGCCCCAGAAGCCGGTTACTCGCGCCGAGTTTGTTACGATGCTTGTACGCGCGCTTCAGCCGCGAAATCCTTTGATTTCGGATAAAGCAGCCTTTACGGACGAGGCGGAGATAGGAGAATGGGCGAGAGCGGAGGTTGGCCTTGCAGTTGGAAACGGCTGGATTAACGGCTTTAGCGATGGATCATTCCGTCCGGGCCGCCAGATTACAAGGTCCGAGATGACAACCATTGCGGCAAGAGCGCTTGGTCTGGCAGTGACGGGAGAGGAACGGAGCGAAAGCGGCATGGAGAGCTTTTCGGATTGGAGCCGTGTCCCTGCGTGGGCCAAACCTGCGTTTGCTGCAGCGGTAGAGAAGGGACTTATTCAGGGCAGAGGCGGGAACCGCCTTGCGCCGGAGGAGCCAACTAATCGCGCAGAATCCATTGTATTGATTTTGCGGCTGTTGGATTATTCAGCGGGAGTTCAGGCGGGCCAATGAATGTCAGGTTAGACAAAGGGGAATTGCGAACATGAATAAAACAAACAAAGCGGCAATTTGCAGCGGCGTCCTCCTGGTGCTGGGACTTGCCCTTTTGCTCCCGCCGATGCCGGGTTATGCCGGGCAAGAGACGATGAACAAGAAGACATCGATGAGTCCGATTGCAGAGGAAACGGTCTCTATGATAGGCACGGGTACGGATGAAGGGGAGGAGCTGCCGCAGCTCGCTGAGCAGCCTTCCCCGGAAGCGCCAGCGGAGGAGGAGACGGAAGAAGCGGAAAGCCTGGAAAACCCAGAAAACCCAGAAAACCCAGAAAACCCAGGAAAGCCTGAAGACACAGACAATCCGGGAAACCCGGAAAACCCGGGCAACACGGAAAATCCAGAAAATCCGGATGTTGAGCTTCCTGGGGCAATAGAAAACGAGGCGGAGCTTAGTGCAGAAAACAGCCTCGCTGAGGATGTAAATCGGGACGGTCAGCTGTCGGTCGCCGATTTGGCTATGCTTGCGGCTTGGCTTGGAGCCGGGGAGGAGCATCCCGATTGGCCGCAGCTTCAAGGAGCTGACCTGGACGGCAATGGTATTATTGATGAGCAGGATTTAATGCTCCTTAGCAGGGCTATTCTTTCCGCTACCGATTAACGACACAGCAATTCCAAACCGTAAATTGAAAAAAGCAAGCTCCAGTATCGGCCGATAAAACGGTCTTCCTGGAGCTTGTTTTTTTGTCACGAACCAGCTAAAAGAAGCGTGATAGCTCCCTATTGTGTAAAAGCCGTCAATGTGCTGTTGTTTCCGGGTTTGTTCACTAACGAGCTTGCTCTATTGCGTCCGACAGTTGTTTATAGAGCGCTTCGGTATTGGCTGGCAGCTCGTCATTATAGTAGATGACTTCGTCAGCCAGCTCGATTTTTATAAAGGGAGGATTATTTCTAAACAAATACAGCCTAGCCTTGCCGACCTCTTGTAAACGGAAATGGCCTCTCAAATGTTTATTGGTGGCTTCGCCGTTGCTCTTGCTTCCTTTTGGAACGGTATCCGTCAACGAAATTTCTTTCACGTCGTCCAGATTAAAGGTGTAGGAATACATGGGATATTTAATGTCTACGATTTGATTATCGGTCAGTTTTAGAGTAGGAGGAATCAGCTCCGAACGAATAAGCATAAAAGAAACTCCAAAAACGACGGAAAGCAACAAACCAACAACCCCTCCCATAATTAGCTTGCCAGCCAACGTTCCCGTATTAATCGTTTCCCCTACGCCGACCCTTTTGGGGACAAGCAGGCTTTTGTCATGGGGATTGTGATACGTGAAGCCATTAGCCCAATATTCATCGTCATTGCTGTAAACCGGATTGTTTTCTAATTGGAGCAGCTCGGTTCTGGCATTGGCCAAACGCCGATAGACCGTAATAATAAGCACGATCGGGAACAGGGAAAAAAGAATAATAAGCGGCAGCCAAATCGCATTTAATGCTTCTGTTTCATTTAACGATAAGAAGCCAATAAAAACCTGCTGTACATTCATGAAAAAAGCCATCGTCAGTAAAAGAAAAGAAATGGAACGGCGTTTCATTTGATTCAGAGCCAGATTTGTTTCAGAACGCTTGCTGTAAATCGTAGACTTGCTGCGGCGCAGCATTAGTACGATACTTAAGAACAATAAGGTCAAAATGACGGAAACAATGCCCAAAATGTAAAGCTGATCATCCTGTGAGCCGAACCAGATCAAAATACCGATGGAGAAGGATAATGGAATAACGAACCATAACGGTGAAGGAGCTGTTTGATTTTTGAGCTGGGCAGCGCGTAAATCGGCATGAATGACTTTTCGTTCGCCAACAAACCATTCCTCCCGGCGTTTCAGGGCTAAAGTGGCGGCGAAGGTTTTACGGTAAAGGATCAAAATCCAGATAAAAGCTGTGTGCGACCAGAACATAAAATAAACCGTCTGATATGAAAAAAAGTTATACAGGGCGGGAATGGGAATAAACAAAATCAGCAGCCAGAGCATTGTTTTTTTAAAGGTGCTCCGGTACCTGGCTTGAATAGCCTTTATATCGGCGTGTTCTAATGCATGGGGCGGTAAAGCGATAGAAAAAAGAAGGCCATTTTTATAGCTGCCAATTGAACGGTACGTAAAGAAAAGCACAAGATATATAATTAATGCAGGGAACAGCAATACAAAAGTCAGCATGGTTATCACCCTCAATTGTGTAGTATGTGCATTTTGTTGTAGATGGCGGAGCAAAGCTTGTGAAAGGAATCCGCTGTTAGGCCTTGCAGAGCGGCCTCAGCAACCATAAGCTCCAGCTTTTGTTCCAGCTGCTCCGAAGGGGCGGCCGAGGTCTGCTTTTTGAATGGCAAGCTTACCTTGGCGCCATGACGGCGATCAATAACCAGATATCCTTCTTGCTTAAGAAGGGCGTAGGCTTTATTCACGGTCATGTTGTTAATGCCTAGCTCATCGGCCAACTGGCGGACGGTTGGCAGCTTTTCCTCCGGCTGAAGCAGACCCTTGGCAATACCGAGGATAATTTCATTGCGAAGCTGCTCATAAAGCGGCACCTCGCTCTCGAGCTTGAGGGATATAAGCATTAAAATCACCCTCTCATTTAAGTATTGTTTGTATTATATATAGTAATACAAATAATACTTAGGTGCAAGGTTGAAAAAGAGGACGAAGTCATCAACTGTTTCTTCGTTCCCATTTAATAAGGCTGGCTGTGCCTTCGAAGGGGAGAAGCTGCTTCTGCCGAAGGCAGTTGTTTCTACCAAAGGCAGCTGTCTATGCTAAAAGTCAGCTGTTTCTGCTCCTGCGGACATTTATGTCCGTCAGGAGCTTCTTTTTATGGAAATTCAGATTGTAACGGACATTGGCGGCCGTAAGAGCCTATTTTTACTCCCAAATGCTCGATTTTTGTGGTCCAACGGACAGGAATGTCCTTTACAATATTAGAATTTGTCTTTTTGACACTCTGCCGGTCATAAGTGACCGTTAGACTGACAGCACAGTAGCGTACGGCAAATCAGCAGAGTCAGAATAGTCGATGTCGATAGTAGCAGACGGTAAATCAGCAGAGACAGAATAGTTGAAGTTGATAGTAGCGGAAGGTAGTAACGTTGAAGGTGAATGTGCAAAGGTAATAATGGAAAGTAGAAAGTAGAAAGTAGAAAGTAGAAAGTAGAAAGTAGAGAAGTAGAAGGCACTCTAGTATTGGCAGCGGGAATGCAGGCTCCGGCTGTCCTGCTAAAAAGTAATAATTGACTTTAAACAAACAATATTGTCCGTTGGTATTGGTGTACCTTTATAATAGAAGAGCGCCCGGTTACTGGGAGGAAGGGCGCTTCCCGGAAGTGCTGGTTTTGTACAGTTTGGTTTGTACGGTTTGGTTTGTACGGTTTGGTTTGTACAGTTTGGTTTTGTACGGCTTGGTTTTGTATACCCTTACATCAACACCTTCTAACTAATGGAGATTAATGGAGAGATGAATAAATGACGGCTTCCAAGGAGCAAAGCTATTTGCTGAGTGCTGTGGAAGGCTGGTTCAACCGGCCTGATCAAATCCAGCATTATGCCAAGGAATGCGAGGAGGCTCCAACGGAGGCAGAGCAGCATTTGCTGAGCACTATGCCGGGACAAGGCTCTGTTCTGGATGTGGGCTGTGGAGCGGGCAGAATCAGCTTTATTTTGGCTGGGCAGGGTTATAGGGTGACGGGCATAGATGTTAGTTCAGGGCTGCTGCAGCTGGCTCGGCAAAATGGGATAGATAAAGGCTTGACCATTTCATTTTTGCAGAATGAAGGGGCGGATCTGCCTTTTCCGGACGGGGCGTTTGATAGTGCCATTGTTTTTAAGGTGTTATGTTATTTGCCGACACGGGAGCTGCGCAGCGTATTTCTTAAGGAGCTTCACCGCGTGTTGAAGCCTGGAGGGAGCTGCATTCTGACCCAGCATATTGTGCCTGATGAATTCCAGGATGATGGCAGGGATGAGCATTTTGCCAAAAGTGAAGCCGCTCGTTTCAGCATTCTGGAGCGTGGGGACCATCTTCCGCTGGGGGTTGGTTACGTTCATTGGTTTACTGTAGAAGAGTTAGAGGAAGAACTGAACAATGCGCATTTTGATATAGAGATTTTTGAAAGCGATGAAGCGTACGGTGGTAACGGATTTATGCAATTGGTTCGCCTTAGCAAAAGGAATAATTAAACCCGAGCCATTCGCGCTAAAAATTATTCCGTTCGAGTTACATCTCGTTCCTCTTGAATATCCTCTTATTCGCATTATGAGTTCTCCCATTCACAATATACATCCTATGGGAGAGAACTGGCCTCTTTAAGGTTAAAAGGAGCTTAGCCATCATGGAAATGGACTTTATGGAAATGGATTTTATTATTGTTCACGGATCGCCCGGAAACGGTAAATCAACCTTGTCCCGCATGCTTAATGAGCATTTGAAGTCGCCTTATTTTGAGTTCGGCTGGATACCGGAATTTCGTTCCTTGACGCCTTCCCTGGACATCTCTCAGGCGGCGGAAGAGCAGCTTTCCTTTGAAAACCTAATTTTGGTTGCCAAAAATTATAACTGCCACGGCTTTAAAAATATCATTCTCACCGATCTGAACGACATCAGAATGCTGGATATCCACCAAATATTCAAAGGTTACCGGTATATCATTTTGACTTTGTACAGTGACAATGACGACATCATTAAGCAAAGAGTGTTAACGCGAGACAACGGGAATGAATACAAGGACTGGGAAACCTCTGTCGCGATGAACGCCTTGATTAAATCCAGAGAAAAACTGCCAAATGAATACCGCATTGAAAATTCCGGCCAACATCCGGAAACGGCCTTGCAGCTTATGCTGGAGCTAATGGCCGCACATGAGCCGGCAGATGCGGACGATATTAATGTTATTGAACAGCGCGAGTACTATTACAGCTATATAGACCACACACAGGGAGATTAACATGGAACGGCAAGTTACCTATTCAACCCCGGCAACAATGGCTAGATTGCTTCATTATTCAAAGGCTTATTATCTTTATTACATAGGTTTGCTGCTAATCGTGGTGTGCGCTTCATTTGTTAATTTGGGTTATCTGGAGGCTGTCAGGCAAATTGTGTCCGGGGCAACCTCAAAAACATTGCAGCCGGTTTATTACGGAGCTGTTTTGGCCGGGTTAACCACAGGGCTGCAGCTAGCCTTAAGCCTGCTTCAGGAAAAAGTAATGGTTAAATTAAAAAACCAGTCTATTACAAGCATGCAGAATCACGTGCTGAATGAGCTGTATGGAAAAAAGCAGGAGGAGTTGGACCGATTCCACAGCAGCGATCTGGTTGGCAGATTGCTTAACTCCGTAACCGCCGCTCAAACGGGCATTAACGAAAAAGCGTTAACCCTGTTTAGCAATGTGATGCAGGTGGTTATGGCGATGGCTTATTTCACATGGCTGAATCTTCCGCTGACGCTTGGGCTGATAGGCTTTGCGCTATCGTACCCGCTGCTTGCTTATCCCATTTCGCGTTATTTGCGGGTTTTACATGATCGCCATGGCGACGACATTGCGCATCGAGATATTGTCCTTCAAGAGGCCGTGCAAGGCAGCCAAGATGTCAAAGTTTATCGGCTACAGGGCTACTTGGCGGGTTTGCTTGGGAAAAGGCTTGACAGGGCGTTTGCCCGGGCTCTAAAAATTTCTCTTTTTGAAAGAGGAAGCGAAGGCCTCAACCGCCTCGCCACGTTTGGGGGCATGATTTTTACGCTTAGCTTTGGCGGTTATCAGACGCTGAAGGGCGACTTGGCGGTTGCGACGCTTGCTACCTTTGTCGTTACGAGCGGTCAATTGACCAATCCTCTGTTATCCATTGCGTGGCTGTGGACGGAGATGATTGGCTCTATCGCTCAAGCCAATAGGGTTTTTAGCCTTTTCGATTTACCGGATGAAGAGGTTAAAGAGGCCAATGAAGCTCAAGAGGCCAATGAGGCTAAAAAGGCAGATAAAAGAACGGAGGCCGCCACTGCCGCACCTGAAGCAACAAACGATCTAATTGATACCTGCCAAGACGCCATTACGTTAAAAAAGGTTTCCTTCCAGTATCGGGACGGGGCGGAGGCGTTGAAGGACATCAGCTTCCAGGTCAAAAAGGGACAGCTGGCGGCTATTGTTGGAGCAAGCGGCTCCGGTAAATCCACCATCATGAAGCTGCTTCTGCGGCTGTATCGCCCGGACCGCGGGGAGCTGTTATACCGCAATGAGGCTATCCAAAGTTTGGAGCTGGACCACTGGAGAGCGGAAATCGGATATGTTTCGCAGGATACCGTGTTGTTTACGGGCACGGTCAGAGAGAATATTAGCTTTGGACTAACGTCTGCTCCTCAAAGCGAAGTCGAAACGGCCGCGAGATTAGCCCATCTGCATGACAAAATAGCGTCATTCCCGCAAGGCTACGATACGATTGTCGGGGAGCGCGGAGTTGAGCTGTCGGGCGGAGAAAAGCAGCGCCTGGCATTGGCCAGAGCCTACATGAGGCGCCCGAATCTGCTGCTGCTGGACGAACCGACCTCAGCGCTGGATATCGAAAATGAAGAGAAGTTCAGAGCTTCTTTGCTGGAGCTGATGAAGGGGCGCACCACCATTATGATCGCCCATCAATTGGACACCGTGACTAGCGCCGATCTCATTATTGTTCTAAAAGACGGCAGAATTGAAGAGACGGGAAGGCATGAGGAATTAATGCTCAGGCGAGGACATTATTATGCACTGGTGCAGAGCCAGCTCGCATAGGAGAGGAGAGCGGAATTGTTTTGAACCCAGAAATGAACACAGGAAACAATAGGGAGACCAGCACGGGGAGCAACGCAGAAATCAATACCAGAAAAACGCTGGTTTTACTCTTTACTTATGCAAGAAAGCATTGGATCATCCTTCTGTTCCTGCCTCTGTTAATGGGAGTAGATATCGGCTTTGAAATTGGGGTTGCCCAGGTTCAGGGGTTGTTTATAGATACGGCAAGCAAGGGCGTCATGACGGAATTGATGAATGTAACAAAGCTGGTTGTTTGCTTGCTTCTTGGCGCTATTGTGCTGTTGGCGCTGCACAAGCATCTGATTGTCAAGCTGCTGGGATATGTGCACAGGGATTTGACCCTGAAGCTGTTTGATGTCGTCAACTATATGCCCTTCCGCAATCGCCAAAGCTATCACTCCGGCGAGCTGGTGACAAGGCTGAAGGAGGATACCGAGCACGGGTCGTCCATCATTGAAGCCCTTGTTGAATACGTTACCGTATTTGTTCTCATCCTGCTGTCGTTTATTTATTTGATAAAAATAGATCTGGTATTGGCTGTATTGGGAGCCGTCAGCTCACCGCTTCTGTTTTTCATCGGCCGTTTTTTCGATAAAAAAATCGCGATTCAATCCGATGATGTACAGCACAAGGAGCAAGCGCTGCGGGAAACATCGCAGGAGTTTGTTCAAGGTTTGCCGATTGTCAAAACGTATCGGGCCAAAGGCCTTTACCTTGGTCAATTTATGAAGCAGCGAAAAGCGTTAAATCAGTCGCAAGCCAGGCTTGCCATGACCAATGCCATGAGCCGCGGCTTGACGGAGGGCAGCTACCAGCTCATCTACATTGCAGCCCTTGTCTTTATAGCCATCGCGGCAACGAGAAATACGATGACGCCGGGCGCAATTGTAACCTTCAGCGTTTTGTTTGAGCTGGTCGTTTGGCCGGTTATCGGCCTCTCGGATCAATATAGCCGCGTACAGGAAGGCGTTGGCGCATTTAATCGCATTTACCGTCTCTTGAAGTTCGAAGCAGCGGGAGGAACGGTAGGCAAACACCCGCTGTCTTCCGGAGCAGCAGGCGAAACGGTAGGCAAGCACCCGCTGCCTTCCACTCCGGGGGAGCATACGTCTACTTCTCCGCCGGACGGAGATACGGTCATCTCTCTGCAGAATGTATCCTTCCAGCCAGAAGGGGCCGACAAGCCGCTTCTGAGCGAAATTAGCTTTCAATTGAAGAAGGGGGAAAAGGTGCTGATTATCGGGCCAAGCGGCGCCGGTAAATCTTCGTTGGCAAGATTGTGCTCCGGCCTGTACGAGCCGACTGGCGGAGAGGCGTTTATCGGGGGCGATGGGGAAGGCGACGATTCCGGTCTGGTGTTTGTGAGCCAGTCGCCATACCTGTTTTCGGCAACAATAAAGGAAAACATTGGCTTGGTAAAGCCGCAGGCAAAGGATCAGGATATTAGAGCGGCCGCCACCCTGGCGGGACTGGACGCGTTCATTGACGGGCTGCCGGACGGGTACGATACCGTCATCACGGAGCAAGGGAATAATTTTTCCGGCGGACAAAAGCAGCGGATTTCTTTATCCCGGGCATTTCTCCATAAGGAATGCAGCCTGGTTATTATGGATGAACCAACCTCCGCCCTTGATGCAGCTAACGAACAGAAGCTTGTAGACTCCATAAGGTTGTATTTGGAAAATAAATCTGCCATTCTAGTTACACATCGACCTGCTCTTGCTTCATTGGCTGATCGGATAATCGTCATGAATGACGGCGGCATTGCGGAGGAAGGCACCCATGAGGAGCTGACCCGCCGAGATGGCTTTTACAGCCGCTTTTTGCGGGGAGCCTGACAAAGGTATGACTATGCAAACGATTTGATCAAATCTAAAATGAGCGCCGATAAAGAAGAGGCTTATAAACGTGCTGAAAAGGAATTCGACGAAATACTTCCGATGGGTCAATCAACGGAGAATAATTTTTTATATGTAATGATAGATGATAACGCAGAAAACGTTGGTTTTATCTGGTATGAAAAAGAGGATGTTTCGGGATTTATTTGCGATTTTTTGGTCAAGGAGAATTACAGGAAGAAAGGCTATGGATTTGAAACGATGAAATGGATTGAGCAGGATGCCAAAGATAAAGGAATGACAAAGCTCAGACTTAGTTTATTTAAATTCAATGAACCAGCCTGTAACTTGTACAAGAAACTAAATTATAATGTCGTTGAGGACCATGATGAAAATATGATAATGGAAAAAATACTATTCACATAAGTCATTCACACTTTAAAACAGTGAGAGGCTGGTTGCAATGCGGAATAAGGGTTATTCATTTTCCTTAGAAGAAAGCAGTCAGATCATTAACCGCTTTGGCGCGGACTTTTTTGGTCATGTGAACGGAGGGCTTTCCGTATTTTGCAAGCGGTGGCAGCTTGATGAGCTGGCGCTTATTCCTTCATTTTCGGCCAATCTGGTGTTTACCTGCACGTCGGGCATATTTGGAGACGCCGTATTAAAAATAGGCCACCCGGACTCCGTCTATATACAGACGGAGTTTCAAGCGTTGTCTGCCTATGGCGGGAGGCCGTTTTGCAACGTATTCGACATTGATGCGGCTGGCGGCGCATTGCTGGAGGAGCGGCTTTTCCCAGGCACGCCTCTGCGCAAGCTGGACACGCTGGAGGAGCGAGTGGACCGTTTCTGCTCGCTTTATAACGGTTTGCATATGCTTCCGCCTGAAGGAATCGTATTTCCTACCTACACTCGTTGGGTGGAGCGGATAACAGATTATATGAAGGGCAGGCAGGATTGCAGTGAGCTTTACGGCCATATGGAAAAAGCTTGTGAATTGTACAGGGTTCTAACTGAAAAATATAACAGGAGCATGCTGTTACATGGCGATTTTCACCATGATAATATACTGCTAAGCAGCGAAGGCAGCTATGTCATTATTGACCCAAAAGGGGTAATCGGCGATCCTCTGTTTGATGTGCCGCGTTTTATGCTCAATGAATTCGAGGACGAGCTGACGGCAGAGCTGGCTGCAAAAATAGAGCGAATGATCGTGCTGCTGGAGAAGCAATTGGCTATCCCGGGGCCTATTTTGCGAGCCTGTCTTTATGTTGAAACCGTGATGGGGGTGTGCTGGAGCGTTGAGGACGGAGCAGGGCCTGACGAATGCGCCAAGCTGCTGGAAACGGCGGCGTTTGCCGAAGCTCTTTTGTAGACAAGGAGAGTGGATTCAATATGTTGATCATCCGAACGGAAGGCCGGGAGGATTACGAACAGGTTCACGAGGTTAATATAGAGGCCTTTGAGCAGCGTGAGGATGAGGCGTTGCTGGTACGGCGTATCAGAGACAGCAGGACATTTGTGCCAGAGCTGTCTATTGTCGCTGAGCAGAACGGAAAAATTGTAGGTCATTTGCTTATAAGCAAAGCGGCGGTTTATGAAGGACGGCAGCTGCATGATGGCGGGCCGATGGCCATTCATGAGGTTGTTGTGCTGGCTCCGATTGCCGTCAGGCCTGATTATCAGGGGCAGGGAGCGGGCCAGACGAAGTGTTTATGGTCTGCGAGCTGAGAGAAGGCGCATTAAGCCGAATTCAAGGAGAGCTCAGGTACCCGGAGGCCTTTTTTGACAAGAGCGAAAACAGGAGAGAAAAGATGGAGATTAAGCAATTGCATGAGCTGAGCGCTGATGAACTGCAACAATTGGGCGCTTTTGGATACCAATCTACGGAAAAATATGAATTGACCATTGAGGAGTCGCAGGATGTCTTCAATCTGGGGCTGAAGCTGGTTTCCTTGGAGAAACCGTATATAAAATGCGAAATGAACGAGGAAGAGGATATTCAGCGTTATGCCAAGCTGGCGCGAGCCGGTTATGCACTCGGGCTTTTGATCAACAATCGTTTGGCCGCGTTGGCGGTTACGGAGCCTCAAGCGTGGAATAACACGCTGATGCTTTGGCATTTGCAAGTGCACGAGTCCCACCGACGCAAGGGGTACGGCAAGCTTCTGATGGACTTTGTTTGCCGATATGCGGAGGAGGCCGGGTTTCGTGCGGTTTCGCTGGAAACTCAAACGACCAATGTGCCTGCCATCCGATTTTACCGGCATTGCGGCTTTACAATTGAAGCTATTGATAAATCCTTGTACAGCAATAACGATGACGGCAGCGGCGAAGCGGCGTTGTTTATGCGGAAGAAGCTACAAGCTTAGAGTTGAAAGCTTTGAAGAGTCCCGTGATGCAGCCGTCAGTCTATGAGCTATACTCAAGATGGTGAACATTTGGAGGATATTTCATGATTTGAGAGGAATGAGGTAACCTTCAGTGTCCACTACACGTCATAAGAGGATGGAACATTTTCCAACTATGAACTTGGGAGGCGATCTTATGGAAATGCCGACGCATATTGTTGCCGTTGGGGGATTTGTTGAAAATGAACAAGGTCAAATATTGCTGGTCAAAACAAGGCATGGGGGTTGGGTTTTTCCTGGTGGTCAAGTCGAGGTTGGCGAAAACTTGCCGGATGCGCTAACTAGAGAAATTATGGAAGAGAGTGGAATAGAATGCGAGGTTCTGCATATTGCTGGCATATATTCCAATACGGGCTCTTACAAAGGGTATAATGGAGTTGACCGGGTACCGACGAAGCTTATGCTCGATTTTGTATGTAAGCCGCTAGGCGGAGTATTGGCGACATCGGAGGAAACAATGGAGAGCTGCTGGATAGACAAGAATAAGGTTTTGGATTATATTACTTCTCCAGCAATTCGGACAAGGTATGAGGTCTTTTTAAAAAATAGAGATCGAATTGAATATATGGAATATAGGACAAAACCGGCTTTTGAAATCAGGGCACACCGGACATTCTGAGTCATAAGGGTTTGCATAATTGAAAAACAAATCTATGAATTCAAGGGGGGACAGCAGCCATGCCCGAAAATAAGTTGATAGGCGCTGCAGCAATTCTTTTAAACGAGGAAGGCCATGTTTTGGTGGTTAAGCACAGCTATGGCAGGAATAATTGGGACTTGCCTGGCGGCAAGGCGGAGGCCAATGAATCCGCACGGGAAACGGCGGAGCGTGAAGTATTTGAGGAAACGGGTTTAACGGTGAAAGCCGGAAAGCTAACGGGAATCTATTATGATCCCCAATTTGATATGCATCATTTTGTTTTTATAGCTTCTGTTACAGCGGGCCAGGCCCTTCCTGCTCCAAGCTCGCCGGAAATTTTGGAGTGCCGGTTCTGCCCGATCGGGGAGCTGCCTCGGCCAATGAGCGATTTTACCTATAATCGCATTATGGATGCCGTCCAAGGCTCGCAGGAGCTTTTTCATATGATCGGCCCAAGGCAGTGGCTGGATTAATCACTGCTGCTGCGGACTTCTGTAAGTCATCATTGGATGGAATTGATTGGCGCGACTTGTTTATTTCTGTAGCTGCGGACATTCATGACCGTTAGAGTCTTGTTTTGATGGAATATCTATTTTTAAAGGTCATGCGTGGCCGTAAAAGCTTAATTTTATGCCAAAAACGTAACTTTCGAGCGTCTAAAGGACATTTGCGACCGTTGGCCAAAGCTGAAGCGGTTATTTGGTGCTCTACCGGTCATCAGTGACCGTAAGGCGGGGGAAGCCATGAAGCTATCTGGCGACTAATGGCAAGGTTAAGCTATTATGGATATATAGATTTATACATAGAAGGAGCTCATCATGTTATTCAAAATGATACCGGTCATGGAGCAGGCGGAACGGCTTGCCTTAATTATTTGCAAGCAAGAACCGTCTCGCGGGTTCAGTCCCTTTCGGAAAGGAGCCGGCTCGCGTCCGGAGGGGTTATTGTCCTTTATTGAAGATGAATCCAGCGAGGTGCTGAACAGGCTTGCGGAAGCCCTCAGAGGCAAAACAGTATTGACGGATGCAGATGCCAATGTGATCGATGCCATCCTGGAGGCTAATCCGGCAAGCAAGGGAGTAGCTGTAAACCGAAAGAAATTGGAACAATCCATGAATGGAAACCTTTACGTCAGAGTCAAGTATAGAGCAACTAAAGAGCAGGATGACAAAATCGCCGAGGCGGACGGCATGCTGATCTGGAATGCCCGTTAAAGGGCTTCTGGACACATTTACCTTCCAGGCTCCTGATTTCTACAAGAAACAAGGGTATGCGGAGCTGGGAGTAATCGACAACGCGCCTGCGGGATAAGTGCATGTAATGATGCGACTTTGCAAGGAGGAAGCCATGAGTTACGTTAAAGAGGAATTGAGGTCCAGCTATAGGAACAGCGAAGGCATCTGGGAAAAGGATCATTATTCTCCTAAACGGTTTTTTTCCTTTTTTGATGAAGCGTTGTTAAAAAAGGCGGTTTCCGGCCTGTTTGCCGTTAGGGGGTTCCGTGCGATTCCTCTTGAGGATAATGAGCTTGATTTTTATGGCTTGCTGCTTGCCGGAGAGCAAGAATCATGACGGCAGCCGAGCAAGAAACCAGACTAAGGGAGCTGCTGATGCAGCATCCTTTTTTGACAAGGGATTTGGCTCATGTTGAAGCGTTGAAGCTGCCGCATTGGTGCATATCGGCCGGTTATATCCGCAATTATGTATGGGATTGCCTACATGGGAAGGAGCAGCCCACCCCGCTTAATGATGTGGATGTACTCTATTACGATGCGGCGGATTTAAGCGAAGATAGAGAAAAACGTTGCGAGAAGCAATTGATAGAGGCTTGTCCTCATTACCGCTGGTCCGTCAAAAACCAGGCAAGAATGCATCAAAAATCCAATCTTCGCCCCTATAAATCGGTGAAGGATGCTATGAAGCATTGGCCGGAAACCGCAACCGCCGTTGGCGTTACGCTGGATAAAGAAGGCCAGCTGGAAATAATAGCTCCTCATGGCCTGAATGACCTGTTTGGCCTCCTGGTCCGACAAAGCCGCTATTTCGGAGACCGAAGCTATTTTTTGTCCCGAATAGAAAGGAAAAGATGGCTTGAGATATGGCCAAAGCTGATTGTGGTGGACTGAGCCTGCTTTTGGCGGACTAGTTCTGGTTGCTGTAGCTGGAGCTGATAGATTAAGAGAGGGAGGAAGATAAGGTATGAGTGATGCATTTACAAATGCAATTACAATTCGCGTAATGAACGAAAGCGATCCCGAGATCATAGCGGAAGCGTTTCGGGAGCAAGGCTGGAACAAGCCGGTCTGGCTCTACGAGGGTTATTTGGAAGAGCAGCGAAAAGGCGACAGGGTTTCGTTGATCGCAGAGGCAGATGGTGTTTTTGCCGGTTACGTTAATGTGCTTTGGAAGTCCTATTATCCGCCGTTTCGGGAAGCGGGCATCCCTGAAATCAATGATTTTAATGTGATGATAAAGTTCCGCCGAATGGGCATTGGTTCGGCCCTGATGGACAAAGCCGAAGCCGTTATTGGGGAACGGTCTCCTATTGCAGGAATAGGCGTTGGTATTTTCTCCAGCTACGGCAATGCGCAAATTTTGTATGCTAAGCGCGGTTATGTGCCGGATGGAAAAGGAATTTTTAATGGCGAAGTACATGTTGAATATGGCGAAAGCATTGTCGTCAATGATGATGTTGCGCTGTATTTGACCAAGACATTAAGCCGCGTTTAGGTTGCTTTTGTGGAAGCATGGGGTGGCGGGAATGAATTCGAGGAGGGCGGAAGCATGAACTTTATTTTGATAGTTGGTCCCCAGGCTGTCGGGAAAATGACAGTAGGACAACGTTTAGCTGAAAAAACGAATTATAAGTTATTCCACAATCATGTTTCCATTGATTTTGTTTCGCCCTATTTCGATTACGGCTCTCCCTCAGGCAAGCGATTGGTGAATCTGATCAGGCACGAGATGTTTGAAGAGGTCGCGGGCAGCGATATGGAAGGATTTATTTTTACCTTTGTATGGGCCTTTGATCTGCAAAGCGATTGGGATTATGTGGAGCAAGTCTCGAAGCAATTTGAGTCGCGAGGCGGCACCGTTTATTTGGTTGAGCTGGAGGCGGATGTGGGGGAACGAATCAAACGAAACACTAGCGAAAACAGGTTAATCCACAAACCAACCAAACGAAATGTCCAAAAATCGCAGCATGATCTGGTTCAAAGCCATGAAACATACCGATTAAATTCATTACCCGGCGAGATCAGTGCCAAACATTATTTCAGAATTAATAATACAAATCTGAATCCAGACAAGGCAGCAGATATGATTATAAAGCATTTTGGATGGCAAAAAAGTCCGCCAGCCTATAGCTAATAATGAGAGGATCATATAATCCGGGCGATAAATGGCAAGGAGGGAGAGCATGGGCCTTGACTATAGCTTTGTAACGATAATACCGAAGCATCGATTGCAGCATGTATATGAGTACATTCGAAAGCACGGATCAATTGATAGCGGAAATAGCGCAAGCATTCATTTTTGTATGGACTCTTACATTTTGAAGTATCTGGAGGGCGGGTATAGCTGGCAGCCGCATTATGACCGGGAAGAAATAGAGCTGTTTATCGAGCCGGATGGAAAAGTGCGAATCGGCAGCATCGATTTGTCTACTCGCGAGCTGGAGGGTTACCCGGATGAAATTGAAGTTACCTTCACGGCGGTTACCAGCGATATGAGCCGGTTGTTCCAGGATTCGGTATCGATCACGCAGTGGTTTATAGAACTGAGCAAGGCATTTGAAGCCGTATTAACCTATATTGATCTGGAGGATGAAGGGGCAAGGATTATTTATTGCCACGGAGCCGAGGTTCATCTGGAGCTAAGAGGGAAGCAGCATTTGGCCAATCTTCGGGAATCCTTTTTTGAAATTATGACGGCTTTTTCTAACCGCTATCCTCATTTTGAGTGAGCAGCGGCATAGTGGAGAACTGGGGGGAGAAGCATTTGAATAGCATGAAGAATCTGCAGGCTGTATTCATTGACCGTGATGGTACGATAGGCGGGACGGGGCATTTTATTCACCCACGAGATTTTACTCTTTATGAGGGCTCCGCCGACGCTATTACGAGGTTGAAAAAAGCGGGACTTCTTGTATTTGCATTCACCAATCAGCATCGGATATCAAGGCAACAAGCAACAAAAGCGGAATTTCAGGAGCAGTTCCAGACCTATGGTTTCGACGATGCTTTTATATGTCCCCATAGCGACGAGGATGGGTGCTCCTGCAAAAAACCAGGGATTGGCATGTTATTAGAGGCGGCGGAGAAACATGGGCTGGATTTGAAGCGTTGCGCCGTCATTGGCGATGTTGGAAGCACGGACATGCTTGCCGCCCATAGGGTTGGGGCTATTAAAATTTTGGTGCGTACGGGCTGGGGCGATGCTTCATTAACTACCTACCGTGATCGCTGGAGCGAAGCCGAGCCGGACTTTGTTGCCGAAAATGTGCTTGAGGCCGCTGAATGGCTGACGGCAGATAGAAATAAGTGATTTGAATTCCGGATGGCGATTATCCGCTAATTATCCATTGCCCGAACGACAGGCGGGAAGTATAATATGCGCAGGGCGGCGTCGCTGACTCGATGTCCAAACCGTTACTTTTGAACGCAAAGAGAAGAGTGAAGGTATGAAAATTGGTTTTTTTGACTCCGGGATAGGCGGTTTAACGGTGCTCCATCAAGCGGTGAAGCTTTTGCCAAAAGAGGACTACCTCTTTTATGCAGACACTGCTAATGTCCCCTACGGAGAAAAAACGCGTGAAGAAGTCAGACAGTATATAGTGGATGCCGCTGATTGTATTGCCCGCCAGCATGTTAAGGCACTTGTTATTGCTTGCAATACAGCTACCAGCATCGTGATTGAGGAGCTTCGTCAAAGGTATGATTTTCCGATATTGGGCATCGAGCCTGCTGTCAAACCAGCCATTGAAAAATGGGAGGGGAATCGGAAAAAGGTTCTGGTAGTAGCCACGAATTTAACATTAAAAGAGAAGAAATACAACGAGCTGGTAGAGCGGCTTGACCATGAAGAAATTGTACACAGCTTGCCCCTGCCTGGTCTTGTCCAGTTAGCCGAAAGCTTCAGGTTTAATCAGGATGAGGTTGTGTCTTATTTGAAAGAAGCGTTTGCCCATCTGGATGTTACGCAATATGGAACGGTTGTGCTTGGATGCACCCACTTTCCTTATTTTGAAATGCCTCTGAAATCGTTATTTCCCGAAGGGACGGATTTTATTTCGGGAAGTCTTGGAACAGCCAAACATTTGAAGCGTATTCTGGAGGCTAACAACGAAGTCAACCAAGAAGGCACTGGAGAGATAGCATTTTTCAAATCAGGCGTTAAGGTGGAGGATGCTGAGGAATTAAGACGCTATCACGGACTTTTTGATAGGCTGGATGATATTGAGCGTCTTAAACGTCTGGGCACGAATAGCAAACAATAGAACCCTCAGCTGAGAAGGCTGGAAAAAAAATAAGCTTCAAAACCCAATGATGCGGGTTTTGAAGCTTATTCTTTTATTACTCCGTTTATTGCCTTGCTTATTGCCTTTTATAGTTTTCCTTAGTGAAGAAACGCCCGGTACTTCATTAAATAAGGTCGGACTTCTTCAACAATCGCTGAATAATTGCGGCTACTTCCGCGCGGGTTATATTGGCTTTTGCATCAAGTCTGCCGTCGCTGCGGCCGCCAACAACACCCGCTTTGACCGCCAGTGCGATGCCTTCTTTTGACCAGCTGCTTGCAGCTGCGGAATCAGTAAATGACGATAAAAGTTCGTCGGCATCCGGCATGCCCGTTGTTGCCGCAAGTCCCGTCAGCTTCATTGCTCGGGCAATAATGATCATTGCCTGTTCACGTGAAATGGTGGCGTTTGGCCGGAATGTCCCGTCTTCAAAACCTGCAATAAGATTGTAGGAAGCTGCGGTTTGTACAGCGCTTGAATACCAGTTTTGCTCATTGACATCGTTAAACGGAAGGGTTCCTTCGCCAAGTCGCAAGCCAAGACCACGAACGACCATAGCCGCAAATTCTGCCCGGGTAATATCTTTGTTCGGGCTAAACGTCGAGCTGTCGACACCATTTACGATGATGCGGGAGCCCATGTCGTTAACCGCGTCTTTTGCCCAATGATTTTCCATGTCTGCAAAAATCAGCGGGTGCCAAACAACGGAATAGGTGCTGTTCGTCAAGCTGTTGATAACCGCGTAATGGGTTCCGTCTTCGACAATGACCTTTGTTGGAACATGTCTGGTAACGCCGTTTGGATCAACTACGATGCCAGTTGTAATTTTGTTAGGATCAACGTTGTCCGGCAATGCAATTTTTCTTTCCACATACATGCTGAAATTTGTAATTTCGATTGATTTATCCTTATGCGAAACAATTAATTTAAAATCTACAGAAGGAACAATAACTGTGAAATTCCCTCGAATAGCACTATTTTGAACGACCTGATTCGTTTCGTCAGATGGCTCGGCGATGATTATGTTTACGGATATATCGCTAAGCTTTGTCCCCGGAGACAGCTTTTCAGCCAGCTGCCCGATGTTGATTTCACGGGCGGGAATGCGGTAGCTGGCATGGTCTGTCCGCAGAACCAGAGTTGCAGAACGATTGTCCATATTTTGAATGCTTTGGCCGTTTAACTCTCCCTTAATAATGGATGAGCTTGAACTGACCGGTACGGTTACGATGGCACCATCGCCTTGGGAATCCAGCTTGGCCTGCAGCTTTTGAGGGTCAACGATTACGGTTGTTGTAGTCAAACCATTGATTTCGGTTGTTTTCGATTTGCCTGCGTTTTCGATTTGGCCGTTTACGATAACAATAACATCGGTTTCGTTTGAAGAAGGTCCGGTAATGATAGGAGGCGCAGTTGGTACATTCGTGTTGCCGCCTGATGTCTGCTCCTGAACAACAACCGCTGTCGTGAAGCCGAATTTCACAATTTTTCCGTCGGCATCAACTTCGGCCACTCCGATTTTTTCGCCATGAGCTGCGTTGATTAGTCCATTAGCAGGCAGGTCGGCATAGCCGGTTGCCGCATCGCCAACTCTTGGCGGGATAACCTCGCTGCTGCCGAACGTTTTGTAAACCAGCTTGTGGCCAATTGCAGTCGCGGCTGGTACTGCCGAAATTGTCGTTTTGCCGTCATTTGCTGTGCCGCTTGGATCAACAGCCGTTACGGTAAGACCGGCAGCAACCGGAGCCGTAAAGTATAACGTGACCTCTGCCCCCGCTGGAACAGAACCATTTGCGGCCACCCTTACTTTAACAGTATGTGAGCCATTCAAGACCGGCAGATTATTGCCGTCATATCGAACGTAATTGCCGCCGTCAATCTGGTATTCCATCGTTGTATCCAGACCGATGATCTGATCATTTATATCATCGGCTGAAACATTGGGAGCCGCTGGGACAGCAGGCAATGTTCCAATGACTGCTGTAGCTTCCTCGGAAGCAAAAGCCGATGAGGTTGCTTTGGTGCGGACATAATACGTGTCCGGCTGCAGTCCCGAAACGGTTGCGCTTGAGATGTCCGACCAAGCACCGGCAGCGCCTTGTTTATACTCGCCGCCAACTGGCAGTCCAGTGAGGCTGCCGTCATTTGCGCCGGCGTAGGATTCGTCCGTTTTGCCAACGCCTGTTGGCGCGGCAGGACGATCCGGGATGATGAGCGATTGAGCCAAGCTGTTGGTTGAAGTCGTGCCGTTGCCGACTTTGACAATGCTTAACGTTTCGCCAAGCCAAGCTGAGTCGATAGCGATTTTGCCGTTCGTGTCAGCGGATACGTTTTGACCGTTGATCAGGTAAACGGCGTTAGCCGCTAATCCAGCCAGTTGCTCATCAGTAAAGCTGATGACAGCCGCTGGTGTAACCTCAGGCGTAGCGGAGGTTGAACCAACCGTTATGGCAGCTTCCTCAGAGACAAAGGCTGATGAGGTTGCTTTGGTGCGGACATAATACGTGTCCGGCTGCAGTCCCGAAACGGTTGCGCTTGAGATGTCGGACCAAGCGCCGGCAGCGCCTTGTTTATACTCGCCGCCAACTGGTAGTCCAGTGAGGCTGCCGTCATTTGCGCCAGCATAGGATTCGTCGGTTTTGCCAACGCCTGTTGGCGCGGCAGGACGATCCGGGATGATGAGCGATTGAGCCAAGCTGTTGGTTGAAGTTGTGCCGTTGCCGACTTTGACAATGCTTAACGT
>NZ_LYPA01000051.1:32705-82569 GCF_001675045.1 Paenibacillus oryzae
GTGCCGTTGCCGACTTTGACAATGCTTAACGTTTCGCCAAGCCAAGCCGAGTCGATAGCGATTTTGCCGTCCGTATCAGCGGAAACGTTTTGACCGTTGATCAGGTAAACGGCGTTAGCCGCTAGTCCAGTCAGTTGCTCATCAGTAAAGCTGATGACAGCCGCTGGTGTAACCTCAGGCGTAGCGGAGGTTGATCCTACTGTGATTGCTGCCTCCTCAGAGACAAATGCCGATGAGGTTGCTTTAACCCGGACATAATACGTGTCCGGCTCCAGTCCCGAAACGGTTGCGCTTGAGATGTCGGACCAAGCGCCGGCAGCGCCTTTTTTATATTCGCCGCCAACTGGCAGTCCAGTGAGGCTGCCGTCATTTGCGCCAGCGTAGGATTCGTCAGTTTTGCCAACGCCTGTTGGCGCTGCAGGACGATCCGGGATGATGAGCGATTGAGCCGAGCTGTTGGTTGAAGTCGTGCCGTTGCCGACTTTGACAATGCTTAACGTTTCGCCAAGCCAAGCCGAGTCGATAGCGATTTTGCCGTCCGTATCAGCGGAAACGTTTTGCCCGTTGATCAGGTAAACGGCGTTAGCCGCTAATCCAGTAAGCTGCTCATCAGTAAAGCTGATGACAGCCGCTGGTGTAGCCTCAGGCGTAGCGGAGGTTGATCCTACTGTAATTGCTGCTTCCTCAGAGACAAAGGCCGACGAGGTTGCTTTAACCCGGACATAATACGTGTCCGGCTGCAGTCCCGAAACGGTTGCGCTTGAGATGTCCGACCAAGCGCCGGCAGCGCCTTGTTTATATTCGCCGCCAACTGGCAGTCCAGTGAGGCTGCCGTCATTTGCGCCAGCGTAGGATTCGTCAGTTTTGCCAACGCCTGTTGGCGCGGCAGGACGATCCGGGATGATGAGCGATTGAGCCAAGCTGTTGGTTGAAGTTGTGCCGTTGCCGACTTTGACAATGCTTAACGTTTCGCCAAGCCAAGCCGAGTCGATAGCGATTTTGCCGTCCGTATCAGCGGAAACGTTTTGCCCGTTGATCAGGTAAACGGCGTTAGCCGCTAATCCAGTAAGCTGCTCATCAGTAAAGCTGATGACAGCCGCTGGTGTAGCCTCAGGCGTAGCGGAGGTTGATCCTACTGTAATTGCTGCTTCCTCAGAGACAAAGGCCGACGAGGTTGCTTTAACCCGGACATAATACGTGTCCGGCTGCAGTCCCGAAACGGTTGCGCTTGAGATGTCCGACCAAGCGCCGGCAGCGCCTTGTTTATATTCGCCGCCAACTGGCAGTCCAGTGAGGCTGCCGTCATTTGCGCCAGCGTAGGATTCGTCAGTTTTGCCAACGCCTGTTGGCGCGGCAGGACGATCCGGGATGATGAGCGATTGAGCCAAGCTGTTGGTTGAAGTTGTGCCGTTGCCGACTTTGACAATGCTTAACGTTTCTCCAAGCCAAGCTGAGTCGATAGCGACTTTGCCGTTCGTATCAGCGGATACGTTTTGACCGTTGATCAGGTAAACGGCGTTAGCCGCTAGTCCAGTCAGTTGCTCATCCACAAAGCTGATGACAGCCGATGGCGTCGGTTCGGGTTGAGCTACGGGGCCGCTTGGTTCTCCCAGTACGATACGCGCATTGTTGTCGCCAACAATGTAGAACGTCCCGTTCAGCACCGTAATACTATTGATGGCGCTGCTGCTGATGCCTAGCGTTTGTTCATTATAATCAGCCCAATTTGTAAAGTCGGACGTGGCATAAAGAACGTACGTTTCAGGAGATGAAGAATGGTACTCCAGGCCGCCCGTAACAAAATAACCGCCACTATACTCAATAGTTTTCAGTGTGGTATAAACGCTGTTATCAATGGCATGCGTATCCCAGACTGCAATCTCATCCAATGAGTTGGCTGCTGCCGTCAAAACAACGGGGTTCCCATTTTCATCGGAGCCGCTAATGGCATAAGTGCCTGCTCCATAGGTTACGTCCGACAAGTCATAATACAGCGCGTAATAGTCGCTTAATGAGTCTAAAGCAGACCAATTTCCGCCGCTTCCATCGGATACCCAAACGCTTTCATACGGTACCGTTGCTATATAAACCCCGTTGACATCCTTTACATGAGAAAATGCAGTGCCGCTATTGCTGTTATCGACTGTCCAGCTGCTTCCATCCGGGGAAGCAAGGATGGACCCCCCGTTTGTAACAGCAACGAACCCTTGACTGCTTCCGTATGTGATCGCCGTTATTTGACCAGCTATCCCGGCAGGGAGATCATCTAATGTCCAAGTTACACCGTCTGAGGAACGAGCGATTTTTTTGCCGATGGCGATAAAGGTGTTATTCCCATAGGCAACATCGTAAAACTCTATATTGGGAAAAAAGTCAGCTGCTGGGCTCAGATTGCCCAAGTCGCTGGAAGAGGTTAGCAAAAAGCTGTCGGCTTCTCCTCCGCTCCGTGAAGGTGCTGTTGCGACACCAACCCATTGCGAGCCATTGGATACGACACCCTGCAAATCCCCTTCAATTCGGCTCCAAACCGAATGATCTGGCGAGACAACCAGGCTATTTTTGCCGTTTGTGACCAAAACAAAACTGCTGCCATTTGTCGCCGCATCCAGAATGGTTACATTGGTAATGGCAGTTTTTTGAGTCCAAGAGGCGCCGTCATCTGCCGATTCAAACCAATTGCCGCCTATACCAAACCGGTACAGCGTCGATCCATCTTGAAGACTGCCGCGCATGCCGTTGTAATCTGGCGCCGGTGCGAAGGTTATTCCGTCGCTACTGGAATAGGCGTTTGATCCGTTGCTGATTACGTATAACTTATTGTTATATACCGAAAAGAAGCTGATTGCGTAGTCGTCAATAAACCCTTTTGTCCAGCTACTCAGATTAGTTGAGTGGCCATAGCTTCCGAATACATTGCCGCCAACTACGTACCGCCCCGAGATATAGGCCATGTCCGTCAGAAAAAACGGAGTAGAGGTCGTTGAGCTGACAGGCCAAAATTTTTCTGGCGCCGCTGTCAAAGTCCAGTTCACACCATCCGTCGAGGAATAAATAATGCCAACGTCCAAACTGCGGTCATTGCCACTCCATCTGCCGCCAACTGCAAAAAATTGATCATTGAGAAATACGGCTTTTTGCAGAATGGTGCCATCAATGCTGGAGGACCGATCAGTCCAATTTTCGCCGTCGGGCGATGTCATCAATTTTGCGGTTGAAGTTGAAGATGTATTTAACCCAACGGCTACGTACATATTTTTTGCAAAAACAATACTTCTCCAGCTAGTAGCTTCATTGGATACAGGAGCTGCAATCCTGGTCCACTGGAGTCCGTCCGGCGATTGACCAATATATCCTCGGTCTCCAACAGCGATATACTTGCCGTTTGCATACACGATAGCGTTAATCATGCCATCGGCATTGCCGCTTACGGCAGATTGCAGCTCGGGCCCGCCATTTGCCGAGGCCTCTGTCTTTGGAAGGTAAGCGTTTGGGAAAATAAATGCCAACAACAAAAGATAGATAAATACCTTTCTCCCACGATTAAAATGTCTCACTTTTGCTTCCTCCCATTTCCATGATGTCGATAAATTAGGTATACTTGCCTTTATAAAGCAATGCTTGAAGCGGGATTCTGCTGTGGCCTTATATTTGCCGAAGCATGCACATGGAATCAGGAATATTATACAAGGACATGCTCTACAAATACTATACTTTTTTAAAGCGCTAAAGGAGAAAAATATGACGAAAATCACAACAGGCGACGCCTTGCACCGTGCCTGCTTGCAGCAGGAAACGGGTGAGGTTCATAGACTACTGACTGGCATTAAACCCTCAGTTTTGAATAAGAAGCTAACCGATTATACCAGCCCGCTTCAGGGAACGCCGCTTCATATCGCTTGTCAGAGTGGGAATGTCGAAATTGTCAAGCTGCTTGTCGAAGCGGGCGCGGACCTGGAAATCAAAAACGTAGCCAGGCAATCAGCCTTGTCCATTGCCTTAGCCAACGGGCATCATCCGGTTGCGGCTTATTTAATTGAAGCTGGCGCAGATATAAGCTCGAAGGGACCAAACGGCCTGCAGCCCATTCATTTTGCCTGCATGCATGCCGGTAGAGATAGCATTGAGCTGCTCCTCTCCAAGGGGGTGGATGTTAATCTGCTGGATAGCTCCAAGAGTTCTTTACTGGAGTTTACAACGAATCTAAGCGGGGGAAATCTGGAGGCTGCCGTTACGCTTGTGGAAAACGGAATCGATCCCAATAGCTATTCCTCAGGATTTCGTTGGGCCTGCTGGCGGAACAATCCCGGGATTGCTGAATATTTGCTGGAGCAAGGTGCGGATTACAAGAGTCAGACGACTCCCAAATCGGAGCTGTTATTCTGGATTTGCGGCATGGGCCACCTCGAAATTGTGGAGCTGCTGCTGAAGCTGGGCGTCGATTTTACAACGCCGGTCAAATTCAAAGGGAAGATACTGGCATACAACGGCAGTCCTCTGGAACGCGCGCAAGAAACCGGGCAAACGGCTGTTGTGGAGCTTATTCTTGCTGCTCGTCATTGAAATAAAAAAAGCCCATTATGTGGGCTTAGAATTTTTCGGGTTTTGCAATTTTAATGGAGGCTACCTCTCCGCAGGATTTACAAAAAGTATATATAACCGGTGAGCCTGTAGATAAAAAACTATTGATTGGCATGACGTTGGCATACTGAGCAGCTTGTCACAAGCCAAAGTAGGAGGAAAACAGATGGAAGCGAAAAAAGTAGCAGCCGAAAAAGCAGCGGATTTTATTCAGGACGGCATGATTGTTGGTTTGGGCACCGGCTCGACAGCCTATTGGGCCATTCAGAGGATCGGGGCCAGAGTCCGCGAAGGATTAAAAATCAAAGCTATTGCCACATCTCAGGCATCGGAGGAGCTGGCGCGTGAGTTAGGCATTCAGCAGCTTCCTTTTGCCGAAATAGAAACAATCGACTTGACGATTGACGGAGCGGACGAGGCCGATCCTGCTTTTCACCTGATCAAGGGAGGCGGCGGCGCATTGCTTCGGGAAAAAATCGTGGCGGCGGCAAGCAAAAAGCTGATTATAGTTGTGGATGAAAGCAAGGTGGTGGACAAGCTGGGACGTTTTCCGCTGCCGGTTGAAGTGGTTCCTTTTGGCCATGAAATGACCTTGAGAAAGCTGGAGCAGCTTGGCTGCAAGCCGGTATTGAGAACAGCGGAAGGCAAAACGTTTGTTACGGATAACGGGAACTATATAGCGGATTGCCATTTTGGACGCATTGATGATCCTGAGCAGCTTCATACCGTCATTAACCTGATTCCGGGTACGGTGGACAATGGCTTGTTCATTCAGATGGCCGATCATATCATTGTTGGATACCATGACGGGAGCGTCCGGGAGCTGGAGAAAGCATAACAGCCGGGGAAAAAAGAGAGGGGATGCAGCAATGGAGGCAATGGAGGAACAGAGGCGTTACCCTATTGGCCGGTTTGCTCCTTCGAAGGAAGTAACTTCCGAAAGCAGGAGTCTTTTGATCGAGGAAATTCCTCAATTGGTTTGCGAGCTTAAGGAGGCCATCGAAGCGCTGAAGGCTGCTCAGAGCGATCCTTTGAACTATTGCTATCGGCCTGGCGGCTGGACGGTCAAGCAAATCGTTCATCATATGGCGGATAATGATATGAACGCCTACATCCGGTTTAAACGGGCATTGACGGAGGATGGGCCGAGAGCCAGCTCTTACCGGGAAGACCTGTGGGCCGAGCTTGCCGATGGCAAGGAAATGCCGATCGAGCATTCCTTAATGCTCATTGAAGTATTGCACAGCCGCTTCTACTATTTGTTAAAGGCGCTGAGGGACGAGCAGTTTGAGCGAACTCTTGTAACGGAAGTATTGGGACATATATCGCTTGATGCAGCACTCCAGAGGTTTATTTGGCATAACCGTCATCATATTTCCCATATTCGATTGGGGGCAGCAAATTGAGACCCCTATACGTTGCAGCGATTTGGATTATTATTCTGGCGGTGTGTGCCGGTTGTGCAGGGCAGGCAACTGAAGTCGTCAAGACGGATGAAGGCGTCCGGATTGAGGAAGGGGAAACAGCCGCGCCATCGCCAGATGAAACCGAACTGGAGAAGGAGGAGCCTTCCCGCGATCTAATCGGTAAAACGTTGACAGCAGATGAGCAGGCGCTTGTTAACCGTTTTTACGGAGTCTGGATTAATACAGAGCAATTGGATATGACCATGGAAGTGCAGGAGGATGTCATTTTAGTAGGGGTAACATTTGGCCAGCTGCTCACAGAGTCCAACTATGTCGTAACTGAGGTTGATCTGACAGAGCAGTCCATCGTGATTCAGGGAACGAGTCTTGAAATCTCTTATGACGAGGAAATCGAAGAAAGACCTCTCTCAAGCAAAGTCATATTGAAGCAGGAAGGCAATGAGTTGCTCTACATCCATGATTACCGCGATCAAAAAATAGAGAGCTCATGGACAAAATAGAGTCCACCCCGCACAGATTAGAAGCTGTCTATTTTTTTGAAAGGTGTGTCCAATGTCCTTGCAGCCCTGATTCGGCTTTCCTATGATGGTGGAAAAAGAGATTTGGGTGGAGGCAACATGATTAGAAGCAAAATCAACCAGATGTTAGACGAGCTCCCAGAAGAACATTTGCTGCATACGTATTGGACACTCGAATTTATTCACAAGAAATACAAGCATCGACAATTACTGATTGAAAAAGGCGTGATCATTACAGAGCTGTATGGGGAAGCCAACGGTATTTTCCGCAAGTGGGATCAGACCTTTGCGCGCAAGCTGAGCGATGAGGTAAAGAATGCCATCCATTACGATCAGTACAAGTGGCATATGTTCAGCTATGAGGAGAAAAAATGCTTGAAGGAAGACAAAGCCAGGCGAGCCTTCGATGCCGTCGCCAAAGACGAAATGTACGGCATGTACCAGGACCTGACGTCTGTCTTCCTTTATGAAAATGCAGCGAAAGCCACTGCGGCGGATTTTGAGTCCGAGCAGGACATTTATTTGTTTGACCGAAATTTCACCTGGACTTATGTACACACTCACGAGTCCATGTGCGGCCCTTACTTCTATAAGCTGAAGTAAAGGGCTTTTTGCTCTCTTGCGGAAGCGCTTGATGCAGCCGCCGGCAATCCCTTATTGATAGGATGGCCGATATTGGGAGCCGGTTTGAGTATTTTGGCTGTTATAAGCTTGAGAAGCAATACCCATTATGCTTTGATGGGAAATTTGATTGCACAGGCTGGAAATTTGGTGAAGCTGTTGAATAGCCGTTTGATGGCCCTGCAAAGCGGTTTGAATCACTTGAGCAGCTTGCTGCTCGCGTTGCGCAAGCTGCTCCAGCATTTGAGCGTTTTGCTGCTCCTGTGTCAGCAATTGCTGATATTGAGCGGACGCTTGTTGCGTCTGGTTTACCAGTTGTTGAATAAGTTGCTCTGCTTGGGCAAGCTGTTGCTGTTGATTGTACATGGTTAGTTCCTCCCTGAATTGTTTTTTGAACCTCCTATACTGTTTTCTTCATGTCATGTTTTTATGCAAAAAAAGCTCATTTCCTGTTTCTGTAGGCAAAATGGTTGGTTGGCCCTTGTCCTGTCCCGATATTCAGTCCATTCTGAATTGCGGCTTGAATAAAGGCCTTGGCCTGAAGCGCCGCGCTTTGCATGTCCAATCCGTTGGCTAAACCTGCCGTTATAGCCGCGGAAAAGGTGCAGCCGGTTCCATGCGTATGACGCGTCGCGATACGGGCGCCTTCCATTTCATAAAAATCAAAACCGTCAAATAACAGATCAATAACCGGACCGTCATCCGAAGCATGTCCGCCCTTTAGGATGACATAGCGGACACTGGTCTCGGCAATGCGGCGGCAAGCCTCCTTGCGGTCCTCCATCGTTGCAATGGTTTGATCCGCAAGAAGCTCCGCTTCCGGTATGTTGGGAGTAACAGCCTCCGCCAGCGGCAGCAGGGAGGATTTTAATGAGGACAAAGCTTGATGCTGCAGAAGCTGCGCCCCGCTTTTGGCGATCATGACAGGATCAACGACTACATTTTTCCACTTGAAATAAGCAATGGCTTCTGCGACAGCTTGTATTCGGTCATGGCTGAACAACATCCCTGTTTTCAGGGCATCCGGCGGCAGGTCGGCCCCGATGGCTTGGAGCTGGGCAGTCACGGCTGCCGTCTCTACCGGAAACACGCCGTGAACGCCAAGCGTGTTTTGCGCGGTTATGGCGGTTAAGGCGGACATGCCGTATACGCCAAGCTCCTGGAAGGTTTTGAGGTCGGCCTGGATGCCGGCCCCGCCTCCGCTGTCCGACCCGGCTATGGTTAGCGCTTTGGCAATAGGAGCCATCATTGCTTGTCCGCCTTGGCTATTTGCGCCAGCGCTTCGAATCGCTCCTGCGTCAAGGAGGCGAGCTGATCAAGAAACACCGCTTGGAAGCTGCCGGGAAGCGGTTCCTTCATATGGTTTGCGGCCTCCTCCGCTGCGACCCCATAAAAAGCCAAAGCTTCCGCTGCTGCTAGGGCAGGCGCGTCGCTGCCTACAGCGAGAAAAGCGCCAAGCACTGAGCTCAGCAAGCAGCCCGCACCTGTAATCTGAGTCAAAACAGGATGTCCATTGCTGATTACATAGGTGCTGTGACCATCGCTGACTACATCGTCCTTGCCGGTAACGGCTACGATGCAGCCCAACTGCAGCGCGGCGCGCCGGGCCAGTTGAACATTATCGGTATCTCCTGCTACGGCATCGACGCCTTTAATATCCCGGCTTTCGCCAATAACATGGGCAATCTCTGCAGCGTTGCCGCGCAGGGCGGCAAGCTTGACCTCTCTGGCGATTGCCCGGGCTGTTTCTGTGCGATATGCCGTTGCGCCTGCGCCAACGGGGTCCAGCACAACCGACTTTCCTGCCGCATTGGCTGCTTTGCCCGCCAGCAGGGCGGACTCCACAATACGGTTGTCCAGCGTGCCTATGTTCAGGACAACTGCGCTTGCAAGCGAAGCCATCTCCGCGACCTCTTCCCGTGCATAAGCCATCACCGGCGAAGCGCCTAGCGCCAGAAGCCCATTTGCGGTAAAGTTGGTCACTACAACGTTGGTGATATTGTGGATTAGCGGTTTTTGTTCCCGTACCTTCATAAGATAAGACAAATGAATTCCTCCTTGAGCAATGGAATAATGGGGGGAGACGAGTAGTTTGAGGCTGGATAACAACCAAGTCAGTTAAACAACCAAGTCTGATAAATAACCAAGTCTGATAAAAAAACAAGTCTGTCGAACAACCATGGCTGGAAAGCAACGTCAAAAAACCCGTTCCGGGAAGGAACGGGTTTACAGGTATATCCGATCTGCGACGGCATAACCGCGCAATTCAAATAATGCTTCATCCCACTTCCCTCCGCTGGAATAACCCAGATCAGGTTCCAAGGGTCCGGCGCTCTGCTGCGCCGTCTCAGTCCGTCAGGACTCCCCTAGTGATTGTATTCAACTATTCAGTTTATTTTTCGAGAATGACCAATGAAAAAGATGAGTTAAGGTTGCTGTTGCTCATCGGGCTTTGGCTAGCTACCTTCCAGCCTTCGGCTAATAGCTGGTTCAGCTCATCCAGATTGGTCTTTTTCTCGGACATAAAATAGAGAACAAACGCTTTTTGCATATAAACAGCCTCCTCCATTGATTCCCAATATAGCATATTTTCAGGGCCTTTTCTACTTGAAGGGCAGATTAGGACGAGACAGTCCATTTCGGGTAAAATAAGTTGAAAGAGGGAGGTGCTACAGAATGAACAACAAGACAGGCATCCAGCCTATTGATGAATATATTGCCGCTTTCCCGGAAGAGGTGCAGGAAAAGCTTATTTCCATTTATCGTTTGATTGCCGGGGATGTGCCGGAGGCAACGGTCAAAATAAGCTATGGCATGCCAACGTTTGTGCTGAATGGGAATCTGGTCCATTTTGCGGCGTTCAAAAACCATATCGGATTTTATCCGGCTCCAAGCGGCATACAAGCGTTTCAGGAAGAGCTGGCCGGCTACAAAACATCGAAGGGAGCTATCCAATTTCCATTGGACAAGCCTGTTCCTTATGAGCTAATCTCCAAAATAACGGCTTTTCGCGTAGCAGAAAACGTAAAAAACAATTAGCAAAAATCATCAAGAGCCTTTAGGGGGATTGCGCTACACTTAACTTATAGCAAGAAGGAGGTTTGACGTGTCAATCTATGAGACCATTATTCAGGAGGTTGTGGACGCCATCGAGGATCGACTTGATGAAGAGCTGAAGCTGTCCACCTTGGCGCAGCTGGCGGGATTTTCGGATTTTCATTTTCATAGGGTCTTCCAAACCATGGTGGGGGATTCGGTTATGGAATACGTCCGCAAAAGAAGGCTGGTCCGCGCCGCCTGCCAGGTTGCTTATACGGATGAAAAGCTGCTGAACATTGCACTGGATCATGGTTTTGGCACGCCGGAAACCTTCATTCGCGCTTTTCGCAGGCTGTACGGCATGACGCCGGGAGAATTTCGGAGAAAAGGCTTGCAGCCCCCGGAATATCCCAAGGTTTCGGTCATGGAGCCGCGATACAATCCCTATTTAGGAGGAATTGCAATGAACTATGAAATTGTGACCAAACCCGCATTTGATCTGATAGGTTATTCCTTACGGACACGCAACAAGGATGGGCAAAATAACAGGGACATTCCGGCATTTTGGCAGCAGTATATAGCAGAGAAAAAGGGCGAAACCCTATATGGTCTAGCCGTATCGACAGCGGAGCTTGGCGTTTGCGATGAGTTCGACATAGAGACGGGAGAGTTCAGCTACGTGATCGGCGTTGAAGCGCAAGAAGGAGCAGAACCGCCGGAAGGCGCGGTTCGCCGCCATTATCCGGAGCAGATGTATGCGGTATTTACAACGCCTGCGGTTCCCCGCGCCGAGTTTACAGCCGCGATTCAAAGCACCTGGCATTCCATATACAGCGAATGGTTCCCCCATTCCGGTTACGAGCAAGCGCTGGGCGCCGAGTTCGAACATTATGACGAGCGCTGCTGGGGCGATCGTACAGACCATCCCGTTATGGACATCTACATTCCGGTGGCCAAGAAGGCCTAGAAGAAGCGGCTCCGTCCAAAACGTCTAAACTAATGGGACGTTGTAAAACGGATCTTGAAAAAGGGTTGACCAGTGCAAGCCCCAAGAATGCCTTATTATTAGCGTTCTTGGGGTTTGCTTTTTAAAAATGTTCAAGCTTAATGATTCATCGTACAAAAACAAGCGCCCACTGCCCGGATTTACGCATTTTGTATGATTCATCGTACAAAAACAAGCGCCCGCCGCCTGAGTTTACGCGTTTTGTATGATTTATCGTACAAAACCAGGCATCCCACGTCTAGAACTGCATGTTTTATACGATTTATCGTACAAAGTCAGTGACTACATGTCGGGGGCCGCTGTTTTGTATGATTCATCGTACAAAATCAGGCTTCACTCGTACGAGGCGGCTTACTTTGTATGCTTTATCGTACAAAAGCAGACACCACACACCCTCATACTCCTCACGTCCTAAAACCCCACATGTCGGGTCTGCCTATTTTGTACGTGTGACGGGCCGGGGGCAGGAGCAATTAGAGCGAAGCATGGAAACCTGCCTGACTTCGCTCTGCACATTCTACGCAAGCTTGGTATAATGGAAGAATGTTGAAATATAGTATAGTAGACTATCCTATTACATTAAGACAGATTTTAATTAAAATCAGATTTCCATTAAGTCAGAGGTGAACGAAGGCAGATGGCAATACTTCGCAATGATTGGGCTCAGCATCTCGAAAACGAGTTTCAGAGCGATTATTACATCGCTCTGCGGCAATTTTTGATCGAGGAATACAAAAGCCGCCGCGTCTATCCCGATATGTATGACATCTTTAATGCACTGCATGAAACCCCGTTTGCGGAAACACGCGTTGTTATTTTGGGACAAGACCCTTACCATGGGGCGGGGCAGGCGCATGGCCTGAGCTTTTCCGTCAAGCCGGGCGTAACGCCTCCGCCATCCCTGCAAAACATATTTAAGGAACTGCATGATGATATCGGCTGCCCGATTCCTTCTCACGGACATCTTTTGGAATGGGCGAGACAGGGCGTGCTGCTGCTCAATACGGTACTGACGGTAAGGGCTGGTTCAGCCAATTCCCACCGTGACAAGGGTTGGGAGGTTTTTACCGACACGGTTATCGACGCTCTGAACCGCAAAACGGAGCCGGTCGTCTTTATTCTTTGGGGCAGCCATGCCCAGAAAAAAGCCGACCTGATTACTAACCGCGGGCACTACTTAATTAAATCTCCGCACCCAAGTCCCTACTCTGCTGACAGAGGTTTTTTTGGCAGCAGGCCGTTTTCGCGCGCCAACCAATTTCTGGCGGATCACGGACTGACTCAAGTAAACTGGCGCCTGCCTCAGGAGAATGAGATGAAGACGGAGATTAAACCTTGAAATGCTGAATTTCCTCCTGCAGCTGCTCGGCCAGCGTGGAGAGAGTGCGTGCAGAAGCGTAAACCTCTTCCATTGAAGCAAGCTGCTCCTCAGCAGACGCCGTTACCTCCTGTGCTCCCGATACGGTGCTTTCGGCAATTTGGGTAATGTAATCCATGGAGCTGACGATGGCTTTTGCTCCTCCAGCCATCAGCCGTGCCGATCCCGATAGCTCCTGTATTTGTTCATTAACCGCATATACGGAATGCTGGATTTGCGTAAAGGAGGCTCCTGCTGATTGAACCGCCTGAATACCGGAGGATGCTTCTCGCGCCGCCGTTTCCGTAGATGCGGCAGCATGGCCGATTTCGCGCTGAATATCGGCGATCAAGGTAGAGATTTCTTCGGCTGAACGCGAGGATTGCTCCGCCAGCTTGCGAACCTCCCCTGCGACAACGGCAAAACCTGCGCCATGCTCGCCAGCATGCGCTGCTTCGATGGCGGCGTTTAAGGCCAGCAAATTCGTTTGCGCCGCAATATCGGTAATGACGGCAAGAATGCTGCCAATCTCGCGGGAGCGCGTATGCAGATGCTCCATTATGGACGCAAGTCCAGTCACCGTACCATTGATATGGTCCATTTGCGCGGCGGCGGAATGAATGAGATCATTACCCGCAACGGCCTGGCTGTAAGCATCCATAGCCGTATCCGATGTGCCTTGGGCTTGGTCCGCCATCTGCAAAACGCCGGCATACATATCATGCATCGAGGAGGAAATTTCCTCAACCTTGCGGCTTTGCTGCTCAGCCGCCATAGCCATGTTCTGCATGGTGCCGGCCACCTGCTCTGTCCCTAACGTTGCTTGCTCGCTGGAGGCCGACAGCTCCTGGGCGGAAGCCGATACCTGCTCGGCGCTTGTGGCGGTATGCCGAATCAGCTTGCGCAAATTATGCGCCATCGTATTAAATGCTCCGGCCAATCCTCCTACCTCGTCCCGACTGTGCACCACTACATCCTGAACCGTGAGATTGCCTCCCGATACTTGTCCGGCAGCACGGGCAACGGCAAGAATCGGCTTCGCCAGCCGATTGCCAATCCAGGTGGCGATAACAATCCCGGCAATGATGGAGGAAATGCTGAACAGCAAAATCAAATTTTTGACGCCGTCGACCTTCTGGTTAGCTATATGGGTGTAATCATCCAGCTCATGCTGCTGAAATTCGGAAAATTGCTCCGCAGTTTTTTGAAATCCGCTTATCAAGGCTTCTCCTTTTTCGTTAACAAGCTCCAAAATCGCCTCGTTTTGATTTTGCTGCTTTAGAGCAATAGCTCTTTTGGCAACGAGGTAATATTCCTCCTGGTAGTAATTGAGCTCTTCCCGCCATTGTCTGGTTTCCTCATCAAGTGTCAGACTTCCGATCTCCCGTCCAATTTCTACATAACGGGAATGGGCATCCTCAAAGCTCTCCAATGCTTTTTTATCGCCGCTTAGCAAGAATCGTTGGAGACTGGCCTGCTCCTGTATAACGGCAACGTTCAGCTTTTGCACCTGAATAAACAAAGCTGATTTTTTGTTGACCAGATCGCTATACGTGCGATCGACTAGCGTAAGCTGGATATAGCTGATGCCTATAGCCAAGGATAAAATTAGGATCACGGAAATAAAACCGGCAATTATTTTTTTTCGAATCGACCATTTCATGTGCACATCGCTCCCAACTGTCAATCAACTGCGCTCCAGGTGTTTAACCTTTTTTTTTGCTGCTAGTTAATTTCACTATAAATCAGTCAGATATGGACTACAGTGACTAATGTTACTGCTTCTGTCAGATTGGAGCGCACAAAAAAACGCCGCCTTCGCATGAGGCGCAGCGGCGTTTCTGATTGAGTTTCTAGAGTTTCAAGCGTTGTGTATGGTGCAAGGCTTTGGTTTCTTATACTTTAAATCGGTCGATTTGGTGCTGAAGCTGCTCTGCCAGCTGAGAGAGGGATCTGGCGGAGGCCGCAACCTCTTCCATGGAGGCAAGCTGTTCCTCTGTAGCCGATGAAACCTGCTGCGCCCCGGCCAAGGTAGATTCCGATACGCCTGTAATAACAGTCATGGAGCTTACTACGCCATCCGCACCTTCAGCCATCCTGCGTACGGAGGCGGATACTCCATGAATTTGATCGTTTACTTCATGCACAGAGCCTTGAATATGCTGGAAAGAACGTCCAGCCATATCTACAGCGTCGATACCGGAATGGACGACCTGTGCGGCGTTGTGCATCGTTTGCACCGCTTGTCTGGTTTCGGCCTGAATTTGACTGATCAAATCCGATATTTGATGCGCTGACTCGGAGGATTGCTCCGCGAGCTTGCGAACCTCGCCCGCGACTACAGCAAAGCCTCGCCCCAGCTCGCCAGCGCGCGCTGCCTCGATGCCGGCGTTTAGGGAAAGAATATTGGTCTGTGATGCGATGGAGGTAATGGCGCCGCTGATGGCGCTAATTTCGTTGGAGCGATGGTCAAGCCGATCAATCATGGCTCCCAGCTCCTCAACTGTGCTGCCGACCTCGTTCATACGACTCACCGCAATGTCAATGGCTTTGCTTCCTTCTTCGGCCCGCTGGAAGGCCTCGGATGCTTTGGAGGACATGCTTTGGGAGTCCTCTTCAATACTGCGAATGCCGCGGGACATATCCGTTATCGTTGCGGAGGCATCAGTAACATGATGAAATCCGTTGCTGGCATCAGAGGATACCTCCTGCATGGTGGAGGCAATTTGCTGGCTGGCCAGCGAAGCCTGGTCGCTGGCGGCATTAAGCTGCTCGGCAGACGCAGCTACTTGCTCGGCATTATGCCCCACATGTTGAATCAATGTCCGCAAGCTGCCGGACATCGTATTAAATGCGGCAGCCAAACCGCCGACTTCATCCCGATTTTTAATAACCGCAATCGTTGTGGTCAAATCGCCTGCTGCAATGCGCTCGGCTGCTTGCGCTAACGCCTTGACGGGTCTGGAGATAAGGCGGCCAATAAACCAGGACACAAACAAGCCCAATAACAATGCTCCGACCCCAAGCAACAAAATCAATTGTTGGATAGACTCTGATTTCTGTAAAGCGTCAAGCTGTCCCTTATCCAGCAGCTCCTGCTGGAAGGTCGTAAACTGAGAGGCTTTTTCGTCAAATCTGTCCGTAATATCCTGCCCCTGAGTGTTTAGCAATTTAATAGATTCGTCTTCCTTGCCTTGTATTTTGAGCTTGATAATGCGGTTGGATAGATAGAAATATTCTGCTTCCAGGTCATTCAACTCCTGAAGCATGCCTTGCGTTTCGGGTTCGTTTACAATACCCTCAAGGCTTTGGGTAAGCGACTTATATTCAGTATGCGCATCTGTGAAGTGTTGGAGCGCGTTGTTGTCTCCATTCATGAGGTAGCCTCGAAGGCCAATTTGCTGCTGCTTGACAACCACATTCAGCTTTTGAATGAGAATCAGCTTGCCTGCCTTGTCTTCAATGAGGTCGCGGTATGTTCGGTCAACAAGGGTGGTTTGCATGTAGCTGATGGAGACAGTCGCGGTCAAAATAAGCAGCACAGCAAGAAATCCTGCCAGAAGTTTACGGCTGATAGTCAGTTTCATTGTTTTTTCCTCTTCTTGGATATTTTAATAGCATTCTTAAATGATAGACGATGGTAATAATGATTTCAATACGAAACTATCAGTTTATAGGAAAATCCTATAAATGAAAGCGCTAACTTATTTCAATAGAGTGAAATTGCAATTTTTCTCATGTTTTGCAGGAGCAAGGAGGTGTATAATGATAAAAAAACAATAGGTGAACAACACATGATGAATGAAGTATCCGTTTGTAAAATATTTACGTTTGATTCCGCGCATCAGCTTATCGGCCACAGCGGCAAATGCGCAAATGTCCATGGACATACGTATAAGCTCGAGGTTGTGCTGAAGGCTCCCGTGATTGCAGAGGAAGGGGTTTCCGATGAAGGCTTTGTTATGGATTTCAGTCATTTGAAGAGCATTGTGAAGGAGCATATTTTGTCTCACCTGGATCATGCTTTTTTGGCAGCGGGCAATGAGCCTGTCCTGGAATCGCTTCAGAACACGGGTTCCAAAATCGCAAAGCTGGGTTTTCGCACAACTGCGGAAAATTTGGCTTCGTATATATGCTGGCGTTTGCTAAGCCACGGCCTTCCGGTCTTTTCCGTCAAGCTTTGGGAAACGGGAAGCGCCTGGGCGGAGGTTGAGGCCGCAGACATTCCGGCTGAAGGTCCGCTCTATCGAAAATTCGGAGATTGTGATTTTTGATTGCTTTAAATAATGAGAGGAGCTACTAACAATTGCTTTTACAAAATAAACACAGATATGAATTAACCAGTAAATCCGGAAATCCGCTTTCCGGGCTGATTAGGCTGCTTAGACCCAAGCAGTGGACCAAAAACGCATTAATCTTTGCAGCGCTATTGTTTTCATTTGAATTAATTCGTCCAGAAACGATAATTGCCGTTTTATCGGGTTTTCTCTTATTTTGTGCGGTAGCAGGCTGTGTGTACATTTTGAACGATTATGTGGACAGGGAAAAAGATAGCCAGCATCCTGTGAAAAAACATCGGCCTATTGCTTCGGGCCAGGTGCAGCCAGCGCATGCCTTGCTTATGGGGAGCTGCCTGCTTTTGCTTTCCATTGGGACAGCACTAATGATAAATCCCTTGTTCGGGATTGTATGTATAATTTATTTTGTTTTGAATGTCGCGTATTCTTTTGTACTCAAGCATCTTGTCATTATTGATGTGATGACGATTGCGGCTGGCTTTGTTCTGAGAGCTATTGCAGGAGGCATTTTGATACAGGCCCCGTTAACGCCATGGTTTCTAATTTGCACGATGTTGTTGTCTTTATTCCTTGCTATCGGCAAACGGCGCAATGAGCTGCTGCTTTTGGAAGGCTATACAGGAACGCATCGGAAGGTGCTGGACTCTTATTCCGTCAGTTTGCTGGATCAGTTGAATACGATTGTTACGACAGCGACTATTATTAGCTATTGCCTGTTTACATTTACGGCGGGACGAACTATTCACCTTATGTGGACAATTCCGCTAGTTGTGTATGGCATGTTCCGATATCTGTATCTCATTCATATGAAGAATGAAGGCGGGTCGCCGGATCGCGTGCTGCTGGAGGACAAGCCGATCATGATCACTGTTATTCTATATGTCGTTAGCGTAATTACTATTTTTGCAGTGTTTGAGTAAGGTATGGAGAAAGTAGGGAGCCCGAATTGAGCAGCGTCAAGGCAGCTATTTTTGATGTTGATAAAACGATTATAAGTATCGATTCAATGTTTCATTTTGTCGATTATGGTTTAAGGCGTTATCCTGCGCTTATATATAGATTGCCAGCTATCCTCTGGTTTACTTTCTTATATAAGGCAGGCATTGTAAGTGTCGAAAAAGTAAAACGTGCCTATTTTAAAGGCATTGAACGGATGTCCGAGGAAGATTTGAAGCACTTTTTTAAGACGAGGCTTCAGACGGCTATTTTTGCCGAGGCGAACGAGGAGATGCATGAACGCAAACGGGAAGGTTATATAGTTCTACTTGTAACAGCGTCTCCCCATGCTTATATGAAGTTCTTTCAGGAGTTTGCCTGTGTAGATCATGTCATCGGAACGCAACTGGTTCGCCGACCAAACGGAGGATATACCAGCATCATAGATGGCAGCAATTGCAAAGGGGAAGAAAAGGTTCGGCGCATCATGGAATATTTAAAAGGGCAAAATCAGATCATCGATTATGACCAGTCATGCGCTTATTCGGATTCAACTTCCGATATGCCAATTATGGAGCTTGTGGCAAAACGGTATTTTATAAACAGGCGTGTGCCAGGAGCGGAGGAGCTCAGATGGGGCAAAAACGAATAAAGGGCAGACATGCTGGTAAACTGCTTATGCTGTTTTCTGCCTTTCTGAGCGCCACCGGCCAATTGTTCTGGAAATGGGGACTTCATCAATGGGGATATATGGGCGTTGGATTCGTATGTTATGGTTTGGGGGCGCTGCTGATGATCAAAGCTTTTTCACAGGAGAAGCTTTCCGTCGCCTACCCGATTATGTGCGCCAGCTACGTATTTGCGTTTATGTACGGGTATTTTTTACTTGATGAAATGATTACCATGAATAAAATTGCCGCTGTTCTGCTGCTCGGAATCGGGGTGACGTTAACCAGTGTGGAACGATAGCTGGATCATTATCACGCTAATTGCTATGACATTATGCGGAGCTTTGGGAGGCGCAGGATTAAAAAAATATGCTATCAGCCATAAGCGACTGCACGCAGCGGGTGGCTTAGGCTTTTATGGCATGGGAGCATTACTGAACATTTTGCTCCTGAAATTTCTCCCGCTGACCGTTGTTCTCCCGGCCAATGCGCTTACTTATGTATGGACGCTGGTTCTTGCCAAATGGATCTTTAAAGAAAAAATCGGTCTGCTGCGCTGGTCGGGAGTCGGTTTTATTATGGCTGGATTGTTTATTTTGGTACAATAACAATTTTACAGGATGTGAAACAATGAAGTTTTGGAACTATCTTTTTTTTGATCGCAAAACAAACCGGACTGCTTTTTTGTTGTTTGCCGGACTTGCTTTATTTTATGTCATAATAAACCTCCCTTACGTCAGCTACATTAATGCAATAGCTCCTGATGTACAGGATCATAATCCGTTTGGAACAGCTCTATTTCCATTGAACTTGTTTAATTTTGACCCGTCTATGTATTATGCGACAAACAATTCATCAATCATTCACCCGTTGATCTCCTATTTAATGGCCGTGCTTGGCACCGGGGCAAGATTGTTTGGAGAGAATTGGTTTTTTCTGATCGTTCAATCGGTTTTGAATGCGGCTTCCGCTACACTGGTATTTTTGTTTCTTCGTCAAAAAGCACACGGACAAGCACTCCCGTTGCTTGTATCGCTTCTATTCGGCTTCAGCTCTTATCTGATGTTTACAGCTTTTATTCCTGACTCCTATCCTTATGCGCAGTTTATCATTATTCTTTCCGTTACATATATGAAGTTTGTGCGCGAGCGTGGAGATGCCCGCTATATTCCGCATGGAGTGCTGGGAGCCGTAAACTTTGGCTTGACCTCAACCAACGTTGCGCCTTTTGCAGCAAGTGTTTTTGTTAATTTGGCGGCTTGGAGAAGCAAAAAAGCGATACTCAAATTTATCGGGATGATGTCCCTTGCGGTGGGCATTATTGCCTTATTAACGGGTATCCAGTATCTCGTGTTTGACGGAAGCAGTTGGGTGAATAATTGGTTGCTTGGTATCCAGAAGGGCGGAATGAGCTATGCAACGCCTTTTCAATTCCCTATTCACTGGCAGGCGCTTATTCTGCTGACGATAAATCCGATGCTGTCGCCTCAGGTTCATCTTTTGAGTAAGGGGCTGATGGCTTTTGTAACCGATTTGTCAGTAGCAATGCCCTTTTATGTCGTGTTCGCCGGAGGGTTAATTTTGCTGCTTGCTTTTGCCGGTATCATTAATGGCATACGCGAGCGCGAGACATGGACACTGATCCCTTATCTGGTATTTGCATTTATACTGCACATTGTCATCGGTTTTGGACTCGCCGTATTCCAGTATGATATGTATTTATACGCGGCGCATTATTTGTTTGCCTTCTTTCTTCTTGCGGGCAGATTCGTTATTTTACTTAGGCCTGGCCTCGGCAAGAAGCTGCTGACTACTTTACTTGTTTTGGCCCTATTGATTATGGCGGGCAACAATATCTATCGGCATGCCGAAACACTATCAACCATAAAAATGGAATTTGATCAGATCGCGTTAAAATAATGTTCACTTTTCATTTGGTTAACAATATGATAATATAATGGATGGGTCCGTAGCTCAATGGCAGAGCAACCGGCTCTTAACCGGTAGGTTGTGGGTTCGACCCCCACCGGTCCCATACCATTTTTTTCGGAACGCCCTCCCTGGAGGGCGTTTTTCTGTTGTTCTTTTGCTTGCGTCCCGTGGCATGTTGCGCATTGTGCTGTTTCACCACTGTTTCTTTAAAATATTTTTTAAAATTTTATCAACCCCATTAATCATTTAGGTGTTTAACTAAGTGAAAGACAAAAAATAGACGGAAGGGAAGAATTTTCAATGAAATGGATGAAACAGTTTTCGAGGCTTTCGTTATGCATGCTGCTTGCAATGGTTATGGCGGTGACTCCGATGGTGTCCGCCGCGGCCGAATTCACGCAACCCAAAACATCCGCTCCGCCGGAAATGGTACAACCCTTTGGCCTGTATGACGGTTATACTTATCTGGAATCTTCTCTAATCGTATTAGGAAATAACGACAATGGCACCATTACCATCACGGCGGTCACAACCGCTAAACAATCGGTAGACGAGATTGGGGCTATATTTCAATTGCAAAGATGGACAGGGACGAGTTGGGTTGATTCGGGAAGCGAAACCAAATTGAAACTGGAGAATACCGATTTCTTCTATGATTTTGTCAATCGTTCGGCAACAACGGGGTATTATTATAGAGCCAAAATTAGTCATTATGTCAAGCATGGAAGCAAAACGGAGCAAGTTACCGAAACGACAGGATCTATTCTAAAAAGCTGAGTCAAAGCCAATGAAAAACAATAGACTGCGGACAGCTGGGCGGAAAAATTCCGCTCAGCTCCACAGTCCTTTGCGACATCCATTAATCCATTATAAATGGAGTTAGCGGGGCAGTTGAATGCTTTTTGCGATTTCCAGCAGCCTCTCTCTTTCTAACGTCGTTGTAATAGCAATGTAGAGATCATTTAATGCAAATTCAATTTGGTTATTGCCGTCGGAGCCTACAGTCAAGTAAGCCTCTGTTTGAAGAAGGGACAACCGTTCAAATTTGTTTTTGGCATTATCCGTTGCTGTAAACAAATCCTCCTGCTTATTAAACGGGCGGAAAAATAGACGGAAGCTTTCCCCGTTTTCGCCTTCATACTGCAGCCTGGCGCTTAATAGCTGCTTCGTATTTTCATGGACAACGATAGTGGCAGCCTTCATTTGATAGTATTCAGGGAAAATATGCTGTCCCGAAGACATAAAAGGCAGTTGCTCCCGGGCCTCCCCCCAATTTGTAAACGACAGGATGGAAACGCCGGAGCTTTGAGTTTGCTCGCTAATCTCTGCCATATCATTATCCTCTTGCTCGGGTGGAGGAGCGGTAATCGGCTTTACCTCTTTTGCATCCCTCGTTCCAAAAATGATGTTCACCACATTATCCGTGTAGATAGCGACGGATTTAATAAACGGAGTAAATGCGCTGGTAGCCGCGGGCGTTCCAAAAAGAAATGCGCCGAGCAGAAAGGAAGCCGCAACATAAGGCAGCAACTTGAGCTTGGCATTGCGCTTAGCTTTTTTCGCAAGTGCTTGCTGTACCCGCAGCCATGATTCATCGCTATCCGGCACAAAGGTTTGCTCTTTAACCGCCGATTCAAAGGCTTTGTCAAAGGCTTCGTCAAATCCGTTAGCTCCCCGATTGTTCATCTGGCTCCTCCCATCTACGCAAAAAACGTTTTTTTACAGCCTCTCTGGCCCTGTGCAGCTTATATTTCACTTTATCCTCGGTTAGTTCCAGCTGTTCTGCAATTTCCTTATAGCTTAACTCTCGTTTCCATCGCAGCTCGATCAGCGCCTGGTATTCCGGCTTCAGCTCTTTTAGACATTGACTGATCGTTTCGCTCATCATTTTGAGCTCTACTTCATCTTCCGTGGAGAAATTATCCTTTATTTGCACAACGGCTTCATCTACGTAAACACTGTCGGAAGACACTTCGTTGCGATTTTTTTTCGTTTTTCGAAAATAATTATATACGGTATTGCGAACGACGACCCTGATCCAGCCCTTCAGCTTGGCCTCGCTGTCCACATCCGGCACATGTCCGATAACCTTCAGGAAGGAAGCTTGAATCATATCCTCCGTTGTGGAATGATCCTTGACCATATAAATAATGGGCGGATAGACGAATTGATAGAACTCCTGGTAGATTTCGGCTTGAGTTTTGGGCGCAAGCGCGCCAAAGTCAGTTCCAATCATGAGGAACATCTTGCCTTGCATAACTAAAGACCCTCCTTGCCAATTAAACCGCTTTTAAGAAGTATTTCAAATTTTGAATTTTTACTTTTTTATGTATCCGCTATCCTCTTTCGACATTATAACCTATATTTTCCTTCCTGCATGTGGAATTGTTCATGAGTCTAAAGTGCTACCATAGGGGGAGAGGAAGTGTTAATAAGGTATAAAAGCTTTTCGGAGATTCATGGAGGTGCAGAGTGAAAAAATGGACGGCTATCTCGGCCTTGTTTATTTTCATTTGTTTCCCTATTTTGTTTTTCTCCGAGCAGGATGCTTTGCTTGGCGAGATGAGAGCCAATGCCAAAGGCGATTATTGCATGAATTTGTTTTGGGCAAGCGGCCGGCATGCACTAAGTGACGAGTCAAAGGGAAAGTGGGGCTCGTTTGTTCAAGGAGCTGGTTTTCAGGAGGGCGCTCAAATTCAGTTTACAGCGATTGATTTGGGAGAGCGCCGATATTTGCTGCACTACGGGAGCGATCTGGACGAGCCGGAGCATCACGTTTATATGCTGTTTAATCATGCCAGAATTGTGCTGCAGACGACTAGGCTTGAGCATGTGATGAATTATTTGCAAAATACGGAGGTGAAAGACGCAACAACCCGATGAAATCACCGCCATTGCCATTACACCGGGCCTGCCTTATGATAGGAAAGGCATATCACAATGTACTGCCGCAGCTAAGATGGGAAAGGTTGAGTGGTTTTTGAAATCTTTATTTTCTAAGGAGCAATGGTTTTCGAATATTCGCGGAGATGTGCTGGCGGGTATTACGATTACGCTGGCTTTAATTCCCGATGCGATTGCGTTTTCGTTTATTGCAGGAGTTAATCCCATGATTGGTTTGTTTTCTACGGTTATTATTATGATTGTTATTTCATTCTGCGGCTCGCGTCCGGCGATGGTTTCCTCCGCGGCTGGCTCCATGGCCGTGTTGATGGCTCCTCTTGTGTTGATGCATGGCGTTCAGTATTTGTTTGCGGCGACGATTTTGACAGGTATAATTCAGTTTCTTATGGGTGTTTTTAAAACAGGGAAATGGATGAATTTTGTGCCTGGAGCTGTTGTTACGGGATTCATCAACGCTTTGGCCATTCTGATTCTGATGGATCAGCTGGGGCATCTGGTCAAGGCTGATTGGTTGATGCTGACGGCTGTTGCCGTTACGCTGGTTATCGTATACCTGCTGCCCCGTCTGACAAAGGCGATTCCGTCTCCGCTTGTAGCCGTGACGCTTGTTACGGTCGCTTCGTTCAGTATGGGACTTCCGCTGGAGACGATTGGTTCCCAGGTGCTTATCGACAACACGCTGCCGCTGCCCGGCTTGCCTGATATTCCTTTTACATGGCAGACGCTGGTCATTATTTTGCCCTTTGCGCTTTCGTTGTCGCTCGTGGGTTATACGGAAACGCTGTTGACGCAAAATATGATTGATGAAAAAACAGGAGAAAAAACCGATAAAAACGGTGAGATGAAGGGGCAAGGCGCTGCTAATGCCATAACCGGGCTGTTTGGCGGCATGGCGGGCTGCGCGCTGGTTGCGGAATCCGTCATCCATGTCAAAATCGGAGCAAGGGGCAGATTGTCCACACTGACAGGAGGCGTGGTGCTGCTCGCCTTGATTCTTTTGTTCGGCAAGGTGGTCAACGTCATCCCCGTTGCGGCGCTGGTTGGCGTCATGCTTATGATTTGCTTTGAAATTTTTGATTGGGGATATCTGCTCAAGCTTCGCAGCAAACCCGTTAGCGAAACGGTCATTATGATCGCGACTGTTGCAACAAGCATTTATACTCATAATTTGGCCATTGGCGCATTAGTTGGCGTGCTGCTTAGCATGGCGGTGTTTGTCTACAAGCTTTCGCGCATCCAAATCAATCAGGAAACGATAGAAGGGGAAAAAGTGTACCGGGTCAAAGGAGCGCTCTTTTTTGCCTCCGCCACGGAGCTGCAGGATGCCATACAATTGAATGACCCGATTACCCGTATATGCCTGGATTTTCGGGAAGCGCATCTTTGGGATCGGACCTCGCGTCTGGGTATTATCAATATTCGGCGCAAGCTGAGAGAACGCGGGTACAAGGTTAGAGTCATAGGCTTGCAGTTGAAAGGAGAGAGCAGAAGTTGAGAAGCTTTGAATTGTATACCAGCGGCCGGGACAGCATGACCGACATCACGAAGCAAATCAGAGAAGCTATCAGGGAAAGCAGAGTAGACGAGGGCTACGCTATCGTGTATTGTCCCCACACGACGGCGGGCATAGCGATTAATGAAAATGCCGATCCCGATGTTGTGCGCGATGTTTTGCGGCGCCTTGATGAGGTATTTCCATGGCATCATAAGGAGGACAGGCATGCCGAGGGCAATACGGCGGCACATCTGAAGGCGATGTACACGGGAACGAGCCAGACCGTTCTGATTCAGGACGGCAAGCCCATACTGGGCACGTGGCAAGGAATTTACTTCTGCGAATTTGACGGGCCCCGTACCCGCCGCTTTATGGTTAAAGTTGTGGCGGGTTAATCATCGCAAATTGATTTTCCTCTCACCCAATCCAGCATATCGGGAGTGATCGCAAGCATCCTGTCCTTCGTTACATCCGTTGTAAAATGGGGCAGCAGCTCATGAGCGGTTACAGGCTCGGCTCTGTCCAGCCAGCCCGCAAGACAGCCGATCAGTCCGATCAGCCGTTGAGGTGAAGCGCCATCCTCCCTCAGCGAAGCCAGCGTCAGCGATTTATCGCGTTTGGACAAACGCTCCCCGGACGCATCTCCGATCAGCGGCACATGGGCAAAGCTTGGCGCGGTCAGGCCTAACGCTTCGTAAAGCGCCAGCTGCCTGGGCGTGGAGTCCAATAAGTCGCGGCCTCTAAGCACATCGGTAATGCCCATGGCGGCATCGTCCACTACAACAGCTAATTGGTAGCTGAACATCCCGTCAGCACGCTTCACCACAAAATCGCCCAGCGCTTTCCCGCTAAAATCATGCTCTCCGGCAAAGGCGTCGCAGAAGGTCCACTGACGGTGCGGCATCCTGAAGCGAAGGGCAGGCTCCTTGGAGATTCGTCGCACTGCCTGCTCCGTTTCCGTCAACTGGCTGCAGAAGCCGGGATAAGCCCCTCCCTCCGAAGAAAGCCCATGCGGCGCGCTGCCTATGGATGCAAGCTCGGCCCTGCTGCAGAAGCAGGGGTACAGGAGTTCCTTCTTCACCAGCTCATTTAAAGCTTTCTCGTACAAATCCTCCCGCTTGCTTTGCTCATAGGGTGCGTGAGGACCGCCAATATCGGGTCCTTCATCCCAATCAAGCCCTAGCCAGCGCAAATCCTGCATTTGCTGCTCCGCAAACGCAGGGCGTGAGCGCGGCTTGTCGATATCTTCGATTCGCAGAAGAAGCTGCCCGCCGATCTGGCGCATTTGCAGCCATGCAGCCAAGGCCGAAAAAGCATTCCCCATATGAAATAAACCCGAAGGCGTTGGAGCAAATCGCCCGCGTCTCGTCATGACCATCACCTCATAACAAAAAACAGAACCTCATTGTTTAAAAGTATACACTCAGCAGACCTAACATTGAAAGTCTCCTGACGACTATGAAAGCCTTCCGAAATCTAAAGACAGCGCCTTCCAAAATGCAGAGACAACAAAAAAGCAACATGAACGAAAAACAGGTTCATGTTGCTTCTTCTGTAGTACGGAGCCGACGGGATTCGAACCCGCGGTCTCCTGCGTGACAGGCAGGCATGTTAGGCCTCTACACCACGGCTCCATATGGGTTGTCCCAATGTGAATCAGGCACAAATAAGATATTAACACGATACTCTTCTTATCGTCAATATAAACTTTTTTTCTACATTTTTTTCAAAAATGAATGCTGCTTCACATTTTTTTCAAAAAAAATAAGCTACAATGAGAGGGACAAAGTCACTAAACCGACAAAAAGATATCATTATTCATACTCATTTTGAGAGGGGTTTACATATGAAAAAAGTTGCGCATAAGCTGGCCTGGATCGGGAATACGGCACTAGTGGTTTTGCTGGCCGTTCTGATCGTACAGCAGGCGCTTCTGCCGCTGGACCGCGCTTTGTTTGCCTATAACATGTCGCAAGCTCAATCCCAGACGCCGGACGAACGAATTCTGGTCATTACAATTGATGAAGCGACGCTGGAGGAGCTTGGTTCGTTTAATACGTGGACACGGGATATCTATGCAAGGCTGCTGGATAGAATGTACACGGAGGAGGGCGGGCCAACAGCTGTAGGCTTCGATATAATGTTCACCTCGCCTAGCACGCCGGAGGCGGATGAAGCCTTTGCGGAGGCGCTGGCCCGCCACGAAGGCATTATTTTGCCCTCTTACGCCAATATGGAAAGCGAGTTCTCGAAGTCGCTGGAAGGGCAGAGCAGGTCGGAGTTGCTCCAGCCATCGGAATGGGTCGATCCCATTCCCGCCTTTGCGGAGCTGACAGAGCGGGCGCATATTAACTCCCGGCTGGATAGTGACGGCGTCATCCGCCGCACCTGGCTGCAGCTTGGACGGCCTGAAGGCCCTCCAACCCCGTCGCTGGCCTATAAAATGGCGGAGATGGCCGGGGCGGACGGCAGCAGCTTCCTTGAGCAAAACAAACGGAGCGAAATACTGATCGACTACAACATGCACTCCGGCGATTTCTGGAGCGTGCCTTTTATCGACGTATACCGGGGTGATTTTCCGGCTGAAAATTTTCAGGATATGCTGGTGCTGATCGGCTTTTCTGCCGTTGGCTACGATACCGGAATTACAACGACCGAAAGCGATATGAAGCTGGTCTACGTTCATGCCAATATTGTTCACCAGCTACTGCACGGGGAAAGCATACGGGAGCTTCCCGGCATATGGACAACGGCAGCGTCCGTTCTTTTGTTTGCCTGGATGATTGCAGCAGCCTGGCGCTTCCGTACCGTCATAAGTCTGCTGCTTGCGGCGGGCACAGCCGTTTTGCTGTATCTGGCTCAATATGGAAGCTATATGCTGCTGGGCTGGCATTTTAAAGCAGTGGAGTCGCTTACGGTGTTGCTTCTAACCTACCTCGTTAACATTGCGATCAAATCATTTATGGAGAACAAGCAAAAGGTGTTTATTACGAAGCAGTTCGGCCGTTATCTATCTCCCGATCTTGTAAAGGAAATTGCTCGAAGCGACCGGGAAATACAGCTTGGCGGAATCAATAAAGAGCTATCCATTCTGTTTCTGGACATTCGCGGCTTTACGACCTTATCCGAGAAGCTGAAGCCGGAGGAGGTATTGGACTTCCTTAATACGATGTTTGACGTTATTACACGGAAGGCATTGGATAACGGAGGAACAATCGACAAGTTTATCGGGGATGCGGCCATGGTTATCTTTAACGCGCCGCTGGATGTGGCGGATCATGAATACCGCGCGGTCAAAACGGCATGGGATATTCAACAGGCCATGATCGAGGTGCGAAGGGCAATACAGGAAAAATACGGCGTCACCGTAAGCGTAGGCATCGGCATTCATACCGGCATGGTCGTTGTTGGCAATATCGGCTCCTTCCTGCGTGTGGACTACACGGCAATCGGCGACAACGTCAACATAGCCGCCCGTATCGAATCCAATACCCAGCCCAATCAAATCCTGGTGTCGGAGGAGACGTATTCCCGGACGGCTGAGCGGTTCCGCTACAATTGCATCGGAGAACGGATGATGAAAGGCAAAACCGTTCCCGTTAAGCTATACGAGGTACTAGATGTTGAAGCAGATGGCATGAAGCTAGAAATCGAGAACCGGAGCGTAGTGGGAGCTACGTGAGGATCTCAAATGTTTCCGGAGGAAACATACTTCGTAAGCATGCGCTGATTTCGGCTGAATGCCATATTCGCCGCCCGCCATGACGCTAGTCATGCTCCGTAATAGGAAGCGTACTTTTTGAACGACCCATTAAAATGAGGTTCAAAAAGTTCGGTTTCCAGTACCAAGAAGATGGGATGAAGCTAGAAAATGAGTAGCGGAGCTTAGTGTCAGCTAAGTGAGCAACGGAATTTTCGGCTGAATGCCATATTCGCCGCCCGTCATGAAGCTAGTCATGCCCCGTAATGGGAAGCGTACTTTTTGAACGACCATAAAAATGAGGTTCAAAAAGTACGGTTTCCAGTACCAAGAAGATGGTATGAAGCTAGAAAATGAGTAGCGGAGCTTAGTGTCAGCTAAGTGAGCAACGGAATTTTCGGCTGAATGCCATATTCGCCGCCCGTCATGAAGCTAGTCATGCCCCGTAATGGGAAGCGTACTTTTTGAACGACCATAAAAATGAGGTTCAAAAAGTACGGTTTCCAGTACCAAGAAGATGGTATGAAGCTAGAAAATGAGTAGCGGAGCTTAGTGTCAGCTAAGTGAGCAACGGAATTTTCGGCTGAATGCCATATTCGCCGCCCGTCATGAAGCTAGTCATGCCCCGTAATGGGAAGCGTACTTTTTGAACGACCATAAAAATGAGGTTCAAAAAGTACGGTTTCCAGTACCAAGAAGATGGTATGAAGCTAGAAAATGAGTAGCGGAGCTTAGTGTCAGCTAAGTGAGCAACGGAATTTTCGGCTGAATGCCATATTCGCCGCCGGCCATGACGCCAGTCATGCCCCGTAATGGGAAGCGTACTTTTTGAACGACCCATTAAAATGAGGTTCAAAAAGTTCGGTTTTCCAGTACCAAGAAGATGGCATGAAGCTAGAAATCGAGAACCGGAGCGTAGTGGGAGCTACGTGAGGATCGGAGATTTCGGCTGAATGCCATATTCGCCGCCGGCCATGACGCCAGTCATGCCCCGTAATGGGAAGCGGACTTTTTGAACTTCCTCTAATAGATAATGCAAAAGGGGTAGAGAAATATGGACAACCTTACAGTAAAATAGGCCTACATATATATGCTGAAGGAGACTGCATTATCAATACGCCCGACCTAAACATCCAGGTTTGTGGAATCGGAAGCATACCTAAATTTTTGAAAAAGCAGGAAGCCAATTGCTGAATACTATTTTCAGCTTTGAGATAATAGGCATTTTGACTGAATAAACTAGCGGGGGTTGAGAGATTTGCGTGTTAAGCAAAAGGAAAACGTACAAATGGCAGGGCGTATGTCTGCACTGGTCAAGGGAGCAAGTTTATTAGCTGCAAGCACGCTGCTTGCACTAAGCGTCAACATTCACGCATTCGCCGCATCGGAATCCGTGAAGCCCTTTGGCATTGGGGATGCCATTCGGGGAGAGCGCGGCAGCCTTCTGCTGGAGGTATCCACAATTGCCGGCTCGGGGGAGCCTGGCGACAGGGACGGTTCTGCTTTGTCGGCCGCTTTTCGTTCCCCGCAGGGCTTGCTTGCCCTGCCTGACGGTACTTTGTACATAGCGGATACAACCAATCATCAAATACGAAAGCTGTCGAATGGCACAGTATCGACCTATGCCGGGCTGAAGTATTGGATCGACGGCTTCAGTCTGCCCACTGGAGCTTTGAGCGACGGAGCCGCCGATAAGGCGGAATTTAATTCGCCGGTTGGCATGGCGGGGGATACCGCCGGGAATTTGTATGTTGCCGATGCTGACAATCACGCCATCCGAAAGCTTTCGCCGCAGGGCAAATGGTCAACGCTGGCTGGCGACGGTATTTTGGGACGAGAAGACGGCGTTGGGAAGGAAGCGCGCTTTTATTACCCGCAATCGGTTGCTGTTGATCCTGACGGAAATGTATATGTAGCGGATTCCTTGAACCATCTCATTCGTAAAATTACGCCGAACGGAACAGTTACGACGTTAAACGACAAGCAAAACAGCGGAGTCCAGGTCATGCCGGGATTGCTGGTGGAAAGCGGCGGCTACCGGGACGGCGCATTAGCCCAGGCTTTGTTTAACGAGCCCTCTGGCTTGGCATTGGACGCCAAAGGCAATTTGTATATTAGCGACACGGGCAATCAGCTCATTCGATATATCGACCTTTCAAGCGGAACGGTTTCGACCGTTGCCGGAGTAGCTCCAGCAATGACGGCATCCCCAGCAGCTGCAACCGCAGCAGCATCCACAAATACCGTGAATGGGGCAGATGGCGGGGCGGAGGGCAATTTGCTTTACGCAGAGGGCGGCTACCGGGACGGTAAAGCAGCAGAGGCGCTGTTCCGCTTTCCGCGAGGTTTGGCGGTTACGCCTGAGGGCGGGCTGCTTATCGCAGATAGCTTGAATCACGCCGTACGTTATTTGCTGAACGGGGAGGTCATCACACTTGCGGGCGGCCAAGATGGCGAACGCGGCTGGGAGGATGGAATCGAAGGGCAGCATGGTCTGCAGATGCCGTCTGCGGTGGCGCTTGGCCAGGACGGCACTGTGCTGGTAGCGGATAGCTATAATAACAAAATTCGCAAAATAACGCTGCAGAAGCTGCCAGAGCGGAAGGCCGGAGAAACGGCTGTGCGGATCGTGACGGGGATAGAGGGCAAGCCGCTTGCCGTGGAAGCCGAGCTTCGCAAGGGACGCACATTAGCCCCGGTCAGGGCTGTTGGAGAAGCATTAGGCTATAAAGTCACTTACAAACAAGATACACGCGAAGCTCTCCTGGAAAAGGAAGGCCTGGCGGTAACGCTTAAGCTGGATGAGGCTCTTGCTCTTGTTAGTCAAAACGGCGCTACTCCGGTTAACTATGAATTGGATTCCGCACCATTTATTCAGAAGGGCACTGCCTACATCCCGGTTCGTTATATTAGCGAGTTGATTGACTCCAGCGTGGAATGGCATGCAGATAGCAAGACGGTTATCATTCGCGGCGCATCAGCCGGAAACGGAGGGAATAAATAAGTATGGAGGCATCTGGAAACAAGCTTGACTCACGAGCAGGGGCTGTCGTTTTACGTCCTGCTGCTCCAATGACGGTCAGGATGCTGGCGATGATGGTGGTGCTTGCGCTTATGCTGGGGGCGGTTTTGGGCCCCTTTACGGGAAGAGCGGCTGCCGAAAGCGTGCGAATCGCTACCATTTTGAGCGTGTCGGGAACCGTGGAAGTGAAAAAAGCCGGCGGCAAAAAATATTTTAAAGCCTATAAAAATATGCCGTTGAATGCTGGCGACCATCTCAAAACAGGGAACAAATCCTCGGTAGCCATCAAGGTGCAGGATCGGGGAGATGAAGCTACGCTTGGAGAGGGCTCATCGCTCTATATCTCGGAGTTAAAAGAAAAAAGCGGTAAGAAAAAATCCAATTTTACGCTCTGGACGGGCAGCGTCTGGATTAAAGCCAGCTCGCTTGTATCCACGGAAGAGGAGTTTGAGGTGGAAACGCCAACAGCCGTCATGGGCGTTCGGGGAACAACGCTGTTTGTTACGGTTGACCCCAGAAACGGGGATTCCAACTTCCTTATTATGTCGGGGGTTGGAGTTGTTCAATCCAAAAATCCGGCAGATCATGTTGACAAAAATGTCTCCATCTACCCCGGACAGACGTTAACGACTTATTTCAACACTGACGATAAAGTATGGCATCTGGGAGCGTCGATAATCGACATTGACCAAATAGCATCGTTGCTTAGCTATGAAACATTAAAAGCGATTATTGATAGCAAATATAAGATTGATCAGGAGAACGATGAATTCATTAAAAGGTTAAGTTCAGAGCTGAATGGCGGAACAACGCAAGCAGGCAGCCTGGACATCCATAATAAAACGGACCTGGATCGTCTTATTTACAATTTGGAGTATCTGGTTGGCGCTATAGTACAAAAGGCCATTCAGCTAGGCAAGGTCGATGAGAAAATTGTCCGTGCTCAAGTGGATAGCGCCAACAAAAGTCTGGACAAAAAGATTGTACTGGACGATAACAGACCTCAGCAATTAAGCGAAGAGGAACTGGCCAGACAGAAAAAAGTGAAGCAGGCTATGCTGGAGCGCGAACGACTTCTGCAGCAGGAAAAGGATAAGGCGCTCAAAATCCAGCAAAGTGCGGAGGAGGCCGCAAAGCAGCGGTTGGCCGAGCTTCAAAAATTAAGTGAAGCTAATGAAAAGGCCGCAAAGGAGAGACAGGCGGCGCTGGAGAGCGAATATAAAAAAGCGCTTGGGACTGAGAAGGCCAAGGAATTCGAGGAGGCCAAGAAAAAACTGGAGACGGGCGCTGTAACCGCAACGCCATCTCCGACCTCGACGGCTCCTGCGTCGACATCTGCACCAGTGGCGACACCAAACCCTACGCCGACACCTGTCACAACTCCGGCGCCAACGCCAACTTCTGACCCGGGCAGCAGTACTCCGTTGAACGGGACAGGCTCCATCGCCGGGCCAATTTCGCAACTTGTATCCGGCGCAGAAAATGTAACCTACGGTCCGGCAAGCGGAAGATTAACGGTTAATGGCAATGTTACCATTTCTGGCGATGCAGCGGCAATTGGCCGATATGACCTACGCAATCTTTCCATCAATGGAAATCTGAACGTCAATGTGCCCGGCGGCAGCGTTAGCCTGCTGAGCGGCGTTATGGTAAGTGGCACAACAACGATTGTTGACGTGGCTTCGCAGACCTTCAGAAGCGAGGCTCAGCACGGCGGTGAAATCGTAGTTGCTGATGAGACGGGAACCCGGGTTATTTTGGCCGGGGAGGCGTCAAATTCGACTGTGCGAATAAGCGGCTCCGGACATGTCACGCTGGAGGGGGCTTATCATGGCGATATTACAATTGAAGGGGCCGTTGAAACCCTTGTGCTAAAGGGTGAATTCAGGGGCAATCTTATTGTGAGCCACCCTGGCGTAACCATTCAGGTGGAAGAAGGTACGACGTTTGACGGGGTATTGGATATCCGGGCGGAAGGCGTCAAGCTGAGCGGAGTAATTGGAGCTATTAAAGCGATTCTTCTTGCATCGGGTATAGAACCCGACCCTTCGGTTTATGAAGCGATTGCCGCTATAGAGGCAGCCCAGCTGAGGGTGCTTAATGAAACCGAAAGCGACGAGGAAATGCTAAGTATATTGAAGGTTCTTGGTTACAGAGATGCCACTCTATGGCATGCGCATGAGTTGATTGAATACCGTGAGATAGAATTTTATAATGGCTTCGAAAGTCTTCAGCGTGCAAGAGAAGCTATCGGGCATGTTTTGGGAAAAGAGCTGCCTCCAACATTAAGCGTATCCGGCGCTGTTGAGCAAGGGAAAGACGTTGTTATTGCGTTTGAAGAAAATGCCGATTGGGCAGATTCTGTTAATCAAATCTGGCTGCAATACCTGGATGAAAACGGTACTCCCCTTGATGAATACGGCGTTGGCGAAGGTTATAGCGTTTTTGAAAATGAAATCACTGTGAATGGCGCTATTTTCCTAGAGGGGCTCCCCCCGGGGCAATACAGAATCGTTGTGATCGCCGATGAGGGACGATACTTGAAGGCTTATGTGACAGTAACCATCACTCCTATTGATTATTTGAATGGTGAATATGGCGAGTTGCCGCATACCATTACGGTCTATGTCAGTGGCAATGAGGACCGTCTGCTGGGACCATCTGATGAATGGGTCGAGAACAACGAGGGGCCGCTCGAGGTGAATAATCTGAAGATTGAAGGTGCCGGATCAGGAACTTATACAATTCGGAATCTGCTCATCAATGGTGATATGATCATCGATACGCCTAGAGGCAGCGTTACGCTGAACGATAGCGTTAAATTTAAATATGAATATGAATATGAATTTGGAAGTCCTGAAATTTGGATAAAAGATATTAGTGAAGGAGCTGATGGCTCTGGAGGTTTTACAAGCTACACGCCTGATCTTCCTTCATTTATCTATGTGACGGACACCAATGTTTCACGCCTTGAATTGAATCCGGAGGTTAGGAGCCTCTATACCCCAGAGGTGATCTTTGAAACGCCAGGGCAAACCGTATTGGCAGGAATCTTTGATTGGGTAGATATCGGAAGTGGCCCTTACCTCGGAGGAGAAGGTGAAGAAGGCAACGAGGAAGGCAATGAAGCAAACCTTGAACCTAGGTTGCTGTCTCTTTCGGAAGGGGCCGTCATCCAAACCTTGAAGCTGCGGACTCCATTTGTCGAACTGGGCGAAATCAATGGTGTTATTTTGCAAATTGATGCCTGGGATTTGAATGAAGATGCCGAGTTACATTTTTCGGTGACTGAGTATGTTGCTTTGCTGGATGACAAAAACAGAAAAGCCAGAGAAGCTCTTTTTGCGGAGTCCTACGAGGGAGAGGGAGAGGGAGAAGGAGAAGGAGAAGCAAAAGCGCAGTTCGAGGATGTATTGGAATTTATCGGAATGAATAAGGCCGACATTCAAGAGAAGGGCGGATGGCTATGGGGAGAGTTGAGAGGCAACGGGGAAGAGGAACCGCCGTTTGACCTTAAGATATTGTGGTCGTTAGCTAATATACGCAGACTGTAATTAAAACTAGCTGAGGTGCGGGATAAATTCTCAATTAATGGTTTGGAGATGTAGGAGAATCTGGCCTGATCTGTTGTTTGCCGGTCATTAATGACCGTTAAAAGCTGAAATAGCTTAGTTTGTCGTTAGCAACGGTCATCCGTGTCCTTTAGCGGTCCCAATTGGTATAAACCAGCAGGATTATGGGGTTTTACGGACGCAAATGTCCTTTACAAAGTGACATTTCGTGAAAAACAGCTCCTAAAGGACATCGATGTCCGCAAGACCGAATACGCCGCCGATGGTGGCTGGAATGATGCGCCGCCGATGTCCCCAACTTCATTTTATGATATCGTCCATGCAGAAACGCGCCGCACCCGACGGCGCGTTATTCTGTATCTAGTCATATTCAGCACCAACGGCGCGTTATTCTGTATCCGGGCATATTAAGCACCTACAGCGTGTTTTTTGCATGGGAACATGGTACAGCTAACGTGGCTTAGCTCCCCATAATACTAATACTTTTTAGTAATGATCTTATGTCCAATCCATCATAAGCAAACCTCATTGTTCTATTCAATATTTCTTATAGGCGGAAACGAGCCAATTTCATTGACCGAAACTGGCCGTTATGGTAGTTTTAAAGCAATAAAATAATTCATACTGATGAACTAGGAATTCGGAGCGTGTTCATAACCTGCTCTAGTTAAACAGGGAAGATGCGAGGTGGATTTTGTTGCAACTCAAGGTGACGAATAGTCCGTTTTCGGAGGAACAGGCAGCTCTGCTTAATACGCTGCTGCCAACCTTGACGGGAACGCAAGTGCAATGGCTGAACGGTTTTTTGGCTTTTTATGGTGGCGGAACGGGTGTTACCCCGATTGAAAATGGATTGACTGCTGCTCCAGATATTGCCGCGGCTTCATCTGTGCTTGCTGCTGCACCGGGTGCGGCTGCAATTGCGGAAGCGGTGCAAGTGCAGGCTGGAGCACCACGCGAAGCGACCGTGCTGTTTGGATCGCAAACGGGTAACTCTCAGAGGCTTGCCGGTCGTTTGGCTGACAAACTGAAGGCATTAGGGTTTGAAGTGACGTTGTCGGCCATGAATGTCTACAAGCCGGCAAATCTGAAAAAAACGGCCCATTTGTTTATTGTGGCCAGCACGCATGGCGAAGGAGATCCGCCGGATAACGCCTTGCCTTTTTATGAATTCCTGTACAGCAAACGCGCATCGGGTCTTGAAGGACTCAAATATTCTGTACTTGCGCTAGGAGATACGTCGTATGAATTTTTCTGCAAGACGGGCCGGGACTTCGACGAGCGACTTGCAGAGCTGGGAGCGGAGCGGATAGCGGACCGCGTGGAATGCGATCTGGATTTTGAGGAGCCGGCTTCTCTGTGGTTCGGCAAGGTGCTGGATGCGGTGCAAGCATCTGTAGCAGGAGGGGCGGCTGTGGCTTCACAGGCCGTGTCCGCGCCTGCAGCGGATAGCCAAGGAACGGAAAACCTCTATTCCCGCACCAACCCGTTTCGGGCAGAGGTGCTGACCACGATCAACCTTAACGGCCGCGGCTCGGACCGCGAGACGCGCCATCTTGAGCTGTCGCTAGAAGGATCGGGGTTAAGCTACCAGCCGGGCGATTGCGTTGGTATTTATCCCGAAAACGATCCTGCATTAGTGGATGCCATCATTGCTCAAATGAATTGGAAGCCGAACGAGATTGTTTTGCCTGAAAGGCAGGGCGAGGACGCAACGCTTCGCGGAGCGCTTCTGCGCCATTTTGAAATTACCGTGCTGACGCGCCCTCTGCTGGAAAAAGCACAGTCTTATTCCGCCGACGGCCGTTTGGCCGAGCTTCTGAAGCCGGAGAACAAGGATGAGCTGCGGTCTTACGTGAACGGACGCGACTTGCTTGATTTGCTGCAGGATTTTGGGCCGTGGACGTTGCCTGCGGGAGCCGTTACGACGGTATTGCGCAAGCTGCCGCCGCGCCTGTACTCCATTGCTAGCAGCAATAAGGCGAATCCGGATGAAGTCCATCTCACCATTCGCAAAGTGGAATATGAAAGCCATGGCCGCAAACGTGGCGGCGTTTGCTCCGTGCAGGTGTCGGAGCGGCTGGAGGCGGGAGATACGCTGCCGTTGTTTATTCAGGAAAATCCCAATTTCAAGCTGCCGGCTGATCCGTCAACGCCGGTTATCATGATTGGTCCGGGTACGGGCGTTGCCCCGTTCCGCGCTTTCCTGGAGGAAAGAGAGGAGCTTGGATCGGAAGGGAAAACATGGCTGTTCTATGGCGACCGCCATTTTGTAACCGACTTTCTCTATCAGACGGACTGGCAGCGGATGCTGAATTCCGGCGCGCTTAGCAAGCTGGAGGTTGCATTCTCCCGTGATTCGGAAGAGAAGGTTTATGTGCAGCACCGGATGCTGGAGCATGCGGCGGAGCTGTACGGCTGGCTTCAGGAAGGGGCGCATATTTACGTCTGCGGAGATGAAAAGCACATGGCCCATGACGTTCACAAAGCGCTGCTGACAATCGTAGAGCAGCAAGGCGGATTGGACTCCGAAGCAGCAGCTGCTTATGTGGCTGAACTGCAAGCTACCCAGCGCTACCAGCGCGATGTCTATTAAGACAGTCAGGGCTATCGGCACGGCGTCTTTTTAGGACAGTCAGCGCGGTTAGAGGGACTTCAAAAAATGCTTCCCATTACTGAATATACTTGCGACATTAGCAGCATGAAAATATAGAATTTTAGCAAGACTTGAAGGAGTTGAACGGAAATGGCAAACGGACAAAAGGTAGTGCCGATTGGCGGCCCTCCAAGCGACGTTGAGCATCTAAAGCAGGAAAGCAACTATTTGCGCGGTTCCCTTGTTGAAACGCTGCAAAACCGGGTTACGGGCGGCATGAGCGAGCTGGACAACCGTCTGATGAAGTTTCACGGAAGCTATATGCAGGATGACCGCGATTTGCGCAATGAGCGGCAGAAGCAGAAGCTGGAGCCTGCTTATCAGTTCATGCTTCGCGTGGTTACGCCAGGCGGCGTAGCCACGCCGGAGCAATGGCTTGAAATCGATAAGCTTGCCCAGAAATTCGGCAATGGCACCATCAAGCTGACGACCAGGCAAGCCTTCCAGCTTCATGGCGTCTTGAAATGGAATTTGAAGCAAACGATTCGTCAGGTCAATGAGGCCATGTTGACCACATTGGCGGCTTGCGGCGACGTCAACCGCAACGTCATGTGCAACCCCAATCCGGAGCAATCCGATGTGCATGAAGAGGTGCACAAGTGGGCTAAGGAGCTTACAACTCATCTGGCGCCCAAAACGCCTGCTTATCATGAAATTTGGCTGGATGGCGAAAAGCTGGACAAAAATTTGAAGATAAAGCCCAAAGGCGAAGCTGGAGCCAAAGCAGCAAAGGTGTCGGCAGCAGCTCACGACAAAGCTGGAAAGCATGGAGCGGCAACAGCCGTTGCGGAAGCGCCAGTCAACGGGGCTGACCCTGTGGAGCCGATGTACGGACCGGTTTATTTGCCCCGCAAATTCAAAATAGGGATTGCCGTGCCGCCATCCAACGATATCGATGTTTATTCCCAGGACCTTGGCTACATTGCTATTGTAGAAAAGGGCAAGCTGGTCGGCTTTAACGTAACGGTCGGCGGCGGCATGGGCATGACTCATGGAGATACCAGCACGTACCCGCAGCTGGGCCGATTGATCGGCTTTTGCAAACCTGACCAAATTCTTGAGCTTGCTGAAAAAACGATTACGATTCAACGCGATTACGGCAACCGCTCCGTGCGGAAAAATGCCAGATTCAAATATACGATTGACCGCCACGGCCTGGAGTGGTTTGTGAGCGAGCTGCATGAGCGGCTTGGCTGGGAGCTGGCTCCCGCCCGTCCGTTTACCTTTGAACGTTCAGGCGACACGTACGGCTGGTCCAAAAACAAAAACGGCAAGTGGAATTTTACGATGTATATCAATAGCGGACGCGTCGTAGATACCGAAGGCAATATGCTGATGACGGGCTTGCGTGAGATTGCCAAAATTCATACCGGCGATTTCCGGTTATCCGCCAATCAAAATCTCGTTTTGGGCAATATTTCGGCTCAAAAGAAAAAGCAGGTTGCAGCTTTGCTGGAGCAATACGGCATCTCCGAAGGCTCGCATCATTCGGCAATTCGCCGCAGCGCGTTGTCCTGCGTTGCTTTACCTACCTGCGGTTTGGCTATGGCGGAAGCGGAGCGTTATTTGCCAACCTTGCTTGGCAAGTTGGAGCCAGTGCTGGAGGAAGCGGGCTTGCGCGATGAGGAAATCAATATCCGCATGACCGGCTGTCCTAACGGCTGCGCCCGTCCGGCGCTTGGCGAAATTGCTTTTATCGGAAAGTCCCCGGGGAAATACAATATGTATATGGGGGCAGGCTTTTCGGGCGACCGGCTGAGCAAGCTGTATCGAGAAAATATTGGTGAGACGGAAATCATTGATACGCTGAAGCCAATCCTCCATCACTATGCGTCCGAACGAGAGCAAAACGAGCATTTTGGCGATTTTGTTATTCGCGCGGGCTATGTTAAAGCAGTAGCCTCGGGTCTGGACTTTCATAGCTAAACCGGTTTTCTTCACCGGGAACAGGAAGTTTTTTCTTATTAACCAATTTCTAATCAACCAATAGGAGTTAAATGAGACGCCTATAATCTTTAATGCCAGTTAAGCCGGCCGCCATCTCCAGTGATACACTGGAACTGGGTGTGCCGGCTTTTGCTGTAAACGGCTGGCCCCGCATTCCGGAACAAGGCGGCGATAAAAAAGATGAAGCGGGAACAAATTGCGGCTCAATTGTATACGCTAAGGGATTATTGCAAGGATGAGGCGGGGTTGCGGGCTTCCTTGCGCAAGGTGAAGGCTATTGGCTATTCAGCCGTTCAGGTTTCGGGAATTGGCCCTATACCGGCGCATGCGGTCAAATCGGCCGCAGATGATAACGGACTTGCCATCTGCGCCACTCATGTTGGGTTTGACGCGTTGACCGAAAGACTGCAGGAAACAATCGCGACGCATAAGCTTTGGAATTGCCGTTATGTAGGATTAGGCTCCATACCGGAGCGCTATCGGGGAAGCGCCGACGGCTATGCCGCTTTTGCGGAAGCCGCATCGGAAATCGGCAAGCAGCTTCTGGAGCATCGCCTCCATTTTGTTTATCACAACCACCGCTTTGAATTCCAGCGCTACGGAGCAAGAAACGGCATGGACATTTTGCGCGAGCAGAGCCATCCCGAAGCTTTTGGCTTTGAGCTGGATACCTATTGGGTCCAGGCGGGCGGAGTAAATCCCGTTGATGCCATTCATCAGGTAAAAGGGCGTATGGCGGTTGTTCATCTGAAGGACATGGCCATTATAAATGACGCTCAATGCTTTGCGGAGATCGGGGAGGGCAATATGAATTTTCCGGCGATTATCCAGGCTTGCCGTGATATCGGAACGGAGTGGTATGTCGTGGAGCAGGATGAATGCATGCGCGATCCCTTTGAAAGCCTTGAGATCAGCTACCGCTATTTGAGCGGTTTGGCTCAGGCTTAAAGCTGAATTAACAGAGGTTTAGCAGCAGAAATCCGGTTTAACGCCTGAAGTTGACAGATACTAAAAGGGTATAGCAAACCGGGATTTAACAAATAAAGTAAATAAAGTTGAAAACGGAGCTGCCCTAAAAGCCAAGTGGAAGTAATAACTATTCAGCAAAGAGGAACGGACGGAAAAGGGTGTCTTGAGGGCGAGTTTTTTTGCCCGCAAAAATGTTTGAGCATCCAAGACACCCTTTTCCGGGAGTGGCCGGTTTTGCTGAATACTTATTTAACGTTACAGAACTTTCGGACAGCCCCGTTCAGCCTTATAGCGATTGAATATAATTGCGGTAATAGGAATTGCCGTTGCGGCGGTCGAAGCGGTCAGCCAATAGCAGCGCATCCTCGCGGAATGCGGCGGCAAGAGGTCCCGCATTGCCTTTGCTCCCGCCAGCTTGTCCATCCATTCCGGCAAGATGCGGGCTTGATTCCGGCAGTCTTGCGTTGACGGCAACGGATTCACCCGACAAAAGCTCCAGCAGCGCCGAAGAATGGGCGAGAAACATCATTTTATCAAACGGATTTTCATGGCCTAGCATGCTGGGATAATGACGCTCCAGCAGCTCCAGCCCCTTAAACGGGTCTGTTTTGGACAAATAATAAATATGCTCGCCCTGATGCTGAAGGAAATCCAGGTTGTTTTTGATGAGCTTATAGCCTCTTTTTTGCTGCTTTTCAGCTTCCTCCACCAGTCCCAGACGATATAGCGGCAGCAGCACCTTGGAGATGGTCACATGCGGAACCTCGCCGCAGGTCATTTTCCCCTTCAGGATCGGCTTGGCGGCTTCCAGCGTCGCTTCGTCGTCTCCGACGGCAGCGGCGTATTCCACCAGACGGTTTTGCTCGCAGGCGGTGCAGTCGCTCATCAAATCGTCTTCCATGCTTCTGAATTTCTTCAGATATTCTCCTGCCTCCTCGACCTTTCCTTGCTGAAGGAGATTGACCGAAATATAGAAAAAGTAGGTCCGATCGCTATAGCCGTTCTCCTTGTAGCGTTTCCGCATATCCTCCAGCAGCTCGTCGATTTGCGTCAGCGGAATATCCGGGAAACAGGATATTTTGTCCAAAATCCACTTGTAGCTCCATAACAAATCGTATTCATCGAATAAATCCTGATTTTTATCATATTGGCCAAGTATCCATGAAAAAGCAACCAGTGCTTTCATGGGATAGCCGTTAAACGTGGCGTTTTCCACAATCATGCTGCGTGCCTCGTAGGCAGACTCAATATCGTTGCTGAGATCGGCTACGCGCGCAGCCTCCTCCAGCAGATTGATTTTGGCCAGGCCATCCGGTAAATCATATACTTCTTCCATTAATTCTTCATAGCTTTTGCTCATACTGTAGTTCCTCCATTATGGTCTTTTGACGACAGGCCCCAGTCGATAAATTGAATAATCCCGCTGTTCAATACACTCAGCTCCTGACGATTCATGGGGTAATGCCCCATCATCAAGGCATTGACGTACAACATTTTGATCGCAATTGGCAAAATAGCGTTTTTCCCAGATTGGAACAAACGGCTGATGACCGGGTTATCCAGATTCAGATACAACGTTGCATATCCGGCATTTTGCAGGCCGGCGCTCAGGTTGCCCAACACGGATGAAAACAGATCCGTCGCTGCTTCCCTCGTAAGCTCCAGGGAGCGCAAATCGGAGGATTCCTTGGACAGCGTATAGAGAGCGGGCAGCTCCGACGGCTTGAAGCGCTTGAGCTGAACCTGCGTGCGGAATTCCTGCAATACGGCGTCCGCTTCGCGCGTTGCTTCGTAATAGTTTCTGCGTTCCTCCGCTGTCAGATCGGTGAAGGTAAAGGAAACGTCCTCTGGCAGCAGCCGCTCAACCTCTGCGCCGTTATGAACAAGCGGCAGCCGGGACATAAGCTCGTAGTCATAGATATACCCGCCATTAACAACCACAAGCGATTGGGCGGCGGCAACATGCGTAATTTGGCGGTATTCATCCAGCGTTAGCGTGTAATACAGATGCTTGTGCTCCTGAAGCAGCTCGCCAAGCTCGCGCTGACCGATACTGCTATGAAAAGGAAGCCAGCGGTAAATAATCCGGTAGAACTGCTCATCCTCCACGGCAAGGGCCTTCATGGATAAAGCGTGAGAGCCGATAATGGCTTGCAGGCGGTCGGGGGCGAGCTCTGCCATCGTCATTAATTCACTGCGGATAGCTTCACCCAGCTCGCCTCTAACCTCCTCCAATTGATCATTCTCATAAAAATGCTCCCTTGAAGCCGTAAGCTGCAATTCATCGCTCCAGATGAGACATTTGACGAAGAAGGCCCATTCAGGCAAAATATTTTCCGCTTTTTCGGAGACAAGCATATTTTTTAAATAGACGCGATGAGCCCGTTTGGCATTTAAATTAACGCCTTGGGGCAGGATGTAAGCAATGCCCCCTGTGCGGCCGGAAGCGGTTTGCAGCGGAATAAAATCCTTGAAACGGTCTCCCAGCAGCCGCTCGCCCCATGCCAAAACCTCGGCCTTATGGCTTCGAGCCATATCGGGATGCTTGATCCAGATCGGCAAAGCCTCGTTAATTTGCTTGAAGCCTTGCTCCGTCTGCAAGGTAATGGGGTACGGCAGCAGCGCGCCATAATAATAGATGGAGCTTTCCAGAAACTCCTGTTCAAAATAAGCCTCGCTCCCCGGCTTGCAGCGAAGAAATACTCTTGTTCCCGGCGTCAGCTCCGTATCCAGCTTGCGTATGGAATAAGTGCCGTCCGGCTTGCCGCGCCACTCCAGCGACGGGCCGCCCTTTGCGGATTGCGTCAGCACAACGATTTCATCGCTGACCATAAAGCAGGAAAGCAGGCCGATGCCGAAACGGCCGATAAAAGAAGTAGGCTGGGCAAGCAGATCGCCGCTTCGTTTGGAGGATTGGCCGATTACGGCCAGAAACTCATGGATATTTTCTTCGGTCAGGCCAATGCCGTTGTCCTGTATCGTCAAGGTGGCCGGACCGCCTGCGCCTGTAACGTCTATTTTGATGGAGCCTTCCGCTAATGGTTCATTTTCCCTTCTGGCCGTTACGGCGTCTACCGCGTTTTGCAGCAGTTCCCGCAAATAGACCTTGGGCGAGCTGTACAAATGATTGGACAGGATGTCGATCATCCCGCCCAGGTTTACTTGAAATCGATAGTTATCATGCTGGCTCATAGCCTCTCCATCCCCCTGAACATTTGTTCGTCTTCGCCATTTATTTTACTAGATTGGAAAATAATTCGCCAGCAACCTGCCCCCTCTTTGTCAAAACGGTACAATGGAACTAGGCAAGGAGTACGATGAAATACCCTACAAGGGTATCGTAAATAATAATTGACTAATATAGGGTGGGGGGGTATACTGAGGACATAAATCGGCAGCGGGAGTTGAATAAGATGCAAGCAAACATAGGGAAAGAGCAAGAAGATGTAGCCGAGCAGCATTCAAACGTTCAGGTTACGTTAGATATAACAGGAATGACCTGTGCGGCATGCGCTAACCGGATCGAAAAGGGATTGGGCAGGATGGCAGGCGTCGCCAGCGCCAATGTCAATTACGCGATGGAAACCGCCAGCGTTGCCTTTGCCCCGGATGCGGTAACGGCAGAGGATTTACAGAACAAGGTAAAGCAGCTTGGTTATGGGGCCGTTCTGAAGCAGGAGAAGGAAAACAAGGAGCAGCGCAAAAAGGAGGAAGCAGCGAGGCACAAGCGGAAGTTCTGGCTTGCAGCGGTGTTGTCCTTGCCCCTGCTATGGAGCATGGCGGGACATTTTGGCTTTACCTCATGGATGTATGTTCCCGATTTGTTCATGAATCCGTGGTTCCAGCTCATCGTGGCCGCCCCGGTTCAGTTTTATGTGGGCGCGCCGTTTTATGCCGGCGCCTACAAGTCGCTCAAAAGCCGCGGCGCCAATATGGATGTGCTGATTGCGCTTGGCACGTCGGCGGCTTATTTTTACAGCGTATACCTGACGCTGGACTGGTTCCGGGGTGGAGGGGAAGCTCATCACGCGCCTTCGCTTTATTTTGAAACAAGCGCAGTGCTTATTACTCTTGTTGTTCTTGGAAAATGGTTCGAGAGCATGGCAAAAGGCCGCACCTCCGACGCGATTCGTTCGCTTATGGGATTGCAGGCCAAGACGGCTCATGTGCTGCGGAACGGGGAAGAGCTGAGAATTCCGATCGAAGAGGTGCTTGTTGGCGATCTCGTGCTGGTAAAACCCGGCGAAAAGGTTCCGGTGGACGGAGTGGTAGTGGACGGCTCTTCTTCAGTCGACGAATCCATGCTGACGGGAGAAAGCATTCCGGTAAGCAAGCGGGCGGGCGACCCCGTCATCGGGGCGACCTTGAACAAAAACGGCCTGCTGCAAATCAAGGCCGAAAAAATCGGCAAAGATACGGCGCTTGCGCAAATTATTAAAATCGTTGAGGAAGCCCAAGGCTCCAAAGCGCCCATTCAGCGGATCGCGGACGTTATTTCCGGCATTTTTGTTCCTATCGTCGTTGCTATCGCGGCGCTTGCTTTTGTCCTGTGGTATTTCCTGATTGAGCCCGGCAATGTGGGCGGGGCGCTGGAGAAAAGCATTGCGATTTTGGTTATCGCATGTCCTTGTGCCTTAGGGCTGGCAACGCCAACCTCGATTATGGCGGGCTCGGGACGCGCAGCAGAGCTGGGCGTGTTGTTCAAGGGCGGAGAGCATCTGGAGAAAACGCAGGAAATCGATACCGTTCTGCTGGACAAAACAGGTACGGTTACGGTAGGCAAGCCGGAACTGACGGATGTTGTTGCGGTTTATGATGAAGCCGAAATGCTGGCTTTGGCGGCAGCGGCGGAGAAGGGCTCGGAGCATCCCCTGGCGGAGGCTATCGTTGCCGGAGCGGAGCAGCGGGGCATCCGGCTGCCGCAGACGGATGCTTTTGAGGCTATTCCGGGTTATGGCGTCAAGGCTGCTGCTGCGGGGCGCAGCATTTTGATCGGCACTCGCAGGCTAATGGCGGCTGAAGGCATTGATGCTTCAAAGGCCTATGACAAAATGGCGGAGCTGGAGAGCAAGGGGAAGACCGCTATGCTGGTTGCCATTGACGGCGAATATGCGGGAATGCTTGCCGTTGCGGACACGGTTAAGGCAACCTCCGCTTCGGCTATTGCAAGACTGAAGGAAATGGGCCTTGAGGTTGTCATGATTACCGGGGACAATGAAGCAACCGCCAAAGCCATTGCCGCAGAGGTAGGCATAACCCGCGTTCTGGGAGAGGTGCTGCCTGAGGGCAAGGCCGAAGAGGTCAGAAAGCTGCAGGAAAGCGGCAGGAAGGTCGCCATGGTTGGCGACGGCATCAACGATGCCCCGGCGTTGGCGACCGCAACGATTGGCATGGCGATTGGCACCGGCAGCGATGTAGCGATGGAGGCCGCCGATGTAACGCTTATGCGGGGCGACTTGTCGGCCATCGCCGATGCCATTGCGATGAGCCGCAAAACGATGTCCAACATTAAGCAAAACCTGTTTTGGGCGCTGGGCTACAACACGCTTGGCATACCGATTGCTGCAATTGGCCTGCTTGCCCCATGGGTAGCGGGAGCGGCGATGGCGCTAAGCTCGGTATCCGTCGTATTAAACTCGCTCAGATTGCAGCGGATGAAGCTGTAACTACCATGAAGATGTAGCTCCCATGAAGCTGTAACTGTATGAGACTGTAACTATGAAGATGAACTCCCATGAAGCTGTAACTGTATGAATCAATGTTAGTCAGGACAGTAGTACATGAAACGGTAAGAAGCGATTTGTATGGATCGGAAATACATTAACCTGGTGCACAACCAAGCGTACGAGGCTAGGAGTGATGTCACAAAGCCGAGCGTACGAGGCTAGGAGTGATGTCACAAAGCCGAGCGTATGAGGCTAGAAGTGATGTCTCAAAGCCGAGCGTACGAGGCTAGAAGTGTGTCACAAAGTCGAGCGTACGAGGCTAGAAGTGATGTCGTAAAGTCGAGCGTACGAGGCTAGAAGTGTGTCACAAAGTAGAGCGTATGAGGCTAGAAGTGATGTCACAAAGTAGTGTTTCGTCTAGTGGTCTAAGAGGTAGCAAAAAGGTGGGCCAGTCGGTGAAAATACCGGCTGGCTTTTCGTTATTGAGGAAATACCAGCCCAATGTGCACAAGTTGTACGATTTTTCATACAAAATAATAGTGTACCCGTTGGAATAGAGGCAAGTTGTATGAAATATCGTACAAAATGAAAGTGTTGCTACTCCCAAAATTAGGGATTTGTACGATTTATCGTACAAAGTAGCTGAAATGACACGGAACCGGCTCACTTTTATACGAAAAATCATACAAAGCGCCTCTTTTTGATTTTTTGTTGTTAATCTTTTGCAGAATGAAGGGATGGAACGGGTTTGAGAGGGCAGTCTATAAATACTAATCATAAAGGAGACCACCGTCAGCCAACCTGCCCCATCAACTGTCATTCCAAAGAGAATACCTGTTATCCAAACGCCGTCATCAACTGTCATTCCAAAGAGAATGCCTGTTATCCAAACACCGTCATCAACTGTCATCCCAAAGAGAATGCCTGTTATCCAAATGCAGTCATCGACTGTCATCCAGTCGCCGTCATCCATTGTCATCCAAACGTTATCCAAAGGAAATGGGCTATCTTCTAAAGGCCCAAAATTGTGCTTGACGAGTGACCAATTAAAATATATACTTAATAACAAATAGTAAGTAACATTTCAATATATAGATATTTACGAAATGAATGGACCGAGGTGAAAAAGATGTCTTATAAGGTGCATCCCGACACGAGGCTTGGAGCCGTTAAGCTGCGCGTCAGCAATTTGACTCGTTCACTTGCCTTTTATCAGGATATTATTGGTTTTTCCCTGCTGAAGCAGGAAGGTGACACAGCAGAGCTGACTGTAGATGGCAAAAATGCTTTGCTGGTCCTTCAAGAGGTGCCAAATGCTGTCGTTATTCCGCCTCAATCGGCCAGCGGGTTATATCATTACGCTATTCTGCTGCCTTCCCGCAAAGCGTTGGGCGTCTCGCTCAAGCGGCTTGTTGATGCTGGACTTCGGGTTGGGCAAGCGGACCATCTCGTCAGCGAAGCATTGTATCTGTCGGACCCCGATTTGAACGGCATCGAGATTTATCGCGACCGTCCAAGGGAAGAATGGAAGTATAACCCGCAAGGTTATGTCAATATGGCTACCGACCCTATCGATTGGGAGGGGCTGCTGAAGGAAGGCGAAGGCGAGCCTTGGACCGGATTGCCGGAAGGAACGACGATCGGTCATGTTCATTTTCATGTAGGCGATATGTCCAAAGCCAAACGTTTTTATAGCGAAGCGCTAGGCTTTGATATTGAAGCGGATATGATGCGAATGGGCGCTTTGTTTCTTGGGGCCGGCCGCTACCATCACCATATTGGGCTTAACTTATGGGCTGGAGCGGGAGCGCCTCCTGTACCCCCGAACGGAACGGGAATCCACTATTTTACCATCGTTGCGCCTAATCGCGAGGAACTGGACAAAACGGCAAAATCGGCGGAAGAATACGGATTTCAGGTGGAGACAGACGGCGTTATCAAATGGTTAACGGATCCATACGGGATCAAAATCAGATTAATTGCAGAATAAGCATAGCCAGACTTTAGGAAAGGAGGTTTGCGGCATGAAAATAGCCATCATTGGAGCATCCGGCAAAGCGGGCAAGCTGATTGCGGAAGAGGCGCTAAGCCGAGGACATGCAGTAACGGCCTTTGTTAGGGACGCATCCAAAATCAGTGACAGCAGGCTTACCGTTAAGGAGCAGGATGTGTTTCAGCTAACAACAGAAGATTTGACTCCTTTTGATGTGGTCGTTAACGCTTTTGGCGCCACGCCAGGCAACGAAGCGGCTCATGTGGAAGCGGGCAATGTGCTGATTGACGCATTAAAAGGCGTAAGCGGCACACGATTGTTTGTTGTTGGCGGCGCTGGCAGTCTGTATGTGGACGAGGCTGCAACTGTCCGTTTAATGGACACGCCGAATTTCCCCAAGGAGTATTATGCTACAGCAAGCAATCAGGGTGAAAACCTGAATCTGTTGCAGAAAACGGCGGGATTAAATTGGACCTTCCTGAGTCCAGCTGTATTTTTTGATCCCCAGGGCAAAAGAACAGGCGCTTATAAAGCAGGCAAGGATCATTTGCATTTTAACAGCCAAGGCAAAAGCTATATCAGCTATAGCGATTACGCAATTGCGGTGGTTGATGAAATAGAGGAACCCAAATCGGTAAACGCAAGGTTCTCCGTAGTAGGGGAAGAATAAAAAAACATACAATTATTGGAGGAGTTTACATTATGGGAATTATGGACAGCTTGTTTGGACAAGGAAAAAAATCGGAAAACGGAGCAAAAAGCTTTAACGAAGCAATTGAAAGCAGACGTTCTATCTATGCAATCAGCTCGGAGAAGGTTGTTTCCGACGAGCGCATTCAGGAAGTCGTTAATCATGCCGTAAAGCATACGCCATCTTCCTTCAACTCCCAAAGCGCACGCGTGGTCGTTTTGGCTGGCGAGCAGCATAAAAAGCTGTGGAACCTGACAACAGAAACATTGAAGGCTATTGTACCCGCTGACCAATTTGGCCCGACACAGGAAAAAATGAATGCTTTTGGCGCTGGCTACGGCACGGTCCTGTTCTTCGAGGACACTGAAGTTATCGAAGGCTTGCAAAAGCAATTTGCCGCTTATGCCGACAATTTCCCGATCTGGTCCAATCAATCCAACGGCATGCTGCAGCTGGTAGTCTGGACTGCGCTTGAGCAAGAAGGCTTTGGAGCAACGCTCCAGCACTACAATCCGCTGATCGACGATGCCGTCAAAGCGGAATGGAGCATTCCTGCAAGCTGGAAGCTGATTGCCCAAATGCCGTTTGGCAAACCGGTAGCGCCTGCTGGCGAAAAGCAATTTGCACCGCTTGAAGGCCGCGTGAAATTTATTAAGTAAGGAAGGGCAGAGCCTTGCCGCTATACGCGGCCGCGCCTCCTCAATAGCGCGCTTCTGAGGTTTTTTATTTCCTTGCACCCCAAAACCGTCTGCAAAACAAGGCGCCCGCCGCCTCCGTCTTGCAGGCGGTTTTTTTTCTACGACGGACCAATTAACTAACAAGGATTTCCATAAGCCTCTGTCGAAGTGTTAACTATCCACTTTAATGGA
>NZ_LYPA01000052.1 GCF_001675045.1 Paenibacillus oryzae
ATAACGGAGAGAACCTTCGTTGGGTAGCTATGTTTTCAACATCCAGTTTTTTGGAAGCATTGTGGGTCAAGCATAGACACTAAGGTCCGTTACATACAGTAACCCCCCCTCGAACCCTCTCATTGCTACCGCTACCCATCTATTTACTCTGTCGTGTCGTATGAGCAAATCCCGCCTACTTGATCCGTCCTATCATATAAAGCTATTCATTCTGGAGCTATTATTTCTATCCGCTTAATCCGCCGTATCGTATGAGCTGCTCCCATCTGCTTAATCGGCGTCTGCGTAATCGTCGGATGCCAAGAGATGCTATTCACGCCAATATAATCCGACCTGCCCATCGGGCCTTTTTCTGTCCCGATGGTGTCCCCATTCAACACAATAATCATTAGCTCAGATGCTGCGTCAAAAGGGGATTTAAACGCGGCAATGTCCAAAATGATTGTTTCGGTACCCCGATAAACGGTGTTAGCCTGATGGAGCAGCAACCACAACGTTTAAATGGAGGGGTCACGGTTAATGAAGACAAAATCCTTTTACATGATGGTCAGCATTGTGCTTGCATTTACTCTTGTGCTGACGGCTTGCTCAAGCGGTAATTCAGGCAAAGGCAGCAATGGCGGGAACAATGGAGGCGAAAGCTCGGCAAACCCGTCAGCGGCGGCCGAACAGGGAGAAAATCAACCGGAGAAACCGACAGAAATTACGATCATGCTTCCGCTCAATATCGCGGAGACGCCGCCCGACACAATTAAAAACGAAGTGGAAAAGCTTACGAACACCAAGCTGACGTATCAGTTTTTTCCTGCTGACACCTATGAGGAGAAGCTGAATACGTCTTTTGCAACAGGGTCTCTGCCACAGGTTACGTATTTGAAAAACCAGGCGACCTTCGTTCAGATGAAGGAAGCGATCCGGGAAGGGCAGTTCTGGGAAATCGGACCTTACCTCAGTGAATTCCCCAACCTGAGCAAGCTGAAGGAAGAGATTTTGAACAATACCAAGGTGGACGGCAAGCTTTATTCGCTATATATCGGCAGGCCGCTGGCCCGTCAGGGGATGATTTACCGCAAGGACTGGGCCGACAAGCTTGAGCTGCAGGCTCCGGCTAATGTCGACGAGCTTTACAACATGCTGGAAAAGTTTACAACCGGCGATCCTGACGGCAACAGTCAGCAGGACACGATTGGGCTTGCGGATCGCAATGATCTGGTGTATGGAGCGTTCAAGACAGTAGCAGCCTGGTTTGGCACGCCAAACAGCTGGGGTGAACTGGACGGCCAGCTGCAGCCGGAGTTTGTATTTCCTCAATATATGGACACGATGGATTTTATGAAAAAAGTACGGGAAAACAAATGGATGAACGTCGATTTTGCGGCAACCAGTAAAACGGATCAGGTTAGTCTGTTTACAAGCGGCAAAGCGGGCGTCTATATCGGCTCCATGCAGGACGTCAACTCGCTGGTGAAGGATCTGGTCAAAAACGTGCCGGATGCCGTTGTAGATGTGCATAGCATGGTAGCGGGGCCGGACGGCAAATTCGCTGCATGGGCGATTCCGGGTTATAACAACGTGGCGCTTTTCCCGAAATCCGCAATAAAGGACGAAGCCGAGCTTAAAAGCATTTTGGCCTTTTTCGATAAAATGATGACGCCCGAGGTGGCCAATATGATGTATTGGGGACAGGATGGCGTGCATTACACGGTGCAGGATAACAAAGCCAAAGCAACGGAAAATCAGGAGCTTACGGAGCGCGAGGTCAAAGGCTTCAAGGACAGCGTCATCGGAGAGCCCGAAACAAACGGAATGTATGAAGGCTACCATGATTTGCCGGCGCGCATTCACGCCGAGCAGCTCATTGTGGAAAATGAAAAAATCGCTGTTCACGACCCGACCTCGGCGCTTGATTCCGCAACGTTCACCCAGAAGGGGACGGAGCTTCAGGAGCTGATCAAGGATGCTACTTACAAATATATATACGGCTCCATTGACAAAGCCGGCTTTGAGAAAGCGGTAAGCGATTGGAAAAAACGCGGCGGCGACGCCATCATCGAGGAATTTAACGCGGCTTATAGCAAGCAGTAATAGCAACCTCATGTATAAACAGTTGCTGTCATTAGGCTCCGTCCATTCCGGCCGGACGGACGGGGCCAGGCAGCCAGCCTTCCGCAGAAAGGAAGATTCAGCATGGATGATATCGTCATTCGGAGCCCAAAAGCTCCCCGGCCTCGAAGCAGCGAGCTTAAGAAAAGACTGTGGCGCAACAAATATTTGTATCTCATGATAGTGCCCGGCATTTTTTATTTTATTATTTTCAAATATATTCCGATGGGGGGCCTGGTCATTGCCCTTCAGGATTACCGGCCGTTCAAGGGCATTACCGGCAGCGATTGGGTTGGGCTGAAGCATTTCGAGCGATTGTTCACTGAGCCGGATTTTTTAAACATCCTCGTCAATACACTGCTGCTGTTCGGGATGAATCTGGTGTTTTATTTTCCGATTCCCATTATATTGGCTTTGATGCTGAACGAGGTTCGGATTTCTTTTTTCAAACGGACGTTTCAGACCTTGGTTTATTTGCCGCATTTTATGTCATGGGTCATTATCGTATCCATCAGCTTTGTTATGCTGACCTCGGACGGTGGAATTATTAACGAGCTTCTTGTTTATTTCGGCTTTGAAAAAATCAACTTTTTGCTTAGCACGGAATGGTTCAGGCCCACTTATATCCTTCAAGTCATCTGGAGGGAAGCGGGATGGGGAACGATTATTTATCTGGCGGCTATCGCTTCCGTTGATCCGCAGCTGTATGAGGCGGCGCGCATGGACGGCGCCGGACGATTGCGCCAGGTTTGGCATATTACGCTTCCGGCGATTCGCAGCGTCATTGTTATTCTGCTGATTCTGAAAATCGGCGACGTGCTGGAGCTTGGTTTCGAGCATGTATATTTGCTGCTTAACTCGATGAACCGCGAGGTCGCGGAAATTATTGATACGTACGTCTATACCGCCGGTCTCCGGCAAGGGCAGTTCAGCTATAGCACGGCGATTGGTTTCTTCAAATCGTTTGTAGGTCTGGTCCTGGTTATGCTGGCGAACAAGCTGGCGAAAAAAATGGGAGAAGAGGGCGTTTATTAAGCCCCGGCCGTTCGGGAGGTCAATCATGGTAGAGGATAAGTCATTTGGCGGTCGCATGTTTTCCATCGTTAACTTTTCGCTGTTAACCATTATTGCGTTGATTACGATCCTGCCTTTTCTGCATGTTGTTGCAGGCTCCTTTACAACAAGCGCGGAGATGGCGGTCAAAAAATTTATACTCATTCCCACGATATGGAGCTTTGACGCATACAAGTTTATTTTTTCCACCGATACGATATTCCGGGCAATGGGCGTGTCGGCCGGGACAACCCTTATAGGAACGTTGTTCAGCATGCTGATGTCGTGCCTGATGGGCTATGGCTTGTCGCGCCGCGATCTGGACGGGCGCAGGGTCATTATGTTTATGGTTGTATTTACCATGCTGTTCAGCGGCGGAATGATTCCGACGTTTCTGGTTGTGAAGGAGCTTGGCTTAATTGACTCCTATGCAGCCTTGATTATTCCATCGGCCATCAGCGCCTTCAACCTAATCATCCTCAAAAATTTCTTTCAAAATATACCCGAAGGGCTGGAGGAATCTGCTAAAATTGACGGGTGCAACGACTTCGGCATTTTGTTCCGCATCGTGCTGCCATTATCCATGCCCGCCATTGCAACTATATCGCTGTTTTATGCGGTGACGTATTGGAATACCTATTTAAGCGCGATTATTTATTTGAACGATAACGCCAAATGGCCTATTCAAGTGCTGCTGCGGCAAATTGTTGTATTGGCGAGCGGACTGGATTACAGCTCCGATCTGGATACGGCGGTGCCTCCTCCGGACCAGACGATCAAAATGGCGGTTATTGTTGTGGCGACGATGCCGATTTTGGTGGTTTACCCGTTTTTGCAAAAGCATTTTGCCAAAGGGGCTTTAATTGGCTCCATCAAGGGCTGACGAGTCGGAAAAAAGATACTGGACGAGGAGTGTAGGGGATGACGGAGAAGGCTAATTATTCACCGATGGATTGGGCTGCCGCGGCTTGTGATTCGCTTATGGCGAGTTACTTGCCCGAGGAGCTGCCGCCCGCTGGCCGTTGGCATTATCATCAGGGCGTCTTCCTGTGCGGAATGGAGGAGCTATGGCTTGTTAATCGCGACGAGCGGTACGAGGCTTACATTAAAAGGTATGTGGACAAGCTGATTGACGAAAATGGCAATTTTGCGTTTGCCCGCGATGAGCTGGACGCCATTCAGCCGGGGCTGCTGCTGTTCCGGCTTGACGAACGTTACGGAGAGCGGAAATACCGGGTTGCGCTGGAAAAGCTGCGGTCCCTGTTCCAAACGCTGAACCGGACGAGCGAAGGCGGCTTTTGGCACAAGGATAAATATGCTTACAATATGTGGCTTGACGGTTTGTATATGGGCGGGGTTTTTGCTCTGAAATATGCTAATGCGTATGGCGATGACGGCTTGCGCGCAACAGCGCTGCATCAGGAAAGGCTTATGCGTCATGCGATGAAGGATAACGAAACGGGCTTGCTTTATCATGCCTGGGACGAAAGCCGGCGAATGCCTTGGGCAGACGCGGCGACAGGCCGTTCGCCGGAATTTTGGGGGCGCTCAATCGGGTGGTACGGGCTGGCTGTTGCCCAGTTTCTTGATGAGCTGGAGGATGGCGCAGAAGGAAAGCAAGAGCTGCAGGCAGAGCTGGCTTCTCTGGCTAAAGCGCTTGTTCAATATCAGGACGAGGCTACCGGGCTGTGGTACCAGGTCGTTGACAAGGGACATCTGGAGGATAACTGGCTGGAAACCTCATGCACGGCGCTGTTTGTTTATACATTGGCGAAGGCCTGCCGTCTGGGACTGGCGGGCGAGGAAGAGCTTGCAGCCGCGCGGCGCGGCTACGAAGGCTTGATCAACGTCCTGCTGGTGGACGAAAGCGGACGTGTCGAGCTGCCTGATATTTGCATCGGCACCCCTGCGGGCGACTATGAAAACTATGTCACCCGCCCAACCAGCAGCAACGACCTTCATGGCGTCGGCGCTTTTGTGCTGGCTTGTATGGAGCTGGAGAAGGCGGGGGAATAAAGAACTGATCGGATGGACACTCCAAAAAGGCTTCTGTCACTTTAGAAGCCTTTTTGGTAGTTACTATTGGTTAGAAATAATAGCATTATGCAGGTGCTGCAAGGCTGTTAGAGCAGTTATTAACTGGCTTGATCAATGATTAAAATTAAATTTCCCTCGGAATCAGTGACATGAAAACCCCAATAATCCGCTCCGTACCGGGCGACCTCATCCACCGTGGCGCCACGCGCCTTCAGTGATTCATGGGCTTGTTTGATGTCAGGAGAGTATAGACTAAATACCGCCCCATCATTGATTGGTTTATGATTCTCGCCCCAATTCATTAGTAAAAGCTTCAAGCCATTTTCCATTTCCAAATCAGCTAAGCCTAAAATGTTGGAGTACCAATGCCGGGCGCGAAAGAGTTTCAGCGGTGTAGGCCGGCGTGTGAAAAGTTCTTCCGATCGCAGTTGTTCCCAGATTTCCCTGAATGATAGTTTCAAATGGTGAAATCCGGGAACACATGCGACCGCTTAAAACGTTCTGGAAGAACGTTACTTCGTAAGCATATGCTTTTCTCCAGAACCCCTCACACTCTGGCCTGTCGCTACTTTTCTTTTGTTCAACTTATATAGCATGTCATACATCAACGTTCACGCAAATTAAAGTGCCATCAAAGCAAGCGAGTGCCAAGCGGCACCGATTGGTCTGGCACGCACAAGGCAACATCTCCTTGCTCATTGTGAAACCCCGTAACCAGGCATTCAGACATGAATGATCCAATTTGCTTTGGCGGAAAATTGACCACGGCTACTACCAGCTTGCCTAACAAGGAATCGGGTGTATAAAGCCCGGTGATCTGGGCGCTTGATTTCCTCTGCCCAACCTCCGGCCCAAAATCCAGCAGCAGCTTATACGCTGGCTTTCGTGCTTCGGGAAAAGGCTCGGCCTGGATAATGCGGCCAACACGCAATTCGACCTTCATGAAGTCATCCCACGCAATTGTTGTCATAGACTTCACTCCTTTTTTATACTCATTTTACTTCAACCGTTTATGAGTGGCTGGCAGCTTCCAGCAGTTTAATTATTTCCTTATAGCCCCGTGCCTTGGCATGCACCAATGGAGTTATGCCGTCACCATCGCCGATAGCAGGATCGGCTCCATAGTCCAGCAGCAGCTTGACGATCGTCTGATGCCGCTCTCCGCCGTCGCCGAGAATGACGGCCTCCAGCAATGCCGTCCAGTTTAAATTGTTTATATGATCTATTTTGACATCCGAATGCTCCAGCAGTTCTTTTACAACCTCAACATGACCGCGATCAGCAGCGGGAATAAGTGCAGTTCCGCCAAAACGGTTGGTCAGAGTTGTATCAGCTTCCGCGCCAATCGCCAGCCTCACAATATCCAGGTATCCTGATGCTCCGGCATACAGCAGCACATTGTTTAGCATGTTGTCGCGAATATTTATATCGGCGCCTTGTGCAATTAACGCCTCCACTGTATCGACATGATTGCCGTACGTTGCGGCTACAACCGCTGTTCTGCCTTTTTCGTCCTGTGCCCCAATGTCAGCCCCGGCCTCCAGCATTTTCAATACCTCAGTTGTATCCCCTCGTTCTGCCGCCGCAATCAATTGTTTATTCACTATCATGATCTCCCCCTGTCGCCTGCTAATTACGCTGCGAATCATACTCAACAGCTTAACAAACCTGCACAAAAAAACAAATACCCATCAGAAATCGCAACAATTAATCCAGAATATCCATTGCTAGCTCCTCCTTTTTTTTCGTATACTAGGCTACAAATGAGAACTATTATCAAAATGGAGGGTTACAGAATGCAGGCTGGGTCGATGAGAAAAAGGGTGTCCGCCATCCTGATGGCGAGTTTAATGTTGTTTATAGCCGCGTGTGGAGGCGGCGCGATTGGTGGAGGAAATGGGGAGAATGCCAGAGCAGGGGCTTCTCCCGCGACTGAGACTGCGGCTTCAACGGAAGCTGCTGCATCGCCGTCGCCGGAAAGTCAGTCCTCGAATGGAACACGCGTTGTCAGCACGGTTAAAGGGGACGTAGAAATTCCGGCAGAGCCAAAAAGAATTGTGTCATTGTATTACCATCATATTTTACTTGCCTTTGGCGTTAAGCCGGTTGGCGCAAACCTGACCTGGTGGGGCGGCAGTCCATATCTGGCCGAGCTGGAGGGCGACGGCATTGTTGATGTCGGCGGCCCGCCGTCTATGGAGGCCGTTATTGCACTTGAACCTGATTTGATTATCGTCAACAACAATAACGAAGCGGATTATGACCAACTGTCCGAAATAGCGCCAACCGTTTTGATTCCCTATGACGCCAAAAGAAACGTCTACGAAGACGCTAAGCTGATTGCAGAGCTGCTCGGCAAGCCGGAAGTTGGCGATAAGCTGCTGGCCGAGTTTGAGGAAAAAGCGGCGGCCGCTCGCGCGAAGCTGGCTGGCAAGGTGGATGAAAACGCTAAAGCGGCTATCATCCGAATTGAAGGGCAAGGCGGCCAGTTTGCTGTGTTTGGCGAAAACTATGGCCGTGGCGGCTGGTCGATTTATGAAGGGTTAAAGCTTCAGCAGCCGGATAAAATTAAAGAGGAGCTGGAGAAGGACGGTCTGGGATTAGTGCAGCAGCTATCCATGGAGCTGCTTCCCGAATTCGTAGCCGACGCGGACTACATTTTTGTTTCCAAAGAAAGCGAAGGCATTGATGAAATTCAGGAAAAAGCGTTGTGGCAATCGATTCCTGCGGTCAAGGAAGGACGCGTTATTGAGCTGGACGGCAAAAGCTACTACTACTTCGATCCCATATCAATCAATGGACAAATCGACTCCATTACCGAGCTTCTATTACAGCTGCCATAAGACTAAAAATAAGGCAAAACAGGAATGCGAATGCGATCCGATGCTCTCTACCAAAAGAGGGCATCGTTTTTTTTGTACCCACAAGGCCATTTTTCTGATTATCCGCTTAATAGATTAGCTTAAGATAATAATTGAAACGCTGCTTTACTTTCGTTACAATAAAATCATTGATTCTTATTCTCAACTAGAAATGCTGGAAGGAGGGTATCCCATTGGCCGAGATGTTGAAGCTGTCGCTTGATAAATGGCTGTACAGTCTAAAAGACATTCAATTAGTCACTTGCGAGCCGGGCAGCGGAGAGGTTCAGCAATTTCCAACCCAGCATACGCTGATTGCTATCATGAGCGGAAACGGCGCCGGTCAATTGGAAGGAAAATATTACCGGCTTCGTAAGGGAGGCTGTTTTCTTCTTCCGCCTTCCGGTGTCATAAAAATGAACCCTGACGACAAGGCAGGGTTATCCTATTGCCTTTTGGAGCTGGATGCTGCCATTGTTGGGAGCAACAACGCTGCGGACACATCATTGCCGTTTCCTTTTTACGGAAAGCTGGATATCGAACCCTTCAGTCGCTGGAAAAGAATGCTGGAGGAGCTGCTTGCCTGCGACAGCGCAAGCCATGAGCTTGCAGCCTTTGAGAGACATATTTTGCTGCAGCAGCTTCTGTTTTATTTGTACCAGCGGAACTGGCTAAGCAAGGAAGCCCCGTATGCGGAGCTTAACCGCATATTGGACATGCTGCATAGCGACCCGACACAGGATTACTCCGTCACACAGCTAGCGCTGAAGGCCAATAGCGGACTTAGGCAGTTCACCTCCATGTTTAAGGAGATGACGGGGTTGAATCCGCTGGACTATATCGCCAGATTGCGCATAAACCGGGCCAAGCGGCAGCTTGTTTCCTGGAATGGAACCTTAAACGGCATTGCAAGCAGCGTGGGGTATCAGGATGTGTATTATTTTAGCCGCCGCTTTAAGCAAATTGTTGGTGAATCGCCAAAGCAATATGCCAGCCGGAAACGTGATGGAATGCGTATCGTTGCGCTTTATTACAGCGGGACGGTTATAGCAATGGGCGTCACTCCTGTCGGGGCGAACCTGACCTGGTGGGGAGGCAGCGCTTTTCTGAGGGAGCGCGAAGCACAAACGGTTGATCTTGGCGTTTCGCCAACGCTGGAGCAGATTGCCGGCCTTAAGCCTGATTTGATACTGCTGAACGACCATAACCGCCATCATTATGAGCAATTGCAGAGCATTGCGCCAGCGGTGTTTATTCCATACGACGGGCATCGTCATCTCTATGAAGAAACACGCATGCTGGGCAGAATTGTCGGCAACCCGCAAGCGGCGGAACGGTTTATTGTCCGTTATGAACGGAAAGCGTCAGCCATCCGTCGGAAGCTGAAGGAGGCTGGCGTCCCTACGGAACAGCTAACTGCAGTTATTCTTAGAATCCAGAGCAACGGAAGCCAGTTTGCCGTGTTTGGCGATAATTACGGCAGAGGAGGATGGAGCATTTATCGCGGTCTTCGCTTTAACCCGCCGTTAATGGTGCAAAGGCTCATCGATAACGGCGATCAAATCAGGCAAAATCTGCCCATTAGTGCATTGAATGACTATGCGTGGGAAGCAGATTACATTTTTGTGGTGAATGAAGGCGAAGGCATACGTCAGATTGAGGGAAGGGAAGGATGGAGAAGTCTTCCCGCCGTTGCGGGCAACCGGGTATTCGAGCTGAGTCATGAGCAAATTTCTTATTTTGATCCCATTTCAATTGAAGGACAGCTTGACTTGCTTGGCGAGCTGCTTCAGGAAGCAGGGGTTTGGAATGAGATTAAATAATCAAATTAAAGTATGGAATCATGCCTATATTAAAATAATGGATGTCAGACTGATGACTCTGCAGCGTGGGGAGAAGCTGGCGGATTACCGTTTTCCGTGCAGCGTTTTTCTGTATATGACTAAAGGACAAGCACTGCTGAATTTGGACGAAAAAAGTTATTCGGCAGGCGTTTACCGGCTGTTTCATGGAGGCAAAGGGGCAAGGCTGCGGGTACATGCTATAGAGTCGCTTCAAATGTACATGGTGCTGTACAAAGCTGTATTGACTTCCTCATGTCCTTCGGCAATTGTCGAGCTGGCGGAGGCCGACAATCCGTTTCTGTTCCATTACGAATTTGGGCCCCGTTATCCCGTTAAGCTATATGAACGGCTTGTAAGCATGTATGCCCAATGGAACAGCGCGTCAGAGCTTGGCTCGCTACAGGCTAAAGCCACCTTTCAGCAGTTTATCCACGAGCTGCTCTGGCAGCTTCGACTGCAGGAGGTGGAGCCGGAATCGCCGGACAGAGTAAGTCAAGCCATACGCTACATACATGAGCATTATCGTGAGCCGGTTTCGCTAACCGCGATTTCCTTCTTTCTGGATTGCAGCGAAGGGCATTTGTCCCGTCTGTTCAAAAACAAGCTGGGTCTTAGTCCCATCCAGTATTTGAATAAGCTCAGAATACAAACGGCTCAACAATTGCTGCTTGGCAGCGAGATGACGCTTCAGGAGGTTGCCGAGCAAGTTGGTTTTCCCGACGCCCATTCTTTTAGCCGCAGCTTCAAAAAGCATGCTGCCTGCACGCCTCTCGCTTTTCGCATTAATGGCGCGGGGGCTGACAACGATCAGAAATTGCCCTTGCTCATATCAGAAAATGCCCTTTTAAAGAAACAACCTCTCTTTTATAATGATATTGAAAATCATTTTCATTATATAAAGGGGAGAGAAACGTATATGCAACAGAGAAATAAGCAAGTTGCCATAGTTATGATGTTAGCCTGGAGTCTGATTCTGTCTGCTTGTTCCGCTACTGGAGGGAGCAGCGGAACAAGTGAAGCTCCGTCCTCCGGTCCGTCGTCTACAGCAACGGCGGCAGAGGCTGAAACAAGAACAATATCTACGCCGCGCGGCGATGTCGTGGTTCCGGCCAATCCTAAACGCATAGTAGCCGATCAATATATGGGCCATCTGCTAAAGCTCGGCATTAAGCCGGTCGGGGTTAAACATATTATGTTGGATGAAGGCTGGTTCGATAAAGCGGGGGTCACCGAGGAGACGTTGGCAGGCATTGAGGATTTAGGCGACCTTCCTCTGGACCTTGAGAGGATGACGGAGCTCGAGCCTGACCTGATTCTGGTATCGGTGGACAAGGAGCTGGAGCAATACGAAAAAATCGGCACGACCGTATATGTACCTTATTGGGAAGGAGAGTCTACGGTTGAACCGCTGGAAAAATTCAAACGGATCAGTGATGTGTTTGGTAAGAGGGATATAGCGGAACAATGGATCGCGGAATACGAGAAAAAAGCTGAAGCCGCCAGGGAGAAGATTAAAGGTGCCGTTAAGGAAGGCGAAACCGTATCCGTCATTCAGTTTAGCCAAAATGTCGTTTACGTGCTTGCCGCTAAAGGCGGCAATTACGGTGCGCCAACAATCTATGAAACGTTGCAGCTGCAGCCAACGCAAAGCGCTCTGGATATGAAGGATGGTTTTGAAGCCATTTCGCTGGAGGTGCTGCCTACTTATCTGGGGGACCATATTTTTGTCTATAATGGCGATAAGGAATTGCTCGAAGAATCGATGCAGAGCAATATTTGGAAGCTGGTGCCCGCCGTTCAGAAAAACCAGGTTTATCTGTATGGCAATGCTTACGATGACGAGTTCCTGATGGAGGACCCCTATTCGCTGGAGCAGCAGCTAGACACCTTTACTTCACTGCTGCTGGAAAATCGCAATTAACCAATAACCTTCATTTATTTCAAAACGGCTTTTATCCTGCATGGGGTACAAAGCCGTTTGTTGTTTCGCGCATATTGACAGCATGAATGCTTTTCACTATTATTAATGAGAATCATTATTACTTAACCGAAACGGAGCAAAAGACAAGATGAGGATGACAACCAAGAAGACGCTGCTATCTATCGCTGCCTTGATGATACTTCTATCAACGCTGCTAATGGCTTGCAGCAAGCAGGAAGGCAGCCCGGGCTCAACAAATGAAACGGGTAATCAGTCGGCAGTCGCAGGAGAAAAGGCCATTACGCTATCCTGGCCGCGCGACGTTGGTCCAATGAATCCCCATGCCTATAATCCCTCACAGCTATTTGCCCAATCTATGATCTATGAGCCGCTCGTCGGCTACAAAGCCGGAGGCAAGCTTGAGCCAATGCTGGCTGAATCTTGGAGCATATCGGACGATGGCAAGGAATATACATTCAAGCTGCGTCAGAATGTGAAGTTTTCTGATGGAACGGCTTTTAACGCGGCAATCGTCAAACGCAATTTTGACGCCGTTATGAAAAATGCCAATTTGCATAGCTGGCTTGGCGTTATCAATATGCTGGACAAAACAGAGGCGGTTGACGAATACACGTTCAAAATGACGCTGAAGCAAGCGTATTATCCGGCCATTCAGGATCTTTCGCTTGTTCGTCCTGTTCGCTTCCTTGGCGAAGCGGGTTTCCCGGCGGGCGATGATACCTCCAAAGGCATAGAGAAGCCCGTTGGAACAGGTCCCTGGATATTGGCAGAATATAAAAAGGACGAATATGCGGTATTTACCCGCAACCCTGATTATTGGGGCGAAAGTCCAAAAATCGATAAAATCACCGTCAAAATTATTCCCGATCCGGAAACTCGCGTCCTTGCTTTTGAAAAAGGCGAGCTTGATTTGATTTTTGGCGAAGGCGTCATCAGCATGGATGCTTTTAATCAGCTCAAGGAGTCCGGCAAATATACAACGGCATTGTCCGAGCCGGTGGCAACAAGAAGCTTGCTGCTGAATACAACAAACCCTATTCTTGCTGATTTGCGGGTGCGCCAGGCGTTGCATGCCGGCTTCAACAAGGAGCAGATGGTAGAAGGTATCACGCTGGGGCTGGAGGAGAAGGCGGATACTATTTTGTCCCAAAACTTCCCTTATACGACAAAGGTTGATGTGAAGCCTGTTGAATACAATCCCGAGCATGCGGCTGCTTACCTGGAGGAAGCAGGCTGGGTATTGCCATCCGGCAAAGCTGTCCGCGAGAAGGATGGTCAAGCGCTGGAGCTGGAATTGATTTTTGACAAAACAGATCCGCTTCAAAAAGCGATGGCTGAAACGATGCAAGCGGAATGGAGCGCAATCGGCGTTAAGCTGAATATTACGGGACTTGAGCTCACCACTCAGATTCAGCGCCGCAAGGCCGGCGACTACGATCTTGATTTCTGGAGCAACTATGGAGCGCCGTATGATCCGCATTCCTTCATTAATGTTGTGGCGGAAAAAGGCTGGGGCGTTGCGGAGGCCAATGCAGGCTTGCCGATGAAGGGCGAGCTGGATGGGCAAATCCGTGAGGCGCTGGGCTCGACGGACGAGATGAAGCGCCAGGAGCTGTACAGCTCTATCCTGACCACGCTGCAGGAGCAGTCGGCGATTATGCCTATTTCGTATATTAAAAAGACCGTTGTGCTTCAAAAGAAGGTGACGGAGTTTGCCTTCCCTGGAAATAGGGATGAACATCCGTTTGAAGGCATAGACATCAGCCAGCAATAAGCAGCCGGCAGGGAGGACATACATGATTATCTACATTGGGAAACGATTGCTCGCAATCGTTCCCATTATTCTTTTTACGATTTTGATTACATTTATTCTGATTCATGTATCGCCCGTTGACCCGGCGGAGGCTTATTTAACCGCTGCCCATATCCATCCGACCGAGGAGCTGCTGGCCCAGAAGCGCCATGAATTTGGCCTGGACCAGCCGCTGCTCGTTCAGTATGGGCGCACCGTTGTCAAGATGGCGCAGCTTGATTTTGGCGTATCCTATGTAACGAATGAGCCGGTATGGGATGAGGTCGTGTCCAAAATGCCTGCGACGGCGCAGCTAGCCGTCAGCAGCATTTTTTTTGCGATTATCGTCAGCATACCGCTTGGTTTTTTGTCCGCTGTCTACAAAAATAGTGTGATTGATTACGTTAGCAGAGGACTTTCCTATATCGGCGCGTCGATTCCCCAGTTTTGGCTTGGTTATTTGCTGGTGTTTTTTTTCTCCGTCAAGCTGGATTTGCTCCCCGTTGAAGGCAGGGGCTCATGGCTGCATCTTGTGCTGCCAACGCTTACTCTGTCGCTTGCGCTGATTGCGATTTATACCCGGCTGCTTCGCGCCAGCGTGCTGGAGCAGCTGCAGGAGCCTTACGTCATGTATGCGAGGACGCGCGGTATCAAAGGACGCATCATTATGGTCAAGCATGTGCTGAAAATAGCGATTGCTCCCGTCATAACGGGACTTGGCATGAACGTAGGCAAATTGCTGACCGGCGCCATCATTGTGGAGCAGGTTTTTTCATGGCCGGGGTTCGGGCGTTATTTTGTAGACGCGATTTTTAACCGGGATATTCCCGTTATTCAGTGTTACGTGTTTCTGGCAGCTTGTTTGTTTATTATTTGCAACCTCATTGCCGATCTGGTTCAGCTCTACATGGACCCCCGAATTTCCCTGAAAGGAAGAAGCGAATCGTGATTGCAAAACTACGCGCTATTCTGAGGGATCGGAAAGCCATTGCCGTATGCTCGGTTATTTTGCTTCTTTTTGCTATGGTGGCGCTTTTTGCTCCATGGATTTCTCCGCATGATCCTGTTAAGGTGAATTTGGCGATTAAGCTGCAGCCTCCTTCAGGGGACTATTGGCTAGGGACGGACCATTTGGGGCGCGACAATTTTTCACGTTTATTGCATGGAGCCCGCATATCGCTTGGACTGGCCTTTCTGATTTTTATCGCTTCTTTAGGCATCGGCTTGGTGGTTGGCGTTATTTCCGGCTACAGAGGCGGGTGGCTGGATGCCTGGCTGATGCGCTTTTGCGAAGCGGTGATGACCGTTCCCAATCTTGTACTTGTATTAGGCATGGTTGGCATTTTTGGCCCCGGCCTGGGGCAGGTAGTGCTGGCGCTGATGCTGGTGCAATGGGTTTATTACGCCCGCATGTTCCGCGGTATGGTTATTAGTCTGAAGGAGCGGCAGTTTATTGCGGCCGCCCGCATCAGCGGCTCCTCGGAGTGGAAGGTGATCAGGCGCCATGTGCTCCCCAACGTGCTGCCGCCTATTTTGGTCATGGGAACGCTTGAAATGGGCTGGGCGATTATGGATATTTCAGCGCTATCCTTTCTGGGACTCGGTATTCAGCCGCCAACACCGGAATGGGGAGCCATGATCCATGAAGGTAAAGCCTTTATACGCAGCCATCCGGAGCTGATGCTTTATCCGGGCTTGATGATTTTGTTAGTGGTCATATCCTTTAATCTTTTGGGCGAAGCGTTGTCTGAGCGATTCGGGGTCAAACGACGGATGTGAATGGGATGGGGTCAAGGTGGAAAAAGCGTACAAAGCATTGGAAGTTAGCGGCTTGCATGTACATGTAAAGTCTAAGCAAGGGATGACTCCGCTAGTCCGGAATATTCATTTTGAAATAGAACGCGGAAGCGTGCTAGGTCTTGTCGGGGAAAGCGGCTGCGGCAAATCGGTTACATGCAATGCCCTGCTGCGGCTACTGGACCCCAGGCAAACAAGCGTTGAAGGCAGCGTCAAGCTGAACGGACGCGAGCTGAGCGGCTTGCATGAGGAGGAAATGCGGCAAATTCGTGGGAAGGAAATAGCCATGATTATGCAAAATCCGATGAGCGCTTTTACTCCGGTGTATCCGATTGGCGATGCCTTTATCGAAACGATTCGCACACACACCCGCTTGACCAAAAAGCAGGCGCTGGAGCTCGCTGTCAGCTCCATGGAAGCGGTGAACCTGCCTGACCCCGCCAGTCTGCTGAACAAATATCCGTTTCAGCTCAGCGGAGGGATGCTGCAGCGGGTCATGATTGCCATTTGCATGAGTCTTCGCCCTGCGGTCGTTATTGCCGATGAACCCACCACGGCGCTGGATGTGGTCAATCAGCTTGGGGTGCTCAAAGAGCTGGATCGCCTTCGTGTGGAGCATGGGATGGCAATTTTGCTCATTTCCCATGATTTGGGCGTTATATCGGAGCTTGCGGACGAGGTGGCCGTGATGCAGCATGGCGAAATAGTCGAAAGGGCGGATGTGTTCCAGCTTTTCGACCATCCCAAGCATCCCTATACCCAAAAACTGCTCCATGCAAGACCAAAGCTTATCCGAAATGAACCGAAATATAATAGATAGGGGGGGACGACATGCTGCTTCAAGTCAAAGAGGTGACTCACGCCTACCGCGAAAACAGAACGTTTTGGTCGTCCTCCAGGCAGGCCCCTGTGCTTTCCAATGTCTCACTAACCTTGGAGGAAGGGCAATGTCTGGGTCTTCTGGGGACAAGCGGCGCGGGGAAAAGCACATTGGGAAAAGTGATTCTCGGCATGGAAAAGCCGCAAACCGGCCAAGTTTTGTTTCAGGAACATGATTTTTATAAGGTTCATGGGTCAGCAAAAAGAGCGCTGCGAAGGGACTTGCAGGCGGTTTTTCAAGATAGCTATTCTGCCGTTAATCCCCGTTTGACTGCGGAGCAAATTATTGGCGAGCCGCTGGAAAATTATGAACGATTATCGCAGCGGGAGCAAAAAGCTAAAGTTGGCGAGCTGCTTGAAACGGTAGGCTTGAAGGCAGAGGATATGACGAAATATCCCAATCAGTTCAGCGGAGGCCAACTGCAGCGAATTGCGATTGCCAGGGCGATTGCGTTAAGGCCAAAGCTGATTGTTTTGGATGAATCGGTAAGCAGTCTGGATATGGTTAATCAAACGTATATTCTGGATTTGCTAAATAAGCTGAAAAAGGATTTTGGACTTTCCTATCTGTTTATTACGCATGATATTAAAGCGGCTTATACTCTGTGCGACAAGCTTGCGGTGATGGAGCGGGGAGAAATCGTTGACAGCTTTCAGGACAAGGATCATATCTTCAATTCTACTCATTCCGCTGTAAAAAAGCTGCTTTCCGCCATGCTGCCGGAGCATCCTCGTTATCGCACGCGGATGCGGAGAGATGAGTCTCAAAGCTGAACAATAGAAGCAAGCAATCAAGGGAGTGAAGCGGTCGGGAATAAAGCACATTTGCTTGCGAAGCAAGGTTTTTTCAGAGCTACTTGCGAAGCAAGATTTTTAGAGCACTTCAAGATTTGCGTTCCCGCTTGTCGCCATCACCCCTTGCCATACAGGGAATCGGGGAACATCAACGCTCGGAAAAATCTTTTACAAGTTAGTCCTCATTCACATTTTACCCCCATCGCTGAAGCTTTTTTGTTCATTTTGATTAGCGGACTCGGAGTTCTATTTACTCTAGCGGACATCGCTGACCTTTAGAAGCTGTTTATTATGTTTTGTCACTTTGTAAAGGACATTGGCGACCGTTAAACCCTCAAAATAACGGTATTTACGACTCCCTGGGGTTCTAAAGGACACGGGTGACTGTTGCTCATTGCAAATCTGGAAAATTAAGCCTCTGACGGTCATTAATGACCGTTTTGTTTAGTTGCTAGTTGCAAGCAGGTTAAAGGGAGAGTTTTGAATGTTCCTTTTGGACCATTGTTCTTGAAGTCTTTACAATAAGCGCCGAAAGCACAAAGGCTAAAACCAGCATAAACAAAACTCCTCCAACGATTACGCCCCTGATCGAAAAATATTGCGCCATTGCCCCGAACAAAACGGTCATAATAATCGTAAGCACCGACTCGATAAATCCGTTGATGCCACCAATTCTGCCCATATTTTCTACCGGAATCGTATTTTGATAAAACGTTGCAAAGCCCGTGTTGGCAAACGAGACGAAAAAAGCCAGTACAAAAAAACCAATTCCCGCAACGGTTATAGAATGCGAAAAAGCATAAATGATATAGCCGATAACATTTCCGATCGAACCTATGCTGATCAGCGCCGCTAGTGAAACTCGCTTTACGATGGAGGCGTTGCATAAAGCGCCTATTAAAATGCCTGCGCCTGCAATACTGACGAGAAAGCCGTATTCCCCTTCGTTCAAACCTAATACCATTGTAGAAAACGCCGCTTCCAGCGAATCAACGGCTGACGCCATAACGACCATTAATCCGGCAAAAGTCAAGCAAACGGCCATAACCAGGAGATGCTTCCGGTAATATCGCGACACCAGTTGAAAATCGCTTTTGATCGCATGGATGGAAAATTTCGCAGCTTCACTTTCCTTTTGGAGCTTCCCGTCCTCAAGATTTGGCATCAAAAAGGTGATCATTCCTGAAAAAAACAGAGCAGCGCCATTGATATAAATAGCAGCTAGCGGAGTGCCGAACATAAACAATAAACCCGCGATAGCAGGGCCAAGCAAAAAAGCGCCTGAACCAAGCAAGGAGTTAAGCGAATTGAAGCGTGGCCTTAACGTTTTCGGTATTAGCTTGGTTATATAAACAAACGAGCCTAACCCAAACAGCCGGCTAGCCATTTGAATAATCAGCACCGCGCCAAAAATCATCCATACCGACTGCATCAGCGGCAAAACACATATGACGCCGGCTCTGACAAAATCAAGCACAATCATCAAGCTTCTTTTATTGACCCGGTCAACAAGACTGCCTGCCCAAATGTTGGTGATCAGCCCGGCCAGCGGGCTCATAATGTACAGAATGGAGAGAGCTAGCGGAGAATTTGTCATATCCAAAATAATTAGATTCAGCGCTATAAAATAAACCCACGAGCCCAGGTTCGATACTCCGATACCCAAAAGAAGGATAGCGGGGTATTTCCATCGTTCCTTCCAAGCATCCATTTTCATAGGTTAGCCCTCCGTCCTTTTTTACTAAACACCTAAAATAAAAAAATCACCCCCGGGATTTAAGTCCCGGGGGCGATTATCGCGGTGCCTCCCCGTATTTATCAATATGTCGCCATATTGACCTTCGCGAGTAATGATATATTCCTTACTCATGCCCGATAACAGGGGCGTCTGTCACATCATTTTCTAATGAATCCGATGTGCGGCTCGGAGTCTTGGTTCAACGGGCCGTCCACGCTCCTTTTCAGCTGCCGGAGCTCTCTGCGGAGAACTAACCTGTTTACTCTTCTCGTCAAAGCGTTTGAAACAGATTAGCATATTGTGCCTAACGTGTAAATATTTATTTTACGGTTACTCCCAAAGGGGTGCGAAAAAACGGACAGCTTACTGCGCCTGCTTCTCGTCCAGCCAAAGGATAGAGGTTACGCCGCGCGGGTAATATTTGCTGCCAACCGCCGTGCCGGACAGGATCTGGTCGCTCCAGCTCCAGAAGGCATTTTGTGGAGCAAGCAGCCAGGAAACATGCGCTTCGTCGGCCTTGCGGCCTTTTTCGTCCCATGCCAGATCCAGAATATGGCGTGCCACGAATTGGCAAAGATAAATTTTGCTGAGCCACGAATTGTTGCTGGTGGAGGAAAGCTTCCAAGCGCCGTTCGGGAACAAGCAGATGCCTTCTGTCAGCACCGTGCCCAAATGCTTGGACAAAGCCTGGATGTAGTCGCCATAACGGCCGTTACGCTCCAATGCCTCCGGACAGCCAAATGCATAAGGGAACACAAGACCTTCGATGGAAGGGATGATGCGGGAATCGTTGTTTTCGCCAACAACGCCCGGAATGTAGCCGCCTTCCGTCATGTAAGAGGCGATGGAGGCTGCGCACAGCTCGCTTTGGCGGCCTGCCGCAGCGGCAAGCTCTGCACGTCCGTTGTCGCCCAGAATTTTCTCCAGCGCGATGTAGGCAGCCCAGCATTTGCTGGCGAGATAGCTGTTGTTGCGCGCTTGCCCAAGCGACTGGTCAAGACTGTCGTAGGTGGTGATTTCCGCGCCGCCCTTGCAGCGGGAGCTGTCAAGGCCCATAATGCCGTTTCGCTTCGCCGGGTCAGGATTATCGCGGTTCATCATGCTGACCAGACATTCCTCCAGCAGAGGCAGTCTTTTGGCCAGCCAATCGTTGTCGCCCGTATGATTTACATAAACAGCGGCGCAAAGCACCCAGTTGACAAGCTGCTCATGTGTCATATAGGAGAAGCAGCCGTCAAGGCCTGCTTGCTCGTAGCAGGAATAGCCGGGACGGGAGAAGTCGTTGCCGACGCCCATATCATGCGTAAAGCTTATGCCGCCGGGATGGAGCGTTTCGTCGCCAGGAAAACGAACCTCGTCGCGGTAGCTGTAGCGCTCGGCGTATAGCTCCAGCTCGTTTTTGACCGTCCAGGGATTGGTGCGGATTTCGTAAAAGAGCTGATCCACGGTCAGATCAAAGGTATTGATCATCCGGTATTCGCCTTCATTAACGTTCCAGAGCGGCTGGCCTTTCCAGTCCAGGAACTGGGTACAGCCATAATAGCTGCGAATCGCGTGAGCCATCATAAAGCGCTGATCATGTGACAAATCTGCTTTGTCCAGCATTTCGTCAGCCTTTTGGCTAGTTGCTTTTATCTCGTCAAAATGGTTCAAGGCGTAAGCCCCAACCTCTTCAATGCTGCCAAAATAACGCGTATACCAGTAAGAAGCGTCGATGCCTGTTGTAACAATGCCGTCGCGGAAGAAGCAAAGCGCAAAACGATAGGTGCGTTTTTCACCCGCAGGCGTTTCCATCAAGAGCGCGCCAACCTTGCCAAGCCCAAACTGATAGTTCTCCTCATGCTCGTTTTCGATCAGCTTGTCGATGGAAAAATGCTGTGCTGCGATGATGCCTGCATCCTGTGTCACAATGGCCGAAAAACGGCCTTGGCCTACGCCAACCATCTTATCGTCAACGGAGTTAATACGTCTCATCACGCTGTAGGGATCGGAGCCGCCGTAGCCGAACCAGGCTTTGCGGGCTTTTTTTCCTGCTGTATTGTCAACGGTCAGCTCGGCCAGAATAGCTGGCACAACCGCTAATTTGAGCGCTTTCTCATCCCCGGAAGCGGGGTCCGGAACCGGGCAAACCTGCGAATACAGGGTGAAGGTCAAATCGCCTGCTTTCCACGTGTCACTGCCTGGCCCGAAATAACGGGAAATTTCGGATTCCCGGTGCGAACGAAGCTGGCCTGTGGAGTGGGCGGAGCCGTCGTCATGCTCCTGCTCCGACTCGTAACGCTTGCTTTCATCCTCGGATTCCTCAAAAAACGGGAATGCTGCATAACGGCCGTTTTCCTCTTCTAGCGCTATATAAATATTTTCCTTGGGCGGCTGCGCCCGTTCGATGTCGAATCCTCCGCTTGCGCCGGGGAACCCGACTGTAAAGCTGGAAAAAGCTCCGATAGGGGAATGATGGGCATTAAAAAACGGCGTTTTGTGATGTTTTCTTGCGTTTTGCCATTTGTCCATGGTTAGTCTCCTTTGCAATCTTTGCTACCATCTTACAAAGGAGTTCAGGAGACAGGGATGGGCAAAGCGATCCACTTTTTGGACAAAGCGTACCCATAGAGGCCGCAACCTATTATAATGAAGATAGCAATCCGAATAGAGGTGGAAACTTTTATGCCGAAAACAAAGCCGGATGCCAAATCTCCGGTATTATCGGAATATAGACAGCCGGATCTTCGCTTGTCGCTCCAGCTTTTTGCCCCGCATGCGCGCAAGGTGCTGCCGGGGTGGTCATATGAGCGCCATCAGCATCCCTTGTTCGAGCTGAATATGGTGATGGAGGGACAGCAGCTGTGCGAAACCGACAAGGATTCGTTTGTTATGGGGCCGGGCGAGCTGATTCTGCTGAAGCCCGATGAATATCATGCATGCAGCGCTGTTGGTTCATCCGCCATGCGTTATTGCTGTATTCACTTCGAGGTGGACGAGCCTTCGCTGCGGCAGGCGTTATGCAGTATCGCTTCCACGCGCCACAAGGCAGGCAGTCCGCTTGCCGACGCCTTGTCGCCAGTGATGTGCAAAGCAGCCGGAAAAATAGCAGCTCATGTGGAGCCTGCTTCACAACATGGCAAGCCGGGGGAAGCCGCACATGCCGCCGTCGGGAATGAGCTTGCCGCCGCGCGGAATGAAGGGGCGTCCAGATGGAGCGTGCTTGCGCTTGCTTTTGAGCTGATGACGTCGCTTGGAGCTATTATGGAGAATCCTCCGCCCGGCCTGCTTTCCGATTCCGCCGGAGGAAACGGCCTGGCCTCCCGGATTGCGGACCAGCTTGCCAAGCTGGTGGAGGAGCGCCAAAGCGCGGATCAAGCCGATGCGGCGCATGGAGGCATCGCGGATATTTCCAGAGAGCTTGGCTACAGCGTGGCGTATTGCAACCGTGTATTTAAAGGGGTGTTCGGCATGTCGCCCCGACAGTATTTATCCACTCTCCTGCTGAGGGAAGCCAAGCTGATGCTGCTCAATCGGCAATTGACCATTGACGTTATATCGGAGCGGCTTGGTTACCGGGACGTTTCCCAATTCAGCAAGCAATTCAAGCGCTGGACGAACGTTTCACCCAGCCAGTTCAGACAAATGCTTGGTTAGCTTGTTCCAGGCTCCAGGCGCGACCGCGAAGATACGCCAAAAAAAGAAGGACGTCGCCTGCATTCCACGGAATGGTCGATGTCCTTTTCTTTAACTGGAAGATTGAGGTAAAGCAGCGCATGGCGATCCGTAACGGTTTTAGGATTCGTCAGCCTGAGGCTTATCACTATCGCGTTGCCTGGAATCGTCATTCTGCTGTCTGCGGTAGGTGCTGAACGCCAAATATTCCGTTATGAAAGTCCGCTCGCGATCCGGCAGCTCCTCCAGACGGCAATTCAATTGCCCTTTTTTGTCAAAAAAATAATCGGCTTCCTGCTCGCGGACATTGCCGAAGTCCCTGCGTTCCTTGCCAGTCATCAGCCAGTCGAGGCTTACATTAAAATAACCTGCAATTTCGATGAGCTTTCTGGCGGAAGGCGCTGAAATATTGCGTTTCCAGTCGCCGAAATTTCCTGTAGAAATTTTCAGCTCCTCGCAAAACGCTTTTTTGGTCATTTTTTTCTGTTTAATGAGTGCCTCGATTCGTTCATAAATCGTCTGCATCCTCAAAGCTCCCTCCAAAAGTGTTTAAAATATACTAATTTAAGTATTTTATGGTTGTAAAATTACTTATTTAAGTTATAATAAGTACATGGCAACACAGTTGCCTAACAAATTATAACACATTTTGGAGGCAGTGATTAAGGAGGAGGCGCAATGAACCGCAAAAAGGGGATAACCTCCTTGGGCTGGGCGATCAAAAAAAGGCTGACGGAGCTGGAGATGGATCAGAAGGAATTTTGCCGTCTGTACGGTATTCCGGAATATCGGTTATCCAATTTGATTAACGGAACGCGGAAAGCCGTGAAATATCGCAAAGCTGTTGTAGCTATTTTGGAGATTCAGGACACGGAGGAAAGCGCGAACGGGGCAAAGGGCGGAAGCCGGGAATGAAAAGACTTTCCGACGAAGAGTTGACAGGCGCCTATAAAAAGGCAATCGAGCTGGAGCTGGAGAGTCATTTTGTAGCTATGCTGCGGGCAGAGCTTGAGCTTAGAGGTCTTGCGCCGCCAGTCAGACAAGCTGCCGCATCCCATGTAGCGTGCAGCGCAACGGGGAACGAAGATACATAAGAATAGGTACCCAAATTCATAAGCCAGCCAGACATTTGCTTAGGGCGTATCTGAAAACCCGCTTGAGGTCATCTTGCACCGCCTTTTCGCCCCCTGCTGCGTCAGTTTTGTTTGACTTACCCCCGGTAAGCCTGCACAAAACTTCCTTGCTTGGGACAAAAAATCGGCACAATCTGTTCCACTCGGAGTATTCAGACACGCCCTAGTTTGTCGGGGGCGCAGCCTTTCCGCCAGGAAAGAAAGCCCCCGTCCTGGCAGACTAGGTATGTTCGCCTTTAATTTGCTTCATGGTTTGGTCTTGAATCTGATCGTCATCATGCAGCAAGCTTTTTCCTGCTACAGGTACAAATACAAAGCTGATAATGAGCAGTATGGTCATAATGATGATATACGTCACAAAAGAGACCTCCTTTCAAAATGCTTCTTTCATTAGTTTAACTTTTATTAACTTATTGGGAACGTTTTAATTGGTACAAATTTGTGCCAATCGTGATTTTGAGCATTGACTTAAAGACGGCAGAACTCCAAAAGGGGGCGGGCGAATGGAGCGACATCATTTGTTGAACCGGCTTTTGTTCGGGGGAATAGCCTTGAATGCTGCAAAGCTGGAGCATGCGGTGTCGGGTAAATGTATACTCATAACCGGAGCCAGCTCAGGCATAGGGGAGAAAACTGCGCTGCTGCTAGGGAATTACGAGGTTAGACTGGTTCTGATCGCAAGAAGAGGGGATAAGCTGCAGGCTATAAAGGAAACAATCGAAGCCCGCGGGAAAGCAGCGGTAACGATTATGACGGCAGATTTGCGCAATGAGGATGATATGGAAAAGGTACTTGGCGGCCTTAGGGGGCTCCCGTATGGGATGGACATCGTTGTCAGCAATGCAGGCTTGTCCATCCGCAGGGGAATAGAGGAGTCGCTGGAACGATACCATGATTTTACAAGGACAATGGCGATTAATTATTTTGCCCCGGTCCGGCTTTTGCTGCACTTAATTCCTGAGCTGGAGGCAAAGGGCGGCCAGATTATTAATGTGTCAACCATTAATGCGAGGCTGGCTCCTTTCCCTATGTGGGCTGCTTATCAAGCGTCCAAGTCGGCATTCGATGTTTGGCTTCGGTCGGCTTCGCCGGAGTTGAGACTGTTGGGGATTGCCGTAACAACCCTTTATTTGCCCCTTGTTCGAACCCCGATGATCGAGCCTACGAACGCATATGCTGACATGCCTGCCATGAAGCCGGATCAAGTGGCGGCGCTTATTGCGAAAGCCATGTACAGCCGAAGACGGCTCTGGAAACCGTGGTGGCTGGGCCCAGGAGAGCTTGCATCTCTTTTTTTTGAAGGACTGGCGGAAAAATGGTTTATTTTCAAACGTAAAGGAGCCAAGAGGGATGGGGATTTTTAAATTGCTACTTGTACTGAGGCAAACCGGCCTTTTGTCTCCGCCAGGCTTGACCCGGCTTATAATGAGCATTACAAGGCACGGCAGCAATCTGATGGCGCTGTTGGCCATATCCGCCAGAACCTATGGCGGAAAACCCGCCTTGAGGGATGAAAACGAAAGCTTGAGTTACCGGGAATTGCTTCTGCAATCCGAAATCCTTGCGCACGAGCTAAAAAGCCGCTACAGAATAAAACGCGGGAGCAGAGTCGGTTTTTTGTGTAAAAATCACGCTGCGCTGGTTAAGTCGCTGTTTGCGGCATCGCAGGCGGGAGCGGATCTTTTTTTGCTTAATGCGGAGATGGGGCGGGAGCAGCTGGAGCATACGATACGAGAACGTTCCTTTGACCTGGTGATTCATGATCCGGCATGGACCTCGCTGCTTGAGCAAATGGATGGCCCAACGGCGATGCTTCCTGCCTATGCCGGGCTTGTTGAGGGAGAAGATCAGCTTTCTGTCGATCAGCTATGCCGTGAAGAGTTGTCAGGTCATTCCGCTGATGAAACCCGTCGCTCCTTAACGAGGGAATCAGGGGGGCGCTTGATGCTGCTGACAGGCGGAACAACGGGTAAGGCAAAAACAGCGCCGCATAAGCCCTTCTTGTTTTCCTACCTGAACCCCATGTCCACATTGCTGGATAAGCTGCAGCTTATGAAATGCGGTACAGCTTATATCGCAACGCCTATTTACCATGGCTATGGAATCGCGATGCTGCTGTTATTTATTGCGCTTGGCAAAAAGATCGTTGTAACTTCCGGCTTCCAGGCTTGCCATGCCTCCGAGCTTGTCAAGCTTCATCGCGTTGAATTTATATCGGTGGTGCCCATCATGCTCAAAAAAATGCTGGCGCATGACCCCGAAGCTTTGCGTTCCCTGCGCTGCATAGCCTCTGGCGGCGCCGAGCTTCCGGTTGCGCTTGCGGAGGAGGCAAAGCGCGAATTAGGGGATGTGCTGTTTAACCTTTACGGAACCTCTGAGGCGGGACTAGCCGCTGTTGCAACGCCGCTGGAGCTGATGGATTACCCTGGGACGATTGGCAAAAGGATTAACGGAGTCCCGCTTGTTGTCCAGAATTCCTCCGGTCAAATAGCGGAGCCGGACGAAATAGGGATGGTTGCACTACGGAGGAAAGGTGTTTTTATAAGGAAAAGCAGCTTTATTGCAACGGGAGATGTGGGATGGCGCAACAGGAAGGGGTATTTTTTTCTGTGCGGACGGGTGGATGACATGATTGTATCCGGCGGCGAAAATGTGTATCCGGTGGAGCTGGAGCGGGTGCTGCTTGGCCATCCGCTCATTGCGGATGCCGCTGCCCGCGGGGTTCCCGACGACGACTTTGGCCAGAGACTGGTTGCTTATATTCAGCTTAAGCCTGAAGCGGCGGTTTCGGCGGAGGAAATTGCCGATTGGCTGCGGGGCAAGGCAGCGCGTTACCAGATGCCAAGGGACATCCTTCTGGTCGACGAGCTGCCTTATACCCCGCTTGGCAAGGTGGACAGAAAACGGGTTGGGGCCAAAGAGTGAGACTATAAAGAAAGATAATAAAGAAGGATAATAAAGAAAGATAATAATGAAAGACAATAAAAGAAAGACAATAGAGTGAAACATTAAACATATTGGCTATTTTGTATGATTTTCCACTCAAAATGCGGGTGCTCAATGCCATAGTAATCGTTTTTGTGTGACGTATCGTATAAAACAACAACTATGGCGCAGCGCATCCTTCATTTTGTATGAATATTCATACAACGTATAGCCATCGAAGGGGTTAATACGATATTTTGAGTGATTAATCATACAAACCCAAACCCAAACCCAAACCCACGTCCAACCCCCCACTATATTGCACATATGCTTTAAACGGTTTATGCATCAGAAGCAAGCATATCAACCCTGTTTTTTAGCGGCTTCAAGCGTCGGCAGCAGCAGAAGCCGCCGGTTTTGCAGGCCATAGCCGCGTTCCCAATACCAGTGCCGATAATCCGGTAGCAGAAACGACAACGCCGATCCAGAAGAAAACGTCGCTTGATCCCGCCAGCTCTGCCCACAGGCCGCCAATTGGCGGAGCGCCTATCATGACGGCATTTAGAATGCTGTTTTGTATGCCGAATACCCGGCCAGTCATTTCCGGACTGCTTTCGGCTTGCAGACAATAATTAAACGTAATCATCAATGCGCCGTTTCCAACCCCTAGCAGCACGCCAAGCGGAAGGGTATGGAGGAGGGTAATTCCCGCCTGCAATAAACCTAACCCAACAAGCGAACCGCCTACCAGCAGGTAGCCGCCCCCCAGCTTCCACGCGTATCCGCCTACTTTATTGTATTTGACCATTACCAGCATTAGCAAAACTGCGCCAGCCCCGGCGGCCGATACAAACCAGCCCAGCATGCTTTCCTGCTCGGGAGCCAGATAACGGAACAAGCTTGTGAATTGAAAGTCGATGGTTTGAATGGCGAGAGCGGCAATAAACCCCAGCATCATCGTATTTCGCAATGTCTTATTCCTGGCAATATAGGCCCAGCCTTCCCGCCACAAGGCGCCAAAAGAGGGTTTTTCCTGCCCCTTTGTATCAAGTGCTTCCGGTTTTTCCGAGGCTGAGCCGTTGGCTTCTACCGAACGATTAGCGGGCAGCTTTATTCCCGTCAGCAGCAAAAAGGAGCAAAGCCGGAAAAAAGCATTGATGAGGATACACCATTGCGGCGCCACTACGGAAAGCGCCATTGCTCCCAGCAACGGCCCCGCAATTTTGGAGCCTTGATTGGCCATGCTGTTAAGCGAGGTCGCTTGCAGCAGCTGGTCCTCTCTGACGACCGACCGCGTCAGAGATTGCTGGGCCGGGGCCTTGATTGTACCGACTGACGCCCTAAGCATTAGAAGCGGAAGCAGCCAGACCATGTTTGGAGCAAAAAAGACAGCGATTGTTAAAGCGACGGTGCATAAATCGCAAAGCCTCATCATTCCGAGCTTGCTAAAGCGGTCCACTGCCGCGCCGGCGACAGAGCCCAATATTATGCCTGGCAAAGCCATCGCAATGGGAATAAGCGCGAGCATGATGGGACTCGCGTGCCAGCGGTAGCCCACCAGCACCTGAATAGCCAGCATATCAAACCAATCACCCAGCGAGGATGAAGCAAACGAGCCATACAGCTTCATAAATAGCCGGTTTTTCAGCAATCCGGCCTTGCCTGTTCCTTCTGACATATGAATACCCTCCGTTTGTGTTGAATCTAGCGATAAACACAATGTAACGTAGGTTTGTCAGAGGAATATCAGACGGAGCGCAGCGCAGAGTGGATAACGGATTCGAGACGGGGGGCAAGACGCGGCAATCCGCAGGCCGACAGCTCCTCTGAAAACAGCTCGCTATATTTGCTCAGCAGCCGCGGCGAAATAACGCTTTTCCTCGGGAAGGTAACAATAAGATTAAGGGCGCTTAGCTTAATCGGTACAAATCCCGAAGACTCCAGCACGTGCAAGCCTTCATCCAGAAGCGCTTCGCCTTCCGCCATTTTTCCCAAACAGAGATGCCGCAACCCATTAACGACCAGATAGGACCCTTTTTCCCGAAAAAAAGGCTTTTCTTCAAGGAGCTGTTCGATCTCGCTTGACAGCCGGTCCAGCGTTTGCCCGCCCGCCTCGACGACCAGTTGGGCCAGAAGCTCTGATGTATAAACATGCACCTTGAAGCTATCCAATTCGGGATCCTCCAGTGCTTTGCGGGTTTCCTCGAGGCGGGCAAAGGTTTTATCGGTTTGCCCTGCGTACGTATAAACATTCAACAGGTTCAGCAGCTTCAGTTCCCGGTGCTGCAGGGGATTCAGCAGCTTTTTATGCAGCACTGCTTCAAATATATCTACCTTGTCGGCTGCGGAGCCCGACAGGGCGTAAAGGAGCAGCAGCCAATACAGGCGGTCTGCAAGAGGCGCCGTGGATTCATCCAGCAAACGCTCCAGATCGCCTTGCAAAAAATAAACATAAAGATGATAAAAGCCGTTTAGCTCGTATCCCAGCACGTCCTGCTGCCTGGCCAGCGCAAGCATTGACTTTCCTTGGCCGTAGCGGTGGTAGCGGGCAAATACTCCTTGCAGCGTATCCTGCAGCTGCTTGTCGCTGGCGCTGGGAGGAGAAGAGGAGCCGGCGCCGGCCTCATCCACGCTGAGTCTGTAACCTATGCCGCGCACCGTTTCGAGCGTAAGCTCCCGCAAAGGGGTCAACTTTTTGCGAAGCCTGTATATATGGTCGTCTACGGTACGCTCCGTTGGATATTCCAGCGGCCATACCTTATCCAGCAATTGCTCCCTGCTGAAGGCCTGCCCCCGGTTCCGGTACAAAAATGACAAAAGCGCATATTCCTTCGCCAGCAGCGTAATGACGATCCCCTGCGCGGAAATTTCATATTGATTTGCATTCCACTCCAGAAACATGAATCAGGGCCTTCCTTCTTGTAGGTTTAATTAAAATTGTAATGGATTGATGGATGAAATCAAGTCCAAAGATGATTTGAAATAGTGATCCTTATCATATCCTTTTGTCCCGTTATGCTTGTAAGCTTATGGTATAAGCACCAAAAATGGTTGAAAAAGGAGAAACTGTAACCAATGAAAAAGTGGCTCCCGCTTGCAGCTGTTGTCGGAACCATTATCATCTGTTTTATTCTCATTGCGATTCTGGACAGGAAAAGCCCGTCCTCCGAGCTTGAGAAGCTGCCTGCTTTAATGGATGCCAAAGGCAGGGTAGAAGTCGAGGTTGGCGATTTTATGCTGGAGAAGCAGCCTTATATGGGAAGTCCCGACGCGCCTGTCAAAATGATTGAATTTATCGATTACAAATGTCCCTCGTGCGCAGAATGGGAAAAAACGATATTTCCCGACATTAAAGAAAAATATATCGATACGGGGATCGTTCAGTTTTATACCATCAACTTTCCGTTTCTGGGGCCGGACTCCATTCTTGCGGCGTCAGCGAGCGAAGCGGTCTACCGCCAATCTCCCGAAGCCTTCTGGCAGTTTAAGAAGCAATTGCTGCTCAATCAGGGGAAGGAAGCCCGGATTTGGGCGACGGAATCCTTTTTGCTCAAAATGGTCAAAAGCAACCTGACGGATCTGGACCAAAAGTTATTCAAAAAAGATATTCAGGAGCACACTTATCTGTTTGATGTCAAAGAAGATTTCAAAATTTCAGCCGCAAACGGCATTTATGGTACGCCGTCTTTTGTCGTAAACGGGGAAAAAGCAGGTTCCTCGCTGCAGGAGCTGGAGGCTGCGATCCAGCAGTACACGCAATGATTGCTTGCTCTGCATAATTTTTAATTCCGGGCGCAAACTATGTTAAAAAGCAATAGAGGGGGCTTTCCCCATGATGACCTTCCATCCATGGAGGCAATTGAAAAAAAGGTTGAGGCGAGGCCGAAGACCGTTATGGAGTCTCGGCGGATTGGCTGCCAGAATGTCTCCGGCGGCTCTATGGGTAATTGCTGCGGCGTCTGCCGCATGGCTGACGGCGCTGCCGCTTGCGGGCGGCGTCGTTTTTGCTGCGTCCGGGGAAGGCGCTGCCACAGTGACCGTCATCGGCAGTGCGCCAACTACATCATTAGATAACGCAGAAGCAGCAGCGCCGGGAAGCAGCGCTCTATTCGCGAAAGGGAACAACGCCGATATCGCAAAAGGAAACGACATAGTCGCAGAGTCGCCAGAATTCCAAACGCCTCATTCCATTAGCAGAAAGCTGCAGGAGCTGAAGCAAAACGGAGAGCGGGCCGAGGTTGTGATGCATATCCTGTATGTTTGCGGCGAGGAAACGGAATCGCTTGGTTCACTGAATCCCGATGAGATCGCCTCGCTGCTTTCTCTTCACCCGGGATGGACGGCCAGCATGGAGCCCGACGGCCTCTCCGTCAGGCTGGAGCGGCGCGTCAATGATCTTTCGCCCCATTGCAAAAGCCACGCATATTTCGGCATCGATCGGAGCGGGAATTTTTCGCTTTACGACGGAGAGCCGAAGGACGATAAGGTTATGCGAACCTTTTTTCAGTTGGATATCGGGTATCTGGAAAGCAGCTTGCCCGCCGGACAATTTGAACAGCTGTCCCGCGGCATTCGGGTTTGCGACATAGAGGAATACAACAGCGTCTTGTCAACGTTCAGCGATTACGCGATTGATGATGGAACTCGTGATGAGAGACCTCAGGCATATTAAGCCCTCTCTCAAATACCGGATTCACTAAGCCTACGCATCTTGCACCACTCATGATTTGTTTCGACCTATGCAGCTTCAAAACTATCGTGTCATTAAGCGCCAACAGCCGCCCGTGCCAGGCTGCTTCCGAATGATTGGCTGAATGCCAATAAGGGAAGCGGCTTAGGCGGGCGGTTTTTTGCCGTCCAATAATTAAGGACAAACGTTCGTTCTCATTTGGAGCAAGTTTTGCTATAATGGAGGATAGGCATAAAGTGAAGTTCAAAAAGTCCGCTTTTCAGTACCGAGAAGATGGGATGAAGCTAGAAATCGAGGAGCGGAGCTTAGTGTTAGCTAAGTGAGTACCGGAGATTTCGGCTGAATTCCATATTTGATGTCGATCATGCCGCCAGGTATGCTTCGTAATGGAAAGTGGACTTTTTGAACAACCTCTTAAAGCTGAAGGCTTTCGGACAAGCACGAAGTCAAGACAGGAGTTGGAATTGTGCGCGTTTTGGGAATTGACCCCGGCATTGCCATTGCGGGTTTTGGATTTATCGACAAGGAAGGACACAAATTGACGCCGGTTCAATACGGAGCCATTCAGACCGAGGCCAAGACGCCGCCGGAGCAGCGGCTTCAGCAAATATATGAATCCGCCTGTGCGCTCATGGACCGCTACAAGCCGGATTCCGTTGCGGTTGAAAAGCTGTTTTTTAATCGGAATGTAACCACCGCGTTTGCCGTGGGACAGGCTAGAGGCGTTATTATTTTGGCGGCGGCCCAAAGAGGGCTTCCCGTGGCGGAATATACGCCGCTGCAGGTCAAGCAGGCCGTTGTGGGATATGGTAAGGCGGAGAAGCGCCAGGTTCAGGAAATGGTCAAAATGTTTCTCAAGCTCTCTGCGATCCCGAAGCCGGATGATGTTGCGGATGCGCTTGCGGTAGCGATTTGTCATGCCCATTCTGTCGGATTAAGCAATAAAATCAATGAGGTGACCCGCATATGATCGATTTTCTTACCGGGCCGGTTGTACATATCGAAAGCGAATATCTGGTTTTGAACGTCCGCGATGTCGGATATCGGGTATTTATGCCCAGCCCTTATGTTTTTGCGGGCAAGGAAGGGCCGGTTACCGTCTATATTCACCATCATGTTAGGGAAGACGCCATCCTGCTTTTTGGGTTTGAATCCAGGGAGCAGCAGACGCTGTTCCGCAAGCTGCTGGATGTTTCGGGCATCGGACCCCGCGTGGCGCTTGGCGTATTGTCGGCGGGCAAGCCGGACGCCATCGCAGCGGCTATACAGACCGAAAACCTGACCTTTTTGACCAAGCTGCCCGGCATCGGCAAAAAAACGGCGCAGCGCATGGTGCTTGACCTGAAGGACAAACTGGGGCTTGCCGCAGATGCGTTTGGCTTGACGGCGGCATCGTTGTCCGATCCGGCCGGAGCAGCTGCCGCAGGCGGGCAAGGCGCGGGCACGGCATGGGAGGAAGCGCGCGAGGCGCTTGCTTCGCTTGGCTATACATCGGCAGAGCTGGATAAAGCATGGAGCGGTCTCAAGAATAGCGTGACGCCTGAGGAGACCGTGGACAGCCTGATGAAGCGTGCGCTCCAGGAGCTGTTTAAAGGGTAATGACGGAGGGGAGAGTGGCCTTGAATGGATGAGCGAATCATTTCCGCCAACCTGATGATGGATGAGCAGGCGGTGGAGCTGAGTCTCCGTCCGCGTTATCTGGCTGAATATATCGGTCAGGGCAAAGCGAAGGAAAATCTGAAAATATATATCGAAGCGGCCAAGCTGCGCAAGGAAGCGCTAGATCATGTGCTGCTGTACGGGCCGCCGGGTCTGGGCAAAACAACGCTGTCCAATATTATCGCCAACGAGCTTGGCGTCAGTCTGCGCACGACTTCGGGACCCGCTATTGAAAGGCCAGGCGATTTAGCGGCGCTGCTGACCAACTTGCAGCAAGGCGATGTTTTGTTTATTGACGAAATCCACCGTCTGCACCGCTCCGTGGAGGAGGTGCTGTATCCCGCGATGGAGGATTTTGCGCTGGATATTATGATCGGGAAGGGGCCAAGCGCCCGATCCGTCCGTCTGGATCTGCCGCCTTTCACGCTGATCGGAGCAACGACGAGAGCGGGTTTGCTGTCGGCACCGCTTCGGGACCGCTTCGGGGTTGTTAGCCGTCTTGAGTTTTACAATATAGACGAGCTTGCCTTTATCGTTAGCAGGGCGGCGGAAATTTTCAATGTGGAAATCGCGGGCGAAGCCTCCGTGGAAATCGCGATGCGTTCCCGGGGCACGCCGCGGATCGCCAACAGGCTGCTTAAACGGGTGCGAGATTTTGCACAGGTACGAGGGGATGGCATCATTACCCACTCCATAGCGCGCTCCGCCCTGGAGCTGCTTCAGGTCGACCCTATGGGGCTGGACCATATTGATGTGAAAATGCTGCAAGCCATGATGACAACCTTTGCGGGCCGTCCAGTCGGACTGGACACGATTGCGGCGTCCATCGGCGAGGAGAGCCAAACCATCGAGGATGTTTACGAGCCTTATTTGATGCAAATAGGCTTTCTTCAACGGACCCCAAGAGGACGGATTCCGACGGACAACGCTTACCGCCACCTGGGTTATCCCATACCTGGACGGGATTGATTACACAGTCCTGCACACGAAAGGAGTACAATCGTGACCCGAACTTATACTGTCAGAAGAATGCTGCTGGCAACAGCTATTTTGCTGCTTTTTACAACCGTGATGGCTGCCGCTCCGGCGAGGGCCGCCGTGCCGACGCTTGACAATATTCGCGTAGCCCTATTTCTTCAGCTCCCGGGAAAATACACCTCCACAACGCCGGAGGCAACCTTTTCGTCTCCCGGCGGCATGACGATTGGAATAACAGTCGGGGGCGGAGCTGCTGCTCCATGGATGACAGCGCCTGCATCGGCAAATGTCAGCCTGGCGCTGGATGATTTTAAGGTCAAGGTGCTGGAAACTGCTAATTTTGCGAACGCCTTGTCCCTTTACAAGTATTTGCAGACGGCAAGCCGCACGGCTTATCTGACCTCTCTGTCAAAGGGGGGCGCGATTCAGTATCAAGTGCTGGAGGGCGCTTATACAACGGTTGCGGAAGCTCAGGCGGGCCTTGCCCGCTGGAGCGCTGACGCCAAGCTTGCCCCGCTTACCGGAGGCTACAAGAGCGAGCTGCAAGGCCCCTTTCATCTTGAGACGCCAGCTTACGCCAATAAAGCCGCTGCGCAAGCTGCGGCTGCCGGCTTTGGCAACGCCGGGGTCGACGCCTGGGTAGCGGTGCGCGAAGGAAAAGGCGGAGCCTTGTATTCCGTTATGGTGGGAGCCGCGGCATCCGCGGATGCTTTGAAAACTATTCAGGCGGCTGCGCTTAAAGCGCCGGGCGGCGCGGGACTCAAAGCGGTTGAAGCCAATTCAGCCTATCTTTTGCTCCGCAGCGACCACTCCGCCAGCCAGACGGCAGCCGCTCCCCATGAGCTGTACCAGTTTCCGGCTGGCGATATGAAGCTGTGGATCGCGCCGGCGGGCCAGCAGCCCATCAAGCTAGCGGAGCGAAGCGGCCGCACCTATCGCGGCTCCTTTGAGCTAAGCGCTGTAAATGGCAAGCTAGCAGTCGTTAACGAGCTGCCGTTTGAGCACTATCTGTATTCCGTTGTCGCCATAGAAATGTATCCATCCTGGCCTGCCGAGGCATTGAAGGCTCAGGCGGTGGCGGCACGCTCTTTTGTGCTGAATAAAGGCTTGGGCTTCCAGATTGCGCATGTCGTAGACACCACATTAAGCCAGGCTTATTATGGAACGACGGCGGAACAGCCGTCCGCGACGGCAGCGGTTGACGCAACAAAGGGCGAGGTAGCTTTGTATGACGGCAAAGTAATTGAGGCTATTTATTCCTCCAGCGGCGGCGGCATGACGGCGGACGCATCGGAAGCTTGGGGCAATACAGTCCCATATTTGCAGCCCGCAGCCAGTCCCGACCAGATTTCTGAAGCAGCCCTCCTTAACTGGCATCGCGTTGTGCTGGACAGCGGCGAAACGGGTTATATTCGCGGCGATCTCGTTAAAGATACGGGAAGAAAAAACGAAGCGGGAGCCCGCATTCTTGAAACAACGACGGACGGCATCAATGTGCGGAGACATCCCATCATTCAGGATACTGTACCCGTTGTTGCCGGAATCGGCAAAGGACAAACGGTGATTGAAATTGATTCCGTTATTGAATCCAATCCTATGAACTGGGAGCGCGGTCCTTTTACCGGAGAAGAAATGGCGACGGCTATCAATGCCCGCGTCAGCGATAAGATTAATGGGCTGGTTACATCCATTGCCGTGAGCAAGCGCGGCCCTTCCGGCAGGGTCACGGAAATAACCGTTAACGGCAAAGCCGTTGCTGTTAGCTCGCCGGACGGATTACGCTCCGTGCTTGGAGTTGGCGGCTCGCTGCCAAGCACCAAGTTCGAGATTGAGGAAACCGGCAAAATGACGGTTTTGGGAGCGGGAGGCCAAACCGATACGCGCACCGGAAGCGCGCCGTTGTATGTTATGGGCAGCGACGGCAGGGCAACAGCCTTTAATGGCGAATATGTGTATGCCGGAGACGGCAAAGGAAATGTTCGCGCCGCAACATCGGCTCCCGGCTTTGCTTTTTCCGGACAAGGCTTCGGCCACGGCGTAGGCATGTCCCAATTCGGAGCTTACAGCCTGGCTCAGCAAGGGTATGACTATCAATATATTTTGCAATACTACTATAAAGGCATAACGATTGCTAAGGAATAAGGAATGGTAACCTGCGATGAATGTAGATTGGTTTGACTTTGAACTGCCGGAGGAATTGATCGCCCAAACGCCTCTCGCCGACCGTACCTCCTCCCGCCTGCTTTCTCTAAATCGGGCAAGCGGAAAAATCAGCCATGGCGGCTTTACGGATTTGGCGGAGCTGCTGCAAGAGGGCGATGTGCTCGTTCTTAACAATACAAGAGTTATTCCCGCTCGTTTGATGGGCGTCAAAAGCGATACGGGCGCAAAGGTGGAGCTATTGCTGCTTAAACGGCTCGAAGGCGATACCTGGGAAGCGCTGGCGAAACCCGCAAAACGGCTGAAAACGGGAACGGTTATTCATTTTGGCGATGATGGAAGCGGCAAACCGCTGATGAAAGCCGAAATTATAGCGGAAGGCGATATGGGAAGCCGGCATATTTTATTCAGGTATGAGGGCATTTTTCAGGAATTGCTTGATCGATTGGGCGAAATGCCGCTGCCACCTTATATTAAGGAAACACTGGCAGAGCGCGAGCGTTATCAAACGGTTTATTCCCGCCACGAGGGCTCGGCTGCCGCGCCGACGGCCGGACTTCATTTTACGGAAGCATTTCTGGACAATTTGCAAAAACGCGGCATTCAACTGGCCTATGTGACGCTTCATGTGGGATTGGGAACCTTTCGCCCCATGTCCGCCGAAACGGTGGAGGAGCATGAAATGCATGCGGAATATTACGAGCTGGATGAAGAAAATGCCGCTATTCTGGAGGTCGCAAGAAGGGAAGGACGGAGAATCGTTGCCGTAGGCACAACTTCCGCTCGCACGCTGGAAACCGTAGCTTCACGGTTCCCGGATACGCCGCTTGAAGCATGCAGCGGCTGGACCTCTATTTTTATTTATCCCGGGTACACCTTCAAGCTGGTTAACGCGCTAGTTACCAATTTTCATCTGCCGAAGTCAACGCTGGTGATGCTAGTTAGCGCCTTGGCCGGCCGCGATGCCGTCATGAAGGCCTATAGCGAAGCGATTCAAAGGCAATACCGCTTCTTCAGCTTTGGCGACGCCATGTTTATTTATTAATAGTTTTTTCCCGTATAACGGACATTGCTGACCGCCAGAGCTCTAAATGACAGCTTTGGCTTCAGCTAACGGTCATTCTTGTCCTTAAGACGCTTAAAAGCTGTGTTTTGAGGCTGATTTTTAGGTTATACGGTCATGCATGACCATTATAAATGGCTAATCCATCAAATTAGGTCTGTAAGGGTCATGGTTGTCCGTAAGCTTGCGGCTAGCGTTCCGCCTGTAAATCCCTTAGCATTTGCGACTTGCACCTGCACTTAGTCCGGGTCAAGTATAAACATTAACAAGACAGGAAGCGTGAACAGTGGCAGTTAAATATGAATTGATCAAGCAATGTAAACAATCGGGAGCGCGTGTGGGACGCGTGCATACGCCGCATGGCGTTATCGAAACTCCCGCTTTTATGCCGGTAGGCACCCAGGCAACCGTCAAAACGATGAGCCCGGAAGAATTAAAGGCGATGGACGCCCATATTATTTTGAGCAATACGTATCATCTCTTTTTGCGTCCTGGTCACGATATTGTCAAAAGAGCGGGCGGCCTTCATTCCTTTATGAACTGGGACCGGCCAATTCTGACAGATAGCGGCGGCTTTCAGGTATTCAGCCTTAGCGAAATGCGCAAAATTACAGAGGAAGGCGTTAATTTCCGCTCCCATCTGAACGGCGACAAGCTGTTTTTATCTCCCGAGGTGGCGATGGAAATTCAGAACGCGCTTGGCTCTGATATTATGATGGCGTTTGACGAATGTCCGCCTTATCCTGCCGAGTATCAATACGTCAAACAATCGACGGAGCGCACCAGCCGTTGGGCGGAGCGGTGCCTGAAATCGCATGCCAGACCGCATGATCAAGCCCTGTTTGCAATCGTGCAAGGCGGCATGCATAAAGACCTGCGCATTCAGAGCGCAAAGGATTTGACTTCCATGGATTTCCCGGGGTATGCTATTGGTGGACTGAGCGTAGGAGAGCCTAAACATCTTATGTACGAGGTGTTGGATTATACAGTGCCTGAGCTTCCAGCAACCAAGCCGCGTTATCTGATGGGCGTTGGTTCGCCGGATGCGCTGGTAGAAGGCGCAATCCGCGGCGTTGACATGTTTGACTGCGTATTGCCGACCCGGATTGCCCGGAATGGGACAACCATGACAAGCCAAGGCAGGCTGGTTATTCGCAACGCTAAATATGCCGAGGATTTTGGCCCACTGGACCCTAATTGCACATGCTACACGTGCAGCAATTATTCCAGAGCCTACATTCGCCATCTCCTGAAGGCGGACGAGACGTTTGGCATCAGACTGACTACGTATCATAATTTGCACTTTTTGCTTCAGCTTATGCGAGATGTGCGCCAAGCGATTATGGATGACCGGCTGCTTGACTTCCGGGATTCCTTTTTCGAGTCGTACGGACTGCATAATAATGATAAAGGATTTTGAAAGGGGTGAAAGATATGACAAATTTTATAGCTACACAAACTGCGGGAGAGCCGATGGGCATCTTTAATATGGTATGGCCGTTCCTTCTAATGTTCGCCGTATTCTATTTCTTCTTAATTCGTCCCCAGCAGAAAAAGCAAAAGCAGCGTACTTCCATGCTTAATCAAATCAAAAAAGGCGATAAAATTACGACGATCGGCGGTCTGCACGGTACTGTCGTGGAGCTGACAGACGATACTGTCGTCATCCGCGTAAACGACACAACCAAAATGACGTTTGAGCGCAGCGCAGTCAACACGATCGTAAGCTCCGCTCCAACTGCGGCGTCCGAGTAACACAGAAGCCATTTGCAAAATACATACGGAAGCCTTCCCCTGCAACGGCCATGCGCATTCACACGCATACAAGCCGTATAGCCGGGGAAGGCTTCTGTTTTTTGTTAATTGGACATTGAAGCTTATGCAGCTGTGTCACCCTTCACTTGCGCATATTAACGCCAACCATTCCTCCCAGGGAGCCGGTCAGCAGCGCTGTGCCCAGCATAATGAGGCTATCCCACGAAAATCCGCCGTTGGCGGCAAGAAAGCTGACGATGATGACAACGATGCCATACAGCAGCCCCAGCATGCCTCCGTTATACCAGCCTTTTTTCTCCGATCGTTTGCCCGCGGCCAGTCCGCCGGCAAGCGAGCAGACGCCATGTACAATAAGCGCATACGAGCCTAGCTCGCTTTCCTTCATGGACGTAAAATGCAGCAGCAGCGAAAGCGCCAAAGCTCCGACAGCAAGCCAGATCAAGGCAAATGCAATTCCCGCAAGCAGCGGATAGCCGATGACAGGGGATTTTGGATTTGATTTGACGGAACTCATGCTCATCCTCCTATTCTTGGAACACCATTTTTGAATGATCTCATCCATTGTGTTTCAAAAAGACCGGTTTTCAGTTCTGCCTCTTAGTAGTACAACTTATGGCATTGCTGGTCCAAATAGTACACGTCCTGCCAGAAATTCGCGTTAGTTCATCTGCATGAGCCAAGTGGTGGGGGGTGAGAATAGCCTTACATGGCTGAGTCTGCACAGCAGAGTAACGGAATCAGCCTGTGATGATGGAGGAGGCGCTGTATTTTGGAAACATGGAATCTGCTGATTCGGACGATCGCCATCTATTTTATTGTATTTCTGATCCTGCGGATGATGGGCAAACGAGAAATTGGCAAGCTGTCCGTGCTTGACCTTGTCATTTCAGTTATGGTTGCCGAAATCGCAGTTTTAGTCATTGAAGATACGGATCGTTCCATGTGGGATGGCATCGTTCCTATGCTTGTTTTGCTTGCCATTCAGGTTGGCACAGCCTTGTTGTCCTTGAACAACCGGAAAATAAGACTGCTGTTTGACGGAACGCCCAGCGTAATTGTGGATAAAGGGAAAATTAATCGCGATGTTATGCGTAAGCAACGATACAATCTCGACGATTTGCTGTTGCAGTTGAGGGAGAATAAAATCACATCCATTGCTGACGTCGAATTTGCCATTCTGGAAACAAGCGGCAAGCTTTCCGTCATTCCGAAGGTGCAGGATGAGGATTCCGATTCCGGCGAGAGCGGCGAAAACAATAGCTTGGGCTTGTCAGGCAATAATGAAAGGGTCAAGGAAGAGTCTGCAAGCAGCAAGCTGATTCCGCCGGGCTTTCGTTATGAGATTTTGCCTATTCCCCTTATTATGGACGGCAAGGTGCAGGATGAAAATTTGAGCAAAATAGAAAAAACGCGCTTTTGGCTAAAAAATGCAATTCAGGAGCAAGGCGCCCATGACTTCAAGGAGGTTTTCCTGTGTACAATTGATCACAGAGGAAAGCTTTTTGTCGATATCCATCGCAAAAAAAGGGGCTAAGACATCTGAGCCAGCAACCTTGGGCGAGATGGCGATTTGGCGGCGACGGATGAGCTTATGCGTGCTGGCATTTGTCTTTCAGGATTTAAACAACGTTCCCAGCCAGGGAATCCGGGTTAAATCATGCCTGTCTATGAGCCCCAGAAGCACCATTAACAGCAGGTATAAGACGACTCCGGCAAAGGATGCGGCCAGCAGGGCCAGCCATTCTGCAGAAAGCGGCATAGCGCCCATCAGCCACCGGGAAGCTGCTGCCATAATGAGCATGGACGCCCCGACTTTAATAAAATCGGGAAAAGCCATGCGAAAGCCGATATAGCGCATTACGCTGTAGGCATGCAGCAGGGTAACCAGCACAATGTTGACGCTGATTGCAATAAGCGCCCCGTTAATGCCAAGCTCCGGCTTAGAGGCAAGCTGAATAATGAGCACCAGCTTGACGACGGCTCCGATAAAGGTATTGAGCAAGGCTGCGCCCGGCTTGTCCAAAGCCTGGAGCGCGGCCTGAAGCGGCGCCTGTAGATAAATGAATATCGCAACAGGGGCAAGCAGGCGAAGCATGGAGGCATATTCTCCATGATCATAAATGATTTCGCACAGAGGCGCTGCAAAAATGGCCATCACAACAACAAAGGGCGCTCCGGAAACGAGAGCAATCCGCATGGACTGATGCAGTCGCTTGTGAATAAGCGCGTGATCGCCGCGGGCTGCGGCCTCCGAAAGAGAAGGAACAAGCGAAACGGCCAATGAATACGTCAAAGCGGTAGGCAGCAGCACCAGCGGAATAATCATACCCTGCAGCGCGCCGTATTGTGCGGTGGCCAGTCCCGTTGCAATGCCGGCGATGGCCAGGCTTTTGGCTGTAAAAATGGATTCCAGCAAATAAGAAACCGAACCCACCAGCTTGCTGCCTGTTACGGGAATGGAAAGCCTCAGCAGGCGACGGAGCACAAAGGACGGCGAATAAGCGCGGCTTGCCGATTTTTCTCCATTTGCGCCCGCCGTATTTTCCGTTTGCCGCTCGCCGCTTTTTTTGGCGGATACATATTTCCAGTACAACACAAGCAGCGCCGCTACTTCTCCCGCAACAACGCCAAGCATGGCCCCGGCCGAAGCCCATTCAAGCCCCCTGGGAAGCAGGAGCCAGGCAAAGGCCATGGAACCGATAATCCGCACAACCGTTTCCACGGTTTGCGATACCGCGCTTGGGATCATATTTTGTTTTCCCTGGAAGTAGCCCCGGTAAACAGAGGAAACTCCGACAATAAGGAGCATGGGCGACATCATCAGGAAGGTATAATAAACCCGGGTGTCCGGCATCAGATGGCGGATAATAAACGGAGCAAACAGCAGCATGCCCATTGTCAGCACAACAGCAAGGACGATAGCCAGTCCCATCGCCGTGCGAAAAATGGACTGAACGCGCCGTTTATCTCCCTGCGACTCCGCTTCGGCAATCCATTTGGCCACTGCCAGCGGTATGCCCCCGGTTATAAACGTCAGAAGCACAATCAGAAACGGATAGGAGAGCTGATAGATTCCGACTCCTTCCGCGCCGATGATTCTGGGCAGCGCGATTCGCGGTGCAAAGCCTAGCAGCCGGTTGATGATTCCGGCGGCAAGCAAGATCATAGCGCCTTTAATAAACGATTGCTTTGTCATGGGGGATAACTCATCTCCTTGTCCCGATTCCGTCGCAGACTTGTACTATCACTTTATGCGCGGCGGATGACTTTCCATGTCATCCATTTTTCTCCTTGCCGCTATTGGCAGGAGAATGACGGGTTCGAAGCGAATAGAAGAAAGAGGATGAAACGTAGGGAGGCGAGTCATGACTGAGGAACTGAAATGGGATGCGGAAATAGAGGAGCTTTGTTGCAGCAAGGCAGAGGAATTCCGGATGCTGGGATACGAGCATGTGGCAGGCAAGGACGTTTGGGAGTGCGTCAGCGCCCGCTATGCCAAAACCGGACAGCCTGCTCTGCACAGAATCGTCAATGATATTTTGTCGCTGAAAGCAACGCAGTTTATGAACGCCTTGACGCTAAATGCGATGAAGGGAACCGGATTCTGAGGAAGACGGTTCTTTCTTTTTGACTCGTTTTTGGTGCATCTGTATAATGGGAATATTGAGAACTTAGGAGGGAACAGACATATGTTCGGGAAGAGACTATTTGCCTTCCTCGGTGTAGTGGTAATTTTGTTCGGCGTAATCGCCTGGACAAGCCCTGCGCTTGTGAAAAATGTGAAGTTAGGGCTGGATTTGAAAGGCGGCTTCGAGGTGCTGTATGAAGCTTCGCCATTCGAAGGCGATGCCACGGCCCTGACGCAGGAATCGCTGAAGCAAACGGCTAACAGCCTGCTTAAGCGGATCGACGCAAGCGGCATCGAGGAGCCGGAAATTACTACAGAGGGGACCAACCGCATTCGCGTGCGACTGGCAGGCGTTACCAATGAAGAAGAAGTGCGCGAGCTTTTGGCCAAACCGATCAATTTGACCTTCCGCGCCCCAGACGGTACGGTAAAGCTTGACGGACGGGATTTTGTGGAAAACGGCGCAGGCATCGGACATGATAGTCTGAATAAGCCGATGGTTACCATCGAGCTGAAGGATGCAAGCAAGTTTGAAAAGGTAACAACGGAATTGTTGGGCCAATACCTGGCTATTTATCTCGACGAGGAGGAAATTTCCGCGCCGCAGATTCAGCAGGTTATCGCCAGCAAAAGCGCAACTATTACGCTGGGCCAAAACGGCACCATGCAGGAAGCACGTGAATTGCGCGATCTGATCAACATGGGCGCGCTGCCGCTTAAGCTGACCGAGAAATACGCACAAAGCGTTGGCGCCAAGCTTGGTATGGAATCGCTGAAGGATACCGTTACGGCGGGCATCATCGGCTCCCTGCTTGTTCTTGTATTTATGGTGGTTATTTACCGTTTGCCCGGCGTTGTGGCTGCGGTAACGATTATTTCCTACGCGTGGCTGCTGCTGCTGGTCATGGAGCTGCTGAACACGACGCTTACGCTTCCGGGCATCGCGGCCTTTGTACTCGGCGTCGGTATGGCGGTTGACGCCAATATTATTACGGCGGAGAGAATCAAAGAGGAAATCCGCAGTGGCAAAAGTATGTTTTCATCGCTTAAAACTGGCTCCAAAAACTCGTTCCGTACGATTATGGACGCCAACCTTACCAGCATCATCGCTAGCGTTGTGCTTTATTTTATCGGCGACGGCGCGATCAAGGGCTTTGCGTTAACCCTGATTTTTAGTACGCTCGTCAGCATCTTGACCAATATCTATCTGGCGCGTATTTTGCTGACCCTCCTTGTACGCAACAACAAGCTGCTCAAGCCGGGATATTTTGGCGTAAAGGAGAGTGACGTTCGTGCGCTTTGAGACGAATATCCGTTATGACTTTATTAAAAACAGAGGGAAGTTCTTTTACACCTCCCTTGCATTGACGATAATCGGCATATTGTCGCTAATCTTTTTTCAGCTTAATTTGGGAGTAGACTTTAAAGCAGGCACCAATATGGATGTTTCCACCGAGACGGCCGTTACAAAAGCTGAAGTGGACGGCATATTAAACGACACAGGCTTTTCACATGCGCAAGCGACGATAGGCGGAGACAATAACCGGATAACAATCCGCTTCGACAACGTTTTGGAGCAAAGCGACACCAAAAAGGTCGAGGATGCTTTGACTGCCAAATTCGGGGAAGTGTCCACCGAGGTTCACGTTGTATCGCCTGAAATGGCCCAGGAGCTGGGCATCAAAACCATTTGGGCCATTCTGATCGCAAGCCTTGGCATCATGCTGTATGTTATGATTCGCTTTGAATGGCGTTTTGCATTGGCTGCCAATATATCCATTCTGTATGACAGCTTTTTTGTTATTGCGATGTTTTCCATCTTCAGGCTGGAGGTTGACCTGCCGTTTATCGCTGCGGTATTGACGACGCTGGGCTACTCCATCAATGACAAAATTGTTATTTTTGACCGTGTACGCGAAAATATGAGATTTTCCTCAATCAAAAACGAAAGCCAGCTTGCGGAGCTTGTTAACGCAAGTATTTGGCAAACGATGGCGCGCAACCTGTATACGGTGCTGACCGTTGTCCTGATTACGCTATGTATTTTCTTCTTGGGCAGCCCGTCGATCAAGCTGTTTTCGCTGGCGCTTCTGATTGGTCTCGTGAGCGGCGCTTATTCCACGGTAGCGATTGCCGGTCCGCTCTGGTTTGTATTTAAGCGCAAGCAAAAGGTAAAGCCGAAGGCTGCCAAAACAACGGCGCCTTGATTTCAAGCACAGGAGGTAGCAATGTCAATCGGAAAGCGAGATGAAAGCAGTCGTCCCGCGAGTAGGAAAGGTATATGGGAAGGCGTGCTTGATAGTTTGTTTCGGAGAGTGGGAAAAGGCCGGAAGGAAGCGGAAGCGCAGGAGGAGCCGGCGGAAGAGCTGATGCAGCTTGTCCAGCGCGTCGAAGGCGTTGTAACGGTGCAGTCGCTTAAGGCGAGGGAACAGGGACATTATGTTGTTGCCGAAATTGTCATAAGCGTCAATCCCCGCATTACGGTGCTGGAGGGACAGGAAATCGCAAAAAGGGTCAAGCTGCTGCTCATGCATCGCTTTCTTCATTTGTCCGAGGTTTCGATTTACGTAGAGCCTTATGACCCTGGTTACCCTTACAAATCCAATCATGATCCCAATCAGGAGCAGATGCCGACTCTGCTTCAATAACGACAGGCCATTTGCGCCGCGAAGGGGGAGTCATGGTGATTAACAGAAAAACCCGCTGGGCTATCGCTCCCTGGAATGATAGCGACGAGCGTCTGGCGGTTGAATTGTCGCGGGAGCTTTCGCTCCCGCCTTTGGTGGCCCGTCTGCTGCTGCAAAGGGGCTACCGGGATATCCAGGCAGCGGAAGCGTTTCTGAACGGAGACGCTTCTCTGCTGCATGACCCTTATTTGCTTGACGGTATGAAGGAAGCGGTGGACCGTATTTCCGCCGCAGGAGCAGCGGGTGAGAAAATACGCATCTACGGAGACTATGACGCAGATGGCGTATCCAGCACCTCGCTGCTTTGCCGTGTGTTTCAGCAGTTAAACTATACCTATGATTATTACATTCCCCACCGTTCGCTTGAGGGGTATGGCTTGAACAACAAAGCGATCCAGCAAGCGGCGGAGGAAGGCGTTAAGCTGCTGGTAACGGTGGATACCGGAATCAGCGCTTACGAAGAAGTTGAATTTGCCAAGGCCTGCGGACTGGACGTTGTGGTGACGGATCATCATGAGCCGCCTGAACGTCTGCCTAATGCCTGCGCTGTTGTTAATCCCAAGCAAAAGCATTGCAGCTATCCCTTTAAGGGTCTGGCGGGGGTTGGCGTGGCCTTTAAGCTGGCAACTGCGCTTATGGGCAGGCCTCCGCTGGAGCTATGCGATATTGTGAGCCTGGGAACGATAGCGGACTTAATGCCGCTGCTGGATGAAAACCGTATTTTTGTGCGTTGCGGCCTGCAAAGGATGAAGGAGGAGCCTTCCATCGGCTTTAAGGCGTTGGCAGAAGCTGCCGGCATTGAGCTTCCTGCGCTAACCTCGACAGGAATTGCCTTCGGCATGGCGCCCCGGATTAATGCGGCAGGACGGCTGGATCATGCCAAAAGAGCGGTAGAGCTGCTCATCGCTGACGATTACGATTCCGCTATTCTGGCTGCAATCGGCCTTGACGCCTTGAACAAGGAGCGTCAGCGCATTGTGGAGGAAACCGTCAAGGAAGCGGAGGCCAAATGGGCGGATCGGCAGGAAGTCTGCAGAGCCTCAGGCGAAGAAGAGCCGTCCGTCATTATGCTTGCCGGAGAAGGCTGGAATGTCGGCGTAATCGGGATCGTAGCCTCCAAGCTGCTGGAGCGGCATTACAAGCCGGTTGTTGTGCTGGGCATTGATGCCGAAAGCGGCATGTGCAAGGGCTCGGCACGTTCCATAGAAGGATATGACCTGCATGCGGCGCTGACAGAATGCAGCGAGCTGCTGGACCATTATGGCGGACATCAGGCGGCTGCGGGCATGAGCCTGCATCGCGAGCAGCTGGCAGCCTTCGAGGCAAAGATGTCAGCTTTAGCAAAGTCGTGGGTAACCGAGGAGCAATGGATACCCAAATCGCAAGTGGATCTGGAATGTGAGCTGGAAGAAGCGACGTTATCGACGATTTCCCAATTGGCGCTGCTAGAGCCTTTTGGCATCGCTAATCCTTCGCCCCGGCTGCTGTTCCGCAATGCGGAGGTTGCAGAGAAAAAGGCGATTGGCAAGGAAAGCAAGCATTTAAAGCTTGCGGTGGGCAAAGGGAACCGGCTGCTTGATGTTATTGCATTCGGCAGAGGCGAAGTCGCCCGGCAGCTGCAATATGGCTGTCGAATCGATATGCTTGGCGAGCTCTCCATTAACGAATGGAATGGCTTCCGCAAGCCGCAGCTTCAGCTTCATGACATGCAACTGCAAGAAGAGCTGCCGGAAAGCTTCCCGTCCAGAGAGGCTTTTGGAGCCGTCTACAAGCGGCTTCACGCTATCGGCCGGTCGAAATTACGCGGGCTCCCGGAGCGTCTTGCGGCAGATGCGGGATTAAGCCTCGCTTCGGTGCGTTTTATGCTGGAGGTTTTTCAGGAGCTTGAATTTTTGACGGTGACGGATGGCGTGTTTGCGATGTCAGATTCGCCCCGCAAAAGGGAGCTTTCCACCTCCGCCCGGTATCAGAGCGTCTGGGAAAGCTTTAACGAAAAAGCCGCACCGGTATAATAAGATTGATAATAAAAACACATGTGTTCAAAAAGGCCAAGCCGCTAGGCGTGCTCCGTAATGGGAAGCAGACTTTTTGAACAACCTCATACAATGAAGATTCAAAAAGGCTGGTTTCCAGTACCAAGAAGATGGTATGAAGCTAGAAACTGAGTAGCGGAGCTTAGTGGGAGCTAAGTGAGCAACGGAAGTTTCGGCTGAAAGCCATATTCGCTGCCCGCCATGACGCTAGTCATGTCCCGTAATGGGAAGCGGACTTTTTGAACAACCTCATAAAATAGAAGTTCAAAAAGGCCGGTTTCCAGTACCAAGAAGATGGCTTGAAGCTAGAAATTGAGGACCGGAGCGTAGTAGAAGCTACGTGAGGACCGGAAATTTCGGCTGAAAGCCATATTCGCTGCCCGCCATGACGCTAGTCATGTCCCGTAATGGGAAGCGGACTTTTTGAACAACCTCATAAAATAGAAGTTCAAAAAGGCCGGTTTCCAGTACCAAGAAGATGGCTTGAAGCTAGAAATTGAGGACCGGAGCGTAGTAGAAGCTACGTGAGGACCGGAAATTTCGGCTGAAAGCCATATTCGCTGCCCGCCATGACGCTAGTCATGTCCCGTAATGGGAAGCGGACTTTTTGAACAACCTCATAAAATAGAAGTTCAAAAAGGCCGGTTTCCAGTACCAAGAAGATGGCTTGAAGCTAGAAATTGAGGACCGGAGCGTAGTAGAAGCTACGTGAGGACCGGAAATTTCGGCTGAAAGCCATATTCGCTGCCCGCCATGACGCTAGTCATGTCCCGTAATGGGAAGCGGACTTTTTGAACAACCTCTACCAGGAAGGGTTGACTGTAGTGTCAAATCAAACATACAACTTCAAAGATTATATTCGCGTTATTCCCGATTTCCCGCAGCCCGGCATTCGTTTTAAGGACATCACCACTCTGCTAAAGGATGGGGCTGCATACCGTGCTGTCATTGCGGAAATGCGCGATGCGGTCAAACATTTGAAAATTGACATCGTGGCAGGCCCTGAAGCGCGCGGTTTTGTTGTTGGCGCTCCGCTGGCGCTGGAGCTGGGTGTTGGCTTTGTGCCGATCCGCAAAAGCGGCAAGCTGCCTGGGGAAACAATCACGGCAAGCTATGACCTGGAATATGGCAAAGACGTGCTGGCCATGCATAAGGATGCCATCCAGCCGGGACAGCGCGTGTTGATCGGCGATGATTTGCTTGCGACAGGAGGGACAATCGCCAGCTCCATCAATCTGGTCAAACAGCTGGGCGGAGAAGTGGTAGGCGCAGCCTTCCTGATTGAGCTGCTGTATCTGAACGGCCGCGAGAAGCTTGGCGATATCGACGTATTTTCCATTATGACTTATGAATAAAGAGGCATAAGCCTCATTGCTCCACAACGCGCCTCTAGACGCAGCCGCTATATTGCAGTGGCTCCGGTAGAGGTTTTCTCATATTCTATAAGGATTAAAGTTGACGCGACGGCGTTATTAAAGGCATAATATTAGAAAACTCGGTATCAGACAGAAATGATTGGAAAGGGACGTACCATGGGCATTGAGCAATTACTTGAGAAGGCATCTCTTTATATGAAAGAGCAGGATCTCGAACGGATAAGGGAAGCCTACGATTTCGCTGAGCAAGCCCATCACGGACAAGTGCGCAAATCGGGAGAGCCGTATATCCTGCATCCCGTTACGGTTGCGGATATTTTGCTGGACATGGGCATGGATGTGTTGTCCATTATTGCAGCTCTGCTTCATGATGTCGTTGAGGATACTACGGTTGACCTGGAGACGGTCCGCGCAAAGTTCGGAGAAACCTGTGCGATGCTGGTCGACGGGCTGACAAAGCTGGAAAAAATCCGCTTTTTGTCCAAGGAAGAGCAGCAGAACGAAAATTATCGCAAAATGTTCGTTGCCATGGCGCAGGACATTCGCGTCATTCTGATCAAGCTAGCAGACCGTCTTCATAATATGCGGACGCTAAAATACCAGTCGGAGGAATCGCAGCGCAGAATCGCATATGAAACGCTTGAGATTTTTTGCCCTATCGCGCATCGCCTCGGCATCTCGGCCATCAAGTGGGAGATGGAGGATATCGCGCTTCGTTATTTGAATCCGCAGCAGTATTACCGGATCGCCAATCTGATGAAGAAGAAGCGGGCGGAGCGGGAGCAGTTTATTGATGACGTTATCGGAGCCATCCGCGAAAAGCTCGACGAGATGGGAATTGAAGGCGATATTTCCGGCCGTCCCAAACACCTCTACAGCATTTATAAAAAAATGACGGAGCGCAACAAGCAGTTCAACGAAATTTACGATTTGCTGGCAATCCGGATTCTGGTTGAAAATATTAAGGATTGTTATGCCACTTTAGGCATTATTCATACGCTCTGGAAGCCCATGCCGGGCCGCTTTAAGGATTATATCGCGATGCCGAAGGCTAATATGTACCAGTCGCTTCATACCACGGTAATCGGTCCAAAGGGCGAGCCAACGGAGGTGCAAATCCGCACCTGGGAAATGCATCGCACGGCGGAATACGGCATTGCGGCGCATTGGGCGTACAAGGAAGGCATGATTGTGCCGGATGGCAACTTCGAGGATAAAATGTCATGGTTCCGGGAAATTCTGGAGCTGCAAAATGAAACGCGGGACGCCTCGGAGTTTATGGAATCGCTCAAGATGGACTTTTTTGCCGATCTTGTTTTTGTTTTTACGCCTAGCGGCGAAGTGATCGAGCTGCCTGCGGGTTCGGTTCCGCTTGATTTTGCATACCGCATTCATACGGAGGTGGGCAACCGGACGATTGGAGCCAAGGTAAACGGCAGAATTGTACCGCTGGACCACAAGCTGAAAACCGGCGATATTGTAGAGATTTTAACGTCGAAGCATTCCTACGGTCCAAGCCAGGATTGGATTAAAATCGCCAAGTCCTCCCATGCACGAAGCAAAATCCGCCAATGGTTCAAAAAGGAAAAACGCGAGGAAAATGTAGCGAAAGGCCGGGATTTGCTGGAGCGCGAGCTCAAACGGCTTGGACTGGAGCCGCCGGCTTTTATGTCCGACGACAAGCTGCAGGAGGCCGCAGGCAAGTTTGCTTTCCATGATATTGAGGATATGATGTCGGCTATAGGCTTTGGCGGTATTACGGCTGCGCAGATTTGCACCAAGCTGACCGAAAAGCTGCGGAAGGAGCAGGAGGAAGCCAACCAAATCGAGTTGACGAACGAGAAGAAGGAGCTAAAGGCTGCTTCCTCCAGCAGAAAAAACCGGCCTAATCACGGCGTGACCGTAAAAGGCGTCGATAATTTGCTGGTTCGTTTCTCCCGCTGCTGCAATCCCGTTCCCGGCGATGCTATTGTCGGATATATCACGCGCGGCCGCGGCGTTTCCGTACACCGGATGGATTGCCTCAACATTCCGTTTGGAGCGGAAGGGGAGGATGCGGAGCGCGTCATCGAGGTGGAATGGGAAGATTCCGTGGAAGCCAACTACAGCGTGGACATTGAAATAACGGGGCATGACCGCAGAGGTTTGCTGAATGAGGTGCTGCAGGCCGTGTCCGAGAGTAAAACTAATATTAGCGCTGTAACCGGACGATCCGTCAAAAACAAAATGGCGCTTATTCATATGACGGTGCTGATTCGAAACATCGAGCATCTGTCATCGGTCGTTGAAAAAATAAAACGGGTGCAGGATATCTATTCCGTGCAGCGGATTATGCAATAAGGCAGGGTGAACAGTGAAGGTAGTCGTACAGAGAAGCAAGGCAGCCCGAGTTACGGTAGAAGGGGAAGTCAAAGGCGCTATTTCCTCAGGCCTGGTGCTGCTTGTAGGTATTACGCATGAGGACAGCATGTCCGATGTCAGCTGGATGGCCGATAAAATTGCGGGCTTGCGCATTTTTGAAGACGAAGCCGGCAAAATGAACCATTCCATTATGGATGCCGGAGGCTCCGTATTATCCATTTCGCAATTTACGCTATACGGCGATTGCCGTAAGGGACGCCGCCCCAACTTTATGGCAGCGGCCCGACCGGAAGCGGCCAAGGAGCTGTATGACGCGTTTAACGATGCGCTGAGACGTCTTGGCCTGCATGTGGAATGCGGCGTTTTTGGGGCGATGATGGAGGTTGAGCTGGTCAATGACGGCCCGGTTACTTTAATTGTGGAAAGCGGTGCTTAGGCACAATGTCTGTCAATCAAAAACGACCAAATGAGCAGCCACATAACAACCAATTGGACAGCTATATGAACAACCAATAGGCGTTTTTGACAAGTTCTCATTTTGTGTGCTAAAAAATCCGTTCCTGGCAACAATAAGATCAGCGAGTTCAGCATGCGACTTATTGGGGGAACGGACAATGCGTCAATCCGGCAAGGAACAGGAATGGCAACGATATAGCGGCATGCTTCTGGAGCCTGGAGCGCGCGAGGCGCGTGCTTTGATGCGGGCAGATGCGGAAGCGTCGGAGGAATGGGATGGGTTTAAACCCGGCTCAAACCGCAAAAACGGGCGGGAGTAAACATAAGACACGAGAGATGCCTGAAGGTAAAAGTGATTAAAACGCTTTCTAAACTGTAATATGACTGTAATGATTCCCTAATGTCCCGTTAACAATTTAGGCCTATAATAAATCTCGACCCCCTTTTTTAAAATATAGTTTACTTTTGGGCCCGCATCGTTATGCGGGCTTTTTTCTGTCTTCATCCGGAATTGGCAAACCATCAGTTTCTCACTTTATCGGTAGGGAGGCTTTTCGTCGGGGAAGGAATTTCAGGCAATAGGCGGGTCATGTCTTGGTCATGGTCATGCGGACATAAATGACCGTTAGACCTTCAAATAGGGAGTTTTTCGGGAAATAACGGACATAATTGTCCGCCAGCCCAAATAAAAAGATGGAAATGTGTGAAAAATGCCCTCTTAGGGACAGAAATGTCCTTTAGACTATAAAAGTTCAAGAAAAAATGCTTCTGACGGTCATTTATGTCCGCAAGAGATGTCGGCAAGTACATAAACAAGCCATCAAACGAGTCGTCATCCCAGCAGCCGCCAAACAAGCCATCAAACGAGCCGTCATCCTAGCAGCCGCTAAAACAAGCCCATCAAACAAGTCATGGAGTTGGCTCAGTTACATAGTGTTTGCTGCTATTGCTGACTGATGCTGACAAGCTATTGCTGTTGAGCTAACACTGTCACACTGATACCAACAACTTATTGCCGCTGAGCTAACTACCGTCACACTGATGCTGACAGGCTAATTGCCACAATGCTAATTGCCGTAACGTTAATATGCCACAATAGTGATATGTCGTAACGCCGGTATTCCATCAACTTGGTAATATGTCGTAACGCCGGTATTCCATCAGCTTGGTGATACGTCATCACGCCGGTATTCCGTCAGCTCGGTGAGATATGCCGTCACGTCGGCATGTCGTCACCTTGACAAATTACCATGATGTCGGTAAAATATGAAATCATTATCCATATATCCGATTTGTTGACGGGACAAAGTAATTTTCCGCGGAATACCCAGAGAGGAATGCCTTTGGCTGCAAGCATTCTTATGCCGGTTAAATGAAAGAACCTCCCCGAGAACGGTTTGTGAACAGGGAAGCCATTAGAGTAGGATTCCCACAGTAGCTCTCCGCGGCATGGACGGACGTTAACCGTCTTTAAGCGATACGCCGATACTGTGGCGTTATCGGAATGTGGGTGGTACCACGGGAGATTTTTTCTCTCGTCCCTTCGGCTAAGACCGACGGGGGCGGGAGTTTTTTGTTTTTAGCAAAAAAATGAAGGTTTGACAGGGGGGTAAGCCATGAAGTTTCAAAAGTCGCCAGGCACGCAGGATATTTTGCCGGGAGCGGTTGAGAAATGGCAGTTCGTTGAAGATACGGCGCGTCAGCTATGCCGCCGATATAATTTTCGGGAAATCAGAACGCCGATTTTTGAAGCAACCGAGCTGTTTCAACGCGGCGTAGGCGAAACAACGGATATTGTTGAAAAAGAAATGTACACGTTCACCGATCGCGGCGAGCGCAGCATAACGCTTCGTCCCGAAGGAACAGCCGGCGTTGTCCGTTCTTATGTTGAAAACAAGCTTTATGGAGAACCCGATATTTCCAAGCTTTATTACATCGGTCCCATGTTTCGCTATGAGCGCGCTCAAGCGGGCCGCTACCGCCAATTTCACCAATTTGGCATTGAAGCCATCGGCTCGACCGAGCCATCCCTGGATGTTGAAGTGATTGCGCTGGGATACTCTTTCTACACCGAGGTGGGCTTGAAGGACGTTACCGTCGAAATCAACTCCGTTGGCACGCCGTCGGTGCGCGCCGCTTTTCGTGAAGCTTTGCTGGGATTTCTGGAGCCCAAGCGCAGTCTGCTATGCAAGGATTGCCAATCGCGCATGGACCGCAATCCGCTGCGCGTTCTGGACTGCAAGGTGGATCAGAAGCATTTTGAAGGCGCTCCGTCCATTCTGGACAGCCTTGATGAGGAATGCCGAAGCCACTTTGACAAGGTGAAGCAAGGCTTGTCGGATATGGGTATCCCCTTTACGGTGAATCCTCGTCTGGTTCGCGGACTGGATTATTACACGCATACCGCCTTTGAATACAAGGCCCAAGGAATTGGAGCAATCGACACCATTGGCGGCGGCGGCCGTTATAACGGGCTTGTGTCCGACATTGGCGGTCCAGAGCAGCCGGGCGTCGGCCTGGGGCTTGGACTGGAGCGGACAATCCTGCTGCTGGAGCATCAGCAAGTCGAGGTGCCAGGCAAGCACGGGCTGGATGTTTACGTTGTGGCGCTTGGCGATGCCGCTGACCGCGAGGCTACCCGGCTGGTGTATGAGCTGAGAAGCCGCGGCATCCGCGTTGAACGCGATTACGGCGGCCGCAAGATGAAGGCGCAGCTCAAATCGGCGGATCGGCTTGAGGCCCGCTACACTGCTATTTTGGGCGATGACGAGTTGAATGCTGGCGTTATTGCGCTGAAGGAAATGGCAACCGGCGAGCAAAAATCGGTGCCGATAACGTCTCTTGCAGAGGAACTGCTGCAAGGGCTGAAGTAATCATTTAAACTATGGGAGATGACAGAACATGATGTTGAAAACACATAGCTGCGGAACGTTAACCAAAGCCGATGTTGGACAAACGGTAACACTGAACGGCTGGGTACAGCGCCGGCGCGACCTTGGCGGCGTATTGTTTATTGACCTTCGCGATCGCACGGGCATCGTGCAAATCGTATTTAACCCTGACTTTTCCGGCGACGCTTTGGCTGTTGCCGACCGTGCCCGCAACGAGTTTGTGCTGGCCGTTAAAGGCAGCGTAGTTGAGCGTGATCCCGAAACGTACAATGCAAACCTTGCAACAGGCGAAATTGAAATCCGCGTAACTGAAATCGAAGTGATGAATGCGGCTAAAACGCCTCCGTTCCCGATCGAAGACGGCGTTGAGGTGGATGAGTCGCTTCGCCTGAAATACCGCTATCTGGACCTGCGCCGCCCTGAAATGCAAAAAACATTGCTGCTTCGCTCCAAAGCGGCAAAAATTTTCCGCGATTTTCTGGATGGCGAAGGCTTCCTTGAAGTTGAAACGCCAATTTTGACCAAAAGCTCCCCGGAAGGCGCACGCGATTATTTGGTGCCAAGCCGGGTGCACGAAGGCGAATTTTTTGCCCTGCCGCAATCGCCGCAAATTTTCAAGCAGCTGCTGATGGTAGGCGGCATCGAGCGTTATTATCAAATCGCGCGCTGCTTCCGCGACGAGGATTTGCGCGCCGACCGTCAGCCTGAGTTTACGCAGGTCGACATTGAAACCTCTTTCCTGTCCCAGGATCAACTGCTGGGCATGATGGAGGAGCTGGTGGCCAAGCTGCTGCGCGAAACGTCAAATGTTGAATTGGCGCTTCCATTCCAGCGCATCACTTACGCCGATGCTATGAACAAATACGGCTCCGACAAGCCGGATCTGCGTTTTGGTCTGGAAATTGAAGACATCACTGATATTGTGTCGAGCAGCGACGTAAAAGTATTTGCAAGCGTTGCGGCAAGCGGCGGCGTGGTCAAAGCGCTGAACGCAAAGGGCTGCGCAAGCTGGAGCCGCAAGGAGCTTGACGATCTTCAACCGTTCGCCGCGCGTTACGGCGGCAAAGGCTTGGCCTGGATTACCGTGAAGGACGGCGAATGGCGCGGACCAATCGTCAAATTCCTGAAGGAAGAAGAAATTGCCGCTTTGACGGAGCGCCTTGGCGTTGAAGAAGGCGATTTGCTGACCTTCTCCGCTGACAAACCTAAAGTGGTAGCCGATGTGCTCGGCAACCTTCGTCTGAAGCTGGGCCGCGATTTGAAATTGATTGACGACTCCGTCTTCAAATTCGCCTGGGTTGTGGACTTCCCGCTGCTGGGCTGGGACGAGGAAGAAAAACGTTATGTGGCCGAGCATCATCCGTTCACTCGTCCAAACGAAGACGATCTGCATTATTTTGACACCGATCCCGGCAAAATCAGAGCTCAGGCGTATGACCTGGTGCTGAACGGCTACGAGGTTGGCGGCGGCTCCATGCGGATTTACAAGCGCGACGTGCAGGAAAAAATGTTTACGGCGCTTGGATTTACAAACGAGCTGGCCTATGAGAAGTTTGGCTATCTCATGGATGCGTTTGAATACGGCACGCCTCCGCATGGCGGCATTGCGTTTGGCTTCGACCGTCTGGTCATGCTGCTTGCCGGCCGCACAAACCTGCGTGAAACGATTGCGTTCCCGAAAACAGCCAGCGCTACGGACCTGCTCTGCGATGCGCCTTCCACAGTGGAGCTGTCGCAGCTTGAGCAGCTGCATATCCGTACCGTGCTGAAGCCTAAGCCAGCCCCTGCTGCTGCAGCGGCGGCTGAAGGCGAGAAATAAGCAAGGAGGCGAAAGAAGCGCATGCTGCATCAATTTTCACGCACAGAGCTTGCCATCGGCCCTGAAGGTCTGGAAAAGATGAAGGGCAGCACCGTTGCCGTGCTGGGCATCGGGGGCGTCGGGGGCATTGCCGCGGAGGCGCTGGCCAGAACCGGCATTGGCCGTATCATTTTGATTGATAAAGATGTTGTGGACATTACGAACATCAACCGTCAGATACATGCCCTGACCACAACGGTCGGACAGCCCAAAGCGGATTTAATGCGCGACCGGATCAAGCTGATCAACCCGGAATGCGATGTTGTGGCCTTGCGCATGTTCTATACCGAAGAAACCTACGAGCAAATTTTTCAGTACCCGCTGGATTATGTGGTTGACGCTTCGGATACGATCATCTACAAGGTGCATCTCATCAAGGAATGTCTACACAGAGGCATTCCCATCATTTCCAGCATGGGCGCCGCTAATAAAATGGACCCGTCCCGCTTTAAGGTTGCGGATATTTCCAAGACGCATACGGACCCTATTGCCCGCGTTGTGCGCACCAAGCTGCGCAAAGACGGGATTAAAAAAGGCGTAAAGGTTGTTTTTTCGGATGAAGATCCTATTAAGCCGCGCGAGGACGTAACGCAGCGTATCGTTCCGGAGAACGCTCCCGAAATTCGCAAAGCGAAGCAGCCGCCTGCCAGCAACTCGTTTGTTCCGCCCGTTGCAGGCCTCATTATGGTCAGCGTGGTTGTTAAGGACTTGCTTGAGACCATAAGCGCGGATGGAGATAAATAAATCATAAGCAAACAAACTCAAGCTTTGGAGAGCAGCCTCTATACCCGCAGAAATGCGGGCATGGAGGTTGTCTTTTTATATGCTGTCAAGGAACTGGCGAACACTTGTGCGGATATGCTATGATTCTAGTAATTGAACACAAAAACAAAGGATTGAGCAGGCTATGGATTTGTTTAGCTATCAGGAAGAGCAAGAGGAGCATGCGCCGCGAGCCAGACTGCTTGCTGACCGCATGCGTCCCCAAACGCTGGATGAATATATCGGACAAGAGCATATCGTCGGCCAGGGAAAGCTGCTGAGAAGGGCGATAGAGGGGGATCAGGTTTCCTCCATATTGCTGTACGGCCCGCCGGGCTGCGGAAAAACGACGCTTGCGCACATCATTTCCAAGCGGACGGAAGGGGATTTCGTCAAGCTGAATGCGGTGGACGCCTCCGTCAAGGATGTGCGCGAGGTGATTGAGAGGGCGCGGAGCAATAAAACGCTGTACGGGAAAAAAACGATTTTATTTCTGGACGAGGTGCATCGCTTCAATACGTCCAGACAGGATGCGCTCCTGCCCGCCGTTGAACAAGGCATTATTATTTTTATCGGCGCTACGACTGAAAATCCGTTCCATCATGTCAATGGGGCGCTTCTGTCTCGTTCAACGCTGTTCCAGCTGGAGGCGCTGGAAAAAAGACATGCTCTGGAAGCTATGAAAAGAGCGATGGAGGATGCAGGACGGGGTCTGGGCTTTATGACGCTGCACGCCGACGAGGATGCGCTAGACCATATTGCGTCAATGGCTGGGGGAGATATCAGGCGGGCGCTCAATGCGCTGGAGCTTGCAGCGGTTACAACGCCTTCGGAGCCGGACGGCTCCGTCCGCATCACGCTGGAGGTGGCTCAGGAATCGGTCCGCAAGCCCAGCATCCGCGCCGACCAATCGACTCAATACGATGTATTGTCGGCCTTTCACAAAAGCGTCAGAGGCTCCAGCGATGCCGCATTGTATTGGTTTCTTTACGCTGTAGAGAAGCTTGGCATGGACCCTATGACCTTTATCCGGCGGCTTATCGTGGCCTGCAGCGAGGATATCGGGCTTGCGAATCCTCAAGCGATGATTCAAGCCGTCACCGCGATGGATGCCTATCACAAAATTGGCTGGCCGGAGGCCAAATACAATATCGCCCAGGCGATCTTGTTTGCGGTGGAAAGCCCCAAGTCCAACGCAACGGCCGTCGCCATCGGCAATGTTATGTCGGCGATTGAACGCAATGGAAACGCCGAGGTGCCGCTTCATTTGCGCGATACCCATTATAAGGGCGCTACAAGTCTGGGGCACGGGGGTTATCAATATCCGCATGATTTCCCCAACCATTACGTAAAGCAGCAATATTTGCCGGATACGTTCCGCAATATGACGTTTTATAAGGCAACCGCACAAGGCATGGAGGACAAAATAAAGCAAAACCAGGAGCGGAGATTGCGTTGACCGCTGCCAGCCAGCAAAATGATAAACGAGTCCAATGAAAAACGGCGTTTCACACCTTGCGGAAAGCAAGATGCGAAACGCCGTTTTTGCTTGGGGCTGGCCGAAAAGTCAAGTGAAACAAATAACGATTCAGCAGGGAGGACCGGACGTGAAAGATGATTCCGTAAGGTTATGCGGAAAGGCTGAACATAGCTCCCAGGTAAGCAAAGCCGGCGCATAATACACCCATGGACAAGGCTGACCATGGACGGCTGGAGCGATGGCACCAGATGACGCCGCAAGCCATTAGCAAAGCTGCCGCAAACATGAGCAAGCCTTCAAGCGTCCAGGTAAAGGAAAGGCTCATGTCCGGGCTAAAGGAACCCCGGAACAGGCTGGTAAATAATGACGAAGGAGCTTCATACTGCAGCGTTTCTCTTACAGTATGCGGCGGCGCCTGCTGCCCCAGCGAAGCCGTTGCGGCCAGCACCAGCAAGGCGACAATGCCTTCCGCCTTTATCCAGGGACGAGGCTTGAAGCTGCTGTCTGTTGCTGCTTTGCGCTTATAAAGGAAGCCGTTGGTAAAGGCAAACAGCAGTAGCGGCAGTATTAGCAAATGCTTCATGAGAAGCATTTGTCCGTATGGCAGCATCCAGGAGTTGACATACTGTGGGGTTGTAAAGGTCATCAAGGTAAAGCCCGCAATGAGAGTAAGTAAAACACAAACGATAGCAACAGGCGAAAACCACTTCAGAAAGGCGGCCCAATGGTGGTCGTTTTGCGAAAACCAGCCTGCTACAAATAAAATGCCGATCCAGACGCTAAAGCCCAGAAAATGAGCGCTGTGCACAACAAGCCCCTTGAACGCGCTTAACGAAGAAGCATGACTGGCGTAGCCCAGCCAGATAATAAGCAAAAAAAGAATAAACAATGCAACTTTGGGCATATGCTTATCCTCTCGAAAAGCCTTTAGCGACAACAGGATCGTAAGGCCAAGCGAACCTAGCAGGGTCCAGATCCAGGCTTTGCCCATGCTGACGTCCGCTAATATGCTCCGCAGCATTTCCATATACGAAAGCTCAAACTCGGTCGAAAACCGTAAAGCAAGCTCGTGAATGGGAACAAAGGACAAAACGGGAATCAATAAAGCGCAAGCCGGAAGAAGCCAAGCGGGCGTTTTTATTTCCGGCTTGTTTTTGGCGGGCACAAGCCGGAGAATCAACGTTCCGGTCAACAGGGCGAAGCTGATATAGAGCAAAGCCTCGCTTATATAAATCATGATTTACGTCTCCTTAGTAACAAAACAACGACAGCACAAACGATAATACCGATAATAACAAAGGCGATAATGCTTGCGGTGGAGCTTTTTTCAGGCGAAGCTGCTTTTTCGACGTTATTGTCCGATGGTGAGCCAGCGTTTTCCCCGCTACCTTCGCCGCCATCCGTAGAAGTGTTGTCCGGCGCCGCAGAAGGCTCTGTGGAAGGCACTGTGGACGGCTCTGCTGACGGCTCGCTTGATGGAGCCGCTTCAGGCGTTGCAGTTTCCTCCTGCACAGCAGCATTGACCGTAAAAGCATAGGAGCCGTTGATGGTATGGCCGTCCGCTCCGATGATTGTCCAATCCACCGTATAGGTACCATTGCCGAGCGGCTCCTTCACCTTGCCGGACAATGTGTCGTTATCGACCTCGGTCCGTTCGGTTTCAATCTGCTCTCCATTTTCGTCGAGCAGTTTAAAGCTGCTCAGCTTTTCAATTTTTGTATTAAAGGTCATCTCGATGGCAGACGGAGAGTTGTCCAGGACTGAGTCTGCGGCAGGAACCGATTGTTCCAGACGCGAGTGGGCCAGCGCAGCTCCCGGGAGCAGCAGAAGAAAAACCAGAATAAGCGGTAAAACACGTTTCATCATAATTAAATCCTCCTGAATTGCATTGTGATATTTATTACAGCAACATCTCATGTATTATACCAAAAGTTAGGGATAGCCGCTCCCCAATTGCCTAGTTTATCGGCGCCATAATTGAACAATTCATGAATCTTGGATGGGCCTGCCGGAATAAAAATAGGTAAGGCTGGCATTACATTGCGGAGGGAGGTGCGTCAAGAGTGCTGTAGCATGTGCAACAGCAGCTAATTGAGGCTGTTCCAAGCAAAGACGGACCTCTCATCATTGGCGCTCTTGGCGGATACAAGTTGGATGAATGGGCTGCTGCGTTCTGGATGGTTATGCTGGCGTTTGCCCTGACGGGCGTTAATGCTTTTTTTGCGGCTGTACAAATGTCTTTGACTAAGGCTCGCACATGGTTGCCGAATAGAGAAGAGGCAAGGAACGAAGGGAGCTTGAGGAGCAGGCTGGCTGCAGCAATGGCGGCAAATCAGGAACGATTTATGACCCTTTGCCAATTAGGTGTTTCTTTTTCCTTTCTGTCCGTTGGTTTCCTGTTTACCTGGATCGCCGCTAAGCTGCTGGCGCCGTGGTTTGGCAGCTTTGACCGGGTAAGCGAGGTTTGGATTATGCCGTTGGCTTATACGGGGGCATTTGCTTTGGCCCTGTTCCTTCTGCTTGCAGCAGCGGGACTTGCGCTCAAGCTGGCGGAGCTGCGTCGTCCTGAAGCGGTGCTTCGTTTTGCAGCGTTACCGATGTATGTCGCGATGAAGCTGCTGTCGCCAATCGTGACGCTGCTGCTTTATTTGAACAATGGGCTGCTGCGGATATTTGGCCTGAGCGGTCACCATGGAGCCAAAGCGGCTCAAGCGGAGGTTAACCTGCGCAGTATGCTGGAGGAAGGACGAAGAACCGGCTTTATGGAAGGCGCGGAGCTAGCTGCAATGATGGACAATATTTTTAGCTTCAACGAAAAAACAGCACGGGAAATCATGATTCCCCGCACCGAGATGATATGCTTGAAAGCCGGTTTGTCTTTAAAAGCAAACAAGGCGATCGCCATTCAATATATGCGAACCCGCTATCCCGTCTGCGAAAATGACAAGGATAACATTATCGGATTTGTTCATATCAAGGATTTGCTGAAGGATAATGTACAGCCGACCGACAGCATGAAACCGATGATTCGGCCCGTAACAACGGTGCCGGAGGGAATGCAGATAAGCTCCCTGATGGGGCTGATGCAGAAGACGCGAAGCCAAATCGCGATTTTAATAGATGAGTTTGGAGGCACGTCGGGACTTGTTACGCTGGAGGATATTATGGAGGAGATCGTTGGGGATATTCAAGATGAATTCGATTCCGGGCTTCCCGATATTGTCAAAATGGACAATGGACATTATTCCATCAGCGGCTTGATGCTCATTGAAGAGGTCAACAGCTTTTTCGGGTTGAACATTCCGAGCGATGAATTCGAGACGATTGGGGGCTGGCTCTATCATCAGCTTCCGTCGCCGCCCATGCCTATGCAAAGCTTTATTTTGCAACGGAACTATCAATTTCAAATTCTTGAAACTAAACATCTGCGAATCTCTAGAATTGCAATAGCTAAGCAGGACAATGCCGTATCGCAGGATAAACCTGAGCAAAAAAGACCCACCCGAACGATATCCCGTTCATAATGAGTCTTTTTTCTGAAAGCGCTGATTATCTCACTGGCTCCGCGCTTGCTTTGTGCACGATGTCGATCGTCCCGCCGCCAAGACATTCGTCGCCATTGTAGAATACAACGGCTTGTCCCGGTGTAATTGCTTTTTGGGGATTGGCGAAAACAACACGCGCGGCGCCGTCAGCCTCCATGACAACCTCAACTTCCTGGTCGGGCTGCCGATAGCGGAACTTGGCTGTGCAGACCAGAGATTTGGTATCCTGGCGCGGTACGATCCAGTTCATGCCGGAAGCCGTCAAGCTATGCGAATAAAGGCTGGGATGGCGCTCTCCCTGAACGACGTACAGGATGTTCCGTTCCAGATCCTTATCCGCTACAAACCATGGTTCACCGGAGCCTGTGCCGGAGCCGCCGATGCCCAGACCCTGACGTTGTCCCAATGTATAATACATTAGACCGTCATGGCGTCCCATTTTTTGGCCGGTGGCGATATCAATCATATCACCAGGCTGGGCCGGCAAATAACCGCTCAGAAATTGCTTGAAGTTTCGTTCGCCGATAAAGCAGACGCCCGTGCTGTCTTTTTTCTTCGCGGTATGAAGTCCGGCCTCCTCCGCAATGCGGCGCACCTCGGACTTGGGCAGATGCCCGATTGGGAACATGGCTCTGTTCAACTGCTCCTGGTTCAGCGCGCTCAGGAAATAGGTTTGATCCTTGCCGGAGTCCACGCCTCTCAGAAGCTTGACGGTGCCATCCTCGGAACGTTCAACCCTTGCATAATGCCCCGTTGCCAAATAGTCCGCATTAAGCTCCAGCGCTTTGTTAAGAAAGTCGCCAAACTTGATTTCGCGGTTGCACATAACGTCGGGATTTGGCGTTCTTCCGCGTTTATATTCATCCAGAAAATAAGTGAACACCTTATCGAAATATTGGCGCTCAAAATTGACTGTATAATAAGGAATGCCGATTTTGTCGCAGACGCGCCGCACATCCTCGGAATCCTCCTCTGCTGTACAATGTCCGAATTCATCGGTGTCATCCCAGTTTTTCATAAAAATCCCGATCACATCATAACCCTGCTGCTTAAGCAGCAGCGCTGCAACCGAGGAGTCGACTCCGCCGGACATGCCAACGACGACTCTTGTTTCTGCTATGCTTTTGCTCATTTCCATCACCGCCTTGTTGATTAAAACAGCTATATTGTATCATAGTTGTGAAACTTTTTCATGAAATGACAACCTTTTTTGCACACGGAACGTCTGGTGTATGTTAACATATAAAGGTAATGGGAATACAGAGAAATAGAGAGAGGTGCTACTTTGAAAATATCGACAAAAGGTCGTTACGGTCTCACGATTATGATGGAGCTTGCAGCCAAATTTGGCGAAGGTCCTATATCCCTTAAAAGCATCGCAGAAAAAAACAGCTTGTCCGAGCATTATCTGGAGCAGCTCGTTGCTCCGCTTCGCAACGCGGGTCTGGTCAAAAGCATTCGCGGCGCATACGGCGGCTATATCCTGTCAAAGGACCCTTCGCACATTACGTCCGGCGATATCATCCGCATTTTGGAGGGACCGATTTCTCCGGTCGATTTTACAGAGGAAGACGATCCGGCAAAGCGCAATTTGTGGCTTCGCATCCGAGACAGCATTGCGGAAGTGCTGGATACGACTACGCTTGAAAGCTTGATTGCTTACAAGGAAGAAGAACAAAAAGATTCGTACATGTTCTATATCTAGGCGGCGACGGAGATGAAAAGATATTATTTCGACCACTCGGCAACAACGCCGATGCATCCCGATGTAATAAACGCTATGCTTGAGGTGATGCAGGGACCGGGCGGCAACGGCTCAAGCACCCATGCCTTCGGACGGGCTGCCAGGGGCAGAATTACTGCAGCGCGGGATTCTGTTTCGGCAGCCCTTGGCTGCAAATCAAGCGAACTGATGTTCACGTCAGGAGGAACGGAAAGCGACAATATCGCTTTGATCGGAGCGGCCAGGGCGCAGCGCAGGCGCGGCCGGAACCGGCTGATTACATCCGCTGCGGAGCATCATGCCGTGCTGCATACCTGCCAGTGGCTTCAGGACGAAGAAGGCTTTGAGCTTATTATGTTGCCTGTGGATGAATTCGGTCTTGTAGACCTGGAGCAAGTAAAGGCGGCGCTAACCCCGGAAACCGCTATTGTCAGCATTATGCATGGCAATAATGAAGTAGGCACGCTGCAGCGGATAGAAGAAATTGGGGCGCTGGTTGCTGAATCAAATGCGGTGTTCCATGTGGATGCCGTGCAAACGCTTGGTTTTATTCCGTATTCCTTAAACCATATGCCTGTTGATTTGATGAGCTTCTCCGCTCACAAAATCAATGGGCCGCAAGGCGTTGGCGCGCTGTATGTCTCCTCGGGCGTTCACCTGGACCCTCTGCAGCATGGAGGCTTGCAGGAAAGAAAACGCCGTGCTGGCACCGAAAACGTAGCCGGAATTGCGGGTTTTGCAAAAGCAATTGACATTTCTGTGAACGAAAAAGAAAAAAAGCAACCTTTTTTGGACAAGCTTCGTATGAGATGGATAGAGATGCTTGCAGAGGGAATTGGTCCCGCGGGCGTTGTTGTCAATGGACATCCAACTCTGCATCTTCCTCATATTGTCAATATCAGCTTTATCGGCATTCCGACGGAAAGCATGCTGATGAATCTGGATATGGCCGGAATAGCGGCGGCAAGCGGCTCAGCCTGTACATCGGGTTCTTTGGAAAAGTCGCATGTATTGAAGGCAATGGGGGTATCTCGCGAACGACTGGATTCGGCAGTAAGATTTAGCTTTGGTTTGGGGAATACTTTGGAGGAACTGGAGCAAGCGGCGCAAATTGTGATTGATATTGCCCGCCGCCTGTCCAAGCAAGGATAGGAGGTCCCTCCCAAAGTGATCAAACTTCAACAGCTGATCGGATTACCCGTTTTGGCCATCCATTCCGGCAAGTATGTCGGAACGGTAAAGGACGCCTGGTTTGACGAGCATTGGCGATTAAACGGACTTATATTGGAATTTGCCAAATGGTTTGCGTTTAATGTCAGGGCGGTAGAATGGAGCGATGTATTGACCTGCGGTGAAGATTCCGTCATTATCTCCGGAGAAGGCGCGGTTAAGGTAATGAAGCCAAAACAGGTCAAGCGCGCATTTTATTGCGGCATCGTCAAGCTGAAGGATATGCCGGTGATTACGGTGCATGGCGTTCAGCTTGGGGCTGTAAGCGATGTTTATTTTTTCCCGTTTCAGGGTACACAAATAGTAGGCTATGAGCTTACTGACGGTTTTGTTTCGGATCTGATGGAGGGACGGAAGTGGCTGAAGTCACCGAGTGATCCGGATGACGTATTGCTCGGGGAAGACGCGATTATTGTTCCTGCTGTCAGTGAAGCGGAATTGGAGCCTGTCGCAGCTTCCAATTTCAAGGGATAGGGAGACATGTATATGATGAGATGTCCAAACTGCAATTCAAAAGATATCGGAAAGATTGGTTCCCATCAGTTCTATTGCTGGGGCTGCTTTATTGAATTGACGGTTAACGGGGAAAAAATGTCCGTATACCAGGTTGAAGAAGACGGCACGTTAAGCTCGCTTGATGATTTGTTTTTTGAGGACGAAATTGCTCATACAGAAACTCACAATCATTTTACGTAAAAGTGGCTTGTTACTAAACTTAATGTATTAGGTATAGAAAACCCCCTCACATTCGCGTTTGGCGAAGGCGAGGGGTTTTTGAGCGGGTACAATGTTAGAAACTCACTTAATCTCCAACATAAATTTATCCCCATATCTTTGACCGAAAGGATAAATAATTTTTAGCTCATAAGTGCCTGCGGATACGTACTTGCCACTCTGATTTTTTTGATCCCACAATACAGGCATGCTGAATCCTTCATTTTGATTCAATGTTCCATTAAGGCTAGGTAAGTCTCCCTTGTAAATTTGCTTCAATTTTCCGTTTGTATCCACTTTAGAGACCGTATAGAAGATTTTATGGTTTTTAAATGTGTAGGGCTTGGGATCGCTGTTATAGACTGTGAAATCAAAGGCGATTATGCTATTTAGTGGATATATCTCCTTATAATTCACAGGAGCAAACATGGCGGAATACTCCATATCGCGCTCATTTATTTCCAGAGACTGCAGCAGTTGAGGGTTATCCTTAATAAATACCCGATAGGCCCCTTTTACGGACTCAGCCAGGTCTGTTTTAAAATGGTATGTGCCGCCAGTGGCCGGCTTTACATTATTTTGATGATCAATATACACAAATATTGATTTATTAATATCATGTTCCATTGGAGCGATGATAATCTGTTTACCTGTTAAATCACGATGAATTTGGATGCTTCCCGAGATAATACGACCATTCCCGTCACTGACTAATTTCCCAACAGTGACGTAATCATCAGCATCGCTCCAGTTAAAACCAGATTTCTGCAGAGTTTTGGACTGCTTCTCAGCCCATTTCAGATAAGCCTGGAATCGAAGCTGTTTTATTTCCAGGGCGGATAAAGCTGGCAATGAAGCTTCGGTTTGCACCAATACCAGTCTGGAGTCCGAGTTCCATCCCACCTTGGCTCCAAATGTCTCCAGCACGATTCGGGCCGGGATATACGTAAAGCCTTTACGAATGACCGCTGGCGTGCCCAACGGCTGTTCTTTGCCGTTAACAAGAGCAGTGCTGGAGTCAATCGTCAGCTTGATTTGTTTGCCGTCCTTGCTTGCTGTAACGACACGCTTAACAGGGTCCCAGCCAATTTTGGCGCCAAGCTTGGTTAAAAGCTCCCGGAACGGAACAAGCGTATGCCCGTTTTCCACAATGGGCTGATTTTTCAAATCAAGGAGCTCATTGTTCCACACCACAGCGGCTTTATATCCGGTTTGACCGGCTGGCACGGCGATATCAATGAGCCATTCGCTTGCGAGAGGCATAGGCCTGGTTTCCAGGCTGCCCAAATAATCGACCCATTCCCCCGTTTTTGCATCAATAAAAGGACCGGCTCCTGTATAAAATACAGGAATGCCCTGTTTGGGTACAAAGGAGTATTCAGCGGTGGCGCTGCCTTTTCCATCCGGCCTGAAAACCAATTCTACGTCATACAGGGACAGCAGCCGCTTTTTAGCCAGTTCTACGCTATAGGTTGGCGAAGCTGTGCCTGTCGTATTTTCTTCACCTTCGCTCATGCCCCCAAAGGCATAAACCAGCCGCTTGTTGTTATCCTCGGTCCAGGACAAAATGGGCTTAAAGCTTTTGTATAGCCTTGTTTGCGCTTTTTGAATGCTTTCCAGATTTTGTGGAATAATATAATTGGTTTTGGTCCAGCTCAAATCATGTCCGGCGACCTCGCCTGTTGCACGATTGATCCAGACATATAATTTGTCGGGTGTACGACCGTTTTGGTATGCCCGTTGGAGCGGGATAGTGTGGAGGGCCTTGTCAACCCAACGGAGCGAATAATCCGATTCCTCTATAACGTTATCCATCCATTGCTCGTGGTCAAAAGGCCAGCTTTGCTCTTTCGCATATTTTATAGCTATGTCTATGGCTTGAGCGTAGCTGAATTTCTCTGATGAAGGGTCGTACGGAGGCGCCATGGGGTCCCCGCCAACGCTGCTGTAATTCAATCTTTCACTGAGAGCAATCAGCTCGCCGTCGGAGGAGCGAAGTTTGATCGTTCCTTCCTGAACATTACCGCTCCCATTTGAATAAAGATAATGGATCGACCAACTGGCTTTATTTGGATCAGGAGCATTGGACACAATTTTGGCGTCTTTAGGAATCAGTCCATATTGCTTTGCCCGTTCCAGAGCATCGCCTTCATTTGCAAGCTTAACAGCCTTCAGCTTTGTTACATCCTCGGCAGCATAGGAAGCCGGAGCAGCAAGGTAAGCCGATCCGCTAAAAATAATGGAGGCTGCGAGCACGCTTTTGGCAAAAATAGTAACGCCCCTCCGGCCAAGATAAGCGCGGGTTGTCTTCATTCTGGATCACTCTCCCGAAAAATAGAATTTTCTAGCTGTTATTAAGGACGGTTTCCAGAAAAAAAAGTTGCGGCGCAATGGATGGTTAAGGGGAGAAGCAAGGCTGAAGGATTTCCGGCAGGGCAGGCAGCTTGAAGTGAAGAAAGACCGAAACGGCGCAGTTTTTGCGGCATCATGCGTTTTATTGTCGGTGCTGGGCTAGCTGCGATTGAAGCTTTACAAAAAATTAATATGATAAAAATCAAAAAAGGGTCTTGTATTTTTTCTGTACGTCTGTTATTGTAAAACCTGTGATTTTGGAAAGCCGATATATCAATATGAGATGGATCTTTCCAGCAAATAACTTTGACCACTCCCACAAGGACGTTAAGGCCATACGGACAGCCGGGTCAAATGCCGATTGGCAACATGAGTTGCCTTATTGATTGAGTTAAAAGCTCAAATTTTATAAGTTGGTTACTTTACAACCAGTGCATTTGCACATCAACTTGTGAAACGGTCAATAAGAGTGGTAAAGGCGAATTATTTGCTATATAGACTCTGATCCCAATATTGATATACAGTAGAAGCTTTCCGTCAAAGGGGCACTTTATGTTCTTTTGATCTGGAATTGTGAGCTTTTTAATATTGTATATCAAAGCAAGTGTGATGCGCGGATATGCCATTTTGCACTTGTTTTTTTGTTGCAAAAAATACGGTGCACGCGGCACGGGACGAAAAAATCCAATTCAGGTCAGGAGAATGAAACCATGGGAAAAGTATTAATCATTGGCGCCGGCGGCGTCGCATCCGTAGCGATTCATAAATGCGTTCAAAACAGCGAAGTGTTCGAGGAAATCTGCATTGCAAGCCGCACCAAGTCCAAATGCGACGAGCTGAAAGCAAAGCTTGACGGCGGCAAAACAAAAATCACAACGGCGCAAGTGGATGCGGACAACGTTGACGAGCTGATTGCTTTGATCAACAAGGTTAAGCCTGATCTCGTGATGAACCTGGCGCTTCCTTACCAGGACCTGACCATCATGGACGCTTGCCTGGCCACTAAAACGCACTACATGGATACGGCAAATTATGAGCCTAAGGATACGGCTAAATTCGAATACAGCTGGCAATGGGATTACAAAGAGCGCTTTGAGCAAGCCGGCATTACGGCACTGCTGGGCAGCGGCTTTGACCCAGGCGTAACAGGCGTATTTTCCGCCTATGCGCTGAAGCACTATTTTGACGAAATTGAATATATCGATATTCTGGACTGCAACGGCGGCGACCATGGCTATCCGTTCGCAACCAACTTCAATCCTGAGATCAACATCCGCGAAGTATCCGCTAACGGCAGATATTGGGAAAAAGGCGAATGGATCGAAACTAAGCCAATGGAAATCAAACGCGAATACAACTTTGCGGAAGTTGGCCAAAAAGATATGTACCTGCTGTACCATGAAGAGCTGGAGTCGCTGGCGAAAAACATGCCCGGCTTGAAACGCATCCGTTTCTTCATGACCTTTGGCCAAAGCTACCTGATGCACCTGAAAGCTCTGGAGAACGTTGGCATGACTTCCATCGAGCCAATCGAATTTGAAGGCCAGCAAATCATTCCTCTGCAGTTTCTGAAGGCTGTTTTGCCGGACCCTGCTTCCCTTGGACCACGCACGGTTGGCAAAACAAACATCGGCTGCATTTTTAAAGGCAAAAAAGACGGTCAAGACAAGACGTATTATGTCTACAACGTTTGCGACCATCAAGAGTGCTATAAAGAAGTAGGCTCCCAGGCGATCTCGTACACGACTGGCGTGCCGGCCATGATCGGAGCAGCAATGATTCTGACGGGCAAATGGGTTAAACCAGGCGTTTACAACGTAGAAGAATTTAATCCGGACCCGTTCATGGAAGAGCTGAACAAATGGGGCCTGCCTTGGGTAGAGGATTTTAATCCGGTTCTCGTGGACGAACTGCCTGTAGAAGAAAAAGAATCGGAGCTTGTTCGTTAAGATGAAATTTGAGGAACTTCCGACGCCGTGTTTTGTTGTTGACGAGGAGCTTATTGAGAGAAACCTAAAAATCCTGAACGGCGTTATGACGCGTACCGGTGCAAAAATCGTTTTGGCGCAAAAAGCCTTTTCCATGACGGCGATGTATCCGTTGATCGGTCAATACTTGAGCGGAGCAACCGCAAGCGGGCTGTACGAGGCCCGTCTGAGCTATGAGGCTATGGGCAAAGAAAACCACGTCTTTGCTCCCGCCTACCGTCAGGATGAAATAGATGAAATTATTTCCATTTGCGATCATATTATTTTTAATTCCTTTTCGCAGCTGGAGAAATTTAAGGATAAGGCGCTAAAAGCGGGAAGAAAAGTCGGTTTGCGCATCAATCCGGAATGTTCCACGCAGGAGGGGCATGAGATTTACGATCCATGCTCCCCCGGCTCGCGATTTGGCACCAAAAGCGAAGATTTTCGTCCTGAACTTCTGGATGGCGTAACAGGGCTTCACTTCCATACGCTTTGCCAGCAAAATTCGGATGATCTGGAAACGACGTTAAACGCCGTTGAAGAGAAGTTTGGACAATGGCTGCCGCAAATGGAATGGATTAATTTTGGCGGCGGGCATCATATTACGCGCGAGGATTACGATATTCCAAGACTGGAAGCCTGCATCAATCGCATGCAGGAGAAATACGGCCTGGCTGTTTATCTGGAGCCTGGGGAAGCTGTGGCGCTGAATGCCGGCTATTTCGTCACCTCCGTGCTGGACCTGCATAAAAACGGCATTGATATCGCCATTCTTGATACGTCTGCGACATGCCACATGCCTGACGTGCTGGAGATGCCATATCGCCCGCCGCTCTTCGGCTCAGGCGAGCCGGGAGAAAAGCCGTACACGTATCGTCTTGGCGGTCAAACCTGCCTGTCCGGCGATGTAATCGGCGACTATTCCTTCGACAAGCCGCTCCAGTGCGGAGACCGCCTTGTGTTCGGGGATATGGCGATTTATTCCATGGTCAAAACAAATACGTTTAACGGCATGCCATTGCCTGCCATCGCGATCCAAAGAAAAGGCGGAGATTGCGAGATTGTGCGCCAGTTTGGCTACAATGATTTTAAAGAACGCTTGGCCTAATACAATAGCCCCTTTCGTTTGGAATGATTCATTCCATTTGAAAGGGGCTTTTTACTGCTTAAGTCGCGTCTTACTGAACAGGCGCTTTTATTTTTTCCAGGACTAGTAAAAGCTCCTTTCTGATCGGCTCGGCCAGCATAGCGGCAAATTGAGTGCTTAGATGGAATTTGTCGCGGTAAACAACGGTATTATTGATGACGGACTTACAGGATTGAGAGTCACAGAGGTAATCGGACATGTCTACAAAGTAGACATTGCCGGGTAAATTCTCTGTATGCGCCCAAGGAGGCTCGCCTGATAAAAGCTTGTCTCGAGGCACAGAGCAATTGTCCCCTCCATACAGTTCAACGCAGGCAGGCACATCTTCAGGCATCGACGGGGTGTCTCTGATGGCAAAAATAGTCGTTATCCCGTCGAATTTGTTCCACATATCAATGTAGCCTTCCGGTATGTAAGCATCTCGATCAACATTTGCTGTAGTCATCAATACATCTGGAGGATCCTGTAGCAACGCTTCTGCTGCAAGCTTGTTCCATTCGATACAGGAGGCGGACAGCTTACCGTCAAAATCATCTGTCGTGAATCTGCAAGCATCCTTATTGTAAACGTCGATTCTAAGTTTTTCTTCCAGAGCAAATTGCTCCAGCGCAGGGAACCAATGTCCGGAGCGAGACCCGCCAACGAGAGCCAAGGTGTAATCCGGGTCGCTTGTTTCTCCATAGGAGCATTTTTTCATGCCCCTGTTTTTCATATCTACATAGCATCGATCCCCGTAAAAAACAGGCAGGTTTTGGATGTCCGCTAAGGAGGCGGATACTAAAGCGGAATCGTGTTCGCCTTGGGTACCCCATAACTGCTGAAAAGCATCCAGAACAGGCTCTGGCTCCTCATCAAGTTCAATTACGCGTTTTGCTTCGGAATTCTCTTGATCCAATACATGCTGCATCGTTGCTTGCGCGGCCATTTGCCGGGAATGCTCGGCATATATACTCCAGAACAGGCTGGCCAAAACAACGGGAAGGGCAAAGGAAGCCAATAAAAATACGATTTTTTTTCTGGATTGCCGAAGGGACAGCTTTCGAATAGGCGCCTCAACCATTCGGGTTGCAAGCAGAGATAATGCAAACGTAAGGAGAAGAATCGCAATTCCCGCCAATGCGGAGACGTCTTCCTTCCTGAAGTAAGCTAAATAAAAAAGCAACAGCGGCCAGTGCCATAAATAGAAGGCGTATGAAATATTGCCCAGAAACTGGAACGGCTTGGAGCCGAGTAGCCGCGCAACGCCGAAGCCGGAGTTGCTTTCAGCCGAAATAATGATAAATATCACGCCCCATATCGGGAGCAGCGCCGCATAACCCGGAAATACAGTGGATACTGGCAATAGGATGCCGGTTAAAGCAATGATGCAAAGACCCGTCCAGCCCAGGCCAATACTGACCGGTTTGCGTATAGCCGCATAAGGGAGCAGCAACGAAAGGATGCCCCCTAAGCTAAACTCCCAAACGCGCGCAAAGGTATCGAAATAAGCCCAAGGCTGGTTGACGGCTGTTATGTAAATGGAGTAGGAAATCGACATTACAAAAATAAGTGACAAAACAAGCAGCAACGTTTTGCGCGGAGGCGTTTTAAACCATTTGACCGCCATCATAAAGGAAGCGTAAATGACGAGCGGCCAGGTGACGTAAAACTGGCCTTGAATGGATAAAGCCCAAAAATGCTGCAAGGGGCTTGCTTCATTATGCTGAGCCAAATAATCCACGGCATCCAGAGCCAGATTCCAGTTTTGAAAATATCCCGCTGATGCAAGCGCCTCCGATATGATTTGCCTCCATTGGACCTGCGGCAGCAAAAAAAACGAAGCAGCCATAACAAACAAAAGAACGATAAATGCGTTTGGAAATAGCCGCTTGCCCAAACCTAGCAGGTAGTCAAAAAAGCGGATATGTCCTTCTTTTTCCATCTTCGATAATAGAGAGGTTGTGATCAAATAGCCCGAAACAATAAAAAAGACGTCGACTCCGCCGGAAACGGAGCCAACCCAGATGTGATAAATAGCTACAAGCATAGCGGCGACCGCCCGAACGCCTTCTAATTCGGGACGGAATTTTTTGATGCCGGCTTTTAAATCGCTAGTCGTGCTTGAAGTCACTGTGGCTCACTCACTTCTTTTATATTTATGTTATTCTAGATTGCTTTTTTAAAATTGGAAGTAAATAAAGCTGCTGCCTTCGCCTCTAAAGAGGAATACAAGCAAAATGGTAGCAACGACTGCGTAAATAGCCCCTCTTATAATAACGGGGATGTTGAGCTGCCACCAAAGCGACAATCTGCCGAATCTGGATACAATGACGCGCTCCAAAATATGCAGAATGTATAATCCCGCTGCAAGAGCAAATAAAGAAAGCATTTCAGGCTGGTAGTTAAATTGGTGAACAAAGGTCATTTTTTTTAGCATAACCAGCGCTTCCTGGATCGTGTTGGCCCGGAAAAAGACCCAGCCGATTACGGTTAGATGGAAAAAAACGGCGATTGCTGCGACTTTATACAGGACGGAGCCGGTAAAGGACTCCAGCTTGAGCTTTGTAATCAGTTTACGGTACATACGGTGTCCGGCGGATAAAAAACCATGATAGAGCCCCCAAATAATGAAGGTCCAGGCCGCTCCATGCCACAGGCCTGAGATAGCCATTGCCAAGATAAGATTGGCATAAATCCGCCAGTTTGCAACCCTTGACCCGCCCAGCGGTATAAAGATGTAATCCCGAATCCATTGTGAAAGCGTAATATGCCACCGTTTCCAGAACTCGTTTGGATTTGAGCTGAGATAAGGCGTTTTGAAATTCAAATCCAGTCGAAGTCCAAGCAAGAAGCCTATACCTACGGCCATTTCGCTATATGCGGAAAAATCAAAGTAGATTTGGAAGGCAAACAGATAAGCGGCAATCCACGCTTCAACGCCGGTTAAACCGGCTGCATTCTGGAAGTAATCGTTGACATAAGGCGCTACTTGCTCCACGATAACCAGCTTTTTGACCAATCCCAGCAAAATAAAGGCAAGCCCCAGCTTGGTTCTTCTGTTATTGAAGGCGATGCTTTTAATTTTTCGAAGCTGCGGAAGAAAATCGCCGCCGCGAAGAATAGGGCCGGCCGCCGAATGCGCAAACAGGGCGATAAACACCCAGAACTCTAGCAGAGATTTGGCGGGCTGGAGTTTTTTGCGATAAACGTCAACCAGATAAGCAATAAGTTGAAAGGAATAAAACGAAATGCCAATCGGGAGCAGAATCATGCGGTCTTCCAGGAAGCTCCCCGAGAAATCAAAGCGAAAATTGGCAAGCCGTTCAATGTTTTCAATAATAAAAATCGAATATTTGAAAAAAAACAAATTGCCCAATACGATAGCCAGTCCTGCAAAAAGCGCAAGCTTGCTTCGCGAGCCTCTTAGCCCAAGCGATATAAAATAGACAGAGGTGACAATAAGGGCAAAAAGCAAAAAGTAGCCAAGTCCCGCATATGCGTAAAACAAGGCATTGGCAGCCGCGAGCGTGTACATCCTTGCACGGGGAAATGAAAAATAAAGAGCAACAACCAACAATAAAAATAATATAAAAACAGGCGAATTAAACAACATCTATTCGTTCTCTCCATTCTGCCAAGCGCGCCATAAAATGTGTGCCAGCTCCTGATTGCCCTCGTTAGTTAAATGGGTATGATCCGTAAATTTGTCGGCAGAAATAACATCCTTTAAAGGAACATAGGTAACGTCCGGCCGAGCAAAATAATCGCTTAGGGTCGCCCAATTGTCTTGATAGCCTTGAACATTAATTTCATTTTTGGACAGTTCGCTATTGGCGCCTGCTATAAAGACTAGCGTTTTTTTGCTTTCCTGGTGCTGGAATATTCGATTCATAAAATAGACGCCCCAATTACGTTCAGTCATATCAAAGGGCGCAGGATTAAAAAAGTTTAAATATTCGTAGCTCTTTATCCATTTCTGATTTATTTTTTTCTCATTCCATGGAAGCGGGTTGCCAAGAAGATCCGTGCCCGCTTTTTGTTGTTTCCAGTAAAAGGATATCGGGTCTTTGTAGAGGTAAATCGGCAAAACGCCCATTAGCTTGTGAATTGCCGTTTTTTCTATGTAATCCTTGCCTTCAAGGTCCTTGTAGCCCGATTGTACTAATTGTTCCCGAACATCGCCAAAGGCTGCGGGATCAAGTCTTTTCAGCTGATCCCCGAGCCAGAAAACGGCGCGAGGGCCGCTTGAGCGCTCGTTAAAGGCGGAATAGGACAAGCCAATAATGAGATTAGACGTTGAAATCCCCTTTTTATCAAGCATTAGCAGAAGAGTATAAATATCTCCAGGCTGCATGGAGGGAGCAGATAAATTAAAAACAGCAGGCTTTTCTTTTGAACCGCCCGCACTTTCATTTAAATAATAGCCCAAGGAATGCCGGGAAGTTTCATTGGTGCCCCAGGCTACGGAGTTTCCGATTAAAATGATGTAATCGTCCCGTTTCTCCTTTTTAATTTTTTTGGCCATTTCATCAATAACGACCTCGATTGTATTCTGGTTTTTCAGAAACATGTTGTAATTGATTCGATAGTTGTAGACCGTGTCCAGACTGACATACCAGGTCAGTCCGATCTGAATCCCTATAAAAAAAATGATGGCGATGGCGAAGCTCTTAAAGCTTCTTCGTGCTTGTTTAACTTTTTTAACTTGCATCTGTCTACCTCTCAATTCATTTCATTCTATTATAGTATTCTCGATGGAAACATCACGAAAATTAGTATAACAAATGGATTTCCATTCAGTCCAGACGAATGGCTTCCTGCTGCTGGAAGATCATTGCGTATTGATGGATGATTAAGCCAACTTGTACATATACTTAATTAAGTTTGGGCTTGGGGGGTGATCATGTGAATCGTTTTACGGATAGTCGGCTTTTTGTATGGCTCGTTTATTTGATTCTAGGTCTAATTGCCATCTATTTTCTGCTGATGCTGAAGCCGTTGATCGTGACGGTATACGCTTTTTTGAAGGCAGTGCTGGGGCCGTTTGTCATTGCCATGATTATTTCCTATGTCCTGAATCCCGTTGTATCCCTGCTGCATGAGAGGCGGGTGCCGCGCACCATCGCGGTGCTGCTCATTTATGCGGTGTTTTGCGCTGTGATTACGGTTTTGCTGCTCAATCTTATTCCGATGCTGATTGGTCAAATGCAGGAGCTTAACCGGCATTTGCCGGAATTGTCCATGCGCGCTCAAGACATCGTGACGGACATCAACAATACTTCATTTTTGCCCGGGGGCTTTCGCGACGGAGTAAGCAAAATGCTTATCGGCATCGAAAAGTCGGCGTCGGAAGCGCTGCTTAGCTTTGTCAACAATATCGGGGCGGTGTTAAATGCTGTGTTTATTGCGTTTATCATTCCGTTTTTGGCTTTCTACATATTAAAGGACTTTGAGGTGTTCGAGCGCGCGGTCATTACCTATGTGCCAAGATCGCATCGCAAAAATACGGTGAGGCTGCTAAAGGATATCGACAATGCGCTTGGCAGCTATATCCGCGGCCAGTTTGTTGTTTGCCTGATTGTTGGCGTTCTGGCGTATGGCGGTTATCTCATTATCGGCATGCCTTATTCGCTGCTGCTTGCCAGCATTGTTGCGATCACCAACATCATTCCTTATTTAGGTCCGTTTTTTGGAGCCGCGCCGGCACTGCTTATGGCCTCCACCATTTCGCTAAAAATGATGATTCTTGTGGCAGTCGTCAACACGCTGTGCCAAATTCTGGAGAGCAATATCATATCGCCGCAGGTTGTTGGACGCACCCTTCATTTGCATCCGCTGCTTATTATTTTTGCATTGCTGGCCGGAGGGGAAATCGCGGGCATTCCCGGCATGATTCTTGCCGTACCGATTTTTGCAGCCTGCAAGGTCGTTATCCAGCACATATTCGCTTATTATGTGAGAAGAAAGATCATTTGACAGCTTTCACAGCGATAGCTATAATTTTGTCTATATGCATGTAAGTAAAAGTAGAAATTCAAAACGTTTGGTTTTCAGTACCGAAGCTGACTATGCCGCTAGGCATGGTTCGTAATGGAAAGCGGACTTTTTGAATAACCTATAATAGGAAAACGTTGACGAATTGAAGTAAGCCTTAACTATCAGACAGAGAAAACACTCCTTCGCAGCTGCCAGATTACGGCATATACGCGTTGGTTGAGAGAGTGTTGATGACAAAGAATGGCTGAAAGCTCTTTTCGGAGTGTGAATTAACTTCACCGGCTGGACCCGTTATCCTCCATCAAGGCGATTTTGCGATAGTTGTGCAGAATAACCAGGGTGGTACCGCGAAAGCTTTTTCGTCCCTGTCTTTGACAGGGGCTTTTTTATTGTCGTCAAACTAAATCAGGGGGAATTCCAAATGAAAGCAAGTGAAATCAGATCCAAGTGGCTGGCGTTTTTTGAAAGCAAAGGCCACAAAATCGAGCCCAGCGCATCTCTGGTGCCTCATAACGATCCGTCTCTGCTGTGGATCAATGCCGGCATGGCGCCGCTGAAGCCTTATTTTGACGGACGAGTTGTTCCCGAAAATCCTCGGATTGCCAATTCTCAAAAATGCATTCGTACCAACGATATCGAAAATGTCGGCAAAACGCGCCGCCATCACACCTTTTTTGAAATGCTGGGCAATTTCTCCATCGGCGATTATTTCAAGGAAGAGGTCATTGCATGGGCATGGGAATTTTTGACGGACAAAAAATGGATCGGCTTTGATCCCGAGCGCCTGTCTGTTACGGTTTATCCAGAGGACGAAGAAGCATTCAACTATTGGAACAAGGTTATCGGCTTGCCGGAAGAGCGTATTTACAAGCTGGATGAAAACTTCTGGGATATTGGGGAAGGACCTTGCGGACCTTGTACGGAAATTTTCTACGATCGCGGCGAAAAATACGGCGATTTGTCCGATCCTGAATGCTGGCCGGGCGGCGAAAACGAACGCTTCCTGGAAGTGTGGAACCTTGTGTTTTCGCAATTCAACCATAATAAGGACGGCAGCTACACTCCGCTCCCTAACAAAAACATTGATACAGGCGCGGGGCTGGAGCGGTTTGCCTCCATTCTGCAGGATGTTGATTCCAACTTCGACACCGACCTGTTCCGTCCCATCATCGACCGTACCTGCCAAATTGCAGGCGTAGCCTACAAGTCCAATGAAGAAAGCGATGTAGCCCTGAAGGTTATCGCGGACCATATCCGGACTGTGGCGTTTGCGGTTGGCGACGGAGTATTGCCAGGAAACGCCGGACGCAATTACATTATTCGCCGCTTGCTGCGCCGCGCGGTTCGTTATGGCAAGAAGCTTGGCATCGATCGTCCGTTCCTGTACGAGCTGACGCCGGTCGTTGGCGAGGTTATGGGCGTTTATTACCCGGAGGTGCTGGAGAAACGCGAATTTATCGAGCGCGTCATCCGTACAGAAGAAGAAAGCTTCCATAAAACGTTGTCCGAAGGACTTGTTATGTTATCGGAATTGGTTAAAAGCGCCAAGCTGGAGGGTAAAACGGTTATTGCAGGCGCCGATGCCTTCAAGCTCTACGATACGTTTGGCTTCCCGTTTGATTTGACGGAGGATTTTGCCCTGGAGCACGGCATGACGGTTGACCGCGACGGCTTCGACGCTTCCATGGAGGAGCAGGTTAAGCGGGCCCGCGATGCGCGCCAGGATACGGGCAGCATGAAGGTGCAGGGCGGACCGCTGGCCGATATTACGGATAAAAGCGAGTTTGTTGGCTATAATGAGTTGGTAACAGAAGCCAAAATTACGGCTATTCTCCTTGATGAGGAGCTAAGCGAATTTGCCGGAGAGGGCAGCCGCATCGCGTTGTTGCTTGACCGGACGCCGTTTTATGCCGAAAGCGGCGGGCAAATCGGCGACAAGGGTACGATTCAGGGCGAAGGCTTCCTGATTCAGGTTGATGACGTAACCAAGGCTCCGCATGGCCAAAGCCTGCATCATGCAGTTGTTGTTTCCGGCACTGCCGTTTCGGGAGCATCCGTTAGTGCGGCGGTTAATCGCTCGTTGCGCGAGGATATTATCAAAAACCATACCGCGACTCACTTGCTGCACAAGGCGCTTAAGGAAACGCTGGGCGAGCATGTCAATCAGGCGGGCTCCCTTGTTGAAGCCGAGCGCCTGCGCTTCGACTTCTCCCACTTCGGCAGCATTACGCCGGAGGAGCTGGCCGCTATTGAGCTTAAGGTGAATGAGCAGATTTGGCTGGGTACGGATGTTGTCATCTCCAGCAAATCGCTGAATGAGGCCAAAGCGATGGGCGCAATGGCGCTGTTCGGTGAAAAATACGGCGATGTGGTTCGGGTGGTTCAGGTTGGCGACTATAGCCTGGAGCTTTGCGGCGGCTGCCATGTCGGCAACACTTCGCAAATCGGCATGATCAAGCTGCTTGGCGAAAGCGGAATTGGTTCCGGAGTACGCCGGATTGAAGCGGTGACAGGCAAACATGCTTACTCCTTCTTCGAGCATCAGGGAGACTTGCTGAAGCAGGCAGCGGCTTTGCTGAAATCGGGCGTTAACGACGTGCCGAAGCGGATTGAAGCCATGAATGCCGAGCTTCGCGAATTGGCTCGCAGCAATGAATCACTGCAGGCCAAGCTGAGCCATATCGAAGCGGGATCGCTTGAAACGCAAGCAATCAAGGTTGGAGAAATCTCCGTTTTGTGCGCTCGCGTCAATGCGCCGTCAATGGACGCTCTGCGTAACATCGTGGACGAGCTGCGTCCGAAGCTGCCTTCAAGCGTTATCGTGCTTGGCGCGGTCCAGGATGACAAGGTCAATCTGGCAGCTGCCGTTTCGGCCGATCTGGTCAAGAAGGGTCTGCACGCCGGCAAAATTATTAAAGAAGCTGCGCAAAAATGCGGCGGCAACGGCGGCGGACGTCCCGATATGGCGCAAGCCGGAGGCAAGGATGTTTCAAAACTTGACGAAGCCTTGAAACTTGCGGAAGAACTGGTTATCGCAGGTGCGAATGTGATATAGTAGATTCAAGCCATACAGCTTTTAAGACGTTTTTTGGAAAGTGAGGTGCTGTTGATGAGTTCTATGGACCAAACAATGAAGTTTAACGTGAAGGCGGAGGGCGAGGAGACTTCTTCCGGCGACATTCTGCTGAAGGTGCACGAAGCGTTGCTGGAGAAAGACTACAATCCAATCAACCAGATCGTTGGGTATTTGCTGTCCGGCGACCCCGCGTATATTCCGCGGCACAACAACGCCCGAAGCTTGATACGCAAGAAGGAACGGGACGAACTGATCGAGGAACTGGTCCGGTTTTACCTGCAGCACAACAAGGAACAACGTTAGGAGCCGGGCAAGGGATGAGGGTAATGGGATTGGATTACGGCGACCGGAATATCGGCGTGGCTGTCAGCGACGCGTTTCGCTGGACAGCTCAAGGACTGACGGTTGTTGAAAGAAGGCGCAATGAAGGAGAATTCGATGTTCTGGCGGAGCTGGTTAAGGAGCATGAGGTATCCGAAATTGTGGTGGGCCTTCCGAAAAATATGAACGGCTCCGTAGGCCCGCGCGGAGAAATTAGCATAGCCTTTGCCGAGCAGCTCGGAGAAAGGCTGGGTATGCCTGTTCACCTTTGGGATGAAAGGCTGACGACGGTTGCTGCAGAACGGACGCTGCTGGAAGCGGATGTCAGCCGGAGGAAGCGAAAGCAAGTGATCGACAAGATGGCGGCAACGCTGATCTTGCAAAATTTTCTCGACTCTAAAGCGAAAAGGTGAGGGTGGATATGACAAAGGAAGACGTTCAATACGAAGAGCCGGAAATTATCTATATTCCGGATGAAGAAGGCAATGAGGAAGAATTCGAGGTCATCATGAAGTTTGAGGTTGACGGATCGGATCAAAAATATATGATGGTGGTTCCTCTGATCAGCGAAGATGAAGAGGAGGACGAGGTATACGCCTTCCGTTACGAAGAGGACGGAGACGACCTCAAGCTTTATACGATCGACGACGAGGAAGAGTGGAGCATGGTGGAAGAAACGTTTAATACGCTTCTTGCCGAGCTGGAGGAAGAAAATTAATGACTAATGCAAGCGAAGGGTCTCGCAATCACCCCGAGTCTACGCTCCTGCGCGATGCTTTCGGTCCTTATGTGGAGCTTGAAACCGATGCCGGCGAGGAAACCTTTCATATCAAAGCGGAGTTTTACATCGGCGATGTTCTATATGCTGCGCTGCAAAGCAAAGCTATGGTCAAAGAAGATGAGCTGGAGTTTTTCCGTGTCGTTGAAGAAGATGGAGAGTTCCATTTGGAGAGCATCGAGGATGACGAGGAATGGGAAACGGCGGCTGAGGCTTACGACGATCAGTTTTTTGTCGGTGACGAGCGACCGTAGAGCCAAGCGGCATGGACATGCAAGCTTCCATGTATTATGATTAAAAAAGGCCTTGTAAGCAATAATGCGTGATTTGATGATATAGGGTAACCAACAGGGCGGCTGGCAACCGCTCTTTTTCAATGTTGGGGACATTGAGGAGTGCAGTCTTATTTTACTGAAAAGGGTGTTGACTGTTGGCTAAAGAGGAAGAAACGCGGCCGGACAAAAAGAAAAAGAAGCGCAAAAAAGTGGTCGGAAAGCCGCGGAGTTGGGTAATCTCGTTATGGGTGGTGGCTTGCCTCCTGCTGTTAATGGGGCTTGTTGCTGGCGGAACAGGGTTCTATATTTGGAGCAAGCTGAAGCCGATGCCGTCGGGCGCAGTCAAGGAAGTGACCATTTCCAAAGGCATGTCTGCTAACAGCGTGTCCCGATTACTCGAAGAAAACGGGATTATTCGAAGCGGCGTTATTTTTGGCTATTATTTGAAATTAAAGGATGAAGGCTCTCGCTTTCAGGCTGGCGTATATGAATTGAAGCCTGGCATGGATAACTCCGAAATAATCGCTAAGCTGAATGGGGGAGATACCATTGCGGCTGAAACGTTCCGCTTTACCATTCCTGAAGGCTATACGCTTCTTCAAATCGCCGACAAGCTGGCGGCGGAAGGCATTGTAGACAGGAACAAGTTCCTGGAGCTGGCCGAAAGTAAAACAGCATGGGGCGATGTTGAAGCTGTGCGTTCCATTCCGGAATCCGACAAGCTGCACAAACGCTTGGAGGGATATCTCTTCCCGGAAACCTATGAGATGAAGACGGGAAGCACGGAGCAGGACATCATCCTGCGCATGTTGAAAGAAACCGACCGCAAGCTTGGTTTGCTGCCGGACGGCTGGCAGGATACGCTTGAGGAATCCGGAAGATCTATTCATGAGCTGTTGACCATTGCATCGCTTATTGAGCGCGAGGTTGTAGTGGACGAGGAGCGCAGTCTGGTTTCCGGCGTTATTTATAACCGCTTGAAGCTTCCGATGCGGCTGCAAATTGATGCTACGATTCAATATGCCCTTGATGTTCCAAAGCAGGTTTTGACTCATGCCGATTTGAAGGTTGACAGTCCTTACAATTCCTATGAAAACGACGGACTTCCACCTGGTCCTATCGCAAGCCCAAGCCTGGCTTCGATCGAAGCCGCGCTGTATCCGGCCGAAACGGACTATCTCTTTTACGTAACCAAAAAGGATGGCTCCCAGACCCATTTATTTGCTAAAACGTTCAAGGAGCATCAACGGAATATCGAGGCCAGCAATAACGGTCAATAAGGAGTGCTTAGCTGGCATTCATGCAGAGGATAAGGAGAACAACTATGGCTTACAAACCAGAATTGCTGGTGACAGCATCTACAATAGATGAACTAAAGCTGCTGGCTGAAGCGGGAGCGGATGCCTTCGTTATCGGGGATAGCAGATTCGGCACTCGCCTAGCCGGCAGCTTCACCGAAGAGATGATCCGGGAGGCGGTGGCTTTTGCCTCGCCGCAAGGAAAATCCGTTTACGTTTCAATGAATAACCTGATTTCCAATGAACGGCTGATGGAGCTGCCCGGTTTTGTAACATTTTTGCATGAGGCTGGCGTTAATGCCATCATTTTTGGCGATCCGGCAGTTTTGATGGCAGCGCGCGAGCATGCACCCGGCACGCCCCTGCATTGGAATGCGGAGATGACCTCCACAAACTTTGCAACGGCAGAATATTGGGCTCGCCGCGGAGCTACTCGTTATGTGCTGGCGCGGGAGCTGAATATGGAGCAGATTGAAGATACAAAGGCAAAAAGCGATATGCAAATCCAGGTGCAGGTGCACGGGATGACTAATATCTACCATTCCAAGCGGTATCTTGTGGACAGCTACCTGGAGCATCAGAGCGATGGCAGGCAGCTAGGCGGTAACGGGCGCGAACAGGGGTTGTTTTTGACGGAGGCTGAGCGTCCCGGCGAGCATTTCCCGATTTTTGAGGATGAAGGCGGCACGCATATTATGAGCTCGGACGATATCTGCATGCTCGAAAATATTCACGAGCTGCTGGCTGTAGGAGTGGATAGCTTCAAAATCGAAGGTATTTTGAAGCCTGCCGCATACAATGAAGCCGTCGTTAAGGCCTATCGCAAGGCGATTGATGCCTATATGTCGGACCCTGCCGCCTATACGTTTGAAGAGGAATGGCTGGAGCCCATCAGGGAGAAGCAAGACCCGAATCGAGAGCTCAGTTACGGTTTTTTCTATAAAGAGCAGGTTTATTAAAGGAATCAGGGAGGTGCAGACAGCATGAGCGCAACAGTGACTACGGCGCCGCGTTACCAAGGAAAAAGACATCGTCTCGATCGTCCGGAGCTGCTGGCCCCGGCAGGCAATTTGGAAAAATTGAAATTTGCCGTCCACTATGGGGCAGATGCGGTTTACATCGGAGGCCAGAAATACGGACTGCGATCCAATGCGGACAATTTCAGCTTCGAGGAAATGAAGGAAGGCGTGGAGTTCGCCAAGCAATATGGCGCAAAGGTATTTGTTGCTACAAATATTTACGCGCACAATGAAGATATTGATGGAATCAGCGATTATTTGCGCAAGCTGGAGGAAGTCGGCATTGCTGCGATTATTGCCGCCGATCCCATCATTATCGAAACGGCACAGAAGGTTGCTCCCGGACTGGAGGTTCATCTCAGCACGCAGCAATCCACCTTGAACTGGCAAGCGGTCAAGTTTTGGAAGGATGAGGGATTGCCTCGCGTCGTGCTTGCCAGAGAAACCAGCTTTCAGGAAATTGCCGAAATTAAACAACATGTGGATATCGAAATCGAAGCCTTTATTCATGGCGCGATGTGCTCCTCCTACTCAGGGCGCTGCGTGCTGTCGAATCATTTCACCGATCGCGACTCCAATCGGGGCGGCTGCTGCCAATCCTGCCGCTGGAAATATGATTTGTTCCAGGGCGAGGAGCAGTTGAACGGGGAAGGTCAGGATGCTTTTACAATGGGCTCCAAGGATCTGTGCATGATTCAGTATTTGCCGGAGCTGATCGAGGTGGGCGTGGACAGCTTCAAAATTGAAGGGCGCATGAAAAGCATTCATTACGTAGCGACGGTTGTTAATGTGTATCGTCAGGCGATTAATGCTTATTTTAATGATCCTCAAGGCTTCGAGGTTAAGCAGGAGTGGATCGACGAAATGAATAAAGCAGCCAATCGTCCGCTTAACACGGGCTTTTTCCTGGATGCGCCGGGAGCGGAGGACCATATTTACGGACCTGAGGAAAAAGCGGCCCCTTATGATTTTGCGGCGATCGTGCTGGATTATGACGACCGTACCGGCTTTGCAAAGCTGCAGCAGCGTAACCACTTCAAGCCCGGACAAGAGGTGGAGTTTGTTGGACCGGGCGGCACCTTCTTTAAGCAAACGGTCACAGAGCTTACCGACATGGACGGCAATCCGCTGGATGCGGCGCGACATCCCATGCAGGAGGTGCGCGTCCGCACCCTGAAGCCAGTTAAAGCCATGGACATGATGCGCAAAAAAATCAGGTAATAATAAGATTGAAAATAATGATCCGGCCCGCCTATAAGCGGGCTTTTTTGCAGTGGCTAACATGGTTTTCCAGAAGAGGAAGACCTTTTAAATAACTTTTTCTCATTGACAAGCTGAAAGCGATAACAAATAATAGAGCATATAGCCTATACATAATTCGGCAACATTCGCCAGCCGATCCAGAGTCTGGGTACATCTGGGTCTATTAAGCTAATTAACGACTGGAGGCAATTCAACATGGCTGATCAAAAACAGAAAAAGGGAAAATCGTCGCAGGCTTCACCGGTTGACGGGACAGCCCAACCTGCAAGCGCTTCCGAAAAAAGTGGCCAAAAACAACGAAAGATAGTAGAGGCGGGCAAGGACAAAAAGCTTGTAAATCCGCTAAAATCTGTAGGGATCAAGCTGTTTTTAGTTATATTCGGGAGCATACTGATTTGTGTATTGGCAGTAGGATTAATGGCCTATGGCAAATCTAAGGACATCGTGGAGAAAAAGGTGTCGGACGCGAGCCTGCAAACGATTATTCAAGTCGCGGGAAATCTGGACATTATGTTCAGAAATTATGAAGAGCTGACGATGCAAATTTTGATCGACAAAGATTTTCATAGATTGACACAAACGCTGAAAACAAGCAATGAGGGAGATTTCGAAAAATACGAGGCGCAGCGGCTTATTAATGAAAAGCTTCAAAATTATGTGCTTGGCAACAACAGTATCCGGGGCGTAGCCCTGTTCCCTACTGTTGACAAGCTGCCTGTCCTTACGTTGGGATCGTCCAGCAATTCCAGGGCTGTCGACTTGATGGAAGCTCCATGGCTTAAGGAAACCATTGAGCTGGGCGGGATGGTCAAATGGATTGCTCCGCAGCAAACGGGATTAACCATTGAAGACAGGCCATCAACAATCGGGCTTGCCCGTTTGCTGAAAAGCAGCGATTCCGGTATCGGAAATTACGTCATTTTGATGGAATTTAGCGTTGACTCCATTCGCGGCAGGTACGACAATGTCTCATTGGCGGAAAAAAGCGAAATATCCATAATCGACTCCGCAGGCAATTATGTCATTGCAAACGATAATAGTCTGATCGGGCAGCCGGCCAAAGCCGTTCCGGCGGCCAATGACGAGATGACGCAAGGCGCGCCTAAATTAACAACAACCGACGAAGTCGAGGTATTGGCTGCATTCGATACATTCGAGGCAGTGAATTGGAGACTTGTGGGGACCATTCCGGTAGAAGAGCTGGTTCGCGATGCAAAAGAAATTCAGAATCTAACTTTACTGACGCTTGTTGTGGCAGCTTTGCTTGCTATTGGCATCGGCGGAGTTGTTATTCTGACTATCGCACGTCCGCTTATGCAAATGGCCAAGCTGATGATGGAGGGAGCAAAGGGGAATCTGACTGTCCGTTCCAATTTGACCAAGCGTCAGGATGAAATCGGGACATTGGGCAGAAGCTTTAATGATATGATGGAGCAAATTACGGGTTTGGCGAAACGCACTACCGCTTCTGCAGAGGAAGTGCTGAACACAGCATCGCATTTGAGCGAGGCATCACGAAAAACATCTAATGCAGCCAAAGAAATCGCTGTTGCTACAGAGGAAATTGCAGGCGGCGCAACTAGCCTGGCAGTGGAAGCAGAACGCGGCAATGACTTGACCTCGGTTATGCATGAGCAGATGAAGCAGGTTGTTGCGGCCAACGAAGAAATGGCGGTATCGGCCAATGATGTAGAAAATGCCAGTGTTCAAGGAACCGAGCATATGGCTCTGCTGATAGAAAAAACGGGTGAAACCGAAAAAATGACTCGCTCCATGATGGAAAAGGTAGATTCCTTAAAGGATAGCACGGGGTCCATCGTTAAAATTCTGGATGTGTTGAACGCTATCACCAAACAAACCAATATTTTGTCTCTGAATGCGGCTATCGAGGCTTCCCGTGCAGGGGCTGCCGGAAAAGGATTTATGGTCGTTGCGGATGAAATACGCAAGCTGGCGGATCAATCCAGACAATCTATTGACGTTGTAGGACAAATCACGGAAAAGATCGGCTTTGAAATCAGGGAGACCGTTCAGGTGTTGTCCGAGGCGTCGCCGTTGTTCCAGGAACAAATCGGTTCCGTTAAGGAAGCTAGCGAAATTTTTGTCAGCGTACAGAAACAGATGACTGTCTTTGCTGAACGTCTGGAAGGCGTATCGCAATCTGTTCAAGGGCTGAACCAATCCCAAATTGTATTGGCAGATGCCATGTCCAATGTTAGCGCGGTGGCTGAGGAATCTTCCGCTACCTCGGAGGAGGTTGCTTCGCTTAGCAACGAGCAGCTTGGAATAAGCCAAAGTCTGGTTCAGCTGTCGGAAAAATTGGATCAGGTTTCTAATGGTTTGAAGGAATCTATTTCCCAGTTCAAGATTGACTAAAATGCTGTAATTAGTACAAAACAAACCTTTATTTCCCATAAATAGGGGCTGCCGAGATAATATTGGCAGCTCTTTTTTATTTGCTATTATTTTGCCGATGACATCTGCCGATAAAAACATATACGACTATTTGCTTAGTTTGCACTTAAAGTCACAACATCTAAGAAGGCGGTGTCATGCTTCATGTCAGGCTTGAAACAAAAGAAGTCGAGCAGTAAAAAGGTTGAATCCGTGGAAAAAAAGGTTGGTAAGAAGCCCGCAATAGGCCCGGTTGCCGCAATGCTTCGCTCCTCCCTTCAACAATTAAAGGAAACCCGTTTCGGGAATCCTATCAAGTCTGTTGGCATCAGACTGTTACTGCTGGTGCTTGCCGGAACGATCGGCTGTGTTGTTGCTGTAGGCCTATCTAACTATTCCAAGGCCAGAGAGCTGGTAGAGGAAAATGTTTCTGAAGCGAGCTATCAAACGGTTAAGCAGGTTGCAAGCAAGCTGGGGCTCGTACTGCAGAACTATAGTGATCTTTCTTTGCAGATTATGATCGACAAGGATATAAGAGACGCGCTGGAAACGCTTAGTTATGCCAAGGGGGACGCATATGCGGCAATGGCGGCTTCCAGGGAAGTTTCCGATAGATTGTCCAATTATGTGCTCGGTAATAATAATATTTCGGGCGCTGCAATCTTACCTACATATAAGGATGGTACAGTCATTTCAGGCGGTATGACATCCATCGCTTCGACAGAGGATTTTACTAGCAAGGAATGGTTCCAGCAAACGGTGCAGGAGGACGGAAAACCCAAGTGGATCAATCCACAGGGGGATGGGATCATCGTAACCAAAGACGAAAGCTCCATCGCTGTTGCCAGACTGCTGAAAATTAGCGGGACCGAAACAGGCACTTATGTGCTTGTAATCGAATTGCCGTTAGAAAAGTTTATGGATTACTACAATGACGTAAATCTGGGTGAAGGCAGCAGAATTTCCATTATGAACACCAACGGCAAATATGTAGCTAATGATGATTTGACGTTAGTGGGAGGAGATATCGGGGTTGTTGGACTTACAACAACGGACGAGGAGGGAGCTCGCACCACGCTTAAGACGACCGATGATCTTGAGGTGCTGGCTGCTTATCAACATATTCCAGGAACCGACTGGCAATTCCTTGGTTTGATTCCGGTCGAGCGGCTGGCGGAGCAAGCGAGCGTCATTCGCAATCATACATGGCTGATGGTTGGATTGGCCTCGCTTGTTGCAGTGGGCATTGGCATTCTTATTATTTTCCTTGTTGGCCGTCCGCTTGTCAGAATGCGTAATCTGATGCTTGAAGGCGCCAAAGGGAATTTGACGGTTCAATCCGTTCTGGATAAGCGCTCCGATGAAATTGGGGACCTGGCAAGAAGCTTTAACGAAATGATGACGCAAATCAAAATGCTGGCCCAGCAAACAACGAAATCAGCTGTAGAGGTATTGTCTACGGCGACGGAGCTTAGTGAAGCTGCCAGAAAAACCTCAATTGCCGCCAAGGAGATTGCGGTTGCGACAGAGGAAATCGCCAATGGCGCAACCAGCCTTGCGGTTGAGGCTGAAAAAAGCACCGATTTGACGGTCCACATGGATAAGCAGATGAAGGAAGTGCAGTCGGCTAACAGCCAAATGAGCGTAGCCGCTCAGGAGGTTCAAAAATCGGGTGAGCAGGGTACTGCTTACATGAATCAATTGATTGAAAAAACAGGCGCGACGGAAAGCATGACTCGCTCCATGGTGGAGAAGGTTGATGCGCTTAAAGACAGCACCGGCTCCATTGTGAAGATTTTGGATGTATTGAACAATGTGGCAAAACAAACGAACATTTTATCGTTAAACGCTACGATTGAAGCGGCTCGGGCGGGAGCGGCAGGCAAAGGCTTTATGGTTGTTGCGGATGAAATTCGCAAGCTTGCGGATCAATCCCGCCAGTCCATTGATGTTGTTGCTCAAATTACAGCCAAAATTCAAGGCGAGATTGATGAAACGGTGAGTGTTTTGTCTGATGCGTATCCTATGTTCCAGGAGCAGATTCAATCCGTCAAACATGCCAACAGTCTTTTTGAATCCGTTCAGGAGCAAATGGCACAGCTGGGCTTAAGACTGGAGGAGGTTACTGGCTCCGTATCGGAGCTGGCACAATCTCAGGTTGTGATGTCCGATGCGATGACCAGCGTAAGCGCCGTTGCGGAGGAATCCTCAGCAACCTCGGAGGAGGTTGCGTCGCTTAGCGGAGAGCAGCTTTCCATCAGTGAAAGCCTGGTGCGTTTATCCGGGAAGCTGGACACCGTATCGCACGGCTTGAAGGACTCATTGTCGCGTTTTAAAATGGAGTAACTCTCAATTATAGCTCAAACAGAAAAACAAAGAGGCTGTCCGAAAAGTCTATTTCGGTGAATAAATATTCAGCAAAACCGGTACCTGCAGGAAAAGGGTGTCTTGGAAGCTCAAACATTTTTGTCGGCTTTATTTTGATCCTATTTTTTAGTGGATAAAAGCCGACAAAAAAACTCGCCCTCAAGACACGCCTTTCCCCTCCGGTCCTCTCTGCTGAATAGTTATTCACTTTACGTGACTTTTCGGACAGCCTCTTTTGCTATTTAAGCGACTGTGGAAATTCATTTGACAGGACGCCTTTACGTGTTTGCGAATGCGCTCAAGAGGAGAAACTGGACGTAGAGGTGTTGCCTTTATGTTCAAACGTACGGCTATAACGGGAGTTGCCATAACGATCATGCTGCTGCTTTTGCTGGCACGGCTTGCCTATGTGCAGCTTATGCCGGGAATTTCAGTCTCTATGGCCGGCAAAGCAGCCCGCGAAAACCTAAAACGCCAGGCTGTTATCCAGCGGCAGCGCAGTCTGGTGCTGGATAGCGGTAGAGGCGATTTTGTGGACCGTTTTGGGCAGCCTATTACCGGAGAAAGCTACCGAGCGCTTGCATTATTTCCCGTTTCGCGTGAGGCGCGGAAGCGCGGGGGCAAAATAAAACAGCTTGCGGAGATGCTTGGCGTAGCGCCCGGGGTTCTAGAGCAAACCTGGAGCAGGATGACAACCGCGGAGCTATGGCGGGAAGGGGATTCAAAAGAGCCTTTTCGACTGAGTCCAAAGCAAGCGGAGGATATATCGAAGCTTGGGATGGACGGCATCCTGGTTGTTCCCTATCGCTCCCGCTACCGCTCCGACGTTGAAGCTAAACACTGGATTGGATTTATCGGCGAACATCCGGAGTGGCTGTTGAAAACGGAAACGGCCGCCATTCAGGAAGGCCGGCGGCGTCTTGATGATCAGGTCGGCGGCTCTGGCTTGGAAAAGTCGCTGGATTCTATCATTCACGGGGTTGGGAAAAGCTTTGTTTCCTATTTTATGGACGGTCTTAACAATCCGTTGCATGGCTTAAGCACCCGTTTTCACGAACCTGGAAATCCGTATTATCCCTTGCGTGTTGTAACAACAATTGATCTGGAGCTGCAAAATAAGCTGGAGATGTATGCGGATCGGGAAGGACTGGCAAAGGGCGCAATTGTTGTGCTGGATGCCGCTAATGGAGATATTGTCGCTATGGTTTCGCGGCCAAAGCTGAATCCGGGAAAATTTACGACGTCTGACGGCTCTGAATGGGAAAATCAAGCGCTTAAAGCGGTTCCTCCGGGCTCAATTTACAAGCTGGTCACTGCAGCAGCAGCATTGGAATATGGCAAAGCTGATCAAGACGAGGTTTTTACCTGCAGCGGCCATTATGGGAAATACGGGCTTTCCTGCTGGAAGCATGGCGGACATGGCGTGTTGACATTGCGTAAAGGGATCGCCCAGTCCTGCAATATCGTATTTGCAACCATAGCGGAGAGGTTAAGCGGAAGGCAGCTGGAGCAGATGGCTGGAATGCTGGGCATGACAGGACAGTCAGGCTGGCATGCGGATGAGTCGTTCGGTCCATTTGCAAAGCCGCTGCGGCTGCTGGAGGAGGAAGAAAACGGCAGAGTATTTGCGGGAGAAGGGGCGGACATAACCGATGGCGGCATCTTAGCCCAGAGCGGAATCGGGCAACGCGACGTCCGGCTGTCGCCGCTGGCGGCGGCAAATCTCATCGTTACGCTGCTTGCAGAGGGAAGAGTAATGGAGCCGCGTTTGGTAAGCTCGATCCAGTATGCAAACGGCCAGACGATGGTGAAGCTTCCGCGTCATCACCATCATGCGGCTTCGGGCAGACGCCTCTCTCCTTCGACGGCGCATGTGCTGCTTCAAGGGATGAAGGAAGTTGTTTCGGAAGGAACCGGGAGCCGGATTAAGAATGGAACCTGGCATTTGGCAGGCAAGACGGGAACAGCGGAAGCAACTTTGGGCGGCCGGAACATAGTGCATCAATGGTTTGCAGGCTATGGCCCTGTGGAATCGCCCCGATATGCGGTTTCCGTGCTAGCGTCCAATAGGGCGCCGAACAGCCCGCATCAAGCTACCGTATTGTTTAGAGGGGTTATGGACCTGGCTGCGGAACACGAAGCGGGCCGTCGAAACGGCCCGCAGTAACCCGTATTACTAGCATTAGCTTTTTTTATTCTCCCCGTCCTCCTCTTTCTTTTTGGCGGGGGGAGTACGCTTCAGCCTTTCCAGAAATGATTGGCTTGGTGTTTCCTCGACGGAAACAGGGGGAGTGATGCCCGTTGCAGCCGCTGGTTCAACATGCTCGTCGTATTCGTCGATCGGCTTGCGAATCCACATTTTAAAGTAGCCCTGAACATAAAGCGATTTAATCAAAATAACAAGAATCGGCGATAAAATAACGCCGGCAATGCCGAACAGGGACAACGATACAATCATAAATGCCAGCATCGTAAAAGCCGAAACGCCGAGTGAATCGCCGGTAATTTTGGGCTCTAGAATTTGTCTAGTCAATATAACGACCAATAGCAGCAAGGAAAGCCATATAGCCAGCGTCGTTTGTCCAACGATAAACAAATAGATGATCCATGGAACAAACAAGGTGCTGACGCCGAGTAGCGGAAGGACATCAAAGATGCCGGCAACTAGCGCAATAACAAACGCATTGTCAACGCCCAGCGCTATAAGCGCAACCAGAATGACCAGGAAGGTGACCGTAATCATTTTTACCTGGGCTTTTATGTAGGAGCCAATGCCCTTAAATACATTTTCGCGCAGAAACACAAACGCCGCTTTAAAGGTTTTTGGTGTTTTTTCGGTTGCCGTTTTTCTCCACACCGTAATTTCGATGCTCAGAAAATAAGCGAGAATGACGCCAACAACCAAATTAAACACAAAGGTGGATATGGAGGAGACATAACCAACAATTCCCATGAATACGCTTTGAGCAATGGCTCCGATTTTGGACGAGGCTTTGTCAAGAAAGTCCTTTGTGCTTTGAGCAAGGTCAAAATCTTCGGGCAGCTTGTCGAATTGCTTTTCCAGCGCGATGGTCAGATTGTCGATCTGCTGGGTAAGCACCTTCTGATATTCAGGGAAATTGTTTGCAAGCGCCGTGCCTTGCTTCGTCACTATGATGCCGGCCCCCGTAAAAGCGCCCAGGATCAGCAAGGTGAACAGAATGATGGATATGCCGGATGCAATTGATTTTTTGACGCCCCATTTGTTTAATCTGGCAGCCAGCGGCTCGATGCAGATAAAAATGATAAGTGCAAAAAAGATGGGTGTTGCAATCCGGTAAAGAAAACTGAACGCATACATAATGAGATACACGGTTAATGCGATCAGGGCGATATCAAACGCCGTTCTCCAGTAACGTTTGTAGAATGAGAGCATGTTTTGGTTTTCCCCGCTTTCCTTTTATAAGCATGATTCATAATGTTGATTCTGACAAATAGATTGTACTATAGATTTCAGGAAATGCGCCATTTTTTTAAGCAATTATGATACAATTAGAGGTACTGTTGTTGCCGGATGCCTCTGACCATTCATGACTATTTTATCCAAAACGGTGGGGAAGCAATATGGAGAATATTCTACTTTGGGGATTTTATGTGATGACGTTTTATGCATTTCTCCCCGGATTGATCAGCCGTACCTTCGGATTTCGCGTCTTCAAAAAAGGAAAAACCGAAAAAGAGATAGGACTAACTTTTGACGATGGACCCGATCCTCATTATACCCCGCAGCTTCTGGATTTGCTTGCCCGCTACAATGCAAAAGCGACTTTTTTTATTGTAGGCTCCCATGCGGAGGGGCAGGTTGAGCTTCTGCGCAGGATTCACGAGGAAGGCCATGTGCTTGGCATACACAATTATGTGCACAAATCCAACTGGCTGATGCGGCCCAAAACGGTGAAGCACCAAATAGAGATGACTAACGATCTGATCGAGCGGGCGACCGGTCAGCGTTCCACCTATTACAGGCCGCCTTGGGGCATTATCAATTTGTTCGACTATTCCAATATGGGACATATGCAAATTATTTTGTGGTCGGCCTTGTTTGGTGATTGGCGCATACGGCTTGGTGCCAAAAGGCTGGAGAAAAGAATGCTCAAAAAGCTGTCGCCGGGTCAGGTGCTCCTGCTTCATGACTGCGGAATGACGTTTGGCGCGGACAGGGATGCTCCACGCAACATGCTGGAGGCGCTGGAGACTTATTTGGAGAAGGGAAAGCAGGAGGGATATTCCTTTGTCGGAATCGACAAGATGATCTCGCTTACTGACGTTAACCGGAAAAAGCAGCAATCTCTGTTTAAACGGAGCATCATTTCCCTCTGGTTATTATGGGAGCGGGCCTTTCATTTTTTGTTCCGGCTTAAGGTGGTGGGCAGCGGCGATCCACCGGCCTTCCATTATCGCGTCACCAAATACGGGGGAGAATCCGTATCCTTCGAGGACGGCAGCAAGGTAGAAAAAGGCGACCGCATTGCAGAGCTGCATTTTGACAACAGGATGTTGTCGAGCCTTGCGGCGACCTCCAAATCGCCACTGGCGACAGGAATTCGCATACTTCGTGAGGTTGAGCGGGCGCTGCCAAGACTGGCCAAGCAATTAAAGGCAGATCCCGATGCCGCCGGAGTGAAGGCGGTTTATGGGGTTACCATGATTCATAGAGGGGCGGATCGGCTTGGTTTTCATGTTTACAAGCTGAAGGAAGGTTTGTTTGCGCGCTCGACGCGGGTCTATCTGCGCGTGCTTCTGAAGGTGCTGACGAATACGAAGCAATATGACAAAACCCGTAAGCGCAAAAGCGAAAATGAAATGGTATCGCCAAGAGTGCTTCTTATGCCAATCCCGAGATTGTTGACTTATGATCAGGATAATAGCGAAGCTGTCGTTGATACCGGCGCGCCTGCAGCCTTATTGGAGGATACTTTGGCTGCGTCAGTGCAGGACCCAGAAATCACCTCCAAAACAACCGCCTTTTAGAGGTGGTTCAAAAAGCCCGCTTCCCATTGCGGGTCATGACTAGCGTCATGGCGGGCGGCGAATATGGGACTCAGCCGAAATGCCAATAAAAATACCCGGTTGTTCCGAACTTGATGTTCGGGGCAACCGGGTTTTTATTTGCAGCTATATTCTGTTACATCTTCATGACGCCGCCTGTGCTGGCGGATGTAACGAGGTGGGCGTAACGAGCCAGATAACCGCGTTTGATCTTGAGCTCAAAGCCCGGCCATTCAGCGCGGCGTTTTTCAAACTCCTCGTCGCTGATCAGCAGATCCATCGTGCGGTTGTTCATGTCGATTTCTACGATGTCGCCATCGCGTACAAAGGCAATTGGTCCGCCTTCGGCTGCTTCAGGGGAAGCATGTCCAATGCTGATGCCGCGGGATGCGCCGGAGAAACGGCCATCCGTAATCAACGCAACTTTTGCGCCGAGTCCCATGCCGACGATTTGCGAGGTTGGAGCCAGCATCTCAGGCATGCCAGGGCCGCCTTTTGGTCCTTCATAACGGATGATAACGACATGCCCTTCCTTGATTTTGCCGCCGGCGATGCCAGCAAGCGCGTCGTCCTGGGAGTCGAAGCAAATGGCTGGACCTTTATGGTAGCCGCCAACGGACTTGTCCACTGCGCCTGTTTTGATGATGGCGCCATTTGGAGCCAGGTTGCCAAACAATACGGCAAGCCCGCCGCGCTCGGAATGCGCGTTGTCAATGGTATGGATAACATCGGTATCCTTGATTTCGCAGCCTTCTACGTTTTCGCGAAGCGTTTTGCCTGTTACGGTAATGCAGTCGCCATGCAAAGCGCCTTCTTTTTTGAACAGCTCATTAAGCACAGCGCTAACGCCTCCGGCGTTGTGAACGTCCTCAATATGATAATCCGATGCAGGAGCGATTTTGGCAATATGCGGAACACGCTCAGCCACTTCGTTAATGCGTTCGATCGGATAGTCGATGCCGGCTTCATGCGCGATAGCCAGCGTATGCAGAACCGTGTTGGTGGAACCGCCCATTGCCATATCTACAGCAAAAGCGTTGTCGATTGCTTTTTCCGTTACGATATCGCGCGGCTTGATGCCAAGCTCGATAATTTTCATGAGTTGGCGCGCGGATTCCTTAACAAATTCCTTGCGCTCAGGCGATACGGCCAGAATGGTGCCGTTTCCGGGCAGTGCGATGCCCATAGCTTCGGCGAGACAGTTCATGGAATTTGCCGTAAACATGCCGGAGCAGGAGCCGCAGGTAGGACAGCCGTATTGTTCAAGCTCCAGAAGCTGCTTGTCGTCGATTTTGCCGGATTGGTAAGCGCCAACGCCTTCAAATACGCTGGACAAGGAAATGGATCGGCCATCCGACGTTTTGCCAGCTTTCATTGGTCCGCCGCTGACAAACATCGTAGGGATGTTGACGCGCAGCGCGCCAAGAATCATGCCTGGCGTAATTTTGTCGCAGTTCGGAATACAAACCATGCCGTCGAACCAGTGGGCGTTAACTACCGTTTCCACCGAATCTGCGATAATTTCACGGCTGGCAAGGGAATAACGCATGCCGATGTGGCCCATTGCGATGCCGTCGTCAACACCGATGGTATTAAATTCGAAGGGGACGCCGCCAGCTTCGCGGATGGCTTCTTTTACAAGCTTGCCGAACTCCTGAAGATGGACGTGGCCCGGAACGATATCAATATAGGAGTTGCAGACCGCAATAAACGGTTTGTCGAAATCTTCGTCCTTAACGCCAGCAGCTCGGAGGAGACTGCGGTGCGGTGCGCGGTCGAAGCCTTTTTTGATCATGTCAGAACGCATTCTTTTTGCCGCCATATAGTAGGACCTCCCTTATTATCACGATAAACAATACACATAATATTATCACAATGACGCTACCTTGGCTACATGAATGAAGCTGGGGATTATGCTGAAAACCGCCATTTATTGCCCTAAATTTTAATAAAGTCTTAAAAATAACATAAGCTTTCTGAATTTGGCGCCATCCTGGTTTTTTTCCCATTCCTCTTCATGTATAGTGAAAATATTGGAACATAAGGGCGTTTTGCAGGAGGAGAACGATATGGATAGACGGATATTGATTGTAGATGATGAGCGGGAAATTGCCGAGCTGATCAGTATTTATTTGAAAAATGAAGGTTTTGTTACCGAGATGGCTTTTGACGGCGAGCAAGCGCTGGAGGCCTGGAATAAGGAGCCGTTTGATCTTGTTATTCTGGATATTATGATGCCGAAGATGGACGGGCTTGAGGTTTGCCGGACCATCCGCAAGGAGCACCATGTGCCGATTCTGATGGTCAGCGCCAAAACGCAGGACATGGATAAAATATTGGGACTGATGACGGGCGCGGACGATTATATGGCAAAGCCGTTTAATCCGCTGGAGCTGCTGGCCAGAGTGCGCTCGCTGCTGAGGCGCTCTTATCAATACAGCAAGCCCGATAACGGCGACAATCGGGAGCAGAACGAAAACCGGGAGCTGAGGCTGGGATCTCTGCGCATTGACAAGCTGAGCCATTCCGTCGATGTGGACGGCAGACCGCTTCAGCTCACCTCTACGGAGTTTGGCATCCTGTATTTGCTGGCGGGACAGCCGGGACGGGTGTTTAGCGCAGAGGATATTTTTCAGCAGGTATGGAAGGAAAAATATTTTGAGTCCAACAATACAGTTATGGTTCATATCAGCAAGCTCCGAGACAAGCTGGAAAAGGAGCTGGGAGAAAAGCTGATTGTGACGGTATGGGGGGTTGGCTACAAAATTGAGGGATAATATCGTTTTCCGGCTTGTGTCGCGCTCCGTGATCAATCTCTTTTTGGCCATTATACTGGGCTTGATCAGTACGGCTTTGCTGTTTATGGTCGCTTATTTTCTATCCGGTACGTTTAAGTCGATGTACTTTATCCGGGGTGTCGGTTCAGCCTTCCTGGACATATTTGGCGGTGCAGATACGGGCGCAATGGTTATAATAGGGGTAGCTTCGTTATTTTATTATATTGTGCTGCAATGGGGCATGCTCAAATACATCGGCAATATTAACCAAAACGTAAAGCAAATAGCCGAGGGCAAGCTTTCTATGAATCACCAGCTTCCTGTCAGGGAGCGCAGTCCGTTTGGCTCAACCGCGGTTTATGTAAACCAGCTGCTTATCAGACTACAGACTGCGCTTGATGAGGAACGGAGAGCGGAGCAAGCCAAAAACGAGCTGATCACCAACGTGTCGCATGATTTGCGTACCCCGCTTACCTCCGTTGTTGGTTATTTGGGCCTTATTGATCAGGACCGGTACCGTGACGAGGTTGAGCTGCGCCATTACGTCAGCATTGCCTACGACAAATCCCAGAGGCTTAATGATCTCATTAACGATTTGTTCGAATATACGCGAATGCGCCATGACAATATTTCATTGAAGCTGGAGGAGCTGAATTTGACAGAGCTTCTCAAGCAGCTGCTGGTGCAATACCGTTTGGCGTTCCAAGAGGCGGGCATGGAAGGGTATCTGCATGGCGCGGATGCGCCGGCTATTGTCAAGGCGGATACAACCAAGCTGCTGCGGGTTTTTGAAAATCTGATTACAAACGGCATAGCTTATGGAAAGGATGGCGGCAGGATCGACGTTTATTTAGTTGTTCTGGAAAGAGAGGTACGGGTGGATGTAGTCAATTATGGCGAGCCGATATCGGCCTCCGATTTGCCGCATGTGTTTGAACGCTTTTACCGGGGCGACAAATCGCGTACGCAATGGTCAGGGGGATCGGGACTTGGGCTTGCGATTTCCAAAAGCATCGTAGAAAAGCATGGCGGCGTCATTGAGGCGTTTAGCGATTCCAGGCAAACCTCGTTCCGCGTTTCCTTGCCGAAAGCTCCTAGTCCTGTGAAAGGCCCCCGCCCGGGAACGGAAGTAAGCCGGTAAAAGCTGCGTCCCAAGGGAGTTTTAAGATACATTCCAGACCATTTTAAGGTTTTCTTATGATTCAATTACAGTCTCCTTAAGCTTCCATGCCTATACTTGCAAGTATAGAGATGCGAAGCGGAAGGGGACTTTTTAACATGATGAATATATCTGAAAAGCTGCAAATGATAGAGCGGCGCGAGAAAAATAGAAGAAATGCCCTGAAATTGACGGCGGTGCTGGCCATTATTGCAGCCATTTGCCTGGGGTTTCAAACGGTCAAAGGCTCTGCGCCTGCGGGTGGAGCTGGAATGAATTTGTCTGCAGCCATTCTGATTGATGCCAAAAGCGGTGAAGTACTGTATCAGCATAACGCCGACAGGCCGCTCCCGCCTGCCAGCATGTCCAAGATGATGACTGAGCTTGTTGTGCTGGATCATATCTATAGCGGGGAGCTTCACTGGAACGATGAGGTGCAGGCGAGCGCTTATGCAGAGGCTATTCCTGGCTCCAGAATGGGACTTGCGAATGGCGACAAGGTTCTTGTCAGGGAGCTGTTTGAAGCGATGACCGTTTATTCCGCGAATGATGCGGCCGTGGCTCTCGCCGAGAAGATTGGCGGCACGGAAGAGGATTTTGTAGCCAAGATGAATGAGCGGGCAAGGCGGATTGGTTTATCGAAAACTGCTGTGTTCGGTAACGCCTCCGGGCTGTCAAAGGAGGATATCGCAAATATACCGGGCGCAGCAAGCGAGCGTGATACGTTGCTTAGCGCCAGAGATACCGCGAAGCTGGCAGGCCATCTGATCGGCAAATATCCCGAGGTGCTGGAGGTGAGCAGCCGCAGCAGCGTCAAAGTATCCACCAGCAAGCGTACCTTGGCGGCGACCAACTGGATGCTGGCCGATCAGCCGTTTGCTTACCCGGGCAGTGATGGGCTTAAAACAGGCTATACGCCGAATGCGGGCTATTGCTTCACAGGTACGGTCAAGCGGGGCGAGCAGCGTTTGATATCTGTTGTTATGGGAGCGAGTTCCAAGGAGGCCCGTTTTTCGGAGACGGCCAAGCTTTATCAACTCGGCTTTAGCCGGCAGGGCTCCAGAATTGCGCAGTCTATAAATCCCATGAATATTCATTTTGATGTAATATAAACTGACACAATATATTTACTTCTGCTGACAGCCCTTTTATAATGAAGGAAAACAGTGTATAAAGAGGTGGAACGCATGGCATTGACGGCAAAAGAAAAGGAGCAACTGCTGCTGGCTATTGCCGCAGATTTGGCCAAACGGCGTTTGAAGCGAGGAGAGATGCTGGATTATTCTCAAAGCACGGCTTTGATCATAACGGAAATGCGGGAAAGCGCAAGAAACGGGGCATCAGTAGAGGAGCTTCAAAAGCGCGGCCGCAGCTTGCTTAACCGAAATCAGGTTATGCCTGGCATTCCGGAGATGCTGGCGGAGCTTCATGTCGAGGTGCCTGATGTCGATAGCATGACAACAATCAAATTGTATAATCCTATTTATACCGTCCATTAGGCAATGGGCGGCAGAATCAAGGCGTCAGACGCGCTAATTGCGCAATGGCGCTTTTTGGACGTTTTGCGGCAAAAAGCCTCATCTGTTAATTGACGCTGGGAAGGGTCAGAGCTATACTGATTGAATTAATGATCGGAAAGCTCAAAGATGGGAGTGTCGCGGCTTGGAGGAAATAAACAATGAACGGCTGGCATTGATGCATAAACTGGACGAGGCTTTTCGCGATGTGCGAAAGCAAATCTTATCGGAATGGAATAAAAACAACGAGCATAATCTTGGCATGACGCATGGCAGAATGCTGATTTTGCTAAATGATAACGGGGCGATGAAGGCCAGCGCGCTGGCGGAGGCGCTGTCGATTACCGGTGGAGGCGTTACAGGCATTGCGGACCGTCTTATTGAGCTGGGCTACATTAAGCGGGAGAGAAGCCAGGAGGACCGCCGCGCTGTATTATTGACCCTGTCGGATAAAGGGAAAGCCGGAGTCGGCAGCATGATGGAGGTTCGCCGCAATATTATGATCAAGCTGTTTAAGGGACTAAGCATGGAGGATATGCTCCAAGGCATCCATTTGTTTCAAACGATGAGCCAAAATATGGAGAGCCAGGATTAAGAAAACGCTTTATTGTTACAGAATCGTGACGGATGTCACACTTTAGTTGAATAAACGATAGAAAAATGTAGAATTAAGGGGTAATTTGTCGATTATTGCGGATTGACAAATTCCAATAAAAATACTAGGATAAGTAGGAATTGAAAAACATTATTCCGGTACGTTATTCTGTACGATCGTGAAAAGGGGAACTTGATATGAAAAAACAAATGGCTTTGCTGCTTGTCCTGATTTTGGCTGTAGGCGTTATTGCGGCTTGCGGCGCTAAATCGACCAACTCAGGCAACGCTAACTCGGGCAAAAATGAAAGCAGCCAAAACGAAAACGGCGGCAATGATAAGCCTAAGCAGCGGATCGCGCTGGTCCTGCCGGAAGCTATCGGCGTTAACCCGTTTTTTGCTCTGATGGATGAAGGCTTCAAGCGCGCGGGCGAAGAGTTTGGCGTTGAGGTTAAAACGATTGAATCGACCGACCCTGCAGCATTTGAACAAAACCTGCGCACGACGGTTGCCGAAAATTATGATCTCATTATTACGGCAACGTTCCAGGCCGAGGACGCGCTTAACAAAATCGCTCCTGAAAATCCGGACAAGTCGTTTGCCATTATCGATACGGTTATCGATCAGCCAAACGTTCGCAGCGTGGTATTCCGCGAACATGAAGCAGCTTTCCTCCTTGGAGCCGCGGCGGGCCTTTCCACTAAAACCAACAAAGTAGGCGCGGTTGTCGCTATGGATGTCCCGCTTCTTAGCAAGTATACATCCGGCTTTGAGCAAGGCTTGAAGCATACCAATCCCGATGCTGAACTGCTGATCAATTATGTAGGCAGCTTCACGGATTCCGCAAAAGGCAAAGAGATGGCGCTGCTGCAATATGACAAAGGCGTAGACTTTATTGCCGGCATGGCTGCTGTAGGCGACCTGGGCGTATTTGAAGCCGCCAAGGAACGCGGCCTGTACGCTTCAGGCCAAGACGTTGACCGCACGGAGCTTGATCCTGAGCACATCGTATTGTCGCAGCTGAAAGGAACGGATGCTGTAGCTTACGAAACCGTTAAAGCCTTTGTGGAAGGCACCTTCCAGTTCGGCAGCGCGGATTACGGCCTGAAGGAAGACGGCGTTGGCCTGACCTTCGTTACTCGCGACAGCAAGTCGGCGCTTAGCCCGTTTGTTGGACAGGAAAACGTGGACAAGCTGAAGGCCATTGCTGAAGAAATCAAATCAGGAACTATTCAAGTGGTTAACCCGCTTGCCCAATAATACCCAAATACCGGCTGCTCATATGCGCAGCCGGTTTCCTTGTTGAAATCCATTCGGGAGGAGCTCCGTGCCGTGTTGTTGGAAATGGATGCAATTACTAAAAGTTATGGCTCGGTCGCTGCAAACAAAGGCGTCAGCTTTAAGCTGCGCAAAGGCGAGGTTCATGCTCTTGTTGGAGAAAACGGAGCAGGCAAAACAACGCTGATGCGTATTTTATATGGTATGGAAACGCCGGATAGCGGAATGATCAAGCTGAATGGAAGGCCCGTAAGCATGAATAGTCCGATGGATGCCATCCGTAATGGAATCGGGATGGTCCATCAGCATTTTATGCTTTTTTCGTCGTTCACCGTTGCCGAAAATATTGTGATCGGTCGGGAGCCGGAAAAAGGGGTTTTATTCGACCGAAAAGCCGCCGCCGCTGAAACGGTCAAGCTGTCGGAGCAATACGGCATGCCTGTTGATCCCTGGAAAAAGGTTGGAGAGTGTCCGCTCGGCGTTCAGCAGCGCATAGAAATTTTAAAGGTGCTGTATCAGGGCGCGGAGGTTATTATTTTGGACGAGCCAACCGGCGTTTTGACCCCTCTTGAGGTCAAGGAGCTGCTGCTGGCGATTCGTCAACTGGCGGATCAGGGCAAAAGCTTTATTCTGATCAGCCACAAGCTCAATGAGGTGCTTGAGGTTGCGGACGTCATTACGGTGCTGCGCGACGGCGAAGTAACGGGTACGGTGAAGGCATCGGAAAGCAATGAGGAGCAGCTGTCCCGTATGATGGTGGGCCGTAATCTGGTTCAGCAAGCACGCGCCGGCATTCAGATTGGCAAACCCGTGCTGGAGCTGGCGGGCATCGGCCTCAAGGGCGGGAAGGCCAAGGCGCTTCTGGACAACATCACGTTTTCTGTGCGCGAAGGCGAAATTGTTGGCATAGCCGGTATTTCAGGCAATGGACAATCCGAGCTGCTGCAGGTTATTTCCGGGCTGTGCGCACCGGATTCCGGCAGCGTCAAGCTGCAGGGCAAGGAGGTTGCGGGGTCTCCCGTTCATGCCATCCGTTCAGCGGGAATGGCCCATATTCCGGAGGACCGTTACCAATGGGGAGTTTCCAAGGATGCAACCGTTGCGGAAAACGGTTTGATGGGCCATACAAAACGCCATCAGCGCCTTGGCATTCTGGAGCGGAAGGATATTCGTGCTATGGTTGGCGAATGGGTGAGCCGTTTTGGCATTAAGACAGGTTCTCTGGCTACCAAAGCCCAGCATCTGTCAGGCGGCAATTTGCAAAAGCTCATTGTTGCCCGCGAGCTTGCCCAGGAAACGCCATTTTTGATTGCGGCGGAGCCTACCAGGGGCGTTGATGTCGGCGCGATGGAAATGATCCATGGCGAGCTGCTGCGCAGGCGGCAGGAGGGAGGCGCTATTTTGCTGGTATCCTCCGAGCTGAGCGAGGTTTTAAAGCTGTCGGATCGCATTCTGGTTATGCTGGAAGGTAAAATGGTAGGCGAACTAAGCGCGGAAGCGGCCACCGAAGAAAAAATAAGCTTGTTGATGGCAGGAGGGAAAGCAGTTGTTTAGCTTGAAAAATATAGCCCAATCGATGCTGCAGCCGCTGCTTGCCATCATTGCGGGGCTTGCGGTTGGGGCCATTGCCATCCTTATTGTCGGCGGCTCTGTTGGCGAGACCTATATGGAAATGTGGAAGGGGGCCTTCGGCAGCTTCTATTTCCTGACTAATACGCTGGCGCGGGCTACTCCAATTATTTTAATAGGTCTAGGCGTTGCACTGGCGTTCCGGGCGGGCTTCTTCAACATGGGCTCGGAGGGTCAGCTGGTGCTTGGAGCGTTGGCGGCCGCTGTTACCGTTATTTATTTGCCTGGACCGGGCTGGCTCAGGATGATTGCGGGGCTGCTGGCTGGCATTACCGCCGGCGGCATCTGGTCGGCGTTTGCCGGATGGCTGGACGCTCGTTTTCGGCTTAATTTACTTATCGTTACGCTTCTTCTCAACTATATTGCCACTTTGTTTACGGGCTATATGGCTGCTTATCCGTTAAAGGACAAAACCGGCTCCGCCGCCATGGCGCAGACGGTTATGCTGGATAAGGCGGCATGGCTGCCGAAGCTGTTTCAAGGCATGACGCTGCATGCCGGATTTATTCTGGCGGTTGCGGGAACGCTTTTGCTGTATCTGTTCATGAAGCATACTGTTAAAGGCTATGAAATTTCGATGCTAGGCGGCAATCCGCTGTTCGCCGGCTACGGCGGCGTGCAGCGCGGCAAGTTGATGATCGCAAGCATGTTTGCCAGCGGAGGCTTTGCCGGTTTGGCGGGAGCCGTGGAGGTGCTTGGCACGCAATACCGTTTTCTCGACGGGGCGTTGACGTCGCCTGGATATGCGTGGTCCGGCATTATGGCCACTCTGCTTGCCGGCTCCAACCCCCTTGGCACGGCGCTGGCCGCGCTCTTGCTTGCGGCGCTGCAAACCGGGGGTATGGGCATGGAGCGCAACACGGATGTTCCTTTGGAAGTTTCTAGCATCATTCAGGCGGCCTTAATTTTGTTTGTATCCGCCAAGCTGACACTATCGTTTATCAAGCGCAAGAAAGCGAGGTCGAAAAATGGATCAGCTGTTTGATGTTTCGTTGTTCGCCTCCGCGCTTCGTATGCTTGCGCCAATTTTGCTTGCCGCCCTTGGCGGAGCAATCTGTGCCAGAGTCGGTTTGTTTAACGTAGGACTGGAGGGGCTGATGCTCGTTGGCGCTTTTGCTGCCATAGCCGGGAATTATTGGACAGGCAGCGTAGCTGCCGGGGTATTGCTTGCCATGATATGCTCCGTCCTGTTTTCGTTATTGCTCGGCTATATGAGCATTCATCTTAAAGCCAATGTTATCGTTGTGGGCATTGCGCTCAACTTTCTTGCGTTAGGTTTGACAACCTTTGCGCTGCGCGCTATTTTTAATGTAAAGGGCGCTTATTACGACAAAAATATGAAGGGTTTGCCCAAATGGGACATCCCCCTGATTAAAGATATTCCGTGGCTTGGCGACCTTTTGTCGGGACACTCCATATTGATCTATATTTCCATCCTGATTGTAATCGGCCTTCAGTTTTATTTGTTCAAAACGGTATCCGGCTTCCGACTGCTGGCTGCCGGAGAAAATCCGACGGCGGCCAGGAGCCTTGGCATCAAGGTGTCCCGTATCCAATACGGAGCCGTGTTGATGAGCGGCGTGTTATGCGGCCTTGCAGGCGCCCAGTTGTCGCTTGGCAACGTAACGATGTTTACGGAGGGCATGACGGATGGAAGGGGCTTCATCGCGCTGGTAGCCACCATGCTTGGCCAATCCAATCCGCTTGGCGTAGCGGCGGCAAGCCTGCTGTTCGGCTTTATGGAATCGCTCAGCATCCGGCTGCAGGGCTTTGCGTTGCCGACTCATTTCACCATGATGGTGCCATATGTGGTGACGCTGATCGCCATGTTTTTCTTCAAGGACAAGGGCTATCTCCAGGAGGCGAGAAAGTCCAACGAAAGCTCGCGGTAACAGGTTTGTTCAACGGCCCCAGGTTTGCGGGACAATGAGTTTGAAGCTAGGCGAAGGTGTTGAACGTTACTTGCCCCGACTAGCGGGCGATTGCGGGTTTTGTGCGATTCATCGTACAAAATAGAGCGAAGCAGCGCTATGGTTTGGGATTTTGTACGATTCGTCGTACAAAATGGAGCGAAGCAGCGCTATGGTTTGGGATTTTGTACGATTGGTCGTACAAAATGGAGCGAAGCAGCGCTATGGTTTGGGATTTTGTACGATTCGTCGTACAAAATGAAGCGAAGCAGCGCTGCGATTTGGGATTTTGTACGATTGGTCGTACAAAAAGGAGCGAAGCAGCGCTGCGATTTGGGATTTTGTACGATTGGTCGTACAAAATAGAGCGAAGCAGCGCTGCGGTTTGGGATTTTGTACGATTCGTCGTACAAAATGGAGCGAAGAAGCGCTACGGTTTGGAATTTTGTACGATTTATCGTTACTACTTAGGTGCTCTACTAAGTGAATTTTTGGAACAAACAGGAACTAAGGGCCTCGATGCCGAATGAGTCATTT
>NZ_LYPA01000053.1:0-296 GCF_001675045.1 Paenibacillus oryzae
ACCGTTAAGCCCTCCAGCGCCGATGGTACTTGGACCGCAGGGTCCTGGGAGAGTAGGACGTCGCCAAGCACAAACAGCCTATCGCAGATTACTGCGGTAGGTTTTTTGTTGTTTGTGTGGGTACGTCCTCTCTCCCTTGGGGGGAGAGTGTCTGAACCTTTTTATCGGAGTAAGTCGATGAAGTTGGCCCGGCTTTAGTGGTAGGTTCAGACGCCGACCGGGATGTGTATGCTGCGAAGCACATGCATCCCGGTGCGGAATGGCCATCGCCAAGCACAAACAGCCTACCGTACGTA
>NZ_LYPA01000053.1:447-964 GCF_001675045.1 Paenibacillus oryzae
GAGACGGTAGGTTTTTTGTTGTTTGTGCGGGTACGTCCTCTCTCCCTTGGTGGGAGAGTGTCTGAACCTATTGGATCGAAGCAAGTCGATGAAGCAGGCCCGGCCTTAGAGGTAGGTTCAGACGCCGACCGGGATGTGTATGCTGCGAAGCACATGCATCCCGGTGCGGAATGGCCATCACCAAGCACAAACAGCCTACCGTACATAGGAGACGGTAGGTTTTTTGTTGTTTGTGCGGATACGTCCTCTCTCCCTTGGTGGGAGAGTGTCTGAACCTTTATATCGGAGTAAGTCGATGAAGTGGGCCCGGCCTTAGTGGTAGGTTCAGACGCCGACCGGGATGTGTATGCTGCGAAGCATATGCATCCCGGTGCGGAATGGCCATCGCCAAGTACAAACAGCCTACCGTACATAGGAGACGGTAGGTCGTTTGTTAATGTGCGCCCGGCATGGGCGATAACTAGGCGGTGAAAGTCCGCTACAGGCTTGGCAGTAGGAACTGTTAGCTGAAGGCAAG
>NZ_LYPA01000054.1 GCF_001675045.1 Paenibacillus oryzae
TCCGGCGCAACCCACAAGAGTACCTTGAAGCGGCAGAAAATAAATACTGTATGTTAATTGGTCAGTCGTAGTTTTTTTTGCATCCTCTGTGATGTTTCGTACGATGCTGCTTTGGGTAATGATTGGCAGGGCTATGTTTAAATGACACCATCCATTGTTTGAATCGTACATAAATAAATGGGTTAATTTCGAAATGGAGATTATTGACTTCCTGATATAGAATAGATAAGGGCTTGTCGTCCAACTCGACTGCAAACTTGCAGAGTGTTGAGACTCGTCCGAGAGAATCAAGGCGGGAGATGGAGGCATTGTATTGTCATCATTGCATCAGAAGCTTTGCCGATGACGCCAGGTTTTGCAGCCAATGCGGAAGAAGACTTCATTACATTAATGTGACTGAGGAAAAACCTGCCTTATTGCCGCAAAACGGCGATGAAGAAACCGCTGCATTGGAATCGGCTGCCGGAACAATCCTGGAGAGTGCAGCAGGAATAATGGAGGGAACAACGGCGGCCCAAAGTGTTGTCGGCAAAAAGACGGCTCGCAAAGCGTCAATGAACTGGCTGCTGACTGGCGGCTTGGTTGTTTCGGCTGCGGCTATGCTTATATTGGTTTATTGGACCTATCAATATGAAATAGATAGAAATGAAAATGTGCTTCGCCTTCAATCGGAGGCCAAGGCTGCGGCGCTTGCCGGAGAATATGAGCAGGCGCTTTCCTTGCTCTCGGAGGGGATGGCGATTCGTCCCGATTTTGCCCCACTTGCGGCGGACGAAGCCATAATTGAACACGTTATGAAGCTTGAACGAATGTCGAGCGATTTGAACAGAATGCTGGAGAAGGGCAATTTTGCCGAGGCGCATTCCGGGCTTGATCAGTTGAAGGGTGAGCTCGGAGGCCGCAAGGAGCCGGTTTATGACCGTCTCAAGGGGAGACTGGACGAGCTCAGCATGGAGGTTACGCTGCTTAGTCTGAGCGATCGGGTGGATGAATTAACGTCCATAAAAGAGTATGGGGAAATGCTGAATGTCGTCAACGGTTTAATTGGCGAGGAAGCGGCCGCTCTGCGTGAAGAGATTGTCAAAGGTATTCGCAGCCTGGCAACACGGAATGCGGAAACGCTTATGAATCGCAAAAACTTTACCGGGGCGCTTGCTGAAGTGAGCCGCGCTTTAATATGGGTGAAGGAAGATGCGGGGCTGCTGGCGCTTCAGCAGCGCATCAAACAAGAGCAAGCCAAATACGAAGCAGCGGAGCAAACCCGTATCGAGCGGGCGATGCAGGAGGCGGCGGCCGAGGATCTCCTTAATCAGACGGAGGCTGTGAAGGTGGAATCCACGGAGCAAACGCTGGATGAATTTGGAGACTTGACGATTACGGGCGTTTTGCGAAATGTGGCTACGCGGGCGATTTATTCTGTAGCGCTGGATTATTCCATTTTATCCGCTGAAGGCGAAATTATTGCGAAAGGGCATATAACGGCCACACCGAACTATGTTGAGCCAGACGAAGAAATGAGCTTTACTGAAACGGTTTACGGCGTTCATTCGGAAGACACGGAAATGGTTATCGACCATGTAACTTGGTATCTGGACTAGGGAGGTGCGGCAATGGCCAAAAGAATATGGATCGGGCTTCTTTCCCTCGCCCTCATTATAGGAGCGGGAGCGGCGTCGGTGTATGCTGTGCGCCAGGAAGTGCCGCGCCAGTTGACGGGGCAGCCGCTGCTGGCCGTTGGCGAGATAAAGAAGTCATTAAAGGATACTATTTTTGAAACACAAAAGCTGGTTGTCATGATTGAAGCGGATACGGGCATGCAGGGCTCCGGCTTTCTATACAACATGAAGGGCGATTTGATAACGAATGCGCACGTAGTGGCAGGCGTGAGGCATGTGCGCGTAAAAACCTCCGATGCCCGCGAGCTGGAAGGCGAGGTTATCGGCATCAGCACGGACACGGATATTGCCGTCGTCAGGGTAAAGGAGCTGGAGGGCATGGAGCCATTGCCGCTGGTTCGTTATGAACGGGCGGAGGTAGGCGATGATGTGCTGGCTGTCGGCAGTCCCCTCGGCTTTCAAAATACGGCGACAACAGGCATGATCAGCGGAGTTGGCCGGAGCTTTACTATCGAGCCATATGAATACAAGGATCTTTACCAGATTTCTGCATCGATAGCTCCAGGCAACAGCGGCGGGCCTTTGGTTGATTTAAAAAGCGGCGCTGTAGTGGGTATCAACTCCGCCGGTTTGGAGGAAGGCGGCATTGGCTTCAGCATCCCGATTGGCAATGTACTTGCGATGGCGGAGGGCTGGTCGATGGAGCCGATGAGCATGCTGCCAGGTATTTCCTTGACTGACGAAAGCGAAGACAAGCTTAGCGGTACGCCGCTGGATCAGATGGCGGACTATTTGGTCCGGCATTTCTATGACAGCTTGAACAATCATGATTACGTTTATGCTTATTCATTATTAGGAGGGAACTGGAAGGAAGGCACGAGCTATGTCAAATTCCGCGAAGGCTATCTGTCCACCCGCAATGTCGTTATTGACGATATCTACGCCAATGCCGGAACGGACGAAGCGACAGTAACGGCCATTATTTCAGTTGACGAACGGAAAAACGGACAATATATGCTTAGCAAATACCAGGTAACCTATACAATCGGCTATGAAAACGATCAGCTTAAGCTGATCAGCGGGAAGGGCAAGGCAATTCGCAAATAAAGTCAACCATAAGGAACGAGGGGGCAGACAATCCATGGGGGGAACGAATGTATGGGATGCGGAGTGGGAGGTTAACGAAGAGCAGGCGCGGACGCTGATAGGCAAACAATTCCCTCAGCTGTCATCAAAGCAGGTGAAGCGATTGGGCTGGGGTTGGGATAATACGGTTTTTCTCATCGGTGACGAGTACGTGTTCCGATTTCCAAGAAGAACGTTTGCAGTTGGCTCGATTCGTATGGAAGGGAAGCTGCTGCCGAAGCTGGAGACATATTTGACCATCCCTTATCCGAAACCGTTGTTTTACGGCGAAGCAAGTGACGAATACCCGGCACCATTTCTTGGCTATGCCTACATGCAAGGAGATTTCCCAATCGGTTTGACGGAAGAAAGCCGGGCTTTATCGGCAGAGGCGCTGGCGAAATTTTTGCGGAGATTGCATGAGTTTCCGGTGCAGGAGGCGCTGAAGTGCGGAGTTCAGCAAGATCATCGAAGCTTGACGGACATAGCAGCGCGCAAAGTGAAATTGGAGGGCTTTCTATCGAAGCTGGCTGAACATTTGTCACCGGAGGAGTCCAGTGTGATTGAAGCGTATATTAGCGGGCTGCAAAAGGAACGTGTCGAGGCAGTGAATGCATTGCTGCATGGCGATCTTCATTTCAAAAATATGCTTGTGGATGAGAACGGCATCGTTTCCGGCATTATTGATTGGGGCGATCTGAGCGTAGGCCATCCGGCTTGCGATTTGAGCGTTGCGTATAGCTTTTTACCACCTTACGCTCGCGGCGTGTTTTTTGAAACGTACGGAGGAGCGGACGATGAAACGAAGCTGCTGGCGCGGCTGATCGCGGTATACATCCCCATACTGATCTTAATGCAAGCGGTCGATGACGGGAATGAAGTGATTGCGGCAGAGGCGAAATCCAACATCATGCGGGCACTGTCGGATTAGGCTCACCGCGATAAGGTACGATCCGCCTTCTCAAATGCTGCTTTATGTTGAGGAACACGAAATTCAACAGAGTAAGCCGTTACGCTACCGGACACGATAGCAATAAGCCGCCTTTTCAACGAAGGCGGTTTTCTTATGGCCAACTATCAACATTAGAATTTAACATAACCTTTATAAAAACAGGCTGCCGTCATCATAACGGCAGCCTGTTTTTGCGCAACTCTTTTATAAGCTTTGTTTGAAAGAAGGTTTATGCCATTAAACTACGATCAAATCAACCGTAACTGTATCGCCTGCCTGTATAGGCGTGCCAAGCAAAGCTACGGGGATCGGCCTGCCGTTAAGCCTCACCTGATAGCTTATGTTGCCGCCGATCGGAATGCCGCTGATCGTAACGATTTGCCCTGCCGGCCCAGAGCCTATAACGCCGGTGCTTGCCAGAGCCCCGCCAACCGTCAAGCCTGGGCGGTAAGGCACGGTGTACCCCGTTGTCACATTGGGGAAAGACGATCCCCCGTTAACGACAACGGTAACAAAGCCTTGTTGGACGGGCGGGACGGGGACAGGCAGCGGCACCGGTACGGGAATTGGAATGGGCCCCGGACCTGGCCCAAACCACGGCCCGGGGTAAAAAGGCGGCCGTGGCGGCGGGTACGGCCCGTGCCAGTGTCCAGGTCCATGTCCGGGGCCGCCGCCGTATCCAGGCCCATGTCCATGTCCGGGGCCGCCGCCGTATCCAGGGCCGTGCCCATGTCCGGGACCTCCGCCGTGTCCAGGTCCATATCCATGACCAGAACCGCTTCCCGAGCTTTGCTGAGGGCGGAAGTCCGCGATTGCGGTTAGCTGACCGTCCAGCTCATGAGCGCTATCGTCTTGTTCCTCGTCTTCAATACGGCCATGCCCATGACCGCCCCAAGGTCCAGGCCCATGTCCGGGCCCTCCCGGTCCAGGGCCATGCCCGGGCCCCCAAGGTCCATGCCCCGGTCCGCCCCACGGACCTGGCCCATGCCCGGGTCCCCAAGGTCCGGGTCCCCAAGGTCCGGGTCCCCAGGGTCCGGGTCCCCAAGGTCCAGGTCCCCAAGGTCCGGGTCCCCAGGGTCCGGGTCCCCAAGGTCCGGGTCCCCAAGGTCCAGGTCCCCAAGGTCCAGGTCCCCATGGACCTGGACCCGGAGGGAATACTCCGATGCCCCCAATGCCTCCGGGGATAGGGAGCAGGGCTCTTTCTCCGTTGCAGCCGCAGTTCGATGCTTCGGCAAATCCGATGCTTGGCTGCGTCTCATTCAGAGTTGCAGCATCCCACAATGGCTGATCGTTAACAAAATCGCTCATACAGGCCTCCAATCCTTCACTTGGAAAATTAGGCGTTTATCCTGCTGTATTCTATGCAGGCTTCTTCCAAGTCGTGTACGCCGGATTGGGTTGGCGTTCATCGGTGCATAAGCTCGTTATTCCGCGTAATACCAGGTGGTGTCAAGGCCGGTCACTGGACAGTAAGGAAGCTTGTCACCTTCCTTGAACGTTATGCGTCGGCCCGCCTCACAGATATAATCTCCCGGCTGCTGTACATAATCACCTGTACGATAAGAAGTATTCGTTGTGCTCATAGCAACTTGCACCTCTTTCCTATAGTTTGCAGATACTGGCCTTTTCCACATGTAAAGGCTTCATTTATCTGCTTGCTCATATATAAACAGGGGGAAGTCATTTGAAACAATTCGGCAAGCCCAACAAAAAATCTCCGGTTCGCCGCGATGGCGTGCCGGAGATTATTTTGTCTAATGCTTATTAAAATCAGATATCAGCGTTTGATTGCGAGCAAGCGAAGCAATATTTATTTAACAGCTGCTTCGTAACGCTTGCCAACCTCTGCCCAGTTCACAACATTCCAGAAAGCGGCGATGTAATCAGGGCGTTTGTTTTGGTAGTTCAGGTAGTAGGCATGCTCCCAAACGTCCAGGCCGAGAATTGGCGTTTCGCCTTCAAAAATCGGGCTGTCCTGGTTAGGCAGGCTGTATACTTTCAGTTTGCCGTTGGCAACCGTAAGGAATGCCCAGCCGCTGCCGAAACGAGTTGTAGCCGCTTTTGCGAATTCAGCCTTGAAAGCTTCAAAGCCGCCCAGCTCGCTGTCGATGGCTGCCGCTAAAGCGCCAGTAGGAGCGCCGCCGGCATTTGGTCCAATTGTTTCCCAAAACAGGCTATGGTTAGCATGGCCGCCGCCGTTGTTGCGGACAGCGGTGCGAATGGATTCAGGTACGCTGTTCAGATCGCTAATTAGTTCGTCCAGCGATTTGTTTTGCAGCTCAGGAGCGGATTCCAGGGCAGCATTCAAATTGGTAACGTAAGTATTGTGGTGACGGCCATGGTGAATTTCCATTGTTGTAGCGTCGATGTGCGGTTCAAGAGCATTGTGTGCATAAGGCAATGCGGGCAATTGATGTGCCATTATAAAAAACCTCCCAAAATTTGTTGTAGTTTGATCATGTCCATTATCCCAAATCCGACAGAATAAATCAACATTGGTGTTTAAAAAGTCCTGTATTTAATTTCCAATATGGAAAAGGCAATGAAACAAAGCGACAAAAAATTCAGGCTCCTGAATCGGACATTCAGCCTCGATCTCCAGCCTTGCTTTGAAGCCGTCTACTGGCTTGAAGCTCCATCTCGCCAATACTTGATTGCCTAGCATAAACGCTGCCCGGTCCAGAAGCTCCTTTTTTATAAAGAAACGCTGGCCGTCGTAAATGATTTCGAATGAGGGGGCGAGCTTTTGCCAGCTTGTGAAAGTAACCGGGTAGCTGTCAAGCGAATCACAGCAATGTACCGCAAACCGGGGCCTCCCAAGCCAAGGCGTTGTTTTTCTGCACTGAAACAATAGCTTTCCGTCTGGTGAATAAGCATCCACTTGAGCCGACCAGTCAATGTCAAACAAATAATTGCCTGCTTGGACGACCTTATTGGCATAAACTCTTTGAAATGAACAGGCCATAGCGCCTGTTTCGTCCCTAACGACTATTCTCTTGGCTGATGCTTTGAGCTTCGGAGGGGCGTAAGTGTAAACCTTCATAACAAATCAGCTCCATCAGTAAGTCTCTCTCTAACGTAATTAATAGTGTACATGGATTTTGAAAATAGTTCCAATTACCTCATGCTTCTGTCGTTTTCATGCATCCTTACAAAACCACTAATTACAAATGATGGAGCGAATATGTTTGAAAGCGCTTAATATTAAGCGCTTTCAGGAGAAAACAGGCGATTTCTATCATTTTCATAAAGATTTTAGTAGGATTTCGCGGAATTTCGTCGTATGATAGAAAAAGTACGAGACTATGACATGGTAGAAGGTGTTAATTGAATGAACGTCCGTTCCTTCCAGTTGTCCGATTACAAACCGCTCACGGCATTGCTTGAGGAAGTTTTGACTGAAGAATGTTATGAGCAAACAATGGAAGCTTTTGCGCGTCAATTGTCATGGGATAGCGATTTGGTGCTTGTCGCTGTCAAGGGGTCAGAGATTGCAGGTATGATTATCGGTACAATCGATGACAATAAGGGCTATTATTATCGTATAGCTGTTTCTCCGGAGCATCAGCGCAGCGGAGTCGGCAAAGCGCTGGTCGCCGCATTGCGCGTGCGATTTGAACAGCGGAACGTGAGCAAAATACTTATAACCGCAGACGAACATAACGAGCCTGTATTGCCGCTTTACGAATCCATGGGATACGTGGCAAGCGACTTTTTCCGTTCGTTTCAGAAGCTTAGTATCGTAGCAGGGTAAAACCGGATAGAGATCAAGACATTGTTTACCATCGAAGGGCATATCTACCCTGCCATTGCAATTGGCGGCGAGATATGCTTTTCTTATTATGATAAGGAATTCGAGGAGCGCGAGCATCATGAATCACTATGAACCGTGTGTGATCAAAAGTTTTAAACACAATGGTCATATTCACAGGCTCTGGCGGCAAAATTGGGTCGTTCCCAGCGAAGCGTTAACGGAACAGCACCGCGAGGAGTCCATCATCGTGCTCATTAACCGCCAGACGCCAATTGAAGAGTCCGACGGCAAGCAATGGATCAGCAGAGTGCCGGCCGTTTCGTTTTTTTTGCCTGGCGAGTGGTTTAACGTAGTTGCCCTGCTGGAAAATAGCGGAGTCCGCTACTACTGTAACGTAGCATCGCCGCCTTACCGGTATGATGGGGTGCTTACCTACATCGACTATGACCTGGACGTTATTCGCACGAGCGACGGCAACCGTCACGTAGTGGACCAGGATGAATATGAACAGCACAAGCAGCTTTATCATTATCCCCAGCATGTCCAGAACAAGGTGAGGCAAGGTTTGCATGCCTTGCTGGGCCGAATGGAGAAGGGGCAGCAGCCGTTTCATGACGAAATTGCCCAGCGGTATTACCGGGAGTGGCTGGAATGCTTCGGCGAGGAGGAGCTATGAAACTGGCAGCGGAACTATGGGATTGGATCAAAACGCTGGCGATTGCGCTGGTTATTGTGTTGATCCTGCATTATTTTGTATTTAATTTGTCTACGGTCGACGGTCATTCTATGGAGCCTACTCTTAAGGAAGAGGAGTGGCTTTTTGTCAACAAGTTTGTTTATTTGACGGGAAGTCCCAAGCTGGGAGAGGTTGTTATTCTGGAGGAGCCGGGCTGGATGGGGCAGGAAAAGAAGCTGCTTGTTAAGCGGGTTGTAGGCTTGCCTGGCGATGTGATTGAAATTAAGGACCAGCGCTTATACCGCAATGGCGAGTTGGTGGACGAGCCCTATACGGATGTGCCGATCGAAGGCAACGGCCTTGAGCCGCAGGTTGTCTCAGAGGGTCATTACTTTGTTATGGGCGACAACAGACATGACCGGGCCAGTCTTGACAGCCGCACCTTCGGAGCTGTGCCGAAGGAACTGATTCGGGGACGGGCCGATTTTATTTTATGGCCATATTCGCAAGTACGGTCACTATGACCTGTTGCATCGGACTTTTTGACCAAGCATTTATGGAGGAGGCCAATTCATGAAAGAGGTCATGATTTATACGGACGGAGCCTGTTCCGGCAACCCGGGTCCGGGCGGCTGGGGAGCGATATTGTTTTTTGGTCCGCATAAAAAGGAAATTTACGGAGGGGAACGGGACACAACCAACAACCGCATGGAGATCCAGGCCGTTATAAAGGGACTTGAGCTGCTTAAAGAGCCTTGCAGCGTTCAGGTATACAGCGATTCCGCGTACGTGGTCAACTGCTTCCAGAAAGGCTGGATTCATGGCTGGCTGCGCAATGGCTGGAAAAACAGCAAAAAAGATCCCGTCGAAAATCAGGATTTGTGGAAAGCGCTGTGGGCGCTGATGGGCAAACACAAGGTGGAATATATCAAGGTAAAGGGCCATAGCGACAATGAGTGGAATAACCGCTGCGATGAATTGGCGCGGCAGGCAATCAGAGAGCTGTAACGATGATGGATTGGAGCAAGCTTAAGCAAGAAATGAAGGCTGCGGCGACGGCGCTGGGCATTGACGATATAGGCGTGGCGTCCGCTGATCCCTTTGTTACGTTGAAGCAGAGGCTGATAAGGCATCGCGAGCTTGGCAGGGAGTCCGGCTTTGAAGAGCCGGATCTGGATCGCCGCACAAACCCAGCCTTGCTGTTTGAGGACCCCCAAAGCATCATTGCGATAGCGATTGCTTATCCCTCCAAGCTTGTTGATCCTCCTAAATCCGAGCCTGGCGAACGGCGCGGCATCATGGCGCGCTCCGCCTGGGGCGAGGATTACCACCATGTTTTGCGCGATCGTTTGGCCAAGCTGGAGAGCTGGCTTAAGGAACGGGTGCCGGGTACAAGAGTGGAGAGCATGGTGGATACGGGAGCGTTGTCCGACAGGGCGGTTGCAGAGCGGGCCGGTATCGGCTGGAGCGCCAAAAATTGCGCTATTATCTCGCCAAAGCTGGGCTCGTGGATTTACCTTGGTGAGATGATTACCAACCTTCCGCTGCCGCCGGATGTTCCCGTTACAGAGGGCTGTGGAAGCTGCACCAAATGCATCGACGCTTGTCCCACCGGAGCTTTAGTCGGGCCAGGAGAGTTGAACGCCAAACGATGCATTTCATTTGTGACCCAAACGAAGGATATGGTGTCGGATGAGTTCATGCGGAAAATCGGCAACCGCTTGTATGGATGCGATACTTGTCAGGTAGTTTGTCCTGTCAACCGCGGGAAAAACTGGACGCATCAGCCGGAGCTGCAGCCTGACAACGAGCTGGCAAAACCGCTGCTTGTTCCCTTGCTGGAGATGGGAAACCGGCAGTTCAAGGAGGCGTATGGCCGCACGTCCTCCGCATGGAGAGGCAGGAAGCCAATCCAGCGAAACGCTGTCATTGCGCTTGGCAATTTTAAGGATGCCTCGGCTATTCCGCATCTGATCAAGGTGCTGAGAGATGATCCGCGCCCCGTATTACGCGGAACAGCAGCATGGTCGCTAGGCCGGATCGGGGGCGCTGAAGCTGCCTGTGCTTTGCGAGAGGCTTTGAACAATGAGCAGGACGAAGTAGCTCTCTCTGCTATATCGGAAGCGGTGAAGAGCCTGGAAGTGCCGATCCGCGATTGCGAATTTCCATTATGACATGCTATGATACAGTGTGCAGATCACATTTTTAGATGAATTCTTTTGATAGAAGGGGTGCGGTAGACTGGATGGAATGGTATAATTATGTAATTCCTGTCGTCACGTTGATTGTTGGCGCAGTAGGCGGTTTTTTCGGAGGCGTGTATTACCTGCGGAAGCAGCTTGAAAATATGCAAAACAACCCTGAAATGCTGCAAAACATGGCGAAGCAAATGGGCTACAACTTGAACAAGCAGCAAATGGCGCGTGCTCAAAATATGATGAAAAACCAAAACATGATGAAAAACACAAAATCTTCGCGTAAATAAAATCGTCGGTAAAAATATGAGGGGGGGCGACAGCGGTGGCCGGAGCAAAAGACTATTTAAATTCCAATGTAGCCGATAACCGGGAGCAGATCCAGTATCATGTGAAAGAGATTTTAAAGCTGATCGGGGAAGATGTAGAACGGGAGGGGCTTCTTGAAACGCCGGCCCGCGTTACGCGCATGTACGAGGAAATTTTTGCCGGATACAGCGTAGATCCCCGCGACGTGCTTGGCGTTACCTTTGACGAGCAGCACGAGGAGCTTGTTATTGTCAGAGACATTGTTTACTACAGTCAGTGCGAGCATCATATGGCTCCCTTTTTTGGAAAAGCGCATATCGGCTATATTCCAAGCGGCAAAATAGCGGGTTTAAGCAAGCTGGCAAGACTGGTTGAGGCGATTACGCGCAGACTTCAGGTGCAGGAGCGAATTACTTCGCAAATTGCCGATATTCTGGAACAGGAATTAAAGCCCCACGGCGTTATGGTCGTTGTGGAAGGCGAGCATCTCTGCATGTGCGCCAGAGGCGTGAAGAAGCCGGGCAGCAAAACCGTCACCTCGGCAGTCCGGGGAGAATTTCGGACAAGCGCCGCGTTGCGCTCCGAATTTCTGGCATTGCTGAAGCAATAGATGAGCGGCTTTATTAATGAGGAGGAGATAGCATTATGTTAATTACTTATCATGGACATTCTGCCGTACAACTCACAGTAAATGACAAATCGCTTATTATTGACCCGTTTCTTAGCGGAAATGAACGGGCGGCAACCAAACCGGAGGATATCAAGGTGCAGGCTGTGCTGCTGACGCATGCGCATGCGGATCATATTCTGGATGCAGCGCCAATTGCCATCGCCAACGATGCGGAAATCGTCGCTAACTTTGAGCTGGCTGCGTATATGTCCTGGAAGGGTGCGCGTACCAATCCTATGAATCTTGGCGGAACGATTGATTTGGGCTTTGCCCAGGCCAAGCTGATTTCGGCGGTACATACCTCGGGAATTATTGACGAAGACTCAAAAAGCATTCTTTACGGCGGCATTGCCGGAGGTTATATTATTCGCGCTGAAGGCTTGACGATTTTGCATGCGGGGGATACGGCTTTGTTCAGCGATATGAAGCTGATCGGAGAGCAGGAATCCATTGACGTGGCGTTTATACCAATCGGCGACCATTTTACGATGGGACCGGATGAAGCGCTTCAGGCAGCCCAGTGGTATGGGGCCAAGCTGGTTGTGCCCATCCACTACAATACGTTTGAGCCAATTCGCCAGGATGCGGAGGAATTTGTCCGAAGGCTGGGCGAGCTTGGAATCGAAGGGATGGCGCTTGCGCCTGGCGAATATTTTGAAATTGGAAATAAGTAATAGAACATAGCAACAGGCTGCCCCAATTGCGGGCAGCCTGTTTTTAGTAGGTGGATTTAGCATGGGTATGATTCAGCCATCATGCAATTGAGCGTTTACCTGGCTCAGGAACAGCGCAGTGCGCTGGATATATTCCATAGAGCCCATGCGGAACAACATCTCATGCTGCCCGTTTTGGACGATCCACGAACGCGACAAGCTGTTTCTCTGGTTTGCGGCAATGCTTTCTGCCACGGTGTAAGGCGCTTTGCTGTCGTTAGTCCCGTGAATGATAAAAATCGGGATGTTATAGGCATGCGATACAACCTCGCTGACCGGTATGGAGCCAAAGCTGCTTCCCGTCCACAACGGAATCATTGACCTTATCAAAGGCAATGATGGAAAGCGGGGCAGAGGCACAAACTGGTTTAAATTGTCGAACAAGGCTTCGGGACTGGGGACAAACAGGCTGTCCAGAATCATGGCGTCAATTTTGTCCGTTACCAGCGCGCTTTGAAGGGCTGTCCCGGCTCCCATGGAGAATCCCCATACGATGATATCCTCTGCGCCGCGTGATTGGGCGTAATCGACAGCTGCAAGGAGCTGCTGGGATTCCTCGCGGCCGCCCGTTGCAGGTGCTTTATAGGCCGTTGAAGCGTACCCGTAATCAAACATCAAAACGTTATAATCAAGATCATGCATCAGCTCGGCCAGATCATACATCGGCACCCAGCTTTCCTCCCGGTTGGCGCCATATCCATGGCTGAATACAACTGTCCGGGTTGCCACAGCGTCTTCCGCGCTGCCTTGCGGGGCATCCGCGGGAATAAACCAGCCGCTGACAGTCGTTTCGCCGCTTTTACTTGGAAAAATAACGTCTTCATATGGCAAACCCAGCTCTTGAGAGGGATTGGATTCCAACGGGGCAACGTATGGATAAGCCAGCATCCAGGCTACATAACCATGGAAGATAAGAACGGCAATCAAGCACATTGCAAGCAGGGAAGCCATTGAAGCGGCAGCCATATGCTTGCGGCGGCTGCGGCGCTGCAGTTGCGGCGCTATATGTGATAGCGGCTTCTGCAAGCCGGAAGCTGCGGAGAGCGCTGTCTCAAGAGGTTGCAATATACTACTCATGATGTCTCCACCTCCGCTTCCCATTTCGGGTCTATCTCTTAATGGTAGAGGCGTTTCGGGCGGGCGTCAATCGGTATTTATTCAATGTTGTTCGTCTGTAACAGCTTGTAATCTAAACGTAATATAAATGGATACTTTACGGAAAAGACCTCTATCATGTATACTAATTGAGAATTGATTTCACTCATTTTGGAATCGGGTTTTATTTGATGAAACCTTTATATACTATCTGCCTGCCGGAAGAAGCTGGATTCCGTTCCAGGCGGTGGAGGTGCTGTAGATGGAAGAGGGAAAATCGACTGTTCGCGCCGTAGATCGGGCGCTTGATATTTTACTTTGTTTTACAGAAAAGACGGATTGGGCCATGATGGAAATTGCAGAACGGACGGGGCTCCACAAAAGCACTGTTCACAGGATGCTGGCCACCTTGGAGGAAAAAGGATTTATTGAGCGGGATAAAAATACGGAGCGTTACCATCTTGGCCTTAAAGTGTGGGAGCTGTCCGCTAATCTGTCCCGAACCGATGATCAGGCGACAATCTGGCTGCCGGAGATGGTCCGTCTGCGAGACCAGTTGGGCGAAACCGTCAGCATTTATGTCAGGGACGGCTCGGAGCGGATACGCATTCAGGCGGTCCAAAGCAATCATCCCGTCAGGCGGGTAGCGCCAGTTGGCGTAAGGCTGCCCCTGTATGCGGGCGCTTCCAGCAAGGTGCTGGTGGCCTATGCCGACAATCTGGTGCAGGAAAGTATTATGAATTCGCATCAGTGGGCCTCTTCTACGGATATGGAGCTTTACCGCAGCCAACTGCAGGACACGCTGGAGAAAGGGTATGCGACCAGCTTTGAGGAGCGGGAGACGGGAGTAGCCGCCATCTCTTCGCCAATCTTCGATCGCGCCGGATTGCTTGCGGCGGCATTATCCGTTTCAGGGCCCGCCAGCAGACTTACACTGGACAAAATGGAGCAATATGCTCCTGTTATGATGGAAGCCGCCAGAGTTATGAGCACGATGGTTCGTTAGACCTTCAAAGCTCCAAGCGGCAAAAAGGACTTCGGCTCGCGCATGTGCGCGAGCCGAAGTCCTTTTATTAATACTAGAATTGGTTACATATTGGCGATCATTTGGCGCAATACGGTTTGCAGGATGCCGCCGTTGCGGTAGTAGTCGACGTCAACCAGGGAGTCGAGACGTACCAGCGCCGAAAACTCGAAGCTGCTTCCGTCTGGACGCGTTGCTTTGACCGTTACGGTTTCGCCTGGTTTAATATCGTTCGACAAGCCGGAAATATCGAAGGTTTCCGTACCTGTAATGCCAAGCGTTTTCCAGCCGTGGCCTTCCTGGAATTGCAGGGGCAGTACGCCCATGCCAACTAGGTTGGAGCGGTGGATACGCTCGAAGCTTTCAGCGATAACAGCCTTGACTCCAAGCAGGTAGGTGCCTTTTGCCGCCCAGTCGCGGGAGCTGCCGGTACCGTATTCCTTTCCTGCGATAACAACCAGGTTTTTGCCTTCTGCCTGATATTTCATAGAAGCGTCGTAAATGGACATCACTTCGCCAGTTGGCAGGTAGGTGGTTACGCCGCCTTCCGTTCCAGGCGCAACCTGGTTGCGGATACGGATGTTCGCGAACGTTCCGCGCATCATCACCTCATGGTTGCCGCGGCGTGAGCCGTAAGAGTTAAAGTCCTTGCGCTCTACGCCATTGTCCACCAAATATTTGCCGCCCGGGCTATTGACCGTAATGTTGCCGGCAGGGGAAATATGGTCGGTTGTAACGGAATCGCCCATCAGTGCAAGCACGCTTGCGGACGGGATATCGGCGATATCGGACAATTCCGAACCCAGATTTTCGAAAAACGGCGGGTTCTGGATGTAAGTCGATTTGGCATCCCATTCGTAGCTTTCGCCTTCAGGCACGTCAATGGCGTTCCAACGCTCGTTTTGCGTAAATACATTGCCGTATTTATCGTTAAACATGGCAGGGTTAAGGGAAGCGGACACCGCTTGCTTGATTTCCTCGTTAGTTGGCCAGATATCCTTCAAGTAAACGGCTTGGCCGTCCTGGTCATAGCCGATCGGGTCGGAGGTCAGGTCAATGTTGACGGTTCCTGCGATGGCGTAAGCCACTACGAGAGGCGGAGACGCCAGATAGTTGGCTTTAACCTGAGCATGAACGCGGCCTTCAAAGTTCCGGTTGCCGGATAATACGGCTGCAACCGTCATATCGTTGTCGGAAATCGCTTTGCTGACTTCGTCCGGAAGCGGGCCGGAGTTGCCGATGCACGTTGCGCAGCCATAGCCCGCCACATGGAAGCCCAGGCTTTCGAGAGATTCCAGCAAACCTGCTTTTTTCAAATATTCCGTAACGACGAGGGAGCCCGGAGTCAAGGAGCTTTTTACATAAGCTGGCTTGGTCAGGCCGCGCTCGACGGCTTTTTTGGCAACAAGTCCGGCGCCCAGCATAACGCTAGGGTTGGAAGTGTTTGTACAGCTGGTAATAGCTGCGATAACGACAGCGCCGGTACCCATTTTGGATTGGCGTCCGTCCTCATGCGTAACAGGTACGGTTTGAGCGATTTTTTCATCGCTAAGCCCGTAGCCGCCTTTGTCGATTGGCGTGCGAATGATATCGTTGAACGACTCCTTCATGGAGGTCAGCTCTACGCGGTCCTGCGGACGCTTAGGTCCGGCAAGGGATGGAACGATTGTGGACAAGTCCAGCTCCAGCACATCGCTGAATACAGGGTCCGGCGTTTCATCTGTGCGGAACATGTTTTGCGCTTTGTAATAAGCTTCAACCAGCGCGATTTGATCTTCCTGGCGTCCGGTTTGGCGCAAGAAGTCAAGCGTTTCGCCGTCAACCGGGAAAAAGCCGATGGTTGCGCCATATTCAGGCGCCATGTTGGCAACAGTGGCGCGGTCGGCAAGGCTGATGTTGGAGAGGCCGGGTCCAAAAAACTCGACGAACTTGCCAACAACGCCTTTTTTGCGGAGGATTTGGGTAACGGTCAAAGCCAGGTCGGTAGCTGTCGAGCCTTCAGCCAGCTTGCCCGTCAGCTTGAAGCCGATAACCTCCGGCATTACAAAATACAACGGCTGGCCCAGCATGCCGGCTTCCGCCTCGATGCCGCCAACGCCCCAGCCGACTACGCCAAGACCGTTGATCATCGTTGTATGGGAGTCTGTGCCCACGAGCGAGTCCGGGTAAACGACGGTTTCGCCGTCTACGGTTTTGGTCGCTGCAACGGATGCGAGATACTCCAGGTTAACCTGGTGAACAATACCTGTTCCCGGAGGAACGGCGCGGAAGTTGTCAAAAGCGGTTTGCGCCCAGCGCAGGAAGCGGTAACGCTCTTCGTTCCGTTCAAACTCCACCTTAGTGTTGTACTCAAGCGCTTCGGGGCTGCCGAAAGCGTCAACCATTACAGAGTGGTCGATAACAAGGTCGACGGGAACAAGGGGATTGATCTGCTTAGGGTCTCCGCCGGCTTTTTTTACAGTGTCGCGCATGGCTGCAAGGTCAACGACCACAGGCACGCCGGTAAAATCCTGCAATACGATACGGGCCGGAATAAACGGGATTTCCTTGTCTTCGCGGCCATTGGCCCAGTTAGCCAGCTGCTTTACATGCTCAGTGGTGATGGCGCGGCCGTCAAATTGACGAACAGCGGCTTCCAGCAGCACCTTGATCGAAAAAGGCAGCTTGGAAATATCGCCAAGGCCTTGCTTCTCAAGCTCTGGAAGAGAATAGTAGGCATGCGATTTGCCGCCTGATTCCAGGGTCGTGCGAACGGAATAATGATTTTGTTTAGTCATTGTCAAACTCCTTTGCAATAAAGTAAGCCAAATCAGCAATCAGTTTCATTGGATGAAACATGATTTCAAAAACCGTATATCTATAGTATAGCTTTATTGCCTTTCATCGTAAAGTCCAATTCCCCCCTTTTTTAAAACGATTTCAAAGGATTTCATTAGTCTGCCCTTCTCTTCTATAACTCGTACAGGCTTATCTTACATGATTTGTAAGTGACGATCATATAATGAAGCAGTTATTGCTGCCTAATTATAATGAACGATGTCCGGAGGGGATACCGATGCCAAAAAAAGAAGGCCGTCATTATGCTGCGCTTCGTTCCCGCAATGTCCCGCCGCCATCCCGGCCCGGCCAGTCCGCCAGCGTGAGGGCAAATACGAGCGGAAGCAAAAAAAACCGGGGGGCTGGACGCACGGGCGCCGCAGTTAAGCAACAGGCAACAGGAGCGCGGAGCGGAAGTGCAGAAAAGGATTTTATGGAGCTAACCGAAACAGCAATGAATCAAAGGGAGGATAAGATACCTTCCACGGAGCACCGCAGCTTGAAGGCGGAGGATAATACGCCAACAGGAACACAAGTCAAAGAGCGTCCCAAGCTAAGCTCCTTGCTGCAAAGCACGTCACTGCCAAGGAAGCCTTCGCCTGGCGACGAATCGGAATGGAAGTCATCGCTTCAGCGCTATGTTCGCTTGTTTAACCGCACAGAAAGCGAGCAGAACGCCCGGGATTTGAGTCAATATGTCGCGGATGCTCTTCACGCCGAGCGATTGCAACAGCGGACCGACCGGCTGCGGGAGCGGGATTTGCTGAGAGGGGCCATACCCGCAGGCAGCGAAACCAAGGCCGAGCTGATTCGGGTCAATGAATCCGCTGGCGAGGTGTCGGTGCTGGTCAGGCTTCATGTGAAACGGAAAATGGAGCAAAAAGGCATGTATTACATGGAGGAAAGACAAGAGACGGAGCGTCTATGGCTTAGACGCGACGGACGGGATTGGACCGTGCTGCAGGTTGAGCCCGTTGTATCGGAGCGCCGCCCGCGATACGGTATTTCCGCGCAGCTGCAGGAGCAGGACTCCGACACGCTGCTCCCCGAGGAAACCGAAAGTATGCTGTCAGGCTCTGCCCCTTATTTAAATTATGAGCTGATGCCGGGATTTAAACGATGGAAGGGAGGCATCCCTTACCGCAGGGAGCTGGCTGCCGCATATGCGGACAGATGGTGGAACGAAGGCAATCCTTCCTTTGAGCTGTTTGACGTGAATTGCACCAATTACGTCTCCCAGTGTATCTTTGCAGGCAATGCCCCGATGAACTATACTGGTAGAAGGGAAAGCGGATGGTGGTACAAAGGGCGCGCTGGCAACCGGGAGAACTGGAGCTACAGCTGGGCTGTGGCAAATGCCATGGCGGCTTACCTTTCCGCAGCCCGTAAAGGCGGCTTGAGAGCGGTGATCGTGTCTTCGGCGGATGAACTGCAGCTAGGCGACGTGATTGCCTATGACTGGAACGGAGAAGGCAGGTTTCAGCATACAACGATTGTAACGGCTTTTGATTCCGCGGGACAGCCGCTGGTGAATGCCAATACCGTGCCAAGCAGGCACAGGTATTGGGATTATCGCGATTCTTATGCCTGGACCAGCGGAACGAAATACCGTTTCTTCCACATTCCAGACCTGTTATAAGTCATAAGTGTCTGTTCAAAAAGCCCGGTTATTCGTTTCAGCACGGCGTTAGTCATGCTTCGCGAATGTTGGCGGACTTTTTGAACAGCCTTTATGAAGGCGGCAGAGGGATGTCATTATTATCGTACCGGAGGATGTGCCATGGGGAGCAAAAAAAGAATAGGTCTTGTTTATGGGGGGAAATCCGGGGAGCACGAGGTATCCCTTCAGACGGCCTATGCAGTTATGAACCAGTTTGACTACAGCAAATACGAAATTAAACCTTTTTATATTACGAAGCAAGGCGAATGGAAATCCGGGGGCTTGTTGCTCTCTCCTCCGGCAAACGTGGAAAGCTTGCGTTTCGGCGGAGATGATCCGTTACGCTCAGGCGCTTATCTTGCGCCTCTTTTTGACGCATTGGATATGGGCAATGACGGGCATGACGCGGCAGGCATAAAGGCAAATAACGCAGAGATCGCTCAAATTAGCGGAGAGCATGCCGTCAGCCTGCAAAGCGGGCAAGAAAGCATTGATGTCATGTTCCCGCTGCTTCATGGCACCTTTGGCGAAGACGGAACGATTCAAGGGCTGTTTGAGATGGCCAACGTTCCTTATGTCGGAGCAGGCGTATTGGCATCCGCTGTGGGAATGGACAAGATCATGATGAAGAAAATTTTTGCCCAGGAAGGCTTGCCGCAATGCGTTTTCCGGTATTTCAACCGGACGCAGTGGGCGAAGGACGCTGCATTTTTTGTGATGGAATGCGAGGTTTCCCTCGGTTATCCATGCTTTATTAAACCGGCTAATCTGGGCTCAAGCGTAGGCGTTTCCAAAGCCAGAAACCGGGAAGAGCTGATTGCCGCCGTGGATTACGCATTCCGCTTCGACCGCAAGGTCATTGTAGAGGAGTTTGTAGATGCGCGGGAAATCGAGGTCAGCGTCCTGGGCAATGACGAAGCGAAAGCATCTGTTCCTGGCGAAATTTTGCCGTCTAATGAATTTTATGATTATAAAGCAAAATATATTGATGGCAAATCAAGCATGATGATTCCGGCAGATCTGCCTACGGAAACGGCGGAAGAAATCAGGGAGCTTGCCGTTCAGGCATTCCAGGCGATTGACGGCTCCGGGTTGTCGCGCGTGGACTTTTTCTTGCGCAAGGAAGACGGCGCTGTGTTCATTAATGAAGTGAATACAATGCCGGGCTTTACGCCGTTCAGCATGTATCCGCTGCTCTGGAGGGAAAGCGGTTTGCCTTACAACGAGCTGCTGGATACGCTCATTCAGCTTGCGGTTGACCGTCATGCGGCCAAGCAGGGGATTGATTTTACGGGCGATTCCAAGTCCGCAAACTGATTGTCGCGGGAGCAAAAGGCGCATAACCGGAAAGGCCGTTCGTCCTGCGCACGCTCAAAGGAGCAGAGCGGCCTGTCTGTTAAATTAAATGATGAACAAGTTGAACAAATTAGAAACTGGCGGATGGCCAAAGTGTGAATGGTTCTGGAGAAGCGGAGCGTTCGCCTTTTTTCCCGGATTTCACCATTGACACCTACTATTCAGGAAATCTGGGAAAAACAGCGATCGGAAGAACCTTTCACACGGCGGCCTTTCGATGAAGTTTTTTGTTCAACTTGTATGAAACGAAAGCGAGGAATCAGCATGGGGTTTGGTACCGAATTTAACTCAGTATGCAAATTCAAGTCGGAGCAGGAGCTTTATGAATTGCTGGAATATGGCAAGGGGAAAATGGTGAAAAAGGGATTTCGCGTTTATCCAACGGGGCAAAAGGTAATTGCCTATACGCCGGATAACCAGGCTATCGCAATCGTTAAAATTTTAGCGTCAATCGCAGAGATCAATTTTCAAGGCGAAGAGGTAACCCAGGTGGAGATGGAGCTTGTCCGCAAGCTGACCGAGCAGGAGTCGTCGGTTCAAACGTCGCTGGCTTACGAGATGTTTTTTGGAGAGCGGTCCTGATTCATGATTGTCAGATTTGGGTTTGTTGCCATGACAACGCTGCTTGAAGGCATTACGCCATCCCGCACCATGACCTACGCCACGTTTGGCAAGCAGGAAAACAGGGAACTCGCCCTTCAAAGACTGGAGGCGATAGCGGAGGATAATCTGAACAGCACCCTTCGCATATTGAAGCATTGCCAGAGGCATGATATCGGGATGTACCGCTTTTCATCCAAGCTGATTCCTCTTGCAACACATGCGGCGCTTGCGGATTGGTCGCCATATGAAAAATTGGCTCCAGCCTTTCGAGCGGTTGGCGACTATGCCAAAAAGCATGGCATGAGGACGTCCTTCCATCCCGACCATTTTTGCGTATTCAGCACGCCCCGGCCGGAGGTACTTGTTAATTCCGTTAAGGATCTTGTGCATCATGTCAGGATGCTGGAGGCTATGGGGCTTAATGAAGAGAGCAAATGCAACATTCATATGGGCGGCGCATACGGGGACAAGCTCTCGGCAGGCCAGCGCTTTGTTGCCCAGTTCGGAGAGCTGGAGCCTGGCATCCGCAATCGCGTAACGCTTGAAAATGACGATAAAACCTTTAACGTAGCCGAAACGGTAGCGGCAGCAGAGGCTACCCAGGTTCCCATGGTGCTGGATATCCATCACCATGCTGTCAATCCGGGGGAGGTGGGCTGGGACGAGCTGGTGCAGGACTATTGGCCGCGCATTCAGCTTTCGTGGGAGCGCGAAAGAGCTCGTCTGGGCATTGGAGAAGAGAAGGGGTTACCGCCCAAAATTCATGCCTCCAGTCCCAAAAGCGTCACTGATCCAAGGGGGCATGCGGATGACGTGGAGGCGGAGCCGCTGCTTCATTTTCTGAGACGCGCTGCGGGCTCCTGCAACTATATGGATTGTATGCTGGAAGCAAAAGCTAAGGATGCGGCGCTGCTGCGGCTGATGGATCAATTCAGGAAGCTTGAGGCAAGAGGAGAAGGGGTACGAGTGCTGGATGGCGGCGCAGCGGAAATTGCTCCGTACTGAAAGGTGAGATGACATCATGGAATGGCTGCTACTTGTGCTTCTTGGTTTGATTGCTGCCGTATTCGGCAGCATCGTTGGTTTGGGCGGCGGCATTATTATTGTGCCCGCCCTGCTGCTTGTTTCGCCCGTTCTAATCGGGGAGCAGCTGGATCATGCTACAGCAGCGGGCATTTCCCTCACTGTATTGATCGTAACCGCGTTGGCCTCTACATTATCCTACAACAAACGCGGCATTGTTGATTTACGCAGCGGGCTGCTGCTGTTTGCCTCCAGCGGGCCCGCGGCTGTAGCGGGAGCGGCTTTAACGGGCAAGCTGAATGCGGGCAGCTTTAATTTGGCTTTTGGATTTTTTATGCTGTTTATGGCCGTTTTGCTAATTGTCCGAGATAGGATGAAACCGTTTACCAAGGAATGGGCCATCAAGCGAACCATTACCGATTCCAGCGGACAGCTTCATAGCTATAGCTATGGCAAGCTGCCTATGCTCGCAATTGGCGCTTGCGTGGGGCTTATTTCGGGGCTTTTCGGCATCGGAGGCGGCTCCTTGTTTGTGCCGGTTATGGTGCTGCTCTTTCGCTTCCCGCCCCATGTCGCAGCTGCCACCTCCATGTTCGTTATTTTTCTGTCGTCCATTGTTGGAAGCGGCATGCATGCGGCGCTCTCCGAGGTGAACTGGCTGCTTGTGCTGGCGCTGGCTCCTGGAGCCTGGCTGGGCGGCGTCATAGGAGCCGCCATCGCCGTCCGCATAAGCGGAAAAGGACTGATGTGGCTGCTCAGAGCAACGCTTTTGGCGCTGGCCGCCAAAATGATGTATGACGGATTTGCGGCCTTGTAAGGGTTGTTCGGCTGTTCTACCCTCCCCTTCGTATGGAACGGGAATATAATGATAAACAAAGGGCTTGTTCATCAAATATACGAAACTTGTCACCTTAAGGGGCCGTATTGCATTACGATATTGTTAATGGCAAACCTGCAAAGGTTGTTCATCGGACTTTTAAACTATCGTTTTTATGTTATGCGAGGAGTGAGAGATGTGAATGAAGGACAAGGCGGCTACGCCGTCGGGGGAAAAAGCTTTACCGCCGTAGCTATCAACTGCGCCGCCAAGGCGGGGGAATGGATCAGGACAAAGCTTGGCAAACATTCCAGCCTTGATATAAAGCAGTCGCCTCATGATCTGGTTACCGAGGTGGACAAAGGCTCGGAAAGTCTGATCCGCAAATTGATCGCCACCCATTTTCCGCAGCATTCCTTTTTGGGAGAAGAAGGGGTGGAGCCGGGGCCCGAGGCATCGGCGCAAGCGCTGGCTGACGCCAGCAGCGCGGAATATTTATGGATCGTCGATCCCATTGACGGAACGACCAATTTTGTGCACGGCTTCCCGTTTTTTTGTGTATCCATTGCACTTGCTTACCGGGGCGAGGTCATTGTTGGCGTAGTTTATGATCCCATCAAGGATGAGCTTTTTGTAGCGGAAAAGGGCAAAGGGGCTTATGTGCATGGCAAAAGGATGGAGGTATCGCGGGAGGAAAGCTTGCGCGAAAGCCTTATTGCCACCGGACTGCCAGCCGATCATCTCTATGCGCTGCCGGTTAATTTGAAGGGTATCGCTGCCGTAGCGCCGCAAACGCGAAACCTGAGAATCGCGGGATCTGCCGCTCTCCATATGGCCTATGTGGCAGCGGGAAGGCTCAGCGGATTTTGGGAGATTGGCCTCAATAGCTGGGATTTGGCTGCAGGCGCCTTGCTTATTCAGGAGTCAGGCGGACGCGTGACGGATACCAAAGGCGAGCCTTACCATCTTGGCGTTCGCAATGTCGCTGCCAGCAATGGAATTATTCATGACGGACTTGTTCGAGCATTAGCGGAAGCGGATGCTGCGGGCTAAGGCGTGAGGGTTTGCCTCGGCAAGGAGTAGTTCTGGGTAGTTTTGGGAAGAATCTGTCAAAATAGTAATAAAAATCGTGTTTTAATCAAGCTGAATAGCTGAGGCCAGGCCAGATGATTAAGGCTTGGCCTTTTTTACAACAAGCATGGCGTTTGGCTGCAGCACGGCGTGTTTAATTGTATTGTAGCGGCATTATATAGATGCTCCGGCAATAATGAGGAAGGAAGTGAAGGAATGAAGGAATTCGGAAAACTCGGCAAAAGCAAAAAAACCAGCAAAGCAGCAATCTTAGCGGCAACGGCAACCGTGCTTGCCATGCTGATTGCTGGCTGTAGCGGCAAACCCCCGGAGGACGGCGCTTCAGGCATCACCTCTCCTTCTCCTCTCGCAGATTATCCCGAGGCCTCAGGCAGCAGTGAAGGCTTACCGTCAGGAGAAGAAAACGGGACTCCGAGCGAGTCCTCCGGCGCGTCCCAAGAGCCGGCGGCAACACCGTCCAAGGAAGCGGCGCCTTACGAAATTGCGGCGGAAGGGTTGGATATTCCATGGTCCATTGCTTTTGACGGCGACGTTATCTACATCAGCGAGCGCAAGGGCGGGATCGTGAAGGTGGACAACGGCGGCATGACGCGTATGTCCGTCCGGCTTGAAGAAGCCGTTCACCACGAAGCCGAAGGAGGGTTTTTAGGTTTTGTGCTGTCTCCGGATTTCCCTTCGGATCAAACGGCTTTTGCCTATCATACGTACAGGAGCGGCGGCAAAACCCTCAACCGGATAGTGCAGCTGAAGCTGGAGGGCGCTGAATGGGTCGAGCAAAAAGCGCTGCTGGAAGGTATCCCCGGAAGTCTCTATCATAACGGAGGCAGGCTGGAGCTTGGCCCGGACGGACTTCTGTACGTAACAACAGGCGACGCAACTCAAACGAGTCTGTCCCAGGACAAGGAATCTCTTGCGGGCAAAATATTGCGCCTTAACCTGGACGGCAGCATCCCACCGGACAATCCGTCATCATCCTCTTACATGTATTCCTATGGACATCGCAATCCGCAAGGGCTGGCCTGGACAAGCGACGGGACGATGTACAGCAGCGAGCACGGCCCCTCCGGCAGCCCCGGCGGCCATGACGAGGTGAATAGGATTACGCCAGGGTCTAACTATGGATGGCCTGAGCTTATTGGAGATCAGACGCGCCCCGGAATGGTTCCGCCGCTCTACCACACCGGAGATGAGGCTATTGCGCCGTCCGGCACGATAGTTGACGGGGAGGGACGTTTGCTTATCGCCGCGTTGGCAGGGGAAGGCATCTATCGGTATACGCCCTCCACCGGGGAGATGGAAAAGTGGCATGAAGGCGAAGGCCGTATCCGCGATTTGCATTTGAAGGACGGACGCCTGTACTTCATTACGAACAACAGAGACGGGCGGGGCAATCCTTTGCAGAAGGATGATCGGCTAGTCGTTATGGATTATTCCTGATGAATAGGCCTCCCGGCATGCATTGCATTGAAAACGGTTATCAATTAAAATACGTGTAATGGAATCGCCTGATCGAAAGCGTTGTTAGGCACGTATTCATGGTTGCCGTCGGATTGGTGCAAGGAGGTTTATTAACAAATGAATTTGGAAGCGCACATCAAGCTGCTCAATGCGGCGCATCTGCAAATTATGGATGTCAGGCTGCACGTATTGCGGGCTGGACAAGGAGAGGAGCGCTGGCGTCTTCCTGCCAGCGCCTATTTGTATTTTGCCGCCGGGACGGCAAAGGTCCGAATGGATGACAGGCTTCGGACGCTTAAGCCTTATTCTGTATTGCATGGCGGAAAAGGCATGCAGCTTGATATGGTGCCGGAATGCGAGTGCCGGTATTACGTCATCTTGTACAAAACGACGCTGCCGCAGCGCAGCCGCCAAAAGATGGATATCATGCAGCAGGAGTCGCCTTTCCAGGCGCAATATGTCATTCGCGCAAACCAGCCCATTTATCTGCTCGACAAGGCGAAGCGTATTTATGCCGAGTGGCAAAAGGCCAACGATTTGAACAAGCTGATGGCCAAAGCTTTGTTTTATCAATGGGTTTATGAAATCGCGGGACAATTGAGCCGGAACGAAATACGCTATGTCCAGCCTGACCTTGCGGCACAGGCGGCGGACTATATACAAGAGCATTATCGTGAACCGGTTACGCTGGAGCAGCTTGCGGAATTGCTGGATTGCAGCCCGAGACAGCTGATGCGTAAATTCCGGGAGGCTTTTCATACCTCGCCTATTGATTATGTCATTGGATTAAGACTGAGCAAAGCGAAGGAGCTGTTGACGGACAGAGGCATGCCGCTCAAAACGATTGCGGAAAGCGTAGGCTATGCCGACAGCTATTATTTCAGCAGGCTGTTTAAGAAGCATACTGGCCTGTCGCCGGCCAGCTACCGCGAAAAAAACCTTCGTCCAGATGATCCATTGATTATGTCTACATCGTCCATTGCTCAATGGGGCAACTCCGGTTATATTGATATTGGCTTTGATAATCATTATCAATATAGGGGAGAGGGAGATTCATCCATGTACTTTCAATCTAAAAAAATGCTAACCGTGCTCGTAATCTGTCTTACGCTGGTGATTAGCGCATGTGGCGGCGGAGCGGGCAATCAGGCTGCGGGTCCGGCTGCTAGCTCGTCGCCAACAGCTTCCCAGTCTGCGGAGTCAACCCCGGCGGACTCATCAAGAACAATCAAGCATGCGATGGGTGAAAGGACGCTGTCTGGTACTCCTGAACGAGTCGTCATTTTAACAAATGAGGGCACGGAGGCGCTATTGGCGCTTGGTATCAAGCCAGTCGGAGCAGTTCAGTCCTGGTATCAGGACCCCTGGTACAATCACATTGCCGGCGACATGAAGGATGTTGTAGTTGTTGGAGATGAGCTCCAGCCCAACATCGAGCTGATCGCCAGCCTGAAGCCGGATTTGATCATCGGCAACAAGGTGCGCCAGGAAAAAATTTACGAGCAGCTTAATGCTCTTGCACCAACGATATTTTCCGAGGATTTGGCCGGAGATTGGAAAATCAACTTCTCCTTGTATTCCAGAGCAGTGAACAAGGAAGAGGAAGGCAAGGAGCTGATGGAGGCTTTTGACCACCGCGTCGAGGAAGCAAAAGCCAAGCTGGCGGACAAGCTGGATTCCAAAATCTCCATCGTCCGCTTTACCCCAAGCCAGGTCCGCATCTACTTGAAGCAAACATTCTCGGGCGTGCTGCTTGACCAGCTTGGCTTTGCTCGGCCGGCCTCCCAGGACAAGGACGACTTTATTGAAGTGCTGTCCAAGGAGACTATTTCCAGCATGGACGGCGACGTCATGTTCTACTTTGTTTCGGAAACGCAGGAGGACAATGAAGCCTCCAAGGTTGCACAGGAATGGCTGGAGGATCCGTTATTCAAAAATTTGGAGGTTTCCAAAAACGGCAAGGTTGTCAAGGTGGATGAGGCTATCTGGAATACGGCCGGGGGATACGAGGCGGCAAACCTGCTGCTTGATGAAATCCTGGATTATTTTGAGGCGAATTAATGCACTCGAAGCGCAACCGGAATCCAAAACTTTTGGCAGGGCTGGCAACAGGTGTTGCGGTCCTGCTGTTTGTCATGTTGTTTAGTGTTTTGCGCGGCATTCAATCGTTCGGGGTGCGGGAGCTTTGGCAGGCGTACGCCCTTTTCGACGGATCGAATGAGCATTTGCTCATATCGACGGTGCGTATGCCCCGCACTCTTATTGCGGCTGCTGTTGGAGCAAGTCTGGCTATGGCCGGTGTTATCATGCAGGTGTTGACCCGCAATCCGCTGGCCTCTCCTTCCGTATTTGGCATTAATGCCGGAGCTTCCTTATGCGTTGTAGCGGCTCTTGTTCTCTACGGCTCGTCGCTCACAATCGGCGGGATGATTCCTATTGCGCTTGCGGGGGCTGCCGTAACGGCCGTTATTGTTTTTGTATTAGGAAGCCTGGGAGGCGGAAAGCTCGATACGGCAAGGCTGACGCTTGCAGGCGCGTCAATTGCGGCTTTTTCCGCTTCTTTGACCTCCGGATTGATTCTGCTGAATGGTCAGGCGCTCGAAGACGCTTTGTTCTGGATGATCGGCTCCGTATCTGGAAGGAAGCTGGAGCATTTGCAGCAGGTGCTGCCTTATATGTCGCTTGGCTGGCTGGTTGCGCTTGGCATTGGGCCTTCGCTTAATGTCATGGCCTTGGGAGACGACAATGCGAAAGGGCTGGGGATGAGGCTGAAGCTTGTTCAGTCCCTGGCCGCCGCCGCTGTCATACTGCTGGCGGGCAGCTCGGTTGCCGCTGCCGGGCCAATTGCTTTTGTCGGGCTGATGGTTCCGCATGTGTGCAGGGCTATAGCCGGTGAGGATCATCGCTGGCTGCTGCCGTATAGTGCCGTTGCAGGCGCGCTTTTGCTGGTTGGAGCCGATTTGCTGTCGCGTTTTGTACTGATGCCGCGCGAGGTTCCCGTAGGCATTGCAACCGCCTTGCTCGGCGTACCGTTTCTGATTGCCATCGCGAGGAGGCGAAAGCATGATTAGCCGCCGCAAAGCAGGCGGAGCAATTGTAGGCGGAGCTTTGGCTATCGTCATTGCTATCGCGCTGATTTCGCTCAGTCTGGGAACTACAAAGCTGTCATTCATGGAGGTGCTGGCGACGCTGGCGGGCAGAGGGGAAGTAGATAGCAGCATGATTGTCCTTCAGCTTCGTCTGCCGCGCATTCTTGCCGCGATTATGGTCGGGGCCGCATTAGGCGTTGCTGGAGCCCTGCTGCAGGGCGTTGTGCGCAACCCTTTGGCTTCTCCCGACGTGCTGGGCGTAACAGGAGGAGCATCCGTATGTGTTGTGGCGTTTATGACGCTGGTCAAAGGCTTTAGCGTTCATTGGATACCCTTTGTCGCCGCTGCGGGCGCGCTGGCTGCCGCAGCGCTTTTGTACGGGTTAGGCTGGAAAAAAGGCATATCGCCATCGCGGCTTGTCATTATTGGCATCGGCTTATCTGCTGCTGCGGGTGCGTTGACGACGTTTCTGCTCATCAGCGGGCCTTCTTACCTGGCGACGCAGGTGCTAAGCTGGACGACGGGCAGCATCTACGGGACAAACTGGACGTATATCAAAATGTTATGGCCGTGGATTGTAATTCTGCTGCCCTGCGCCATGCTGCTGTTCAGGGAGCTAAACGTGCAATCGCTAGGAGCGCCCGCCGCAATCGGGCTAGGAAGCTCATTGCAGCGAAGCAGGCTGCTTGCGCTATTGATATGCGTGGCTTTATGCGGAGCGGCCGTTGGCGTTGCGGGGACGCTGTCCTTCATAGGTTTAATGGCTCCTCATTTGTCGCGGCTGCTTGTCGGGGCCTCCTACCGTCTGGTGCTGCCAATGTCCGCCTTGACCGGGGCAGCTTTGCTGCTTCTTGCGGATTTGGGAGGACGAATGCTGTTTATGCCGCTGGATATTCCCGCCGGTGTTTTTACCGCCGGCGTTGGCGCTCCTTTTTTTATTTTTTTGCTGTTCAAAACCAGACAAAGAAGCATTTCTGCTCCCTGATGACTTTTCTTTCGCCAAAAGAAGCTGCCTTCCGCATGACAGCGGTTGACAGCTTCTTTTTTAACACAAACGATCAGATTGTTATTAGCGATAAAATCTGCGGCTTAACGCGGCCGCTCCTACGGAGCTTAACACAACCGCTCCTACGGAGCTTAACACAACCGCTCCTCTGGAGCTTAACGCAGCCGCTCCTTTGGAGCTTAACGCAGCCGCTCCTCTGGAGCTTAACGCAGCCGCTCCTTTGGAGCTTAACGCAGCCGCTCCTACGGAGCTTAACACAACCGCTCCTCTGCGGTTAGCCATGCTGGTCAGTCTAGAACGGTTGGCAGCTTCCCAGCTTGGAGCGGCTTGTACATCAGCAAATCGTCAACGTACCTTCCGTTAATGAAAAACTCCTCGACCATTCTTCCTTGAAGGATAAAACCACATTTTTCATAAAAAGCGATCGCTCCCGTATTACTCGATAATACGCGCAAGTAAAGCTTTCTCTTTCCTTGCGATGCTGCATATTGTTCAGCAGCCTCCAGAAGCGCGCGTCCGATGCCTGCGCCTCTGAATCGTGAATCTACCGCAATAGCCAGCTCGACTACGTGGCGGTTGGACAGAAGGGAGGTTGGAGGACGCATGCCCACATACCCGCAAAAAACACCATCAAGCTCCGCAACTAGTTGTGAACCGGGAGGGTTGTGTTCGGCAAATTGCTCAAGCGTTGTTTGTTTGGTTAAGTCGGCTGGTGAATTGTCGTAATTCCAGACTTTACTGTCAAGCGCCAGCATATCCGGCAAATCTCTGGTTTCGGAAAGTCTTGTCGTTAGCAAAATAACGCCTCCATTACAATATTTTGTCTTATCATTGCTGCTATATCCGTTCAACTAGTGGTTGCTGGCAGTAGTCCGCCAGGCGGGAAGCTCAGCACGGTGTGCTGGGCTGGCTCTATTTTGGCTCTATTCTGGTTCTATCCTGGCTCTATACTGATTCTGTTATAACTGGGCAAAAGCGGTTTGAGCTGCTGCTATCGTTACTTGGATGTCCTGCTCGGTATGCGCCGTTGTCAGGAACCAGGCCTCATATTTGGACGGCGCCAGATTAATGCCTTGATCCAGCATCAGCTTGAAAAAACGCCCAAATTGCTCGCCATCTGTATCTTGAGCTTCATCATAATTGGTAATAGGATGATTGCAGAAATGAGCCGAAAACGAACCGCGTATGCGATTGATGGTTAACGGTACGCCATTTCGGTCCGCAGCCTCCTGTAAGCCGTGGGCAAGCTTGGCTGCCAGACCATCCATCCGGTCGTATATGCCGGACTCCTGCAGCACCTCCAGACAAGCGATGCCTGCGGATATGGAAGCGGGATTGCCAGCCATTGTGCCCGCCTGATAAGCGGGACCCAGCGGAGCAACCTGCTCCATAATTTCTTTTCGCCCGCCGTAAGCTCCAATGGGAAGGCCTCCCCCGATAATTTTGCCCAGTGCGGTTAGATCCGGCTGAATGGCGTCATGATCCGGAAAAGCGCTAAAGGTTTGCGCGGAGCCATAATGAAAACGGAAAGCGCTGATGACTTCATCATAGATCACTAATGAACCTGCCTCCCGCGCAAGACTGCACAACCCCTCCAGATAACCCTCATGCGGCATGACCATGCCAAAGTTGCCGACGATAGGCTCAACCATGACTGCAGCGGTTTCGTGGCCCCAGCGCTCCAGAGCCTCCTTCAAGGCAGGCAGGTTGTTAAACGGCACTGTGATCACCTCATGAGCGATGGTAGTCGGGATACCAGCGCTATCCGGAATGCCAAGCGTGGACGGGCCGGAGCCTGCGGCAACCAGCACTAGATCGGAATGACCGTGATAGCAGCCGGCAAATTTGATGATTTTGCTGCGTCCGGTGTAAGCTCTTGCGACACGAATCGTTGTCATAACGGCTTCGGTGCCTGAATTAACAAAACGAACCTTGTCCATGGAAGGGATGGCTTCCTTAAGCATCATGGCCAGCTTGATTTCAAGCTCGGTTGGCGTGCCGTATAAAACTCCGTCGCGGGCAGCTTTAACGATGGCTTCCGTAATATGGGGGTGGGCGTGACCAGTAATGATAGGCCCGTATGCGGCGAGGTAATCAATATAGCGGTTGTTGTCGACATCCCAGAAATGAGCGCCCTCCGCCCGTTTCATAAAGACGGGAGCTCCGCCGCCAACGGCCTTGTAGGAGCGGGAGGGGCTGTTTACGCCCCCTACAATATGCTGCAGCGCCGTTTCATACAACACCTGCGAGGTTGGTCTTTGATTAGTCATCATATTCATACTCCTTATAAGCTTTAATAAAAGCTGCTCTATTCAGAAATCAGCAATTGGAATTATGAGACATGTGGAGTGGAAACACCCGCATTAAACTAGAGGCAACATTCATAAAAATGCGAGCGCTCCGCATGAAAAAGCTGCAATTTTACAGGAGGCGGTGGCCCAAAAGAGTTGGAATGAATCCCCGCCCGCTGTGCTGATGGAGGAAAATGTACGATTTGTCTTACAAAACAAAACGCTGGCCGCACGGAAATCGGTATTTTGTACGATTCCTCGTACAAAACAAGGGGCTGGCCGCACGGAAATCAGCATTTTGTACGATTCCTCGTACAAAACAAAAGGCTGGCCGCACGGAAATCGGTATTTTGTACGATTCCTCGTACAAAACAAGGGGCAGGCCGCGCGAAAATCGGCATTTTGTACGTTTCCTCGTACAAAATGAAAGATTTGTGTCAGCTAATCATTCACATGATGCCCCTATGCCCCTCTTCAGGGTTTGGAGCTTGGAGGTTTAATTGAGCGATTGATATCCTGAAATTATTTCTATTTTCTAGTTGATACGTTTTATTACCAACTTCATAAATGAGTAAGCGCCGCTTATGCAGCGGCGCCGGAAACATGTTTTTCAAGTCCTCGTCCGTCGTCGCCGGGAAGAGGAAGCATTAAAAGAAGTTAGCAGTCAAAAGCCTAATAAAATGCAAATTTGCGCTTACAAGTCTGCATTATCGTGTCATATGTGCAAAAGCGCATCAACAAGTCTGCTTTATCGTGTCATATGTGCAAAAGCGCATCAACAAGTCTGCCTGATCGTGTCAATATGTGCAACCGCGCACCAACAAGTCAGCTTTATCGTGTCAATATGTGCAACCGCGCACCAACAAGCTTCCCTTAGTGAGTTTGTATCTACAAGCCACCATAAACGAGCTTACATAAAAGGGGGTGCTCGCTCTCATCAGGAATTTGTATTAGCTGGCGCTTCCTGAACGGGAGGAGGAACTGCTGCTCCCTGACGAACTGCCTCCCGATATACGAGATGTTCCGGGGTAACCTCCATTTAAGCTATCGGCTCCGTTAGAACGATTGCCATTGTAGATGCTGGTGCCGCCGGCGGAGCCATTGCGGCTTGGGCTTGCGGAGCCGCTATTGGATGTGGAGCCGCCACTGGAAGTGGAGCTGCCATTGGATGCCGAGCCGCCATCGGACGTGGAGCTGGCTCCATCCGTTGTGCTTTGTTCGCCTGTTCCGTCAGGAGACTCTGAAGGAGGCGGCACAGTATCGTCTTTGGATAGTATTTCCTGGACATAGCCAAGCAAGGCATCTTCATCCCGTATGCTGATGACGGACGCGCCGCCGATGGTTTCTTCCTTGACGAGCTCCATTGGCGGAACCTGTGCTGTACCTCCAACATGGCTTTCTACGCCAAGCTGGGCAAGCTTCAGCATGTCGCTGACCGCCAGATTGGTTTCAATATAAGGAGACACGCTGTCCAAAATTTCCTTCATGCGAATCAGGTTCCATCCGGATTGCAGCTTGTCGGCCACTGCCTTCAGGAAGTTACGCTGGCGTTCTGTGCGCGTGTAATCGCTCATTGCATCATGACGGAATCGCACATATTGCAAAGCCTTGTCGCCATCAAGCAGCTGGTATCCCTTCTCCAGGTTGATGTCGTAGCGGTTTCCGTCAGCGTTGTCGCGGTACCTCATATTCTTTTCGACATCAAACCAGATGCCGCCGATTGTATCAATCAACGATTTGAAGCCTTCAAAATCGGTGTATACATAATATTGTATTTCCAGCCCCAGCAGATCGCCTGCCGATTTCATGGCTAATGAAGGGCCGCCGACCGTAATGGCCGTGTTGATGCGTCCGCGTCCATATCCCTCTATATCCGTATAGGTGTCCCGAAGAATCGAGAATAAATGTGCTTTTTTAGTTACAGGATCAAAGGAAGCGACAAGCAGGGAGTCAGATCGTGCGACCTCTCCTTCCGCGGCATCGCGGGCATCTCCGCCAAGCAGCAGGATGTTGACTCGTTCTTTCCCTTCCCATTTCGGAATTTCGACTGTTTTCTCCGGCTCGATCTCTTGAAAGCGAGATTCCTCCGGCGGTTTTTGAAAGTCATTCAATGCGCTGTAGACGCCGGCTCCCCAATAAATGGTGATGCCAATAATGACTGCCGCTACAGTGGACAGGCTAATAATAACCCACTTCCAGCGGAATTTTTTTGTACGCATTGCGTGTGCAATCTCCTTTCGGGCATGTGGGTCAGTACAGGCAGGCCGGCAAGCGGCAGGTCATTGGAGCAACCTTACATAGACATTTACGCCTGACGATAACTGATGTATGATTACATATCATAAAATTATAAAGCTCAAGATAGACCTGTTGCAAGTTTTGCAATAATAATGATGTCTAAACTTCTGCAAGGAGCAGATATTGCCGAATGATTGCCCCAGGCCAGGCGCTTTTCGATGGCTTAATCCAGGAGCTAATCGAGGATTAACGTGTCGGCAAGGGACAAAAAAGCGGTGCACGTCGCCGCTCCAGCGAGGTTTAAGACATGACCATGCAAGAAATGGAACGAGAATATTGTAAGATAATGCTGGTCAACTTGAAAGTAAATTTATGTTGAGATTAGAAAACTCTCATAAAGCTGGCTTATTAAAAGGGTTTTTCTTCCAACTTCAACTATTTGTTTTTCCGACAAGTCCGGAATTGCGGCGGGGATTGCCAGAAGTCATTCTGTCGATTGCCGGAGTTATTCCATTATTTCCGGGGAAATGTCGAAACGAGAGGAGCTGTCCACAGCACGATGCTTGCTATTGATGTCAAAGATTTGCGAAAGGATTTTCGCGTGCAGAAAAACCGCGAAGGCTTGTCTGGCGCGCTAAAGGATCTGTTTAAGCGGGAATACAGGGAAGTAAGGGCGGTTAAGGACATTTCGTTCCAAATTCCACAGGGCGAGATTTGCGGATATATCGGCGAAAATGGAGCCGGGAAATCAACAACGATCAAAATGCTGACCGGCATTCTTGTGCCGACGGCGGGAGAGATCAAGGTGAATGGTTATGTGCCTTACCGTGACCGGGAAAAATTCGTTAACGAAATTGGCGTTGTTTTTGGTCAACGCTCCCAGCTATGGTGGGATATCGGCGTAATCGAATCGTTCCGTTTGCTCCGTAAGGTCTATCGTGTGCCGGAGCAGGACTTCCGCAGGCGGCTGGACCGGCTGGTGGAACGTCTTCAATTAGGAGATTTGCTGAACCGTCCTGTGCGCAAGCTGAGCCTGGGTCAGCGCATGCGTTGCGAGCTGGTGGCTTCGCTGCTGCATAATCCCAAAATTTTGTTTCTGGATGAGCCCACCATCGGTTTGGATATCGTGGTCAAAACCGAAATCCGCGATTTTCTAATGGAAATGAATCGGGAAGAAGGCACAACCATTCTTCTCACGACGCATGATCTTCAGGATATCGAAGCGTTGTGCTCCAGAGTGGTGATGCTGGACGACGGGCGCATTATTTATGATGGCGGATTGGAAGAGCTGAAAACAAAGTGGAGCAAGGGCCGGGAAATCGTATTCCAGTTTGGGAAGCAGACGCCTTTGGCGAAGCTTCAGGAGCTGACAAGCGATCTGGATACGGAATGGACCATCGAAAATGACGTAAGCGCCAGATTGTTTGTGCCTCATTCCGTCAGCTTTTCCGATGCGATGGCAAGAGTGGTAGGCGGAGCGGATATTCGCGATATCAAAATTATCGAAACCAATACGGACGAAATCGTGCGCGGCATCTACCAGTCCGGCACTGCTGATGCGGATGAAGCCAAGAAGGAGCTTGCTTCGGGATGATTAGCGCATATATTGATTTTATCCGCATCCGCTTTTTAATGATGCTGGCGTATCGCGTCAATTATTACAGCGGCATAATTATTTATGCCATTAATATAGGAGCGTATTATTTCCTGTGGCAGGCCATTTATGGCAGCCAGGAATCGCTCGCCGGCTTTACCGTGCCGCAGATGACCACGTATATCGCCGTTTCGTGGATGGCGCGGGCGTTTTATTTTAACAATCTGGATCGTGAAATCGCGAACGAAATCCGCGACGGCAGCGTAGCGGTGCAGCTGATCCGGCCGTATTCCTATCTGCTGGTCAAAATGATGCAGGGCTTTGGCGAAGGGCTGTTCCGCCTGCTGCTGTTTATGGTGCCGGGGCTGTTTATCGTTTGTCTGATTTTTCCGGTTTCCTTGCCCAAGGAGCCGACGGTGTGGCTCATCTATGCCGTCATGCTGTTTTTCAGCTTCCTCATCAATTCGCAAATTAATATTTTGACGGGGCTGTTTGCGTTTTTTGTGGAAAATAATGAAGGAATGATGCGTATGAAGCGGGTCATGGTGGACCTGTTTTCCGGCGTTGTGGTGCCAATTGCGTTTTTCCCGGGCTGGCTGACGGGCATTATGCAGTGGCTTCCGTTTCAAGCGATTACGTATCTGCCAAGCTCTGTGTTTACGGGAAGAACGCCAATTAAAGAAGCGGCGGGCGTATTTGGGCTGCAGGCGCTATGGTTTGTTATTTTGCTCCTTCCAATCTGGCTGATTTGGCGCGCGGCCCGCAAGCGGCTGTTCGTGCAGGGAGGGTAACGGGATGAGATATGCATCATTATTTTGGGAATATATTAAGAACTATGCCAAAACAAGGCTTACGTACCGCGCCGACTTCTGGATCGAGGTTCTTTCGGACCTGCTGTTCCAAGGCATGAACCTGATCTTTATTCTGATCGTGTTCCAGCATACGCCATCGCTTGGCGGCTGGTCGGAGGCCGAGGTCGTGTTTGTTTACGGATTTTTTATGATTCCGTATGGCATATTCAGCACTTTTTTTGGCATCTGGAATTTCAGTGAACGTTATATCGTAAAAGGCGAGATGGACCGCGTGCTGACGCGTCCCGCCCATAGCCTGTTTCAGGTGCTGCTCGAAAATGTTGATCCGCCGTCCCTGATCGGCTCTGCGGTTGGAGCCGGCATTATGGCGCTTTGCTGGAGCCAGCTGGGCTTGCCGTTTGCAATCAGCGATTTGTTTATTTTATTAATGTTGATCATCGGAGCGGCGTTGATTTATGCCGGTCTGTATACGGCGCTCAGCGCGATTTCCTTTTACTCCGACGCTCCAACGGGCATTGTGCCGCTGATGTACAACATTCAGAATTACGGGCGTTATCCGGTTAATATTTATAACAAAATCATCCGTTTCATGCTGACCTGGCTGCTGCCGTTTGCGTTTGTAGGCGTCATTCCGGCTTCGTATTTTCTGGAGAAAAAAGCGGATGATCTGTCTCAGCTGGCGCTGCTGACGCCGGTTATGGGCTTGATCGTATTTGGCCTTGGGCTGGCGTTCTGGAATCACGGCGTTAAGAGATACCGGGGAGCAGGCTCGTAAGCAGGATACAAGTAACGGCAGGCGGGGTTGCAGTAATGAGAGAGGAGGCGTTGATGAATGACGGTAGCGTTAGGGAAAAAAGCGCCTAAATTCAAGTTGCCCGCATCAAATGGAGAGACCATTTCCTTGATGGAGCTGCGCGGGGCTCCGGTGGTTATCTTTTTTTACCCAAAGGATATGACGGCTACTTGCACGGTGCAAGCTTGCGATATGAGGGACCGTTATGCCGAATTTCGGAAAATGGGGGCTGTGGTGCTGGGTATAAGCGGGGACAGCATCAAATCGCATCGCAACTTTATTGAAAAGAAGGAGCTGCCGTATTTGCTGCTGGCCGATGAAAACCATAAGGTTTGCGAGCTTTACGGAGTGTGGCAGCTCAAAAAATTGTATGGCCGCGAATATATGGGAATCGTCCGGTCAACGTTTCTTATTGACGCCAAAGGCACGCTGGTGCAGGAATGGCGCAATGTAAAGGTGAAGGGGCATGCGGATGCGGTCCTGGAGGCGGTCAGCCTACTGTGAGTTGTTGTATTATTGTTGAAGGAGCCTTATATCCACGCTCGTTGTGGGTGCAAGGCTCCTTTTTGCGTTGAATACTAACAGAATATTGAATTCAGAGGAGCTGGCGCGCGTCATCGGGGAGTATGCAAACAGCTCCAGTACTAATCCAAGTTATAGATGGCCCAAACCCCTTGTTCGTTTTGACGAATGGCGTACATTAGCTTTTCGGCTTGTATTTCATTAGTATCCGTATTCAGCTTTTCGCCGGTAATTGTAAAATGCACCTGGTTTTCAATGTAGGTATGCCTTTCGAATAGCTCCAGTTCTGTAAAGCTGTATTGAAAATTGTCGCCATAATAAAAATCAAGGTCCTCCGCCAGCTTTTCAGTAACAAATCCGGCCTTGAAAGCATCATGATCATGGTTGACTAGCGCATTTAGATTGGTTTTTAGCACCTTTAGCGCAGGGAGCTCTTTTTCAGTTAGCTCGCTTTCAACAGATGTAAAGTCGACATTCAGCTTGGCTTTAAAGTTTACAGGGTCTGAAGTAGAAGAAGCTTTTGGTTCCTCCGATTGTGCCGGATCGTTAGCTGGATTGTGGTCGCTAGCAGCTGGTTCAGCCTCTATGGGCGGCTTAGCTTCGACCCCGCATGCTGACAAAACTATAAACGATGATAATAAGAGAGAGAGTGCAAAAGCTTTTACCATAATATCCCGCCTTTTTGAGAAGTTGTAGATTATGACGCTAGGGGAAGGGAAAAAGTTACATTTTCAGCTATATATCAGATATATAGCTGAAAAGGAACAAACTGTGGCGGGCGGAGATGCAGGTCAAACAGGGGACAACTATAGGGATTTTGTAAATGCCATAAATCTCTTTGAGGAAGCAGGTATTTGCGTGGACCGACCTTCATATACTCTATCAATCTTAAAAAATCATTTTTGATTTCATGATAGAGAGGGTGCGGCGTATGCGGCGTTTGGTTCAGGTGGCAATTTGCGTGGCATTAGTGTGGTTTGGAGTGCTGGAATACGGAGGAGGCTTAAGCGGAGGAATAGGACATGCCGAGGATGCGGCCAAGGAGGTAGCCACCGAATTTGGCGAACTATTAGCTGCTTCAGGAGAAGTTTTAGCCGTAACGGAGAGTATAGCTGCGATTGCCGACCCAGATAAAACTCAGCCAGAGACAACCCAATTAGAGATAACCCAATTAGAGAGAACCCAATTAGAGAGAACCCAATCAGGGAGAACCCAGTCTGGGAGAACCGCATTAGAAGAAACTCCATCAGTTAAAAATCAGTTAGCCAAGTCTGAGGATGCCGACCGTATGGCACATCGGCAAAAGGAGGCTGGAATTCAACGTTTGCCCGCAACCACTGAATCAATTGCGGCAGCGGCCGGCGGGGGAAACAACGCTAAACTCCAAATGCCGGACGGCGGAAAAACCGTATACCTGACCTTCGACGATGGACCAAGCAAGCATACGCCAGCCGTATTGGATATTTTGAAGGAGGAAGGGATCAAGGCTACCTTCTTTGTGCTGGGCGAAAATGTGGAGCGCAATCCCGATATCGCCCGGCGCATTGTGGAGGAAGGGCATAGCATCGGCAATCATACTTATAACCACGTTTACAGTCAGCTATACGGAGGTTTCGGGGCTTTTGCGGATCAAATTATGAAAACAGACGATGCGATTTATGCAGCGGCAGGCGTCAGAACCAATCTGGTTCGAGCTCCGGGAGGCACGCACGGGAATTTTGATCAGAGCTATTTTGACGCGCTTGGGGATGCAGGCTATATCGTACACGATTGGAACGTAGACAGCGGCGATTCCAAAAGAAGAGGCGTGCCGGCCTCGGAAATCGTTAGCAACGTTAAAAAATCGAGGCTCGGAGATTCTTTGAACGTTTTGCTGCATGACAGCAGCGGGCATGGGGAGCTGATAGAGGCATTGCCTCAAATCATTGCTTACTACAAGGGGCTTGGCTATGCCTTCAAGGCCATTGACAGCCAGCTGAAGCCGATGCAATTTACGATAGCGTCTAAGCTGAAATGGACAAGGCCCACCGTAAAAAAGATGGATCGCGAAAACTTGTTGTCCTTTGCTGCTGCAAGAAGCGTCACTGAAAAATATAACCCGCACCCGCAGCCTGTAAAGCCGATGCTGTATCTCCATTACGGAAACGGCGTGCTGGAATTGGATGGAGCCAGCTATACGCTGGAGAACGGAACCATCCAGGTGCCTTTTGATCGTCTGATGGCATGGCTTGGCGGCACTTACCAGCAGGACAGCAAAAGCGGAATAGTTGAAGCATCGCTGCATGGAAAGGCATTATTTTGGAGCAGCATTCAGGCAACGGGGGAGCAAGCGTCTTCTGAGGGGCAATTGGGACTGACGCCAATAAGGTCGACGCTGGGATTGTTCGATATGGAAATCTCGGATTATGAGATGGGCAAGGAGAGAAGAGAAATTTGGATTAAGGGCTAAAAGCCTGCAATGCAAACAAGTGTCATTTGGACAGCGGACAACGGATATGCTCAGCCCCAGCCGCCTAAAATGACTTGGAGCGCGACTCTAGCAGGTCTAAACTTTTGAAATGGTGGGGAGACTGAAAAATAGATAGATTTATTTTTCAGGAGGCGACAATGATATGATATCTCCCCAATTATTCAATAGCGTCATGAATCGTAAAAACGGAGCATCGGGAACGGCGGAATCGGCAGAGATGATAGAGGAAGCGGAAAGCAGGGGGGGCGGAGAGCTGCGGCATTGGCCGGAGCCGCCGCAGGTGCTGCTGGCGCGTTTGCAGGCAAAGGTAGGCCAAGCGCTGATGGGCAAGCCGGAAGTAATCCGGCAATGCCTTACCGCGCTGCTGGCAGGCGGTCATGTGCTGCTGGAGGACCGCCCCGGCACGGGAAAAACGATGCTGGCGCAAGCTTTTGCAAGATGTATCGGCGGGGAGTTCAAACGGATTCAATTTACTTCAGATATGCTGCCTGGCGATGTGACGGGAAGCGTTGTTTTTAATGCGGGCAGCCAGGAGCTGGTTTTCCGGCCGGGTCCCATTATGGCTAACGTTGTTTTGGCGGATGAAATAAACCGGACGTCGCCTCGCACGCAATCGGCTCTGCTTGAAGCGATGGAGGAGCGTCGAATAACCGTAGAGGGAAAAACGCGGCGTTTGCCGGTTCCGTTTATGCTGCTCGCGACGCAAAATCCGCTTAGCTTCGAAGGGACAAGCAAGCTGCCCGAGGCGCAGCTTGACCGTTTTATGATGCGGCTTGGGATCGGGTACCCTGGCGACGCCGACGAACAGGACATGCTGGCGCAATTTGCTGACGGCAAACGGATTGAGCCGGATAGGCTTCGTCCGGTCATTGCGCTGCAGGAATGGCTGCAAATGCAAGCGGAGGCACGCCAGTGCTATGTCCATCAAGGCTTGCTGCAATTTATGGTTGGCGTGGCCAGGTTTACACGCTCCTCGCCGGAGGTACAGCTTGGCTTAAGTCCCAGAGCATTGCGGGATTGGCTTCGATGCGCTCAGGCTGCCGCTTATCTGGATGGCCGAGGCTATGCAATTCCCGATGATTTGTTGTCGACGGGCGAAGCAGCGCTTGCCCACCGCCTGAGCCTGCGCGGCCGTTACAGCAGCGCGGCGGAGCTGGCGGGCAGTTCCGCTGCGGAAGACTTGATCCGCCAGGCGTTTGCTGCGGTGCCGTTTCCGGCGGAAACAAAAGCCGCTGCAGGCGGGAGGAAGCGCAGATGAAGCCTGTCAGAGCGTTTCATTACGGGACCCGTTTTGCAGCGTGGACTGTCCTGCTGGCTTCTCTTGCCGCAGCCTTGTCAGCGGCATTGATTCGCGGCGGCGCGGTAGAATGGTTTGTTTGCGCCATGCTGCTGGCAGTGGCGCTAACGAGCGGATTGCTTCCGGCATTGTCCATCATTGGCATTCAGGTTAGTGAACGGGGAGCAATAACTTCTTCAAGAGGGACGATGAACCTAGGCTCTCAGCTGCCTGAATCTGAAGACAATGACGGTTATGGACTTAAGGGAGCAACCATCCCAAAAGAGAGAATTGTGGTGGACGCCGGCCAGGATATCGTGGTGGAGCTGCTGCTTACACGGACCTTGCCTCTGCCTTTAACCTGGCTGGCCATTCAGGATGGGGGAGATCATGCCGGAGGCGCAGCAAATCGCCGGTTTCGATGCCAGGCCTTGCTTGTTCCGGGGTTTCGGAAGCAGATGGTTTTTTCCTATAAAGTGTCGGGACTTGGGCGCGGCACGTATCTATCTGCGCCCCTGCGCCTGTGTGCGGGAGATTGGCTGGGGCTTACCGCTATCCGGCGTATCATTCCGCGTCATCAGGAATGGCTGGTTCTGCCGACGGAGGCGGAGAAGGCGGCGCTGGATCAGGAACGGAGAAGCTCACATTCTTCGGATAGCTGGAGCAGTCAAGCAAAGTCGTTTTCCTCCTACAGGCTTCACCGGATCGGCGAGGAGGGCTGGGCGTGGCAAAGTATGGGCATGCCTGCAGGAATGGGGCCGGACAGCAGGCCCTTTCGGCCCGAGGATTCGCCGCGGCATCTGGATGCTCGCGCAGCCGCGCGCGGCAGGGGATTGTTTGCCAGGCTTGCCCAGTCTGAATCTCCACCGGCGGCATGGATTGTCATCGACGGCTTTATCCCTGAACGAAATGGACAAAAGGATGATCAGCTGCTTGACGGCTGCATTAGCGGCGCACTAAGGATGACGCGCGAGGAGCTGTCCTCGTCCGTCGTGCATGTGTGCAGCAGCCGATGGCGCTGCGAGCTGGCTCCGGGACAAAGCCGGGGTATGGAGGACCTGCTTTCGCTTATGGCCCGGATGGAGCCGGACAACGATAAAGGCGGGGCTATTTTGGCAGAGGTATGCAGGGAAATGGGGGCTTGCGACCAGCTTGCCATTTTTAGCGCGGATTGGGAGAGCCGATTGCGCTGGGGAGATGTTTCAGACATGCTTGCGGAGACGGGCGGCGAGCTGATGCTTTATTTTGCGATCGACGATAACGGCATCACGACGGAGATGATCAAGCAGCAGGATTGGCTGGAAGGACGGGGCATTCGCGTATATTGGCTTCATCCGGGACAAAGCCCGGAGCGGGCCGTCAGGGTGACGGGTGTTGGGGGGCTGGCGTATGTGGCAGGATAATTGGGAGGACGATGCGGACATGGAAAGAGATGAACCATTGGCATTGGAAGGGACCTGGGGATACAGGCTTGTAACCAGCCTGCTCCTGTTCGGACTTCTGCTTGAATGGCTGCTCCCATGGACTGGAGCCGGGCAATGGGCGCTCCTTCATGATCCTTGGCCTCTGGTGGCTGTTATTGGCGGTTTGCTTATGGTTGGATTGTTTGATTTGCCTGTGATAGCGAAGGGCTGCGTCAACGTATTGCTTAGCTTCCTCTGTTTAACCTGGCTTCATAAAGGCGAGGCGCAAAGCTTGATGGAGTGGATCGCCAAGTTTCCAGCCTTAATCATGGAGAATATCCGGCAATTGCTGGATCATGGCCTTTGGGCAATGGGCGGGGAGCTTCAAACGCTGCTGCTGCTGATCGGCTGGGCGATGCTGGTGCCTGCTCTACAGGCTTTGCTCTGGCTTCGGCATACGGCTTTGGGCATGCTTGCCCTCACGCTGGCTTATTTGGTCACTCTTCATGTGTGGCTTGGCATGGATGTCATGACTGCTTTGCTCAGGTCTACAGCAGAGGGGCTGCTGCTGGCATCCATAACCGCGCTGCCCCGGGCAAAAGCAAGACTTGGAGCAGGCTGGCTGGCGGCAGGGTGGGACCGGATACAGCATCTCGACAAGCGCTGGCTGGCTGGCGCAATGTTTCTTACGATGACTATAGTCGGCTGCGGGCTGCTGGTTTCTGCGGGGCGCGACACAGGCCAGGAGCCTGCTGGCTGGACCAGGGAGGTAGGAAGCCGTATGACGCGCACTATTTCTGCCTGGGGCGGCGAGCATGCTGCGCCGGTTGCCGTTCGTTCCACCAAGGCAAGCAGCCTTGGGGGCGCTTTGACCGGGTATGGCTTTGATGATTCCAAACTGGGCCTGCCGATTGAGGAAAACGATGAGCCGTTATTTATCGGGTTTTCGCCGATCAGGGCGTATTGGCGAGGCGAGGCCAAAACGGTTTATGACGGCAGCGGCTGGAGCAATATCTCCGGCGCCTTGAGCCTGCACCCCGTCAACAACGAAGCTGGCAAGGCGAATGCCGGACCGCCTGGTAAAGGGGGCGAGGCTTCAGGGGAAGAAGGGGCGACAGGTGAGACAGGTGAGACAGGTGACGCTAACGGTGATGACTTCGCTCAGGATGGAGCGATCTACGGAAGTGGAGATAGCTCCTTGGGGGATAGAGAGCTTAACAGCAGCGGGGCGCAAGGAGCAATGGTGGTGCAAACGGTCGTGTGGAACCGGCCTGCCGCATTTATGCCTTTGTTTGCATCCGGTCTTGGCGCGGAGGCCTCGGAGCTGATTGGTTCCGATCCTCGCAGGACGCTGGGAAGCTTCCTGCGGAATGAAGATATTGACGTCATTTATGCGGGGACCGAAGGAGCCAAGGTGGAGAGATATACGGTTGTTAGCCGCCTTCCCTTCGCCGATAGCGAGCAGCTTGGACGTTTAGAGGAAGCATTAGCAGAGCAAATGGGGAAAAGCGCCAGCGCAGGTTCTTTTGGGGAAAAGAATTTGAGCGCTTCGATGGCAGGGAATGGCGGGCAAAAGCGGGAGAGGGTGCAAGGGAAGGCGACTCCCGCCCAAGCTGATGAAAGCAAGCTGGATGCCGAAGAGCTTGAGAGGTACTTGCAGCTGCCTGACACTTTGCCGAAGCGCGTTGAAGCATTGGCGGCGGAGGTAGCCGGCGGCGGTTTGACTTCGCAGTACGAGCGGGTTAAAGCCGTGGAGCATTATCTGGAGACAACGTATCGCTATACAAAAACGGACAGCGAGCTGCCGCCGTCGGGAAGCGATTTTGTTGATCATTTTCTGTTTGAGCAAAGGAGCGGCTATTGCGTCCATTTCTCCAGCGCGATGGTTGTTATGCTTCGCTCGCAAGGCATACCCGCCCGCTGGGTGAAGGGATTTACGCCGGGCGACGTGCTGGAGGGCAGCTCGCTGCGGCAAGCCGCTTCGGAGACGTCAGCCGCCGATGGCGGCATGACGGCGTATCAGGTGCGCGCCTCCGATGCGCACGCATGGGTTGAGGTTTATTTTGACGGCGCCGGCTGGGTGCCGTTTGATCCCACGCCGGGAATGAGCGGCGCGGGCGCCACAACAGCCGCCGCCGCTTTGCCCGGCGGCGCGGCGGCTCTCGCGGCGGGGCCCGGCGCCGCGAGCTGGGGCGAGATGAGCTTGGCGCATCTCGCGGATTGGCTTGGCGCGGCTGCGAAGCCCGCCGCCGAAGCTGTGGCGCGAGCGGCAGGCACGCTCGCGCAGGAGGCGCGCAGCGCCGTTGCGGCCGCCGCCGCTGCGCCTGCGGCAGCTGCTGTCGCCGCGGGCATGGCCGCGCTGGCGCTTGGCGCCGCATGCGCGCTGATCGCGCAGCGCAAGCAGCTTCGCTTGCGCCTGCGGCTGGCGTTAGCGCTGCGCCGCTATGGAGCGGCCTATGCGCGGTACAGCGCAGCCCCGGGCATCAAGCCCGCTTTTGCCGCCAGCAGTTATGGCTCGGGCGATGATTCACGCTCTGTCACCGCCGTATCAGGCCCGGGCGACGATTCACGCTCTGTCACCGCCGTATCAGTCCCAGGCGACTATTCACGCTCTGTCACCGCTGTATCTGGCCCGGGTGACAACTCACGCACTATCGCCACCGTAACTGTCACCAGTATATCTGGCGCAGAAAGCACATCACGACTGTTCGCAGATCTACACATTTCCGAAGAAGGCCTGCCTAGCCGCCTTGCCAGCAAAAAGAAGGGCTTTTTTCAACAATCCTCCGACTCCCGAAAAACGTTGCGGCTTGCCAAGGGTGACAAAACAACTGGTGCAGGAAAAGCAACAGGAGCAGGAAAAGCGGATAGTGTAATTGAAGCCGGACAAGTAGCTCAAATAGCTCAAGTAGACCAAGTAGGTAAAGTTCGTAAAGCAGATAAAGTAAGCAGATCGGCCGCAAATGGTGAGCGCATACGCGTCTGCATGGTAAAAGCAGCAGCAGCAGTTATGGCGCTTCTGGAAGGAGACGGCGATAGCGGCGGCCTAACCTCCAGGCAGCGAATGAATGCATTGGAGGCCAGGATTACAGAGGCCGAGCGACGAATGGAGCTTCGTCGGCTGAACTCTTGGGGTGAAATGGCGGCTTTTGGAAGGCCTGGACAATCCTTTGACGCACCATCTCCCCAGGAATTGAAGCAGACATGCAAGTTGCTGATTAAAAAATCCAAGCCCATTCCGTTTGGCAAAAGGGAACCAGAGTATTAAGCGTTTGCTGAAGCGTCTCAAACTTAGGCTTTTATTCGGCTAACGGTCGCGCGCGGCCGTTAGCCATCTTTTTTAGCAAAATATAATTTGTAACGGAAAAAATTGTCCATTACGGCATGATTGAACATGCAATTCGAGGTTTTTGGGGCTGCAACGGCCCTTTTTGACCATTAGAAATGGAAAATTCTAATAATCCTGTCTGTAAAGTACAAACTTGTCCTTTAAAATAGCAATTAGCAACTGGCATCCATGCAGCAGGTAGCTTCTTCATCAGCGGATTTGCCCCCCTTGCCGAAGAGCTTCAGCAGCTTACATCCCTTTTTAAAGTAGAAAAAGGACAGGTATGCTGGACAGCGGCCGGATTTGCTCGACCCTTAGCTCCGCTGGCTGTTTCTTTGCCTTGACTCCCTTGAAGAGGCTTATATATAATTACTACATCAATTGAGGGAGGCTCGGTCATGACGAAGCAAAATGAAATTATCGTTGTTCTCGATTTTGGAGGGCAATACAATCAGCTGATCGCGCGCCGGATTCGTGATTTAGGCGTTTACAGCGAGCTGCTGCCATATAACACCCCGGTAGAAAAAATTCGCGAGCTGCAGCCTAAAGGCATCGTGTTTTCGGGCGGTCCTGCCAGCGTGTACGAGGAAAACTCTCCTCTGGTCGATCCAGCCGTTTACGACCTGGGTATTCCAATTCTGGGCATTTGCTACGGCATGCAAATGATGTCCCATCAGCTTAAAGGCAAGGTGGAGCGCGCAGGCAAGCGGGAATACGGAAAAGCGGAAGTTGAATTTCTGGAGGGCAGCCATATCGCCCACGGTCTTGACCGCGTTCAGACGGTATGGATGAGCCATAGCGATCTCGTTATCGAGCCGCCAGCCGGCTTCCGGGTCGATGCCAAAACAGAGCACGCTCCGATTGCGGGCATGAGCGATCCCGAGCGCAACTTCTATGCCGTTCAGTTCCACCCGGAGGTACGTCACTCCCAATTCGGCAATGAAATGATCCGGAATTTCCTGTATCAGATTTGCGATTGCGACGGCAACTGGTCCATGGAAACCTTTATCGAAGATACGATTGCGGAAATTCGTGCGCAGGTTGGAGACAAAAAGGTGCTTTGCGCCTTGTCCGGCGGTGTGGATTCTTCCGTTGTTGCTATTTTGCTTCATAAGGCGATTGGCGATCAATTGACCTGTATGTTTATCGACCACGGTCTGCTGCGCAAAGGCGAAGCGGAAAGCGTCATGGATACGTTTGTGGGCAAATTCGATATGAAGGTGCTCAAAATCGATGCCAGAGAACGTTTCCTTGGCAAGCTGAAGGGCGTAGACGATCCCGAGCAAAAACGTAAAATTATCGGCAACGAATTTATATATTGCTTCCAGGAAGAATCGGACAAGCTGGAAAACTTCGAATTCCTGGCGCAAGGCACGCTCTACACGGACATCGTGGAAAGCGGTACGGCAACAGCTCAAACGATCAAGTCCCATCACAACGTCGGCGGCCTGCCGGAGGACATCAAGTTTAAGCTGGTTGAGCCTCTTAAAGCGCTGTTCAAGGACGAGGTTCGCAAGGTCGGCGAGGAGTGCGGCTTGCCGGAAGCTATCGTTTGGCGTCAGCCGTTCCCTGGACCAGGTCTGGCTATTCGCGTGTTGGGCGAGGTAACAGAGGACAAGCTGCACATCGTGCGCGAATCCGATGCAATTCTTCGCGAGGAAATCATCAATGCTGGTCTTGACCGCGAAATCTGGCAATACTTCACTGCACTGCCGAACATGAAGAGCGTAGGTGTTATGGGCGATGCCCGTACCTACTCCTACACGGTAGGCATTCGCGCCGTTACATCCATCGACGGCATGACAGCCGACTGGGCGCGTATCCCTTGGGACGTATTAGAGAAAATCTCTGTTCGTATCGTCAACGAAGTGGACAACGTTAACCGTATCGTGTACGACGTGACGTCGAAGCCGCCAGCAACGATCGAGTGGGAGTGAATTGGATAGAAATGATGTAGTCAAATGCCGAAAAGTCTTGATACATAAGGGCTTTCGGCGTTAACTACATAATGACTTCCAATTGATGTACAACTATAGAGTGTTAAAAATTACTCTCTTTTATCTGCGTTGTTCAGCAAATAGAAGGGAGTATTTTCTATGACCAAAATTAAGGATTTGATTCAGGATATCAAGCTCAACTTAGAAATTTTGGGCCGTGTGAAAAGGTACGTTGATTTGTGTATGTTCCGCTTATAACGTTGGGAAAGGTTTATGGAGAATGAATTAGGGATTGTAGAAGTGGAGGATGTAAGTCAGCTTCACATCAAAAAGTATATTCAAGAGCGGCAACGTCTAGGGCTTGAAGTGAACCAGACGTTGAATAACAACCTTGCTACCCTGAAGGTGTTTTTCCAGTACCTTGTTGGCGAAGAATTTGTCGACGAGCAAAGCAATCCGATGTGCCCTATCAAGAATCTCAAAGAAGAGAAGGCCGTTATTGTTATATTTAACAATGAAGATGTTGAACTTGATACGAAGTTGGTTCGACTCCCTATTTAGAGTCCTTGTTAGTCCTGGCGGTTGGATGGCCTACGGCGGCTTGAAGCAAATATACGATTTAGGAAAGTAAATCTGTTCGAAAAGAGATGGAAATCTTCGAATATGAGAACAATCCCATTGTTCATTTTCTCGAAGATGAATGCATTTTGCATGATAATCGGAAGATCGTACAAACAGTGTATCCAAGGGAAAAATCGTTTACGCTTACCGTAAGTGTGCGAACGAACAGGATGAAGCATTATGAATACCATCAATTTCTTCAAACAGCTTTATAGAGAGACAGAAATCACTCGAGAGAAAAATGAATTCCAGCCGCGCATTAACGGAAAGCAGATTCGTTATATTTCGGGAATCACGCTTCAGGAGGAAGAAGAGGATAAAAATACTTTTGATCTGTAAGTGAATTAATTGGAAAGCAGCGGCGAGGCTAGTAATGGCTCGCTGTTTTTTTTCGGAAGCCGCAACGATGAAAGAATTCTGACTGTTCTTCCATCAAGCAAAACAACTGACACAACCAATTGATTTAAATAGATGGATATAAAGAAGTTTATGTTGTTTGTATGTCCTTTTGATAGTGATTAAAAATAGCTGAGGTTAGGATTTAAAGCAAAGCCTGTTGCTTCATTGTGTCATGAATGATAAACGTAGTTGTAAAGTCTTAGGAAAAATAGAGGAGAATCTGGTAATATGTCGAATATCAAAAATAAATGACAGATAATTTTGCAAGCATAGGGCGATTATAGGGTGGGTGATTAGCGGTGGTGATGCGCAGTCCAAGCGAACCGGAGAAGCAATTAATTATTGATAAAATTCAGGAGATGTGTCCTACAACTGAACAACTTGAAAGAGTGTGTCGTGTAGTTCTTAAGGAGCATCCTCACGATGTTTACCCGCAGCGTTCTACTACAATCCAGGCAATAAATGCGTTAGTAGATCGGTCAGTGCAAAAAAGCGTCACTTCTAGCCTAGTGGCAGAGTTTGAGTTAACCATTCAGAGAACTATAAATGACGGCTCAGAGTTTAGACCAATAGATGCAGACTTGGCAAACCAATTTGGCAATATGTTTACTTCACTTTTGAAAGCACTTGAACAGATGGATGACTCTGAGTTAGAACAATACACAGCAGATATTGACAGCGCGGATATGACTGAGTTCAAAGATAAACTTGCTAATAAAGCAAAGTTTTCTAAGGATAAGCAAGAACATGCATTGAGGAGCCGGACAGAGATATCAGTCCTTCATCGATTAGCAAAAAAATTGGGCTATCGTAAATACAACATGTTAAAAAAGAAGGTCATGTATCTATACTTCCGGATTTGTGACAGCTATCCAGCTAATCAATTTCCGGCAGATTATAGATTCGAACGATTGCTTGAGCACTTATATGCACAACTTCCTGCGCAAATTCGGGAGTATTACGATGAATGTCTTGAACAAATAACTGGAGTTATTTTCGATACAACATACGATTGTTACATCTTTAATGAATGAAGGTGAGTCACTCTGTCTACGCGTAATATTGAACATGAGCTAGCTATGTATGATATGGATGAGAGCAGTTCTTTCAATGGATTTATATTACTTGTGCTTTTGAAATTTTTTTCGAAATGCACTATGAACCAGGTAGCTTGTTCCTTATATCTGGTACGCTTCCCTAAAATTCTTGCCAGACTTTTAACTAAGGAAGAAGAAATGAAGTTTAATGAATTTGTTCCGGAATGGGAAATTGGAAATTTGGATGCACTGCTTGTCCCTTATATTAATCAAAAATATGACACGCGTTTTATACGAGGTATAAAAGAGTTATTTGCTAGAGGTCTAATTAGTATCGAAGGTGAAGATGTCCGCCTGACTTCTTCAATAGAAATTCCATCAAAAAGCGATGCGATCACGAGCATCGAAAACAAAGCTTATTTTTCTAGTCTTGTTGTAAAGAGAACAGAAATTTCAATACTTAATGAAAAAATATCACGAATAGTAGGAGAAGAACAATGGGAAATTTTCTCTTCATCAACCGTGTAGCGGTAAACCCGCCTAAAGGGAAAACTGATGTCACATTTAGAGCAGGCCTGAACGTAATTCGTGCTACGCTGATAAGCGAAACTTCTGAAGATTCAAAAGATAGTCAACCTGGAATACGTAATAGCGTCGGAAAAACAACTTTTGCCCATATGTTGGACTATGGGCTGGGTAAGAGCCTTTTTTTAAATAAGGACAAGGCACTTGGACGTAAGTCATTGGAGTCGCATGATTTATTAATGGAGTTTAGAATCGGAGATGAACAATTTACTGTCCAGAGAAACTTAGTTAAAGGTGACATATGTATTTTATATAGAGAATGGATTATCGATGATCTACTAAATGGTGTGCAAAAAAATGGAGAAAGATTCGCAATAAAAGACTATAGAAATTTTATGGAATCTAAGTTATTTTCAGGAACTAATATTTTTGAAGGCGAGAAATTTATATCGTTCCGTGATATTATGCAAATCATTTTTAGAGATCAAGTTGGAGGATTTGAATCGATTGATAAGACGGGGAACTATTCTTCGAACGCAGAGGCTAAACGTAAGCTGCAACAATATCTTTCAGGGCTAACTACCGCCGAGACATTGAATGCCGATATACAAGTTAGTAATGCGGAGGAAGCTGAAAAAGAAGCTAAAAAGGCTTTCGATATCATAAAGAAATATGTCATCCATAAGGTTAACCAAGCTGAAGAGCTTATACGATCAGAAGCAACAGCAGTGAATGAGCAAATTCAAGTTAATAATGAAGTAGTAGCTGATCTAAAACAACAATTAATTTTGCTACAACAAAGAAATGATGAACGAGTTGAGCAAAAGCAGGAGTTTCTCCAAATAAAACTAAGTCTCTCTAAAGAAGAGAATTTAGTTAGAATGAGGATTAATAGTTTCCAAGCTACTTTAAATGAAGTGCAAACTGAAAAAGAAAATATAGAAACAGCTCATTATGCACATCTGCTACTAGATACTTATGAATATGAAAAATGCCCTGTATGTTTAGTAGACATTACAGGCGACCCGTCTTTTAAATGCCCTCGAAGTACATCCAATGAAGAGGACTCAGACAGAGCTTTGGAAGCCATGCAGACTATTTTGTCAAACGAAAGACAAGACTTAATACAAGCTATTGCTGAACTAAATCATACTTTAGAGGAAATCCAATTGAAGGCAGTTGAGATTGATAGCAAAATAGCGGGTTTAAATCTTAAAATATCAGAAGATGCTAATGAGATATTAAAAAATATTGAAGAAATAGAAAGAGAGCAAAAAGAACTAACGGAAAAATTAACAGGATTAAAGCAGGATTTAGAGTATTTCCGAGATCATGACGATTATAGAAGAAAACATGGCTTAGCGAAAGACAACCTTACAATTGCAAAAGCTAATCGCAATCGAATACAACAACAAATGGATGATAATACAGAAAGTTTGAAAAATTATTATCAGGAAGTTGTTTCGTATTTGTACTTTGGGAATCGTATAGGTTCATTTCAGTTAAGCAAGATTGCGAAAAACTTTGAAGCTACTATTAGGTATCTTAATTTGAGTGAGGGCAGAGATACTGGTGCAGCAGCGATTACCTTAGCGGTTATAGCATTCGACCTAGCGTTATTAAAATTAGCTATAAATTCGAATACACCACACCCAAGATTACTTGTTCATGACTCACCTAATATTAATGATATTGACCCATCTGTTTATAACAGAATATTTACGTATGTTAGAGATGAATTGGAAAAGCCATTTGTTGAAAATGATTCAGAACCAGATTTTCAGTATATTATTACAACCATATTAATGCCCGATGAGCTAGCAGATGATCCTTATGTCAGATTGGAGTTAAATAATAATGGAGACAAAGGAAAACTCTTTGAATTTACATTTTGATAATATGCCCGTAAATCAACAAAGGTTGATAAATTTCTTGAAGCAATCATACTCTGAAGAAGAAATTTATGCATTAGGGCGAATGCTGAATTTAGAAAAGGAAGATTATGTTGGAAAGGGTATGACTAAGCAGCAATTATGTGGCTCATTTGTTGAGATGGTTAATCAAAGGTCATTGTACGAAAGACTGTTTGTGCTTCTTGAGTCTCCTACGTATGTTCGGACAAGAATATATCAGGAATTTGGTGATTTAGGAATAAAGGAACCTTTAGCTGAAAACAAATTAGAGAAAATTGTGCAAGAATGCTATGAACAAAGTGGAATAAGATTAAAGGATACTTCCTTTTCAGATTGGTTAGCTGATTGGAAGAGATCAATGGTACTTGTTTTAGGAAAAGATAATACCCCTGAAGCATGGGATAAACTTACGAGAATTTGTGATGCATTAAGAGAAATGGGGTATTCCCCCTATTTAATAAAGGATCAACCAGATATCGGACCGTTAACTAATGAAGAAAAAATGTTGGCATATGCTGCCGTATCAAGATTTGTTGTTATTGAGAAATCTGAGCCATCTGGCCATATTGATGAGGCCCATATTTGCGCAACTAATCGGTTAGTTGGAATATGGCTAAGCGAAGAGGGGAAAGGCGATACCTGGATGCAGGGAGATTATGAAGTTAGTTTCCTTAACATTAAAAGTTTTACTTACGGTATTGGAAATATGAGTGATGCGATTAATACCGGTGTTGACTGGGCCGAAGGATATTTGAAAGAAAAAGAAGCAAAGTTAAACTCAATTTATCCATTTAGACGTTAGGAATTCTAGAACCCAAAAGCCTGACTGATAGCCTCCTCAAGTTCAACATGACTCGGCTTACTATATCGCCTCGTAACTACCAGAGAAGCATGGCCAGCAAACTCGGCGATGGAAGAAATGTTGATTCCGGCATTTACAAGTTCACGGGAGTAGGTGTGTCTCAGCTGATGAGGATAATGTTATATTTCTGCAACATGTGCTGAACAGAACGGACGCTGGTACGGTGCTTGTATTGTCTAAGGAAAAGAAACGTATCAGCATCCGTTCGGTTTTCAAGGTATTTGGAGATATAGTGTCTGGCATCTACCGGTAGCGGTACCGTTCGTGCAATGTTACCTTGCCATTGCTGAGCCGGGACGTTGCTTAACTTCAAATCGGTGCGGTTCAGTTGACACAACTCGCTCACGCAATGCAGTAAAGAGTAGGGGATTGACTATTGGCATGTTCCGTAGATTCCCATCATGCGTTCTACATTTCGAAGCAGTTTGTTCCGTTCTGTTCGAGATAACGATTTGGGAGCCGTGTGCAAGGCTTTACGTTGCACAGGGAATTGAATGCCTACCAAGAACATAGGAGCAGCTTTTAAACGCTGCGAAGGCAGCGATTGCACGACTTGTTGAATGCCGGAGAGTTGAAGCTGCAATTGTCCGTGGTAAAGACCGACTTTGCATATATGCGGACAGAGCCATGAAGGTGAAATTCGTTCATCAAGGCCTATGTTATTCAGCATTTTTTATTAAATAAGCTGTCGCAAAAGAAGCGTTATAATTGGTCAAATATAACGTGCAAATATGCCAGTTCCCGACTTTTCATGGTTCAAATCGTAATCAACGATTAAAGCTTTCGGATTTGGGTCTTTGACCACGCAATCAAGCATTTTAATACTTGGCTGAGCTTCAAAGCCAAGCGTTTCGAAAAGTCCATCTTGATCGAATGCCCAAATGGTTCGAGCGATGTCCATCTGCAAAAAGCTGCGTCCGCGTGTCTCCAGCCCCGCGCTGTTAATTCTCTTGTTGCCTTGTTTAAAGCGTTCAGAGGACGCTTGCCCGACATTTGTTTATTGAGAGATGGGACGCTCAGATGTCCCCACTTTTCGATTGCATTCATTACATTGTAATGCAGGACATCATCTGAGACGGTTAAGAAGTTGAAACAAAGAATAAACGGTTCAAATAAATTCGTGTTATTGGCAGCATTCAATCAATTGGGATACCATGGGAGCTTGGGCTAGCTGATAGAGCGAAAGGAATGGATAGAATAGTTATCCTCCCACTTTTGTATAAAGATACGACTTGGGATGAAAGGGAATATTACAGTCTATACAATTACATAGAACAAGTTGCTGATGGACAGTGGGGTGTTTATAAGCAAGGAGAATCAAATGGAGTTACTTTAGAGCCCTGGTTTGAATCGTGAATACAGGAGGATTATCTATGGATAAAGATATTGCCGAATTTCTCAAAACTTATAAAACTGCTATTGAGGAGTCTAATGCGGCTGTATTTGCGGGCGCAGGATTGTCTAAACCTGCGGGATTCGTGAACTGGAAGGAACTGCTTCGAGATATCGCTGAAGAAATCAATTTAAATATTGATAAAGAAAATGATCTTATAGCAGTAGCGCAGTACCATGTTAATGAGAACGGTGGAAACAGAGGGAAAATAAATCAGGCATTAATTGATGAATTTACAAAGGATGCTGAAATCACCGATAATCATAAAGTTTTAGCAAGGCTGCCTATAGATACATATTGGACAACCAACTATGATGATCTAATCGAGGAAGCCTTGAAGATTGAGGGAAAAAGAATCGACTCGAAAATAACGACCGAAAACTTAGCGGTAACCAAACCCAATAGTGATGCCAAGATTTATAAAATGCATGGGGATATTTCATTGCCTCATGAAGCAGTTTTAACTAAAGATGATTATGAAAATTACAACAATAAGCGGCAGCTATTTACAACGGCTCTTCAAGGAGACCTCGTTTCAAAAACAATGATGTTTATTGGATTTAGTTTTGATGATCCCAACATAGAATATATTTTGAGTCGTATAAGAATCCTATTGGGTCAGAATCAACGCACTCATTATTGCTTTATGAAGCAGGTGCAGCGAGATGATTTTAAGGAAGAATCGGATTTTTTATATGCTGAGATAAAGCAGAAGTTAAAAGTGAATGATCTGAAAAGATATAGCATTAAAGTGCTTTTGGTAAATCAATATGAGGATATTACGGCCATACTTAAGGAAGTGGAACAGCAATACAAGAGAAGAAATTTATTTGTTTCCGGTAGTGCTTCTGACTATGGAAATTGGGGGGAGCAGCGCTGTCTAGAGTTCGCAAGTAACCTCAGTAAAGCAATAATCAAAAACGGGAACAATATTGTGACTGGCTTTGGTCTCGGAGTGGGCAGTTGTGTAGTCTCGGGTGCGTTGGAAGAAATCTATAAAACGAGAAGTCAGCGGGTAGAAGAGCGTCTGATTTCGAGACCTTTTCCCCAAAATACAACTGGTCAAATCCCTATAAAGGAATCGTGGACTAAGCACAGAAATAACATGATTCAAAATGTAGGGATTTCCATTTTTATGTTTGGTAATAAAATTGATGCTTTAACTGGTACTGTAGTAGAAGCAAATGGCATGATTAAAGAGTTCGAAATAAGCGTGAATCTCGGCGTAATACCCATTCCCATTGGTGCGACCGACTTTACTGCTAAAAAAATATGGGAGATTGTCTTTAATGATTTTGAACGGTATGTTTCCGATGTTGGACTGAAAGATAGATATCAATTGCTGGGCGATGTGAGCCAGACTGACAAAGTGTTGATTAACACTGTAATTGAGATTGTGAATATGCTTGAAAAAAGAAAAAGGCAATAATGGGGGAGGTTCAGGTATGGCACGCAAAACATTCATTTCTTATAAGTATAGCGAAGCTCAAAATACAAGAGATCGAATAATTAAGGCTCTTGGCGCAGATGCTCGTTATTATCAAGGTGAAACCAGCACCTCACCTAATTTGGCAGACAGAAAGACAGAAACCATTAAAAATCATCTTAAGAGCATGATTTTTGATACTTCGGTAACTATTGTTGTTATCTCTCCAAATATGAAGCAGAGTAACTGGATTGATTGGGAAATTGAATACTCTTTGAAGGAGATTACTAGAGAAGACAGAACGTCAAGAAGTAATGGCATTGTAGGGGTAATCCAAAAAGATTATTATTTTGGTGGATCTGGGTGGATTCTTAGTTCGGTTACAAATTCTGATGGTTGCAAGTCAAGAAGCATTGATGAAAGCAAGTTGTATGAGATTATCATCAAGAATCGTACAAACCAAAAAGATCCTGTATATGCTTGCCCGAATTGCCAGAGTGTAGATTCTCTAAATGGCTCGTATATATCCTTGGTAACTGAAGATGATTTTGTCGAAAGTCCGAATACGTATATCGAAAATGCATATGAGAAGAGTAAACGGATTAATGATTTCGAAATTACAAAAACAATTAAAACTCAACAGAGTTGGTGGTCACCATGGTGAATACATTTAACTTAAACAAAAAGCTGCGTTATGAAAATCCTCATAACTCAGCTTTTTGTGATATCTTTTGCTATTTATATTGGTCATTTTACCCACTACAATTGATATACCGAACAACGTAGAAAATGAATAGTAATTAATTCTATAATACGCACCTCCTCCTACACGGTAGGCATTCGCGCCGTAACATCCATCGACGGCATGACGGCCGGCTGGGCGCGTATCCCTTGGGATGTGCTTGAGAAAATTTCTGTTCGTATCGTCAACGAAGTGGAAAACGTTAACCGTATCGTGTACGACGTTATGTCGAAACCGCCTGCAACGATCGAGTGGGAATAGATTAGTAAATATTCTCACTTACTAATGAACCGAAACCTTGACTTATAAGGTTTCTGACATTGGCATGATGGATTTTCCAATTTACCTTCAACAAATAGATGTTCAAAAATACTCCCTTTTATTTGCTTATTTCCGCAAATAAAAGGGAGTTTTTTTATGCCCAAGGCACTATGGCGAGCCATGTCTATTTTTTGTACAGATTGGCCTAGTATAATTGTGGATGCGCATTGACAATTGGTGCATTATTCCATTTTGGTATGCATTATGACGAAGATTCCTGAAGAGAAAGGAGGAGGAAATACGAAGGACAGATCCCCTTTTGCGTACCTGGCGTGCACCATTTCTGCTTGTTTTTTTGAGTTTCCGATGGTTTACATAGCTGCCGGGCAAACAGCATGGGGTTATTCGCGTGAGGCGTTATACCGAAGGATCATCCTACTGTCAACAAACTAGAGCGCAGATGTAGTGGAATGGAGGAGACTTTGGTGTCGAAACGAAATAGCAATGTGAGCAAAGTGTTGCTGCCATTATTTTTGGCGCTTCTGCTTGTCTTGCAGACGGTGATGCTCCCTGCTGCCGCATTCGCGGAGAGCGTCCCACACGAATCCGAAACGGAAACGGTCATTGAAGCAGACTTGCCGAATGAGGAAGAGGTTTTTTCTGAGTCCGATGCGGAGAGTGTGCAAAACGACCCCGAAACGGAAGTGGCGAACGAACCCGACACGCTGAACAATTTTCAATTAATGGCGGTAGGTCCGACGGACAAAACCGCGGTATTTATGGGGGCTAATTCAGCCTTTCCCTTGGAAGTGACACAGGGAAGCGCCATTGTTCATACAGGCGGTACGATTCAGGGGAGACAGCCGTTTACTCTCAAATCGGCAGATCTTAAGGTACCTGTGAATGGCGATGATACGGACCCAACTAATGCAGATCCTGAAAGTTACATCCAAAAGGGAGACTGGATTGAGCTAAAAAGAGACGACTACTTCAAGGAAGTGGTCCTGCCGACAGCTGCTAGACCCCTGAATGCACTAACGGATTCAGGCACAAGACAGCTCGGTACCGTCTATTTCACTCCTAATAGTATCAGGATTGTATTTAACGGCGATGATAACTTTTTCAATGGGGTTGGACGAGGTGTCAGCTTCACCTTTGAAACGACTGCCGATGCAGATGTAACGGGAATGGCGTATGGTGAAACAAAGGCCATCTCGATTTTCGGAGGAGCTTACGAGCTGAAGAATCCGGATGTTACGCCGGGATACCGAATTAACCTGGCAGGGAACAACTGGCCGAAGAATGGAAGCTGGACCTGGTGGTATGTCACCGTCCCGGGTTATCAGGATGGTTATTTGACTATCGAGTCTACTCCATCGTCTTTTGACGTGCTTGATGAAAAAATCAAGCTGACGCTCGACGGGATGACGTTTTATACGAAGCCTTCCGATTATCGTATGGTCTATGTACCTGGGTCCTTCGAGGTAAACGGCACTAAGGCAGACCCGGACATTGATGCAGACGGCGGTCTCAGCTACGTTTTCCCGGCGGGAACGGGGGTTGAGCCAAAGGTTACGTATCAAGCTTGGTTTCATAAGGATATGTTCTATAAAGAGTATCGTAATGTGGCCATCGATCCCGGTCGGGATGGCGGGCAACGTTTTGATCCAAAAGTCGAACTGAGGGATTCGAGCGCTGATGTAAAGGCCAGTGCGGTAAGGGAATCGTGGATTGCGCCCGACTGGATTCAAGCCTCCGGTTCTTATGACCATCCCAATGAAACCATCTCTTGGAGAGTTGTTGTAAACCAATATAACAAAAAAGGTTTAAAGGACCTTTCGATTACTAATGTATTGCCTGCTGGGCTGGAGTTTCTATCTGCCGAGTGGCAAACATGGGAAAATGGCGTTGTATCTGACGTAACGGAAATCACTCCGGATTTAAACGGCGTTTATTCTTTTGGGGCTATTAACGGCAAAGTAGAATTAGTGATTAAGAGTAAGGTAACAAGCGGCTCCAGCTTTAGAATCGACCCGCGTGCCAACTGGAATCTGGACACTCCGGATGGCATTCAGAATAATGATGTAACAACAGGTTTAAGACCTGCTACTGTAACTGACGAAGCAATCATCACGATCGGTGCGCATACGTTTACAAAAGCAGGCGCGATTACGATGGAGGATTATAATCTGGGCGGCATCACGTGGACCGTTAATCTAACGCCGCAATATGCCCTGCCGAATGCAGCGGTATATGATGTACTGGTACACGGCGGGGATTTGAATGTCCTGAACAACGCCGTGGATGAAACCGGCGAGGTTAGCGCGGACACAATTGCGAAAATCAAGGGGGGCATTAATACAGCCCAGCTTTGGAAGCAATATCACCAGGGTTCCCTAAAGAGCGCAAGCGGCTTAACCTTGAAGGTCATTCCTTTGACGGTGAACGGCGAAGTCGTAGCGGATTTGATCAAAGCGACCGGGTACACCGACACCGCTGCATCCTTCAGCTTCCGTTCGCTTGAGACCAGGCCGGATATTCTCTTTAGGCAGGATGCTGGCGCTGGAAAAACACACTGGAACCGGGCTGTGCTGATTGAGGGAGCAAGCGTCAAAACGGCGCAAAACTCCGTTAATCTTCATCTCCGTATGCTGAACAAGGATATGCTTTTTGCATCAAGGCCATTGAAAGAGGATGGCACATTCGAAAGTGTGACTCCCAATCATCCCGGCAGCTATATTAGAAATGATAGCAACGAAGCATGGACGATTGCTGGCTATGACAGGACAACCAAAACGGTTACCTTCCGTCTAGGGGTGAATATGCCGGGGTACAACACGGACGAAATGGCCAAGGATGGCGGAAGCCGAGTTATAAGCAATATCAAGCTAGTGGATACGCTGCCGGAAGGCTGGGAATTCGTTCCGTTTTCCGAGGACAAATACTTTGAGCTTTGGAAAGGCTACTCGGATAATAGCTCGGGTACCGAATACGGCGTTAAAAACGACGTCAAAACGATCATAGAACCAGGCTCGAATGCCCATGTAGTAAGCTTCTCCCATAGCGGAAACGTAGGAACCTTCACCTTCTCCAAATTGGAAAGCCCTTATGTCATTTTAGTAAAGGCTAGACCATCCAATGCAGCATTAGAGAAATATTTGGAGGAATATACGACTAACGGCACGGACAAACAGGTGCTGAGTAACAAGGCCGACCTTCATATGACATGGGGCGGAGAGGAAATGGTTCACACCGAGCAACGCAGAATCATCGTGCCTATACAGACCTTGGGCAAATCGGTGACCAAGCCGGTGCCAGGCGTTCTGGAATGGACAGTGAATTATACGCCGCCATTTAATATGGAGCAAGGCGTTTATTTGCAGGACACCCTGGGCGCAGGCATGAATCCGCGCTATGAAGTAAACGGAAAGCTTGTGCTTACGACGCCTAGCATGGCCGTGTATCCTGCCGAGCTTACGCCAAGCGGCGCGCTGCAGCGAGTTGGCGCGGCATTGGATCTGAGCGACCCGAATGCCGAAGTTCAGGTAGAAGCAGTGCCGGGTGACAATGGCACGACGGTGCTAACCTTCAAAATGACCGATCCAAACAAGTTTTATCAGTTTGTATACCAAACCGAGGTCGATCCAACGATAGCAAAGCCCGGTGACAAAATGGGCAATGTGATCAAGCTGGAGGGCGATGACAAGCTGAAATCCGTCAGCGCCAGAAGTGAAAGCACGCTGGATAGCTCCGACGTCGCCGGCAGTTCAACCTCCAATGCCCTTCTGCCCATGAAAAAGGTAGATCCCGATGGCAATCCGTTGAATGGCGTAGTGTTTACGCTCTTCAAAAAGGACAACGGTACTGAAATCGCCAAAGGAACAACGGGCAATGGCGGAAGGCTTAATCTGTTGTTCCCGGACCCGGGGTATTACGAGCTGAAGGAAACGTATATTGATACAACAACATGGTTGCCAACCACAAGGATTTATCAGGTATACGTCGGGAATACGCCCGGGAAGCCTATCTGGGTTGATGGCGTAAAAGTAACCTCCGACGACCCTCTGATTGTGCCTACGCCGGCGCAAGGAAAGCTGACCATCAGCAATAAAGTTGAAGGCAACGGCGGCGATGTTCTTAAATATTTTGAATTCACAGTGACCTTTACTGGCGAAGGCAAGGACGGAGAATACGTCTATAGGAAGCCGGACAATACATTCGGCATGATTAAGAGCGGTGACAAGATTACCTTGAAGCATGAGGAGTCCGTAACGATTCCGGCATTGCCCAGAGATCTGGTCTATACCGTAACCGAAGCCGATTATACGACGGTTGACGGTTATACGACCACGCCGGAGACGAGAGAATTATCCGGCACGATCGAGAATAAAGGCGATCACAAGGCGGACTTTATTAATGAACGAATCGTCAGCAAGCTGACCATTAGTAATCTTGTTATGGGCAATGGCGGCGATAAGTCGAAGGATTTTGAGTATACCGTCAGCTTTGAGGATGCGGGCAAGGACAAAAGCTATGTATACGAGAAGTCGGACGGAAGCACGGGTACGATCAAGTCCGGCGACACCTTCAGGCTCAAGGACGGAGATACGCTGGATATTCTGGATCTGCCTAAGCAATTGCAATATACCGTTACCCAAACGGACTACACAACCGACGGATACGTGACGTCTCCGCAGGAACGGTACGGCACCGGAATTATGCAAGGCCAAGATGAAAGTGTTCCGTTCACAAACATACGGGTCATAAAGGGCGGACTGCTCATCAGCAACACGGTTAAAGGTAAAGCTGACGACAAGCAGAAGCTGTTTACGTACACGGTTGTTTTTACAGGCGAGGGATCGGATGGCTCTTACGTCTATGAGAAGTCGGATGGCAGCGCGGGCATGATCAAGAGCGGAGAAAGCTTCGAGCTTGCAGATGGCGAAACCTTCGTTGTGCAAGGACTGCCGACGTATCTTCAGTATAAGGTTACGCAGGAGGATTATACGACGGATGGCTATGTGACGGAGCCTGTAAGTCTTGTCTCCACAGGTACGGTTCCGGAGAATATCGTGGCGGAGGCGCACTTTGTCAATACTCGCCCCTATCTGGAAGGCGTGCTGCGTGACAACAATACGGGAGAAGCCATTCCGAATGCACCGATTACAGTGACTGATCTGAAGACAGGCCAGCAAACACAGGCGGTGACGAACGAGAAGGGTGAATATTCTCTTCCGGCCGCAGCAGGTACCGGCTATACGATCACGTATACAAAGCGGTATCAGATAGGTGGAACCGAGGTTCCTGTTGAGTTCACGCAAAAAGCAAATGTGGCCGGCAGCGTGACGGACGAAACCGTTCCGGCAGATATTACGGCGGTAGGCATCGTGATGCTCAAACAGCCAAATGGAGCAACGGAGCTATTCGACCAATCGTTTACCAGCCATATGCGTATTTATTTGAAGGATAAGGACGGCAATTACCTGAAGGAAAATGGCCATCCCAAGGCGTTTCCGATGGCTGCGAACGGAACTTTTTCCGTGGAGGAGCTGAGCGAGCAAAACTACACAATGGAAGTTCGCTATCAAGCTGATACGGGCGAAGAGCTGCTCCTGAAAGTGGCGCAATTGGACATAAAAGCTAACGGAGAGCTGAATATTTCGGAGGAATTGGTCGACCCTTACGGTACGGTTTATGATGAAACAACAGGAGATGCTGTTACCGGCACAAAAATCACTGGAGCAAAGGTTACTCTGTATTATGCAGATACGCAGCGGAACAGAGATAACGGTCGCACGCCGGATACGAAAGTAACGCTTCCTGCGGTTCACAATTTCCCGCCCCATGACAATAAGAGCCCGGAGCAGGATAGCGATGCGAATGGATTCTATGCGTACATGGTATATCCTGAGGCGGACTACTATTTGATCGTAACGAAGGAAGGCTACGAGACGCACAGAAGCCAAACGATTTCGGTTGACTTCGACATCGTAAGATATGACGTGCCAATGAAGCCTCTGCCTAAGCTGGGCAATCTGACCATCAGCAATAAGGTTATGGGCAACGGCGGAGATAAGTCTAGGGAGTTCCAGTATACCGTCAGCTTCGAGGATGCAGGCAAAGACGAAAGCTATGTATACGAGAAGTCGGATGGCAGCACGGGCTTCATTAAGTCCGGCGATAGCTTCAGGCTCAAGGACGGAGAAACGTTAACTATTTTGAATCTGCCGGAGCATCTGAACTATACAGTCGTTCAAACAGACTACACAGCCGATGGATACGTGACGTTTCCACAGGAGCTTAAGGGCACCGGAGTGATAAAAGGCGAGGATGAGGTTATCCCGTTTACGAACACCCGGGTCATAAAGGGCGGACTGCTCATCAGCAACACGGTTAAAGGTAAAGCTGATGACAAGCAGAAGCTGTTTACGTACACGGTTGTTTTTACAGGCGAGGGATCGGACGGATCTTACGTCTATGAGAAGTCAGATGGCAGCACGGGCATGATCAAGAGCGGAGAGAGCTTTGAGCTTGCAGATGGCGAAACCTTCGTTGTGCAAGGACTGCCGACGTATCTTCAGTATAAGGTTACACAGGAGGATTATACGACGGATGGCTATGTGACGGAGCCTGAAAGTTTTGTCTCTACGGGTACGGTTCCGGAAAATATAGCGGCTGAGGCACACTTTGTCAACACTCGCCCCTATCTGGAAGGCGTGCTGCGTGACAACAATACGGGAGAGGCCATTCCGAATGCACCGATTACAGTGACTGATCTGAAGACAGGCCAGCAAACACAGGCGGTGACGAACGAGAAGGGTGAATATTCTCTTCCGGCCGCAGCAGGTACCGGCTATACGATCACGTATACAAAGCGGTATCAGATAGGCGGAACCGAGGTTCCAGTTGAGTTCACGCAAAAAGCAAATGTGGCCGGCAGTGTGACGGACGAAACCGTTCCGGCAGATATTACGGCGGTAGGCATCGTGATGTTCAAACAGCCAAATGGAGCAACGGAGCTATTCGACCATTCGTTCACCAGCCATATGCGTATTTATTTGAAGGATAAGGACGGCAATTACCTGAAGGAAAATGGCCATCCTAAGGCGTTTCCGATGGCTGCGAACGGGACTTTTTCCGTGGAGGGGCTGAGCGAGCAAAACTACACGATGGAAGTTCGCTATCAAGCCGATACGGGCGAAGAGCTGCTCCTGAAAGTGGCGCAATTGGACGTAAAAGCTAATGGAGAGCTGAATATTTCGGAGGAATTGGTCGACCCTTACGGCACGGTTTATGATGAAACAACAGGAGATGCCGTTACCGGCACAAAAATCACTGGAGCGAAGGTTACGCTGTATTATGCGGATACGCAGCGGAACAGAGATAACGGTCGCACGCCAGATACGAAAGTAACGCTTCCTGCGGTTCACAACTTCCCGCCGCATGACAATAAGAGCCCGGAGCAGGATAGCGATGCGAACGGATTCTATGCGTACATGGTATATCCTGAGGCGGACTACTATTTGATCGTAACGAAGGAAGGCTACGAGACGCACAGAAGTCAAACGATTTCGGTCGACTTCGACATCGTAAGATATGACGTGCCAATGAAGCCGATCCGTTCAGGCGGCGGAACTGACAACGGAAGCGGCGGCGGAACCGACAACGGAAGCGGTGGAACTGACAACGGAAGCGATGGAACCGACAACGGTAGCAGCGGAACCGACAACGGTAGCAGCGGAACCGACAACGGTAGCGGCGGAACCGACAACGGTAGCGGTGAAACCGACAACGGAAGCGGTGAAACCGACAACGGAAGCGGTGAAACCGACAACGGAAGCGGTGAAACCGGCAACGGAAGCGGTGAAACCGACAACGGAAGCGGTGAAACCGACAACGGAAGCGGTGAAACCGACAACGGAAGCGGCGAAACCGACAACGGTAGCAGCGAAACCAGCAGCGGTAGCGGTGAAACCGACAATAGCTCCACTAACGGCTCAGGCGGTACTGACGGAGCTGGCAATGTCGGCAGCGAGCTTGACAATGTTCCAAAAACCGGAGATAACGATGCATCGCCCATCCGCTATATGATTTTGGCGCTGGCGTCCTTATTAACGATAGGGCTTTGTCTCCTCAGCAACAAGAAGAAAAAGCTTAGTCAATAATGTGAAGGGCGGTAAGAAAATGAGTAAAAGCAAAAAAATTCTTATCGCTGTTTCCTTCCTTATGCTGGTATTTTCGCTAGCCAATCTGACGAGAATATTTCTTAGGGATTATGACGAGCGGCAGAAAATCGAAGAGCTGGGAATCACCTTAAAGGAAGAGTTGGATAAAGGAGAAGGGAATGCATCCCCTTCTCTTTTGACCGACAAGCCGAAAGAGCCGGTTATGCTTCCAGAATTCCGAGAGCTTTACGAGAGAAACTCGGACATCGTTGGCTGGCTAAAGGTGGAAGGCACCCGGATCGAATATCCGGTCATGCAGAACTTACAGGATGCGGATTATTATCTCAATCATGATTTCGATAAATTGGAAAATCAAAGCGGCCTCCCATTTTTAGACGAGCATAGCCGAACCAACGGAACGGACATCTCGCTGATTCATGGACACCACATGAAAAGCGGCTGGATGTTTAAAGACTTAATGAAGTATAAAAAGGAAAGCTTTTATAAAGAGCATACAACGTTCCAGTTCAGCACGCTGTACGAAAAGCAGGAATATGAAATTATTGCCGTTATTCTTTCACAAGTTTATCGTAAATCGGACGATGTTTTTAAATACTATCAGATTGAGAATGTAAGTACACCCGAAGAGTTCGATTCATATGTTCAAAACATTAAGCAGCTTGCTCTATACGACACGGGCGTAACGGCTCAATTTGGCGATACGCTTATGATTTTGTCTACATGCGAGTACTCGACTCAAAATGGTCGTTTAGCGGTAATCGCCCGCAGGCTGAAATAACGTAGAAATAAATTCAAAAGAGCCAAAAACCCAGTTTCCTCCGGGTTTCGGCTCTTTTTTTCACCCTTAATTAGAGGTGCTTAATGAGATTAAGGAGTTTAAGAAATTTCATTAATTCTATTAATTAATGATCTTTTATAAACAGGAACAACCAAAGTGACCCTACCTCCACCACTTTTGCTGCCACCATTGCCATACACGCTGCTCTCACTAACCCCGTCGCATTCGCCACCAGAACGATTTTCCAATATCAACTCTCCACCATGCTTTTGGCAAGCCGAATGGGCTACGAATAGTCCTATGCCAAAATGGGATTTGGAGTGGCGGCTGCTATCGCCCATAAAAAAGGGCTCCGCCCCGTATTTCAAGGCTTCATCCGAAAAGCCGTTACCGGTATCCGTAATAATAAACAACAGCTTATTATCCTGCTCATCAACGTTAATGGCAATGGTTCCTCCGGCGGGTGTATGCTCAACCGCATTGGCGACCACATTGACAAGCGCGCGCATGAGCAAATGCCGATCTATATCGATCCGCAAGGATTGATGCTGGCACTCCCATTCCAGGTTAATATGCTGAACAAAACATAACCCTTTTGCCTGATTTTCAAGCTCGGCCAAAAATGGCTCCAGGCTGGTTGGAGAAAATTGCAGGGGATAGCTGTCCCATGACCTTGCGACCTCCATTAATGTCTGAATATACGTTTGGACCTGAATGGAGCTGCCTCCAATGTAGTCGGCGTATTCCCTTTGCTCATCAGATAGCTCTGTATCGGACAACAATTCTGCATTTCCTCGAATGATAGTTAATGGCGTTTTCAAATCATGAGCCAAGGCGGAAATTTGCTCCTGCCGCATTTTATCGGCTTGCCATTGCTCGCTTAACGATTTTTTTAAGGCTTGTCTCATCTGCTCCAGCGCATCAAGCAGCTGGTCGATTTCAAATAACTTCGTTTTTTTTATTTCAAAGTCCAAATCCTGATGCTCGACCTTTTGAACAACGGTCAGCAATGTATCCATCCTTTTCTTAAAATAGCTGCCAAATGAATAAGAGACACAAAGCAGCAGTATTAATAATTCTAATAAGGCTACAAGGATGACAAATAAATCTGCAGATGGAATGAAGCGCTGAACAACCGGATTATGAAATTGAGCGGTCATCAGATATTTTAGCACCACTACCTCCTGATCCCGGTTTATGACCGTATATAGAAAGGAGCTGCTGCTTATTTGTTTATTTTGGACGGCTCGCTCCCATATGGATGGGGCATCCTTAGCCTTCACAGAGCCGCGTATATATTCGCCTTCCTTTGTATACAGGGCATATTTACTGAACGAAGGGATGATATCATCCGTAATCTCGTTCACCGTTTGCAGCTTGCTTTTGGCCTGTTCCATTTCGGCAGTCATTTTATGTAACGGATAAATATGGCCTGTATCTACTCCATATAGATAAAGTCCTAAATTGAGCACAACAATGAAGCCGGCTCCGGCAATAAGGAACAAAATAAATCTCATAAATATGGAACGAAGCTTTGTTACACCCATTTATACCCCACGCCCCAAACGGTTTCAATTGTTGTCAGATCAAAGACGGATAGCTTGGAACGAATATTTTTGATATGAGTCGAAATGACGGAAGCATCGCTTTCTCCATCAAAGCCAAAAACCGCTTCATACATTTGCTCCCGGCTGAACGTTTGCCCGCGGTGTAAAGCAAGATATTCGCATATATCGTATTCGCTTTTGGTAAAAGGGATTTTGGCGGATTGCACCTCGGCTTCCCTGGCACCGATATGAAAAATAACGCCGGAGCACATAAAAGCGTTTGTTTTTTCTCTGACGTCGCGCCGCAAATGGGCATTCACCCTTGCACACAGCTCGCTTGTTCCAAATGGCTTCGTAATATAATCATCCGCGCCAAAGCCCAAGCCTTGAACAATATCCTTTTCTTGCGTTTTTGCGGTCAAGAAAATGATAGGGCAATCCACGCCTCCCCGTATTTGCTTGCATAGCTTAAAGCCATCTAGTTTAGGCATCATAATGTCCAGCAAAATCAAGTCGTATTTTGAAAAATCCATGGCCGCAACAGCCTCCGCATCCCATTGTACGGTAACGAGGTGGTTATCTTTTTCCAGCACTTTTTTGACAAGCTGCAGCATTGGTTTTTCGTCATCAACAACCAGGATATGGGCCATTCGTAACTCCCCCTTCAATTTCATATGCGCCTGCCCTAATCAGATGCTCTATTGCCATTGTATCTTGAGAACCATACGGGAAGTGTTACGATTATTGCACAAGTAAACAGAGCGGAAAAAACAAAGCCCAATCGAAATTCTGCTAGATCAGAAGGGATAACTCCCAGCAGGCTTTGAAGTGCATACATCGAAAAATGTATCCCCCACCCATAAGGAACAACAAACCAAAGCCCCGAGCCCAACCCCGTATAAAGCAGCGCCGCCAGCAGGCTTCCTAACCCGCCTAGCCCTATTCCCACGTTTTTTCCAAAACGGAATGCGATCAAAAGGTGAAAGCAATAAAGGAAAAGATGGCTTCCCCACAAAACCAACGGGATCAACGTATAAAATCCAATCGGGATTTCCGCTGCTTCGCTAACGAGAGGGAACAAGATACTAAAGGATGTACTGGTCAACAGCACAGAGAAAAGGCCGGAAGCCAGTAAAATGGTTAATTTGGATAAAAGGACGGCTTTTCTGCCCGGCAGACAAAGGATGTTTTGAAAGTGGCCGGCTTTGGCCTCTTGCTCAACCAGCATAAAACAAACCATACTGATAATAAAAGGAAAAGCGATAGCTATAAACTGACAAAAGGCAGCCAGCTTGGCGGGAGTATCGCTGTTGGAAATTACCGCAAACAGTAACAGCATAGCGACTCCAGATGTTGGAATCAACAGATGAATAACAAAAAAGCTGGAATGATAAAGCTTGTAAAGGTCGCTTTTTAAATAACGGACATAATTAAGCATGGGATGGGCCTCCGCTGCCGATCCATTTTGAACATCCCCAAATAAGAGCGGCGGCAAGCGATAAGCTGATGCCGATAGCCGGCAAAACTATCCCGGTATCTAGCAGGTGAGAGCCGTTTTCTAAAGGAATGCCGTTAGGGTGCATGTTAAAAAAAGGCGTAACGACGCGAGCCGGAATGCCGAATGGATTCAACATAAACCAGGGCTTTGTAGCGCTGACAGCCGACAAAATGATCGTTGCGGCAGATGACGCCAATACGGCAAACAAATATCCCGATTTATGGGCTAACCAAGCTATAGCAGGCAATTGCCATAAATAAGTGAGCACTAGCAGCAAGCAGCCTATAAAGCTGTCCATAAGCGGAAGGCTTGCGGCTGTAATGCCGCCAACCAATGAAGCTATACACCATAAGAGCATATTTGAAAAAAGAAGCAGGACAGAAAGAGCGGCTATTTTGCCCATCCATAGCTTCTGCGATTTGACCGGCAAGCAAACTATGTTTTGCATAGCGGTGTTTTTTTCCTGAATAACCGTATTAGCCGACCACATTGCAACAATAATGGGAAGAAGCATCGTGTACCACCAATTGTAAGCAGAATATTGGAAGTCGTGCGGGCTTAATACATACCCTATTAAAACCGTTATAACCGGCGCCAAAAACACCAGCTTTAAAGAAAAGGTGTGGCGCATTTTCAACAGCTCGGATCGTATAATTCCAATCATCATCTAGTTAACCTCCCTGTACGTGCCGACCACTTCCATAAAAGTACTCTCCAAATCGGTACCCGGCTGTATTTCATTTTCATAGCCTAAATATCCAGAGGCGATAATGCCGATATGATCGGCAATTTGTTCAACCTCGGATAAAATATGACTGGATAAAATAACGGTTATTCCCCTTTCGGGAAACGATTTGATCAGCTTTCGCAGGTCCTGAATACCGATTGGGTCCAACCCGTTTGTTGGTTCGTCCAAAATAAGCAATTTTGGCTGCGATAGCAAAGCCAGGGCGATTCCCAATCTTTGCTTCATCCCTAAGGAGAAGTGTCCGGCTCGTTTTTTTCCTGTGTTTTTAAGCTGCACTATATCCAGCACCTCTTGGATGCGCTGCTTGGGCAAGCCTAAAGCCAGTGTTCGGACCTTCAAATTTTCATAGGCTGTTAAATGATCATAAAGCGGCGGTCTTTCTATTAAGGCACCAATGTCCGCCAGGTCGCTGCGTTTCCATGTATGTCCGTTAAATTCAATGCTGCCGGAGGTAGGCTGGATCATCCCGGCAATTATTTTTAGAATCGTCGATTTGCCGGCGCCGTTTGGACCTAAAAGGCCGTATACTGCGTTTCTCCGAATGTGAAGAGATACGTTATTAACCGCAAGCTGCCCTTTAAAGCTTTTGCACAGATTGGTTGTTTGAAGAATCATATCCATCATCAAAAGTCCCTTCTTGTATCGTGATGATGGTAGAGTAACAGCTAAGTTTGAAGATTCCTTTAAGATGAAAGCAAAAAAGCCGAAATCCCTTTGACAATAAAAGGGTCCGGCTCCGATTTCTATATCGCTTTTGTTAAGGGGTATGTTCAATAATTCATTTTATATTTTTTGCTCCTGCAGATTTTTCATGACAACAACTAAGTTGAAGCAAAAGAGCGCGGTAAACAGTGGGAAAACAAACATCTCTACAACGTCAATAGAAATCCCGTTTATCAGCATGGAAGCAATCATAGCGTCGATGGCCAGCAGCATGGCAATTCCTTTGATCGTAATAACAGGCACCAGCAGATAACCTAAGTTCTTTTTGCGGGCAAAAGCGATTCCCCCAATGATGGCAAGCGGGACTACAATGCCAAGATCAAGCGCCTGGATTGGAAAGGTCGTGTAATGCTCCAGGTCGCTTGGCGTGCTTCCTTGCAGCAGAGGGGGAATTAATCGGCCCAGCCACATAAGCAATATGATGGAGCCTAATGCAACAGTGGAATAGCCGATATATTTGTTTGGAAGCTTGGAGAAATGGAGGGTGTCCCTTTTTGAGATAAGTCCATACATCGTAATAATAAAGCCAAAAAAAGACAATGACATTAATACAACATAAACCAGGAAAAAAGGATTGTACACGGCGACAAAGCAATACGTTGCATACATATAGAGACAATAAGCCAATGTGCCCGCCAGCAGCACTTCGCCTTTTCGTTTTCCTTGATTGGCAAGGAGCAGAGAATATAGCAAAAAGGGGACAACAACCGCTAACGTGACGATCTCCTGGGCGATTACCTGTGAAGCCATTGAGACGGATTCATTATGATACAAGCCTTTTCCGTACAATTGAACAGACTCGCCAAAAATCGACTGAACAACCTGATGCTCGTTAATGGATTGATTGGAAAACACTCCATATAAAGCTGTGATTGCCGCTAACAGGACGATTGAGCCAACAATGATGGTTGTTATTCTTTTTATAGTCATAGCTGTATCCCTTTCTTTTGGTAACTAGTTACTCATTTACATTATAGCAACTAGTTACTATAATGCAACTAACGAAGAAGACACAGGGAGGTTGGTTATGGAAATCGATCACATGATTGAGGCATTTGCAGGAAAAAGGGAAAACGAGATAAGGGGCATTTTTTCCAGCATATCCATTTTGCAAAATCGTCTGCAAACCATATTTGATAAAACGGACGAGGCGCTTACGCTGAAGCAATTTATGCTGGTGATGATGATAAAGCATTCGGATGAGGTTACGACATTTACTCATTTGGGGCATTTATTGGGCTCTTCCAGGCAAAATGTAAAAAAGCTGGCTGCAGCGCTTGAGGAAAAAGGCTTTATTACCATCAGCCATGAAGCAGGCAATAAAAAAAATACGTCACTTTCCTTAACGCAAAAGGCTGTCAGCTATTCGGATAAAGTTTTTGCCCTGCATACGGAAAAATTAAATGGCATATTCAGTGATTATTCGGATGAAGAAATTCATCTGTTTTATCAGCTCATTACCAAGTTGTATTCCGGAGTGGAGCGGGAGGAGACGGATGCCTCCGCATATTGCGAAAAACCTCTGTAATACGCTTGAATACAGCGCTGGTAATACTGGACTATGTGCTAAATAACAAAGAAAATTGGATATATTGACCTTTCATTCTACAAGGTGTAAAATAAAAAACATATTGTAGAAACGAAAGAAGGGAGAGTTGATTCTATGCAAATTACCAAGGCGGAAATGGAGATTATGCAGGTCGTATGGGAAAACGGTTCAAGGATGACCACCAAGGAAATCGCGGAGAAGCTGCCCGATAAAAAAATTACAACGCTGCTCACTCTGGCCGGAAGACTGATTGACAAAGGCGCTCTGAATTCCATCAAGCTCGGACGATCACATGCTCATGAGTATTGGGCGGCCATAAGCGAAGCTGAATACCAAAAAATGCAAACGCAGAGCTTTGTACGTTCGATTCATAACGGCTCTGCCAAAAGCCTGATCAGTGCCTTGTTCCAAGACGAGAACCTGACTAAAAAGGATATTGAAGAGCTCCGTGAATTTATTAACCGAGAGACTGATTTCCATGATTAAATGGCTGCTAATGACCACCCTGGCCGGCAGCATCGCCAGCCTGTGTCTCATACTTCTTAAAACAAAGCTTGCCGCAAAATGCGGCGGACGCTGGTACTATTATGTCAGTCTGTCGGTCCTGCTGCTGTTCCTGGTGCCGCTTCAATTCAATGTGCCTGCCCTTTATCCCCAGTCCTTCATTCAGGAATCCGGTGCAGCTTCCTTTAACGGAAGTACGGCTGCTGCCGCAGAGACGAAAGTGCAAGAGCTGGCCGTTTCTTCCGCTGAAGGGCTCGCGACGCCAGGAGCTGTTCATTCTCCAGCTGGATCTGCAGAAGCCTGGATTATCGGGATCTGGGTCGTCGGTTTTGTCGTCATGCTGAGCTTTTATTTCTTAGGTTACTTTCGATTCAAGCGCAAGGCGCTTCAAGGTATGCGGATTGATCATGCGGAAGGCTTGAATGTGATGGCCAGCCAACATGTGCATTCGCCTATGCTTATCGGGTTCTTTAAGCCTCAAATTGTATTTCCCTTGAAGCACATGAGTATGGAGGATTATCAGTTAGCGTTAAAGCATGAATTGATTCATCACAAGCAAAAAGATGCGTGGCTCAAGTTGATTGCCGTGATCGTGAACTGCCTGCATTGGTTTAATCCGATTTCTTATCTGGCTCTGGCCAATATAAGCGAAGCCTGTGAATACTCCGTGGATGAGGCTTTGTCCAAATCGATGAACTCCACGGACAGGAAGCGATACAGCGAAATGATTTTACACTTTGCTTCCCAGTCGTCTCCAGCCTTCAACAGCGGCCTGGCTCAGCCTAAGAAACAACTATATCGAAGATTCAAGCTTATTTTGAGCCGGAGTACTGGCAGAGGCCAGACACTTGTCGGCATCGTGACCGCCGTAATGATTGCTGCCGTAGCTCTTTTCTCATCATCCTTGGTATTTGCGAAGGCACCTCAACCGATTACGGAGTACAGCGGCGGAATCAAGACCTATTACAATACAGACAAAACGTTAGAAGATAATGTGCAATCCGCACTGGGGAATGCCTCAGTGGGTGTTTATCCTGCAGGTCTGTATATTGATGAGAATGGGTTGAAGGTGGATTCTTTTAACACCACAGCCCCTTACTACAAGGTGGGTATTCAGTGGCAGGACAAAACCAACTCAGGCGTAGCAGCCCTGACCCAAACCACATTGTCGATTCAGAATCGGACGGTAACGGTCGCTTTTGGTGAAAAGGCAGCAGCCTATAAGAACGACAGCGTCATTAAGAAAATGATTACGAACCAAATTGAATTTGAATTGGAGTACGAGAACAAGAGGTTTGCTTATGATCATGCTGCGTTTATTGACGAGCTTATCCAACGCGGAGTTTATGTAATTAATGAAATATTGCCTCCAGAACAATTTACATTCTTGCTATCTAATATGCAAAACGGCGATATCACCGGTCACAAACTGCTAACGGCCTATGACAAGAAAGCTAAAATTACGGATGTTTTCAATGGCAGCGCGAAGCTTCCCAGATCTGTACTTGACCGGATGACGGACGGCTCTGAAGGGGTTCAGCTTGGAAAAGTCTTTGTTATTAAAAGTGGAGAAACCTTGGCCATGGATGTCAAAGAAACGACGGATAGATCGCCAACCATTAGTCTGGCCGTCATAGACGAGGCAACCGGTCGTGTAGCTTACTGGAATCCCTTAGCACAAAGCGGTACACGATCTATCTTTGTACCTGGGGAAAGCAGTGCGAACCGATCTTATAAGATTGTGGCAAGCGGAGAAGGGGAGGATAAGGCGAAGGTCGAGATTTTTACGTATAAAAGCGGGGAAGAGGAAACCCGGCAGCCTTCAAATGACTTCCTTCCAGTCATTCTCCGATAGCAAATCCCCGCTTATCAAGAAGGGGTTCCCAATGAAATATTTACATAATATTTGGAAAATGGAGCTGATTCAAATGTTAATATCAAAGTTGAAGTACAGTGCGCTCGGCTTGCTTTGTGTACTGGTATTCACAAATACGGCGTATGCGAGCAGTGATTACTTCTGGTCGGAATCAGTGCCGATGCCATCATGTACCGGCAGTTGGGATGGTACTGTCAGCGAAAGGGCTTCCAGCGAAGGTTCTTCTGAAGGGGGGAGCATGTTCACAATAATGGTGGATGGCAAGAAGATCGAACAGGATATTCCTACATGCGCGGAGGCGAAGAAAAACCGTGTCCTGGTTGTTGTGAACGGGCTATATCTGCATGTCAGCGCAACGGTCGAAGGATGGCCCTATATCGAGAATGGACGAACGATGGCTCCGATGCGGGCCATTGCGGATGTATTCGGGTTCGAAGTGGATTGGAAAGCAAGCGAACAGAAAATTACGCTGACCAAAGAAGAGAAGAGCATCGTCATGCACATCGGAAAGTCTGAGATGCTGGTTGACGGGAAAAAGGTGCTGCTGGAAGATACGGTACCTGCGATTAAAAAAGGCGTGACGTTTTTACCGATCCGGCAGCTTGCAGAAATCCTCGGTATTGATGTGGAGTGGGATTCGAAGACACGGACCGCGAGGTTTACTGAGTAATAGTCATAGAAGGACAAGAATGCTCTCAAGTGTGCAGGAAAAGCCAAACGCCAGGAATGCCGACGCTGCGGCACTCATGGCGTTTGTTTTATTTTGAGGCTAATTTAAAATTGCAAAGGGCTGTTTTTCATTTCACTAATTTTTTGTAGAGCAAGGGAATGCTGTGTTTTTATGTCTTCGTCCTCTGCATGGAGATACCATTCCACAAGCCGATATCCAAACATAATCAGGATTAGCTCATATACGCAGTTATCTTCAACGGATGCCTCCGCATATTGCGAAAAACCTCTGTAATACGCAGGAATACAGCGCTGGTAATACTGGACCATGTGCTCAATATCCGCTTCATCCGCAATCAGGCTAGCAATATCCTCGCCGAGATAACCCCAGCCGCTTGTATCCCAATCGATGATGGCTATTTTGCCATCGGCGACGATCAGGTTAGTTACCCAGTAGTCACGGTGACTCAGCACAATAGGCAGCTTTTTGATGCGCTCGAATATTTCGTCGGAATTTGCGTCAAGGTCGATGAACATTTGCCGCACATGCTTTGGAAAGGCGCAATCCTCCGAGCGGACATAATCGTAGACGACAGGCCATGAACGATAGTGCAGGTACGTATCCATCATGAGATTGGCATGGCTCAGGTTGGTCAGGCTTTTCAGCACATCCGGCTGCTCCGCGTGCAGCCTGCCTTGATAACGTCCAATCTCCAGTGCAGCCTGTTCATACATCTCCGCTGTCAAATCCAGGCCGGACACGCCATTGATATATTCCAGCCACAGCACGCTTTCAGCATCCTCCTCCTCTTCATTTTCAATAAGCTCAGCGTAATAACAGGCCGGCCAGCGGAATGTATCGCTAAAGGTGGATGCCAGATCGGATTTGTAAAGGTCATATTCCCGGCGCCAGGAACCGGAATCGCCATAGCGATCATATTCCTTATGGCGTTTCAGAACAATGCGATACGGCAATTTTTCGCCTTTGTCCGTTTCGGCTGTTCCCGTAACCAGATAAACATTGCCCACCGTTCCCCCTTGCAATGAAGCGGTTTGGCTGTCGGCGGAGATAATCCTTTTATTAAAATATTGGCTTAATGCTTCGTTTAGTTTATACAGTTTCATTGTCATCTTTTATGACCTCCGTTTTTTCTTGTTTGCTTGCTCCACATCGCCGTATATTTGTTTCGAGCATTTTTTTCGATGAGGTAGCTTGTTTTATCCTGAACAAAGCGGTTTTCATTCTGTTGTGAAAGATAACGCTCCCAGCGTTCATGCGACAGCGAGCCTTTGGCAAGCGCGGCGAGAATGGCACAGCCCGGCTCGGATTGATGGCGGCAATCCGTGAACCGGCATTGCGTGAACCATTCCTCCACATCGGCAAAGCCTATACGGATGCCTTCATCCGCATCAAACAGGCCAAGCTCGCGCATCCCAGGCGTATCAATGACCATTGCGCCGGAAGGGAGCATGAACAATTGACGGTGCGTCGTTGTATGACGGCCCCTGCTGTCAATTTCCCGGATCGCCTGAACAGCCATTACGTCCTGTTCCATCAAGGCATTAAGCAGGGAGGACTTGCCGACGCCGGACATGCCGAGAAAAACAACCGTTTTACCTGGCGTCAGGTAGGCTTCCAGCTCGTTCAAGCCCATGCCTGTATGACTGCAGATGGCGTGAACCGGCACATCCGGCATACTTTGAGCGACCTCGGCAAGCGGGAGCGTATAGTCATCTACAAGATCGGCCTTGGTCAAAATAACGACCGGTTGACCGCCGCTTTGCCTGGCCTGCGTCAAATAACGCATGATGCGCGTGACGTTGAAATCCAGATTCAACGAGGACAAAATAAAAACATAATCAAAGTTGGTTGCGACAACCTGCTCCAGAATCGTTTTGGCAAAGCCTGCCGCATGGCCCGAATAATCTGCGCGTGAAAACTTGGAACGGCGCGGCAATAACGTATCAATGAGCGAGTCCCCGCTTTCGTTGTAGCGAACCAGCACAAAATCGCCAACGCAAGGAAAATCCACGCGCGTTTCTGCCGTATGATAAAACGCGCCCTTAAGCACCGCGTTTACCTCGCCGCGCTCGGTCATGACCGTAAAGCGCTCCCGCCGAAGCTCCGTCACTCTGCCGGCCAATAGTCCATCAGGAATTTCATTTATTTCTGTAAGTCCGTAAGCTTTTAAATCAATCATGGTTGTTGGTTAGCTCCTTTTAGTTCGTTTTTAGGCGCAAAAATGCCGCAAACAAGCAGCCTCGACTGAAGCTGCTGTTTTGCGGCATTTTGATACGCAAAGAAGATACGACCTTTATCGTATCTCACAAACAGCACTATTCACGAAAGGTTACTTTGGATGGCATACCAAATAAAACGGAGCTTTCCCCGCTTTTTTGCTCTTGCACCTTCTCAGGTATGCCCGCTATTTGGTTTTAAGTCGAAACCACCATAGTCATAGTAGTTGCGTTTGCCATTCAAAACCTCTCCCTTCGTGTAAGGAACGTATTTTTTCGTAAAGCAAGTAAAGGATAACATGTTTTGGGAGGAAAAACCATAACAAAATGTTGAAGTGCTTTCTTGTTATGACGAACAACATATCCAGAATTTATTAACTACGCTACTATTAAGTAGCCGAAAAGGGGAAGAGAGAGGTGAAAAGAAGGATGAAAATCAGTTCACAAGTCTATGTTAAAAGCAGCGTGGAGGCAGTCGACATCTATTGTCGGGCATTCAACCTGGAGAAAGGGCTTGCATTCCTAAACGAAGAACAAAATGAATATGAGCATTGCGAGCTGATGCGAAACGGCGAGTTGTTTATAGCTGTTAGCGAAGCGCCAAAGGCATGTGATACAAGCAAAAAAACAATCTGGCAGACGATGGCCTTTAATGTGTACGACATGGGAAGCGAAGAAGCAGTCCGGCAGGCATACGACATCCTGAAGGAAGGCGGTACCGTGATCGACCCGCCCGGTTCATGCCCTTGGAATGCCTATTGCTCCAATCTGATTGACCGCTTCGGGGTATTTTGGTGGATTGCCGTATGAATAAGCCAATTGAATAACTCATTACAACATTACGTGATGGGATGAGGGGGGGGGGGCGGAGCATCAGGGGAAATATTATTGTTTCCGAAGCTACTTTGGCTTGCATTGTCGTAATGTCGCCTTTATAATCTGTCTATAACGGGAGATGATCTGATGAATTCAAAATCCAGAGTTTCTTTTCAATCTGTACACCGCACGAAGCTGGTTGACGATGTTGTTATTCAGTTGCAGCAGAAAATTACCGGGGGAGAGCTAAAGGAAGGCGACAAAATTCCAACGGAGCCTGAGCTGATGGAGCAGTTCGGAGTGGGACGTTCAACCGTTCGAGAGGCCGTCCGGGTGCTGGTTCATGCGGGATTGCTGGAAAAAAAACAGGGCTTTGGCACGTATTTGGCTTCCTCTGTGCAGATAATTCGCGAGCCTCTTGAGCATCGGCTGCGTCGTGCGGAAATTTTCGAGGTGTACGAGGTCAGAAGAATGCTAGAGCTTGAAATTGCACGGCTGGCTGCGATGCGGCGGGACGAGGATGACCTTGCTCTTATGCGCTCCTATTTGGAGCAGCGTTCCGAGGCTTTGGAGGCGGGGGACCGGGAAGGATATTTAAACGCCGACATTCAGTTCCACATTGCGGTTGCTGCCGCCAGCAAAAATCATGTCGTCATCGACTTGTATCGAACCTTTTCATCTGTGCTGCGAAATGCGCTGGGCAAGCTGGAAATGGAGGAGGACGGTCACGACCCCAATACGGAATGTCACAACAGGCTCTATGAGGCAATTAAGACCAAGGATGTCCAAGCCGCGGAGCATTGGACGCTTCAAAATCTGAACGGAACCGTCAGTCAGCTTCGCGAGCGCGACGAGAACGGAAATTAACTTAAGCCAGAGCGTCGTGGCAAGGCTAGCAGGCACGAGGAGGGACTGCCCGGAGCGTTTTTTTATCATTAAACATCAGATGATATGATGAATGTAAACGGAGGTTGAGAAATTGAACAGCAAGCTTCAGCACAAGGCGGCTCCGCCACACGGGACAGCCGCAGTATCAAGCCGCCCAACAACAAGCCTGGCGGCGAATACGGCGTATTCCATCTTATTATCTATTAGCATCGTTCATTTGCTGAATGATTCCATCCAGTCGGTTATTCCGGCAATTTTTCCGATTTTGCGGCAATCCATGAACCTGAGCTTCGCTCAAATAGGCTGGATCGCCTTTACTTTGAATGTAACGGCATCCTTATTTCAGCCGCTTATTGGCTTGTACTCCGATGCACGGCCTAAGCCGCTGCTGCTCCCCGCAGGCGTTCTGTTTTCTTTGCTCGGCATGGTGGTGCTGGCATACGCCTCCGCTTACGAATGGGTCATTTTATCCGTTATCCTCATCGGACTTGGCTCCGCTGTGCTCCATCCTGAAGCGTCAAGGGTAGCTCATCTGGCTGCGGGTCCGCGCAAGGGGCTGGCGCAATCCATTTTTCAGACGGGAGGCAATGTAGGTCAGGCGCTGGCGCCTGTATTTACGGCGCTGATCTTTGTTCCTTTGGGTCAATTCGGCATTATCTGGTTTACCATTGCGGCTGCTGCGGCCTTTGTCGTACAGCTCTATGTCGCCAAATGGTACAAAGCCCATGCCGTTCGTAAAAACGCCGTCCATTCGGGCAAGCAGCAAAGAGAGCCGCTGCCAATACGGACAATTGTTTATTCCATGACGATCCTTATTTTGCTGCTGTTTTCCAAGTTTGTATATGTAGCCGGCATGACGGGCTTTTTTTCGTTTTACCTTATCGAGCATCATGGCATATCGACTGAATACGCGCAGGTGTTTATTTTTGCTCTGCTTATCGCCGGAGCGGCAGGAACGTTTCTTGGGGGGCCGCTCGCCGACCGCTTTGGGCGCAGAAATATGATCTGGTTCTCCATTCTTGGCACGGCGCCCTTTTCGCTGCTGCTTCCTTATGCCAATTTGTTCTGGTCGGGTGTGCTGTGCGTTTGTATCGGGTTTATTCTGCTTTCCGGCTTTTCGGTCATTATCGTATATGCCCAGGAACTGCTGCCTGGAAAAGTCGGGATGGTGTCGGGACTGTTTTTTGGACTTGCTTTTGGACTTGGAGGAATCGGCTCCGTTGTACTTGGCGCATTGGCGGATGCAACAAGCATTTCATTTGTAATCAAGCTGAGCGGCTTCTTGCCGCTGCTGGGCTTGCTTGCGGTGTTTCTGCCAACAGACAAGGCATTGAGGCTGAACGAGGACTAGGCAGGGGGACGGGGCGTCCAGCGGTCAGTTTTGACTGACTGTCAGGACAACCCCGTTTTTTTGAGCAGAAGCTTGAAGCTTCATCCGTTAATCTAGTTTGTCGATCAGGCGTAAATATTGATCTATAATTTCGGGAAGCAGATTACGTGTGCCGTCTGGAGTAAATTGGAGCGCTTTACGAGCGACGCTGTCGCCGATGACGCCGGTTGTGAGCCGCAGCTCGATTCTATCTTCCATTCTAACGTTTTCTTTGGGAAGTACACCAAATTTTAGATACTTGAAGGTGGAGCGGTCCGAAAGATTTTTTAAGTAATAAATGGGCGTATAGACCTCCAAGGCGCCTTTCGACATTCGCTCGCGCTGATCATAGGTTGCCTGGGGAATCCCGTATGCGCTATAAAGCAAGTTAGAGTATCCCTCGCCAATGCCATGAAAGACTGCATTCAGGGTAACGTTTTTGTTAGCGGCTATTTCATTTTTGCTATATGTATAGACTAACAAATATGCATTTTTTTGCTTGGCGAGCGGGATGTCCTTTTCATAGCCTTGCGGCTTGTAGTACAGCTCGTTAAGCGGATATCCGATTTTACTCCGATACGGGCTTTTGGGGTCATCCAAATCAATGATATAATAACCCGTTAACTCTCCTTTGTACCAAGGTGATTCGAAACGGAATTTAGCGGTATCGATCTTGTTGGCGTTGTATATGCCAAGGAAATGGGGCCATACGCTGAACATGTTGGTTTGATGCCAATCGACCTCTGCTTTTTGTAGCGCATAGTGGTCTACGGGCAGGCTTTCCCCTTTATTGAACTCCAAGACCCGTTGGATAACGACTACGGCTTGCGCTCGTGTCGTGACGCCGTTTGGCGAAACCTCGCCGTTTCCTGTACCTTGAATGAGGCCGCGGCGCACCGCTTCGAACAAATCTTGCTTGGCATTGGTATTCAGGCTATTAAAATAAGGGTTAATCAGCGTGTTGACGGTTGGTCCAGCGTTCAGCAGCAAGCTGAAAAAATTGTCGACCCGAGTGAGCGCGTCATTAATAAGCGCCTGTCGCGGATTAACGCAATCATGTTCTGCAATAAACCAATCCTCGGCTTCGACGCTGCAATAGCTTTTTCCGTTCGCCAGATTTTCAGCCTGGTATTCCTCAACGCGGGCATTGTACCATGCGCGCAACTCATCCAGGGTTTTCCGGGGAGTGTCATAAACGGTGAGATCCACATTCATCGTGGGTTCTTTTTTTAGCTTGGCCATGTCCGCATCGATGGAAGGGAACATTGCTTTGATCCGCTGGACGCTGTGTGTGGTTTGAATAAGCTCCTTGTAAAGAAGCTCCCGGCTCTGAGGAGTAGTAGCCCTCACAACTGTCGAAGCCATCTCCATGCGAGTTAGCGCCTTGGTGGGATTGGCATAGTCGTTGTCGTAAAGCTTGGCTTCCCGAACAGCCGCTTCATAAGGGGCGAACCATCCCGAGCCTTGCTCAGCTTCGCCTACCGGAAGCTGCATGGCTTTCGCGAGCATGGTCAAAAACGCTTGTCCGGTGATCTGCTTGTCGGGACGAAAGGTCCCGTCCTCATAACCCTCCACATAGCCAGATGCAATTGCGGACCGGACAACACTTTCGGACCAGTGACCGTGTAAATCCGAAAAATCCGGTTCATTTGCTGCCATTGTCAGATCGCCAAGCGGCTGTAAAAACAGGAAGAGAGATAACATTGGCGCCAAACAAAGCGCCAGCTTTTTTGATCTGTTGCTAAGTAACAATAATTTCACCTCATTATTGGGATCAATGCTTATATTGGAACATTTTACGCATTGAGGATTATTGTAGCATAGATAGAACAGGAGATTTAGTTATTTCTATCGGAAAAATCGACAAAAGGGCTGCCCCGCCGTAATTCGGCAATGGATAGCCCTAATTTTTGTTGCTGTTTTCTATTTAAACGCTTGTTACATGATCCTCGCATTCCTCGGAGCAGAAGCCATGATGCGATTCCTCGCAATCCGGGCAAACGATATGTTGACGGTGGCATGTATCGTCGGCGCAGTTGATATATGTGTCTGCGGGCGAACCGCAGTGGTGGCATTTGCCAACAACAACGGCTTCGTCCGTACGGTTGATGGGAACGGAGATTCGCTCATCAAAAACGTAGCATTTGCCGTCAAACAGCCTGCCCTGCACTTCCTCGTCTTTACCGTAAGTGACGATGCCTCCGTCGAGCTGGTAGACGTCCTTAAAGCCTTCGCTCAGCATGACGCCGGTCAGCTTTTCGCAGCGAATGCCGCCGGTGCAATAGGTCAAAATAGGCTTGTCCTTCAAGTCCGCCATATTCTCGCGCAGCCACTCCGGAAATTCCTTGAACGTTTTGAGGTCGGGGCGTATCGCATTACGGAAATGACCAAGGTCATATTCATAATCGCTTCGCCCGTCCAGCACGATGACGTCCTCTCTTTGCAGGTAGTCATGGAACTCTTTTGGAGAGAGGTGCGTGCCTGTCAGGGTGTTGGGATCAAGCGGCTTGTCGTAGCGCAGCGTGACCAGCTCTTTTTTGTAGCGGACAAAAATCTTTTTGAAGGCATGGTTCTCCGCGTCATCGATTTTGAAAACCATGTCGCTAAACAGCGGGTTGGCTTTCATATCGTTCATGTATTGCTCCGTTTGCTGGAAGGTCCCGGAAAGGGTGCCATTGATGCCTTCGTCGGCGATCAGAATTCGTCCCTTCACGCCAAGCTCCTTGCAGTATGCCAGATGTTCTGTTGCAAATTGCTCCGCTTCGGGAATGGCAACGAATTTATAATACAGCAGGATGCGGTAGTTGTTAGTATCGCTCATTTCTCTATTCCTTTCTGTCCTTTCTGTAACGAGAGGTTATTACTCTACCTATTGTAATCCAGTGTGCCGATGATCACAACAGATGTCGTGAAAAGGCCCCTCATCTTGAGGCAGATGGTATAATAAGGTTGGATTGAAGTGAATTTTACAGGGGGCGATGGGAAAATGACTGTTCTGTACCGTAAAATCGCAGCAGCTTCGATTGCTGCAACGCTTCATAGCATTTTGCTTGGACTGCTGTTTCCAACTCCTTTTGGGGAGTCGGTGAAAGACGGTTACTTCTGGAGCTTTATGACCACGACGCCCGTGTATATGTCCTATGTTTTTCCGGCAATGTTTACCTACGGGATTATAACCTCGCTACTAAGTGATAAAGCGGGGAGCTGGATTGCCCAAAAAAGCGGCGATTCCAGACTGGACATTATGGTTTCCGGCTCGTTGCATCTTGTGTTTGGGCTTGTTTTATTATGGTTTAGCTTGCCCGGCGCTGTTCTTTATTTCCTGACAGATCGCTTGTTATCCAAATTCGGCTCAAAAGTAAAAGGCTCTGCTGCAGCGTTAAGCCTGATGATTCCTTTATTGTTTTTTGCCCTTTTTGTTGGCATCATTTCCATCGGTACCGCTTAGGATGTACGGGGCTGCCCGAAAAGTAACCATTTTTAAGGACAACCCCGGATAATCAAAAGCCTAAGAATGTTAATTGTTATACATTTGTTCCAGCGGCGCTTCAAGCAACGCTTTAAGCTTCCCTTCCTGATCATTATCCATTCCCAGAAAAACGGCGGCATAATGGATGCCGTTATGTTCCCAAAGGTAATAGGTTTGCGATTTTTTTTCTGTATTTCCACTGGCGTCTCTAAAATGGCCGTCTTCATGAATTGGACCGTGATAGACAAAACCCGGATCCGTATAAACGCCAATACCGTAGCCGTCCAGCTTCAGATTGCGCTGAAAACTCAGCTTGGAGGTATCAAACGGCGCCGCCTTGCTCTGGTAAAAGTTCAATTCATCGTTCAAACCGAAGCCTAGGGTAGATTTTGTGACGCGGTATGCGTTCCTTAAAGCATCTGCTTCCGTTTTATAGGCGTAGTCGGGATGCCGGTCCGCACCTCTCTGCAGGCTGGCGTCATACAAAACCAGTGGCGTACCCGGCAGCTGGAATGGGAATTTGATATCAAAGCCGAGAAGCTTTACTGCTTGAGCCAGGTCGGTTTCATTGTATAGCTCAAACGATTTTTGATCCCCATCGTAGCGTGTTTGCTTAAGCTGCTCCGGCGGAGTGAAGGAGGACACTATTTTCTCCATTTCCTCTTCTGAAATGTTCCTTCTGTAGAAGGGCTCTCCTGTTTTCATATTATGGTTTTCACTGTAATACTGAAGGGCGTACCAATTCCCATCATCCTGCCACATAAAGCTTTTGGCAATCTCCGGCTTGTGCTTTTCGAAGGACTGTGTTTCTGTGAGCAAAGCGCCCTGGATGCCTCCAACAGTTGCCGGATTTTGCTTGAAGGCGGAATCATAGGCTTTTCCCCAGGAATAGGGGGCAAGAGAGTAGGTTCCGATAAGCAGCTCGTTCCGGTCGAGTGGATTGCCTTCGGCTATAACCAGCTCAAGGATTCGTTCATCCTCCTGACCATATCGGGCGGCAAAAGTGAAGGTAAGCACATCTTTGTTTCCATTCAAATAGCCTTGATGCAAATCTATATTCTCAAGCTGGTAGCCGTCTGGCAAATAATCAGGCACCTTGAAGACCATATCCGTAAATGCGCGGGACCTGTCCAGACTCGAAAAATATTTGTACGAGTTGATAGGCCGTATAAGCTCAAAGGACGCCGCCGTTTGCGCTTTAACGGAGCTGGTGATTGAATTTTGCAGCGGATTTGTCAACAATACGGCGCCTATAACCAGCGCGGACAGCACGGAAATTATCGTAAGTCTGTTTGCGCCTTTTTTAAATTGCGATATCATGGATATTCTCTCTTTCAGTTCGTTTTTATTGTGATAAAAATGGGACAGATTGACCTTTGGCGCCGTGTTTCGGGCCAGCAGCCGTGACATCATCAGAAGCGTCATGCCATAGGGCGTTGCCTCGCGTTCGCCCAAAGCCTCTAGCGTGCTTGCATCGCAAGCCGTTTCGCGGTCGCCGGATGCTTTTTTTACTGCAAGCCACACAAGCGGATTGTACCAATGCACAAGCGCTGCCAGCATCCAGAGCAGGTTATGCCATAAATCCTTGCGTTTATAGTGATTAAGCTCATGGGCAAAAATGTGGCGGAGCTGTCTAGCATTCGCAATGGCGGCAATGTCTTTAGGAATATAAATTGCAGACTTCCATACGCCATACAGGAAAGGGCTGCGAATGTCTTCCGCTTCATAAACAGGAATAGGTCTGGTTATTCCAAGTCCTTTCCTGACCTCCTCCAAAACGGACGAGGCTTGAGCTCCGGCAAGCTCTCGGCTGGAGAGCAATCTTCTGCGAAACCGGATATGGACAAATAAATAATAGCAGCTAATGATCAGAATGCCGCAAAGCCATATCCACCCTGCGGCTTTAAACCAGGAAAAGGGCTTGTGACTATTCTCATAGCTGCTGCTTGTTTGAGAACCCGCCGCTATATGCTTGTCAGCACCTGCATGTGCAGCCGCTATTTGCGGGCTGTACTGCTGAAGCTCATTGGCTGATTGTGCTTCTGCTGTACTTTGTTCCGTACCCACAAGGAATGCAGAGGTCGAACCTGGATGCAGCATGGACGTCTGATTTTCCAATTGCCATTCCGCAATAGGCTGCGGAAGCAGGTTGAACAGGCTGATAGGACTCTCCGGCGCTACGGGAATCAGCAGCTTAACCAGCGCCAGCATCCATAATAGCTGTATGGCCTTTGGACTTGGACGATGCCAGCGTTGTTTGCGTATCAGTAAAATAAGGACCAAAATGATTACGGCTGACAATGAGGAGCTTACAAAAGCCTTAAAAATAAAGTCTGGAGAGATCATAGGTTTTTCTTCCGCTCAAGCAGCTCCCGTAGCTCATCGATTTCATCTTCGGAAAGGGGTGTTTCCTGAATAAAATGGGCGCAAAGGGCTCCGGCAGCACCATTGTATACTCTATCCAAAAAGGTTTGGTTTTCCATTTTCAGGTATTGCTCGTGAGAAACCAGGGGATAATAGTGATAGTTCCTGCCTGTCTTTTGGAAAGCAATAGCTTTTTTCTTATGCAGGCGGTTTAAAAAGGTTTTTATGGTTTGCTGCGACCACTGCATGTCCTGCGACAAGCGGGAAATGATATCGCCTGCGGATAGGGGCTGCTCCTGCCACAGAAGCTTCATGACTTCGCTTTCCGCATCCGTAATTCGGGGATTTTCACTCATCTATACGTTGCCTCCTTTTCTTGTTTACGCATGTAAACGATGTTGATAGTTTACAACTGTAAACAATAGAAGTCAACCGTTTTGGGTGACATGGAAACCTTTAACTTAGTCTGCTGAGTCTGGCTTACCTGTATCGCGGAACAACGAGTTGCTCCTGGCTCAATTGTGATAAAAAAGAAAACGAAAACGATTTCAAAAGTGGAAATTGTGTGAAAAAGCTGTAAATACGAATATTTCTCCCGGTGTATAGAAAATCATTCGTAAAAATCATTGACAACCTAAGCATACTATCTTTAGAATGAATAACGGAAAACAAAAAAAGCATAACCCTTTTCGTATAATCTCAAGAATCGGCTTGAGAGTCTCTACTGGATCACCGTAAATGATCAGGCTACGAGAAGAGTGGAACGGTGTTTGACATGGCTGCCTCGCGCGGCGCTGTTCCCCTTTTTGCAGAGCCTGCCGTAATGCCTTAGTGCGTTCGCGACAGGTTTCTTTGTTTGTTCCAACACAATTTTGGGAGGGTATTATCAAAATGGAACGTTTCTTTCGCTTGAAGGAACTCGGAACAAATGTCAGAACTGAAATTATGGCGGGGCTGACGACTTTCATGACGATGGCTTACATTCTGGCTGTCAATCCAATGATTCTGGGAAATGCCGGAATGGATTGGACAGGTGTTTTCCTGGCTACAGCTTTGGCAGCGGGTATTTTTACGATTGCAATGGGTCTGTTTATCAACTTCCCTGTGGCGCTTGCGCCCGGCATGGGGCTTAACGCTTATTTTGCTTCCGTTATTTTGGCTTCCGCCGCAACGGACAAGCCGATTTCTCCGGCAATGGGTCTGACAGCGGTATTTATTTCCGGTATTATCTTTATCATTCTGACGCTGACACAAGTGCGCCAGATGTTGATTACGGCGGTTCCCGATAGCCTTAAGCATGCGATTACGGTTGGTATCGGTATGTTCATTACGATAATCGGTATGAAAAATAGCGGTTTGATGACCATCGTTGTAGACAGCTTTACAGATATTGAACAAGGTTCGTTTACGGCGGTTAGCGCTAACGAAACGGTTATCCAGCTTGGAAGCTTCCACAATGAAACGGTCGTATTTACCTGTATCGCAATTTTCCTGATTGCGATTTTGATGGTGCTTCGCGTACCGGGCGCCATTTTGTTCGGTATTCTTGGCACAACGGTTATTGCGTTAATTACAGGACATGTTGACATTAACACCGCGCTGGAAAACAAAACATGGATTCCTGATTTTGGAACGATGCATGTTGCCGATTTCGACTTTGCCGGCGTATTTGAGGTTGGTTTGGTTACGGTTATTTTGACCTTTACCTTTGTTGAATTGTTTGATACCTTCGGTACGCTGGTCGGAACGGCCACTCGCGCCGGATTTATGAAAAATCCTGTTGAAGGGAAGAAAAAAATCGGCAAAGCGATGATGGTTGACGCAATTGGCGTCAGCGGCGGCGCGTTGCTTGGCACAAGCACGGTTACGGCTTATGTTGAAAGCTCCGCAGGTATTGCCCAAGGCGGACGTTCGGGCCTGACGGCTGTTACAACAGGGATTTGCTTCCTGCTTGCGATTTTCCTGTCACCGCTAATCGCTTTGATTCCAGGCTCCGCTACGGCGGCCGCGCTGATCATCGTTGGCGTGCTGATGATGCAATCCGTGAAGGAAATTGACTTCACCGATATGGTTTATGCTATTCCTTCCTTCCTTACGTTTGCGCTGATGGCATTTTCGTACAGCATTGCTAACGGTATCTCCTTTGGTATCGTTTCGTATGTGGTGCTGGCAGCCGTTGCCAACGTTGCGAAAAAGGGCAAATACCAGATTCATTGGCTTATGTGGATACTGGCAGTTCTGATCATCGCCCGTTATGTATTAATGGGCGGGGAGTAACGAGGGGTCGTTCCAGGCAGGAGGACTCTTTGTAAAAGGGAAGTTTGATTTGAGAAGCTTAAGCTTGATTTAAGAAGCAAGCTTGATTTGAGAAGTTTGATTTGAAGATCTTTTTGAGGCTGCGCCAATCCGGCGCAGCTCTTTTTTTGTCGTAGAATGTTGCCTTACAGTCGGAGGCCACTTCTGCCGGACAAAAATGTCCGTTAGCGACCATTTTTTAAGCATTTGGCATGTCCAATGGTCATAAATGTCCGCTACAGCAGCAAATCATGCGATTTGGAGCATTTTCCAGCACGTAACGGAAGTTTCTGTCCGTTACAATGAGGAAAGTTGGGTTTTGTCCTACCTAACGGACATTTTTGTCCGGTTAAGCATAGGCTCCATTGGAGTCACACATCACACATTAGGTTTACACACTATAGTTACTTATTGGAGTCACACATTAGGTTGGTACAATAGAGTCACTTATTGGAGTCACACAATAGGTTCGCGCATTAGAGTTGCCCATTAGTGTCAAGTCACACAATAGGTTCGCACATTAAAGTTACTTATTAGAGTCACACATAGGTTCGCTCATTAGAGCTACACATTAGCGCAAATCATTAGATCCACTCATTAGTACACAACCCTGAACAAGGTCGCCTGGCAAAATAGCTGCTAAAGAGCTGCCAAAAAGCAGCTCTTTATAATTCGTATCTCCGAAAAAGCAACAAGCCTATTGCCGTGGAAACAAGCATGATTGCAAGCGCGTTAAAAATAATGCCGGGAGCGAGGCCCGATGAAAACGATGCGCTGGACGCAAGGGTTGACATTCCGTAGATCGAATGCAGAATTATCCACTCAACCAGCGTTGCAGCCGAATCGGAAAAGCTGCTTAAGTTTCTGGCCAGAGATGCCGCCATTTCGCCAAGCAGCACATACCCCAGACAACCAATAACGGATGCCGTATTGCTTTTGAACAACATGGCGAGCATACAAATAACCGTTCCCAAAGCCCCATAAATAAAGACGCCGCTTATCATTTGGCTCCCGTAGTTCAGTGACAGCAGCTCCCGTATCCGTCCCGAGCCCAACAGCGCAACAAGTTGAAAGAGCAGGAAGATGGCGACGGAGGCTATTGCCGAAAGCGCTGCTTTTGACAGGTAAATGCAGCTGTGGTTTTTGCTTGTCATCCATTTCTGCTGCCACGTTTGCCATTGGTACTCTTGACCGATAAAAACGGATATCAATATTGCAATAAATATCCCCAATCCTTTTTGATACGTCAGGCCCATCCCGATAATGTCGTGTACCCCTTTAAAAGCGGTTAGCTTCCCGAAAATAGAAATACCCAAACGAAAATCCAGCCGCATCAGAAAAACAAGAAAAAGCGCAATGCAGCATGTAACGGCTGTAATCGCGTAAAGCAGCTTGCTTTTGCCCAATCTGTAAAGATCGCTTCTCCATATAGCTGTCATGGCGAGACTCCTCCCCTGGTGGACTGCATGTACATGGCCTCCAACGAAATCCCGTCCTGCAGCAAGTCCTTCATCAATATTTTCTTGGCAAGTATTCCATTATGCAAAATACCAAAACAGGTCGCGACATGCTGGAGCTCGCTTAAAATATGGCTGGAAATCAAAATGGTCATGTCTCTGTCCTGATTTAAATGGAGCAGCAGCTCCCGCAATTCCGCAATACCATCGGGGTCAAGCCCGTTCAACGGTTCGTCTAAAATAAGAATATCCGGGTTTTCCAGCAGGGCAATTCCTAATCGCAGTCTTTGCATCATGCCCTGTGAAAATGTTTTTGCCGGTTTTCCTTTGCAGTCTGCCAGCCCAACCGTTTTAAGGGTTTGTTTGATTAAAATGTCGTCGCGTATACCTAGCAGCAAGGCTTGCGCCTTCATATTTTCATAAGCGCTCATGTTAAGAAATAGCGACGGGAAGTTTATAACCGCAGAGGCCTTGATTTTGCGCCCCCCAGCCTCCGCAAGGGAAACCGTGCCGTTAAACCGGGGGATAAGCCCTGTTAAAATACGAAACAACGTTGTTTTACCGGAACCATTTCTGCCAAGCAGACCATAAATTTCGCCTTTTTGAAGTTGAAGAGTGACATCCTGCAAAACGACCTTTCCGTTGTACGCCTTATGTATACGCTCCGCTGATAAAAGGAGATTGCCCATCGAAATCACTCCAATTCGTCAAGGTGTGGTTATGATTTTAAAATCCAGAAAGCTGTATAACAAAAGGGAAAAAAGAACAATGACCGCAATCGTCAATAAAATCCCTTTAACCAACGCTTTTTTCATCCCTTTTCTCCATCTCCTAGACAACTTTTTTACAGCTTCCGCTTCGTTCAAATTTTGCTCCGTATTGGTCAGAGGCCAATTTCTGTCCATTGCCTGCAATTCTGCCGAGCAGCTATCGCAACAGGCCAGATGCTCTTCGATTATAGCTTTGCTGTCGTCGCTGCATACGCCATCGTGATACAACGGCAATAAATCCTTGATGATTTCACACGATATTTTCATTTCATCGCCTCCTGGAGTTGTTTTTTTGCCCTGTAATAAATGAGCCTTGCCCAGCTATCGCTTTTGCCGAACAGCTCCCCTATTTGAGCAAATGGCAGCTCTCCGAATACTCGCAGCGTAAACACTTCTTTGTAAGGCTCCTTCAAATTGTGAAGCAAAATGTGCAGGCTTCGGGAGGCCTCCTTATCAAAGTACGTGTCTGCTAAATCGAATGCCTCGTCCGGAAAATCAATCTTTATGTCTCCAACCAGCCTCTTTTGTTTGTTGTAGAGTGAAAAATATGTATTTTTGGCGATCTGACAAAGCCATGCATATAGCTTGCAGCTTCCATTAAATTGCTCGATATTTCGCAGAGCCTTAAAAAAGGTTTCTTGCGTAACCTCCTCCGCAATTTCTTCGTTTCGACAAAGAGTCAGCACATATTTATACACATCGGAAAAATGCTCCTTATAGATTTCTCCGAATTCCTTCACTTCCTCACCTCCCTCTATAAGACCCCGCTTGCATCAAAACGTTTCAATCTTTTTGTTATATAAGTTGAACAAAAGAGTTTCAGCGGTGTAGGCCGGCGTGTGAAAAGTTCTTCCGATCGCAGTTGTTCCCAGATTTCCCTGAATGATAGGTTCAAATGGTGAAATCCGGGAACACAAGCGAGCGCTTAAAACGTTCTGGAAGAACGTTACTTCGTAAGCATATGCTTTTCTCCAGAACCCCTCACACTCTGGCCTGTCGCTACTTTTCTTTTGTTCAACTTATATAGATCTTCCAATTATAACGAATCCAAATAGGATAGGCCGGACGTTCGGGCTGTATTATAATAAAAATAGAAGGCACAAATTGGGAAAGGCTGGCGGCGGAAGACATGTTTGTGATCGATTTGAATTGCGATATGGGAGAAGGCTTCGGCATCTATACCGTCGGGGAGGATGCGGAGATTATACGGCATATTACGTCGGCAAACATTGCATGCGGCTTTCATGGCGGCGATCCGGCCGTGATGAGGCGGACTGTCCGTCTGGCGGCGGAGCATGGGGTTGCAGTCGGGGCCCATCCCGGCTTGCCCGATTTGGCCGGGTTTGGCCGAAGGATTATGGAGGTTACTCCTGATGATGTTTACGAGATGACCCTTTACCAGATTGGGGCCCTACAGGCGATTGCATCGGGGGAAGGCGTCCGCCTGTCCCATGTGAAGCCTCATGGAGCCTTATACAATATGGCGGCAAAAAGCAGGGAGCTTGCAGATGCGATAGCAGAAGCGGTCTACAAGGCGGATGGGAATCTGATGCTGTACGGCCTGTCGGGAAGCCAGCTTGTTGCTTCGGCGGAGCGTTTGGGAATCCGGGCTATTCAAGAAGTATTTGGCGACCGCTCCTATGAAAATGACGGCACTTTGACGCCAAGACACAAGCCGGGCGCAGTGCTGAGCCAGAGCGATGAAGTGGCGATTCAGGTCCATCGGATGGTGACGGAAGGAAAGGTTAAAACGAGGGAAGGCCATATGCTGCCGCTTCAGGCTGACACTGTTTGTATTCATGGCGACACGGCTGGGGCTGCCCGCCACGCCGCCGTATTGCGCGCGGAGCTTGAACGGCTTGGCATCGCAGTTGCCCCGCCGCGATAAGGAGCGGACTTATTGAAACGACAGGCGGAATGGAAAGGAGCGGCAGCATGAACATAAAGCAATGGAGCATGGAGCCTTTGGGCGACAGCGCCCTGTTGATTACGCCAAGGATGGATTCAGGAGAGCACGCCTCCATGCATACTGTCATCAGCAGACTTATTGCCCGATTGGAGGCGTGTCGGGAATGGCTGGGGTATAGCGAATATGTGCCGGCTTATGCATCAGTGGCGCTGCATTATGAGCCGTGGCGAATTTTCAGAAGCAGAACCCGGGAAGAGGGAGCGCACGCCTCCATCTTTGAAACGGTGGCGGCAAGGGTGCGCAGGGTCTTGAAGGATTCTGGTCCTTATAACGAAAACCTTCAGCCGGAGCGGAGAGAGTGCGTTGAAATCCCGGTTTGTTACGGCGGGCAGCATGGTCCCGATCTGGAGGAGGCCGCAAGCCATGCCGGTATTGCTCCAGAGAAGCTCGTCGCTATTCACAGCAGCGCGAGCTATCTGGTGCACATGATTGGTTTTGCTCCCGGCTTTCCATATTTGGGCGGCATGCCGCAGGAAATCGCGGTGCCGCGCAGGGCAACGCCCCGTCAGCTTGTGCCGGCAGGCAGCGTTGGCATAGGCGGCAGTCAAACGGGCGTATACCCTGTTGCCACTCCGGGCGGGTGGCAGCTAATCGGAAAAACGCCGATCAAGCTTTTTCGCCCAGACATGTCCCGGCCCAGCTTGCTTCAAGCAGGCGATATTGTCCGTTTCAAGCCTATTAGTGAAAAGGAATTTTATGAAATAGATACGCAGATGTAAGGAATGGCGGCAGCCTGAATAAGCATGGTGGCATGTCTCAATACATGCTGCCTTGTAAAGTACCGTCTGAAGGGAGCTTGAATATGTCAATACTTATTATAAAGCCGGGACTGTTTGCTACCGTTCAGGATTCCGGCAGATTCGGTTATCAGCGTCATGGCGTTGTGGTTGGAGGATCGGCTGATCCTGCCGCGGCGCGGGCTGCCAATATTTTGGTCGGGAATGACGAAAATATGGCTTTGCTGGAGCTGACCTGGGCCGGGGCCGAGCTGGAAGCGGAGCGGGATTATGTTGTGGCCATATGCGGCGGGAATATGGAGCCGCTGCTGGATGGAGAGGTTTGTCCGATGTGGCGCCCGTTTCTGATGCGAGCGGGCAGCCGTCTTCTTTTTCGCAAGGCTATATCGGGTTATCGCTCTTATGTTGCGATTGCAGGAGGCATTGATGTGCCGCTTGTTTTGGATAGCCGCAGCACATATGCACGGGCGGGAATAGGCGGGTTTCAGGGCCGGGCATTGATGGCAGGGGATCGTCTTCGGGCATTGCCGCTGGATGAGGGCACGCGAGGTGAGCGGCTGATGGCACAGCTCCATTCCGGAGGGTTTGCAACAACCTGGCATGCGGGGCATTTTGCTGCAGTAAGCCGGGATATTACCGTCGTGCGCGCTATGGAAGGCGCTCATTTTGGGATGCTCAAGGAGGCTTCCCGGCGTCTGCTGCTGGACAGCGTCTTTCGCGTCGGCGTGCAGTCGGACAGAATGGGCTGCCGTCTGGAAGGGGAACGGCTGGAGCTGGACGGCAGTCAGGAGCTCCTGTCAGAGGCGGTAACTGCGGGAACCGTGCAGCTGCCCTCGGGCGGCAAGCCCATTGTTCTGCTTGCGGACCGGCAAACAACTGGCGGATATGCCCGAATTTTATCTGTCGCCACCGTTGATATTCCCGTTTTTGCCCAATTGATGCCGGGAGCGAAGCTGCGCTTTGTGTTGATTTCGCATAGGGAGGCGGAGGAGCTGCTGCTGGAATCGGAGCGTGATTTTAACCTGCTGAAGGCTGCGGTTGGCTTGAAAATCAGGGAAGGCGTCCAGGTGGGCTTATGAATGAAAAAGTGATGATTGTGGAAGACGAAAAAACAATTGCCGATGCTATCGCCTACGCGCTCAAGAGAGAAGGGTATGAGGTTGAAGCCGTTTATCACGGAGGAACGGCGCTGCAGCGGCTGCAGGAGTTTCGTCCCGACGCTATTATTCTTGACGTGATGCTCCCCGGCATGGACGGATATGAGCTATTAAAAAAGCTTCAAAGCAGAGGGAAGATAGGCATAATCATGCTAACGGCCAAAGAGGATATCGTCAACAAGGTGCTGGGGCTTGAGCTTGGCGCGGATGATTACATGACGAAGCCTTTTGATATGCGGGAGCTGCTTGCCCGGCTGAAGTCGCTGCTGAGAAGAATGCAGGCGGCGGGGGAGACGGAGAAGGGGGAGCTTGTTGAGCTTGGCGGAATTCAGCTGCGGCTGGACAAAAGAAGCGTGGTTGTTGGCGGAGCAAGCCTGGATATGACGCCAAAGGAATTTGATCTGCTGGCGCTGCTGGCCTCCAGCCCCGGGCGGGTTTATACGCGCGAGCAGCTGCTTGATCTGGTGTGGGGCATGGAGTACGCTGGCGGGACCCGCACGGTGGACATTCATGTGCAGCGAATCCGAAAAAAACTGGGACCGGTTCATAGCGATATTCTCCAAACGGTGCATGGCATCGGGTATAGAGGCATGGGGACGGGGGGCTAATGTGAAAACCAGCATCAAAATCAAATTCAGCATGTTTCTGGCTGTTTTGCTGCTCCTCACGGTAGTTATTATAAGCGTACTGGTGCTGGAAGGAATCAAGAAAAACCAGCAGGCCCAGTACGAGGCCTTGTTTGCCCAGCAAGCCCAAACCGCCAACATTTATTTTATGCAGACGATATTATCGCTGGATCATAAAGTGCCTCAAACCTATCTGGCTGCTCAAGGGCGGGAATTTGCGGAGCAGCTGGAGCTCATTAGCGGGCAGTCGGTTATTCTGTATGACAGCAGCGGCGCCGCCCTGAATCGAAACAATGCTTACACTGTCTCCGAAGGGATAAGCCGTACGCTTTCGTTTGCGCTAACTAACAAAACAGCGTTCCTGGTAGAAAACGACGCCTTGTATTATATGTCTCCGCTCAAGGTAGGTAACGAACAAGTCGGGGTTGTCCAATTCCACTATTCGCTTGCGGAGAATACGGCATTTTATAATGAAATTAAACAGCTGTTTATGTATATCGGCTCAGGCGTTTTTGTATTGAGCTTTATTTTGGCCTATTTTTATTTCAATTCCTTTGCCAATGCCATCATTAGTCTCAAACGGACCGTAAACAAAATCCGGGAGGGCAGCTATAGCGGCGAGGTTCTGAAAAGAAGGGACGAAATCGGAGAGCTGAGCCAAGGCATCCAGGCGATGAGCGATACGATCAGCGATACGCTTCAGGCGATGGAGGAGGAGCGCAGGAAGCTGACGCTGGCCGTCGAAAAGCTGTCCCTGCTGGACCAGCGGCAAAAACAATTTATCGGCAATGTTACGCACGAGTTCAAAACGCCGCTCACCTCTATTAAAGCCTATCTCGATTTGCTGGACATGTATCCCGATGACAATAGGCTGCTGGAAACGGCGATAGGCACAATCGGCAGTGAAACCGGGCGGCTTTATGAAATGGTGGAAAAGGTGCTGCAGCTATCCGCGCTCGAAAAATATGCCTTTGAGTTCAGCAAGGAGAAGGTGGAGGTACGGGGTGTCATTTTGGGAGTGTTGGAAGGCTTGCAGGGCAAAATCAGCAAGTTTGGCTTGACGCTGCAAAGCGAGTTGAACGAGGCCTTCGCCGAGGCGGACAGGGATAGCTTCACCATCGTTCTGGTCAATTTGCTGGACAATGCGGTGAAATACAACAAGCCTGGCGGCGTCATTACTGTGAGAAATGGCGTGCGGGAAGGTAAAGTGTGGATCGAAATCGCCGATACCGGAATAGGCATACCGGGGGAATTGGCCGACAAGGTGTTCCAGCCCTTTTATACCGTTGACAAAAACAGAGCGCGCGAAAACGGGGGAGCCGGCCTTGGACTTGCATTGGCCAGGCAGCATGCGGAAGTTCAGGGAGGAGCCGTCGAGCTGGTGCGAACCGATTCAACGGGAACCCTCTTCCGGGTTACGCTTCCGGCATACAATGCGCCGTCGATATAGATAGAATTAACATGCCGGATGCTTTTGTTTACATTTTTGAAACATACCGTTGTATTTTTGGAACATATTCTTGATACCTTTAGGGTGTGTCAAGACACGCTCTATTATCAAGGAGGAGAAAGATATGAAAAAAACAAAATGGCTGACAATGGCTGCCGTCCCGGTTCTGGCAATGAGTATAGGGGCTTGCGCAACAAACAATGATGGAGGCCGGGTGGTCATTCAGGAGCCGGGAAAAACGATTACGGTTGTGGAGGACTCTGCTAAAGAAACCGGCGAACTGGCTATTTCGGTAGAGGACATTCAAAAGCACGAAAATGTGGAGATATCGGCATGGCTGGATAACGACACGATGATTGTTTCAATGGAAAATAAATCATTGGACAAAATGACGATGTCAGAGGTCGCGGACGCTTATCCCAGAAGTCTTTATTTGTATCATGCCGGCACTCGCCAATTCGAGCTGCTGAAGGAGCAAAGCGGCGTCCATTTAAGCGGCGCAGCCTTGTCGCCCGACAAAAAGCATTTGTTGTATCAGGCATATAGCTTGGGCGATCCCACTTTTTATATGATGGATCTGGCTACCCTCGACACGATTCCGCTATCAGGCGGCACAATCGGCGGAGCGATGAGTGCGGGATGGGGCAGCGATGGTTCAGCGATCGGAGCGGCATACAGCGGAGGGGCATACCGGGCAACCGCTTCGGGAGAAATCGGCATTGTGCCGGGTCTGGAGGAGGAGCTGCTGGTCATCGCCAAGGTCGTTGGCAATAAAATGTATTACAATACAAACGCTGACGGTACTCTGAGAGCGATGGATCTCGATACGAAGGAAAAAACGAGTTTGGGCCTGGAAAATGTGTATGGCGTCTATCCTTCTCCGGACGGCAAGCAATTGCTTGTTTTGCAGTACAACGGCTCCAAAAGCACGCTTATTTTATGCAATCTGGATGGCAGCAATCCCAAAAGCATTGCGGAAGGAGCAGAGCTTGGAGGGGTTTCATGGTCGCCGGATCAGCGAATGATTGCTTATAGCCAAAAGGCCGACGCCAATGGCGCGGCCGTTAACGGCTTGTATGTATTCGACCTGCTGACAGGCGAATCGACCCAGATTGGGGTGAATGTCGGGCAAGCCTTTACCTCCTGGAGCCCGTCAGGCAAGGAGCTGGCTTATGCGGAATGGACCGGAAGCCAATATAACAGCAGTATTGTAACCTTGAAGTTTTCGCTTCAAAAATAAAGGAAGAGGGCTCCCCGCCCGCTATTTGTAAAACAAAAAGTGGGTGGGGAGTTTGCGTAAGGAGCCATCCGACGGTTTGTTGATCAGCTTGCCGTTAAAAACAAGCGAGGATGAACCGCCGCCATCCAGGTTGTATGCGTCAATGACGCCGTAGGCTTGAAGCAAATCCTGCAGCTCTGCCAGGCTTGCGCCGGAGCTGCCGGCTTCATTATAGCCATCCGTCACCAGCAGCAAGAGCTGGTTGTCCTTATAGTTGGCAATAATGGTGCGCGGCGCCCGTTTGGGGCTATTTTGCCATTTGGCGGGGATTTCCTGTTTGGCTCCTCCCTTTAACAGGATCGGCACAAAGGTAGCTCCAAACCTTGGCTTTTTGGCATCCAGCTGCTCCTGCTTATCGAACTTTCCGCCAATCAGCTTGCCGCTTTCGTTTAGGCCGACAAAAAACAAATCGAGATAGGTAGGCTGAAAGCCAGCTACATATTCGCCATTCACCATCGTTGTGCCAAGCGGATACCGGCTTCCTTTGCTGTCGGCAAACCCGCCTGCATTGACGCCAACGGCAGCGCCGTGTTTTTTGACGGCCTGCAGGGTAGTCATAGCTTGTCCCAGCTCCGAGCCTCCCAATACCATGTCCATGGCGTCGGGGTCTTTGAGCTGAATTTTGACAGCATAGCTTCTAAACTGTTCGTTCTTCAAATAAAACAGCTGGGCACGCAGCTTGTTCGACGATATGGTTGTGCTGGGCTTGCCAAGCCGCGCCGTAATTTTGGCGTCGTATATCGCAAGCGGCCTGCCTGCCTGAGCGGCAGCCAGCTTGCCGATCTCCGCCATCTCGGCGTTTGTTTTGTCGTAGAGCTCCACCTGCTTCCGAAGCGACTCCCCGGTATGGGCGGCTATTTCCTGAGCCTGATCCAGGCCGGAAGCCAATTTCCCTAGCGAGTCGGAGGACTGGGCGGATTGCCGCATCTCCGGCATGGCGATATCGCCGCTGGAAAGTGTAATTGCAATATTGGAGGACAACAGCCATATCAGAATGCCCAAAAAGGGTGTGACGGCAAATAGAGCGGTACGGTTTAGCAGCTTGACCGGATTCATTATTTAAGCACATCCAAATTTTTCTTCAGCTCGGCAAGCTGTTTTTTGACCTCATTCAGTTGGGTGTACAGCTTGTTGCTGTTATCGGTTTTGTTGTCCGCATTGTCCTTCGTAAAGGTAAGCAGCTCGTTCAGCGCGTCAACCTTTTCCTGCAGAGCGGCAATATCGCTGCTGTAGGTTGCCTCAAGCTGATTTAGCCTTTCATCGTAGGCCTTCTGCATGGCTTCGACCTGCAGCGAGGTTTGGCGTTCGATATCATGCGTAATCGTCAGCCTCATATTGTCGGTGTACAGCTTGGCGCCGTAAATGCCGCCGCCGATCAGCAGCAGCCAAATGCCCGCAAACACAATAAAGGCGGCCGTTCTCCGCTTATTGCGGGAGCTGGACGCCTGTCTGCCGGTCATAGCCGGCTCAACGCCTAAATCACTCATTTAAATTCATTCACCTCGTATGGAATTGATTCGTGCTCGCAGCTAGATGAACGAACAGTTGCTTGGCTATATTGTAAAGACGCTTCAACCCTCAAAAGGTTGCGCTTGTCCATGCGCTTTTCTCGCGGCTCGGGACAGGTTATAATTTCCAATAAGGGGAGGGGGAATGAAAATGTCTTCAATCGAGATTGTGCAATATGAACCGTCATACGCGGAGGACCTGGCCAAAATGTGGAATATGAGCAGCGGGGAATGGGGCGGCGGCGCTTCCATCCGATCCGCGGAGCAGGTCCGGGAGGATGAGGAGAAATCCGACGCTCTGCTAGTGCTGCTTGCTATATGCAAAAACGAGGTTGCGGGTTATTGCAGCATCGGGGAATTTCAGGAGGAGAGCGGTGTTCTTTATGTTCAATGGCTGAACGTCCGGCCTGATTTCCATGGGCAAAAGGTCGGTAAAAAGCTTATGCAGCAGGCTGTTGAGCAAGCGTTTGCCATGGGACGGCCGCGTATTGATCTATACACCTGGGGCGGCAATATGAAAGCCGTTCCTCTCTACAAAAAATGCGGCTTTTTCTGGGAAAACCGGGAACATGCCGTTCACTTCATCAATTTTATGCCGCAGGTGGCTTCCAGTCCCGCGCTTGCTCCTTATTTCCGGGAATTTGACTGGTATGGCGATTTGGCGAGAGAAATTGAAATGAAGCCGGATGGCGTCAAGGATAACGGCTTTGAAACCTACACCTACCTGTGGGAGAAGGACGGTAAAAAGCTTCGCGTTGATTTTGAGCGCAAGGGACATGGCATCTGCCTGATCGAAACAGAGGATTACGTGCTTTCTGCTAAAGCGGAGCAGGCCGAGCCGTTGTTTGGCAATTTTTACAACGTGGAATATCGCATTGTCAATAAATCCGGCGCTCCCTTGCATATGGATTTCAAAGGCGAAAGTGATGAGCATATAGCGTTCCAGTGGGAAAGTTCTCAGCAGGTGGAACAGGAGAGCATTATTGCCGCTCGTTTTTATGTGAACGAAATCGGCGAGGAGCAGAGCGATTGGCGCACCTATCCCGGCGTTCGGACAAAGGTAACAATCAACGGACGGGATGTTTTGCTCAAAATAGGTCTTGCAACCAAATTCCCGGCCAATCTGGCGCTGAATGTGCCGGTTGCCGCGCATCGGCCTGGCTGCGGCTACACCATGTACCTGGATGTTCATAATCATCTGCCGCAACCGGCAACCATTTCATTGCAGCTGCCGGCTCTTTCATGGCTGGAGTGGGGGCAACGTGAAATTCGTGTGCCGCTCCCGGCAAAGGAAAAGGCGTCGCTGGCCGTTCCTTATACGCTGCTGGATTACGGCTTTTATCATGAGCAGCTTGAGGTGCGACTTGTTGCGGAGGATGGCCGCGCCATTGCTTTCACTCATCATGTCCATGCGGGCTTTGGAGGACCTGGCGCCAAATATGCGGGGGAAACGGCTAAAGGCCTGGTAGTTCGGAACGGCGGCTGCGAGCTGCATTACAACAAGGATAAAAACGGGATTGCTCTTGTTGGCGTCAATGGAAAGGGTGAACGCCTTTTTTTGCCCGCGCCGCTTTTGGGCAAGCCGTATTCCAGCGAGTTTGTGCGGAAGAAGCCTCTTGCTGTGGAAACGATAGAGGAAGCGGCGGGTATCGGTCTTCGCATTTCGTATCGGGCGGAGGCAGTACCCGAGCTTGTTTTTTATACAACCATTCTGCTCTATGCGGACGGAACGGCAAAGCTGTGGCATGAATGGCGGAACGATTCGGCATCTCCGCTAACGCGCGAGGTCTGGGTTTCTCAGCCAATCCAGGCCAGTCTATATGGAATGATAGCGCCTTATCGTGGACAGCTATTGTCTAATAACAACTCAATTGGCAGTCAAATTGATGCATGGGACGACTCCTTTTTCCACGAGCCGTGGTTGTTTGTTCGAGGCGGCAAAACGCCGGTAGGCATCTGCTGGGGCACTGACTATGCTGTTGGATTCGGCGATTGGCATATGGAGCTGGAAGGCAGAATTATGGATGTAGGAGCTGGCGAGAAAAAGGCATTAAAGCCCATTTATTTATCCATGGGGGCATTTGCCGATTGGACGAGCTTCCGCGAGTTTGCCATGGCGGAGCCACAGACGGGCATACCGCCGATAACCGTTAACCCTGTGGAGTGGATTGTTCATGACGGCAATCCTTTTGTGAGTAATGAAACACAGGAGATAAAAGCTGTGCTGCGGGATACCAAGCAAGTGGTTTGGGAGGGGGAGGTTGCCGCTTCTTGCGGGGAAGAAGGCGACGCTTCGCAAACGGTCAGTCTCAAGCCGGAGGATGGAGCGGCTGAAGCCGTATTTTCTCTTCCAGTCCCGAATGCATCTGTTGAGGCAGTCAAGGCGCATGCAAGGCTCGGTCAGCAGGACAACATATTCAGCAGCGTATTGTTCCGGATATCCGGCGATGAGGTAAGGTTTGAGAAGCAAGGCGACGCAGCCTGCCCGATATTTCATGCGAGCAATGGATGCTTGTCTATTTCCGCGGCGCCGGACTATTTCCCGGGCCTTCATTCCATTCGCGTCGAGGGCAGGGAGTGGCTGGCTTCGGGCTTTCCTAACCATAGTCCAAAATCCTGGTGGAATCCCTGGATTGGCGGGTTTACCAGCGGCATCGGCGGCATAAGCGCGGCTTCCTTGCTGAAGGAGAAACATGCCGCAAGCTCCGTAAGCATCGCCGACGACAAAGGAAATATCTGGTCCGGTATCGCCGTCCGCCAGCATATTCTCGAGCATGACAAGCTAAAGGGCATCACGATGGATACCTTTTATTTGATGCTGCCAGGAGCGCCTGTGCTTGCTATAATGACAGATATCCGGCAATGTACGGGTTCATTCCTGCTGGAAACCTTGAGCAGCCAAATGAGCTTGCATTTTGGCGGTGCGAAAGAAACCACTTCCGAGCTTGGAAGCGGCTGGATCAGAACCTTTGATCTGGATGGACGCCCGGTTACTTATCCCATTGGAAAAGGGGAGGTCGGGGTGCGTGAGACGAGAGATTATGTATTTGGCTCGGACATGCACAATGGATTGATGCATATCGTGACTCAGGAAGCCGCCAATGCGCCGTGGATTTACGGGAATCCGGAGCTGTGCAGCCTTTCGTTTGCAAGCTCTGTCAGCATTCCCCACGGGAAGGGGCACCGTACGGCGCCGATTTTCCTGGTTTTCAGCGACAAGCTGCTGCCGGAGGGAGGACTTGAAGCGTTGCGCAATACCCTCTTTCCTTCTAACCCAAAGCATCAACAGTGGAGTGAAAGTCTTGTAGAAATGGAGCTGGAAAATGAAAATTATTGATGCGCATATGCATTTGTCCCATATCGACTCTTTTAAACAAACGGCGGCGGAACGTTCCTTTGTTGATTATTCGGTAGAGGGGCTGCTGCGGGAATATGAAGCCCAAGGCATTGTTTTGGGAATTGGCATGGGAGTGACGGAAACAGCCGGGGAAGGCTTCCCCGACCGGGACGCTCCAACGCCCATGGGCCTGGATATGGTATCGTCCTATCCCAAGTCGATCGTGTATTGTCCCGGGGTAAACCCGTTTACGCTGGATAATGCAGGACTGGATGCACTGGAGAAATCCTTGCAGCAGCCAGAGGCCGTCGGCATTAAAATTTATTTGGGGTATTATCCCTTTTATGCGTACGATGCCCTCTACCAGCCTGTGTACGAATTGGCAAAGCGTTATGGCGTTCCCGTTGTTTTTCATACGGGTGATACCTATTCAGAGCGCGGACTGCTTAAATATTCCCATCCGCTGGCGATTGACGAGGTGGCTGTTGCTCATCGCGGCGTTAATTTTATGATGGCGCATCTGGGCGATCCATGGGTGCTGGACGGTGCGGAGATCGTCTATAAAAACCGCAATGTGTTTGCGGACCTGTCAGGCCTGATGGTTGGCGATGCCGCTGAATGCGCTCGTCTCAAGGATTCGCCGCTGTTCTTTTCCCATCTTCGCCATGCGCTTGTATTTTGCGATAATTATGAAAAAATGCTGTTTGGCACCGATTGGCCGCTTGCACCCGTAGAGCCTTATTTGCAGTTCGTAAAGGAGCTGATTCCCGAGGCTTATCATGAGGATGTTTTCTATCGCACGGCGCTTAATGTATTTCCCCGAATTCGGCAGCGTTTAGAGTTATAGTGTGTGTTTGAAGCTGGTTCTGCCGCTGGGCATCTAGTGTAATGGAGGGGAGAGAGCTTATGGATTGGGAGGCCCACATCGGGCAATGGAGCACAGCAGCCGTGCGGCTGCAGGATATCCGCCATTGCAGTGTCAAGCTTGGAAACATTCCCGGCGGTTTTATAGCGCATTCCGGCTTTTTTGTAGTCACGACGCAAGGTGAAGCTAAGGCGAGCCTGTCGGGAACGGCCTGCCTGGCTCGTTCTCCCCACATTCTGCATGGAGGAAGCGGGGCCGAGCTGCGCTTCGCGGCGTTTTCCGATACGTTTTCCTGCTATCTGATTCTGTATGACGTTGTTGCCGCCTCTGGGGAAGGCCAGAATAGCCTTCATACTCCTTATGCATTTACTCCCCATGCATCGCTAATTTTGCAGGAGATGTGCCAAAGCATGGAGCGCTTATGGCGGCAGTCCGACCCGCTGGAGCGTTTGCAGGCACAGTCTCTTTTCCTTCCCTTCGTGCATGAGGTGTTGCGGCAAGCCCGGACGGCTGCGGCAGAAAAGGGTAGGCCCGATATTGTGTCCGAAAGTGTTCGTTACTTGAACGAGCATTATAAAATGCCGATTACGGCGGAAGATCTGGCAAGCAGGCAAAATTGCAGTTCCAGCTACTTATCCCGCTTGTTTAAAAATCAACTTGGCATTAGTCCAATCGACTATTTGATTCATGTACGCATCTTCAAGGCAAAGCAACTGCTGCTGGACTCGGAGGCCCGCATTCAGGAAATTGCGAGCGGCGTAGGGTACGGCGATGTTTATTATTTCAGCCGCCTGTTCAAGAAGCATACCGGACTTTCGCCGCTTCAATATAGGGAGCAAAACCAGCGGGTTGTTCAGTATAATCCATTGCAGCTGTCAAAATCATCTATTGAAACGTCTTGGCCCCTTCACCATAATGAGAACGAGAGTTATTATCAATGGGATAGGGAAGGGGAAACATCCATGTTTAGATTTTCAAGACCGGCGTTTGGAGCGATGATGCTTTTATGCACAACGCTGCTTCTTAGCGCATGCCAGGCAGCGGCGCCTGTTCCGTCGAGCAGTCCAACAGCGGCTGCGGCGCAGCCTGAGGCCAGCGCATCGGCTGCGGCAACTGCCGCCACGGAGAACGGAGCGGGAGAAACGCGTATGTATGAGCATCTGAAGGGTAAAACCAAAATTCCTGCGAAGCCGCAGCGCGTCGTTAGTCTTTTTCACCTGGGAGAGCTTATCGCGCTTGGTGTAAAGCCGGTTGGCGCTACAACCTTTATTTTGCAAAATCCGTTTATTAGCGATGTATCCGATATAACGGATGTGGGCGTTCCGCCTGATCTGGAGAAAATGCTGGCGCTGGAGCCCGACTTGATCGTTACTACCGCGGCTTTTGCCGAAGCTACAGAGGGCGGTTACGAGGCCCTTAGCCAAATTGCGCCAACGATTGTTGTCGAGCAAAATAACGACCCGATCAAGGATGTCGAAATGTTCGGAGATATTCTGGGCAAGCAAGAGGAGGCCAAGCAATGGAATGAGGAGTTTACGGCGAAGATAGCGGAATACAAAGAGAAAATTAGTCCGTATGTCGGAGCCGATGAAACGTTCTCCATTTTGAATGTGCGTTCAGAAGCTATCTTTATTTATGGCGACAGCAATATGGGGGGCAATATCATCTACAAGTATTTGGGGCTGAAGCCAACAGCCAAGGTGGAATCGGACGTGATTAACGGAGAAACCTGGGAAATATCGTCCGAGGTGATACCGGAATTCATAGGGGACCGCTTGTTCCTTGCCGTCAATGAAGGGGCAGAGGAAAATCTGAAGAAGGTTGAAAAGCTGATTCAAAGCACACCTGCAGGACAAAATGGTAAGGTCTATTCTATTGATTTTGACGAATTCCTTCCCAGCGATCCCATTGCGGTAGACAAGCAGCTGGACATTATCGCCGATTTGCTGATGGAAGGCAACAAATAAAGCAATCCATTAAACAGAAAAGAACAATAGGGACTCCACTAATGAAGGACATTTCGCTTCCATTGTCATGTGGGGTGAAATGTCCTTGTTTGTTTGGCGAGCGCTTTACGTTCGGCGATGTCTGGAGCTGCTGCGCTCGATCAGAGTAGGCTCAAGCTGAATGCTTACCGTTTCGGATGCCACCTCTTGCTCAATGCGATTAATTAACAGCGTCAGCGTGGTTGTAATCATCTCTTCAATGGGTTGATGAATGCTGGATATCCCCATAACCTTAGCCAAATACGTGTCATCAAAACCAATCAGGCTGATGTCCTCCGGTATCCGAATGCCTCTTTCCTGTGCTATCTTCATAAATTCCAACGCCATCACATCGTTTGAAGCAAAAACGCAGCTAAACTGAAATTCATTATTTTGCTCCAAATAACCTTCAATCGCTTTTCGGATAAGCAGGTTGCTGTTCTCGCCATCCGGGACGGCAATAAAATTATCGGAGTTAAAATGGATCTGATTTTCATACAACGTATTTTCAAAGCCTCGAAATTTATCATCGGCGTCAATTCCGATGTAGCCGAAGGTATTATGTCCGGCCCGCATAAATTGCTCCGCAACAAGGCGTCCGGCCTTGAGATGATTTAAGCCGACGCTATCGAATCCCTTAATCGTTTGTGTAATCACGACAGACGGAATAGGAAGCTTGCTTATTCTAGGAAGGTTATATTCCCCGGTTGGAACAAGGAGAAAGCCGTCAATCTGCCTCGCCATAAAATTTTGAATATTCTCCCATTCCAGAATCGAGTTATGCTTGGAGTTATGCAAAATAATATTATAACCGCGCTTTTTAGCTTCTGATTCCAGGTGATCAATTAATTCAACAAAATAAGGATTGTAAATTTCGGTGACGCAAATGCCAATCAGCTTGGATTGGTTGCGCTTTAAGGTCTGAGCCGTTTTGTTAGGAACAAATCCAACCTCCTCGATCACCTGCATGACCCGCTTAACAATTTCCTCGCTGACATCTTTGTTTCCATTAATGACCCGGGAGACAGTGGGCTGTGAAACATTGGCCAGCTTGGCTACCTCGCGCATTGTCATTTTTTTTACCATAGTGAAGCTCCTTTCCTCTATATCCTGAGATCAATCATCATCATTTATTTATATCTGAATACGAATTCTTGTATACTTTTATATTATACACAATTATCAGATCATGTGTTGACAATAATAACTTTATTATATAGTATTTTTATTGTGAATACGTATTCAGTAATTATTCTTAAGGGGGATCTCAATGAAGAAGATATTGGTTGTTCTGGGTTGCATTATTTTTATACTACAAGCAACGGGCTGCAGCTCGGCCGGCTCCGGCAAAAACGGAAATAACAAAATCGTCGTGTGGACACAAGCTGCTGCGGACCACCCGGAGGGCAAAATGTTCGCAAGCAGAGTCGAGCGTTATAACGAGGCAAATCCCGACAAGCTTCAGGTTGAAATTCAGAATATTACAAGAGCCGGCGCGGGTTCGGGGTATATTGACAAGCTGAATGCGGCAATTACCGCCAATGATATGCCGGATATATTCACCCTTGATGGCCCTGACGTTGCAGCGTACGTTGATGCTGGCGTCATCGGCGAGCTTGACAGCTATATGAGCAATGGCTTCAAGGAAGGTTTTACGGATTCGATTATTCAGCAGGGTACGGTCGACGGCAAGTTTTATGCGATGGGCTACTCTGATTCAGCGGTTGCGGTTATGTACAACGAGGATATGATTAAAGCCTTGCCGGCCGACATTCAGGCAAAGGTGCCGGCTGCTGACGAGGATTGGACATGGGAGCAATTTGTAGCGCTTGCCCGCGACATTGATACTTACGCCAAAAGCAGCTCGGATGCAGCATTTGCTGATTACAAGCTGGCGGTCAGCACCTTGCTGTCGGATATTGCAAGCGGAAGCTATGAGACGGGAACGTATTATTTTACACCGCTTTTGTGGGGAAATGACAGCAACATTGTAGCGGAGGATGGGCTGACGGTTGATGGCGTTTTAAATGGCGAAAAAAGCTTGCAGGCTTTGACAAGCTATGCGCAGCTGTTCGCAGGCGACCCGCTTGCAAGCGCTTCCGAACCGGAGAAGGCTTTTCATACGGGGAAAGCGCCGTTGGCGGTGGCAGGCTTCTGGTATGTAAACGAGCTGAAGGATAATTACCCGAATCTGAAATACAGAACGGTCAGATACCCGAAAATGAGCGAAGGCTATAGCGGCTCCTATACGCCATCGGGCAGCTGGACTTTTGTGAAAAGCGGAAAAATAACGGATGAAGAAAAGTCCAAGCAGGTTGTTGAGGTTATGGAATGGCTGACTAATGATCAAGCCGCAGAAGAATATTACGCTGCAAATGGCGCAATACCATCACGCAAAAATGCCATTTCCGTCATTAATACCAATACAGACAATGCTTATTACAATGAAGCATGGACGGTTATGCAATATCAGGTTGAGAAAACAAACAAAGCTCGCCCTGTGTCTGTTGGCTACCCGTATTTGTCAGAAACGTTTGCCAAGGATGTATTGCTGAAAATTGCGCAAAATCAAGCCGCAGATAGCGAAACGATTCAGAAATATTTGGATGACACGGTTAAAAAGCTGGATATGGAATTTGCAAAATACAAGAAATAAGCAGGCATGATCAGGGGCGAGGCTAGTCCTCGCCATTTTTTTTGCAGGGGGGAGTGCAGCTATGGGGTTTCGTAATCGGTCTTACAAAAGGGCCGAGGTCATTACGGCGTATTGCTTTTTATTTTGCGCGATCGTGCTTGCGCTGTTGTTTATTGTCATCCCAATTGGCAGAGCGTTTACGTATGGCTTTACCGACTATTATTTGCTTAAGCCGGATGACAAGGCCTTTATCGGACTGGACAATTTCTACCGTATTGCGACGGATGAGGTGTTCCTCAAAAGCTTTTTAAATACGCTGCAATTCGTTGTGCTGGTCGTTCCGCTTCAGCTTGGCATGGCGCTGGGACTGGCTATGATTGTGAGCAAAAAGGTAATTGGCAACGCCTTTTTTAGAACGGCCTATTTTTCCCCGGCTGTTTTGTCGCTAGTTGTCATTTCGATTTTGTGGACGGTTATGCTGAATCCCACCTCTGGTCTGATTAATGAAATATTGACTGGACTGGGCTTGCCGGCACAGCCGTTTCTGACAAGCACCACTCAAGCGATGCCCACCATTGTGTTTATATCCGCATGGTCGGGCTGCGGCTATCAGATGATGATCTTTCTGGCCGGATTGACGAACATCGACAAAAGCCTGTATGAGGCTGCCGATATTGACGGCGCCGGGAGCTTCAAAAAATTTGTGCATATTACGCTGCCCGGACTAAAGCCCATTACGATGTTCCTTGTCATTACAACAACCATTCAGGCGTTTAAGCTCATTGTACAGCCAATGGTCATGACTGGCGGCGGCCCCGACTATTCCACCATGACGATGCTGCAATACATTTATGAATATGGCTATCGTCACCGCAACATTGGGTATGCCAGCGCTATTACGCTTGTATTTACTATCTTTTTGATTGCTGTTTCTATGGTGATCAAGCGGCTGTTTAAGGAGGAGAAGGCATGAAGCGTGTTAAAAAGGCGTTATTCTATTTGTTGGCCATTGCGCTTGCGCTGCAGTTTCTCATTCCGCTTGTTTGGATGATTTTGTCCTCTTTCAAAATCGACGACACCATTTATAAGGATTTGGGAACGATTTTTGCAGTTGTGCCCCATTTCCCGGATTTGACTTTAAAATCCTATCAGGAGCTGCTGGGGTATTATAATATTTTTCAAAATTTGTTTAATAGCCTGATTTATGCGTCCATTACGGTTTTGGCGGGACTCATTATCAACTCGATTGCCGGATATTCGCTCGCCAGATTTCATTTTCCCTTCAAAAATGTAGTGATGCTGTTCATCATTGCGTTAATGATTGTACCTATTGAGGCCATTATTTTGCCGTTATTTCTGGTCGTGCATGATATGGGTCTGATTAATACGATGGCTGGGTATTTATTGCCGTTTTTTGTAAATGTCATGAACATCTTTTTGTTCAGGCAAAATTTTATGTCGTATCCGGGCGAGCTTATCGAAGCCTCCAAGGTGGACGGGCTAGGGGAATTTGGCTCCTTTTGCCGAATTGTTGTTCCTTCTAGCGTTCCGATGTACGTGACAGTTGGTATCTTGACCTTCCTTGCCTCCTGGAACGATTTTTTGTGGCCGGTCATGGCCATCTCCAACTCTGGCTTAATGCCGATTCAGGTAGCGCTTAATGCCATCTTCAGCGACACCTACAATATTTTTACGAGCCACATGATGGCGGCGCTTACGATGGTGACGATTCCGATCGTTCTACTGTTTGTTGTGTTCCAGAAGTACATCATTGATGGCGTAGTTCGCAGCGGTATTAAATAGAAAAGGGTGAAACATATTGGATAAGATACTGGAGGCTTCCGATTATATTAAGAAAAATATAGGAAAGGTGGACAAGCGGCCGCATTTTCATTTTACTCCCGAAATTGGCTGGATGAACGATCCAAACGGCTTTAGCTTTTTCAAAGGAAGCTATCATCTTTTTTATCAGCACAACCCCTATGACGTGGTGTGGAACAATATTCATTGGGGGCATGCAACAACTACTGATTTTATCAGGTGGAGCTACCAGCCAACCGCACTGGCAAACGACAAGTCCTATGATGCAAACGGCTGCTTTTCCGGCAGCGCCATCGAGAAGGACGGCAAGCTGTATCTGATGTATACGGGCCATATTGACCCCAATTTGAATGGGATTAAGGCCGAGGAGCAAATCAGGCAATATCAATGTATTGCAGTGTCCGAGGACGGGATTTCTTTTGCCAAGCATGAGAATAATCCCGTCATTGCCGAACAGGAGCTGCCGGAGGGTTATCTCATCTGCGATTTCCGTGATCCGAAGGTTTGGCAGGAAGGCGATATGTATTATTGCGTGTTGGCTGTCCGCAATACCAATCGCCGGGGAGAAATTTTGATGTTCAGCTCCTCCGATCTAATAGAGTGGACATTCGCTTCCTCGATTTATCAGAGTAAACCGGAGGACAATCTGCTGCTGGAATGCCCGGATTATTTTAAGGTTGACGGCAAGGACGTATTGCTGTTTTCCACGATGCCATGCGATCCTCAATACAAGGGAGATATTTCTCATAAAACCTCCTATGCCATCGGCAAGCTGGTTTACGGGCAAGGCCGATTTTTTGTAGAAAGCGAAGGGCTGCTGGATTATGGCTCGAATTTTTATGCGCCTCAAACGACGGAGGGAGAATTTGGAGAACGTCTGCTTATCGGCTGGATGCAAAAATGGACGCAAGCGGCTCCGCCGGAGGGAATGCTCTTTAATGGCATGATGTCGCTGCCAAGAGAGCTGAGCGTACGAGGGAATCAGCTTATTCAACGGCCGGTTAAGCACATTCAATCCTATTTTGCGGCCGCCATTACGCTTGAGGAGGTTTCTCTTCTACAAGATGAGATTTTACCGCTGCCGGAAGGTGATATGGGGCATATCCATGTGGAGATTGCTGATGAAAAGGGGCAGTTTATGATAGAGCTGCGCAAAAGCGGGAATCAAGCGGTACGGGTGCTGGTGGACAGGCGGTGTGGCAAGCTGGAATTAAGCTCTGATTATGGAGATGAGCAGCCAGTTGCGCTGGAGCTGTCCAGACTAGGGACCGTGGAGCTGGATATTTATATGGACCTTTATTCCGTGGAGCTGTTTTTAAACAATGGGGAAAAGGTATGGACGACGACCTCTTATGAGAAGCAGGGGAGAGGGTTATCTATCTCTGCGGCTTCGGCATGCTCCATTGCCCAAATTGTATACGCCCCGTTTTTGCTTGAGCAGACAGAGCAATTAGCTGGACAGGCAGAATAGATCATGCGGGATCATAAAATGAATGCAGACGAAATCGGAGCGGTTAAGCATATGTACGATGTTGCAGCTTTAGGAGAGCTGTTGATAGATTTTACCCCCGAGGGCAAAATGGAGAGCGGAAATCCGCGGTTTGTGCAAAATGCCGGAGGCGCTCCGGCCAACGTGCTGGCAGCCTTATCCGCATTGGGGCGGAAAACGGCATTTATCGGAAAGGTGGGGGATGATTCCTTTGGTCATTTCCTGAGGAACTCGCTAGAGGCTGCGGGCATTCATTCCTCAGGACTTGTTTTTACGGCGGAAACGCCAACGACCTTGGCGTTTGTGCATTTGGATTCCGGCGGGGATCGCAGCTTCAGCTTTTATCGCAATCCCGGAGCGGATGCAACGCTGATGAAGGCGGAGGTGGCCGATGAGCTGCTTGAAAACAGCCGCATCTTTCATTTTGGCTCCTTGTCGCTTACGCATGAAGCTGCGGCGGAGGCTACCTTGTATGCAGCCGGACGGGCGAAGCAGGCTGGCAAGCTGATTTCCTTTGATCCCAATCTGAGGGAGAGGTTATGGGATAGTCTGACGCATGCCGGCGATATGATTCGCAAGGCGCTTGGTTTTGCCGATGTCGTCAAGCTTTCCGAGGAGGAGCTGCTTTTTCTGACGGATAAACCGGACATGGAGGCAGCGCTTGAGGATTTGTGCAGCACGTTTTCTATTTCGCTTGCCTTTGTTACGCTTGGCGCAAAGGGCTGCTATTACCGATGCGGCGAGCTGACCGGGCTGGTGCCGGGGTATCAGGTGCAGGCTGTGGATACGACGGGAGCGGGCGATGCCTTTTTGGGCGGGGTGCTGCATCAATTGCTTTTGCTGGGACTCGGGTCGGGTGTTGCCGGGTTGCAGCAGCATCAGCTCGACCAGATTGCAGCGTTTGCCAACGCAGTTGGAGCTTTGGCGACTGTTCGCAAGGGAGCAATGGCCAGCATGCCAAGCTTGGAAGAAGTGGAACAGTTGATACAGGGTAAAATAAACGTGAAAATGAAGTGAATATAAGGGGCATTTCGCTTCCGCATATTATGCGCAGGTGATATGCCCCTGTTCACTTTTTTTGGTTTTTTTGGCGGATTGATCTTCGTGTTCTATTATTATAAACTTGGTAGGGCTTGGGAATACCACAGTGGAAATGTCTCAAAACAATTAAACATAGAAAGGCGGCAAAGTAATGAAATTGGATGCTGATTTTATTTATTTGGAAGACATGTATAACGATGGCTACTTCCCTGATTTATTAGTGGATAAGGTGAAGGAGCGGATCATGGAAGTGGTACGGTTTTTGGAAAGCGGGTCTCATTCGAATGAAGCGATACAGAACGAGCTGGATAAGATGACCATCGCCATCAACGATCTGCAGGAAGAATTCGAGGAGCATGACAGCGAAATTGAAACCGTGGCACGGGATTCCATCGGGACGACCGTAGAAGCGATCCTGAATTCGTTTCAGGTGGATATCGATATCGAGACGGCCATCAGGGAAAGAGATTGGTAATCGGAGATTTCTATCAAAAAATAGAATGGTGCAGGAGGTGCGGACCACGATGGAAGATATGCGGGCACTATTAAAACCTTTTTCCTGCACAATGGCGGTCATAGAGCAGCTGACCTTTCCAGTCAGCGGCCCAGATGGGACGGGGCAATTGTTGATTTTGCCTAGTGATAATATTCTGGAGATGATGGAGGAGGCACTGGAAGAGGAAGCATCGCTGACTTTATTTGTCGAGATGAAGCTGGAGCAAGTGCATTCTCTGACCAAGCTTGATGCGTTGCGCCATATCGTAAGCGCTTATTTGGCGTATGTCGATTTACCGCCAGAGGTTAAGCGGATGGACGACAAAAGTTTTGAAGAGGTTTATGCTGCTTATGCCCGCGTATGGGAAGGGAATGAGCTGTTGGACGAAAAACAGACAAGCTCATCTTATGCTTATCCGGAAATCAATGCGGACTGGATAGAGGCTCGTATGGAGGATGGGGCGCTGCTGTTGCCGATGAAAGCAGATGAACGATACCATGCTCCCCTAATCGTACCGATGGACGGTTATAACGAGTGCCCGCAGCCCCTCTATCAAGCCGCCTTGTTCAAGCACTGGCAGGATGAATTTGAGATGATGCCGCTTGCGGTAACGCAGAATACATGGGTGGTTCGCGCGGGAAGGCTTCCCGCAACGGATAATGAAGCGCTGCAGCTGGCCAAAGAGCATTTTATGTTCTGTCAGTATGTACTAGATTCCTTTGATTCAGTTGGGCAATATGCAAGCTATTTAAAATGCAATGAGATTTGGTATTTTTGGTGGGATTGATTCAATAGGTTACTAAACGTTACGGACAGTTGGAATCATGTCTCAGGATGCTGCATCGCTTAGAACCGCTGCAAGGCATGGATGTGAATGGAGTTGGTTATGTTGCGTTTGGACAAACGGCACAACAGGTGAAGCAACTGCTGGGTGAACCATCAAATACATATGACAAGCAACTCTTTTACGACGAGCTCGAGCTTCGCATTGATTTGAATGATGAGGACCGCGTTGATTTTATTGAATGCATCTACGGTCCGTTTTGCGAGAAGACAATCCCGCTTATCTACGGGGAACGGCTATTTGAGCTGCCTGGCGAAGCGCTGGTCGCATTGTTAGCCGAAAAAAACAACGGCAAAATCGACGATACGGAAGCTGAACATGGCTATTCGTTCCTGGAAATCAGTGTTGGCATTTATCGCGAATCAACACCGGGGGATTTGCTGGAATCGATCGAGGAAGCCAAGGCCGAAGGTACGTATGAGGAAGATCGCGACTGGCTTGAGAACGATTTGCGGAAGTCGAACCATTTCTGGACGATTGGCATCGGGGAGAAAGGGTATTACGTTCTATGAGAAAGTCAAATCGAAAGATTTAATGAAATGACCGGTGGACCTGTTCCTTTCGCAACACCGTTTTATCATTTCCACCAATAAATAATACAGTTGTATCGCTATGTCCTCTGCAAACCAACTGTACTGGGTTTCATCGTCTAGCTGCTTTTTCGTTAGTTGAACCAATTTGTTACTGCAAATCCACCAAGAAAAAAATGTTCTTTTTGAGTAAGGCTGGTGGAGGCGAACCGTGGTTATGCAAAACCACAATTCGCCGTCGTATATCTCTACAATATGCTTACAACGATCCACTCACGAGCCGCCCTTGGTACCATACCGCTTGACGCGGCGCTCTTCGCGCTATCGCTTCCGCCGTGCAGCTTGCGTGCAATAGTACAAAGCTCGCGGCGTCCCCGACCTTAGGCCACACCTGCTGGCCTTTTGAATCAAGCGGCACTATCCCTCCTGTAATAAAGCTGATGGCTTGAGATAGTGATAATTCATCATTATACCCATACAATTCTGCGAACCGACCTGCTTTTTCTAATTGATCTCCATTCCCGAATGGAGACCAGTGGTCTGTAAGGCTATCGGTTGCCAATTTTACTGTTACTCCATTTTTAGTTAACATCGGGAGCGGCATCGTTGTCTTGCCAATCGGAACCGTCGAAGCAACGGACATGCCAAGCGATCCCATCCGTTCAGCAACTTCCTCCGCCTCTTGTGGCTGCGCACTTGCAAACCAGAACGCATGACTAACCGTTACTTTTCCTTGCAAACGAGCCTCTTCGGTCAGATCAGCTAAACGAATCAGAGTCTGCTTGCCCGCATCGTTACTATCATGCAAGTGAATATCGATACCGGCATTATTCAAAACCGCTAATTCTACGATGGTCTGCAGAGACTTCTCTATATTTCCATCCACTGAGAATGGATCTACTCCGCCAACATGAGTTGCCCCCTCTGCCAAAGATTGCTTTACGAGTTGAACAGAATCCGATAGCAAAAGCCCGTGCTGGGGGAAAGCGACAATTTCCGATGAAATTTTACCTGAGAAAGTATCTAGTGCCTGCTTAGTCGCCTCTAACCGTTGCAGTCCACTAGTAGGCTCGATATTACAATGGGTGCGTACATGAGTAGCTCCATATCCCTGTATAAGAGTTAAAATGCTCTCGGCTTGTTGCCTTGCCATTGGAAGCAGCTTAGGCAATAATACTTTCTCTTCCTCAATCCTCTCGAAGATGCCCGATACTGGCCTTACCGCTTTCCACGGTCCATCAAAATACGTTTTATCCAAATGAATATGAGCCTCTTCGAACGAAGGCAGCATCAATAACTTTTTACAATCATATTTAGCAACATCACTTTGAATATCCCGTTCTGCCCCTATAATCTCAGCAATAGTACCGTTCTCAATTCGTATATGACAAACTTTCGTTTTCGTACCAGAGACCAGTCCATCTTCCATATCATAACCCTGTTCTAATCCTACATTCGTTAACCAATAAGAAGCGTTCAACCGATCATCTCCTGCCTTTACCCAAATTAGATTCGCGCCATCTTTATTCCTAATCAACTTCTATGGTACCACTATTATGGCCGCATCGCATTTGAGTAAAAAACAAAATAAACAAACAAGCAACACTCCCGTTGAGCAGTACTCGCTAAAGCTTTTGTTGGTAGAGGCGAGGGGATTTGAACCCTGTCCGAAGTACACGCCATATAACATTGCATTATCGCAATTTTTTTACATTACGCCTTTCTTCGGTATAATAAGGAAAAGCCGAATTTTAATCGGCTGTCGATGAAAGGTGGAGATACGGAATGGATAAGCAGGAAACATCCCAAAAAGAGCTCGCTATGTTTGCAGGAGGCTGTTTCTGGTGCATGGTGTCTCCGTTTGAAGAAATGCCGGGCATCATCAGCATTCGCTCCGGTTATTCCGGCGGACATACCGAAAACCCGACTTATGAAGAGGTATGCTCGGAAACGACGGGCCATGCGGAAGTGGTTCAAATCGAATTTAATCCACAAATTTTCCCATACAGCAAGCTGCTGAACATCTTCTGGCAGCAAATTGACCCTACCGACAGCGGCGGGCAATTTCATGACCGGGGCGAGTCGTATCGCACCGCTATTTTCTACTACACCGAGGAGCAGCGTGTTTTGGCGGAGAAATCCAGGGAGGAGCTGGAAAAAAGCGGCCGCTTCGACAAACCTGTCGTAACCGAAATTACGGAAGCGGGTCCTTTTTATCCGGCAGAGGATTATCATCAAGGCTATCACCATACCAACCCTTACCGTTACAAAATGTACCGCAAGGGCTCCGGACGCGACGCGTTTATTGCCAAGCACTGGACGGCAGCAAAGGATACGGATGAGCTCAGAAAAAGGCTGACGCCTATCCAATATGAGGTTACGCAAAATAATGCGACGGAACGCCCCTTTACCGGCGAATATTGGGATTACGAGGAAGACGGCATTTATGTCGATATCGTTTCGGGCGAGCCGCTGTTCAGCTCCCTGGACAAATACGATGCAGGCTGCGGCTGGCCAAGCTTCACCAAGCCGCTTCAGAAATCAGCCATAATGGAGCATACGGATACCAGCCACTTTATGGTGCGGGTTGAGGTGCGCAGCAAGGAAGGGGATTCCCATCTGGGCCACGTGTTTGACGACGGCCCTCGCGATAAAGGCGGCTTGCGCTATTGCATCAACTCCGCCTCCCTGCGTTTTGTTCCGAAGGAAAAGCTGGAAGAGGAAGGCTATGGGGAGTATAAGCATTTGTTTGAATAAATGATTCCTGAATAACCATTAGGTGAAGCAACCGCCTCCATCTCTGCAGTAATGGCAGATAGACGGGGGCGGATTTTTTTGGCGGCTGCTTTTGGCGATATGGATTCGAGAGAAGGCCAAACGCGGTGACGACCAGCCCCTCCGGCAAATGGGGTACCGGACAGCCGTTGCTTCAAAACACTGGCCTGTCAGCTCTTTCAGAACCGGTCTTGTTGTTGCTTTGTTGATCAAAAACGGGAAATAACAACGTTGCGCTCAAGCCGCCTTCTGCGGCACTGCGCTCCAAAAGCAGCTGCCCGTGATGAACCTGCGCTATTTTGGAAACCATAGGCAATCCAAGTCCGTGTCCATTCGACGCGGGCTTTTTGCGTTTGGAGGAATAAGGAAGCTCCGTAACATCGGCCAGCTGCTCCTCCGGAATTCCTTTGCCGTTGTCTCGTATTCTGACGGCATATCGTGAACGATCCTCTGAGAGAAAGGTTTCCACCGCAATCCGGCAGCCATCCGGATTATGTCTTACACTGTTCTGAAGCAAGTTTCCTATAGCCCGGCTTAACAGCTTTTCATCCCCGTTTATTTGAACGGCTACTTCCTTCAGCTCCAAGTCAATCTGATACCGCTCGGCCAGCCGATTGTTCAGCAGCTCGGCAACGGCTTGTCTGGACAGAGCCGCCAGCCTGAGCGGCTTCAAATGCAGCGGCTGCATTTCGTATTCCAGCATGGATACCAGATTCAAGTCGCTTATGAGAGAACGCAGCTTTTCACCTTGCCTTCTTATAATGGCGGCTTGCTCTCTCTGCTCCTCCGGCAAGCTTGCGTTTTCCTCCAATTCACTGGAATAACCCAATACCATAGAAAGAGGGGTGCGTATATCGTGCGAAATGCCGGCAATCCAGTTGGAGCGTGCTTCGTCTCGCATTTTCAGGGCCGCCGTCCGGCTTTGAAGCATGGAGGAGGCGGAATTGATGCTGCCGGCCAAATCACCGAATAAGCCTTTTGCAGTATCCAGCTTAACCTCCTCATCACGGGCGAGGCCATGGACCCCTTCCACAAGCGGACGGATTCCCCGCATCATTCGCATTCCGATGACAATCGAAATAAGCAGAGCCACGGCCACGTTAAGCAAGAGCAGAACCGTTAGCCGAAGCGGCAAGGATCGGCCCCAATCGTACAGGAATTGAAACTGGTATTTGCCATAGCTCCATTTGGGATAACCCATAACCAGCAAGCCCTCGTCCTTTTCCCAGGTGTACACGGGATAGTCCAGCAAGTAATAGCGTGAAAGCTTGGCGATATCCGTCAGCGAATAGGAGCGGGGTATTTCGCCGGGCAGGCCGGAATCCCAGATGACGTCGCCGTTTCCGTCCAACAGCATGGCCCATGCGTCGTTTTCCCGCAGCAAATTGCTCCCTGATTCCTCCAGGACATAGCCGCTTCCGGTTTTGTCCAGCTTTGAAGCCACTTTTTTTAATACGCCTTCAGGCGATTGGCTTTGATTCATTTCCTTAAAAACTAGCGTGCCCAGCAAAATAAAATTAAATATAAGCAAACCGATGGATACGAGAAGGGTGGAAGCGACAAAGCGGCGCAGAATGGCGATGACGCTTCGCATTTACGGGTTCTCCTTCGTCACCAGCTTATAACCAAGACCTCTGACGGTGAGTAGATGGATTGGACCAGAAGGGTCCTGCTCCACCTTTTCCCGAATACGCCGGATATGAACCATCAAGGAATTTTCATAGCCGTAGCTGTCGTCTCCCCAGGCTGCCTGGCATAAGGCGTCGGTCGTTACAATTCGGTCTCTGTTTTCATATAGCTTGGTCAGGATGGCGTGCTCCTTGGCTGTAAGGGGCAGCTCGGCCTGATCCCAGCGCACGACTGCACTGTCCAGATCAATGACGGAATCGCCCAGCCGGAAGCTGGTCAACCGGTTGTTGACGGGCGATGCATACACCCGCTTGAGAATAGCTGTTAGTCTGAGCAGCAGCTCACGCGGCAGGAACGGCTTAACGATATAATCGTCGGCGCCGAGGCCAAGGCCCAGCAGTCGGTCCTCATCCTCGCCTCTGGCAGACAGAAACAGGACGGGCAGGGTTGACATCGTTCGAATGGAGGAAAGCAGGGAAAAGCCGTCTCCGTCCGGCAGCATAACATCCAATATGGCAATATCCGGCTTGCTTGCGCCTATGGCCGCCAGAGCCGACGAACAGTCGCCCGCTGTGTAGATGCGGAAAAAGCCTTCTTTTCGCAAAAATCGTTCAATCATAACCCTGATGTCGGGCTCGTCGTCTACAATCAGTATTTTTTTGTCCTTCATATTATCCAAGCTTCATCACCCGTTTTTATTATACATGAATTGTGTTGGCAGCTTCTTTTGGAAGGAGAGATTTAAGGCAGGCGTAAGGTAAGCTTCAGGATGAGGAAAGGCGCGGAGGATACAGTTGAAATGCGGGAAAAGCTTATGAACCATCGTGCAAATGGAAAGAAAGCCAAGTGGAGCGAAAGTGAAAATGAACGTTAACCAGAATTATATTGGTTTGGCCAAATTCAATAATACAGAACTGGAGCTGGTATTGACATGAGTGCTGACGCAATTATACAAACCCAACATTTGACCAAACGTTATGGAGCGGTGTCCAGGGTGAGGGAGGTTAATCTGGAGGTAAAGGAAGGAGATATTTATGGCTTTCTCGGTCCCAACGGAGCAGGGAAAACAACTACACTAAAAATGCTGCTGGGGCTTGTCAAGCCCACGGAAGGAAGGATCAGCCTGTTTGGGCAAAGCCTGGACAAACACCGCTCCGCCATTCTGAAGCGAACGGGCTCCCTGATTGAATCGCCTTCGTATTACGGCCATTTAACCGGACTCGAAAATATGAAGGTGATGCAGCGTCTAAGAGGCGTGCCGTTGAAAAACGTGGAGGAGGCGCTTCGCATTGTCCGTCTGGAAAACCACAAGCATAAAAAAGCCGATCAATATTCGCTTGGCATGAAGCAGCGGCTTGGCATTGCGATGGCGCTGCTCTCTTTTCCAAAGCTGCTTATTCTGGATGAGCCAACAAACGGGCTTGACCCTGCCGGCATTGGCGAAATCCGCGAGCTGATCAAGTCGCTGCCTGAGCAATATGGCATAACCGTCCTGTTGTCGAGCCATTTGCTGACCGAAATTGAGCAGGTTGCTACTTCGGTAGGCATTATCAGCGATGGCGCCATGCTGTATCAGGGCAGCATGGATAGTCTCAGAGCGCGGAGCCGCTCGCATGTAACGTTCAAAACCGGCGACAACGCCCAGGCGGAGTGGCTGCTGCTTACGAAAGGATACAATGTCGCGGCGGATGGCACCCGTCTGCGGCTTGATAATGTGGAGGATTCCGAGGTGGCGGCCCTCAATCGGCTGCTGGTGGAGCAGCATATACCGGTAACCCGCATCGAGAGACGCAAAAAAAGTCTGGAGGACATATTCCTGGAGCTGACCGGAAAGGAGCGCAGCTTGTGATGAACGCATTGGCATTGGAGTTTTATAAAATAAGGCGCAAAAAAATCGGCCTGATGCTGCTGATGTTTCTGACCGTGGAATGGCTATGGGTGTTTATGTCCGTCAGCCGGGCCATTGCCAAAAACCCGGATCAGGCCGTATGGGAAGCCGCCATCTTTTCGATATCCTCGATGAACGGACTTTTTATGCCCATCCTGACGGCTATTGTTATTTCGCGCATTTGCGATATGGAGCATAAGGGAGCAACGTGGAAAATGCTCCTGGCAACCAACGTCAAACGAAGCCGCCTGTACGGCGCTAAATTTGCTTGCGCCATGAGCCTGCTGCTGCTGGGCGTTTTGGCCCAATGCGCTTTTATAATTTTGCTCGGCTGGATAAAAGGGTTTGACGGAGCGATTCCCTTTGATTTGCTGCTTCGTTTCGCCGGAGGCTCCATGCTGACGGGATTAGCTGTTGCGGCGCTGCAGCAATGGCTTTCGCTGGGCTTCAAAAATCAGGCCTTTGCGTTATGTCTCGGCATGCTTGGCGGCTTTGCCGGAATGACCGCCGGATTGTTTCCGGAAGCCTTCAGACGCCTGCTGATCTGGTCCTATTATATGGATTTAGGGCCGGTTGCCTATCAGTACGGCGAGAACAACGGGACGTATCTCATTCAGCAAGTCAGCGCCGGCGCTGTGGCGGCGGCTGTTATAATGGCTATTCTGTTTTATGCCGCCGGAAATTTGACCGTAACGCGTCAGGAAGTTTGAGGAGGGGACAACATGATAAGAAGTATTTCGGCGGAATGGCTCAAGCTCCGTCATTCCCGGATCGGACTGCTGCTGGCGGTGCTGCCGGTTGTCAGTTTGCTCATTGGCTGCGCCAACTATTACGCTAACCAGGGTGTTCTGGGCAATGGCTGGTATAGTCTTTGGACGCAGGTCAGCCTGTTTTACGGCGAGTTTTTCCTGCCGATTCTAATTGCGATTTGCTGCTCCTATCTGGCGCGGCTGGAGCATGTAAACCGCAACTGGAATATGACGATGAGCTCGCCGGTATCGCCCGCAAGCGTCTTTTTCGCCAAATGGTTTGTGGCCGGGCTGCTGATTTTGCTTGCACAGATTTTGTTTGTTTTGTTGTATTGGCTTGCCGGGAATCTGTTGGCGCTGGAAGGCGGCTTTCCGCCGGAAACCGTCGGTTGGATCATGCGGGGCTGGTATGCTTCGTTAGCCATTGGCGCTTTGCAGCTGGCGCTTTCCTTAAAAATGCGCAGCTTTGCAACGCCAATCGGCATTTGCTTGTGTGCGGTATTTGCTGGTCTCGGATTTTACGTTGCAAAGCTGGGCCTGTTTTTTCCGTTTTCTCTGCTTACCATTGGCATGGGCGTATTGAGCCAGAACAAGCTGGAGGGCTTTCAGCATGTTATGTTTTGGGTCTCCAGCACAGGGTTTATCCTCCTTTTTGCCGCCATGTCCATATCGAGATTAAAGCGCAAAGATATTGTTTCCTGATGAGGTTTATTTTAAAAAGGGGGGCTTTAAGTTGAAAAAAATAATATGGATCGCAGGTTTGCTGCTTGCTTCCGCTGTTTGTCTCATTATTGTGTTCTATAACCCGGACAAGCTTGACCCGGAGAACCGGGCGGGCAAAAATGTTTATTTTACGATAATAGAAAGCTCTGGCGAGCAGCTTGCTAACGGACGATACGAATACAAACATGATGCTTTTAATGCAAAGGGCAAGAAAAAAGAGTTGACTTTTACAAGCGGTAAGGAGCTGGAAAAGGGCAATTATGTCAAGCTGTATTACACCTGGCTGCGCGGCGTTACCTATTATGAAGTAGTTTCGCCAGAGGACGTGCCTGGCAAATCGGCTCTTCAATTGAATAAGCAGCTAAACAACCAGCCATTAATACGGGAGCTTGACCGGATAGCGGCGAGTGGGGTAAACTGACTTCAATTTCAGGAGGCCAGGAGGAACTACAACGATGAGCCAATCATTACCGGATGTGCTGACTGCCATTGCCGAACGCCGCAGCATAGGCAGATTTAAAAACGAACCGGTGGAGCGTGACGTCATCATCCAGCTGCTTCAAGCAGCGGGATGGGCGCCAAGCCACCATAATACGCAGCCATGGCGCTTTGTCGTCATGACGGGCGAAGGCCGAAACAAGCTGGGAGAAGGGTATGCCGATGTTGCGTTAAGCGAGGCTTCCGGGCTTTCCGAAGAAGAAGTCCAGGAAAAACGGAAAAAGGAAATCGCGAAGGCGTTCCGGGCCCCGGTTGTTATCGCCGCTATTTGCTCGCCTGCCGACGATCCAAGAGCGGTTGCGGCAGAAGAACGGGCCGCCGCTCAAGCAGCCGTGCAAAACCTGCTGCTCGCTGCCCACGGATTAGGCCTTGGCGCGATTTGGCGCTCTGGCGCTCCTATGTTTCATGAGGCGATGAAAGCAGCCTTCGAGCTTCGCAGCGATGAAGAAATCGTTGCTTTTATCTATCTGGGCCATCCCGATATGAAGCCGCTGAAGGCGGAGCGCGCCGATATTTTGGAAAAAACGATTTGGCTGGATTAATGCATTGCGCTTGATGCGATAGCTTTGAAAAAACACTCTTTGGAGTGTTTTTTTGCGTTAAGTTGTATATTGTCCAGGTGTAAATTTACACAAATTTCATCATTTGTTCATTAAGCTTTGATATAGTAAGTGTACTTGCCCAAAATTAGTTCCATGAAATGTAAATAGAGACACACTTGACTCTCTGCGTAAAATAGAAGTACCACCAACCACCCCACGCAGAGGAGAACAAGATATGTCTCATACGTCCACTTTATCACAAGAAAAGCACTGGAACAATCGGTTGGCCGAGTGGAAACTTCCGCTATATTTCTCCAAACCTGCTCTTCACCACATCAAGCACTTCGTGGATGGGATGCTTTCCACCGGTTTTACAGGGACGTTAACGGATATTCACCGCGAAAGCCTGCAAGAGCGAGATCGCCGGACATTGAGTCATTTCTTAACTCATGGGAACTGGGATGATTCTCACTTAAAACGCTTGGTTCAACGTGTTGCTTTTCAGCAAACGGAGGCGTGCGCTCGGCGAGAAGGTAGCCCCGTATTTGTTATTCTGGATGACACCGTGTGTGAAAAAACCAAGCCTTCGTCACAGGCTACACACCCGATTCAAGGGGCTTCGTTTCAACATTCTCATCTCAGACAGCGGCATGTTTACGGGCACGCTGTCGTTCAAACATTGCTTCGCTCAGGGGATCAGGTCTTTCCTTTTGCCACCGCGCGTTACGATCCACAAGGAAAAAGTAAAATCGAACTCGCGGGTGATATGATTCAGGCTGTCCCGATGTCTTCCTGCCGAACCTATGTCCTGATGGATTCGTGGTATCCATCTGCTTCCGTACTTCAAACATGTGCAGAGCGTGGATTTCACGTCATTAGCGGCTTGAAAACGAATCGTATTTTCTATCCGCAAGGCATCCGCCAATCGCTCAAAGACTTTGCTTCCTACATCTCGAAAACGGATACCGATCTGGTGACCATCGGCTCCTCCGATTATCGGGTATATCGCTATGAAGGCAAGCTCAATGTCGTGGAAAATGCCGCTTTGCTTCTATGTTGGAAAGATGGAGAAGGCTTTGACCCCAAGCATATGAAGGCTTTTCTAAGTACGGATGTTTTCCTGAGTAATGTAGAAATATTGAGCTATTACAGCAAACGTTGGGCGATCGAAACCTACTTTCGTACCGCGAAGGTTCAGCTGGCCATGGATCGTTACCAGGTTCGCTCGGTTCAGGCCATTGACCGTTACTTGACCCTGCTTCTATTTGCTGCGCTGTGTTGTGCGTATCGTAGCCATGGAAGCTTGATTGATGGGATACATGGCTTTCACCTGCAGAAAAAGCACGACATGATTGAATATATCTTCAACCAAGCTCAGCGCGGGGCGACACTAGAGCAAATTAAAACGCGGCTCAGAGTCGCATAGGGAATCTGTCAGATTTTTTAACTTACAAATATTTGAAGCGATTATTGGCAAGTACAGATAGTAATAAGGATACGTTTGCACAGAGGTGAAGAAGGCAATGACCAGGAACAGGCTGTCCGTGATGACCAGAAACAGATTGTCAGTGATGCTGTTATGCTGCTTTGTTTCACTAGGCGTGTTGCTGCCTTCGGTTTATGAGAAGGTCTGTAAGGAGCTGGAGCAAAAAGACGAGCCTTATGAAAAGGCTCCAAATGACAGCGTACAGCCGGAAATTTGTCCAATTAGTCAAATGCTTGAAAAATAAGCAAGGCCTTCTTAAACAGTGGGCATTGACTCATCCCTGCTTTTAGCGGTCGCTTATGACCGCTAGAGTCTCAAATAGCGGCATTAAAAAAATAGGCTCTAAAGGTCACGGATGTCCGTAGCACTTAGTTGGATACGGCACAGCTTTTGACCTTGGAAATTTCACGAAAAAGGTGCCGTTGCAAAATGTCCGAGTGCAGAAAGGCCATGCATGCAAGCGCAGAACGCTGCGGGTAAAGAAACGCATAAGCGTAGAACGGCAATTGTGCAGAACGCCGCGAGAGCAGAGCGCCGCAGGCAAAGAAACGGTGTGAGTGCAAAGCGCCGCGAGCATAGGAACGCCGCGAGCGCTGAAATGCCGCTCCAAAGCGTCCGCCTCAACGCAACGTTGTTTTTCAAACAAGCTTTTTGGTGGTGAAGTTGGCGTTTAGCACAAACCAGTTTTGCGGGAACGGCACGCCGAGCACCCAATAGCTTACGCCGCGCAGCTTGTAGGCTTTTACGATATCGTATTTGGCCTGAACGCTGCGGGCGTCCTCGTACCAAACGACATGCTCGCGTCCTTCGTCGTCATAATAATGGTAAAAAGGGGATTGCGAGGTTTCATCATACTGAATGGAAGTATTGTTGCGAGCTGCACGAATGACGGCTTCCCGCGGGCTGACGGTTGGCGCCCAGCGTCCCCCCTGTACATAAGGCAGCGTCCAGTCATAGCCGTAGAGAGGCATACCCATCATGATTTTGGAGGCGGGAATGACAGTCAGCGCATAATTCAGCACCTTGACGACCTCGTTGATGGGCGCAACTGCGCGCGGCGGACCTCCCGACCAGCCCCATTCATAGGTCATAAGCACAACAAAATCCAGAATGCGTCCATGCGCTTCATAATCATGGGCCTGATACAGGGTTCCAGTCTGATCGGCGGAAATTTTGGGAGCGAGCGCTGAGGAGACAAGCCAGCCCTCCGGGTGCAGAGTGTCGACAAGCCGCTGCAAAAAAGCGTTGTACAACTCCTTGTCAGCGGGCGGAACGTATTCAAAGTCGACGTTTAGCGCCATATATCCCTTTTGCCGCATAGTGGATTGGATGGATTCAAGAAGGGCATTTTGCGCGTCCGGATCGGCCAAAACGGAATGTGCGATTTCGGGATTAAAGGTGCCGCCTTCAAAATTGGTAATGACCATCATGGGCGCGGCCCGTTTGCTGTAAGCCGCTTCAATAACAGCGGAATCATTTAGAGGCTGAAGCTGTCCACTGCGCTGCACCCGGTAGCTGAACGGACTTAAATAAGTCAAATGCTCCCCAACCTCTCTCACAAGCGCGGCTCCTTGCTCATCGAATTTTTCCGTATAGGCATTTACCTCGATTACAGGCCTTGACGGCTGGGGAATGATCAGATTTTGACCAATCGCCAATTGAGCGGGATTGGTTATTCCGTTTGCTGTCGCCAGCTCTTGAATGGACACTCCGTACAACTGCCCGATGCTCCACAATGATTCGCCTGACCGAACTACATGCGCGGAGCCGGATGGCGGGCCTGGAATAATGAGCGCTTGCCCAATAACAAGCACCGACTGATCCTGCAGGCCGTTCGCTGACATCAGATCATCCAGGGACACGCCAAAGCGCTGGGCTAGCGCCCAGAGGGAATCCCCTTTTTTTACACTGTAAATCCGCAAAGCTTACCCCTCCTTATGGAATAAATTCAAAAAAATATGATTAAAAAGCCTGCTTTGCCCTGTCAAACGGAAGGAAGGCTGCTTGGGTCCTCGACAGGGATATGCCAATCATTTATGATGAGGAAAAGCATCTGATATGCCATACCATCGCTTATTTCATATGTATTCAGCCGACAGTTAATGTAGTCTCGCGCGAGCTTCCGGAATTAATGGCTTGGCGGAGAGCGAAAAACCAGCTTTTTGCGAAGAGGTTTTTGCCAAAAGCGAACTTTAATATTTGATTTGCAGAAAACGTTCGTATTTTGTTGACAGTATAGAGCCAATTCGATAAACTGGAATAGGTTTGAGGCGGAGAGTTCCGCCCATTCATTTTTTTCTCGTATATATTCGGGAGAGGCCCGAATGTTTCTACCCGGAAACCTTAATTTCTGGACTACGAGCCTAATAAACCGACAAAAGTGTGAGTTCAAAATGTCTGGAATACGATGTTTTGAATGTCCTCTAACAGACAAGCCTGCCGAAGCTTCGCATCTTGCGATGCCGGCATTTCGTCGTGACGAGAGTCACAATTGCCTAAGTCATATAGAGGTTGCTTCATGGATGGAGCAGCCTTATGTTGTCTTTAGCGTGGCGGCTGAGGCGTTGTCCGGTTTGTTAAAGATGATGACTTTCGCTGCTTCTTGCAGCTCGAAGGTGCTGATTTTGGCTAGGGTCCTGCAGCGTGTAATAGTACGTGTTCAAAAAGAGCGGCGGCAAATTGCGGCGAATTTTGAGCAACCTCTATTTTCAATGGCTGAAAGGGACCTTTTTTAATTGCGGCAGCCTTTTTAAATGTTGCGTTACAAGATAATAATGAAAATATAGAAAGTGGGTTTGAGAACATGTCTGCTAAGGTGGGCGTCATTATGGGCAGCAAGTCGGACTGGGACACTATGAAATTGGCCTGCGACGTTCTGGACGAACTGGAAATTCCGTACGAAAAAAAGGTAGTATCGGCGCATCGGACGCCTGATTTGATGTTCCAATATGCGGAAACGGCTCAGCAGCGCGGCTTGAAGGTTATTATCGCAGGCGCTGGCGGAGCCGCTCATCTTCCCGGCATGGTCGCCTCCAAAACGATTTTGCCGGTTATTGGCGTGCCCGTGAAATCCTCCAGCCTGAGCGGACTGGATTCACTGCTATCCATCGTGCAAATGCCGGGCGGCATTCCAGTGGCAACTGTAGCGATTGGCAATGCTGGCGGCACCAACGCGGGTTTGCTGGCGGCGCAAATGCTGGGCGCATTTGATCCTGAGGTGCAAGAGCGAGTGGAAGCGCGGCGCGAGGCTATCAAGCAGCAGGTGCTGGAAAGCAGTGAAACGTTATGAGTCAAGGCTCTGACAAAGCTGGCGTGAGGGCAGAAAACAACGAAGCCGGTAATAACGCAGCAGGTCAAGGCGCGGCTGGGGCAGGCGCGGCTGTGACAGGAAAAAACGGTCATACGCCACGCCTGATTGCTCCGGGCGGCACCATCGGCATTTTGGGAGGCGGACAGCTCGGGAGAATGCTGGCAAACGCCGGCAGCGCAATGGGCTATCGCTTTGTGGCGCTGGACCCGACGCCGGATTGTCCGATGGGACAGGTGTCCCGCCAGATTACGGCGGCTTACGATGATGAAGCTGCCGCAAGAGAGCTGGCGGCGCAATGCGACGTCATTACGTATGAATTTGAAAATGTAGACGCGGGCGTAGCCGCGATGCTGACGAAGGAAGCCTACGTGCCGCAAGGCAGCGCACTTCTGCATACGACCCAGCATCGCTTGCGCGAGAAACGGGCGATCGAAGCTGCCGGAGCAACGGTTGCTCCCTATCGGGAGATTACAAGCGTCGAAAGTCTTGCTCAAGCGGTGTCCGAGCTTGGCCTGCCGGCAGTGTTCAAAACCGCAACCGGTGGTTACGACGGCAAAGGCCAATGGGTCATACGAAGCGCGGACGAAATAGAGGAAGCTTATGCAACATTGTCCAAAGCGGGCACGGAGCTGGTGCTGGAGCAGTTTATCCCGTTTCAAAAGGAAATTTCGGTCATTGCGGCCCGCAGCTCGAACGGGGAGATCAAAGCTTTTCCCGCAGCTGAAAATATACATGTAAACAACATCTTGCATTTGTCCATCGTTCCAGCGCGAATTGAAGCTTCGGTTGCAGAGGAGGCGGAACGGCTGGCAGTTGCCATTGCGGAAGGTCTTGGCGCGGTCGGGCTGATCGCGGTGGAAATGTTCGTAACGGAGGATGGCAGGCTGTTCGTAAACGAGCTGGCGCCTCGTCCCCATAACAGCGGGCATTACACGATGGAAGCAAGCAAAACGTCGCAGTTCGAGCAGCATATTCGCGCGATTTGCGGCTTGCCGCTGGGCGATGCAGGACTGCTGACGCCTGTTGTGATGGTAAACGTGCTGGGACAGCATGTTGAGCCGACAGTTGCGCGTTTGTCTATACGCGATGAAGCTGCGGAAGACCTTGGCGTCACGCCGAAGCTGCATTTATACGGCAAAAAAGATGCCGTTAAGGGACGTAAAATGGGCCATGTCAACGTATTGGCCGACAGCACGGAGGCTGCGCTTCGCTGGATTGAGGAAAGCGGCATCTGGAATGAAGAAAACAAAAGCCGGAAGGTGTGAAGGTTAAATGTTGGAACGCTACAGCAGACCGGAAATGAGAGCGATCTGGACGGAAGAAAACAAATTTAAAGCCTGGCTGGAGGTTGAGCTTTGCGCTTGCGAGGCTTGGGCGGAGCTTGGCGTCATTCCCAAGGAGGACGTGGAGGCGCTTCGGAAATCGGCAACCTTTGACATCGACCGCATTTACGAAATCGAGCAGGAGACGCGCCATGACGTTATCGCGTTTACCCGCGCTGTTTCGGAAACAGTTGGACCGGAGCGCAAATGGGTGCATTACGGCTTGACCTCAACGGATGTTGTGGATACGGCTCTGGGCTATTTGCTGCGTCAGGCCAACGAAATTTTGTTGAAGGACATCGAACGTTTTATCGGCATCCTGCGTGAAAAAGCGGTTCAATATAAGGATACGCCGATGATGGGACGGACGCATGGCGTACATGCGGAGCCAACTACGTTTGGTCTCAAAATGGCGCTGTGGCACGAAGAAATGAAGCGTAACCTTGAGCGCTTCAAGCATGCGGCAAACGGCGTGCAATTCGGCAAAATGTCTGGCGCTGTTGGCACCTACGCCAATATTGATCCCTTCGTGGAAGAGTTTGTATGCCGCAAGCTGGGCATTACAGCGGCTCCGATCTCCACGCAGACGCTGCAGCGCGACCGTCACGCGGAATATATGGCGACGCTGGCGCTGATTGCTACGTCCATGGACAAGTTCGCAACCGAAATCCGCGGCTTGCAAAAAAGCGAATTCCGCGAGGTGGAGGAGCCGTTCGCAAAAGGTCAAAAGGGCTCGTCGGCAATGCCGCATAAGCGCAATCCGATTGGCGCGGAAAATATGTCCGGCCTCTCCCGCGTCATTCGCGGCCATATGCTGACCGCCTACGAAAACGTGCCGCTGTGGCATGAGCGCGACATCAGCCATTCCTCGGCAGAACGTGTTATTTTGCCGGATTCCACCATGCTGCTTAACTATATGTTGAACCGCCTGGGCAATATTATCCAAAACCTGACGGTGTTCCCGGAAAACATGAAGCGCAACATGAGCGCGACCTATGGCGTTCCGTTCTCCGGCCGCATCATGACAAAGCTGATCGACAAAGGCTTCAGCCGCGAGCAGGCTTACGATACGGTTCAGCCGCGCGCGATGCAGGCTTGGGAGACGCAGCGCCAATTCCGCTCCATCGTGGACGAAACGGAAGAAATCACAAGCGTGCTTTCGGCGGCGGAGCTGGACGATTGCTTTAATCCGGCATGGCATCTGAAAAACGTAGATACGATTTTTAAACGGTTAGGCCTGATCTAAAAGACCGTGTCCAGAAGAAAGGGCTGCTCCTCCTTGGAGCGGTGCAGTCCGTTCTTTCCGGCGATATTTGGTTTTAAGCACTGACAAAACGTTAAGGGGGCAACGGGCTTATGACAGGGCAATCGCAAGCGATATCGACAGCGGTCGATTACGTAAAGGCTCCGCTGGTCTATAAAGGAAAGGTCCGCGAGCTGTACGATCTTGGCGAGCATTTCCTCATTGTTGTAACGGATCGGATTTCGGCGTTCGACTATGTGCTGGATCCCGCCGTGCCGGACAAAGGCAATGTGTTGAACCGGCTGTCGGCCTTCTGGTTTGATTTGACGAAGGACGAGCAGACGAACCACGTTGTGCATACCGATGTGGAGAAGCTTGGCGATATCATTACAGAACCGGAGCTGCTGCGCAACCGGATCATGGTGACGCGCAAGGCGGAGCGCATTGATATCGAATGCGTGGTGCGAGGTTATATTACCGGCGGCGGCTGGCGCCAATACCAGTCCACCGGCGAAATCAACGGCATCAAGCTGCCGGAGGGCATGCGCAAAAACGAGCATTTTGCGGAGCCTATCTTCACCCCTGCAGCCAAAAACGACGTAGGCCATGACGAGGACATTCCTTTTGAACGGATGGCGGAGCTGGTTGGCCGGGAATTGGCGGAGGAGCTTCGGGAGCGAAGCATCGAGCTGTACAAGCTGGCGCATCATTATTGCCAGGAGCGCGGCATCATCCTTGCAGATTGCAAGTTTGAATTTGGCCTTATCGACGGCAAAGTCATTTTGATTGACGAAATTTTTACGCCGGATTCCTCACGTTTTTGGGCGGAGGACAATTACGCTTATGACATGGAAATCGACAGCATGGACAAGGAGCCGGTACGCGCTTATCTGCTTGGCTCGGATTGGGATCGCGACAGCAAGCCAGCCCCGCTGCCGGAGCCCGTGGTTGCTGCAACGACGGCACGCTACCGTGAAATCTACCGCCGCTTGACCGGCGCGGAGCTGTAGCCGCAGAAATTGGAAATATGAGCTCAACCCTAAACTAACCATATATCAGGAGGCAATTATGAAGGCAACCGTCTACGTTACGATCAAGGAAAACGTTTTGGACCCGCAAGGAACCGCAGTGCAAGGCGCGCTTCATTCCATGGGTTTTGCAGAAGTCAACAAGGTTCGCATCGGCAAATACCTTGAGGTGGAATTGGATACGAACGACCGCGCTGAAGCTGAAGCCCGTCTGAAAGTGATGTGCGAGAAGCTTCTTGCCAACACTGTCGTAGAAGATTACCGTTTCGAGCTGGAGGGATAAAGCGATGAAGTTTGCGGTACTCGTATTTCCGGGCTCCAACTGCGATATTGACTGTTACAAGGCGGTAGAAAGCACCATCGGCCAATCCGTCGATTACGTATGGCATACGGCTACGGATCTTTCGGCATATGACGCGATTATCGTGCCAGGCGGCTTCTCCTACGGCGATTATCTGCGCTGCGGCGCAATCGCTCAGTTTGCCAATGTGATGAACGAAGTAAAAAAAGCGGCCGAGCAAGGCAAATACGTGCTTGGCATCTGCAACGGCTTCCAGATCCTGACGGAAGCGGGTCTGCTGCCAGGCGCTTTGATTCGCAACAACGGATTGAAATTCCGCTGCCATTCCACGAATCTTGAGGTCGTTAACGCGGCTACGCCGTTTACGAACCAATATGCCGAAGGCGACATCATTGATATTCCAATCGCCCATGGCGAAGGCAACTACTACTGCGACGATGAGACGTTGGCGGAGCTTAAAGCCAACAATCAGATCGTTTTCCGCTATGCGTGCGATACCAACCCGAACGGCTCCGTTGAAAATATTGCGGGCATCAGCAACAAAGCGGGCAACGTGGTCGGCATGATGCCGCATCCCGAGCGCGCCGTCAATCAGCTTCTCGGCTCCGAGGACGGAAAAGGCATGTTTACATCGATTTTGAATGCATGGAGGGAACAGCATGGCGCAGCAGTTAACGGCTAAGGAACCAACGGCGGACCAAATCGCCGATCAGAGGATTTATACGCAATTTGGCGTGACGGACCATGAATACGAGCTGATTTGCGGGTTTCTGGGACGCAAGCCGAACTATACGGAAATTGGCGTATTCAGCGTCATGTGGTCGGAGCATTGCTCCTACAAAAACTCCAAGCCGATTCTGAAAAAATTCCCGGTGACAGGCCCGCGCGTTCTGATGGGTCCCGGCGAAGGCGCCGGCATCGTAGACATTGGCGACAATCAGGCGGTTGTTTTCAAAATCGAATCGCATAACCACCCCTCCGCGGTAGAGCCGTATCAAGGCGCGGCAACCGGCGTTGGCGGCATTATCCGCGACATATTTTCCATGGGCGCACGCCCCGTTGCACTCTTGAACAGTCTGCGCTTCGGCAATCTGGCCAGCGAGCGCGTTAAATATTTGTTCGAGCATGTGGTTGGAGGCATTGCAGGCTACGGCAACTGTATCGGCATCCCGACCGTAGCGGGCGAAGTGATGTTTGACGAAAGCTATGAAGGCAACCCGCTTGTTAACGCGATGTGCGTTGGTTTGATCGATCATGACAAAATCCAGCGCGGCGTCGCCAAAGGCGTTGGCAACCCTGTTTTCTACGTAGGCCCGGCAACCGGCCGCGACGGCATTCACGGCGCAACCTTTGCATCCGTGGAGCTGTCGGAGGAATCTGAGGAGAAACGTACGGCGGTTCAAGTCGGCGATCCTTTCATGGAAAAGCTCGTTATGGAAGCAACGCTTGAGCTGATCAATTCCGGCATCGTGCTTGGCATTCAGGATATGGGCGCAGCGGGTCTGACTTGCTCCAGCGCGGAGATGGCCTCCAAGGCGGGTAACGGCCTGGAGCTGTACCTCGACGAGGTTCCGCAGCGCGAAACGGGCATGACGCCTTATGAAATGATGCTGTCGGAATCCCAGGAGCGCATGCTGTTTGTTGTTGAGCCGCAGCATGAAGAGCAGGCGAAGGAAATTTTTGACCGTTGGGGCATTATTTGCGCCAAGGTTGGCAAAGTAACGGATGACGGACGTCTGCGCTTGTTCCACAAGGGCGAGGAAGTGGCCGATATGCCGGTTACGGCGCTGGTTGACGAATGTCCGGTTTACAACAAACCTTCCGCTGAGCCGGCTTACTACCGCGAGAATGCTGACGTGGACAGCTCCGATTTTGCAGAAATTACGGACTTGAACGGCGCTTTGGAAAAGGTGCTGGCATCTCCGACGGTGGCAAGCAAGGAATGGGTTTACAACCAATATGACTATATGGTTCGTACGGCAACGGCGGTTCAGCCCGGCTCCGACGCTGCGGTTGTGCTGATTGACGGCACGCGCAAGGCGCTGGCGATGACCACGGACTGCAACGGACGTTACGTATATCTGGACCCTGAAGTAGGCGGCCGTATCGCGGTTGCGGAGGCGGCGCGCAATATCGTTTGCTCCGGCGCCGAGCCGCTGGCGATCACGGACAACCTGAACTTCGGCAATCCGGAAAAGCCGGAAGTATTCTGGCAGCTGGAAAAGTCGGCTGACGGCATGAGCGAGGCTTGCATCAAGCTGGATACGCCGGTAATCGGCGGCAACGTCAGCTTGTACAACGAAAATGCCAAAGGCGCGATTTACCCGACGCCGGTTATCGGCATGGTTGGTCTGGTGCATGATCATGACCATATCACGACACAAGGCTTCAAAAACGAAGGCGACGTTATCGTGCTGATCGGCGATACGAAAGCTGAGTTTGGCGGCAGCGAGCTGCAATACGTGCTGAACGGCGCTCCATCTGGCCGTCCGCCGGCCATTGATCTGGAAATCGAGAAAAAGGTGCAGGACGCTGTGCTTGGCGCTATTCAAAAAGGCCTTGTAGCCTCTGCACATGACTTGTCGGAAGGCGGCATTGCGGCAGCTCTTGCGGAATCCTGCATCAGCGGCGGCATTGGCGCAGAGGTTGCTCTCAGCAGCGAGCTGCGCGCCGACCATCTTTTGTTCAGCGAATCGCAATCCCGCATCTTGTTATCGGCAAAGCCGGAGCTGGCAGACAAGCTGATCGCTTGGCTGGGCGAGCAAGGCGTAGCCCATGCAGCAATCGGCACAGTAAAAGGAAACGCTCTGACCATTAACGTAAACGGCAAGACTGGCATTAACTCGCCAGTACAACAACTGGAGAAGGTTTGGAAGGATGCGATTCCATGTCTCATGAAGTGATGACCCTTCCCCGTCTGTGGACGGGCAACCATTATAACGAGGGCATCGGCCGGGATGATATGTTTGACAAGCTTCGCGAGGAGTGCGGCGTATTCGGGGTGTTTGGCCACCCCGATGCTGCCGGACTGTCGTATTATGGTCTGCATGCGCTGCAGCACCGGGGCGAGGAAAGCTCTGGCATTTGTACGGTAGATACGGCTAGAGGCAACGCCTTTAACTATCACCGCGGCATGGGACTGGTCAAGGAAGTGTTCGACAAGGAAAAGCTGGATATGCTGGCGGGCGACCGCTCCATCGGGCATGTTCGCTACTCCACGTCGGGGGCAAGCCAGCTTGCTAACGCGCAGCCGCTAATTTTCCGCTATCGCGACGGCGATCTTGGCGTTGCGACAAACGGCAATATCGTCAACGCGCCTGAAATTCGCCGCGAGCTGGAGATGAGCGGTTCCATCTTCCAGACCTCCAGCGACACGGAGGTTATCGCGCATTTGATCGCGCGTTCGCCGAAGGATTTTGTAACGGCGGCCAAAGAAGCGCTGCAGCGTATCGTTGGCGGCTTTGCATTCCTGATTATGACCAACGACAAGCTGCTGGTCGCATCCGATCCCCACGGGCTTCGCCCGCTGGTTATGGGTCGTATTGGCGACGCTTATGTGTTTTCGTCGGAAACGTGCGCGTTTGAAACCATCGGCGCGGAATATGTCCGCGATGTCCAGCCTGGCGAGCTGCTGATTCTGGATTCCACGGGCATGACCGAGGATCGTTATGCAGAAATCGAACGCCGTGCGACCTGCGCGATGGAATATATTTATTTTGCCAGACCGGACAGCGATATTAATACCATCAACATTCACTCCGCGCGGAAGCGCATGGGCCAACGCCTCGCGATTGAGTCCTTCGTGGACGCGGATATCGTAACGGGCGTGCCGGACTCCAGCATTTCCGCCGCTATCGGCTATGCGGAGCAAACGGGCATTCCATACGAGCTGGGGCTCATCAAAAACAAATATACCGGACGGACCTTCATCCAGCCCTCCCAGGAGCTGCGCGAAAAAGGCGTCAAAATGAAGCTGTCCGCCGTTCGCAAGGTCGTTGAAGGCAAACGCGTTGTCATGATCGACGATTCCATCGTCCGGGGCACAACGTCCCGCCGGATCGTCAACCTGCTGCGCGAGGCCGGAGCAACGGAGGTGCATGTGCGCATCACATCGCCGCCGTTCAAAAATCCGTGCTACTACGGCATCGACACCCCGGACCGCAAGGAGCTGATCGCATCCTTCCGGACGGTGGAGGAAATTTGCAAGGAAATCAACGCCGATTCGCTTTCCTTCCTGACCGACCAAGGCTTTGTCGAATCAGTAGGCGGCAACGACGGCGCATATAACCGCGGCATGTGCCTGGCCTGCTTCGACAACGACTACCCAACCGTCGTAGACGAAGAGTCCGACAAAAGCTGCAGCTGCTAATACTTGTTATATAAGTGGAACAAAAGAGTTTCAGCGGCGTGGGCCGGCGTGTGAAGGGTTCTTCCGATCGCAATTGTTTCCAGATTTCCCTGAATTATATGTTTAAATGGTGAAATCCGGAAACACAAGCGAACGCTTGAAACGTTCTGGAAGAACGTTGCTTCGTAAGCATACGCATTTCTCCAGAACCCCTCACACTCTGGCCTGTCGCTACATTTCTTTTGTTTAAAGGTAAAAAAGCGGACGCGGCTCAACATAGGCTTGCCGCCGCTTGATCGGGGCTTAACCGAAGGCAGGGTTTAACCGTAGGTAGAGTTAACCGGGACTTAACCGCAGGCAGAATCAGCTGCAGGTTTACTGAGGGCTAATCCCTTCTCTAAACAGTTGAAAATCTTTTGTTCAACTCCATTTATTTATTGAAAAAACAAAGGCTCAATAACAAAAATCAGTTTTTGACGGCATATGCAACAGGCGGAGGGGCAGAGGGATTCTGTAGAAACGGAGTGTTCGCTTGTAAAATCAGATTTCAACCACTGAGAAATTGTTCAATGAAAATCTGATTTTAACTGCGATCGGAAGAACCCTCTGCCCCGCAGCCTCCCCGCATACTATGAAGTCAATTCCTGTTTTTGACATGAGCCAAAAACGAAAGGTGCGATGATCGTGTCAGAAGCGTACAAAAAAGCCGGCGTCGACATTGCCGCGGGCAATGAAGCGGTCGAACGGATGAAGAAACACGTGAAGCGGACATACCGTCCGGAGGTGCTGGCGGAGCTTGGCGGCTTTGGCGGTTTGTTCAGCCTGGACAAAAGCAAATACGAGGAGCCTGTGCTGGTATCCGGCACGGACGGCGTCGGCACAAAGCTGAAGCTTGCTTTTGCAATGGACAAGCACGATACAATCGGCATCGACGCCGTTGCGATGTGCGTCAACGATATCATCGTGCAAGGCGCGGAGCCTCTCTTTTTCCTGGACTATCTGGCCTGCGGCAAAGTGGTTCCCGAAAAAATCGAAGCTATCGTTAAAGGCATCTCCGAAGGCTGCGTTCAGTCCGGCTGTGCGTTGATCGGTGGCGAAACGGCGGAAATGCCGGGCATGTATTCCCAGGAGGAATATGATATCGCAGGCTTCACCGTTGGCATCGTCGACAGAAAAAAAATGATCGACGGCTCCACAATTGCTCCAGGCGACGTCGTTTTGGGCTTTGCGTCCAGCGGCATTCACAGCAATGGCTTTTCTCTGGTGCGCCGTCTGCTGCTTGAAGAAGCAGGTTATTCGCTGGACCAGCAGCTTGAAGAGCTGGGCGGAGCAAAGCTGGGCGACGTGCTGCTTGAGCCAACCCGCATTTATGTGAAGCAGGCGCTTGAGCTGATCAGCAAGGTACAAGTAAAAGGCATGGCGCATATTACAGGCGGCGGCTTTATCGAAAATATTCCGCGCGTGCTGCCGGAAGGCGTTAACGCGGACATCCAATACGGCTCGTGGCCGATCCTGCCAATCTTTGAGCTGTTGCAGAAAAAAGGCGAGATTACGAATCGCGATATGTTTACAACGTTTAATATGGGCATCGGCCTTGTTATTGTCGTCCCTGCCGAGCAAGCGGAGGAAGCGGTGCGCGTGGCGGAGAGCCTTGGCGAAAAAGCATATACCATCGGCAAAATTACGGAAGGCAGCCGTATCGTAACCTTTACGGGAGCTGAGGTGTAATGGCTAACCTGCGCATTGCGGTATTTGCATCCGGACAAGGAAGCAACTTTCAAGCCATTGCCGATGCGGTGCGGGACAGGAAGCTCGATGTCGAAATCGGGCTTCTTGTTTGTGACAAGCCGAGCGCTCCCGTTGTGGAGCGGGCGGCGAAGGCCGGCGTTGAAGCCTTTTTGTTCAAGCCAAAGGAGTATGCTTCAAGAGAGGACTACGAGCGAGTTATCCTTGCGGAGCTGGAGAAGCGGGGCATCGGGCTGATCGTGCTTGCCGGTTATATGCGTATTTTGACGCCGGTGCTGGTGGAGCCTTTTTATGGCCGGATGATCAATGTCCATCCTTCGCTGCTGCCGGCTTTTCCAGGTGTAGACGGAATCGGACAAGCTCTGGAGTACGGCGTAAAAGTGACTGGCGTGACGGTGCATTATGTAGACGGCGGCTTGGATAGCGGTCCCATTATTGCTCAGCGGGTTGTTGAGGTGGAGCATGGGGATACGCGGGACAGTTTGTCGGAGCGGATTCATGCAGTGGAGCAGGCTCTGCTCCCGTATGTGATCGGTCAAATCGCTCGCGGCAACGTTTCGCTGGACGGAAGAAACGTGACAATCGGGTAAGTGGTAAGTGGTAAGTGTGTGGGAGTAGCGCCAGGCGGTAATTTGTATGAAAAATCGTACAAACAGCCCTGTAAAAGTAGCGCCAGGCGGTAATTTGTATGGAAAATCGTACAAACAGCCGTGTAAAAGTAGCGCTAGGCGGTAGTTTGTATGAAAAATCGTACAAACAGCTGTGTAAAAGTAGCGCTAGGCGGTAGTTTGTATGAAAAATCGTACAAACAGCCATGTGAAGGCAGCGCCAGGCGGTAATTTGTATGAAAAATCGTACAAACAGCCGTGTAAAAGTAGCGGCAAGCGGTAGTTTGTATGAAAAATCGTACAAACAGCCGTGTAAAAGTAGCGGCAGGCGGTAGTTTGTATGAAAAATCGTACAAACAGCTGTGTAAAAGTAGCGCTAGGCGGTAGTTTGTATGAAAAATCGAACAAACAGCTGTGTAAAAGTAGCGCCAGGCGGTAGTTTGTATGAAAAATCGTACAAACAGCCATGTAAAAGTAGCGCTAGGCGGTAGTTTGTATGAAAAATCGAACAAACAGCTGTGTAAAAGTAGCGCCAGGCGGTAGTTTGTATGAAAAATCGTACAAACAGCCATGTGAAGGCAGTTACTTTGTGGGTTTTGTATGAATTTTCATACAAACGAGTGTACATGCAGGGTTTGCGGCTGAACGATTATAGTTGGTTTTATTCAAAATAAGGGGGCATTACGGTGGCGATTAAACGAGCGTTGATCAGCGTATCCGACAAAACGGGCATCGTTGAGTTTTCAAGGGAATTGGCCAAGCAAGGCGTGCAAATTATTTCGACGGGTGGAACGTTTAGTCTACTGGAAAAAGAAGGCGTGCCGGTGATCGGCATATCTGATGTAACAGGTTTTCCTGAAATTATGGACGGACGCGTCAAAACGCTACATCCCGCAGTTCATAGCGGGCTGCTGGCGGTAAGAGACAACGAGGAGCACCGCAAGTCGATGGAAGAGCTGGGCCTGGATTACATCGATCTGGTGGTCGTTAATCTGTACCCGTTCAAACAAACCATCGCCAAGCCGGGCGTTTCCTACGAGGAAGCTATCGAAAATATCGACATCGGCGGTCCAACCATGCTTCGCTCCGCTGCCAAAAACCATGCCTTCGTTACCGTTGTTGTGGATGCTGGCGATTATGACGCCGTTTTGGAAGAGCTGAAGGCTGGCGGTGACACGACTCTGGAAACGCGCAAACGTCTGGCGGCCAAAGTATTCCGTCATACAGGCTCCTACGATGCCCTTATCTCCGATTATTTGTCGAAGCAAACCGGCGAGCCGCTGCCTGAGTCCTATACCGTTACCTATGAAAAGGTACAAGGCCTGCGCTACGGAGAAAACCCGCATCAGAAAGCAGCATTTTACAAAAAGCCGCTGGCTTCCGGTGCAAATATTACAACAGCAGAGCAATTGCATGGCAAAGAGCTTTCTTACAATAACATTAACGATGCCAACGCGGCGTTGTCGATTCTTAAGGAGTTTGACGAGCCGGCAGTTGTTGCTGTCAAGCATATGAACCCTTGCGGGGTAGGTATTGGCGCAACGATTCACGAGGCTTACCAAAAAGCATACGAGGCCGACCCTACATCCATTTTTGGCGGTATCGTAGCGGCTAACCGTACCCTTGGCGCGGAAACAGCCGAGCTGCTGGGCGCTATTTTTCTGGAGATCATCATTGCGCCGGATTATACCCCGGAGGCCCTTGAAATCCTCTCCAAGAAAAAGAACATCCGGTTGCTCAAGCTGGGTGAGCTGAAGGCTGCCGCAGAGCGCGAGCCGGAATGGCTTGTTACTTCCGTGGACGGCGGCATGCTGGTTCAGGAAAGCGACGTTCATTCCTTGAAGGAAGAGGATTTGCAGGTTGTTACCGACCGCAAGCCAACTGCTGAAGAAATGAAGCAGCTTCTTTTTGGCTGGAAGGTTGTTAAGCATGTTAAGTCCAATGCCATCCTGCTGGCAAAAGACGATATGACGGTTGGCGTTGGCGCAGGCCAGATGAACCGCGTAGGCGCAGCTCGTATTGCAATCGAGCAAGCTGGTGAAAAAGCGGTTGGCGCGGCGCTTGCGTCGGATGCATTTTTCCCGATGGGCGATACGGTTGAATTGGCGGCAAAAGCCGGCATTACAGCAATCATTCAGCCAGGCGGCTCCATCAAGGACGAGGAGTCCATCGCGGCAGCCAACAAAGCGGGGATTGCTATGGTGTTCACCAACATCCGCCACTTCAAACACTGATAGAGGTAGTTCAAAAAGTCCGGTTCCCATTACGGAAGCATGACTAGCGTCATGGCCGGCGTCGAATATGGCATTCAGCCGAAATCTCCGATCCTCACGTAGCTTTGACTACGCTCCGGTTCTCGATTTCTAGCTTCATGCCATCTTCTCGGTACTGGAAACCGAACTTTTTGAACCTTCATTTTAATGGTCGTTCAAAAAGTCCGCTTTCCATTACGAGTCATGACTAGCGTCATGGCCAGCGTCGAATATGGCATTCAGCCGAAACTTCCGTTGCTCACTTAGCTCCCACTAAGCTCCGCTACTCAGTTTCTAGCTTCAAGCCATCTTCTCGGTACTGGAAACCGAACTTTTTGAACCTTCATTTTAATGGTCGTTCAAAAAGTCCGGTTCCCATTACGAGTCATGACTAGCGTCATGGCCGGCGTCGAATATGGCATTCAGCCGAAATCAGCGTATGCTTACGAGGTATGTTTCCTCCGGAAACATTTGAGATCCTCACGTAGCTTTGACTACGCTCCGGTTCTCGATTTCTAGCTTCAAGCCAACTTTCCGGTATTAACCGATGCTAATAACCGGACTTTTTGAACCTTGATTAAACAATATAAAGGGGGATGCAGGAATGCGGATTTTGGTCATTGGCGGGGGCGGCCGCGAGCATGCAATCGTGTGGGCGCTTAAAAAGAGCGAAAAGGTAAAGGAATTGTTTTGCGCACCGGGCAATGCGGGAATCGCCAAGCTAGCTGAATGCGTGCCGTTTGCGGTTTCGCAGTTTGATGAGCTGACGGCTTTTGCCAAGGATGCCTCGATTGATCTTGTGTTTGTAGGTCCGGATGATCCGCTTGCGGACGGCATTGTTGATGCGTTCGAGGCGGCGGGCATTCCGGCGTTTGGCCCGAATAAGCTGGCTGCGGAAATCGAAGGCAGCAAAATTTTTATGAAGGATTTGCTCAAAAAATACAATATCCCTACCGCCAAATACGAAACGTTTACGGATTATGAAGCGGCGTTGTCTTATTTGCGTGAGCAGGAGGTTCCAATCGTTATTAAAGCGGATGGACTTGCTGCGGGCAAAGGGGTAACGGTTGCGTTTACGCGTGAGGAAGCCGAAACGGCTCTTCGCGAGGCAATGGTCGACAAAGTTTTTGGCGATGCCGGCAACCAGATCGTGATCGAGGAATTCCTGGAGGGACAAGAAATGTCCATCCTGGCCTTTGTGGATGGCGAGACGGTTAAACCGATGGTTCCGGCTCAGGATCATAAGCCGATTTTTGACGGCGATAAAGGCCCTAACACCGGCGGTATGGGCACCTATACGCCGCTGCCGCATATTCCTCAAAGCATTGTAGATGATGCCATTGCCAATATCATTATTCCAACCGCTAAAGCGATGGTGAGCGAAGGACGTCCATTCCGCGGCGTGTTGTTTGCAGGCCTGATGATTACGAAGGACGGTCCCAAAACAATCGAGTTTAACGCGCGTATGGGCGATCCCGAAACGCAGGTTGTGCTGCCAAGATTAAAAACGGATCTCGTCGATATTGTGCTGGCCGCCATGAATGGACGATTGGGCGAAATGGATATCGAATGGAGCGACGAAGCTGCGGTTTGCGTCATTGCCGCTTCGGAGGGGTATCCAGGCTCGTATCCTAAAGGCCGCGCTATTACCGGCATTGAAGCGGCAGAAGCCCAAGGGGCGCTTGTTTTCCATGCAGGCACTGCATTCAAGGACGGCGAGCTGGTAACTAGCGGAGGACGCGTGCTGGGTATTGTTGGCCTTGGCCGCGACATCGCTGAAGCCCGCAAGCGCGCTTACGAGGCGGTTAGCGTCATTGAGTTTGAAGGCATGCAGAATCGTAGCGATATTGCGGCAAAAGCGCTGTAGGCATTTTTTATTGCTAATGTGTTTAATATTTGTAGGATTAGAAATCAGAAGAATATACCTCAACACTGTTTGCATCCGTTATGGGTACAAACAGTGTTTTTTTTCAAATTACATTACGTATGGTTCTTCCAACACTCAGTCTGAGGAAGAGGAAGAGGAAGCCGTAGAAGTTAAGTGACAGGTTTTTGAGCAACAAGCTTCGAAATTGTTATAAGGACACTATTTTATCATTTGAAACCGCTATCATCACTACTATAATAATGAATGTTGAAAGTACTGATTATAGAAGGGGGTAGCAGGTATGAGGCTGATTGGTATGGTGGTTGCGCTTGTGCTGCTGGCGGGATGCACGGGGGAAGTGAATACAGCTGATATAGAGGGCAAGGCGCAGGATACAAAAGCGCTGGAGGTGCTGGATATGAATCCTGATATATACGAAAAAGCAAAGGCGCTTGGCCGAGGCATCAATTTGGGCAATGCGCTTGATGCGCCGTATGAAGGGGCATGGGATATGGTGCTGGAGGAGACTTATTTTAAGCTGATCAAGGATAAAGGCTTTGACTCCGTTCGTCTTCCGGTCCGCTTCTCCAATAAAACGACGGAAGCAGCGCCGTATACCATTGATGAAGCTTTTTTGAAACGGGTGGATTGGGCTGTAGACGAGGCTCTTAAGCAGGAGCTTGCCGTTATCATCGACCTGCATCACTTCGAAGAAATGATTACGGAGCCGGAGGCTCAAAAGGAACGGTTTCTTTCCATTTGGGATCAGCTCTCAAAGAGGTATAGCGATAGGCCGGAATCGGTTTATTATGAGGTGTTGAATGAGCCGAACGGGGCGCTTACAGCAGAACTGTGGAATGAGTATGTAAAAGAGGTTATTACAGTCATTCGAGGCAACGATCCGCATCGGACGTTAATTATCGGAGGTGCGGAATGGAACGGAATCGGCGGCTTGCTGGAGCTGGAGCTGCCGGAGCACGACCGCAATATTATTGCCACGATCCATTATTATGGCCCTATCTTGTTTACGCATCAAGGCGCTGAATGGATGACGGAGGAATACAGCACAACAGGCCTGACCTGGCCCGGGCCTCCGGCCAACCCGGTAGAGCCGGTTCAGGCAGCCAAGAACGTGGGCTGGGTCGCCTCCTTTTTCCGGGAATACAATTCCAAAACGGGGGCGTCCAACCCTGCCAGCAGGGAAGCGCTTGTTCACGATCTGGAGCGTGCCGCCAGATGGGGCCAAGCTAATGACCGGCCTATTTTTCTAGGCGAATTTGGCGCTTACAGCACAGCGGATATGGCTTCGCGAATCCAGTGGACAGAAACGGTTCGGAGTGAAGCTGAACGTCTGGGCATGACATGGGCTTATTGGGAGTTTGGCGCGTCCTTTGGCCTGTATGACCGATCCGCCAAGGCGTGGAGAGAGGACTTGACGAAAGCCCTTTTGCCCTCGTAATAGATTTGATCCATTTTAATTTGATCCATTTTTCGGCCTTCACTTATCCGTGCTTTTGCGGAGGGTGGAGGCTTTTTTCGATAACGGGCAAGGCACAGGGGACGAGATAAGAGATCGAATAACAGTATGGAATAAGAGTATGGAATAACAGTAGGGAATAACAGAAGTGAATAGCCGCAGGTTAATTATTTGTTATCCATGCTATTGATTTATCATATAACCTTCGACAAGCCGCTTTTATAATAAAGTCATATCAACACGCACGCCGCAGCTGCAGCAAAGTGGACGCCATGATTGAGAAAGGAAGCAGAAGGATGCAAACAAGTCAAACATCAAATGTGGTGGCGGTACCGGGGAAACAAAAAAAGCCCCTTAAAACCCGCGGCAATTGGAAGCGTATGCTGGCTCTAGATGCCATGCTGCTGCCAGCTGTTATCCTGACCCTGATTTTTGCCTATATTCCGATGGGAGGACTTGTCGTAGCCTTTCAGGATTTTAAGCCGTGGCTCGGCTTTGCCAAATCGGAGTGGGTTGGCCTGGAGCATTTCCAGTATTTATTTTCTACGCCGGAGTATGTGCAGGTCATCTGGAATACGCTTATTATCGCCGCTATGAAAATAATCGCAGGTCTTATTGCTCCATTTACCTTTGCCCTGCTACTAAACGAAGTCAGATCATCGGGTTTTAAAAGATCGGTTCAAACGATGGTATATTTGCCGCATTTCCTCTCCTGGGTTATTCTCGGCGGCATCCTGCTGGACATGCTGTCCAGCGATGGACTAGTCAATCAAGCATTGGGCGCCCTGTTCGGCATAGACCCCATTTTCTTTCTTGGCGACGGCAACTGGTTTAGATTTGTTGTTGTTGTAAGTGACGTCTGGAAGGAGTTCGGCTTTGGCGCTATCGTATTCCTGGCAGCCTTGTCCGGCATTAACCCATCGCTTTACGAGGCGGCTGAGGTAGACGGCGCCAACAGATGGCAGCAAACGCTTTCGATTACGATCCCGGCCATGATTCCAATTACGATTGTTGTTGGCACCTTGGCGCTTGGCAATGTTCTAAACGCAGGGTTTGATCAAATCTTTAATCTGTACAACGCGCTGGTCATGGATAAAGGAGATATCATTGATACCTTTGTGTACCGGGTCGGCATTGTGGACGGAAAGTTCGGATTTTCAACGGCAGTTGGCCTGTTTAAATCCATTGTCGGATTTGTGCTTATTGTGGCCGCTTACCGTCTCGCCTACAAGCTTGCCAACTACCGGATATTTTAGAAGGGAAGACATGCAGCTATGTATTACAAATCAAAGCCGTACAAACTATTTACCGGCCTGAACTACACCTTTTTGCTGGTGCTATCCATCATTTGCGTTATTCCTCTTATTCATATTCTTGCGGTGTCGTTTAGCGGAAAGGCCGCTGCCAATGCCAATCTGGTAGGCTTGTGGCCCGTACAGTTCACCTTGGACGCCTACGACAAAACGCTGGCTAACGAAAACTTTCTTCGCGCCTTATGGGTGGCAGTGCAACGAACGGTATTTGGCACCGCATTGAGCATGCTGATAGTTGTGCTCGCTGCCTATCCGTTATCCAAGGAGAAACGCCAATTTAAAAGAAGAAATCTGTACACCTGGTTTTTCGTGTTTACGATGCTGTTTAATGGCGGATTGATTCCGTTTTATATGCTCATTCAAGAGCTGAACATGATGAATACCATTTGGGTGCTCATCCTTCCCGGAGCCGTTTCGGTTTGGAACATGATCCTGCTGCTGAACTTTTTCCGCGGCGTTCCGAAGGAGCTGGAGGAGGCGGCCTTTATTGACGGGGCGGGACATCTGCGGACTCTGTTCAGCATTTATTTGCCGGTGTCGCTCCCGGCGCTGGCAACCCTGTCGCTGTTTGCGATGGTAGGGCATTGGAATTCGTGGTTTGATGGTTTGATCTTTATGACGGACCATAAAAATTATCCGCTGGCCACCTTCCTGCAAACCATTATCGTCCAGCAGGACTTCAGCAAGGTTACCGTACGACCCGAGGACTTGGAAAATATATCGCAACGAACGGTGAAGGCGGCGCAAATTTTTATCGGCATGGCCCCGATCCTGGTCGTATATCCATTCCTTCAGCGCTTTTTTGTCAAAGGCATCGTTCTTGGCGCTGTTAAGGAGTAGAGCCTTGGGAACAACTGCGATCGGAAGAACCATTCCCACGGCGGACTCCTGCCGACAATCATTAGTTGAACTTATATATCATAAAGGAGGTGCATGTCTGGAAATTATTCCTATGGTCATGTCGCAACGTGTGAGATAAGCTTAACAAGTACATCTACAATGGGGGAAGACACAATGGCATTTACAATGAAGAAAACAGCAGCAAGTTTGCTGGCGGGAGTCATGTTGACGGGCTTGCTTGCCGGCTGCGGACAAAGCAAAGATAGCGGCGATAGTGACAACACGGCCTCCTCAACTGAATTTTATTCCGCCAAGTTTGAAAATGGCAAATACGTCGAGCCGGTCAGCATTACTACCGTTTTTCCAATCGGCAGCAATCTGAAGTTTAAAAATGGCGAAAACATTGAAAATAACGTGCATACTAGATGGGCGAAGGACACGCTCGGCATTGATATTAAATATCTATGGACAGTCAGCGACCAAAACAATGCCTATCAGACCAAGCTGCGCCTTATGTTGACCTCCAAGCAGGAGATGCCGGATATTATCTCATTCCGCGGAGATCAAACCTTGATTAGCGATCTTATTGAAACGGGACAATTTACGGATGCGGGCGAGCTGTTCGATAAATATGCCTCCGATACCTATAAAGAAGCGATGGCTCAAGACCCTGACGTCTGGAATCCCTACATTCGCGATGGCAAAAGAATGGCGATTCCGTTGCTTGACAATGCCTACAACAACGATGCCGTCATGTACATTCGCGAGGACTGGCTGAAAAACGTCGGCATGGAGGCTCCAAAAACGATTGATGAGCTTGAAGCTGTAATGGAAGCCTTTACAAACGGCGACCCGGATAAAAATGGCCAAAAGGATACGCTTGCTCTTTCCATCGGCTTCAAAAACTATCTGGCAACGTGGATGTCGGATGCCGGCTGGATCTTCGGCATGTTTGGCGCAATGCCTAATCAATGGAATGAAAACGCCAACGGCGAGCTGGTTTATGGTTCGATCCAGCCGGAAATGAAGCCTGCTTTGGCCAAGCTGCAGGATTGGATGAAAAAGGGGTATATCTCGCAGGAAGCAGGCCTGTATGACGAGGTTAAAGCCTCCGAGGCGTTTACGGCAGGCAAAGCGGGTATTATCGTAGGCCCTTACTGGATGACGGGCTGGCCGCTGCAGGATTTGAAGGCCAACGTGCCTGGAGCCGAATACAAGCCATATCCTCTTCCCGCCGGACCAGACGGAAAAATCGGCCGCAGAGGCACATCGGTTAATGCCGGAGCCGTGCTGATTAACAAGGATATGAAAAACAAGGATGCGTTTTTTGTTTATCAAAACTACTTGTTCGACAACTGGGCAAATCCAACTGACGACGGACCATTTACCAAAGGGTTCGCGGAAGGCTATGATTATGGCGTTGGTCCAAACGGAGAGCTGTATGGCGAGCAGGACAGCGACAAAATCGAAGGCGGATGGGTAGACGCCATTCGGTATACGCTGACCTATGACGGAGCGATTATTCCGCAACTGCGCATCAATACATTGGCCAAAATCGCCAACGGCGAAGAGGCGGTTACGCCATATGAAAAAGCGATGCTCAGAACCATTCCCGAGCAAATCCAGGCGGCAAAAATCGTAGTTGATCAAAAGGATTCCGTCATGATGAACAAGTTTACAGGCAGCCCGACAAAAACCCAATTATCCAAGGGAGATATGCTGGAGAAGCTGGAGAAGGAAGTACTGAACAAAATCATTTATAACAAAGCTTCCGTGGATGAATTTGATTCCTTTGTGGAAAAATATCTATCCTCCGGCGGCGAGCAATTCAAAAAAGAAGTGAATGAATGGTACTCTTCGATTAAGCAATAAGCAATAAGCCATAAGCAACAGGCAATAAGCCGAAAACGACAAAACGACAAAACGACAATCCAAACAAGCAACAAACAGAAATCCTCCAATCCGTGTGAAAAACGGTTTTGGAGGATTTTTTTGCGAGTCGTTATAGTGCTGGGCGCGCCCAGGCCGCTGGAACGCGCTTCAGTCTGGACGAATAGCCTATTGGCGTTTTTCCCGGAATTCCTGAGGCGTCATTCCATAATAATCCTTAAAAACCTTAATGAAATATTGCGAGTTGGAATAACCAAGCTTCTCCGATATTTCATATACCTTGTCCCCTGTATCGCGCAGGTAGGCCAAAGCGTGCTCCATCTTGAGCTTCAGAAGATAATCGCTAATGCTGATGTCGCATAGCTTGCGGAACAGCTTGGACACATAAACCGGATGGAGAGATACATGATCCGCAATGGCTTGCAGACTAACCATCGCCAGGTTGCTGTCGATATAGCTTTTGATGGCCTGAATGAGGCTTTGCTGATGCAAATCCACATCCTTTTCAAGCTTGTCACGAATAAGAGAAATCAAGGCTTCGGCCCACTCCTGAATTTGGGCAAAAGAGCGCATATCCGATAGCCGGACACTTTGCTGGCCGCTCCATTCCGACAGCATGACGTGATTTTTGTGGGCTACATAATGAAAGGATGAAAGCAGGACGCTTTTGACCTCCTCCAGATGCTCCTCCGTTTGTTCAGGCAGCTTGTTAAAAACAGTCCTCAGCTTCAATAAGCGTTTGGAAAATTCCTCCCATTGGGACGTTTCAAGCAAATGCATAAACGTTGGAGGGGCATAAAGCATGCTTAATGGCCGGATTTTTACCGTTTCCGGCCTTTCTGCAAGCTGGAGCAAATGGCCATGCTCCTTGCCGGCCTGCTTGCGCAGCGCCAGAATGGACTGGTCGTACATCTCGCTAATATCCCCCGTAAATAATCCGGGATAGGTGGAAACGATAGAGATGCCGCCCTTTAAATAATCATGAACATTGCGGTGAATAAGCTCAATAAGACTGGAGAGCAATTTGCCGGCTTGCGTTAACTCCGGCCCGGACGCTGCGCCTATTGGCTTTAGCAGAAACACAAGATGATTGTTTGCATCGCTGCAATGCCATAGTGTAAACGATTCATTCAGCATCTCCGTAACAATGTTGGCTACCGCGAATTGAAACAGGTTCATATTGCTGTTGCCGAGGCGGGAAAAACGCTCCTCCAGCCTGATCATAAGCATAAACAACGTATCGTTCAGCTCAAAATCCAGTCCATAGCTTTGCAGCTTATATTGAAGCTCCTCATCGGAAAAGCGATACCCCTCAATCAGCTCATTTAGCAGCTTGTCCTTGAGATGAGGCACATGCTCCTTGAATGCCCGCATGGCGTGGTCATAGGAGGCTGCTTGTTCCATTTCATCAACGATGGACTGTACAGTGGATTTCAGGCAGGCATGAAGCCTGGCATGATCCAGAGGTTTAATTAGATATTCAACAACGCCTTGATGAATGGCTTCCTTTGCATAATCAAATTCCGCATAACCCGTCAATAGTATACATTTGATCTTGAGCTGCGCGTCGCGGATAGACTGGATAAGCTCCAATCCATTCATGCCGGGCATGGATATATCCGTTATGACGATATCGATTCGTTCTGTTTGAATGATGTGAAGCGCCTCTTTGCCGGAATAAGCTTTGAAAACCTTGCTTATTGAACAGCTCTCCCAATGGAAGGCGATTTCCAAGTCGTCTACAACGTAGGTCTCGTCATCAACCAGCAATATTTGAAACATGATGCTCCTCCTGTTTATCGATCCTTATAGAAATGGTTGTGCCTTGCATCGGCCCGGAATTAATAAGCAAGCCATGCTCTTTTCCATAATAAAGCTTGATTCTTTGATTCACATTGCGCAGGCCGATGCCAATCGGCATTTCTGAAAAAAAGATCTCGTCCATGTAGCGCAAAACGCTCTGCAAGCGCTCCTGCTCCATGCCAACGCCATTGTCCCGAACGGTTAGCACAAATTCATTCCCCAAATCTGCAGCCTCGATTGAAATATGGCCGGATTGCTCGGAGGGCTCGATGCCGTGGATGATGCAGTTTTCAACGAGCGGCTGCAGAATCATTCGAGGCAATCGGCATGCTTTCAGATGCTTCGGTACCTCAATAGTAAAGGATATCGTTTTTTTTCTTAGCTGCATGATGGATAAATAATGCTCAACCGAATTGATTTCTTCCTCCAGCGTTGCATCCACTTGCTCGATTTTGTGAATGTAGCGGCAATAAGCCCCCAGATGTAAGGTCATGGACGAAACGGCCGCGGTATCGTTTACGCTCGCTTTGCTTTGAATAAAGTTTAAGCAGTTGTAAAGAAAATGCGGATTGATCTGAGCCTGGTATTGCATGAGCCGCGCTTCCTTGACTTGCAGCTCGCCGTGAAGCACTTGTTCAATCAATACCTGAGTGTTTTCCGCCATTCGGTTAAATGAGCTGCCAAGCAGCCGGAAATCATATTCGTTCATATCTGTCAGCCTGCTGGAGAAATCCCCCTGGTCGAATTTTTCAATCGCCCTTCGCAGCTTGTGAATGGGCAGCTGAACCTGACGGTGCAGCAGAAAGATATAAACAAGAGAAAGCAGAAGCAAAGCAACCATAGCAACAATGAAGTAATTGTTGTTGCGGGAAATCGGTTCAATCAATTGACGCATGGGATGGTAATCAATGAAGTAAAAATCCATCATATCCAGCTTCATATAATTGAGCAAATAAGGAGTGCCATTGTTGTCAACCGAAAGGAATCCGTCGTCGCCCTGCAGCAGCGGAACAATCAATTTGGCGGCTTCATTCCTTAGCGGAGCGGAATCATTCTGGATCAGCATGCGATTTCTGGCATCGTAAAGCAAAGGCGTTCCGGAGGTGTATTGGCTCATAACCTTCCGGATTTGGCTTAGCTGAATCCGCACTTCTATATATAGCGGACTTTTATGGCTTTTGACCAAATAAGAATAGTAATACTCACCCGTTTTTTTCTCCTGCTTGATGGTCCATACATGCAAGGGCTGATCGGGCAGGACAAATTCGCTAAATGAAAAAAACGGATCAGAGGAAACCGTTTCGTTCAGATCAGGGAAATAGAGAATGACTGTATTGTTCCATGGCGTTGATGCGCTGTTCAGCGCAAGCTTGTCGATAATGTTTAATTTTGTTTCATATCTGCTGTATTCATCTCCGAACTTTAGCATATTGGGATAAGCCCGAACCGACTGGTCCTCGGACAAAACAATGGTATTCATAAGAATTTGCTCGAATTGATTGCTTAATTGCGAGGTCATAAATTTAACCTCTGCAATTTTATTTTTTTTCAGCTCGCCTTGAATTTCCTGGATGTTCAATCGATAGATGAGCCAAAAAACTAAAACAATCAGGGAGAGCATAATGAGCAGAGCCAAAATGAGCTTCTGAAAAAGCGATACGCCGGCTTTCATGATTACCTCCAAAAACAAAATGCGACACTCTTTTAGTTTACTACAAAAAAGGACAGCCGATTTGGGCGTTTTTTTATAAAAACCGACAACTCTTTGGTTTCTTTTTACGTCTGAAGGGTAAGTAGAGTCTATAACCGGCTTGTTCGAAAAATAGCAGAATTTGCTGGCGATTGTTCGGGGATGATGTTACTATTTTGTAACTCTCTTAGTCTACTAATTCGTTAAGATGAATACATCAGCGGAAGAAGGTGGACCTAATGAGGAAAAGCAGAAAGCGTGCAGGAAAATGGGGCATTTTGTTAATGCTCGGAGTCATGATTGTGTTGGTTGTTGGTTGTTCGGCCGGTGTTGCGCTGGGATTGTCGGCGCTAGGGCCAGGTGATGGGAAGAAGGCTCCTGCTGAAGAGGTCCTGTCAGGCGGAGGTACGCTGAATGAGGAAGAGCCAGGCAAACATGGGGAAGCGCCGGGCAAAAATGAAACGGCAGGCGAAACCGCAGAATACGTGCCGGGCAAGGATGCAGCCGGCATCAAGCCGGGAGCCCATACGGACGGCAATTCCTCGGGAGAAAAACCCGCGAGCGAAGCAAGCGGAAAACCAACGGTTGAAAAGCCGTCGAGCGAAACAGGCGGCAAGCCAGTAGTCGAGAAGCCGACAGGTGAGTCGAGCGGCAAGCCAACGGTTGAGAAACCCGCGAGCGAAGCAGGAGGCAACGCCTCAAGCGAAAAGCCGGCAGGCGGAACAAGCAGCAAGCCCTCGGGATCGGCTGCGGCTGAAAAACCGGGAAGCGCAGAGAGCAAGCCGCAGCAAACAGGCGGCAAAATCGCATTAACCTTCGACGATGGACCGGATACCCGTTATACAACGGCTATTTTGGACATATTGAAGGAAAAGAACGTAAAAGCAACATTTTTTGTCGTAGGCACGCAAGTCAAGAAGTATCCTGACGTTTTGAAGCGAATTGTAGAGGAAGGCCATGCTATCGGCAATCATTCGCAAAATCATAAAGATTTGAGCAAGCTGACCAAAGAACAAATCGCTAAAGAAATCGACCAGGCGGATGCGGCCATCGAGGACGTGCTGGGCTACAAGCCGGAATTGTTTCGCGCCCCTTACGGCGCATTGTCGCAAACGTTAAAGAAGACACTGAAAGAGAAGGACCGCAAGCTGGTTGGATGGACGGTGGATACGCGCGACTGGGCTGGCACCTCCATTAAGGATATGCGGGAAGTGATTTCCAATAACAGCAAGCCTAATGGTATAATATTAATGCATTCCTTCGGCGGCAAGCATATTGCCAATACAGTAAAAATGCTGCCGGATGTCATTGATGATTTAACAAAGCAAGGTTATACATTCGTTACTGCGGATGAGCTAGTCGAATAATACGCTACTCCGGCATATGGAGCCAAAAGGCTCCCTGTGCCGGCTTTGCGTTGAAATAAAACCGGAAACGCGAAAGGGGAGCCATATGAAGGAGTGGAATACGTGGGACAGTCAAACAAAAGCAAGCATGGGAGCGAGAAGGTTTTTTCTGGTTCTGGCCATGCTGCTTTTCGTTTCTGTGCTGGCAGCCGGCTGCCGTTACACGGCTGCTCCCGCCGAATTGCTTGAGAAACCTTCCATTGGCGATGAGATGGAGCGTTTGACCGCTGCTATTCTTAAAGCGCTCCCGCGCTACAGCAAGCTAATGCTGCCGCATTCCGACGATTACAGGGAAGCGATCCGTCTGCTTGATCTGGATGGCGACGGAGAACAGGAGGCTTTGGTTACCTATTACAATGAATACAGCGCCCCGGAGGTTGTTGTTCTGAAGCAGAGCGAAAACGGCTGGCGGCAATGGGTGATGATCGAGCAGCCGATGGCGCGGGATATTGCCTGGATCAAGCTTCAGGATCTGGACTCCAGCGGCTGGCTGGAGCTGCTGGTGGGCTGGGTAGGGTCCATCGAAAGCCCTAACGTATTGGAAGTGTATTCTTTTCAGAGCAAGGCGGAGCGGAATGACAAGGGCAGGCTTAAGCTGAAGCCGGTACAGTCCATTCCTTACCAATTGGCGGCGACAGGCGATCTGGACGGCGACGGATATCCCGAAATTGCCGTTATTTCTGCTTCCGCAAGAAGCGGGGAATCAGAGCCTGCCAGCTATTTTTTGACGATTTATTCCTGGGCTCCAGGCAATATAACGATAAAAGATACGTTCCAGCTTCCCGAAGGGGTGCATTCCTTTGAACGGATGCTGCTGGGACAAGTGGCCAACGGTGTTCAAGGCCTTGTATTGGAGGGCGGAACCGGAGCGCACAGCATGTTAACTTACATGTATGCGTGGGAGGGTGGAGCGCTGCAAATGGTCTATCCATCCCGAATCGTAGGTCTGGACGACGGCGGCTTTAGCGATCGGCCTACAAAAAGCGGAGATATGAATAGCGACGGAATTATCGAGCTTAATCGGACGAGGGAAGCGCCGGGCAATGATGAGGTCCCATATTCCGAGATGCTCTATATTAACGACTGGATTCAGTGGGACGGCTTAGAACAGTCCTTCACCAAGGTGGCGGAGCAATTTATGGACACTACCTATGGACTGGAGCTGGATATTCCGGATGAATGGCGCAACCGTTATACGATGGCGAAACCTCCAAAAACCTCCTATGGCATCGCTACCTTTTATTATTACAAGGACAAGGAAATCAAGGAGGAGCTGGCGACACTTTATGTTGTGCCCAATCGGCAATGGCCCGGCGTGGAATCGGTTTGGCGCGAGGAAAAACGCCCGTACAAGGTGTTGGCCACAAACAGCGGCAACATGATTATTGTATCCTTTGCGCGGAATGCTCCAGACAGCTTAAACGATGATCAAAAGAATGAGTATAACGCAATGCTTAAGGCGCAGGACCGGTTTTCAGATCTTTTGGCGATTAAAAATGATTAGAGTTGAATGGAGGTGAAAAAATGCGGATATTGCTGCTGGAGGACGAGGAGTCGATACGCGGCTTTTTGCGCATTAATCTGAAGCGTAATGAGATGGATGTGACTGAAGCGGAAAATGGCGAGGATGCTCTGGCTTATGCTTATGCGGGGGAACCCTTTGACATCGCGCTGCTCGATGTAATGCTGCCAACCATTAGCGGTTTTGAAGTGTGCGAGCAGCTCAGGCGGGATTTTCCTTCTATGGGCATCATTATGCTGACGGCAAAGGCGCAGGAGCAGGATAAAATATATGGCCTGGAGCTTGGAGCGGATGATTACATTCAGAAGCCCTTTAGTCCTGGGGAATTAATTGCGCGCATCAAGTCGCTGCATCGGCGCATGGGCGCCGTTCGGACACGGGCTGTCGATCCAAAGGAGGTTTTGGATGGCAATGCGGCAACAGAAGGAACGGGAGCTTTGTCGCGTGGAGAGCTTGCCGGCATAACGGGCGGGGAGGCAGGTCTCGGTCTGTCGTCAACCAACGCGCAAACAAGCGGGAACGGACTTGCTTTTGATGCTGCCAGTACTGATTCAGGGAATACCGAGGGTGATTCCGGTACTAGCCGCATTTTGGAGCCGGGAAGCGGATTTTCTTTTGATGCAGACGGCGGGGAAGGGCAATCCGGCCTTATTTTGCTTAGCGGCCCCTTCAGGCTGTCGGTTCCGGAGAGAAAGCTGTGGAAGGATGGACAGGAAATTGTGCTGACGCCAACGGAGTGGACCCTTGTCCGCCTGCTGATGGAAAGGCAAGGAACCAGCGTAAGCCGCGACCAGATTTTGAATGATGTATGGGGAAGATATTATGTCGGGGATTTGAAGGTCGTGGACGTCAACATCCGCCGCATCCGGCAAAAGATTGAATCCAATCCCTCCAATCCTTCCGTCATTGAAACGGTCTGGGGCTTTGGCTACCGTTGGAAACGGAGCGTACAATCATGAAAAAAGTGCAAACAAGAATGGTGTGGAGCTATTTGCTGCTCATTGTCCTTGTCGTGATCGTGCTTGGAGCTACCTTTGCGGTGCTGATATGGAATTATTACTACGGCAGCGCGGAAAGCTCCGTCAAGCAGCGGGCGGAAACTGCGCTTACGCTTCACGGGCGCTCCATGTCCTCGCTGCAGCTGCAGGATCAAGCGGCGTACATGCTGCAATATTTGGCAGAGGTTGGCCCGACCCGGATTCAGCTGCTTAACGCTTCTGGCCTTGTCAGAATCGATTCCGACGGCTTTGCTCCTGATATCACGTATACAACGGGCGATGTCAAGGCCGCGATGACGGGAGTGACCGGCACCTGGACGGGCGTTGATCCCTTTTTTAGCGAGCGGGTTGTATCCGTTACGGTGCCTTTATGGAATGATGCGCGGGTTGTGTCGCTGCTTCGTTATACGTCATCGCTGGAGCAAGTGGATTCCATGGTTAATTTGCTGATAAGCATGGCGTCCGTAATCGGTTTCGCCGTTGTGCTGCTGTTTCTGGGGCTCAGTCTTTTTCTGGCGGGGCGTATTGTCAGGCCGATTCTGGATTTGACCCGTGCGGCAAGATATATGGCGGAGGGAGACTGGACGAAGCGGGCCACCAAGCGGGGCGAGGACGAAATCGGACAGCTTGCCGAAACATTTAATACTATGGTGCTGGAGCTTAACAAAAGGGAAAAGCTCAAAAACGACTTTATTTCCTCGATATCGCATGAGCTAAGAACCCCGTTAACCTCCATCAAAGGCTGGAGCGAAACGCTGAAGGACAGCGAACCCTCTGACGGCGAAGAGATGAAGCAAGGCTTGTCTATCATCAGCAAGGAGACCGACAGACTTTCCGGTCTGGTAGAAGACTTGCTTGATTTCTCCAAGCTTTCGGCCAAAACAATGGAGCTGAGCAAGGAAACACTGGATTTGAACAGTCCCGTTAAAGAATCGGTAAACCAGCTGGCTGTCCGGCAGGAAAAAACGGGCGTTACAATTGTTTCCGAGTTAAGCGTTAGGCCGATTATGGTAAATGGCGACGCAAACCGCTTGAAGCAGGTCATGATCAACTTGATTGATAATGCTTTTAAATTTACGCCTGCCGGGGGATCGATAACGGTACAGACAAAAGCGGAAAATAACGAGGCATTTCTGACGATCGCCGATACGGGAAGCGGCATCCAGCAGGAGGATCTGCCTCATGTGATGGAAAAGTTTTTTAAAGCAAGCAGCGGCAAGGGAGGTTCCGGTCTCGGCCTTGCCATCTGCAAGGAAATCATCGAGCTGCATGGCGGAAGCATTCTGATTACAAGCCGGCAGGGCTCGGGAACAACGGTGAATATCAGGCTTCCATTGCTGGAAAGGGACAAGGGCAAGGAATAACGCTACTCCTTGTAAAACAGCAGCTGGCGATTAGCCCACACAAAAAGGACGGCAATAATGACTCCGGCGCCAAGCATAAGCGAGAGCCAATGATCCCTGATCCAGGCAATCCAGATTGGCATGACTCTTCCCTCCTCCTTTTTAGGTCTTTTATCATTGTGTGCAGGAACGGGCGGTATATACACAAGCTGCCCGTTGACAGCACTTTGCCCGGGATGGTACGATAAGGTTAATCTTAATTCCAAGTATACAGGTAAGAATTATATAATATATAGCGGGGAGGTTGCTGTCTTGGAGAAGCAATTGATAATCAAGCATGAGGATTTGGAGCTGACGGCTACGCTTCATTATCCGTCAAGCAGCGACAGGGAAGACAAGAAGCAAGCCATTATTATTTGCCATGGGTTTATTGGCAGCCGTGTAGGCGTTGATCGTTTATTCGTCAAAACGGCGAGGGCGCTTGCGGCGCAAGGCTCCTACGTCCTTCGTTTTGATTACGGCGGATGCGGCGAAAGCAACGGCGACTACGGAGCGTTAGGGTTTGACTCCATGATCGATCAGACCCGTGCTGCGATTGATTATGTTTATACGATGGATTGTGTAGATCCGAGGCGCATTGTGCTGCTTGGCCATAGTTTGGGAGGCGCGGTAGCTCTGATGACGGCAGTGCGTGACAAGAGGGTTAAACGGCTTGTTATGTGGTCGCCGGTGGCTTATCCCTATAACGACATCGTTAGAATTGTGGGCAGGAGCAGCTATGATGAAGCCGTCACGACAGGCAGCACAGATTATGCGGGATATACGCTGCAGCCGGTATTTTTTGATTCGCTGATGCAGCATCAGCCGTTTCAGGCGGCATCCCGTTTTGGCGGCGAGGTGCTACTTGTGCACGGCACTAGCGACGAAGCGATTCCCGTAGACTACAGCTTCCTGTACCAGAAAGTGTTTTGGACCCGCAATGAAGGGTTATGCGATAAGGAAATCATTTTTCAAGCCAATCATACCTACTCTGCCAGAGCGCACCAGGAGGAAGCAATCCGAGTAACCTCCGGTTGGCTGGGCGGACTGGATCGCCAGCAGCAAGAATGGCATCATTGGTCGATTTAATTCGCAACAGCCGCCAATGGCAAGAAGGCTATTGCGGCATGTCAGATAAGCCGTCATTTGCTCCGGGGATGCAGCCATACCGGAGGAAAAGGCGGCCTGGACAATGGAAAAATGTTGCAGCAAGGCAAATCTGTAATCCAATTGTAACCAGAATAGAAGAGACAAGCCCGCCTAGCTGTGGTTAAATAGAATAGGGATACATAATTCGGCAAACTATTCATATTCAGCAAAGGCGGGAAAGCAATGAGCAAAACATATAAAGGATACCTGATTGCACTTTTTGTCATGATTATGCTTGTAGGAACGGCATGCGCAGGCGGGGAAGGCAAACCGGAGGAATCAGACGCTCCGCCTTCTCCAAGCTTGGAGCCGACGTCATCGCCGGAACCAACACCGATGCCTTTTGCGGCTCCGCTAACCGGGATTCAGCGCGAGACCGAAGCTGGCGAACGCCCTCTAGCGGTTATGATCAATAATTTTTCGGCGGCAAGGCCGCAATCCGGTCTGACGAATGCTGACGTTGTATGGGAGGTTTTGGCTGAGGGCGGCATAACAAGGCTGGTCGCTATTTTCCAAAGCACGGATAAGCTGGAGGACACGGTCGGTCCAATCCGGAGCAACCGGGCTTATCTCATTGATATAGCGGACAGCTATGGAGCGGTTATGGCTCATGCCGGCGGAAGTCCCGAGGCCTACGGTATTCTGCAGGGGCAGCGCAAGCCTTACCTTGATGAAATTACAAATGCGGGCGCCGCCTTCTGGAGAAGCAAGGAGAGAAAAGCTCCGCATAATTTGTATTCCAGTCTGGACAAGCTTCGTACCGCTGCCGGAAAGAAAAAATATGGAAATGAGGAGCCGCGGCGAAGCTATACGTTTGCAGCCGCTCCGGAGCAAGGGACGGCAATTGCTGATTCCATGGCAGAGGCGGCCAAGGAAATAACCATTTCCTTTTTGCTGAAAAGCTACAACGTGGGCTATACCTACGACGAGGCGACAGGACTTTATTCCAGAACGATTAACGGCGAGCCTCATATCGATCTTAACAATTCGGAGCAGCTAAGCGCGGCCAATCTGATTGTGTTCGAGACAAGCCACAAAACGTTGGATGATGTAGGAAGGCTTGCGGTTGACTTAAAAGCCGGAGGGCCGGCTTATTTGTTCCAGGGCGGGAAAAAGATCGATATTGAATGGCTTCGCGCATCGGATGGCATGGTCCGTTTTATTAAGGACGGCTCTGAAATTTCGCTAGTGCCTGGAAAAACCTATATTCATGTTGTGCCAAGCAAGCCGGCTTTGCAGGAGCATGTAAGCTGGGTACAAAACTTGGAGAAGGGCAATACTAGCGATTAAGGGACTGAAGCTGTGGCACAAGAGGGTCAAAAGGACCTTTATGGGGCGATTTCGGAAACGAAATCGTTCTTTTTTTGTCGATTCTGCAATATTTGTCGAAGGATAGTTGTGAATTGCAAAAAAATATGCTTAAATTTTCATGAATGTTTACATTGCGTTAACAAATGGGATGTAAACTGAATGAGGCGCGATGAAAGCACCGCAATACCTAACTCTCAAGTTGATAAGGGGATTGACATGTTCAAGAAAAAGGATATTTTCTTCAAGACGCTGGAAGAAATGGCAGATACGCTGGTCAAGGCTGTTGAATATTTCGCAGATGGTGTATCCAATTTGTCCGATGTTAAGGCATTTGCCAAACGGATGAAAGAAATGGAAAGCGAATGCGACCAGTACACACATACGATACTGAAGGAATTGAACAAAACGTTCATTACGCCGATTGAGCGTGAGGACATTATGGCTTTGACCACTTCACTTGATGATGTTATGGACGGTGTTGAGGCTTGCGCATCCCGCTTTGATATGTACCATATTAAGGAAAAAGACGAATACATTACGTTGTTTGCAGATATTCTTGTCCGTTCCGCTCATCAGATTAAAAGCGCCATTTACCTGCTGACCCAGAAAAAGCTGCTCCCAATGCGCGAGCATTGCATCTCTCTGAACGAATTGGAAAATCAGGCGGATGATTTGCTTCGCGTCTGCATTTCCAGCTTGTTCACAAATGTGAAGGACCCGATCGAGCTGATCAAGCGTAAAGAAATTTACGAAAGGCTTGAGCAAACGACCGACTGCTGCGAGGACGTTGCAAACACGCTGGAATCGATCATTATGCGTAACAGCTAATCTAAGGGAGCAGAGGTCGTTAATATGGAATTGTATGTACTTTGGATCGTCGTTTTTTTGGCTCTTTCATTCGACTTTATTAACGGATTTCACGATACGGCAAACGCTATTGCCACATCTGTGTCCACTCGCGCGCTTAAACCGCGAGTAGCTATCCTGATGGCGGCTTTCATGAACTTTGCCGGCGCTATGACGTTTACTGGCGTGGCCAAAACGATCGGCGGCGGGGTAGCCAATCCCGCAGATCTGCAATACGGCGTCGAAATCGTTATTGCCGCCCTGGTATCGGCGATAATCTGGAACCTTGTCACCTGGTGGTTCGGCATTCCGTCCTCCTCCTCACATGCGCTGATCGGCTCCCTTGCAGGCGCAGTTATCGCAGGAGCAGGCCTTAGCTCCGTTAACTCAAGCGGCTTGATTGACATTATGAAGGCCCTTTTGATCTCGCCGCTTATCGCTTTTACCGTAGGCTTTATTATTATGTGGATTCTAAAACGCGTCTTTGCAAAATCCAGTCCGCATCAGATCAACAAAGGGTTCCGTTCCGGTCAGATCATTACTGCTATGTTCCAGTCCTACTCGCACGGCACTAACGATGCGCAAAAAGCGATGGGCATTATCGTTTTTGCACTGGTTGCTGCCGGGCTGCAGGACGAAATGGAGGTTCCGCTTTGGGTGAAAATCTCCGCTGCTACAGCAATGGCGTTGGGTACATCCATTGGCGGCTGGAAGATCATCAAAACGATGGGCACCAAAATTTTTAAAATCGAACCGATTAACGGCTTTGCAGCAGACATGGGTTCGGCGATGGTTATTATTACGGCTACTCTTCTTCACTTGCCGGTCAGCACGACGCATGTTATTACGTCCTCCATTCTGGGCGTAGGCAGCGCCAAGCGCTTTTCGGCAGTGAGGTGGTCGGTGGCAGGACGCATCGTTATCGCATGGATCATAACCATCCCGATTACAGTAGTTGTTGCGATGCTCGTGTTCTGGCTCATTCATGCGCTTTTCCTGATTTAACGACGAAATAATTTGCAAAGGACAGCATGACCCCAATAAGCGGATGGCTTATCGGGGGGAGCTGTCCTTTGCTTGTTGCCGCCGTTAACGGGGCGGATGGAGCGCTGGCGGGGCGGCATTACCGCCGCCGCCCGTTACGGCCGCGCCTGCGTCCACTCCCCGTACGAGGCCGTCCTGTGCCGCCGGAGCCGCTTCGCCGCCGTCTGCGGCGTCTCGGATTTTGAATGGTGGAGCTGGCATCGGATGCCGTTGACGACTTTTTGCCGAAGGAGCCAAACAGCACTTTGACCATCGGGGCCATTTGAGTCACGCTGCTAACCACCTTCTGCACCTTGGTTACGGTGGTCAATATACCGTCAATGCCGCCCATCCGGTCGACAAAGCCTTTAATCTCCGTCAGGTTAGGCAGTTTGGCCAGCTGATTGGCTAGTGAAAAACCTCCTCCGCCAGATGAGGCGGATGCCTGAGGAGTTACCTCCGTCAAGCTGTGCTGTTGAGGCACAACGGCGGGCAGATAGCTTTGGCTCGACTGGCTCGAAATATGGGCTCGCTGGGGCGATTGCCTCTGCGTATCGCCTTGATTGACGAAATGGCCATGCAGGCCAGGGTAATGAGAGCCGTGCTGACTTTGTCCCTGGCGATGGTTGCCGGAATGGGCGTAGCCTCCATCATGGCCGCCTGGCTGCCCGATATGACCATTGCTACTGGCCTCTGCGTATCCCGGTTCGTATCCGCGGGACTGTCCATATGTCTGCTCATGGCCGCCAGGCCAGCTTTGACTCTGACGCTGGCCGCCTGGCTGCCCGTATCCCTGGCCGTTGTTTTGGCGATGTCGAGGTCCGGGGTAACGAGGATCATTCAACAGAATCACAACCCTTTTTTTATTAGCTTATGGTGTAGGCAAACATAAGGATTGGACTGATGTCCCGACTTTTGCAAAAAAATGTGGTTATTGGCCCGGCTTTCTATTTGCCTTCAATGCGTGAACACGGTAATGTTTGAATAAATGCCCACAAACAGCTACAATAAGTACATCGAGTAATCATGGGAGTGAATGCAAATGCAGCTTAAAAAGCTGAATGATAAAGCAATTGATCAACTATTCGAAGCTATCCTTACTTTAAAATCGGTAGAGGAATGTTACATATTTTTTGACGATTTGTGCACCGTTAACGAAATTCAGTCCCTGTCCCAACGTCTCGAGGTTGCGAGAATGCTGGGCAAAGGAAGTACATATAACCAGATTGAAGCAGAAACAGGCGCAAGCACGGCGACCATTTCCCGCGTTAAGCGTTGCTTGAATTACGGCAATGACGGGTATAAAATGACGCTGGAGAGAATAGGCAAATAGGGTGATATAAAAGTGAAAACATACGGTATTCTGGTCATCAGCCATGGCTCGCAGGAGCCCCGTTGGGTTAAGCTGGTGGATGAAGCCGTGAAGGCTGCAGCTGCAGGCTTCACTGTGCCTGTCGTGTCCGCATTTTTAGAAATTGTGGATGGCAGGCTTATTCAGGATGGAATAAATGAGCTTGAGAGTTTAGGCGTAACGGATATGCTGGTTGTTCCATTGTTTATTTCCTCCGGCAGCACGCATGTGGACGAAATTGGAGGGGCGTTTGGTTTGCCGCAGCTCTCGGAAGCAGAAAACGAGCTGGGCGTCTTTCGGGTGTCTGCAAACGTGTTTTTTGGCGCGCCGATCGATGATGATCCCGAAATCGCGGAGCTGCTGTTATCCAACATTGCGGAGCTTTCACAAGACCCTTCCCGCGAAGCGCTGCTTCTGATCGGACACGGCAGTATTGAGCCGGGTTTTCATGAGCGCTGGTCGCAAGGCCTGCAAGACATGGCGGCGCGGCTTTCTGCAATGAGCGCCTTCGCTCGCGTATCCTATGCGATGCTGCTCCCGGATCAGGCCATGTCTGTATTGCGGGAGCTTAAGGAGAAAAACCCGGAGGAGGACGTAATCGTCGTTCCGTTGTTTTTGAGTCAGGGTTATTTTACGGATAAGGTTATTCCTAAGAGGCTGTCTGGGGCAGACTACCGGTATAATGGCAAAGCTATGCTTCCTAATCCCGCCATCGAGCGTTGGCTGGAGCGGCAATTCCGGGAGTGGCTATCGCCGCGTGTTTGAGAAAGGGGATAAAATCGGGATGAAACGGGCCAGATTAATTTATAATCCAACGTCGGGCCGCGAGGAAATGAAACGGCGCTTGCCCGATATTTTGCAGCGTCTGGATCAAGGAGGCATTGAAACGACCTGTCACGCAACGATAGGCGAAGGCGATGCCACGCTTGCAGCGGCCGATGCGGCTGATCGCGGCTACGATATGATCATCGCGGCCGGTGGCGATGGAACCTTGTACGAGGTTATCAACGGGCTGGCTGACAAGCCGAACCGTCCGCCGCTTGGCATTTTGCCGGTCGGGACAACAAACGATTTTGCCCGGGCGACCGGTATCCCCAAGCATTGGGAATACGCGTGCGACCTCATTATCGGCCAATACACCAGGCCTATTGATGTTGGCAAGGCCAACGAAAAATATTTTATCAATATTGCGGGCGGCGGCTCCTTGACGGAGTTGACCTATGACGTGCCCAGCAAGCTGAAAACGATGATCGGGCAGATGGCCTATTATATGAAAGGCCTGGAGAAAATGACCCGTCTTCGTCCGACGGAGCTTTCTTTTGAGGCGGCCGGTGTCGGCAGCTTCCATGATGAGTTTATGATGTTCCTCATTTGCAACAGCAACTCGGTAGGCGGCTTTGAACGTCTGGCCCCGGAATCCAAGCTGGATGACGGTCTGGTGGATGTGCTGCTGATCCGCAAAATGAACCTGGCGGAATTTATCCGACTGGTGTCGCTGGCGCTGCGCGGCGAGCATTTGAACGATCCTCACGTTATCCACTTCCGCACCAATCAGCTGAAGGTAACATCGCCGGACTATGTCCAGCTTAATCTGGACGGCGAATATGGCGGCGTGCTGCCATGCACCTTCTCGGTGCTGCCGTCGCATCTGCAAATTTTTACGGACGAAACGGGCGTTTCGACCTATAAGGGTTAATTATGAAGGAATAAGTCCGATTTTTTGGATGGAACGGAGATTTGCATGAAAAGAAAGCAAGCGGGTAAAGCGGGGCAAGCGGTAGGCAAAGCGGGAAAAACCACTGGCAAAGCCGGACAAGCGGCAGGTAGAGCCGGGGAAAGAGTGGGCAATGCCGGACAAGCGATAGGTAGAGCCGGGCAAATAGCGGGCAAAGCTGGACAAGCGGCGAGCAAGATAGGGCATGCGTCGGGTAAAGCAAGGCAATCTGCGGGGAAAGTCGGGCAAGCGGCAGGCAAGGCGAGAAAAGCAACAGGCAAAGCGATGCTTGAAGATAAGGCGGTTCGGGGCAGCGAGAAGCGTCATGCGGGAGCGGTTGCAAGCAGTGAAAAACGCGATTCCAGATCAGCGTACAGCGGCGTGAAGAGTATCGCGAAAAGTAGCTTGAAAAGTGAGTCGAAAAGTGCCCTAAAGACTGCGCAGAGTCATTCTTCAAAAAGCGCTAAATTATCCAAGGGCAAAGGCCGCAGCGGCCCTGTTGAGCTTGAGACCGCTTTTGATAGAAATGAGCAGGTCGAAATGGATATTATCGGCTTGACGCATGATGGGGAAGGGGTAGGCCGTGCCGATGGCTTTACCCTTTTTGTGCAGGGCGCTTTGCCGGGCGAAAAGGTCAAGGCCCAGGTTATGAAAACCAAAAAGCAATATGGCTACGCTCGACTGGAGGCTATCCTTGAGGAAAGTCCCGACAGATTGCAGCCGCCTTGCGCTATTTACGATAAATGCGGCGGCTGCCAGCTACAGCATCTGGACTATGCCGCACAGTTGGAGTGGAAGCGGCAGCATGTGGTGGACAGCCTGCGCAGAATCGGAAAGCTTCACATTCAGGGCGAGGAGCAAGGGGATTTGCTTGCAACGGGAACAGCTTCAAGCATAGAGGAAGGCGGCATTAAAGTAATGCCAACCATCGGAATGGATGAGCCATGGAGGTACCGGAACAAAGCGGCTGTGCCTGTAGGCGTATCCGGTTTTGATGGCGGGCTTATTGCCGGCTTTTACGAACGGGGAAGCCATCGGATTATTGATATGGACGATTGCCTCATTCAGCATCGCGAAAATGATGAAATGATCAGAGTTGTAAAGCAAATTGCTCGAGAACTGCGTGTGAAGCCCTATAACGAAGAAACGGGCGAAGGCATTTTGCGCCATGTGATGGTACGCGTCGGAGTGGTGACAGGCGAAAAAATGGTTGTGCTAATTACGAACAGCAGCCGACTGCCGCGCCAGCCGGAATGGATCGAGCATTTGAGAGCCGCCTTGCCGGGTCTAAAAAGCATTGTGCATAATGTTAACGAACGCAACACAAATGTTATTTTTGGCGATGAAACCAGGGTCGTTTGGGGAAGCGAAGTGATTTATGACGAGCTGGACGGCATCCGCTTTGCAATCTCGGCTCGTTCCTTTTACCAGGTGAACCCGACGCAAACGGTATCGCTGTATCGCAAGGCGCTGGAGTATGCGGCATTGACGGGTACGGAAAATGTAATCGATGCCTATTGTGGCATCGGCACCATCTCGCTGTTTCTGGCTCGTTCGGCCGGCCGCGTGTACGGGGTAGAAATCGTACCGGAAGCAATTGAGGATGCGAAGCGCAACGCCGAGCTGAACGGCATTGGGAACGCCGAATTTGAGGCGGGACCTGCGGAGGTTGTTATTCCCCGCTGGCGCAAGGAAGGCATTCAGGCCGATGTGATTGTGGTTGATCCACCTCGCAAGGGCTGTGATCCGGAGCTGCTGGATACCATTTTGAAGATGCAGCCGGAGCGGGTTGTGTATGTGAGCTGTAATCCATCCACGCTTGCGCGGGATTTGCGGATACTGGAGGATGGCGGGTATCGGACGGTTGAGGTGACTCCGGTGGATATGTTTCCGCATACCGTGCACGTAGAATCGGTAGCTTTGTTGGTGCGGGATGGTACAGATCGCTGAGATTTTAATCGTGGAGTGGGTTTGGGGCTTAGTACAGATGAGATGAAAGTATCAAACAGAAGCCCGAAACTAGTAGAGTTGACTGATTGTTGACGAAAGAAATAGATTAAATCCCGAGAAGACCGACTTCTTGAATCAGGCAATTTCATATTAGGACAGTAGTGGTTTGATCCCCTCTCTTGTTTCCATATTGAGAACCTGCTATATGAGCGGGTTTTTGCTTTTTATTTATTATTTGAATCAAGGTAGAGGACTAGACCATAAGGTCGTTTGTAATTTTAATGACTAGCTCATTTCCGGGGAACATCCATGGTGGAAAGCTGTAACGGAGGATATGGCATTTGTTGAATCGAAAATCCTATGAATAAGTATTTGACGAACCAATTGGAAATCATTTAAATACTCGTACCCACAAACCGAAATCCAAAAGTGCATTGCCCTTCTTGTACAATTCCACCACTCCAACTTACCTAGAATAACAGAGTTTTTTTATGGCGTGACAGAGGTAGGCATAACTGCCTTAAGTTTACCCAAACTAGGCATCCTGCTGCTGAACGAGATGGGAGATCTTATATATATCTACGAACCCTAGGAAACCAATTAAATTAAGAATTAATCTAGGAAGGATTCCTGTAAGCAATAACCAAAGTTAAATCTGGTCGTGTGATATCATTTGAGGATATGGTTGTTTTATGCCATAAAATAAATAAAGTGCTACAAATTGAACAAAGATTTGTAATCTTTAAAGTTGAGCGAGTAATTGAAAGAGAACGTATTTTCATAAATTCATTCTTTATAGACAATATTCAAATTACGGCGATCTTAAAAAATGAAGAAGGACATGCCTCAAGGTTAAGGAAACTAGAAAAAAATATGTAATCGCGTTTGAAAAAGTTATCAAACGTAATGAGGGAATTAAACTGTTTTTCCTGCGGCTTCAATCTATAACGCATGTACAAACCCTAGATGACTCTACTTGTGAAAAAGTATTTAGTGGTTGTACATTCTATACATATTCTGAGCAGCTAAGGAGGAATTAAATAAGTAGGGGAACGCATGTTTCCTGAATTCGTTGTCTTTTTCCGCTGTTTTGATGTATAATTACTCCTGGAGATAAGTCTCCAGGAGTAATTTTGTATTTTCATGAAGGGATGATCTACATACATGGCATATGCTAGACACCAAAGCTTCTATATAAGGGACAGATGGTTTAGTAAGGGATTAAGGGCAGTAAAGCAAAATAAGAGATTCTTTTTTGATGAATTTGCTTTTGAAACAATTGGCTTGGGCAAAAACATGCTTGAGTCTTTGAAGTATTGGCTGCTAGCTTTTGACGTTCTTGAAGAAAGAACAGAAGAGGGTCAGCGGGTACATGTATTGTCTGAACTTGGTGACATTTTGTTCGATAGTGATCGACTTCTTCAGAGGAACGAATCGTTATCCATACTTCACTACCATTTGGTGAGGAACAAGAAGGATCTTTCGACTGTTTTCGATTGGTACTTTAACAAGTACAAAGAAACGATGGTTAGTAAGGGTGATTTGTTTAATTCGTTTTCCACTTGGGTTAGCCAAAATGAAATGAAAGAAGTGTCGCAGAATTCTCTCAAGCGAGACATAGATTGTTTGATCCAATTTTATACGAAAGTACCTGATGTGAATGATCCGGAAGACGTGTTGTTCTGTCCATTCTCCAAATTATCCTTAATGAGAAGCGAACGTTCGGGAGAACGGGACGACACAATTCGGAAAGTCACTCCTGAAATTTCTACAATAGGTATCTCGTCTCTTTACTACGTTCTACTCGACTATGACCGGATATCAGAGGATCGCCTTATTAGTGTTGATGAGATTGTGAATTCTGACAACCTCTGGGGAAGAGTATTTAATTTAACTCGAAATAAGGTTGTCGAAGTCCTAAATAGTCTAACCACCCATGATAAATATCCGATAGAATACATTAGAACAAATAATTTGGATTATGTTAGAGTGCCGGCGATTTCATCTGTTGATTATATAAAAGGCGAGCTTTTGAAAGGATGACCAACTAGAGATGGAATTCAAGTCAAGTATTAACATTAAATTCGATATTGGAAATGCAGAGTTATTTAATCGTTATATTCCAACACCTTCTCACGCGGAGGCCATGAAAGGGATCATTGATGGATTCGCTGAAGGGGCTAACCGATCTCATATTATTATCGGACCATATGGTACTGGGAAGTCGTTGTTAGCTAACGTTATCGGAAGTATTGTGTCAAAAATGGCGAGTTCTATGGCAGTGGACGCGTTAATTGAAAAGCTTGAACATGTCGGCGACCATGTTGCATCAAAGATTAGAGATGCAAGTAAACTAACGATGCCTTACCTGCCAATCTTATTGAGTGGTAACGAAGGCAGATTCAGACATTCAATTATATCTAGCGTTGTTAAGAAACTCAAAGAGAAGGGCATTGATATTGTATTACCCGGACTGGCAGCAAAAATAATTAACTCTATTGTTTTATGGGAGAAAGACTTCCCCGATACGTATGACAAGTTTCGTCTACGGTTAGAGCAAGATGGGAAGCAACTCAATCAATGGGTTGAAGAAATAAAAAAGCAGAACGAAACCGAAATAAAATATTTTTCGGAAATGTACCCGCTTCTCACAGCTGGTGCTTCGTTTGATATCGATTATGATCATAGTTTTTTGTCGCAGATGGAGTACTTGACAACCGTTTTGCAAGACAATAACTTGGGGATCTTTATTGTATATGATGAATTCGCTCGATTTTTGCAGGGCATGAATGCTACTAAGTTCAATGAGTCTATGCAAGATATTCAAGATCTTGCCGAGTTGGCAAACAGAACGAATTCAATACATTTTTTATTAATTACCCATAAAAGTTTACGATCTTATTTCAGTGCTTCTAATGAAGAGGTAGCTAGAGAATTTCAGCGTATTGAAAAGCGATTTAATCAATATTTGGTGAAAAGTGACCAAGCCACCTTTCTCAGAATTTCGGAATTAATACTGACGGAGAATATAAATCAGAAACCAGTAATTAGCGATGCAGCTTTTACAAAAACACGTGAAATGTTGAGAAAGTACCCCCTCTTTCCGAGTATTAATCAGACGGAACGAGATGAATTGGTTGTTCGAGGCATGTTCCCGCTTCACCCGGTATCGATCTTCCTTCTGCCGCACTTAACTCGAGTATTCGGACAAAATGAGAGATCGTTGTTTACTTTTCTAGAAAGTCTAGAGACGGGCGGATTATTAAATCATATAGGCAAAAGCAATGAGTATTATTTAGGCCATCAACTGTTTGATTTTTTCTTTCCCGACTCTAATGATTTTGGGAATGATGATGTTTCGGAACACATTCTTCTTTATAAAAAAGCGATGGCTCGTCTTCCTGAGGAGCTCTTAAATAAAAAATCGGCAACGAACTTAGTAAAGTTCATAACTCTTTGGAACTTGTGCACAGTACAAAGCGAACAGAAGCTCAACACTGAATTCTTACAATTTGCGACACAACTGAACGAAGATGAACTCTCGGATATTTTACCCGTACTAGACAAACATAAAGTGATTAGGTTTAACAGAGTAAACGACTACTGGGAGTTATTTGCAGGAAGCTCAGTTGATTTGCACGAACGGTTGGAACATGAGAAACAGTCGCTAAAAACAGATCAATCTAAAGAGATTGAAGTTCTATACGATAATCTCGTAAAGAGATTTTATTTTCCAGAACGATACAATGATGACAAGGGAATGACAAGATTCGCTGCAGTAAAAGTTGTCTATGGGAAAGAAATTATTGAAGGAAAGTTGATTCAAGAGACTCAACATTCCGATTTTTCAGTCTACTATGTTCTAGCGGAAGATTTAGAGACTCACGAATCACTAGATCCCGTCTTACAAAATTTGAGTCAGGAAAACGATAGGACGCTATTCTTCCTCCATTCCAAACCTGTAATAGGCATAATACCTGAGGTTTACAATTATCTAGGTTTGGACTCATTGAGAAGGAATAAAACTTTACTAGCGGAAGATAAGGGAGTTAAGGAAGAATTAGAGATCTTATTCAATGAAACCAAGTATAGAATCTCTCAATATTTATCAGAAATAGCTTCGTACGAAGATGGGAGAGCCTGGTACATTGCAGGAGATCAAGTGACAATACGTTCAGAACGTGATGTTACGGAAATGTTGTCCGATAAATGTTATGAGTTGTTCAAGTGTACACCTGTGATTTTAAATGACTCCTTTAATAGGAACGCGGTTACAGGTGTACAAAGAAATGCAGCAATTAAGCTGATTGAAAAAATTATTGAGGATCGACGTAAACAGCAGTTTGGAATTGAAGGCAATGGGCCTGATTATGCTTTGTTTGCAGCCATTTTTAAAAACAATGATAGGCTTGATGAGAATGTCAATAAATTAGACTACTCTAACATTAGAAATGAATCTTTCGCTACGCTTAGATTAAGACTGATTGAGGTTTTAGAAAGTAACCCGACTGGTAACTTCAAAGATATTGTTGAAATGTTTTCGGCTCCACCGTTTGGAATTAGGAAGCCATTGATCCCTATTCTTTTTGTTGCATTGCTGAGGGATCGTTGGAACGAATTTATGTTGTATCGCAACGGTATGTTTGTTCCCGGTATTGATGGTGAGACGCTCTTTGAAATCATAGTGGATATGGGGGCGGAGTACTACCATTACGCATACGAGCACATAAATGATAATTATGTTGAATTCTTTAACAGTATTGAAAAGTGCTTTGCTGATTCGCTTGAAACGCGCTTAAACAACCAGTCTAGACTAATCTTTATTTGCGGTACATTATTGAAATGGCTGCGGTCGCTCCCTAAAATTACGCAAATTTCGGTTAACGTGGATAAAGAGTTTGGAGAATTTAGGGATCTCATAAAGAGGTCGGAGGTAGATCCTCAACAATCGGTCGCAAAGCTATTAATGCTCTACCAACAAAACATGGATAAGTTATTAGCCACTAAGCAATACGCAGAAAACTTTACTGTACTACTAAAGAAAGAACTGGCTAAGAAGTTGTTGCAAGTTATAGGGGTTAGAGACTTCAAAGAGTTAAAGAATTGGGTCGAGGAACAGCGTGACAGCGGTTCTTATTCGATTAATAAGCTGCCAGAAAAAATTTACAACTCTCTTTCCAGTGATAATGAAGATATTTTGATAGAGCATTTTTTCGGAAATTACGTCGGAGTTAAAGTGGAGGATTGGTCTGATACCACTTATGATTTATTCTTTGCACAACTACGTCACGACTTAGAGGAACTAAAGCTTACTGAGCAGAAGATTGAACAAAGCAACCTAAATGTAGTCTCAATCCAACTTAACAATAGTAGGAAATTGATTAATAAGGTCGATCTGTCTGTGAAATCGGCGACTGTCTATTCAAATTTAGAAAGAATGATTAACGCGGCAGGGAAAAATGTGCCGCGGCAAGAACTTGAGTACCTTATCTATCAGTTGTTTGAAAATTACGTAGTCAAAGCGGAGTGATACAATGGACACCCAAGAGAAAAAGGTTGTACATGTGGCAATGTTTAGCGGCGGGGCTGGGAGTGCGTATGTCGCTTATCATATGGTGCAAACCTACGGTAAGGAGAACTGTATTTTGTTTTTCACAAACACTTTATGGGAAGATGAAGACAATTACCGGTTTATGGAGGAAGTATCGAGCCATATTGGTTTGGAAATTACGGAGAGACTCGATGGAAGAACTCCAGAAGAAGTATTCTACGACGAACGATTTCTTGGTAATGCGCGATTGGCCAAGTGCTCGGAAGAACTGAAAGTAAGGCAAACCATTATTTTCTTGGAAGAGGAATTAAGGAATGAAAGAAACCTAGAACCCATTTTGTATTTCGGGATTGGTCCTCACGAGAAGCATCGGGCCGAGAACTTAAAGGATTTTTATGCTCATTTTCCATTAGAACCTATTGAGACTCGGTTTCCATTGATTGAATTGTTCAGGGAGGATCTCGACGCCAAGGGGATTATACGTGACGAATGGGGTATCGAGTTACCTCGAATGTATAACATTGCTGAGCAGCTAGCGGATGAAGGAAATGAGAACGCCAGAATTGCTGTAAGAAATGGTATTAAGGGATTTTCCCACGCGAACTGTGCGGGTAGGTGTGTGCGTGGAGGTTATCAGCATTATGCTCTATTATACGCAATATGGCCCGAACGTTATCGGGAACAAGAAGATATGGAAGAGCGTTTTAGGGCTAAACTTCAAAAGGATGTTTCCATTCTGAAAAAGAATGGTGGGTCTTATACCATGAAACAATTTCGCGAAGTGATGGAAGCGGAAGGTTTCGAAAAATTTTTGTTTAAAGCAGATGCAGATATTCCTTGTGTATGTTCATTTTCATAATACAAAGCCTTCCCTTTCGCCGGAAATATTCCGGCGATTTTTATTTTTCGTGTAATATAATATTGGAAAGCAAAGGGGGTAATTTCATGGAATTTGTAAACAAGCAGCAAGGGATAAGTCAGGTTTTCGAACCGGCTTTTAATACAATAAAGGACAAGCAGGTTGCTACCTTTGGACCAATTTCATTCATAGATTACTTGAAAAATAACGGAATACCTAAGACGGGGGCAACACCCGCAGCGATATCGATAGATTCATATGAACGTTTACATCAATCTGCAAAAAAACATTCCGCTATGATTATGAGGTTAGGGCAAACACAAGGTGGGACAGGCACTCAGTTTGCGTTAGTTAAAGTGCAAGATAAATTAGATGACTTTTTCCTAAAAGATGATGAGATTTTTAAGTCGGAAGGAATTGAGTATATCCCGATTGTCAATATTGATCAGTTAAGAGTTTTTTCAATCTTGCCGTCTTTAACCGAAAAATCTTACGTAAATCTTGGATTCTCATCTGGTTTAATAAGCTACGCTCTCGGCGTTGATCATATAAGACCAATATTTCCCCCAGCAAGTTGCAACTCGACATTCACTTTTCAATTTAGACCACATAGTCAGATAAGGGACATATTTATTCATAACAAAGGTTAAGTTGAGGTTGACGCCATGTTACTAGAAAAAAGAGGTGGAAAAGAGACATTGTTTGTTGTTGAGGCAAAGAGCGATACCAGTCACAAATCGTTGGCAAAACACAAGTTACTATATCCCATTCTGGGAATTTCAGGTAGTGTTCCTAAGGGCATAGAGATAGTTCCTGTGTACATTAAAATAAAGACGTCGCAACTTGGGATTCACTACCACATTGTAGAATGCAGTATTCCGGATCCTAGATTACAAATTGTAGCTTACGATGAATTAGAGATAAAGAAATATACACACCTCATTCTTGATTTAGAGTCAATTGTAATTTAACCTTGCATAACTCAGAAGGACAAATTTTCTTATCAAATCGTCATCGTAATGTTGAAATATATTTAATAAAAACAGGAAATTACTTGGAAGATGTCGAATGAAGCAGAAGGACCATTTTCAAATAAGGTGGTAGTACATAATGACTATTGTTCAATCGGAATGGATTAGTTTTCTTCGACAGTACGGACCAATTCCGCGTAATGACAACATGTACGATGAAGCAATTCATAGAATCATAAAGCGGAAAAATATCAAGCCAATTATCGTTGATTCGTTTTATTTAAGTGAGCTTATTGAGAATTATAACTCCCCTAATCCTAAGTCTGTAATACTCACCGGGACTGCTGGGGATGGGAAGACATTCAACTGCAGAGAGGTTTGGTTAGCACTAAACGGTTCACTTCAGGAGTGGCAGAATGACGATAAGGTAAAGGAATTAGATCTACTAAATTTTAAAAAACTATATGTTATTAAGGATTTAAGTGAGCTGAAGGATGAGGAAAGAGGCATCTTAAATCAGTTCGTTAACTCAGTCCTTAATCCAAACGATGGTAATGTGTTTTTAGTTGCTGCAAACGATGGGCAGCTTATTGAAGCCTGGAAGCATCTTGGCACCGACCCACTAACTGTACAAGTAAAACAATGCGTGGAAGATTTGTTGGTTACTGAAATTAAAGAAAAAAGCGGGTTCAACCTAAGACTATACAATTTAAGCCAAATAAGCGCGGCGAGACTCTTTCCTCAAATTGTGGATGTTGTACTCCAACATCCCGGATGGAATGATTGTAACCAGTGCTCTTTGAGAGAAGATGCTCAAACGGGCAGGACGTGTCCTATATGGGAGAACCGTAATCGTCTCGAAGGGAATAAAGACGAACAACTGATTCGATCGCGAGTCACCGATCTTTTGGAGTTATGCGAGTTCAACGGTGTGCACCTTCCTATAAGACAACTACTCCTCTTAGTATCAAACATGCTTCTTGGTCATCCGGAGGCCAAGGATCGACTTATGTCGTGTTCTGATGCTGCCAAAATAGTTGAGGAAAATAAAACATCGCTTGCAAGTGTTTACCGAAATATTTTGGGTGATAATCTCACAGAAAGACGTCGCGAATCTACTGATGTATTTGCTGCACTCGGAAAGTTTGGTATTGGTTACGAGACAAGCAATACGATCGATAACATCTTAATCTTTGGTGAGGACGACCCTGAACTTCTACCTTACTACGAAGATCTTGTGCTAAACGATACATACTACGGTGCCGACCAGACTTTCCGTGCTAATCAAAAAGAATACCTAGAAGGCGTATTAGATAGCGGTGTAAACTTTTTAGAATCCCTCCGATCCCAAAGGCAAAGGTTGTTTTTTGTAATCCCTAGAGAAAAAGAGAATGACCTTAAACTTTGGCATCTTACAACCTTCCAATACGCTGGGGAATTTTTGTCTGATGTTTACAGAGTGGCTAAAAACGGCAAAGTAGCTACGCAAATAACTTCGAGGATTTCCCAGGGGTTAAATCGAATTTTTACAGGTCTGTTAGCAAAGAACAATGATGAATTGATTTTGGCTACGTCTGGAAGCCATTCCCAAGCGAAGGTAAGTAGAATTTTTGAAGAAAGTATTTCGGTACCGAAAAAACGCGGGGAAAGCATGCAGATCCGAATGAATGCAAATGGCACACTCGTGATAGAAGTGAAGTTATCATCTTCTGTTGCTACAGTTGAACTACCGCTCCAGTTGGTTCGCTATGAGTTTCTTTCGCGGGTTGCCGAGGGTGCATTGCCAGGGAGTTTTTCCAGGGAGTGTTATGAAGATATCCTGGGTTTTAAAAGCAAGCTTCTTAAAAGACTAGAGGAGCGCCGTAGAATAGATGAGGAAGATTCGGATGATGAAAGTGATTTATCCTTTAGAATCATTCGACTAAATCAAGACGGCTTGATTGACGACAGAATCGTGGAGGTTAACTACGATGAATAATGAAAGACTTCCGCGCCCGACAAAGATTGACGCAGATATGTGGGTAGATGAGGCGATCTGGGGCCACAGATTATATGATGAGCAAACCCCATGGCTTTGTTTTATGGAATTTTTAAATGTCCTTCAATCTGAACTTGAGTCTGGCCGAGCATTTGTTGAATCCGAACCAAACAAATTGGCGTATTCACCCAAATCAAGACTCTACTTACGGAACATCTTGTTTAATAACCCTCAATTAACTCTAATATCAAGTAAGTATAGATACGATGATAAAGAAGCCTGGTTACAGTGGTACGAAGTTATGGGAAAGGGACAAGCCGGCATAGTTAACGCCGATTTCAAATACCTAGAGAAAAGGTTCTCAAACTTTGGGGATTTCGCATCGGTGATTCAGTTTCTTCGAGAAACAACAATTGAGGGTGAGAACAACAAACGGTGGAGCTCACAATTTATTTTTCCATACGGTCCGGACTGTTTGTATGAAGACCTTAATGTAAAAGATAATGGCTTCACGAATGATCGAAGATTTTTTGGTAGAACTGGCGAGTTGTTGTATTTAATGTTGACGAGAAGCGGCAAAGGGGTTCAAATACTCGCAAACCTACAGAAAAGCGTCTTAAACCCATCAAATAAGTTTAATCGATTAGTTGCAGCGCTAGAACCGAAAGACGTGGTAAGTTCATCTCCTCTTCGAACAGGAGTTTATTTGCCTTATCCAGAATTGGCTGGCTATGAATTACTCGCGGATGATTGGTTAAGTTTATTAGAAAGCAATATTCCGAATTACGATGCGATTCCGCACCTTGTAAACATAACCGGACTTCATTTGATAATGTACAGTTTAAACAGGGCGAAGGCCGTCTTAGGTGATACTAACAAACTAACATTTATCTTAGAGATTGTTTCTCCGAAGAAAACAATCATCAGAGAACTATCTTCTGATTCTTTCATTGAGCACAACAATATGTCTCGGAGAGCTATTGAGGCATATATCAGACAGGTTATCGAAACGGAGTCTTGGAATCAAGTTACGGACATACATGAGGCAATCACTGTACTGAAAAATGAATATGCTTGGCCGAAAGATAACAAAGAGAGTGAGGTTGAATTAGTGAATTCACCCGATGATTTAATTAATATGTTTGTTTCTGCAGCAATTAATAGACACAAGCAACACGTTAATAAATTTCACGGTGTCTGGGGAAAAGAAATAGGACTCTCGTCAAGAAGAGGCGCACGAAGACTACGTTATGCTCCCCAAGATATGCTTTTGAAATCTTTGGTACTGTGCGTTGTTCCGAAGAGAATGGAATTCCAAGACTTCTTAGATAAATTGTATGAAAAATATGGTTTTATCATTGGCGATAAGCAGGCTCTTGAATTGACGGAGGCTGGGAGAGCAGATTTAGAAGCGTTCTCTGACAATGCAAGACGACTTGAGCAACGATTGGCAAGTATGGGGTTACTACGCAGATTATCTGATGCATGCGCATATGTAGAAAATCCCTTTGGGATTCAGGAGGAAGTATTACCATGAACCAACTAGAGTTAATTGGAAAGGTAGCGACTGAATATCTTCGCCGGCAATTACAAAATAGCCAATCTGAAGAGGGAATTGCGCGTTTCTTATTGGATCGCCTTACCGGAGATCAGGTCACCAATATATGTAAAACGATAAGCCAAGATATGCAGCTAGTCTCAACTATGGCCATAAAAGTCCCTCGGAAATTAGTTGAAGGCGGCAGTTTGCCTTCTGAAATGGTTACTGACGAGAAGACAACTTATTGGAGAAATGCTTCTTGTGATAAGCCTGCTATCTTATTAGCGAACACGAACGATGATCAAGTGCAATCGCTAAGAGATATAACAAGGGTTGGGGCAGGGGATCTCAAGAGTAACCCGGATATATGGGTTCAAGTGGCAAGTAACGACCTCCCTCTAAGCGATGAGCAAAAAAAGCATTGGCAACAAGCGTTGAAAGGTTTGCAAGAGGCAAATGAATGCAGCCTTGAGGAATTTAGTGAGTTTACTGTAAAAGTACGTGAAATAATTGCGGAGAATGGCATTCCTGTTGTTAGGGCGCTTGGCTGGGCGTTACCTGCACTTCGCATTCCACGTGATTCTTATTACTTTGATGCAATCCCAGAGAATGCTTTGGGCCATGCTAGTAGGTGGAAGAAGCTCTTTACAGATGCATATAACAAAAGGGCTTGTTATCTATATAAGCAACATCCGAATCGTCAAATCATCGAGAACAGTGAGATTCAGGCTTCTTACGAAAAGGTAAAAAGCCAAATCGATCCGTCTGTTCAGCCAATTATGGAATTGTTCATTGAATCCAATGTGAGCTGGTCTACCGCCGCGGAGAACCTTTCGGAGTTAGAATGGGAGATGGATAAGGTCAACCTTCTGTTTTTCGAATTGAAACCAATGAAAGTAAATCTGGCGGAAAAAACTCGGCAATTATACGATGATGAGTTTCCAGATACTTTAACGGATGCAGAGAATCTTTATCTTTATAATCTAAACGAACTCTTTAAAAAGAAAAAAGCGAAGGAAGCCACAGAGGAAGATAAGGATTTTTACGATAAACACCGTCATAATTTGGAGACAGACAAAGCACTAAAGGCAGAATGGGATCGTTTCGTTTATGGAAAGGCAATTGAATGTACTGATTTTTTAGTTGGTTTAATAGAGGCAATTGAGCGCCTCTTTGCTCAATGCGATAGTTTTATTGGGGAGAAGACTCTAAGAATCAGGACACAGAAGACAACGAGTAAAAAAGCTTGGTTGGACCTAAATGAAGATATAGGTATGGCGTTTTGCACTGCTTACAGGGGGCTTGAGAAGTTAACCAACTGGCAAGTGAATTGGGAAACTTATTATTTGTTTAAATACGATGAGTTAGTATCAGAGGCTAAACAGAAGAATGGCTACAAAAAGAACACCTCAACGGCAAAAGCGGCTATTCAGATCGTATTCTACATAGAGCTTAGTTACCTTGACTTGCAGGGATCAAATCAAAAAAATGAAGTGAAACTGGTGTGGCAAGGTAACCCTCAAGAAATTGGGTTTGAGCTTCACGATGATTTAAGGAGACTTGCTGAGCACCCTTTCTCTTATTCTAGTGTATCACAAAATCCTATTAGCAAAAAAGGTAAGTTACAGGGGTTATCTTTGAGCGATGTCGCTACAATTCAAGCGGTATTCGGACAAGATAGGGGTTCACTAGTTGGAGTATATGCAAAAACAACTGACTTGCAAAAACTAATCTTAAATAACCTGAAGAAGTTGCTTGAAGAAGCCAGACTTTCTCAGAGCGATTATGATGCTCTAAAAGAAACGTGGGCTAACTTTTCAACTAAGTACAAGCAGTCTATAAATGATTGGCTAATCGATGGTATTAGTTCTAATTCAATGATTGAGCAAAGTGAACTGTACGATAAGTTCTTACGTGCCCTACAAGAGCATGCTTTGGGTGATAAGAATCGAATCCATATCGTGCAGCCTGTTCTGGACATTGGGAACATTAGAGTGGATGGAGATAAAAATAAGCCGATGACTATTGTGGCTCCATGGCAACCGATGCGAATGGCAGCAAAGGCAGTTAAGGCTCGGCAAGTCATTGGTTTACTAAACTATGTTTTAACGTCGTACCAAGTTGACTTTGGTGATCAACGCTTGTTCTTTACGGATCTCAATGAAGAAATAGTAAGTCCGTATTATCCTGAAGTTGCAATATGGTATAAGGGCCATGAACCGGTGCTTCTTTCGATTACAGATGCTAAGAATGATTACACCTTAATGGAAAGCCCAGTACGTACTGAAGAAGAAATGCAGACGAATGAAGATCCAAAAGAAGCAAGCAATAAACTTCTTAGCCTAGTTGAACGTTACTTGGATCTTCAACCGCACGAAAAGACGAATCTAAGCTTGGTCTTGTACAACTGTGATTCCACAAGACTTCCGGAGACAATTGTAAATTCACTAGCCGCAATGCACGAAGTTGAAGATGAAGTTCGCTGTCAGGTGATTTTGAGGCATCGGGATACAAATAAATTAAATGAATTATATATGAAAATGATAGAGAGTACGGATAGTGATGCCGATTCCTTTGTTGCAAGCGAGGTAACCCGTGATTTTATGGCACGCCTCCGTGTAGGAGTCATGGCACATGAGGCTACTGCATTAGACCCCAAAGAGGGAAAGCTAGCTGATATCGTATTCTTGCAAGATGTTATCTCGCGGCAAGCCAATCTTGAATGGGATGAAGTTCAGGTGAGGCAGATGCCAGAATTACTTAATCACTATCCTCCGCGGTGGGCAAAAAGAAGGTCTACGGCGAAGGATGAACTTAAATCTACGGTGTACTTGGCATGCCCAAGCCAACCTTCAGTTGGATGGTCTTACTTATCATCGGTTTATTCAGTTGTTAAGGGGAAAGATGTTAACCCTGGAACATTCTTTTTACCGGCAAGGCAAATTTCGTTCCAAAATGATAAAGTGAAGGCCATCTTCGATGAAGCACACAAGCTCGGCGAATGGGTAGTAAATTATGATGAATTATTAGAACGAAGACAGCTTAGGAATCTTGGGGTGAAGGTAATAAAATACCAGCACAATAAATCCCACGGTTCAAACGTTGTTGTTTCGTCAAAATCTCAATTAAACCTTTTGAATGTACTCGTAAAAAGAAGATTGAACGCTTTAGGCCTGGGATTAACTGAAGCGGAATTGGTGCAGCTCACGGAGAGGTTTATTGATGATGCCAACGCAATATCAGGCGACATCGTTCTTCGTGCTGCAAAACGAGGCGTGTTTGCGGGTGAATTAATTGGTGTCGTACTAAGTAAGATGATCCTTCAGTCTGAGATGGGAACAGAACAGGCAGTAGGTTGGTTCTTCCTTGATGATTATGCAAATTGGCTTGGACAAAAAGAAGAGCAGATCGCAGATATTTTAGCGCTTGCACCCAAAATGGTCGAAAATAAGCCGCATCTTCAAGTATTTGTTTCTGAGGCAAAGTATGTTGATGCCAAAGGTGTATCTGAGGCAAGGAAAAATTCTTCAAAACAGTTGCGCGATACCATCTCAAGAATGGATAACGCACTTTTTGGCGATCCAGGACGACTTGACCGTGATTTATGGCTATCTAGATTAAGTGATTTGTTAAATGACGGTATTGAATTAGCTCCGAATTCTCCGTTTACTGTTGAAGAGTTACGTGAGGGTATTCGGGCAGGGGAAATTCCCGTTGAGATCAAGGGTTACTCGCATGTATTTATGTCTTCGTTACCTGATACAGTTGTAGATAGTGAGAGAAATCCCATTACTAACGCTAAAAACTCCTATCAAGAAGTGTTTACTAGGGAGCTTGTAAGAGAGCTAGTCTTAGCCTATCATCACGGGAACCCCATTATCGAAGTCAGGGAGAAGCTTGACGATAGTAAGCCTTGGGAATTAAGTGATGCTAAATTACCCGCTCCAAGAATCAACTTTGTTGTCGCGAGTAATAATGGGCTCAGTGTTGGTCAAAGTAATGGTTCTAATTCTTCTAGCGACAATCAGGTGCATTTTGATTTTGAGCCGGATGAAGTCACACGGAGGGATGAGGAGTATGATCCTCCTGTGGCCGATAGTGAGGATGCAGAATCAAACATGGAAATGAGTAGTGAAATTCCATGGGCGAATACTCAGTTAGCAACATGGATATTACAGAATGCACAAAGCACAGAAGAAACCAATGAGGATCAATCCTGGGTTAATGAAACGGTAAATAAACTTAGAATGGCTTTAATCAGCTATAACTTACAAGCTAAAGTGGTTGGATTTCGATTGACTCCAAATGCTGTTGTTATAAAGCTAAAGGGATCAGACCAGTTAAAAGTTGATGATATCGAGAAGAGGAGATCTATTCTTCTTACGACACATGCCCTTAATGTCATAAACATAATGGCCCAACCTGGGGAGATTGTTGTTTCTTTGGCCCGCCCGAATAGGCAAATCATATCATTGGTGGATATATGGAAGGTAAGGGAAGTTCAAACCAATGCATCCGGGTTAAACATGAGTTTTGTTATTGGTGTTAAAGAAAGTGATGGGGAAATACTTTACCTAAATTTAGGTGGCGAGTTTGAAGGCGGAGCTCAGCATGCTCCACACACACTCATCGCGGGTGCAACAGGTAGTGGTAAATCTGTTTTGTTGCAAAATCTAATCCTTGATATCTGTGTAACCAATAGCAAGGATCTTGCGCACATTTATTTAATTGATCCCAAGTATGGTGTCGACTATATGCATCTTGAGGAATTACCACACCTTGTCGAAGGCATTATCGACGACCAGAATAAAGCAACACAGATACTAGAGGACCTTGTCGTTGAGATGAATGACAGGTACCAAAAGTTTAAAGAAATCAAAGTAAACAACCTGAAAGATTATAATGCCAAGGTATCCGACAGCGAAAAGCTTCCACTGATATTCCTAATACACGACGAATTCGCTGAATGGATGCTCGTCGATGAATATAAGAGCGCAGTTTCCTCCATCGTTCAGCGTCTTGGGGTAAAAGCACGCGCGGCAGGAATTCACTTGATCTTCGCAGCACAGCGTCCAGACGCAAACGTTTTGCCGGTCCAGTTAAGGGATAACTTGGGGAATCGGTTAATACTTCGGGTCGAGAGTGTAGGGACCTCTGAGATTTCTCTCGGGGAAAAGGGTGCGGAGAAGTTGCTTGGTAAGGGGCATTTGGCTGCAAGACTTCAGGGAGAGTCAGGGTTGATTTTTGGTCAAGTGCCGTATCTCCCTAGCACAAGCTTATCTAATTTGATCGAATTGCTGCATATTTAAAACTCAAGGGAAGTGTGTAATGCACTTTCCTTGAATATATTTTGCTCATCTCCTATAACACAATTTCATATATTGTAGAAAAATGCTGGGTTACTACATAATAAGTTAAAGGTATAAAAAATCACTTATCGCATGAATAGTGTTAGACTGACTTTCAAAGCTTCTAGTAAAATATAAGGTGGAGGTGGGATGATGCAATCATTTACAGCTATGGCCAGGTTGTTGTCACATTTAGGAGATCAATTAATTAGTAGTTCTGCAGTAGCGCTTCTTGAACTTATTAAAAACTCTTATGATGCGGGCTCTAAGCAAGTTGAGATTAGTATAAATCAAAAGAAAAAAACAATGGTCATTAAAGATAGAGGCAAGGGGATGTCTAAAAATGACATAAGAGAAAAATTCTTAGTTATAGGGACAAATAATAGGTTAATTGAACAGAAGTCCATAATAGAAGAATATAAACAACTAGAGCTTTCAAATAATGAATCAGAAATACAACAAAAGATGTCGTCTAGGATCCCTTTGGGAGAAAAGGGATTAGGAAGATTTGCAACAATGAAATTGGCTGAAAAGTTATTAATGGTATCAAAGTCAAAAAGATCTTCTGATGGTGCTTTACTTATGGTGGATTGGAATCAATGTAGGAACGATTCTACAAAAACACTTGAGGAGATAAGGGTTCACCTGTTTGATATTAATGGGGAAGAATTAAAGAATAAAGGATATTGGGATGATATAACTCCTTCGTTTACTCTAATTAAATTATACGATATAAAGGATTTTTACGATCAAAGAATATGGGATGGAAAAAAGTTTGAAACCTTTTATAGAGATCATTTTATGAAATATGTGAACCCATTTCGCCCCAATAAAGGGTTCCAAATAAGATTAGAGATAACCTCGGAGAGTGGTGAATTCTTCAGATTCACGCCTGAAACACTGGATAGAAAATTGCTTGATCAAGCACACTACAAGCTCAGCGGGAAAATTGTAGGCAAAGATTTAAAAAGCTCATACTACATTAAAGGTGCTGATGGAAGAGAGTTTGAAGGAGAATTAAACACTTATCTAAGTGATCTGCAGGGTATCAATTTAGTAGGTGAGGAAGATTTTGGGCCAATAGACTTTGAGTTTTATTTTTTTAATAGAAGAGGGGATAGATTAAAAGAAATTAAAGGTTACACAAAGGTGACCGACATTAGGAAATTATTAGATCAATACAGCGGCGGAATTATGATCTACCGCGATAATTTTAGAGTATTGCCCTACGCTGAGCGTGGGGATGATTGGCTTGATATGGATAAAGAAGATCAATTTCGTTCTGAAGGGATAAGGTTTAACACCATACAGACGGTAGGCGCTATATTCATAACGACGCTCTTTAATTACAATCTGCGGGATCAAACTAATCGCGAAGGTCTAATTCATAATAGTGCTTTTAACAATTTATACGATGCCCTTAGAGCAGTTTTAAAATCTTTTAAAGCTAAAATAGATCAGTATTACCCAAAAGGTCATAAATACAATGCACCTTTAACTACGGATTCTGTGAACCAGGCACTTTCTCCGCTACAGTCAAAACTTGAAAGTATAAAAAACAATATCGATGGGATAACGAAGTATACCACCATTGAGGGACAAGATTTTAAAAATACAATTCAATCTCTACATAATGATTACATTGAATTTGAAAACAGCTACTATCAAGTAAGGACTGCCGTTAATGAGCTTGAAAAGAGAGTTGTAGAAATTGAAGGAAAACAACGCATGGTACTAGATCTAGCTGGTATAGGACTAATGGCTGAAACGGTGGCACATGAATTAAGAAGTTATGTTAATAGGATGCTTGGCTATCTAAATGATCTTCAGAAGAGAATTCCTTCTCAAAAGGAAATGATTTCATTATTGATTAGTAACACGAAGTCAATCGATTCTGTTATTTCAAGATTGGACGCTCAGGCTATAACAAGAAGAAGAGCTAAAAGCAAAGTACGTATAGTGAATTTGATTGAGGAGTTAGTATCAAGCAAGAGAGAAGTATGGAGGCAAGAAGGGACTAGAGAAATAAATATAAATCTTAAATTTGACGCGGAGCTTTGGCTAAAAGTAAATCAAGGTATGCTTGTTCAAGTTTTTGATAATCTATTAAATAATTCGCATTTTTGGTTGATACAATACTGCAAAGAAGATGAAGACTTTCTTCCGGTAATTGATATTAATATATATCAATCTGGGATTTTGGAGTTTAGTGATAACGGAAGGGGAATCCCCTCTATTGATTCGGAAGCTATATTTGAACCTTTTTTCTCTAGAAAAAAAGACGGTAGAGGGTTAGGACTATATATAATCTCAGATATTATGTCCTTTCATAATTCAGAGATTTCGTTAAGTGAAGAAAAGAATAATTACGGTAATAAATATAAATTCATCTTAGATTTTTCTAATTGTCGTATAAATTAAAACTGGAGGAAAGGTCAATGCCGGATACTAATGGTTTATCAGATTTGTTTAAAAGAAATGGGATTAATGGTGCCATTGTGATTGACGACCAGGTAGAAAACAAAGTGAATGATATTGTTTTGAAAATTCTGGAGGATGAAAGTAGCTATCATACAGAGGAATTTGATCTTAGAGAAGAGTTGGAAAAACAAACTGGCTATACGCTAAAGGAAGCCATAGATATGGTTGTCGATGACGAAGATATAGAAAGCATCATACAATTTCTACAGGGAGTCACTTCTTTTAAAGATAAGTTTCAGCAAGATATATCTTTATTCACAGAACTTCTTAACGATATTTTTGGTTCTGATAACGTTATTATTAAAAAAAGTGTAGATTCAAATTTTAAATTTGAAAATGACAAAATCCTTTTTTTGGACTATAGGTTAGAAGGAAGTCCTTTAGATTCAGAAAATTACTCAAAGTGTATCGAGAAATTTAGTGATGAGGTAGTAAAGAATCCTTGGTCCATAGTTTTTATGAGTACCAATAAAACGTTTAGTGTACAAAAGGAAGGAGAAGAGCTCTTTCTTGATATGCTAAAGCCTCTTGAGAAATCAAAGTATTTTAGCTTGCTTAGAAAAGAGGCTGACTACAAAAACTGTCTTTATGATTTTATACATAAATCAAAGTTCCTCCAGAAAGACTCAATTATTAATGAGTTAACTCATGTGTTGCAAAACTTTATTGGCGGAAAAATGTTTTATTCGTTGCTTGAAGAAGTAAAAGACATAATACATACCAGCAGTAATGAAGTGCTAAATAGATTTAGGTTGTTAAATGCAAGATCTTTAAATGAAATAATATCAAGAAAAGTATCCAAAGAAGGAGAGTCAAACCCAACCTTTTTATTAAATTGGATAGTTGGTCGTGTCGCTAAAGATGCGTTACGCGTTGATTCCAACTGGGAAAAGGTAAATGATGGTTTGGAGCAGATCAACAAATGGTCAAGCATATTCCATGAACTACACGAGGATTTTGAGATAAGGAAAATTGCAACTGAGGATATGTGGGATCAGGGTGTTAACGGAAGACACGCCCCAGTAGATTTTGGTGATGTGTTTGAAATCGAGTATGAAGATAAAATTTTACGTGCAATACTATTAACACAAACATGTACGTTGGCTATTAGAGGTAGTGGGGATAGATCAGGGCAGCTAGCACAGTTAGCTGTTCAAAATGACGAAAAAAAAGGAAGAGTATCTGGTGTGCCAATTCAATGTTGGGATTTTGACGAAATTACGTTTGATCTCGACGATAATATAAGTTTTCCAATGGATGTTTTAGACTTGGTATCACTTAATAAGGATGGTAAAGCTGGTTTTGCACTAGGTGAAAATCTTGTTAAGCAAATTCCTAATAATCGAAACTGGAGCTCGGGTTATTCAAAGAGGATTGTTAGTCTCGTAAATTCATTAGCAAAAGACGTTGAGGTAAGGCTAGAATCCAATGAATCTATTATAGAATTAAATCGAGTATGGGTGCCATTCGAGGTTTTAACAGAGGATGACAATAAAGTAGTCAGATTCAAAATAAAAAGGATTGCCAGATTGGAGAATCAATATGCACTAAATATTTTACAAATTTCACAATCATGGAGCGGTAGAATAGGTTTACCTATGAGTGTGAACTTTATGGATGATTATGTAAAGGAACCGGGAAAGCTTAGTATACACGGCCATGAGTTTGACTGTTCATTCTATACTAAATTTGATAAGGAAACGAGGACAGAAGTAGCAGTTGATATTAGTTCTTTGCGTCAATCTGTTCTGTCATTGTATAAAGGTTGCGCTAACTATGACACTATTGAGGAGCTAATGTTCAGGAATGAGTTAACAACGCTTCATTATGCTTCTTCCGGGTTAGAACTTTTATCTTTAACAACAATACCAACTTACACTGATCAATTTCTTCAGAAGAATAATATCAGATTTAATTTTGATAAGAACTTGCTGCTTTTACAAGTAACTCTGGGGCACTTCAGCAATATTATCTTAGTAGATGAGGATATTCCACCACAAATTGGTACGGTTAGGATCACTGCTCAGGATATAACGTTTAATATCTCTAAAGAAGATGTTGAGGGATATCCTACAATAAAGGAAAAGGTACTTACAATAAAAAACAAGGAAAACAGACTATACTATATAATAACAAGCCAACACCCTGATATGAATTTTGAAATTCAAGGTACAAAACTTTTTATTCGTCCTAAGTTAGGAGAAGAAGAAGCAGCAGCTGCAAAACAGTAGGAATGATTAAATTTGATCTTGTTGACGAACACCGTCAACAAGCAACAAAACACAAACAAAAAGAACCACATGCCACGGTCAAAACCCTTATAAATCAAGGGTTTTGACCAACTAGTACAGATCCCAACCAACCCTCACATGTTCCCGCATACAGTGCACGTTGAATCGGTGGCTTTGTTGGCGCGGGATAGTGAAATTGGGATTAGAATTTTAATCTCAAGCTCGGAAATAAATGACTGATTACTGACAAAATAAACAGGATTATATTATTGGAGGATAACTGGGATGTGTATTTCGCACAGTCGTAAGCGTCTAACAAGAAGGTGTATTCCATCGCAGTCTAGCTTTTGAGACAATTCCGTTAGAGTAATCGTTGGAGTTTTTCGACTCTACTCGAAAAACTCTAATGGGTGTGTGTTCAATTGCAAACTTTAGAGATGAGAAATCGCTATCGACTCCAGCAATGGACGGAGATCATTCGTGATTGCCGTTCCAGTGGTCAGACCGTGGTTCGTTGGTGTTCCGATCACGAAGTTAGTGTGAAAAGCTATTACTACTGGCTTCGGAAAATTCGTGAAGCTGCTTGTGAATCTCTCCCCGCCTTCTCATCCCCGAATGAACCAACTCTCGTACCGGTTCATCCATCTTTGCGGACGAACGCCTTACGTTCCGAAGCGAGTCATGAACAAGCGGCGATCATCCTTCGTACGGATGCCGTTACGATCGAAATTCATCAGCATGCGTCTACCGTACTTCTCGAACAGACGCTTCGCATCCTTCAGTATGTTCGGTGACATCTCGAAGGCCGATCAGCTGTATATCGCCTGTGGATATACGGATATGCGAAAATCCATTGACGGCCTGATTCACTTGGTGCAGCATCATCAGCTACATTTGAACCCGTTTCAGAATCATTTGTTTCTGTTTTGCGGTCGCAAGCGTGATCTGATGAAAGCCTTGTACTGGGAAGGTGATGGATTCGTCCTGTTGTACAAACGACTGGAATTCGGTCAATACCAGTGGCCCATGGATGCCGAGGCCGTACTCTCGATCACGCCCCAGGAGTTTCGGTGGTTGCTGGAAGGTCTGTCGCTCCATCAGTCGAAAGCGGTCAAGAAGCTTGCTTTCACCCCTTCTATGTAAGCCGAACAAGGAGTCGAAAACCCTTGTAAAACCTGGGTTCATGCCTGCTTTTATGGTATAATAATAGGTATAGAAGACAGTGAAGGAACGGTATCTCATGAGCCCTTTGGAACAGCTGCAAAAGATGGAGCGTCGCATCGGCGACTTGGAAAAAGAGAATAAACGGCTACAGGAAACCGTGCAGTTTCTAACGCAGAAGCTGTACGGCAAAAGCTCCGAGAAAACAGCTTCCCTCCCAGTAGGGGTGGAGCAGCTGTCTTTATTTGATGAGCCAGAAACGGCAGCTTCACGCACTGCGCCGGAGCCAACCATCGAGCACATTCAAAGCTACCAGCGAAAGAGGCAGGTAGGCGAACGAGCGGAGCTGCTTCAAGATCTTCCGCATGAAAAGCAGCTATTTCAGGTTCAGGATCGTTGTTGCGACGTATGCCATAGTGAGCTTGTCTTGGTAGGCGAAGAGTTTGTTCGTACGGAAGTGGAGTTTATCCCTGCCCGCGTTCAAGCCATTGATATCTACAGAGAAACCTTAGAGTGCCGGACCTGTCGGAAAGCGGACAAGCCTTAGATGAAAAAGGCGACCACTCCAGCACCGGTCATCCAGCATTCGTTAGCCTCCGCTTCCTCCGTGGCCTGGGTGATGTACCAGAAGTTTGTGAACAGCATGCCGCTGTACCGTCAGGAGAAGGAATGGAAGAGCATCGGTCTGGATCTGAGTCGGGCTACGATGGCCAACTGGATGATCGCGACTACGAGAGACTGGCTGAAGCCACTGGTGAATCGACTGCATGAACTGCTTGTACAAGAGCGATATTTGCATGCGGATGAAACACCCTTGCAGGTCATGAATGAGAAGGGGCGGAAGAACACGACCTCCTCCTACATGTGGATCTACAGCAGCGATCAGCATAGTACGCATCCCATAAGGATCTTTGAATACCAACCAGGACGAGGGGCGAGATACCCGCAAGCGTTCCTGAAAGGATTCAAGGGATATTTACATAGCGATGCCTACTCTGGATATGCGAATCTAGCTGGAACCATCTCATGCCTATGCTGGGCGCATCTCCGGCGTAAGTTTGTTGAGGCATTGCCAGCGGAGGCGAAGAATCCGGAAGGGACCCTTGCCACGGAAGAGTTAGCCTATTGCAACAAGCTATTTGAGCTAGAGGCACAGCTTGCCTCACATCCTCCCGAAGAGCGAAAGGAGCAACGTCTGGTGCAGGAAAAGCCTGTACTCGATGGTTTTTGGTCATGGGTAGAAATAGCCAAAGGTAAAATCCTTCCTTAATCCAAGCTAGGCGAAGCGCTGAGGTATGCACGTAACCATAAACAAGAGTTGATGAATTATTTACAAGATGGGAACTGTGTGATCTCGAACAATCTAGCTGAGAACAGCATTCGCTCCTTTACAGTTGGTCCCAAAAATTGGTTGTTTAGCGGGAGTCCACGGGGTGCAGCCGCAAGTGCAGCGATCTACAGCATCGTAGAGACCGCAAAGGCAAATGGATTGAACCCGTACAAATATCTAGTCTATCTGTTGCAACAGTTGTTACCGGCGGTTGCATTTCGTCAGCAACCGGAGTTGCTTGATGAGTACCTTCCATGGAGTCCAGCAGTTAGGCAACATTGTACATAACGCAGAGCCTATGGATTCTCATGAACCATGGACTTTTCTTTTTTAATACACTTGGTTATTAGACGCTTACGCACAGTCCCAGTTTTTTTAGCATTTACAAGCAGTTGTAATACAAAACGGAGTACGCATGTCAATAGTTATTGGCAGAATACGCATCACAATTTTTATGATATGGAATTTTCAACAGCATTGTAATATTCAGTGCTTTCAAGTGCCACAGTAAGACGTGGCAAGGGTATACCTAACTTTTTTGCTTCTCTCACAACCTCAAGCACCGCAAAACCTGCTTTACTATTGTTGTATTCCACGAAAAGTCGTGCCAAGCTGCCTTTTGCAAAAATGACCTTGTTAAAAAGGATGCTGAGAAGTGCCGGCGGAATCTTAGTCAGCAGTAGCAAAATCATATCACTCTTTGCGCCTCTTGCATTAAGTAAAGGGGTCATTTCCCTCATATGCTTACCAACAGTTGAGAATGAGTCACTATGGTTCATGAGCGCTGGAAAACTTCCCCGTTTTAACACCTCGGCCTCCATTGCAGCATTCATGGCAAAGTGAATCCATAGCCAATTTTGCATATCCCTTACCCAGCTAATTTTAAAATGGGCACTTTCAAATAGCTCTTTGACCTTGTTGTTAATAGACTCAGTGCCTTCCCGTGGTTTTTCAAGAAATACCATTTTCAAAAAGCCGCCTCTAAGCCTATTTTCCGTTATGCCGCCTCCTGCTCCGGGGAAGCCAAAGACAACATTGCTCATAGACAAGGGTGCAATCGATGATTTCAAATCTTGCCAAATGTTATTGAATATGAGGACAGGGGTGTTTCCAGCAGCAGTCGACAGGAATTGTGCTGCTTCCGGAAGCTGTTCCGTGTTGACGCTCACAATAATGAGATCATACTTTGGAAGTATCTCCTCATGCAGTTTGATGTTCCAGCTTTCTTTTATCAGCTTTTTCCCTCCTCGTGCGTCCCACATTTCCAGATCTATGCTGCTTCCGAAGGTTTCTTTTCTTCCTTTTCTAACGTAAAACTCAACGGTATGCCCTGCTTGTTCAAAAGCCCACGCATATTGGGTCGTTATTACACCTCTTCCGAAAAATAAAATTCTCATTGTCAGCCTCCCGAAAATTGTTGATAATCCTTGCCGATAATCCAACAACGTGTTGTATAATGATATTGTATGCATGAGCTATACGGCCATCAACCATCAGATTTTTAATATCTGTCGGATAATCGTTTGAACAGAAAAGAGGTAAATCATGAACAAGCAACCTGAAATGACGGATAAAACAAGGCAAACCTTTATACATGTATTCTGTGATTTATACTGCCAAAAACCAATTGATAAAATATCCATTAAAGAGATTGCTAACAAGTCAGGATATAACCGCAGTACCTTTTATCAATACTTTACAGATATCTATGAGTTGTTGGATTGCATTGAAGGGCGTGTCTTGGAATCCATTAACGAGGAAATGGCAAGCAGAGAGTTTTCGACACATACTTTTCAAGATGCACTTCAATGCTTGGAAAATGCCGAGGACATTTCAGTTCTTAAAGCCCTTTTGGGCGACTATGGTTCTGTTCATTTTGTTGAACGCCTGAAACGAGAAATTGCCTTTGAGAGATTGATCGTGGACTTTCCAACAGATGATGTCTTAGCACCATACATTATTGAGTTTTACATATCGACATTAATATCTATGTTTCGCCTTTGGATACGTAACGACAAGGATCTATCGTCGGAAGAGCTGCTCAAGCTGGTAGATAGCCTTTTTGCAAATGGGATAACACCGTATCATATCTTTGGCAAGGTTAATCCGCGGTTAGATTCGAATAAAAAGTAAGGGGGCGAGAAGAAAGAGAATGAATGGAGTGGTAGATCGATATTTACCAATACTCATTTTGGGTGTGGGCACTTTTTTGAAAAAGAAATCTCAAGAGAGAGGATGCTTTAGTCTTATATGAAAAGAAGATATGCCGGTGCGTTAGCTTGTTTAGCAGTAATTGCGACAGCAATTGGGCTATATATGAGCCAAGAAAAAATCACTGATGCCGATTTGAGAGTAATGCTGAATGCTTGGGATAATAAAGAAATTTCAGATAATCAAAAAAATAAGACGATAAATGCATTAATGGACTTTATTTCAAGAGAACCTGGAATTTCTTCCGATCGATTAAAAGAATTATCTAGCTCCATTAATGTTTTTGAGATTGAGGGAATTAAAATAGTTGAGTATCTGGAGAATCCAGAAATATACGGCTCTAGTAGCAAGGCTAGTTACCATTTTATTCTTTATAATGGTGTAGTTGAAAAGTTTGATCATAACGGGAGCATGCAAATTGACGATGTGGTAGAGAGAACGAATGATGTCTGTTATGTATATGCCACTGATTATAGAGTGTCCAATATAACAGGGATACAAATGTTCAGTATAGCCATAACTAAGGATAACAAGGTAGAGCTTACTTCACTAATAAGCCAACAACAGATGGAATCTGCATTTGTTTACGACGACAAAACAGAAATTTTATACAGACATGATGACCATATTTATTTTGAGGAAATTAGAAATAACGGATCAGAAGTATTAATCAATACGGGAGATTCGGACTTTATCCTAGTTTTGGATGATGAAGGGAAGTACACAATTCACCAGATTAGCGCGGTTCATTAACTACTAATTTGCATCTTCGCTGGAGTGTACATAGTCAATTTTAATGAAAGCAAAAAAATCGTCGCAGCTTCTAAAACCAATACAGTATTTCCTGTCAAATTTCTAAACCAAACAAACAGGTCCCGATTCTCGGGACCTGCTGCTGTTTCAACATATTTCAACGATTTAAGGCTCCATTCCCCATACCAGAGTGCCATTGAGATAGGCAGTTACCTTGTTCCAATCGGCATATGAGGATTTGGTTGCGTCGCGCGAATAGTCATCGCCCTCTGCATAGTTTGACCAGTCGGTTTTGTTGATCCGGATTTGAATATCGCCTGTATCCGCTCCTGGCTGAAGAACTCCAGCTCCCGAGCCAAACGATATTTCATAATAATAATCCGCGCCAGGTACCGCATTGCTCAGCTTGACGAAGCTGCCGCTGACGTTGCTGCTGCCTACGGCAGCATAATCGCAATGGAATTGCTGGCCAACTTCTCCATCAATCGTATAGTAATAACGCACTTTTACATTATCTAGCGAAACAGGTTGTGTTCCATTGTTCACTATTTTGAATTGGGCTCTAATCTGATTGTCATTGGCATTTGTATCGTCAGTACGATATTGTACCTTCAACTCGCCTGTTGGAATCGGTACATCTGTTGGCGTTGCACTGACTTCCGCAGAGTTCGGGCCTGTCCCGACTGAATTGGTTGCGCTAATGACATAATAATAGGTTGTATCATTTATGACGCTCAAATCGGTATACGCATTGCTTGTTACCGTTGCGATATCTGTGTAAGGCCCGCCACTCGTTTCTGAACGCTTCACCGTATAGCTATCGGCTCCAGTGACGTTATTCCAGCTAAGGTTAACTACGCCATCGCCGGCAACAGCCTTAACGTTTGTTGGGGCTTTAGGCGCAACCGGCTCTACAGGGCCCGTTCCGCCATTTTGAATCAAGCGGTCATACTCCGCATACGCTGTGGCAATATCTACTTGTGACCAGAAGCGATGGTAAACAAATTCCGGCGCTCCATCGTCCCATGTTTGGGTTTGCTCATTCCATGAAGTGTTGTATTTGTTTAACAGGTACGACCACTGCGGATCATTAACAATGTCCGGACGAATATCGGTATAGCTTGCGTATACCCCATTACCGCCCTTTAAAGGATCGGAAGGTATGGTGTTGCTGCCTGGAATGGTATTGCCTTGACCAAACGTGCCGCTCCAGCCGGCAGGGAAATAGACCTCTTTTGTAAAGAAGCGGTTGTAATCTCCACGTTCTTCGGCTGTAACAAGACCAATGCCATCATTGTAGCCCCAGGCTACATCCAGCAGGTCTTTGGCAAGCTGCTCGGCTTGTGTGCCAAGTGTTGTGAAGTTGCCTGACTCTGCTTTTGTTCCTGCCGCAAAGAAGGAAAGCGCTTTAATATAGCTGCCGAGTACGCCAATATCCTGATTGGGGTTTCTTGTTACTGCATGCAGATTGGCGTTGCCCGTAGAATTGTTGAAGCCGTTCCAGGTGTTTGGCTGTCCTGACCATTCCACATTGCCTGGAACCCAGAACTCGCCTGGTGCGGATACGGTAGCAATTTGCGGGTTGTTGCCCCCCAGCACTCGATTGCCTAACCCATCCAGATAAAAACCATCTGCATCCGTTGCCGGGCGGCTGTTGGCAAACACATAGTCTATTGACCAGTCTACCCAGTTTTGGATAATCTGCTTGGCCATTTTGAAGTTATCTGAAGTCGTATCGCCGCTAGCAGCCAGGATGTAGTACAGCTCAGCGATACGTTCAACGCCCCAAGTCTGCATGCCAAACCAGTTATTGGACGGAGGATCATGGTATACGGGAGCATCATCATAAGCCATGCCGTAGAAGGTGCTAGTGCCTGCAGGATATGAATGGTAGGAGCCATCGTAGCTGTTGGTCGCTCCCCCGGCAATGGCTCCTTCATTGGATTGCAGCCAGGTGTAGAATTCCAATTGACGAGTAAGCGAATTCGCCCAGTCATCGCCGGCTGTTGGTGAATTTGGAGTTAAGCCTGCATTGGGATCAGACAACGCATAGGCAGCAACTACGTTCTGATAGCCCTGATGAGCATGGCTGGAGCCAATACGCCAAGCCCAATTCCCCGTGCTGCCAAGTCCGCCGCCCCAAGCAGTATACCAGCCCATCAAATAATGGCTGGCATTTTTGCCTGTGCCTGCTGAAGGACTTCCATCGGCTGCGCTTCCAATTTGCTGGAAATATTTATCATACATGCCGTAGCGCAAGTAGTCGCCCATTTTTTTGGCCTTTGCAAAATAGGCATCATTATCATAACCTAACGATTTGGCCCAATACAGAGCCTGGATGGCACGGGCGTCTGCGTCAGTAGCGTTGGTATAACGCCATTGAGGAGCAGGCGTATTTGTTTCTTTAGTGAACAAGGACATAAAGCCTTCCCCTGTTTTTCCAAAGGATTTATCATCTTGAGAAGGATGGGGGATAGCTTCCCATACCGATTCCTGCTCGCCTCTTTGGAACGTATTGACATAGGTGGCGGTATGCGACGGATTAAGCAGGTTGCCAAATCCATACCAATTATCTACATCCACCAGCCAATGCATCAAATACGTCTCGTTGTTGCCATAGGTCGCTTTCAATTCCGAATCAAGCGGATCGCTGCCTGCCGCGTATTGACCATTAAGCAGGCTTGGATATAAATCCGGCTGCGGATGCTCGGCGGCATAGGTGGCAGGGCTGCTTGCATTGTAATAGCTCATTGTAGGCTGCTCTTGATTTCCGTCGCCTTCATTGACGGGGATAATATACTTTTCCATGTTGTCCCAGGCTGCTTCAAGCTGAGACCAATCATCGGTGTAATACCCGTATAGCGCCTCCAGCCACATCCAATAGCTGTACGCCTCCGAGGTTGTCATATGGCCATAGTCCGGAGCTTCGCTGATTAACGTCTCAATGGAGTGATAGGGGATGCCCTCAGGTGAAAAATAGCCGTTGGCCGGGTCTTTCAGCTGGTCATATAGCTGAAGAAAACGAGCCTCTTCCGTGGAGGCGGCGGCCTTAACCGGCTCAACTCCATTTCCGAGCACTCCTCCTGTAGAGACCGAAAATACCAACGCTACCAAGAGCAGGAATGAAGCGGTTTTCCTAAACGAACGCGAAAGTACCAATTTAATCATCCTCTCAAAATAAATTAAGGTTCAATTCCCCATACCAGGGTATTATTTTGATAAATGGTAACTTTGTCCCATGTCGCATAGCTGGTCTTAGTGGCATCGTAGGAGTAATCATCAAGCTCATTGTAGTTAGTCCAATCATTTTTATTCATCCGGATTTGAATGTCGCCTGTGTTGGCGCCCGGAGCCAAACTGCCAGCCCCTGCACTAAAGGACACTTCCACATAATAGTCGGCGCCTCCGGCGGCGACTGGCATGCTGACAAACGTTCCTGCAACATTGCCGCTTCCTACCGCTGCATAGTCGCAATGGAATTGCTGCGGCTTGTCCCCGTCAATCGTATAATAGTAGCGGAGTTTGATTTGATCTAAGGGAATGGCTTCTTCTCCGTGATTGACAATACGGAATTGTGCCCGAATCTGATTATCTCCAGGCTGCGTATCATTGACGCGATATTGCAGCTCCAGATCACCCTCCACCGGAGCTGGAAGCTCCCTCGGCTTAGCGCTCACCTGGCTGGAATTGGGGCCTTCTCCAATTGTGTTTTTAGCGGAAATCACATAATAATAGGTTGTATCATTTGTAAGACCGCTGTCCGTATAGGAGGTGCCGGAGGTAACTCCAATGTCCGTGTAGGGGCCTCCGCTAGTTAATGAACGCTTCACTGCATATTCATTTGCTTGGCTTACAGCGCTCCAGGTTAATTGAACAACCTCATCTCCGGCTATAGCCGATACGTTTTTGGGAGCTGCCGGTACGGCAGGACCGCCAGGAGTGCCTGTCGGCTGTTCTCCAAATACAAGCGTTCCTGCTTCAAACACAGGAATGTAAGACGTTTTGACTGGTGTGGAGCCTGAAGGCGGAAGACCTTGATAGGAAAAATCATTTGTGTTATTCCAGAAGGAGGTTTGGAGTGGGGCAGAGATGCGGAATTGCACTTCTTTACGGAATGCAGATTGGCCGCCAGGATAGATTGAGGTTCCCGTAAAGTCGGCTTCGGTATAGTAAATATGGTTGGCTGCGTCAAACGGAATCAATTGGGATACGACAGCTCCCTGATTGTAGCCTCCGGCAGTCACCGTCACATCTTCAGGACCGTAGCCTGCGGCTATTACTTCTTCAAGATCAACATAGTATCTAAAAGAAAGTGAGCTGCTGGAGCGTGCCGGCCAGCCCGAACGATTGTTGAGCAAAGCCTTGATTTCGATAAAGTTGCTGCCGCTGGCATTAACGGAGGCTTCAACAAACATTTCATCGTCCCGTACCTCCGGTGCAGGGAAAGAGGCAAGCGGCAAGTCGCCGTCTCCATGCTCGATCATCATTTTGGCAAGCGCCCCGGTGAAGCCGGCATTGTAGTCGGTAGCTACCTCATTGGATACAAAATCGCTAATGGAGTCCGTATAGCTATCGTTTACCGATGGTCCGCCAACCAGCGCCCCGTATAGAATATGCCGGTGATTGGCCGGGTTGGTTTGACTGTCGCTCCATGAGCCATGAGAAGTACGATGATGCGGGTGCTGAGGACTGTTGTTGCCGTAACCAATCACATAGCTGCTTTGCCTAGGATTATCCCCCAGCATGTATAAAATCTGACTTTCTGCAAACGATTTAGCCGTTTGCTTCTTCACCGGATCAGTAACCCAGTCGGAGTAGACGAAGGCGAGGAAGGACTGATTGGCAGCATAGCGCAGCGCTCCCCATGTATCCAGATAAGCCAGTCCGCCAGGCGTATAATTAATTCGTTCTCCCGTACCGGCTACTCCTGTCGTCCAGTATTGTATATTTTTTTCGGTTGATTGAACAAAACGGGGATCATTAGTAATTCGCGCAAGCAATAATTGGGCCCCATAATGCTTGTCATCCCAGGCATGCGCCCACTTGTAATCCCAGCCGCCTCCCTGAAGGGTTCCCCAATAATCACTGGCGGCAATTGCAGCATCCAGATAATCCTCATCCTCTGTAGCTAAATAAAGCCATACAGCCGCCCAGCTTAATTCGTCAGCATATCCGCTCCAGGAATTATAGAAGGCCTGAGCATCGCTGATGCTGTCCGAATATTTTCCCCGATATTGATCTGCAAACTGATACAGCTCCTTGGCATGCTGGAGCAGCAAGGCCGAATAAGCCGGATCGCTATCAGCAAAAATAATCGAGGAGGACGCAAGCGCTGCAGCTGTTTCTCCAGCCAGATCCGAGCCGGGATTTGCTGCGTCAATTTTATAGGCTGGCCGGGCCATTGGCATTACTTCAGCAGGCCCCCACCAGTTATGGTCGGCCGTTCCATTCCCCACTTGCCCCCATAGCTCATTAGGAGCTGTGTGCGCCTTGATGAAATAATCCGTAGCCCACCGAATATTATCGAGTATTGCATCTAGCTGTCCGGCATTTTCATAGCCCTCACGATACTCATACACAGACCATGCAAGCATCGTGGCTGTTGCAGCCATCGGGAAACCAAATTTTACGTGGTCCCCTGCATCGTACCACCCGCCGGTTAAATCAACTCCTACGTCCGCTCCATCCTGGAGCCCTGAATCGCCTCGCCATTCCACCCTGTTATCCTCGGGCAATTTCCCGGAACGCTGCGCTTCATAGAAGTAGATAGATTTTTGCAGTGCCTCCGCGTAGTTGTAAGTAGAAGCCGAGAAAGAACCTGAAGTAGAAGCTGAAGTTGAGATTGTTCCAAAACCAACACTTGTAAGCGCTAACAAAATGCTGAGTAGAAAAACACTTCTTTTCTTGAATCTTTTACCCATAGTAGATTTCCTTCTCCTTTCATAGCAAAGTAAATGCGGACAAAAGCTTCTGTTCACCTCCCTGTTAAAAGTAGAGGAGCAGAATTGTGTCTATTTACAGAGCGAGGCTCCTGTTCACAATATATCATATATTGATAAAAATTTACAACAATATCATAAAGTATCCAAAATTTTTTAGGAGGGGAAAAATTGTTGTCTGGTGTTGTCGTCCGCTGAGAGGCCTTCATTTAGGCCTTTTGCTCAGCGGTCGATAGTCGTCACAGGTGGGGTGCGTGGCGTGGAAATGACGAATGGATACTTAGGGCGTGCTGAAAACTCGCTCAAGGGCATCTATTACCGCCTTTTCGCCCCTTGCAGGAAACAAAAATTCGGCAACATCTGCTCCCTGCGGAGTTTTCAGACACACCCTAGAAGGCTATAGCTTTCAGTTTTCTATTTCATAATTAGTAGTTTTGAAGTTATCTAGCTTCCCGTCATAATCCCATGTTAATCCTTCGTCTTTACTGTAAAAATAGATGATTCCTACCGTTGCACCGTTCTCTTGATTCGTCAGCAGAATGGGATAAAGTCCTTCTTTTCCGTTGAAAATGGGGGACAGTGGCGTCTTATTATAGTCATTGAATTCTTCTGGCAGCTTGATCTCAAGTTTTTTCCATGAAGCTCCCTGATCCTTGGTCCAATAAATTTCAGGGCCGGCATCCCTATAGTAGCGGAATCCCAAAAAGCCAATATCCTTGTTTGAAAAGCCTGCCCCTGTTAGATGTTCTGAATAAACGTCATTCGGATTGCCTACCTCTTTCCATGTCTTCCCGCCATCAGCGGTTTGAAACACATAATTCAATGCCTTTCCTACGCCGTGGGAAGCACCGCTTGTCATCCAGCCATCCGTCTTGGACGTAAAACCAATAAACAATTCATCTCCTTTTGCCCCTTGAATGATCGTATCATTCCACGTTTCTCCCATATCGTCACTTATCAGGACATGGAGTGGAGATAGGTTTCCAGGTTCGGGATTATACACGATGGCCGTTTTATCCTCGGATATAAAAAATCCGCCACTGCTTATTCCTCTGTCCCACGCATCCCTGGACATATTTAATTTCATTGGTGATTGCGCGGTAACTTCTCCATTCCGATAAGAGATGGAAACATGACCTTTCTTATCAATGGAATATGCATTACCTGTATCATTCACAAGCACTTGCCGCCCACTGGAATTAATAGAATAGATCGTTCCAGGTTTAAATGCTGCGCTGCCGTTTGTAACGTTTGGGCTGCCGTTCGTAACGTTTGCGCCGCAAGCAGCCAAAAGGCCGAGCACGAGGACAACGAAACAAAAAAGCGTAAGGCCATTTCGCTTCTTTTTCATACCAAGGATGGATTTGAACCTTCTCATCGTATGCGTACCTCCCCTAAATTCGTTGATAATGCCCAAAACGATGACTCGGTTTCTGCATGGGAGCGATTTTATCTGATGACGAGCATAATTTCCAACTAGGCATCACGAATATGACGATCCAAAAGATGGAAAGGTTGCGTCGAACCAAAATGTGTGGAGCGCTGCTCACTGTTGGTGCAGAAGGACAATTAAAGTAGGAGTGTATTGGCGAAAAAGGAAAGAGGGGCAACGTCCCCCTTTTTAAGCAAGTTTACCTGTACTTCTAGCCATTTGATTTTGGCCTGTGCTTGCTTTAACTGAGAACAGTTTCAAATAGTCCATTAGACCTAAATTGAAATGTGCCTAAAAATCGGAATGTTTAGAATATGTTTAGCGCTGAATGCTAGTATTAGGAAAGAAGTCATAAAGGAATGAATGGCTTTAGCAAACCTAAACAACAGGGGGGAAAGCAGTGAATAAACGGTGGCTGAAAAAGCTAGGAGTTTCCATGCTTAGCTTTACTTTGATTGTATCGCTAATCTCGACAGCACTTCCAATTCACTCTAGTGCAGCAGAAGCGGTTCAGATTGGAATCGATGTACAGAAGGCCTATGATGTCGATGTCGTGCTGGCAGTAGATAATTCCACGCAAAATATTGACACCTACAAAGAGGATCTTCAGAGTGCATTAGAGCTTAGAGGCGTAAATGCCAGCAATCTTAACATTCAATCTGTGCAAGTTAACGAAACAAATATTTTAGAGGGTAAGTTTGAGCTTAAACTTTACTGGCCAGGTCCAGATATAGATATGGATGCTCACGTTGAGTTCTGGAGTTCAGAAAGCGCAGTAGATGAGTTATCATATCGAAAGCTAGCCGTATATGGCAGCACTTTGAACAATGATGATAGAGTTGGCGGCACCGGTGAGATAATTACGTTAAGTCTGGATACAATTCCAGCTAATATTGTGGAGCTTAAAGTATACATTAATCCATATGAAGGTTCGGACACATCCACGATGTATTTGAACAAAACAGTAAACAACGTGAAACAAGAAATCATTCAATACTCTGGGTTTGTAACCACTAAATTTTATTTTGGCAGCTTTAAGCGTAACCAGGATTCTTGGGACTTCCATTTTAATAATGGCTCCATTTTTCCAGGTAAAGAGGTAGAGGTTATTTCAAAGGATTTCATGGAGGTTCTTCGCGAACCGGATTGGAGGCCTTCAGCTAGAAAATACATCGTTAACCTGAATGACCAGACAGTGCCGGATTTTGACGACTCCATTGCACTGGGCGAAATTATGACGAGAATGGACAACGACCAAATCCATTACATTGGCTGGGGCGAAGACAGCGATGGTGCAGGAGCGGGCGATTTAACACAAAATCAGGCAGAATCCTTTATTAGAAAAAACAACGATAAAGGCACGTTTGTTAATCGCACAGGTTCTACCTATCAGCAGCAAGTAGATGCAATGGCTGATTATATTGCGGATAATTCGCGCAGTGAAGCTAACAATGAATATCTGGAGCTAGGTCAAAATTACGATTTAATTGTTTCTCCAGCATCCGAGCTTACGAATACGAAGGATGAGAATTGGCCGCAAGGCAAATGGAGAATCCAGCATGACCCAAGCGTTTATGCTAATAACACAGGGGTTGTCCCGTATAGCGGAGAATACTTGGATGATTTCCTTCCAACTTTCAATAAAGTTGGACGGTACGATATTTATTATTCAGATGTGCTTGTCAAAACACTATATGTACACAGAAAACCAGTGAGCCGCTTTGATGTTGAGGTTAACGGAAATAACGAGGTTACCTTAACGAATTTATCGTATGACCACGATACTCCGGCTCAAAATAATGGCATCCAGGAGGCCATCTGGAAGTGGAAGCTTACGACTGACGAAGAGTGGACAAGCGGCCAGCCTGCAAGCTTTGTGCCTAATCAGGATTACATCATTCAGCTTATGGTTAAGGACTATCAAGGCACATGGAGTACGGCTCGTTCACGTTATCAGTCGACACAGTCGGGCGCAGGAAAACCAATCGCCGATTTTGAGTTAAGCGCCAACCGGTTGATATGGCCGGAGAGTACGATACAAATTGAAAATACAAGCTATGATCCTCGTAGTGCGGACCTGACAGAGCAGGAATGGACCGTAACTAAAAATAATGATGTTGTTTATACAGGCAGCTCGCCTAAGCTTGATTTCACTAGCAATGGCGTTGGTACGTATAAGATATCACTAAGAACAAAAAATCAAAGTGGTACGTGGTCAGAAACCTTTAGTCGCTTTTTGAATATCCTTCCTAACAGTCAACCTGAGATTTCCAGCATCGGCAGTCAAACGGTTATTGAAGGAGTAACGAAAGAAATTCCGTTCCAGGTTAAAGATGAAGAAACGGGTCCTTATAGTGTAACGGTAACAGGAGCCTCTTCTAATCCAGCCGTTATTCCCAATGAACATATCATTGTTACCGGCAATGGAAAGGACCGTGTTGTATCTATTACGCCTATATTTGGACAATCGGGCAATGTCACAATCACATTGTCAGCTAGTGATGGCGATATGACTGTACAGCAAACCTTTACGGTTACTGTCGTTGAAAGGCCAGCTCCAGATAGACCGAGTATAGAATCTCAAACGGTTAAACCGGGTTCAAGCATTAAAATTACATCCGATGCGCCTGCTGTAGGATTAACAGCTTGGTTAGCACCGAGTGGTACAACAAGTTTTCAAGAAGGCACGACAATGACGAAATTAGCTGGCGATGGCTCTGGTGACACTATTGTGACACCTCTGGCAGAAGGAACATACTACCTGTATGTCATGGATGCTTATGGTAAAGTATCCGCTGCTTCTGAAAATGCAGTCATCGTAGATAATACGCCTCCTAATATGGCTGATATTCAATTACCAATAGCCGGAGACAACGTTATTAACGCTTACGAGGTTAAACAGCTCGTCGTTTCTGGTACAGCTGAAAAGGATGCAAAAGTTGAAGTAACGTTTAAAGATGAACAATCACAAACAATCGTTATTACAACCTATGCTAATGAAAATGGCGAATGGAGCATTGATCCTAGCGATATTAGCGCTGTAGCTGATGGGGCAATTACGGTTATAGTAAAAGTCATTGATGAAGCAGGCAATGAAAGTGTAGAGCGCGAGCAAAACGTTCAAAAAGCTACCGTTAAGCCTAATAACCAGGATGATGTGCTTTCCAGTAATCAAGCGGTTAAAGGCAACACAGTAATTACGCTTGATGCAGCAGCCGGTGAAGGTTTGACTATCTTTATAGCACCCCATGGAACAGCATGGGAAGATTTAATCGCAAATGGGACTACGATTACGAGTGTTTCAGGAACTTATGAATCAATCCATGCGCCAACAACTGACGGAACCTATCGTGTCTATATTAGGGATGCGGCAGGCAATGTATCCGAGCCTAGTAATGCCACAATTGTTGTCGATAATATTGAGCCAACGATTAATTCATTGATTCCAGATACAACAGACTGGGTGAATGACTCGGTTGTCATAACGGTTGATGCTACTGATAGCGATGGCAGTGGAATTGCTGAAGTGAAGTATGCAAGTGGCCATCAAACGGCTAACTATTTCATAGCAAATGGTATCTCTGTAAATGACGACAGCTTTGAAGTTGATACGAATGGCGAATATACGGTTTATGTTCGTGATCATGCGGGCAATGTGACCATTCAGCTTATCCAAATTTCCAATATTGACAAGGAGAAGCCAACTCCACCTGTTATACAGCTTCAGCCTGATCGGGATTTCTTTAACGGTGACTACACGATTTCAATCACGCCTGGTCAAGACACTGTAACAGAAGCAACGTATACCGAATATCGTATAACAGGCGCTATTGAGGTTAATTGGACGCCATACAATGAAGCTGAAGCTTTAGTGCTTACTGAGGATGGCACGTACACAATCGAAACGAGAAGCTATGACGATGTAGGGAATGTCAGCGATATTGCTGTACGTACGATTGTCATTAATCGAGAGCTTACGGTATTCCCGACGGTAAGTATTTCACCTGACAAAGCATTTAGTAATGAGAATGTAACAGTATCCATTACCAAAACATTTGATGAACAGCATCAGGACGAGGGTGAAAATTCCGTTGTTTACTACAAAATTCCTAGCCTCGGTTTGAATGAATACGTAGAATATACGGGAGCATTTGATATTACGCAGGAAGGAACAACCATCATTCAAATTATGGTTAGAGACAGGGCCGGCAATGAAGTTACTGCAACAAAGGTAATTAATATTGATAAGACGGCGCCTACCAACCAAAATCAAGTTCTTGCAGATGATGTCGTTGCTCAAGGCAACACGTTGATTACGATACAACCTTCCAGTGATGGCGAAGATACCATTTGGTTAGCGCCAGCCGGAACAACCTGGTTTACTGAAAGCGAAAGCATGACAAAAGCTTCTGGTGGTTCAACCGGAATCGTAACGCCAGCTTTGGATGGAGAGTATAAAATTTATGTGATCGACAAATCAGGCAATGTTTCAGAACCTAGTGAGGCGACGGTAACTGTTGACAACATACCTCCGGCGGTAAACGGTATTGAGAATAATGAGATTTACAAGGAATATCCGACAGTGAGCTTTGAAGACGGCACAGCTACATCAGCTACATTAAACGGCGTGCCATTCCAGAGCGGCGCCAGGATTGAAGCCAATGGGGAATATACCCTTGTTGTAACGGATGCTGCGGGCAATAGTACGGTTATCACGTTTGTAGTAGACTATGACAAAGAATCGGTTGATAAGGACACTGCTGCGCTAGAGCTAGACTTTGCTCCAGGTGATCATCCTGAATGGGTATCGACTGATATATCGCTGAGGGATAAAGGGTTTTTCGATAGCGAAATCGAGTGGACAAGCAGTCACGAGGATATTTTATCGCATGACGGCAAAGTTACAGCCCCTTCGGCCGATACGGAAGTAACCTTAACTGCCAAGATTACTAAAGGCGATTTTACGCTGGAAAAGACCTTTACTGTGCTAGTTAAGGCAGATCCGGTCAAGCCTGTTATCGCATTAAATGGCGGCAGTAACGTCATTGTAGAACAAGGCCAAATCTATGTGGAGCAGGGCGTTCAAGCCGTTGACAACATAGACGGGAACATTACGGATAAAGTGGTTATGAGCGGATTTATCGATACTAAAACGATTGGTGTATACACATTAATCTATACCGTATCAGACAAAGCGGGTAACCAAACGCAAGTAGAGCGTACTGTTACGGTTGTGAAACCATCCGTTCCGGCCAGCACCATTATTCAAGTAGATGGCGATCAAACTTCTACAGACAATAAGGTTAGAAATGCATTGGAAGAAGCCAGGAAGCAAAAGGCAGGCAAGATCGTACTTGTTGTTGACGAGCCAGTTGAAAATGGTGCTCCTGTGAAAGTTAGCATTAGCAAGGATCAACTAAAAACAGCATACGATCAGCATACAAAAATGGAGCTTCGTACCGACAATGCTTCCATTATTGTACCGATTCGCGATCTGGATTTAACTCAATTCACAGGAAACTCAAGATTAGAGCTAGTGATCGAGCAGGTGGATGTTGCTCAAGCAGAAAACCAGGTATTAGTAACCGCTATTCAAAACATGAATGCGAATTTTGCAATTTACGATAATAAGGTTTTTGACTTTAAGATGAGAGTGATCGAAGAAGATTCTCAAGGTAATGTTACTCGTACAGAGGATATTAAAAATTTCCAAACAACAGAGGATATCGTTTTAACGATTTCTGTTGGTACGAACATAAATGAGCAGCTGAAATTTATGACCTTCTACTTTAATGAAGCATCAGAAGAGTGGGAGTATATTAGAAGCAGCTATGATGGGGCTTCTGGCAACATGACACTATTAACCAATCATCTTAGTATTTATTCGGTTATGAGTGCGACTAAGGCTCAGAAGCAAGCAGAGCTGGCTCATATTTTGAACAAAACTCCTATTACGATCCAGGAAGTGCGCAGCATTATTGAAGATCCGGATATGGACTTTGAACAAGAAGCAATGAATAAGTACGATGCATTTACGGATGTTCATAAAGACGCTGTAGCTCAAGACATCATTAATAAAAAGCCAAATGGCGGCTATACGTATCCTTCGCTTAGCGCGCAAGTCATTTCGAGCGTAAATGATAAGCACAATGCAATTGTTACGGATACCGTGAAGCCAGTCATTACCCTTTCTGGTCCTAGTACGGTATATGTAACGAAAGGCAGCGCGTATATTGAGCAAGGTGTAACGGCTACTGATGATCAGGATGGCAATATTACTGGACGAGTTATTTTGATAGGTTCTGTAGATACATCACAAAATGGAACCTACATTCTGCGTTATCTTATTACGGATGTAAATGGCAATCAGTCTGAGGTTACAAGAACGGTTATTGTCCATAATCCCTATAGCTCGCCTATCTTCGCTAGCCCCGTTGAAGAAGCGGCAGGGGAGACAGCATTGCCGGTTGTTATTTTGGATAGCCAGAAGGATCGTTACCTGATTAAGGAAAACAAAGATCAAGCTATGGTGTCCAAGAAGGAACCACAAATGAATATTGTGGGTAAAGTCTATACAATCGAAGCGGCTTCCAATGCACCGATTGGACAAATCGTTGTACAAATGAAGTACGTTCCAAGTGAGATTACGAACTTGAACCAGCTTGCTGTTTACATGTACGATGAGGCTAAGCAACGCTGGGTCTCCGTTGGCGGCATTATTGATGCTCAAAATCATACGGTTACGATTAAACTGGATTCCCCGGCATCAATCGCTTTAATGGAAAACAAAAAGGCATTTAAAGATCTTGATGGACATTGGGCAAAGGATATTGTTGAATTCCTGGCAGCAAGACAAATTATTGCAGGCGACAGCGAAGGAAACTTTAATCCTAACATGGGTATTACGAGAGCTGAGTTCTCTACACTAATTGTAAGAATGCTAAATCTTCCAATTAATGAATCAGCAAGTCAATTTGCCGATGTAACAGATGAGTGGTATGAAGCGTACATTACGACCGCTCAACAATATGGAATTGTTAAGGGTGTGAGCGATAGCAGCTTTGAGCCTGAGCGAGTGGTGTCCAGACAAGAGATGGCAGCAATCATTATTCGAACGCTTAGGAAATATAAGGATGTATCGTTTACCGATGAAGATCTTAAGTCTATAGCTGAATTTGCAGATACAGATAGCATTAGCGCTTGGGCATATGAAGATGTATATGCGGCAAGAAAGCTGGAGCTAATGATCGGTAGAGACGGCAATAAATTTGCGCCTCGCAAACCAACGTTAAGAGGCGAAGCAGCTTCCGTTATTTATAACCTGCTGAAGAAGCTTGAACTCATTTAATCACTAATGAAAAAGGCATCCTATCCGTCCTTCGGGGACAGGCAGGATGCCTTTTGAATGTGTGGCGTGCCAAGCTAAGAACGTTAAGGTTGTTTTGTTATTTTTCTATTGGCGCTGTCCGTTCTCTTTTTAGTAATGCGATTTCATGTTTGTAAGGAGGATTTTTGTATTTAATGGGGCCAATGGATGGGGTTTCGAGTAGTTTGGGGATACCGGAAAGCTGCGGATGGTGAACAATATAATCCAACGCTTGCAAGCCGATAAATCCGTGTCCGATGTTTTCATGCCGATCCCTTCGCGAGCCGCGCTCGTTTTTGGAATCGTTGATATGAAGCACCTTTAGCCGATCAAGTCCAATGATATGATTAAAATGATCAAGCACATCGTCAAAGCAATGGACGATATCATATCCGGCATCATGAACATGGCATGTATCCAAGCAAATCGATAAGCATTCATTGTAGACGACTCCATCCAGAATACGAGCCAGTTCTTCAAACGTAACGCCGCACTCCGTTCCTTTTCCCGCCATCGTCTCTAATGAAATTTGAACCTCTTTATTTCGCGTAAACAGCTCATTAAGTCCCTCTATAATTTTATTGATACCTGCATCCACGCCTGCGCCAACATGCGCGCCCGGGTGCATGACAAGCTGCTCTGCACCGAGCGCTGCCGTTCGTTCCATTTCGTCATGCATAAAGTCAATGCTGTAGCTAAAGATTTGATTGTTAATAGAATTGGCCAAATTGACCAAAAAGGGAGCGTGCACGACAATATTGCTGATCCCGTGTTTCTTCATATGCTCATGGCCTTCTAAAATATTGTAATCAGAAATCGGTTTACGTTTGGTATTTTGCGGAGCGCCTGTGTATATCAAAAAAGTGTTGGCTCCGTAGGAGGCGGCCTCTTTGCTGGCCTTGAGCAGCATTTCCTTCCCACCCATCGATACGTGGCTGCCAATTAGCATTTATTGATCCCTCGAATCTGACGATTTCACAAAATAAAAAACAGAGTATAGTTCAGCATTTGCGGGAGAAAACCAGATTATACATAAATATGGACAGGTAAAATCGCCACAGCTTGTCAGGTTAAATTTTCCTATATTCGTATTATAATTGAATAAGGAAAAAGCGTTGAGTATTTGTGATGGAAAGTGTAGCCCAAGAAAGCAAAACAAACGTGAAACGGGAGGTATCGAGATGAAAAGACATCAGTATCATGATGTGTTTATGAGAGGTACGCTAGAGAGGATAACTTATGTGACAACCAATCGTGAAGGAGAGCCGCGCGATAAATATGCCAACGTCTATTTGCCGCATGGCTATGACGCTGCTGACAAGGAGAAAAAATACAATATTCTTTACGTTATGCATGGCGGTGCAGGAAACCCGGATTCCTGGCTGGATTGCTGCAAGGTTAAAAATATGCTCGATTATGCAATAGACAGGGGAGAGGTACAGCCTTTAATTGTTGTATTTCCTTCATACTACAAAGAAAAAGTTCCCAGGGCAGGTGCGCCGGATGCGGAGCGGGAAAGAAACAATGTTCTTTTATTTCAAAATGAATTAGTAGAGGAACTCTTGCCCGCAGTTGAAAGCGCTTATCATACGTATGCTGAAGATGTGACGAAAGAGGCTTTAATTGCTTCAAGAATGCATAGAGGCATAAGCGGTTTTTCGATGGGCGGATGTACAACGTGGTTCGCATTTATTAATCATCTGGATTATTTCTCGGAGTTCGTTCCATTAAGCGGAGATTGCTGGGCCATAGAAGTAATGGGTGGCTTAAGCAAGCCGGTTGAAACCGTAAAGGTATTAAGGGAAAGCGCAGTTAAATCAGGCTATGGCACGGACGAATTTTTTATTCGTGTAGCAACCGGCACAAAAGACGCTGCGTCGGAACCTCTGACGATGCAGGTAAACGAAATGAAAAAGTACCCGGAGGTTTTCGTGTATAATGACGACCATACCAAGGGCAATTTCCATTTCCTTCATGAAAAAGATGAAGTTCATTCCTATGAATCAGTTTATCAATTTCTATATCATTTTCTTCCTTATTTGTTCAAAAGCAAGTGAGGAAAGTAAGAAGGCGAAGTAATGCTCAGGTAAGAGCTCCCTTTTGGCTCTCTTTTGGCTACGATTCGCACTTTTTTAAAACCGTATCTGTATTTTTCCATAGGAAGCTCAAGCGAAGTTGGCGCTTGGGCTTTTGTGCTTTTTATGCGTAGTGTATATTGGAAATAAGCGTTGGAGTTACAGGCGCCTAGTGATTATATTGAATATATTATTTTGAATATCCGAGGGTGATTTCGATCAAAATATCCATCGAAGTAATAGACAAAACAGAAGAAGAGGAGATTCGAATCAGGTGTCACCAGGCAGGCGAAGAAATAGACAGGCTTGTACATACAATCAAAACTGAAACGCTCATTCTACTTGGTTATCAGGAGGATCAAATCAGCCGTATCAAGCTTTCCGATATTTATTATTTTGAAGCGGTTGACGGAAAGGTATTTGCCTATGGCAAAAGCAGCGTATATGAAGTTAAACAAAAGCTTTACGAGCTGGAGGAGCTTTGCAAAGGAAAACATTGTTTTCGCGCCTCCAAGTCAACCATTCTGAATATAGCTAAAATCGAAAGCATCCATCCGTCGATCAGCGGCCGCTTTCAAGCCTTATTGGATAACGGGGAAAAGGTAGTTATATCGCGGCAGTATGTGCCAACGCTTAAGCATATGCTTGATTTATAAGAAGGGGGAGCTAGTATGAATGATTCCAAGCGTATAAAAGAAATCGTTAGAGATTTTTTAATCATATTTGCCTCCATCATAATCATTATCGCTGTTTTGCGGCTAATCTTTGATCCGGATGAAAGCTTCGAGCTAAGGACGGTTTTTATCATTATGGCATTTTCTTTTGTAGGCGCTTTGACTGGAGTTGTGTTATATCCAACGGAAGCGATTAGCGAGAACATAATGCGTCTGCGAGTGATTTTACATTTCATTTTTCTGGAGGCCTTATTACTATCTCTGGCGGTCCTGTTGAAGCTTGTAAACGGTCTTTTCAGCATATTGGTATTGGCTTTGCAAATTGCCGCAGCCTACGTTATCGTTCGCCTGCTGGCGTATAAAAATGACCAAAAAGAAGCTCAAAGGATCAATGAACGACTAAAAGCATTAAAAAAAGAAGAAGTTTAAATACAACTTATCGGCTCTCAGCTACAGCTTATCGTTTATCCATATACACCTGCTCTGCCATTGATTATGATGAGCTCATAAAAAGATGGCGAAGGAGCGGGAAAATCATATGGAGATGATAGTACTTGTTGTTGCATTGGCCCTCGAGCTGGTGATTGCCCTTTATTCCATGGTAACCAAGCAAAGACAAAGCAAGCTGAAGAGCTGGACGAGAATAGCGATGTTTATAGGATTCTTGTTGCTGATTTTGGTGAAATATGTAGACTGGAGCTACACCTGGCTGCTGTTTGCAGGTTTGCTCGTTATTTTAGCGGCTAAGGAAATGGTTATCCTCTTGCGCAAGCCCAAACCCAATCTCAATTCCACTCCGCGTTACAAGGCTTTTCCTACGATATGGAAATCTCTTTTATTGGCATTGACTGTAGTTATTACCCTTATTCCGGCTATCCTTTTTCCGCAGCATAGGCTTCCGCAAGTAACGGGGCCGTATCCAGTTGCAACCGCCACACACAGCTATGTAGACAAAAATCGTATTGAGGCATTTACGGATCAGGGAGAAAAGCGGTTTGTTAACGTGGAATTCTGGTATCCAGAGCAGGCTGAAGGCACCTATCCTTTGCTTGTTTTCTCTCATGGGGCATATGGGATCAAAAGCAGCAATGCTTCTACCTTTACAGAGCTTGCGAGCCACGGTTATGTCGTTGCTTCGATTGACCATCCCTATCATTCGTTTTATACCGTTTCCGGGGATGGAAAGGTCGTGACGGTTGATTCTGGTTATATGAAAGAAGTGAATAATGCAAATAAAGAAGGGATTTATTCCCTTGGCGATATTTTTGAGCTTTTTCAAAAATGGATGAAAGTGCGAACGGACGATATGGATTTTGTTATAGATACGGTTCTGGAGCAAGCCGGGCAAAAAAACGACTCCGAGCAAAAAAGAGACTCTGTTTATGAACGTATCGATACACAAAAAATAGGAGTGTTTGGCCACTCCATGGGGGGATCGGCAAGCGTAGCGCTGAGCAGGGAACGCGATGATATTGACGCCGTAGTCAATATAGATGCTCCGTTTTTTAGCGAGCTTAAGTATGATAAAGCTACAGATGAATTAACTGCCAAATCCGAAGCTTACACCATTTCGCTCCTTAACCTTTATTCTGACGACGTGTGGATACAGCTTGATAGCAGTCCAGTGTATGCAGCAAACCAGCTTTCAAATGAAGCGTTTAAAGGGGCATACACCGTTCATTTTAAAGGCGCGAAGCATTTGAGCTTAACTGATCTGCCTTTATTTTCGCCTATATTGGCAAACCTGCTGCAAGGAGGCAGAAAAGCCAGTATCGATAAATATTACGCGATTGAAACGCAGAATGAACTTATCCTCCGTTTTTTTGACCATGCCCTAAAAAATCAAGGTTCGTTTACTCCAAAAGCGGTCTATTAATTATCCGCAATAAAGGATGGATATCGTTTTATTACTTTGAAACAAATGGAACTTTTTTTGACCTTTTCCCGTCTAATAAGCAGGCTGAGTGACAGGCTTTTGTCATTTAATCTATCTTAACTTTTCTCTAGGGAAGGTGATTTTTAATGCGAAGTTTATTTTGTCTCAGTATCCTTATTAGTTTGTTTGTAACCGGCTGTAGTCAGGGTCCCTCAACTAACCCATTGTCAGAGCTCATTATAAATGAGAGCGTTCTATATCCGGAGAATGAACCTCCTTTTATTAAAATCAAAAGGGAAGGTAAATGGGAGGAAATCAGTAAGATAGATGATTACCCGTCTAAACCGGAAATCAATGCTGACAAAACAAAGCTTGCATTTATTTCTCCTTACGAATTTGAAATGGCCGGAGACGTATGGCTGTATGACGCATTAAAAGATGAAAACAGGAAAATATTCAGTCATGATCAAGCCGGAGAAGGCAGCTCTGCCAGCTATATCCATTGGGTTGATAACGAACACATGGTTATCTTGATTGGATATACAATTGGAACAATTTCATCAAACCATACCCTTTATTTATTAAATATTGAAGACAATAAACTCCAGCAGCTATTACAAGTTGAAAATAGTCAAGATATACGCAATGTAAAGATAAACAATGATAAAACCATTTCGTTTGATATTGCAACTTATAATGAAGAGAGTACAGAATATCATTCAGAAGGCAGGACGTTGGATTTTAGGGATTTCATTGCAAACGAATAAAGAAGTGATTTCTGGCAAGCGCAGTTATCAGTTATCCCAGGGACTGAAAGTCGCATTGTGAAATGAAATTTATGAATTCAAAAGATAGTCGGATAGAGCTTCTTTCCAATTTCTCAAATCTTGAAGACCATTTAGTCGAATCCCCATATGATCCATAACTGAATAGGGCGGTCTAGGTGCAGACTGCTTAAATATTTCCTTGCTAAATTCATACCATGAGCATGAACCAGTATTGGATACATGATAAGTGCCATATACCTTTTGATCCAGAAGTCTCACAATGAATTCTGAGAGATCAACAGTATAAGTAGGAGAACCAAATTGATCGCAAACGACACTAATTCGGTCTCGTTGCTCGGCGAGTGAAAGCATGGATTTAACAAAGTTAGCTCCATGCTTTCCGAACAACCAGGACGTTCTTAGTATATAATGCTCAGGAACCCATTGCCTGACAAACATCTCTCCCGCCAGCTTGGATTTACCGTAAATGCTCTGAGGATTAACTGTATCGGATTCCACATAAGGTTTATGCACCATTCCGTCAACGGCAAAGGCTTCATCATTTAAAATCCACTTGCTTTCAATTGGAAAACAAGATCCGTACCTAATTGCCCGCTCGCCCCAGTAACCATAATTTTCATGGGTTACCCCCCTTAAGCGTTTCCCACCAAGATTGATTATCTATATACCATTTTATTGTTTCTTCTATGCCTGTTTCGAAGGTGTATTTAGGTGACCAGTTTAGTTCTGTTGTAATCTTTGTTGCATCAATAGCATAACGGAGATCATGCCCAAATCACAACAGGAAGCCCAAACTCTTTGAAGGCTTGTTTATTATACGTTTCCATGAAAAAGCCGCGTGTATCTTCATGAACCTCTGGTTCAATAATGAGTACTTCTTTAAATGTAGTATTAGTTATTTTCATCGATCGAAGTCTCCTTTTTTTGTTGATCAGGCGTTCTCGGGATTCCACAGCAATCAAACGGATTCGATTATATAAAATATATTGAGCGTCATTATAAATATGCTTAGGCAGCCCTTTTTTTCAGTAAGGGTTAATCATAGTCAATTAGTAGCATATGCTTAAAGTGAATAAATAGATGCCTTCAAAAATGATCAGGGATAGCAGGAGGGGAATGGATGAAAGGAATTATTCTGGCGGGCGGTACTGGTTCTCGTCTTTTTCCTTTAACTAAAGTGACCAATAAGCATTTGCTTCCAGTTGGGAAATATCCGATGATTTTTCATTCGGTAGCGAAGCTGAAGCAAGCGGGCATTAAAGATATTCTAATTATTACAGGAAAAGAGCATATGGGTGATGTTGTTAATCTTCTTGGCAGCGGACATGACTTGAATCTGACGTTTACTTATAAGGTGCAAGATGAAGCTGGCGGTATCGCACAGGCGCTTGGATTAGCAGAACAGTTTGTAAATGAAGAGCCTATGGTGGTGATATTGGGCGATAATGTATTTGAAGACAATCTCTCTCTTTTTGTTGAGAACTTTCGTAGTCAAGGGAGCGGTGCAAAAGTATTGATTCGTGAGGTGCTATGTCCACACCGTTACGGAGTTCCCAATTTACAAGGTGAAAAAATCATTTCTATCGAAGAAAAACCTAAAATACCCAAAACAAATTATGCGGTAACCGGAATCTACATGTACGACAGACGAGTTTTTGACATTATCCGTACATTAAAGCCTTCTTTGCGTAATGAACTGGAAATAACGGATGTGAACAATGTTTATATCGCCTCTGATGAATTAACGTATGATATTTTATCTGGTTGGTGGACGGATGCGGGGACGTATGATTCCCTCTTACAAGCTAATGAAATGGCAAAGGATGTACATCTTGGGGAAGAATTTGGCAGGCTTAAATTGTAGGTATCCCCCTTAAGATGAAAATGCCACCTGACCTTTAATGGATCGGGTGGTATTTTCAGTGAGATCGTTAGCCCTTTCCGGCTTCAACAGAAATGGTGCGAATTTCATTCAGAACCCGCTCATAGTAAGGTTCATCATGATAATGCTCGGTGAAAATCTCCTCGAATCGAGATGTATCTGTTTTATAACGATTTGCCATAATTCCTCTGTACCAAGGAAGGATAAACTGGAATAACGATCGACTTTTTTCTGCGCGAATATCGTCTTCGGTCAGGCCTTTTCCAATAAAAAAACGCAAGATGGATTGGTAGCTTCGAAAGACCACCTCGCCAAAATTGTAACCGCTGGGCTGATTCCCGCCATAATAGAAAATACTTTGATTGACAACACAAAATTTGGGGTTTTTCGATAAAATGGCATATTGCAGGTACGTCTGATTAAAGGACGACTCAATAAACCGGGTAGGCTCCTCAACCTGTTCCAAATCTTCTTTTCGCAAAATCATCCCGGAAATAAATGTGGACATGATAGTTGATGCTTGGAGAAAGGCTTGCATGCCTTCGGCCGTATATACACGCCTGTCATTATTATGAACATGAATATGGATAATCCCGCATTCACGATGATTGTTCACGATTTCGATGAGCGGCATAAGTGTACCCTCTACGAAGTAGTCGTCATCTCCTTGCAATTTGATGAATGACCCTTGTGCTCGGCTCATTATTTGATAGATATTGCGGTCTGCCCCTATATTTTCGTCATTACGAAAATATTTCAGACAGGAATAACGAGCGGCGTATCGGTTAACAACCTCCGGCGTGTCGTCAGTAGAAGCATTATCGGATACTAGCACTTCGACTGAAGAATCATCTGTCAATTGGGTCAGGATGGCGCTTAAGCAGCGGTCAAGATTGGAAGAACGGTTATAGGTCGGAATACATATGGACAATAGCGGGGGAGCTTGTTGCGGCTTTACTAGCGGAGCGGGACTATTTTCTTTGCTGCTTACGTTTACCCATTGCTCTAGCGCCGCATCGTAAGTTTGCACAATTGTTGCCGGAGAACCACTAACCACACAACGCTCGGGAATGTCTTGCTCAATCACGCTGCCTGGTCGTATGATGCTCCCTCTTCCAATGTGAATGTTTCCAATAATAACGGAACCTGCACCAATTGAAACGTCTTCACCGATAAATACCTCGCCGGAGGTGTAAGCAAGCCCTTGCGCTGATACCGGCTTGCCAACACTTCGATATTCATGATCTGTATCCGAAATATACACATTAGGGCCAACGATCACGTTCCGTTCTAGTTCGATCCGGTTCAGGGCGGACACAATGAAGCCATAATCACACTTGCAGCCGTCGCCGATTATGACTTTGGGGATATGGCCCGAGCCGGGAGCAATAATGTTTAACCAATAAGGCGCTTGAATGGTTACCCCGCTGCCAATCGATATTTCCTGTTGGTTGTGAAACTGGCCGCCTGCATCCAGAAAGGAATCCTCGCCATATCTATAAAAGGTGGATGCTGTTTGCGGGTCAATGGATAACGACATATTAGTTCTCCTTTCGATACTATGGCTGGGAATTTCGAACGGAGGCGATGATGGCCAAAGCATCTTCATAATAAGGTTCGTCTCTATAAAGCTCTGAATAAATTTCTTCAAATCTGTCAGTGTCCGCAATCATTTTTGTCGTGATAATCTGCCTGAACCAAGGAATGGCATAGTTATAGAGCGTTCGTTTTTTTTCCTTAAGAAAGTCATCCATCGTTAACCCTCTGCCTACAAAATGCTGCAAGATCGACTGATAGCTACGGAGAACCACCTCTCCAAAATTGTAAGCATCAGAAGAAATACCGGCGTAGGTAAACATACAGCTGTTCATAACGCAGAATCGCGGATTATTCTCCATAATGGCGTATTGGAGGTAGAGTTGATTGAACGAAGACTGGAGAAATAAATCAGGTGTTTTAATCTTCTCAAGCTCATCTCGCCTCAAAATGGTGGAGGTGATGAAGGTTGCGTAAATAGATGTTGCTTCAAGGTAAGCGCTCATTCCTTCCCCGGTCCAAATTCTCCCATCCCCGTTTCTTACGTAAATATGAATAACCCCGCAATCTCCATGGCTATGCACAACATTAAGCAAAGGATACAGTGTGCCTTCAACATAGAAATCATCATCGCCTTGTATTTTTACAAATTTGCCCCGCGCAAGCTTCATGACCTGGAAGATGTTCGGGTCGGCGCCGATATTTTTGGCGTTGCGGATATACTTCATATTAGAGTAGCGAGCAGCATAACGCTGGGCGATTTCGGGTGTTGCATCCGTTGATGCATTGTCAGAAACGATGACCTCAAACAGTTCATTATTCCCAATCTGTGAGTAGATCGAATCCAGACAATGCTCCAGATGATTCGCGCGATTATAGGTCGGAATGCAAATCGACAGCAAAGGATTTAGACGGCGAGCGCTTAGCAGCTCAGCGGCTTGCTCCGGGCTCGATACATCGATCCAACTAGATGAAGACGGCTCGTAAATTTGAACGATTTTCGCAGGACATCCCGATACGGCGCAATAATCAGGGACATGACTTAAAACAACGCTGTTCGCTTTTACTATGCTGCCGTTGCCGATACGTACATTGCCTTGAATAATGGCGTTTGCGCCAATCCAGGCGCCTTCCCCAATAACTACCTGGCCGCCAGCCTCTCCCGCGTTTATGCCCGGAATGAACTCATCCCGAATGAGATCAAGCTTAAGGTCCACCTCGTCACTAATGCACACATGAGGTCCGATCAAGACGTTGCGTTCCAATCTGACTCTGTTTTTTGCCTTTATCCTCAGTCCAAGATTGATTTGACAGCCATCGTCGACACTAATTACAGGTGGCTCCTTAACGCTTGGCATAACATCAAACTGATAGGGAGAGCGCATGAATACACCATTTCCAATCGCTATTTGCTCTGGGGAATTGAAGTAACCGCCGCTTTGAATATAGGTGTCTCTCCCAAATTGCTGAAACCGGGCAGCCAGCTCCGGTGTGATAAATAAAGTCAAGGTACAACCTCCTTTTTATAGTTAAAAGCTATCAGGGTCAGCACCGAATCTTCGATTTTGATTGAGGGCGTCAATGGATGTCATTTCTTCCACAGAAAGCTCAAAATCAAAAATATTTGTGTTTTCTATGATCCGCTGCTTGGTGACCGATTTCGGTATGCTCACCACATGATTTTGCAGATGCCAACGAAGGATGATTTGGGCAGGAGATTTTACATGCCGTTCAGCTAGCTCAATTAATAGGCGATGCTCCAAAAATTGCCCTCGCATGAGCGGACTCCAGGCCTCAATCTGAATACCTCTATTCTGGCAAAACGCCAAAAGCGGCTTTTGAGTCATCAGCGGATGAAGCTCCACCTGATTCACCGCGGGGGTAATGCCACTGAAGGAAGCAAGTTCAGTGAGATGATGTTCCTGAAAATTACTAACACCGATCGCTCGAACTTTTCCTTGCTCATGGAGCTCCAGGAAAGCTTCCCATGTTTCTTTATACTTGTCTTTCACCGGCCAATGAATTAAATACAAATCAAGATAGTCCAGTCCCAGCTTTTGAAGGCTTTTGTGAAATGCATCCACGGTTTGCTTATATCCATGATCCGTATTCCAAAGCTTGGTCGTTATGAAAAGCTCATCTCTTGGCACGCCGCATTCATTAATGGCTTTCCCCACACCAGCTTCATTATCATAAATAGCCGCCGTATCAATACTCCTATAACCAGATGCAATCGCTGTTTGAACGGCATGAATAACCTCATTCCCGTCTTTGGCTTTCCATACCCCTAACCCCAACCATGGCATTTCAACTCCATTATTGAGACAGGCTTTATCCAGCATGCTTGTAATCATATGTTGTCCCATCCTTTTTCCTGATTTCTTTACTAAATATATAGGGCTCAGCGTTAAATATGTTTATGCATCATTTTTTGAAAATGAGCTAACCATTTTTTACCGCGAGCATATAAATAGAGCAATGGGTCAATAAGTCTACGGATTTATCACTAAACTACTACAATAGATGCCATCAGATAATTGGGTGGGATGGAAAGTTGTATTTATTTATTAAATTAAGTAAGAGCAGGAGGATTTCATCTTGAGGGATATATCCGAAAAAAATCTTAGAAATCAGATATTAGAGCTATCGGCGGCGTTTTATTCGGAAAAGTGGAATCAGAAAAAATTTCGAGCAGGTGTAGATTATATCCCCGTCAGCGGGAAGGTGTTTGATCAAGAGGAGGTAGCTTGTTTAATTGATGCATCCCTTGATTTTCAATTGACTGCAGACCGTTATTCCCGCCGGTTCGAAAGCCAATTTGCCTCATTCATGAATTGCCGGTACGCGATTTTAACAAACTCTGGTTCGAGCGCCAATCTATTGGCCGTCTCGGCGCTTACTTCTCCCCAATTAGGGGAGCGCAGGCTTCGACCAGGAGATGAGGTCATTACAGTGGCTGCCGGATTTCCCACGACGATTAATCCTATTCTCCAGCACGGATTAGTCCCTGTTTTCTTAGATGTCGATATCCCGACTTACAATGTGGATACCACCTTGCTGGAAGCTGCTGTTAGTGAAAAAACGAAAGCGATCATTATTGCGCATACACTGGGCAATTCGTTCCGCGTTGATGAGGTCAAACGAATTGCTGACAAATATGGCCTATGGTTAATTGAAGATACGTGTGATGCGGTAGGTACAATGCATCAAGGGAAAAGAGTGGGAACTTTCGGTGATTTGGCAACGGTTAGCTTCTACCCCGCGCATCATATCACAATGGGAGAGGGAGGAGCAGTGTTAACCTCTTCGCCAAGGCTCAAAAAAATAGTGGAATCGTTCCGCGACTGGGGAAGAGATTGCTGGTGCGATCCCGGCAAGGATAATTCATGCGGCAGAAGATTTAAGTGGCAGCTAGGAGATCTTCCTCAAGGCTATGACCATAAATATACGTACAGCCATATAGGCTACAACTTGAAGGTAACGGACATGCAAGCAGCCGTAGGTGTTGCCCAGTTAAAGAAATTGGATGGATTTATTGCCAAACGCAAGCAAAATTTCGCCTTTCTGGAGGAAGCGTTAAAGCCGCTGGAGAACCTTCTTATCTTACCTAAGGCTACGCCCGGAAGCGATCCAAGCTGGTTTGGATTTCCCATTACGGTCAAGGAAAACTCGCCGTTAACACGCAATGAGCTTGTGCAGGCGCTGGAACAACACCTCGTGGGTACCCGGTTATTATTCGCGGGAAATGTCCTTCGTCAGCCAGCGTATAAAGACATAACGTGCCGGATTGTCGGGGAGCTGCATAACTCGGATCGGATAATGAACCACACTTTTTGGATTGGCGTGTATCCGGGTCTTACGCAGGAAATGTTGAAATATGTAGCAGATGTTTTTCATAAGCTTTTGGGAGGGAGTGCCTCATCATGAAAGTTGTCATTTTGGCCGGGGGGTATGGCACAAGAATTAGTGAAGAGACCTATTTGAAGCCCAAGCCCATGATTGAAATTGGTGACAAACCGATGCTTTGGCATATCATGAATATTTTTTCCGGCTATGGGTTTCGAGAGTTTATTATTTGCCTTGGATATAAAGGTAACGTGATCAAAGAATATTTTGCGCACTATTATTTGTACGGCTCCGATGTGACATTCGATTTCGGCAAGGAAACCAATGAAGCGACGGTTCATAACCGCTATCAAGCTCCTTGGAAAGTGACCTTGGTGGATACAGGCCAAGAAACGATGACCGGCGGAAGATTGAAGCGAGTTCAGGAGTATATAGGAAATGAGTCCTTTATGCTGACTTATGGAGACGGGCTTGCGAATGTGAATATTAAAAAATTGGCCGAATTTCATCAATCTCATGGGAAATGGGCAACGGTAACAGCCGTTCAGCCAATTGGCCGATTTGGCTCTTTGCAAATGGCTGGCGATAGTGAAGTTCTTGGTTTTGAAGAAAAGCCTCAAGGAGACGGCGGATGGGTAAATGGAGGATTTTTTGTCTTGCAGCCCGATGTGTTTCAATACATTAAAAGTGATGCAACCGTATGGGAGAAAGAGCCGCTTGAGCATATTGCGAAGGCAGGTCAACTGATGGCTTACAAGCATAAAGGGTTTTGGCATCCAATGGATACGCTTCGTGACAAAAACTATCTGGAGGAGCTATGGAAGACGGGAAAAGCCTCCTGGAAAAAGGAATGGGAATAAATAATGCCAAACAGCGTCTTCTGGTGTAACAAAAGGGTGATGATTACTGGCCATACAGGCTTCAAAGGGAGCTGGCTTAGCCTGTGGCTTCAGTCCATGGGAGCGGATGTGACCGGTTATGCGCTTCAACCTGCCTGCGAGCCGAATCTATTTACCTTGTGTGGACTAGAGCAAACGATGTGTTCCATAACAGGAGATATCGGGGATAAGGAATCTCTACTCCAAGCCATACGAGATACAAAGCCTGAAGTTATTTTCCATATGGCCGCCCAGCCACTTGTGAGGTATTCCTATCTGAATCCGGTAGAAACGTTTAGCGTAAACGTCCTTGGAACTGTAAATCTTCTGGATGCGGTTCGAATTGCCCTGGATGAGGGCATCCATATCAAGGCCTTGCTTAATGTAACGACGGACAAATGTTATGAAAATCGGGAATGGTTATGGGGCTACCGTGAAATTGACCGTCTTGGCGGTCTGGATCCTTATTCAAGCAGCAAAGCATGCTCGGAGCTTGTCACATCATCATTCCGAAATAGTTATTTTAACCCGAAGCTTTATGCTTCTCACGGGCTTAGCGTAGCTACGGCCAGAGCTGGCAATGTAATCGGAGGCGGCGATTGGTCGGAGGACCGGATTGTCCCCGATGGCATGCGGGCTTTGCTTTCAGGAAATAGGCTGCGCATACGCAATCCCGCAGCAACGCGTCCGTGGCAGCATGTTCTCGAACCCCTGCAAGGATATTTGTTATTGGCTGAGCGGATGGTAGAGCAGGGAGCGGAATTTGCGGAAGCATGGAATTTCGGTCCCTTGGAGGAGGGCACGCGAAGCGTGGAATGGCTGGTCAGGACGATAGGCAGCTGTTGGGGAGAGGATAAGTACTATGAGCTGGAAGAGGGTAATCATCCCCATGAAGCGTTTAATCTCAAGCTCGACAGCTCTAAGGCTAGAGAAAAGCTGGGCTGGCAGCCCAACTGGAAGGTCGAAAAGGCAGTCGAAAAAACAGTGGAATGGTACCGGTACTATCAAGAGCAAGCGGATATGAAAAAGGTTTGTTTAGACCAATTGGCGGAGTATTCGCTCACTGGTGCTGAAAAGCAGGGGGGATCCGGGTGAAGCTTTCGGATTATGTTATCGATTTTATAAGTAAACAGGGAGTCGCGCATATATTTGAATTAACGGGTGGAGCCATCGTCCATCTGCTGGACTCAACCTATGACAGAAAAGATATCGCGTGCGTCTCCGTTCATCATGAGCAATCAGCAGCCTTTGCCGCTGAAGGCTACAGCCGGATCAACGGCAAGCTCGGTGTTGCGATGGGGACTAGCGGTCCAGGAGCGCTTAACCTGCTGACCGGGGTGGGGAGCTGTTATTTTGATTCAGTTCCTTGCTTGTTCATTACGGGTCAGGTAAATACGTATGAATATAAGTTCGATAAGCCAGCGCGCCAGATTGGCTTTCAGGAAACGGACATCGTTAGTATTGTAAAGCCGATTGTAAAGTTTGCCGAAATGATCATTGATGCAGAGCGAATACGATATGCCTTGGAAAAAGCGGTGTTCCTGGCTCAGCATGGCCGTCCCGGCCCCGTGTTGTTAGATATCCCGATGAATATTCAGCGCACTCAGATTGAACCAGCCGCATTAGAGAGCTTTTTTGACAGTGAAGAATTTCGCGGGTATACCGATTACAAGCAGCCTTGCGCATCGGAAGATATAGAGCAAACCATCCGCTTTCTTGAACAGGCCGACCGCCCATTAATTCTCGTCGGTGGCGGAGTTCGGGCTGCCGATGCCGTCAAGGAATTACGCGAATTTGTAGAAATGACAAAAATTCCGGTAGTAAGCTCGTTAATGGGTCTCGATGTATTACCGGCAGCTCATCCTTCAAGCACGGGACTCATCGGATCATATGGAAACCGCTACGGCAACCTCGCTTTGGCGAACTGTGATTTTTTACTCATATTAGGATCAAGACTCGATACCCGGCAGACAGGCACTAAGCCGGAATCTTTTGCAAGAGCAGCTAAGAAGGTTCATGTAGATGTGGAGGCTGTTGAGCAAATAGGCAAGGTGCGAGCGGATTTAACGATTCATGTGGATGTGAAGCGATTTCTCACCGATATCAACAAAGCTATTTCTGGAAAAACCTTATCGGATTATACGCCATGGTATGAAGTGATTCATCGGTATAAGCAGCTTTACCCTAGCGGGGGAACGACCTCAAAGCCTGAGGCCATTGAGCCAAACCGTTTCATGGAGCTGTTATCTTCCCGCAGCGGCGAAGGCGACATTATTGTGCTTGATGTAGGTCAGCATCAAATGTGGGCCAGTCAATCGTTCCGGCTGCTTGAGGGTCAGCGTCTCTTGAATGCCGGGGGGATGGGAGCAATGGGATTTGCCCTTCCAGCCGCCATCGGCGCCGTCATGATGGCTCCGGAACGCCAGGTAATCGTCATCGCGGGGGATGGAGGCATCCAGGTGAATCTTCAGGAGCTTCACACGATTGCCCGATTGGGTCTGCCCATTAAAATTTTCGTCATGAATAATCATAATTTGGGGATGGTAAGGCAGTTTCAGGATATGTATTTTGACAGCCGTCAGCAATCTACAGTGAAAGGGTATGGCTGTCCTGACTTTGTGAAGGTGGCGCTTGCCTTTGATATACCTGCTTTAAAAATTGAAACGAATGATGAGGCATCATCCAAAATCGATATGGCTTTGCAAGCAAAGGGCTGTTTCCTGGTCGAGGTTAACCTGGAGACTCACACAAACGTTCATCCCAAGCTTGCTGTAGGCCGGCCGATTGAAGACATGTCGCCGCATCTCGAACGGAGTGAGCTGGAAGCCTCGATGCTTATAGAGCCGCTTGCGGATCCGGATTTTTAAATGAAAGGGGTGAACATGTGTTAACAAGTATTGTGATTTTGACACATAACCAGCTGCCTTTAACGATACAGTGCTTAGACAGCATTCGGAAGCATACTAAAGATTATGAAATCATTGTTGTGGATAATGGATCGACTGACGGTACGGTTGATTACCTGGAAACGCAGACAGATTTGACGGTTGTTATCAATAAAGAGAACCTTGGCTTTGCCAAAGGGTGTAATCAAGGCACCGAGCTGTCTAGGGGCGATAATGTCCTCTATTTAAATAATGATACTATTGTGGCAGCGCATTGGCTTGAGAATTTGCTGCGTGTTCTATATGAAAATGAAAGAGTAGGCATGGTTGGCCCTGTTACGAATCGTTCTAGCGGTCATCAATGTATTCCGGTTCCCTATAGCGACATAAGCGGGTTGGATGAGTTCGCGCGACATCATCTCCAGGAGAATGCAGGCCGTTATCTTGAGGTGCGCCGACTGATCGGGTTTTGCTTATTAGTCAAACGCAAGGTGCTGGATGAGATTGGTTGCTTTGATGAACGATACGGTCTAGGCAACTATGAAGACGATGACCTTTGCTTGCGAGCGCTGAGAGCCGGCTATTCGCTGCGGGTAGTCTTGGATTCTTTTATCCACCACGTCGGTCATGCGACTATGCACACCCTGCAGCGATCCAACCTGAATAAGCTGCTGGCTGAGAATCGTCAGAAAGCATCCGAGAAGTGGGGCAATGACATTCATCAGCTTATTTATACCCCAGGGAAAACAATGAGTTTATGTATGATTGTGAGGAATGCTGAAGGCACTCTAAAACAATCCCTCGCATCCGTGAAGGATGATGTTGATGAGATCATTATCATCGATACAGGTTCTTGCGATCAAACGGTGGAGATTGCTAAGCAGTACACCCCTCATGTATACAGCATTGCTGAACAGGAAGATGCTTTGCAAGCGTACAGATATGCATGGGATCAGGCAACAAAAGAATATGTGTTTTTTATGCGGCAGGACGAGGTTTTAACTATCCATGATATTAAAAAATTATATAGCTTGAGGTTTTCAATGGACGAGAGCCAGGATCTGATTAGCTTTAGAAGCCCTGATGTAGGAACGGCAGATGATGAAAAAGCAGAGGCTGGTGACGCTCCGCCATTACGCTATATGTTCAGAAGAGAAGCGGGCTTTCGGAGTTATGAAGGATTGTTGGGGATAAGCAGAAAAATGATTACGATCAGCTTGTGCATGATAGTGCGAAATGAAGAAGAAGAGTTGGAAAAATGTCTGTCATCTGTTAAGGACATTGCAGACGAAATTGTAATCGTCGATACAGGATCAACGGACCGCACAAAAGAGATAGCCGCTCAATTTACTGACCGTATATTGGATTTTAAGGGGAACGATGACTTTTCGGCTGCTCGCAACTATGCATTTCGTCAGGCAACCCAACAATATATTTTATGGTTGGACGCCGATGATTATATCAGTGATAAGGATCGGCAGCTGTTTCTGGAGCTCAAAAAAACCCTCGACTTTGAGGCTGATAGTATTACCATGCACTATAACCGCGCCTTTGATGAAAAAGGAAATGTGACCTCCAGCGTGCGGCAAAACCGCCTCGTTCGTAGAGATCGGAATTTTCAATGGATTGGTAACGTTCATGAATATTTAGCTGTATGGGGAACTATTCGACACAGTGAAGTGAGTATTAATAATAGCAAAAATAAAACCTTTACCGACCGCAACCTGCAAATGTACTTGAAGAGAGAGCAGGCAGGAGAAGTTTTCACGGCAAGGGATTTGTACCATTTTGCTAACGAGCTCCTTGATCATGCTCGCTATGAAGATGCGATTCAAAATTACAGAAAATTTCTGGAAGGCAAGCAGGGATCGGTTGAGGACAATATACAGGCTTGCATGAGGCTGGGAGAATGCTACGGGCGATTGGGCGACAAGAAAAAGCGGGTTGAAGCTTTGTGTATGACTCTTCTTTTTGATAAGCCAAGAGCTGGATTTTGTTGTGCGCTAGGCGGATATTTTTTAGAAGAGAAGCAATACGAAAACGCCATATATTGGTTTACAGAAGCAATAAAAAGCGGGAAAGACGAAAATCATAGGGGTGCCGCAAACCAAATGGATTATACCTGGAATCCCCATTTGCAGTTATGTGTGTGCTACGATCGTATGGGATTATTCGAGAAGGCTAATGAGCATAATGAGAAGGCTTTATCCTATCATCCAACACACCCCAGTATGCTTTTTAACAAGCAATACTTTAAAACTAAGTTAGGGGAGCGTATAGAGTATAAACCTGTTCCTTAGTAAAATACGGTCATATCAACGTAGCGGCAAGCCGTCGCTGGCCTATTAACCTCTCCGCGCAGCGGTAGAGGTTTTTTTTGTAAATTGTGCCGCCATGCTGCTGAAGAACAATAATGGAAATAGCTTCATTACTTTGAATGATGTGGAACATTTTTTGATCTTTTACTGTCTAATTATGTAGGCTGAATAAACTATTTGTATCGTGAGGGAGGAAGTCGAATGAAGCGGGTAACCATTTTTCTTTTGCTGATTGGAGTGTTAGTATTGTCTGCTTGTGCGGTGCAGGAAGGAAACAAGGGTCCGGAGAAAAAATCTTCTAATGAAAATGAGCAGCTGGTATTGGTTGAAAATAAGGAATTGGACATAAAAATTTCCGGTGTAAATCAGCCGTCAAGTGGTATGATTGAACCGCTTATTGTACAGATTGGCGAAACCAATCAATCGTTTAACTGGGAAAATGTATCCAACGAAACGTATTATCCGGAGCTAATCGCCATGGACTTGGATAATGATGAGGAGCAGGAGTTAATCATCGTTTTGACGACTGGATATGGGACAGGCATAAAAGATAGCGAGGTACATGTTCTCAAAAAAGACTTTACCGAAATACCGTTTCCTAATCCGCTAGATAATGCCCATAGCAAACTAGAAGATTCGCTGGATCAAAACGGCGAAGAAAGAAGTTACACCATAACCGTAGAAGGGCAAAGCAGCCAGTTTACGTTTAAGGAAGAGGATGCCATAGAATGGTTTGAAAAAGCAGTTGTAGGCCAAAGCCTATCCTACCGTGTTGAGGATGACGAAATTGTGGCTGTGCTTTCGGTACAGGTTTCCCCTGCAATGGTTGTAGGCGATCTTGAAATTCCTTACAAGCTCGTCGATGGACAGTTCACCGAGCAGCCTGCACGGTTTATTGCGTCAGAATAAAAGCTTTTCAAAATCCAGTGGCACTGAACAGCTTCGGGACAGCACCTGTTACAAAGGGGGCTGTCCTGTTTTGGTTTTTCTGGCCAAGGCGATGCGTCAAACGGCTGCTTTCCCTTGAGTGTGGATTGATATGTTTTTGAGTTCGTTGACAAGTGACATGTTGTCATTTACAATTCTTTATAAAGTGACAGGTTGTCATTATAGTGGTGAAAGGTAGATGATTATGCCCAAGGATTTGTTTTTTTCCATACCGGATGGAAAGAGAAGCCGCATTATGGAAGCTTCAATAAATGAGTTTTCCCGTCAAATGTTCAATAATGCCTCCATTAATCAAATTATTAAGGAGGCGGATATTTCAAGGGGGAGCTTCTATCAATATTTTGAGGATAAAGACGATCTTTATTTTTTTACGATTCAGAGCATTATTAAAGCAACGGCCTATACGTTTCTAAAGCAATTTATGGCGTCTCAGCCACAGGATATTTATTCTGTATATCGCTCATTATTCGTTTATAATCTTCAGCTGTTATCCGATGGAGAGTATAAGGCTTTTTTCAGAAATATGTATTTTGGCTTGAATTATCGTCTTCAGCAGAAGTTAAAAGCGATCTTCAGCTCGATACGGGGAGAATTGCTTGAATACCGCTTGAATGAGCTGCAACAAAAATCCGGCTATGACGGCCCTTATTTTCAGGAGCTAATGAATATTCTGGAGTTGAACAACAGAGATTTGCTTATGCTTTATATTTCTCGTCCGATGGATATTGAAACCATTATGGATGTCTATGATTTGAGAATCCGGGTAATACGTACAGTGGGGTAAAATAACAGGAGGTAAGGCTGAGATGAACATGAGGATAAGCAACAAGAAAATTAAAGCAATGATCATACTTCTTGCGGCAGGCGTGCTTCTTGCCTTTTTGTTTCCCCTGGTACGAGGAAACACGAAAGAGCAATACAACAGTATTGCTCAGACCGAGATTAGCCGCCCGGAGCCCCGTGCGGTCAGGGGGCAGACGTATAACGAGATTCTCGTCGTTTACAGATACTTTAATCATATCAGAGCCGGCGTGTATAACGATATCGGCAAGACGTTGATTAGCGAGGAGGCATTTGCCGCTATTGATACTGAAGCGGTAAAAAAGCAGTTTGGCGCAATGGCGGTGCTGAAGAACGGGCCCAGGTTTTGGGTAATGGATGAAATTACCGGTTATTACAATGGAACTGAAAAAACGATTGCCGGCTACAGCATGAATCAGCCTGGCATATTAAATCTCTCTCTTTCAGATTTAAACAATCGCACTCCCTACGGTTTGCATCAGGTTATCCGGAAAACAACGTATACCTTCAAAAAAGGCGAGAAGGTTTATGAACTGGTGTCTGACCAGAACGAGGTGTATACGATGCAGTCTGCTTCTCGCGAGGTTGACCAGACGCTGAGTCTGACGGATCTAGATGATCTCGGATCAAGATTGGACCTGCCGGACGGCTGGATCTATCGGGTGCGGGTACTGGAAGAGGATGTCACTTATCACATTGATGGCATCGCAGATGTCATTCAGGATGAATTTCAAAACAGCTATCAAAAAAATCCATCTGATAAAAAGCTGGGCGGAAGAACGTAATGTTCTCCGTCCAGCTTTTTGGTTTTGTTAGATTATAGCTGGCAAGAAAATAGCTTTACAATAACGTATACGTTATTGTTTATAATGTTTTAGAGGAAGGAGCAATGAGTCATGATCCGCATTGGTGAATTAGCAAAAAAAGCAAATATCAGCAAACGTACGCTTTATTACTACGAACAAATTGAATTGCTGCACCCGACACTTGTTTCGGAAAATGGTTATCGTTACTATGACGAGCATGCCTTATTACACCTTCAAAAAATTATGCTGATGAAATCCATTGGTTATACATTAGAGCAGATTAAGGAATTATTTCAGCATCAAACCAATGAAAATGATAGCTGGATCAGTTCTTTAAATGAGCAGATAAAGCTCATTGAACAAAAAAAAGAGGAACTAAGCCGCAAGCAATATTACCTTAGATCGGCCCTTCATACCATCCAGTTGAAGGGAACGAGTGGCGTAAACGATTTGTTGCAGATTATTCAGGCAATGAATGACCGCCCTCTTGTGGAAGGTATAGTTCCGGCCCAATTTAGTGAAGATTTGCCCTTAACTCCACGGGAAAAGAGTATTCTAAACAGATTGCCTGTTCTGGGAAGCAAGGATAAGCGGATGGAGGAAATATTGGCGATTCTTCAGCAAGCAAGCAGTATGATGACTTCATCGCCTTACTCACCAGAGGCTCAAGTCATTGCTGGCCATTTGTATGAGAAGACATTAGAGCTATTTGAAGGAGATAACAAGCTGTTAGATAAATACTGGGAACTGATACGGCCTGCTAATGGCGAGGAGTCTATAGTAATGGGAATGGACAGTGAATTTATGGACTATATAGATGAAATGATCAGCTTTTTTCTAAAGGGAAGGGAGGGTGGACATTATAAATAAAAATAGACAAGAAATGAGAAAGCTTGCAGGCCGTCTAACTGTATTGACTTGCGCTTTTCTAATATTGTCAGCTTGCGGAATGGCAAAGAACGATGGAATGACGGGTGAGAATTCGTCAGAGGAAATGAGCAAGGATGCTGATGTCATTACTGTAGAAGTTCGAATCGAAAGCGACGGAGACTCGGCAACTCGGTTTGAGGCAGACATAAATGCGAAAAAAAATCCGGAAAGTGTTTATTTGGATTCCATTGAAGTTCCCTTTAACGAAAAATTTATGATTCCAAAAGACGTGTTTATTCCGTTGACCTCGACTCGTGTCGAAGCAGAAGCAGTTGAGGGTGCCAGTTGGATTAGCTGCACCATTCTTTATGACGGAGAAGTAGTAGCGACTCATAAATCTCGTGGAAATGGCGCAAAGGCTGTTTGTGAGAAAAAATTCCGCTTGGGTCCTGGCTGAAAAAGATAGGAGGGATCATGATGCTATTTACTGTTTTGCTGTCAACCCTTGTGGTGCTGGCCCTTATTGATTCCACCAGTTTTGGCACATTGTTGATACCCGTTTGGTTACTTATGACTTCTACACGTGTTCGAATAGGCAGCTTTTTTGTTTATTTGTCCACGGTTGCGGGACTTTATTTTTTGGCAGGCTTGATCATTATGTTAAGTGCTGACACCATTCTGAGGAAATACAATTTTGTGCTGGAATCCAATGCCTTTCTTTATGGGCAAATCGCTTTAGGAATCGTGCTAATGGTAATTAGCCAGCTTATGGACACGAAAAAAGCTCGTGCCCGTGCTGCGGAACGTGCTGAAAGAGGGGAGGGACGTATCTTAAAGTGGAGGAACCGCATTATGGGAGATTCTTCTGATCGTGGCTCTGTGGCTATGCTTATTGGGTTAGCATTAACCGCAGTTGTAGTGGAGCTAGGGACAATGCTGCCTTACCTGGCGGCAATTGGTCTAATAACCTCCGAGGGACCTTCATGGCCGATGTCCGGCCTCCTTTTATTCGGTTATTGTATCGTTATGGTGCTGCCTGCAATTATTCTGCTGATGGGACGGCTTGTCGCGTATCGTGTATTAAAGGAGCCGCTTGTCCGATTGGATAAGTGGCTCGTGAAGCATGCACAAAGCACTACAGCCTGGATAATAGGAATTGTAGGCTTTTTATTAACCGTAAACGCTGTTTATGATGCAGGTTGGGTTGGTTGAATCAATGGATTGAAAATTGATGGACGCCGAGGATCGCATTCCCAAGCGTCTTTTCTGAAATTTAAGCTATATCAGCGGTTTGATCAAACTATTCCCGTTGATGTCTAACAAACTAAACGCTTGATCTACCATTTGCTTGTCTGGACCAAACAAGTGATTTGACACCGTACCGTTAACCTTGGTAATAAAATTAAATTGCTGGACCATAAAGTCGGAATTGCAGAGTACGACTGTCTTTTTACTGTACTCATACAAATAACGCTGGAAGGTGTTGGCTTCTTCAACAATTTCCGGCGAATAAACCACAGGTTCGCCTTGTGAGGTAAGCATCTGGCGATGATCTACCAGGACACTTAATCCCCCTTTTCCAAAAGCGGAGCAGATACCTAGAATCTGTGAAGACAAATGTTGAACCTCTTTTTTATCCGAAAATAGCCCCTTAACCTCAAAGGAAAGTACTCTGCTTTCCTGATCAAGACTATAGCTGAAGCGCTCAGTGAACGGAATAGCAAATTCTTTCTTCACATAAGCCGGCTTTGTTGAAAATCTTTCATCAGAAAAAAAATAGTTTACAGACACTTGAAGCCCCGAAGCAATCCGCTCAATATTTTGTAAAGACACATTACGTCGTCCGCTTTCTACCGCACTCAGATACGTTCTGTCCATCTGGGCTCTTTCAGCCAACAGCTCCTGTGAAATCCCCGATTTTGAGCGCAGCTCCTTTATACGAAGACCAAATTGTTTTTGTATATCCAAACCAAAAACCTCCATTTTAATGGATAGATCAAATGTAAGTATGCAATGAAAAGAGAAGGCATTAGGTAATTATATCGACAAAATAGTTCTTTTGGTTTAGAGCGAGTTCCCGGGAAGTTGCAAATGTGACTTATAGTCAACAGACGCAACTATTCTTATTTCATACAATGACGGTAGTCAAAAGAAAGCAGATGCGCCATGGCGGCCATTCTTCCTTTTAAAATATCGTTCATAAGGAGAGGATTTAGATGTTTAAGTGGAATTTGGAGAAGTTCAAAGGTTTTTTAGTAGGAGCGTGTACAGTTGGTTTGTTGTTTTCAGTCGGGACTGCATATGCTGATGGGAAGCTTACGACCATTAAAGTAGTGCAAGGCGGAATCAAGCTGTTTGTTGATGGCAAGCTAATTAAACCAACGGATAGCGAGGGCAAGGTGGTTGAGCCATTTATTTATGATGGAACAACCTATTTGCCGCTTAGGGCGTTGTCAAATGCTTTGACTAATTATGAAAAGTCCGTGAGCTGGGATGCCAAAACCTCATCTATCTATGTTGGACAAGCGCCAGTTAAGGCTCAAACGGATTTTTCAGAGATAACGCCATATGCCCATTCTTATACGACTTTGCCGGTTCAAACAGGTGAAAGAGCAGCCTTCAAAATACTTGATAAGACAATTACTCCGTTTAATAGTCTCATAGGTCATAGGGAATTTGTAACGTTTATGCTTCATTCAAAATATAGTTCATTGGATGGGCAATATATCGTCCCCTATACGCAGCTAGGCTCGACCGATAAGGGAACTATTGTATTTTATAATGTAGATAAAAAAGGATATGAAACAGAAATTGCCCGATTCGATGCAGAAGCTGGGGATGAAGCTATTAAGGTTCATGTAGATCTGCGCGGGGTTGAAATACTGAAGATTTCCTCTTTATGGGATGGGAGATTGTATAACACAACACTTGCTGGGATCAATGAGTAACCAACTGGCGGCTGCTCTATCATTAAGGGTTGCCTGTATGGAATACAGAGGGGAAGGAGCAGACATATGAACAGGCTATTAAAGACCTTGGTTATACTTGCAGTCAGCAGCTTTCTGGCAATTCATTCAGGCAAGGTTGTTGCGGAAACGGAGAATACTTTATCTTTTGCTATACCGCCCAAATATGATTATGCCGGGCCCTTCAGCGATGATCTTGCTGTAATTGCACTGGAAGGTCAATTGGGAATGATCAATAAAGAGGGAAAAGAAATAGTTAGACCCTACTATGACCGAATGGTGGATGCCAAGGGCAGAAGCCTTGAAGTCGATGATTATTTCACTAATGATTATTGGATAGCGGCATATCTGGCAGATGTCATGGGACTGGATGAACAAATGAAGGATGTTGGAAATCCCGCAAATCTTTTTAGCGAGGGTTTGGCAATAGTCGTTAAGAATGGTCTGTTTGGTTATATAAATCGGGATGGATATGAGGTGGTAAAACCGCAATATCTGTATGCTGGGCCATTTCAAGACGGGGTGGCAGTTGTTTTGACGGAGAATGGATACGGGTTTATTGATGCGAAAGGCAGTATCGTTATTTCTCCAGAGTACAAAGGTACGTATATGTATCAAGACGACGTTGTATTAATGATAACTCAAAATGAACAAACGATCTTGTTTGATAGAAAAGGAAATGAACTGGCTCTGTTTAATGAGGAGTTAAAATTAAGTCCATACAATGAGGGTTTGGCGCTTGTATACGACCGCAATAAAGAGAAGTATGGCTATGCCAATCCAAAAGGCAAATTGGTCATCGAGCCCCGTTATGATCGGGCTGCATTTTTCAGTGAGGGCTTAGCTCTTGTCCAAAGAGAGGACCGCGTATTTTATGTAAATGCCGAAGGCAAGGAAGTAATCGAACTGATGGATAGCTCGTATTACGCAGAAACAGGCTGGAATTGGGATCCATACATAGATATTGAACCGGACAATTGGTATTATAACGAGGCAAGTGAAATGGACCCGTTTGCTTTCCAGGAAGGATTGGCCCTATTTGTTCAAGACGGGAAGTATGGTTTCATTAATACCAAAGGGAAAGAAGTTGTTCCGCCTCAATACGAGCAAGCTGCTCCGTATCGCAATGGGTTGGCAAAAATAATATTTGATAATAAGTATGGTTATCTAAATATCAAAGGAGAGCTTGTGGTTGAGCCTCAATATGATTATGCGTTTCAGTATGAAGACGGCATGATTCGAATAGTGGCCGATGGGAAGGCAGGTTTTCTAAATGAGAAGGGTAAGCTTATTGCTGAACCCCGTTATGATGAAAACCATTATAATGATAAAATTCCTTTTCTGGATAATTTGAGAATGGTATCCCTTGAAGGTCAGTTTGGATATATAGATAAGTCGGGAAATGAAGTTGTGAAGCCGCAATATAATGCCGTCTCCCTCTTTATGGACGGAATGGCCGCTGTCATGAGTGACGGCCGAGTCGGGTTTATCGACAAGACGGGCCAAGAAATAATTAGGCCTTATTATGATGAAACAACGCTGTCGTTTTTCAGCGAGGGGGTTGCTGTTGTCAAGGTTGATGGTAAATTCGGAATGATCAACAAAAAAGAGGTAATCGTTTTGCCAATCAAGGAAACCTTTGAGGATTTATATCCGGTTATAGACGGGATGGCGGCTGTACAGGTGAATGGATTATGGGGATATATGGCTAGTCCGGTATCAGTTGGAGGGTCTCCAGATCCATACATCGTGTTTGCGATAGCAGGCGTTATGGTTATCTTGCTGGTTGTGGCAGGGGTTGCTTGGGCAAATCGCAGGAATCGGAGCAGCAAAAATCTATACAATGAGACATCATAACGCGCAAGGGATTTTGTGGAGTCTCACTCAGTCCCTAAACGTATAAAAGTAAACACCAAGAATACTTATTGCTACGGCATTCTTGGTGTTTGCTTTTATTTGAAACTAGCATAGTGCTGTTTTTTCGTCTTTTTAACTAGAGGGCTGGTACTGAAGATTCACATTTTTCAAAACGGTTTGTCCATCAACTTCTGGATCAAATTCGCCGTCGTTATTCTCATCTGCATAGAAAAACAGCCCAATGTAATGATTGTCCGGCGGCTTATCCAGTTTTATTTGAATGTCAAACGCGCCGTCTTGATTCCGATCAATTCTGCCGCTGGCTAAATAGGTATGCCCGTCCTCCAGCTGGTAAAAGACGTAGTCCAGTCCTTCACCCATCAGCTTTCCCTTTAACTGAATCTTCAGGTCTTCCGTTACGATGGAGGACTCTTTAGGAGCCTCAAGGACTACCTGATCTTTGTTTTGTTCCTTGTTTTGCTCCTTGGAACAACCGCTTAATATGACCAAGCTCAAAAGCAATAGAATAGGAATTAACTTTTTCATGGCTGCCTCCAGTCTCAGGGTTTATAATCGTTCGACGTTTACGCTCCCTTAGATGTTGCACACCCCTCTACTTTTTTCCTTTCGACAAAAATGGTGTTGATGTCTTTTGACATATAGTCGCCTCCTTACGACGCCGTAAAGAGCGAAAAGGGAAGTATTTTGAAATTTTTCCGAATATTTTAACAATTTGTCTTGAAATGTATGCGTTTTCATTCTATAATTTGCCTATAAGGAGGTGAAAGCGAGAGTCTATCATCTAAGACATAGGACATGTTACTTACTGCTATGCGAGACAAACGGTGTGAAGTTTGTAAGTTTGTAAGTCAGTAGTAACAAAAAAAGTTTAGGAGGTAGATTATGATTAAGTTCAGGAAAAAAATGTTGACGGTTATTGTTGCAGCATCACTCAGTGTCGGCTTGTTATCGGCGACCTCAGCCATGGCAACGGATTATTGGCAAAACTGGACGGACGGCGGCGGAACTGTAAATGCCGTCAACGGTACAGGCGGTAATTACAGTGTAACCTGGTATAATACCGGCAATTTTGTTGTTGGCAAAGGCTGGACAGTCGGTTCGCCGTACAGAGTAATCAATTACAATGCCGGCGTTTGGGCTCCGTCCGGGAACGGGTATTTGACGCTGTATGGATGGACAAGAAACTCACTTATTGAATATTACGTTGTTGACAGTTGGGGCACGTATCGGCCTACAGGCAATCACAAAGGCACAGTGACCAGCGATGGCGGCACATATGATATATACACAACAATGCGTTACAATGCGCCTTCCATTGACGGTACGCAAACGTTCCCGCAATTCTGGAGCGTGCGCCAGTCAAAGCGGCCGACCGGAAGCAATGTCCAGATTACGTTCGCCAATCATTTTAATGCATGGCAAAGCAAGCAAATGTATCTGGGAACAAATTGGTCCTACCAGGTATTTGCAACGGAAGGTTATCAAAGCAGCGGAAGCTCCAACGTTACGGTCTGGTAAGCTCATCCCCGAAAAAAAACCCCGCATTATTCAGGTCTGCCGGCTCCAGAGCCGGCAGGCTTTACGTTTAAAGGAGAGCGATCTATGAGAAAATCAATCCTATTTCTTTTCATAGCCGTTTTAGTTGTTGTCAGCGCATGCTCGCACAATAACCAGCAATCCAATAAAGGAACAGAAAAGAATAAAATAACCAATCTGGATGAAAATCTTGTATTGGTTCAGGGAGGGGCTTTTCTCAATACCCATTCCAACTTTCATGGAAAAAAGGTGAAAATATCCGATTTTTATATCAGTAAATATGAGGTGACGCAGCAGGAGTGGCAGGAGGTTATGGGCAGCAATCCCTCGAGCTTTCCAGGAGAAGATAGGCCGGTCGAAATGGTAAGCTGGTATGATGCGGTCGAATATTGCAATATGCGGAGCATCAAGGAGGGGCTGGAGCCTCATTATGTCATCGATAAAGAAAACAAGGATCCCGAAAATAGAAGCGAGCATGACCAATTGAGGTGGATCGTCACGGTAAACGAAAACGCAAACGGCTATCGTCTGCCGACGGAAGCCGAATGGGAGTACGCGGCGGGCGGAGGCAAAGCAAGCAAAAGCTTCCTGTACAGCGGAGGCGATAATGCCGATGATGTGGCGTGGTATTGGAGAAATGCTGGAAATGAACATTTATCCGGAGATTGGAACTGGCCTGCTATTGAAAATAATAAAAACCAGACGAAGCCTGTTGGCTTCAAAGAGCCTAATGAGCTGGGACTTTACGATATGTCGGGCAATGTAAGGGAATGGTGCTGGGACTGGTACGTGGGTATGGACATGGAAATGGGTTATCTCCGGGTTGTAAAAGGCGGCGGCTGGATCGGCGATGTCAGCAACAGCGAATTGGCTTTTCGGGGTAAATTCGAGGCTAGCGGCTTTGGTCCCGACCAAGGCTTCCGTGTTGCCCGCAACGGGTAGACGCAAAGCGCGGGACTACTATACCTGTTTTGAGCGTTTGATTCCATTCCAAATACGCAAGCCTCAAACGAGCGCCGGCTCTGTCTGAGGCTTGCGTATTTATTTATTTTGTTGTTTGCTGAAGCCATTCTTTTTTGAGCAGGGCATATTGAAAGGTGTTTTCATATTTTGGAGTGCCGTCTTCATTTTTGACGAAGGAGATAAATTCCATAAAGCAGCCTTCCTTGCGCATGCCCAGTTTCTCGCACAGCTTTTGCGAACGGAAGTTGTCATCCTCTACATACGCGTACAGACGCCGTCCTTCTTTTTCTATAAAAAGGTACTCCATCAATGCCCGCGCGCTTTCGCTGGCATAACCTTTACCCTCGTAAGCCGCGTTGAAATTCCAGCCAATGCTAAAGGTATCAGGGTCCTCCTTCATACAAAACAACTCTCCGATCAGAGCGTCGCTCTCCTTCAGGCAAACGGCGATATGAGAATCGTCGCCGCTTCTTTTTTGCGCCTCTTTTATGGCGTCCTCCAGACTTGAAAGATGCTGATCCCTAAAGCAATTGACTCTGGGATTTGCGGTATATTCCAGCAGCCCTCCAGCGTCCGCCGCCGAAAAGTTTCGTAATATCAGCCGCTTGGTTTCAATACTGCGCATAAACAACGCCTCCTTCATAAACACTTAATAAAAGCTTACGATACTGCTTGTCCCGTTCAAGCTTTATTCAATCCTGGCATTACAGCTTCAAGCTCATATGGTCACACTTTGCGTTGAACTCTAGCTACGCTTTTTTTGGGAGCGTTCTGCATTTTCTGCTCACCGCTTTTTTTCTCTCCCGCAGCCCTGCCTAGACCTGAAAAAAATTGAATCAGCTTGTCCTTATAGATATAGCCTACGACAAAGGCGACTACAGAGATGACGGACAGAACAATCGTCGTTCCGTATTGCTCCATATGGATAGTGGACCCGACGGCAACGGAAGCGACAATCCAGGGCAGTCGTCCTACGAGCGTCAGAATGAAAAAACGGGTCGCTCGAATTGGCGTAAGTGCCGCAACATAAACGAGCAAATCCTTTGGCAGGCCGGGAATGATAAAGAAGATAAACAAAAAGGCGGACAGCTTTTTTTCATCATTGATAAGCGACATCCACTTGTAATTTTTTTTCTCCAGCAGACGCTCGATAAAGGAACGGCCAATAAAGCGGGTAAAATAAAAAGCGATAGCCGAGCCGATCATCATGCCTAACGTAATATATAACGATCCAAGAGCGGTTCCATAAATGTAGCCGCCGGCAATTTGCACAACCTCGCCTGGAATAGGCGCGATGACGACTTGAAGCACCTGGAAAAACATAAAGACAGCCGGCCCCCAATGGCCAGTGGAGCGGATATAGTCTCTGAAATTATCCATGGAGGACAATATGTTCAGAATTTGGGGAGAATAATACACAAACAGGCCTAATGACACTATAGTTAATCCTATCAGCATTATTTTCAAAAGGCGGTCCTTGGTTTGCTTCGGCATGGCGGTCGACTCCTTCTCATGTTGATTATTGTAAAGTATAATGCTTAAACATTAAGAGAGATCTATATGATTTCTGAAGAATTCTTAAGTGGGCTGGATGGGCTGGCTAAGGCATATCGGCCATATTATACTGAACATGAAGCAAGGAGGGATGAGATGAGCAAGCAAATATTGATTGCTGACGATAATAGCGAAATTCGGGATATTGTAAGGATTTTGCTGGAGAGCGAAAATTATAGGGTCATTGAAGCTGTGGATGGCCAGGATGCAATCGACAAAGTAAATGATGAGACGGATCTTATCATTTTGGACATTATGATGCCGAACAAATCCGGTTTGAAGGCTTGCGTTGAAATCCGTGAAAAAACAAGCGCGCCAATTTTGTTCCTGACGGCAAAATCGCAGGATTCCGACAAGCAGCTGGCTTTTTCCTCGGGAAGCGACGACTTTTTGTCGAAGCCTTTTTCCTATACCGAATTGGTGGCCCGGGTTAAAGCGCTGCTGCGCCGCTATTATGTCTATCGCGGAAAGGAAAAAGCGGAAGAAACGGATAAAATCATCATTCACGACCTGACGCTGTACCAGGATTTAAAAACGGTTTATGTCGGGGAAAAGGAAATTTCCTTAACGGATATCGAATACAGCATTTTGCTTCTATTGGCCAAAAAACGGAGAAAGGTGTTTTCGGCTGAAAATATATACGAAAGCGTCTGGGGGCAGCCCTATTTTTATACCTGCAACAATACGGTCATGGTTCATATTCGAAACTTGAGAGGCAAGCTTGGCGACGACCCGCAAAACCCTAAATATGTAAAAACCGTTTGGGGGAAGGGGTACAAGGTTGAATAAGCTGCTGATCGGAAAAAAGCTGAAGCTCAAATTAATACTTGCCATCCTGTTTTCATTGCTCATCTCCTTTTGCTCCTTTGTGGTTTTGGAGATTGTCGGGGAGAGCGTGCTGGACAATTATTTGAGCAAATCCACCTTTATTGAGCAGAGGCAGAAGGATGCGCTTGAACGTTTTATCGATTTTGTGAAGGATGAAAAGCTTTCAAGCGATGATGAAAAAGAGCTGTCGGCTTGGGTAGGCAAGGAAAGGTATTTGAATTTATATATTTTCAGCAATGAAAAGCTGATCTATTCGTCAAACAACTTGATCGATCCCCTTGTGAGCGAGCAGCTTCTAACCCATTTTGTGCCTTCCAAAATACCGATCACGACCGTTTCCTTCAAGGATCAGGAGGCGCAGGTTTATATGGTGGGCTCTTATGAGTACCAATATTACAATTTGATATTAATTATTGGCATTTCTCTTGCGGCTATAACGTTTATTATTTCTTTTCTGCTTTTCATCAACAAAAAAACGTCCTATATCGGCAAGCTTGAGCGGGAAATTAAAATTTTGGAGGGCGGCAATCTGGATTATCCCATTACGATATCCGGAAAGGATGAGCTTTCCTCCCTGGCGCAAAGTCTGGATGAAATGAGAAAATCGTTTATGGAGAGGCTGGACAACGAGGAGCAGATTAGGCTGGCCAATCGGGAGCTGATCACTGCCATCTCCCATGATTTGCGAACTCCGCTAACGATTCTGCTGGGGTATATGGACATTATTCAGCTTAACAAATACAAGACGCAGGAGGATTTGCTGAACTACATTCACAATAGCAGGGAGAAGGCTTATCAAATCAAGGCGTTGTCGGATAAGCTGTTTGAATATTTTACGGTATCCTCCGCCTCCGAAGCGGAAGAGATCGAGCTGGAAACCTATGAAGGCGGAGCGCTTCTGGATCAGCTTATCCATGAGCAGCTATTTGTTCCAAGCCGCGAAGGCTTTCAATTCCAGGTGGAGCCTCCCCGGGAGCGGTTTATGCTGGAGGTTAATCTGGTTGCGATTCGCCGTGTTTTTGACAACATCTTCTCCAATGTTCAAAAATACGCCGATCCGTCCCATCCCGTTACCGTGAAGTATTTCCTGAGAGAGCAGACCGTACATTTTGTTATGCAAAACAGAATCAAACGTATAGAGAAAAAAGGCGACAGCAATGAAATCGGCTTGATCAGCAGCCGGAAAATGATTCAGCAGCATGACGGAACGTTGACGTTCAAGCATGAAAAAGGCATTTTTACGCTTGAGATTGTGTTGCCGATTATTCTGTACGAAGAAAAATAGGGGGCGCCAAGAGCCCCCTCAACCTTCGCAACCCCCGCAAACTTCATATACCTTTTGGCTTCTCGATATGTACCATAATCCGAACCAAATATTCCTCCGGGTTCTGTAGAACAACCTCATCCTGCATATATTCTTCATAAGCATGGCCGATGATGGTGTAATGATGCTTGCGGATATACTCAAATATTGGCGGGAATATCCTCTCCGTATCTCCATAATCCGCCCTGGCGCAGGCCACCAGGTAATACCCCTCCGGCATATACTCCTGCTTGTAATGAAAGGTCTCCATTCGGCTGTACATATGGGTCATCCAGTCTCCATCGCAGCGCAGCATGTCCTCTTTGTCGATCATTACGCCGGTTGGGTATCCAAGCGGCGCATGTTCGCGTTGCAGCCGTTTCTGAAAATCGCTCCATAGCTCCTCGGGAAACTGCTTTTTACAGGAGCGAACGGGCGAACTCAGCAGAAGGGGCATTTTGTCCTGCCAAACGACGTCCATCCGGGTTGTATCCATGTGTAAGGATTGGCGAATATTTTCAGCCCGTTGAATAATCATTTGTTTGGCCCGCTGCAGCTTTTGTATCTGGGAATAAACGATTTCCTCTTGTTTGTGGAACAGCTCAAGAGTGCTGTCCGGCGTCCGATGGCTCAAATGCTCCCGAATTTCCTCCAGAGACATGCCAAGCTCTTTAAAAATATGTATGACGCCAATGGTGTCCAATTGATTGCGATGGTAATAGCGGTAGCCGTTTTCTGCCACGAATATGGGCTTGAACAGCCCGATGGAATCGTAATAAATCAGGGTTTTGCGCGGAACCTCGGACATTTTGGAAAATGCGCTGATGGGCAAAAAATCGGATTGCAGCATGGCTTCCTCCCGGCTTCAAAAGAGTGATTGACTGTATAGTTGCTATACAGTTTATAATAGCATCTATTGCTTAAGTTCAGCCACATTGGACTGCGGAAATAGGCTTTTATTTCAATTGAGGAGAATGCTTATGCTGGGGAAATTGCTGCAGAGTGTAAGGGAGTACAAAAAGGATACCTGGCTAACCCCTGTGTTGTTGCTGGGGGAGGTTGCTATGGAGGTTGCGATTCCGTTTTTTATGGCGGAATTGATAGACCTGGGCATTACCGGCGGAAACATGAATGCCGTCTATAAATATGGATTGATTCTGGTGCTGTTTGCGCTTGTATCGCTCCTGTTCGGCGCGCTTGCCGGCAAGCATTCCGCCATTGCCATGGCTGGTTTTGGGAAAAATCTTCGGTTCGATCTGTTTAATCATGTTCAAAAGCTGTCCTATTCCAATATGGATAAATTTTCGACCTCCGGCATCGTTACCAGATTAACGACGGATATTACGCATGTGCAAAATGCGTTTCTTATGATTATAAGGATTGCTTTCCGCAGCCCTGTCATGATGATTTTTGCGACGATTATGACCTTTCAGATCAGCCCGACCATCGCTTTATGGTTTCTTGGCGTTATTCCGGTTTTGGCTGTCGGCATGCTGCTTATTATGAAGTATTCCTTCCCTATATTCGAACAGGCCTTCGGTGGCTATGATGATCTGAACAAGGCAGTACAGGAAAATGTCCGGGGCATTCGCGTTGTGAAATCCTATGTGCGTGAAAATCATGAAATATCCAAGTTCCAAATGGTTTCCAACCGGATATTTACGCTAATGACAAAAGCGGAGCGGCTTATATCCTACGAGCTGCCGCTAATGCAAATCGTGTTGTATGGCGTCATGCTTCTTATTTCATGGATCGGCGCCAAGCTTGTTGTCGGCGGCTCCATGACGACGGGAGAGCTGACAAGCGTATTTGCTTATTCCATGCAAATTTTAATGAGCCTGATGACGCTTGGCCTTGTTATTATTATGGTTGCCATTGCCCGCGCATCCGCAGGACGGATTCACGATTTGCTGAAGGAGCAGCCTGATATCACAAACCCGGATAACCCGGTAACTGACTTGCCCAGCGGCGATGTAGAGTTCCGCAACGTCTCGTTCCGGTATTCCGCCAAGGCGGAAAAATATGCGCTGTCCGGCATCAATCTTACAATCAAATCGGGTCAAACGATTGGCATTATCGGGGGGGCTGGCAGCGCCAAATCAACGCTGGTGCAGCTTATTCCGCGACTTTACGATGCGAGCCAGGGCGAGGTGCTTGTGGGCGGAAGGAACGTCAAGGAATATGACCTGCAGGTGCTGAGAAGCAAGGTTGCCATGGTGCTGCAAAAGAATGTATTGTTCGAAGGCTCTATTAAAGAAAATCTGCGGTGGGGAAACGAAGGCGCTACCGAAGAGGAACTGATAGAGGCTTGCAAGGCCGCGCAGGCTCATGACTTTATATCGTCGTTCCCCGATGGATACGACACCCGTCTTGCACAAGGGGGAACTAACGTTTCCGGCGGCCAAAAGCAGCGGATTTGCATTGCCAGAGCTTTGCTGAAAAAGCCAAACATTATTATTCTGGACGACTCCACTAGCGCAGTCGATACCCGAACCGACGCCTTGATTCGGAAGGTGCTGAAGGAGGGTATCCCCGATACGACCAAAATCATTATTGCCCAGCGGATAGCTTCCGTTCAGGATGCCGACCAGATTATCATACTGGATGACGGAGAAATGGCGGATGCCGGAACTCATGAGGAGCTTCTGGTCAGAAGCGCGATTTATCAGGAAGCCTACGAATCCCAAACGAAAGGCGGTGAAGCCGATGTCGAACAGCATCAATTCCAATAAGGAAATCGATCATGGCAATAGCACCAGCTATGGTCAAACCATCAAGCGTCTGCTTGCTTATTTTAAATACTACAAGCTGAGGACGGCTCTGGTGCTGGTGCTTGTTTTGGTCAGCTCCGCCGTTTCCGTTGTGTCCGCCGCATTTTTGAGATTGCTTGTGGACGACTTTATCGTTCCTTTGCTGGGCAATCAAAATCCGGTGTTCGACGCATTGCTGCAGGCGTTAACCATTCTTGCCGTTATTTATGCTGCTGGTGTGGTCAGCACCTTTGCCTGCAAAAGGCTGATGATAACCATTTCGCAGCAAATTATGAAAAAAATCCGCGATCATTTATTCAGCCATATGCAAAAGCTTCCTATCAAATATTTTGACCGCAAGGCTCATGGCGATATTATGAGTCATTATACCAATGATGTGGATACGCTCAATATGATGCTGACCGACGGGCTGCCGCAGCTGCTATCCACCTTTGTGACCGTAATTGTGGTGCTTGGAACGATGCTGTACCTTGACGTACCGTTAACCATTGTTGTTGTTGCCGGCGCTGGCTTTATGCTATGGATGACGAAGAAGATAGGCACAAAAGCGACGCAGCATTTTTTCCGGCAGCAAGAGTCGATTGGCGTTGTAGATGGATATATTGAAGAAATGATTCATGGACAAAAGGTTGTTCAAGTGTTCGGTCGCGAGGAAAATGTAATCCGGCAGTTTGCCGTTCTGAACGAGGATTTGTATAAAAGCTCCGCGACAGCTAATAAATATTCCAACATTCTGATGCCCCTGAACGCCAATTTTGCCACCTTGATCTATGTGATGGTTGCCATCGTTGGGGGAGCCTTGTCTATTTCCGGCTGGGACAAAGGCTTGACGCTGGGAAGCATTGCGGCATTTTTGAGCTTGTCCAGAAACTTCACGATGCCGATTGCCGAAATCTCGTCGCAGGTCAATATGTTTGTTGTGGCCATCGCGGGAGCGCAGCGGATTTTTGAAATGATGGATGAACGTCCGGAGGAGGACGAAGGACGGGTTACGCTGGAGAAAAACGAACGTCATGGAAGCTGGTCGTGGAAGCTGGAGGACGGGTCCACTATTCCTTTGAAGGGCAAGGTGGAGCTTAGAGGAGTAGCCTTTTCCTATGATGGCAGCAAGCAGGTGCTGCAGGATGTTACGCTTTATGCCGAGCCGGGGCAAAAGCTTGCTTTTGTAGGAGCCACTGGCGCTGGAAAAACGACAGTTGCCAATTTGCTTAATCGCTTCTACGACATTACGGAAGGCGAAATTATCTACGACGGGATCAATATCGGGCGGATGAAAAAGGCCGATCTGCGCCGTTCGCTTGGCATTGTGCTGCAGGACACTCATCTGTTTACCGGCACCGTGGCCGACAATATCCGGTACGGGCGGCTGGAGGCTAGCGACGAGGCGGTGAAGGAAGCCGCCAGATTGTCCCATGCCGCAGGCTTTATCGAGCGCTTGCCGCAGGGCTACGAAACCCCGCTGGACGGAAGCGGGAACGGGCTTTCGCAGGGCCAGGCCCAGCTGCTCGCTATTGCGCGGGCGGCTATCGCCAACCCGCCTGTCATGATTCTGGACGAAGCGACCTCCTCCATCGACACGCGAACAGAAGCGCTTGTGCAGTCGGGTATGGATAATTTGATGAATGGCAGAACCGTATTTGTTATTGCGCACCGCCTATCCACGGTCCGCAATTCAGATGCCATCATGGTTATGGAGAAAGGGAGGATTAAGGAGCGGGGCAATCACGTTCAATTGATTGCGCAAGGCGGCATTTATTATCAACTGTACACGGGAGCTTTTGAATGGGAGTAACCAAGGTGAGGATCTGTTTGATGCTCTCTACTTAACCCATTCAATGATGATCAGATTGTCGATTTTTTTGCGGTAGGTATCACTTCATTGATTGCCCCAAGTCACTCATTTCATTAACTCATGCCGCTCTTTTCAGAAGAGTACGGGGTTCACGGGGTTCGGTGGCGGATACATTTTTGCGGACATCGATGACTATGCTTGACCCACAATGCTTCCAAAAAACTGGATGTTGAAAACATAGCTACCCAACGAAGGTTCTCTCCGTTATGA
>NZ_LYPA01000055.1 GCF_001675045.1 Paenibacillus oryzae
GGGGTAGATGATTGGGGTGAAGTCGTAACAAGGTAGCCGTATCGGAAGGTGCGGCTGGATCACCTCCTTTCTAAGGAATACCCGGTCTCGTTGAAGATCGGAAAAGCATCCTTGTGATGCAAAACAACATGTCGCTCATGTTCAGTTTTGAGGGAACAAACCCTCAATTGCAATACGCGCAATTCCGTTTGGTGGCGATGGCGGAGGGGACCCACGCGTTCCCATCCCGAACACGACCGTTAAGCCCTCCAGCGCCGATGGTACTTGGACCGCAGGGTCCTGGGAGAGTAGGACGTCGCCAAGCGGATTTTATCCTGCAAGCTTTTTGATAACGGCAGCATTTCGATGTTGCAGGAATTGAAAAAGCGTGGTAGGATAGTANACGCGTTCCCATCCCGAACACGACCGTTAAGCCCTCCAGCGCCGATGGTACTTGGACCGCAGGGTCCTGGGAGAGTAGGACGTCGCCAAGCGGATTTTATCCTGCAAGCTTTTTGATAACGGCAGCATTTCGATGTTGCAGGAATTGAAAAAGCGTGGTAGGATAGTAATCCTGTCGCAGCAATGCGGCACACTTTGCACCTTGAAAACTGGATAACGAAAGAAAAAGAAGATGAAAGTCTTCTGCTGAAACATCCTTTAGCTGAAGTAATACCCGCCAGCTGAGGAAACTCACGCTGAGCGATAACTAGGTTAAGCTAGTAAGAGCGCACGGAGGATGCCTAGGCACC
>NZ_LYPA01000056.1 GCF_001675045.1 Paenibacillus oryzae
ACCATTTCCGGACACCTCTTTCTTCGTTACGTTCATTATCTAACGTTCCTAATTCGGTGTCCACTTTCTATGCTACATGCACAATCGTACAAAGTAGCAGCAGACGCGCTCTGGTCGGAGCACTTTGTACGAACAATCGTACAAAGTAGCAGCAGCGGCGCTCTGAACGGAGCATTTTGTACGAACAATCGTACAAAGTAGCAGCAGACGCGCTCTGGTCGGAGCGTTTTGTACGAGCAATCGTACAAAGTAGCAGCAGACGCGCTCTGGTCGGAGCGTTTTGTACGAGCAATCGTACAAAATAACAGCAGCGGCGCTCTGGACAAGGCATTTTGTACGAACAATCATACAAAATAGCAGCAGCGGCGCTCTGGATGGAGCGTTTTGTACGAGCAATCGTACAAAGTAGCAGCAGACGCGCTCTGGACGGAGCATTTTGTACGAGCAATCGTACAAAGTAGCAGCAGACGCGCTCTGATCGGAGCATTTTGTACGAGCAATCGTACAAAGTAGCTGCAGACGCGCTCTGGTCGGAGCACTTTGTACGAACAATCGTACAAAGTAGCAGCAGCGGCGCTCTGGATGGAGCGTTTTGTACGAGCAATCGTACAAAGTAGCTGCAGACGCGCTCTGGACAAAGCATTTTGTACGAGCAATCGTACAAAGTAGCAGACGCGCTCTGGACAAAGCATTTTGTACGAGCAATCGTACAAAGTAGCAGCAGACGCGCTCTGATCGGAGCGTTTTGTACGAACAGTCGTACAAAGTAGCAGCAGATGCGCTCTGGATGGAGCGTTTTGTACGAGCAATCGTACAAAGTAGCAGCAGACGCGCTCTGGTCGGAGCGTTTTGTACGAGCAATCGTACAAAATAACAGCAGCGGCGCTCTGGACGGAGCATTTTGTACGAGCAATCGTACAAAGTAGCAGCAGACGCGCTCTGGACGGAGCATTTTGTACGAGCAATCGTACAAAGTAGCAGTGGCGCTCTGGCCAAGGTTTCAAAAGCAGATGCTAATCCCAAAAACAACATTCACTAATAAAGCCAAAGTTACTTCAAACACCTGCGTCAATTCCAACGTGTCTCCAACAGCCAATGGTGCCACAAGTTATTATCCTGATCTGTGTCTGGGCTGATTTTAACTTTGACCTTGACCTTGACCTTGACCTTGACCATGGCCATTGTATGGTCTGTCCTCGCTTCTGTCTTGCTTTTGTCCTGCTTCTCTCCTGCTTTTGTCCTGCTTTTGTCCCGCTTCCCTCCTGCTTTTGTCTCTGCTTTTGTCTCTACTTTTGTCTTTACTTTTGTCTCTGCTTCTTTCCTGCTTTTGTCTCTGCTTCTATCCTTACTTCTGTCCCGCTTCTCTCTTGCTTTTGTCTCTACTTTTGTCTCTACTTTTGTCTCTGCTTTTGTCTCTACGCTTTCCCCCGCCTCTACCTCAAACCTCTCTCAGCTCTATCGTAGCCGAAGCTTGCCTTGCGACACTTCATATACGTTGTCGCAATGGTGGAGCACGCTTTCGTCATGCGTTACGAGCACCGCAGCTTTATTGCGGGAATGCGCCTCGCGCTTGATAAGCGCGATAATTTCATTGCTGCGCGACGCATCCAGTGCCGCAGTCGGCTCGTCCGCCAATATCAGGTCGGGCTCGTTCATAAAGGCTCGCGCAATGGCTACACGCTGCTTCTCGCCGCCCGACAAATGCTGGATGCGGCGGTTTTGGCGCTGCGACATACCCATCGCTTCCAGCAGCTCGTCCGCTCTCTTGCGGGCGCTGTCATCCCAGCTTCCCGCCAGTTCGGCCACCAGCTTAAGCTGATCCTTCACCTTCAAAAAGGGCACCAGATTGGAGGCCTGAAAAATATAACCGATCGAGGTCAAGCGAACCTTCGCTTTTTCGGAATCGCTTAATCCGCCAAGCGAACGCCCATTTACGATGACTTCGCCTCCATCCGGCGTCAGCAGCGCGCCCGCAATGGACAGCATCGTGCTTTTGCCGGAGCCGGAAGGTCCAACAATCGCAACAAATTCGCCTCGATTGACCTTAAAGTCCAGCTCCTTTAAAATTTCAGCCTTTTGTTCCCCATCCATAAAATATTTCGTTACCTTGCGCAGCTCCAGCGGCTCGTTCATCAGTCAGCCCTCCCCATTGCTTGCAGCGGATCAGCCTTGACGATGCCCGCTCCTGACAAGCCGGCGCCAAGCAGCGCAATCCCCAGCATAATTAAGCTATATTGCGTAATCAGTCCGATATCGAACACAAACGGCATTCCATCCGGCATCACCATTTTCAGAAAGGCCGCAAAGCCGATAGCCAGCCCGATACTGAGCAGTGAAAGAGCAATCACTTGAATGACGGTCGACAAAATCAAAAAGCGGTTAGTTGCGCCAATTGCCTTCAAAATGCCAAACTGATTGCTTTTTTGAATCGTCATAATGTAGAAAAAAGCGCCTAGTACAAACACGACAATAATGAGCAAAAAAGCAACAATCATGCCGAGCGAGCTTTGTTCCGCCTTATAGCCCGGTATTTTGGCGATAATGTCAGCCTTGGCCGCCAGCTCGGCGGAGTCTAACAGGGACGCTACGACGGAGTCGGCATCCGTGTTCTGCAAAGCGACGGCATTGAAATAAACACTATCTCCCGGCAACATCGCCTCCCATGCAGAGACATCAATAAAAAGCGCAGGCGCATGGCTATAGGAATAGCCCTGAACAAATCCTCTAACGATAAAGCGGGTATCCGTCTTTGAATCGTATAACACGTCGCCAATTGCGACGCCTTCATCCTTCAAGGTGATGTCCGCCACAGCGCCAAATGGCTGTATGCTCTCCGTGGAGCCAACGCCAACAGAACCCTTCTCGCTTGATTGCAGCTTCTCTCCGCTTGAGCTTCCCTCTCCGCCGCCTGACGGTGCTGCCTCCAGCCCCGTCCCTTCACTCACCTTCGGCATTAGAAAACCTCCAGCATTTATCCCCATGACGACAACATCGGCTCTAGCAGCCTGCCCCGTGATTTCCATAGACTTCATTTGCAGCCCTAACACTTCTCCGCCGTTCTCCCGAAGCTCAGACGCATTTAATCCAATAAGCTGTGAACGGTCCAGACGATGCTCGGCATCATCGCTAACATAAAAACCCTTCGCATTCATATTGACCATAGCCGAAGAGTTGTCCGAGGCCAATCCGTGCGCCAGCCCGCTAATAATAAACACCAGCGACGCCAGAAAAAACAAAATAAAACCGATTAGCAAATAACGCAGCTTGAAAAAAGACATTTCCTTGATGGATAAAGACAACATGCCGTCTAACCTCCTGCATAAAGCTTGATACCAACCACTATACAGGGGCATTATGAATGGATCATGAACGGTTTCTTCCAAAAAAAGTAACTCTACACTGCGCTGTACATGATTGGAGAGTGCCTTACTTTCGACTATTGTAAAAAAAACGCCATGGAGCCCTTATTGCTCCATGGCGTATTCCTTTGCCAGCGACTTGGACAACACAACGGTAAAGCGCGAGCCTTCGCCAAGCTTGCTGCTGGCCTCTATAGTGCCGCCATGCAGAATGATGGCGGACTTGACGATAGACAACCCAAGGCCGCTCCCGGGAAGCGACTGCGTTCGGGACTCGTCCCCCCGGTAAAAGCGTTCAAAAATCCGCGGCAGCTGCTCCTCGCTCATGCCGATGCCGGTATCGCTAATGGTGACCACGATGTCTCCTCCACGGTCCTTCAGCTCGATATCAATGCTGCCGCCTCGTTTGTTGTATTTAATAGCATTAGTCAGCAAATTTTCAAAAACCGTATACAGCAGGTTCGGATCGCCTTGAATTTCGGTATCCGGCACGTCGCAGCCCAGCGTTATTTCCCGCTCCATCATTTTCCAGCGGTGCTGGCGGGCTATTGCGGTAATCTGCTTTCCGATATCAAATAGCTCTGGCTTCATCAGCTGGCGGGTTTCACTAATGGATTGCAGCAGCAAAAGCTGCTTTGTTAAAGAAGACAACCTCTCGATTTCATCATGGACGACGCCGATGTATTGCTGCTTGTCCTCCCTGGTAAGCTCCTCCTTGGCCAGCAAGCCGGTATAACCCTTGATCAGCGACAAGGGCGACTGTATATCATGCGACACGCTGCTTATAAACTCCTTGCGCATTTGTTCCTCGTGGCCCAAACGATCCGCCATGCGGGAAAAGCTGATGGCGAGCTTGCCGATTTCGTCCTTGCTCCCCCGCTCCAGCTTAATATTATAATGGCCGGCGGCTACCTGCTCCGTCGCCGCGGTCAGCCTGCCCAGCGGCTTGACCAAATATTTGGTGCCCGCCAGCACAAACACGAGACTAAGCAATATAGTGCAGCCGAACAAAATAGCAAACAGCATATGCATCTCACTAAACAGCTTTTTAATATCAGGCCGAACAAACAAGGCATACGCCACCCCGTCGTGTTCAACGGGGACGCCAATCGTATTGCGAAGCTCATTGGCAAAAAAACCTGTAACAAACGTTCTTTCGGGATAATCCCTCATGCCATGGTAGGTTTCGCCCCGCAGCACGGCCTCAATCGCGCCCTCCGATATAACCGTCTCACGGAACGGAGAGCCGTAATAGCTCTCTCCGCCTTCGCCGCTAACCGTATACAGCTGATAACCAAGCGCTGCCACGCTTTCAAAATAAGATTCCAGCGCCAGCTCCGGATGTGAATTGGCAAATTGTGCAATGCCAAGCGCAACAATGGTGTTTTTCTCGTCATTCAGCGGCTTGAGCTTTTGCTGGTAATACAGATTGGAGCCAATGAAGGAGAGCAGGAAGCTTCCCATCATAATGAGAACCGTAACAACTGCAAATTTGGCGTATAGCGTCCTCACTCCTCCACCTCCAGCATATAGCCAATACCGCGAAGCGTCCGTATTTGCGCATGGCGAAGCCGATCTTTAAAATGCTCGCGCAGTCTTTTGACGTGAACGTCTACCGTCCGGTCGTCGCCCTGGAACTCCAGCCCCCATACCTGCTCAATCAACTGTTCGCGGCTAAAGGCCTGATTGGCGTTGTCGGCCAAAAAGCATAGCAGCTCATATTCCTTCGGCGGAAGGAAAAACAGCTTTCCCTCCACCTCAACCTCCAGCGTTTGACGATTAATGTGCATATTGCCTATGGTTATGGTGTTTATCGTTTTTTCTCCGTAATAACGGCGCAGCAAGGCCTGGACCCGGAACAGCAGCTCCAGCGGCTCAAACGGCTTGACGAGGTAATCATCCGTACCCGCCAAATACCCCTCCGCCTTGTCCGCGATCTGATCCTTCGCCGTCAGGAGCAGCACCGGAATATCGTAATGCTTGCGTATCTCCCTGGTCAGGGAAAAGCCGTCGACAAAAGGCATCATAACATCCACAACAGCCAAATCGCATTTTTTCTTCTGCAGGACGCGCAGCGCCTCCGCGCCGTCCCTCGCCGTCGCAACGCTATATCCTTTCTCCAGCAAATGAGTCTCCACAAGCTGCAGATGCCGGTTATCGTCGTCGGCGATCAAAATCGTGGACACATTCCTTCCCCCTTTGTCCCTTGCGCGGCAAAAATACGGACAAGCCGCCTGCACTATTTTCTCAGTATGGACTACGGGGTCAGGTTAACGCAAGGGAGGCGAGAATTGGGCCAGTCTTGTTAAAACTCAGCTGTTTTTATTTTTCAGGTTTATTTTAGGTTCGGCGATTATACTGGAATCATTCTGACTGATGGAAGGTTGATAAGAGATGAAAGCCGCCAAGCTGCTTGTTGTTGAGGATGATCTCCATATAAGCGAAATAGTTACCCTATACGCGGAAAAAGCAGGGCATCAGGTTATTACGGCCCATGACGGCATCGAAGGACTGGTCCGGTTTTATGATGATAACCCCGACCTTATCATTCTGGATTTGATGCTGCCCGAAATGGAGGGCTGGTCGCTTTGCAGAGAAGTGCGCAAGCATGGCGCTACGCCTGTTATTATTTTGAGCGCCAAAACCGAGCCATACGACAAAATGAAAGGGTTTGAGCTGGGAGCCGACGACTATGTCGTCAAGCCGTTTGACCCGCAAGAGCTGATGGCCCGCATCATGGCCGTATTGCGCCGGACATCGCCGGATATTCCTTACCTAAACATCGTCCAATTAAACAACCTGACAATTGACATGAACCAATATCTTGTTCTTTTTCCCGATGCCGCAATTACGCTGCCTCCTAAGGAGCTCGAATTGCTCCATTATTTCAGCCGTTATCCAAACCGGCTTTTTACAAGACAGCAGCTGCTGGAGCAGGTATGGGGCTATGATTATGAAGGAGATCCCCGGACAGTAGATGTACATGTCAAAAGAATCCGCGAGAAGCTGCGCGCGCATAGCACAAACTGGTGTATTACGACGAAGCGGGGCATCGGATACAAGCTGGAGGAGGCGGCGTCCGGTGAAAAAAACAGGTAGCCGTCTTGGGACGGGCGTGTATAAACCAACTATTTTTGTAAAGCTGATTCTGATCTACATAGTCATTACACTGGTTTCGTTTCTGTTGATCAGCGCCTTGTCCAGCTTCATATTTCAACAGCGATTACAGGGCGACGTGAACCGGAATGTATCCTTTATGCAAACTAATATTATCCGGTACATCGACATCGCGCACGACTACGGATGGGATCGCGATACGCTGCTGGCGTCCATCGCATTATCCACCATTCACCGGGACTCCGTTCATCTGGTTTACGACGCATCGGGCAAGCTGCTGTACCGGATCGGCAGTCCATGGGAAAAAGCCGGCAGGCCCTCACTTGCAGCTTCCGGCGAAAATGCGGATTGGACAACATTCAATTGGGCAAACCCACGTCTCCCGAGGCCGGAAAAGGCTGTTATTTCGGAGACGGATATTGGTCTTGTCGATCAGTCGATTATTCGTCAAGCATTGGGCGGCGAGCCACAAAATGCCGAGGTCACGGGAAGCGAAGGCAACCGCCTGCTTCTGTATGCATCGCCAATTACTTTAGACAGCAATGTGGACGAAAAAGTAATCGTAACGCTGTTTGGGGGATACCAGCGCAGCATCACGCTGTTTACCGGCCCTTCCATGCTTAGCCTGCTGCTGGCTTTTCCTTTTGCCGCCATCATGTTTTATTATTTCTCCCGGCGATTGACCAAGCCGCTTAAAGCGATGAACCAGATCGCGCTTCGTTTTGCCAAAAACGACTTTCGCAACCGGGTCGCCGTGTCAAGCCGCGATGAAATCGGCCAGCTCGGCCATACGCTAAACTATATGGCGGACGAGCTATTATCTCTTGACCGGATGAGACAGGAGTTTCTCGCCAACGTGTCGCACGACATGCGCGCTCCGCTTGCCTCCATTAACGGTTTTGCCACCGCCTTGCTGGACGGCACTATCCCAGAGGAGCGGAAGCCTCATTATTTGAACATGATGCGGGAATCCGGCCAGCGCATGATGAAGCTGGTCGAGGATTTGCTGGATGTGGCGCGAATCGAAGGAAACCAATTTCCGGTAGAGCCCGTCCCCTTCAATTTGCATGAAGGTATTCGGCAACTGGCAGCCCACCTGGAGCCGCTGCTGCTGCACTACCAAATACCGCTTCAGGTGGACAGCCCCCGGAAGGATATCTGGGTTATCGCCGATCCCTATCGAATTGACCAGGTATTAACCAATTTGCTGCATAACGCCATTTACCACTCGCCGCCAAACACCGGGATTACCATATCTTGCTCGCTGAATGAATGCAATGAAGTTGTTGTTTCCGTATCCGACCAGGGCAGCGGCATGTCCCAGGAGCAGATACAGCATATGTGGGACCGCTTCTACAAGGGGGACAAAGCGCGACGGGCGCGCGCAGGAACGGGAATCGGCCTCTCCATTGTCAAGCATATTCTCGACAAGCACGATAGCAGAATCGAAGTGGTCAGCAGCCCCGGCCAAGGGACTACTATTTCTTTCACTCTAAAAAAGCTCGACTATCAAGCTATATAAGTTAAACAAAAGAGTCTCAGCGGTGTGGGCCATCCTGAAAAAGCATTAGTTGAGCTTGTAAGCCCGCTTTTAAATCTCTTTAAGTTTCCGTTCACCATCCGTTCACAGAGCGATGCTACAATCGTGGAAAACGGGCGCGTCCGTTATTTACCGGAAAGGGTGAACAGGATTTTATGAAATGGCGCTTGTGGTTGAAAATAGGCTTGTCCGGATGCATCTTGGCTGTACTGGCAATAGGCGGCTGGTACGGTTACTCGTATTATAGCGCCGAGGATGCCCCCGTTATGGCCGCCCAGGCCACCACAACGGTTAAAAAAGGTGATTTATCCGTAAAAATCAGCGGAACAGGAAGCATCGGCACAACCAGGCAGCAAACCGTCACTGCTGGGACAAACGGAGTTATTGCTTCCGTATATGCAGAGGAAGGCGCTGAAATACATAAAGGAGATTTGTTATTCACATTGGAAGGGGCCGATGTTGAAGCCCAAATCCGCAGCAAGGAATTAGACCTGCAAAAGGCAAACCTGACATATGAGGAGCTTCAGCTTAAATACAAGCAAGCGGAGGACGACAGCCGTCCTGCGATAGCAGTCGATCTGGAGAAGCAGAAGCTCGCAATTCAAACTGTTGCCGAAGAGCTGAATGAGCTGCGCGAATCGCAGGCTGAAACCAAAATCGTTGCCTCCATTGACGGCAAAGTCGGAGCCGTTAGTGTCGAGCCGGGAAGCTCCGTAACTCCGGCTACCGTCTTGACCGAAATCGTCAATTATAATCAGCTGCAATTGAAGGTGGCCATTGACGAGCTGGATATTTCCAGCGTGGAGGTTGGCCAAACAGCTGAGATCATGGCCGAAGCTTTCTCCGAGGATGTTTTCTCGGGCAAGGTTTCCGCAATAGCCGATCAAGGCACCTCCAGCAACGGCGTTGCTTCCTTCGATGTCACGATTACACTTGACGATCCCGGCAGCATCAAAGCAGGCATGTCCGCCGAAGCCAGCATTCTGGTCCAGCAAAAAAATGATGTGCTTCTGCTGCCAATCGATGCGGTTCAATCAATTAATAACCGATACTTTGTTTCTGTGCCCGACTCAGGCGGTGCGGCCGCAAGCGGCGACTTCCCGACTATGGGCGAAGCTCCTGCAGGCGGCGACTTCCCGACTATGGGCGAAGCTCCTGCAGGCGGACCTGCCAGCGATGAGCGGGCAAACGTCGATCCCCGCAGCCGGACAGGGGACGGCACCGCTGCCGAAGGATATTCCTCCGATATGCGCGGGACGCGACGAGGAGCGCAAGGAACGCAAGGAGCACAAGGAGCGCAAGGAATAAACAGCCAGCAAAGGAGCGCTTCCGCGGCGGGAGCAGGCAGCCGGATGGTGTTTATAGAAACAGGCATTAACAACGAGGATTATATTGAAATTGTATCCGGTCTGGAGGAAGGCGACATCGTCATCGTGCCGACTGTGGCGACCGGAACCTCAAATAATGCCCAAAATCAATTCCCCGGCGGCATGGGAGCGGGCGGATTTTCGTTCCCCGGCGGACTAGACGCAGGAGCAGCCGGCGGCGGCTCGGGCGGCGGCTTCAATCGCGGCGGCTTTAACGGAGGCGGGCAAACCAGCGGAGGACAGAGCGGCGGTGGACGGCCATGATGAATTCCCCTGCCGAACAGCCGCTGGTTGTCATTGAAAAATTGATAAAAACATATAAGATGGGCGGAGAAACGCTATATGCCCTTAACGATATATCCCTGCAGATCCGGCGTGGAGAATTTCTCTGCATCATCGGCCCGTCGGGATCGGGCAAATCAACGCTTATGAATATGCTGGGCTGCCTGGACTACCCAAGCGCAGGCAGCTACCGCCTGGATGGCGAAGAGATCAGCAAACTCGGCGATAACAAGCTTGCTCATATCCGCAATAGCAAAATCGGCTTTATTTTTCAAAGCTTTAATTTATTGCCCAAGCTAACCGCCCGGCAAAATGTCGAGCTTCCGCTTGTATACAGAGGGGTATCATCCGGAAAAAGAAAGGAGATGGCGTTAGCTGCCCTGGACAAGGTTGGATTAAAGGACCGTTCCGGGCATCGCCCCTCCGAGTTGTCCGGCGGACAGCAGCAGCGCGTGGCCATTGCTCGTGCGCTGGCCGGCGATCCCCCCATCCTGCTGGCTGATGAGCCAACAGGAGCTTTGGATACAAAAACGGGAGCCGAAGTGATGGAACTGATCAAAGCATTGAACAAAGCAGGACATACCATTATTCTCATCACGCATGACCCCGCAGTAGCAAAGCAGGCCGGACGGATCATTACCCTGCAGGACGGCCGTATTGCGGAACAGGGGGCTTAACTAAATGAATGTTGGACAAGGAATCAAAATGGCGTTCAGCAGCATTTGGGCTAATAAAATGCGTTCCATGCTCACCATGCTGGGCATCATTATCGGTGTGACAGCCGTCATCGCGCTTGTTGCGCTAGGCAAAGGGACGACCAAGCAAGTAACCGAGCAGGTACAAGGGCTGGGTTCTACGCTGCTGACTGTCACTATTACGGGTCGCGGCTCCGCGACTACACTGGATTATGATGATGCAATAACGCTGACCGACATAGAGGGCATCTCCTCCGCTGCTCCGGTCAATACCCAAAATGCAACCGTCAAGTTCGGGCGGGACAGCGTCTCCGTTAATATCATTGGCACAAACAGCAGCTATCTGGATGTTCAGAGCTATGCTCTTGCTTCAGGCCGTTTTATCGGGCAAATCGATCTGGACTTAAAGCAAAAGGTTGCCGTTATCGGCTCCGCCACTGCGGAAGAGCTGTTCGGACTGGATGATCCCGTAGGACAATATGTGCTGATTAACGGAATCCGCCACAAAATCGTAGGGCTTCTTGCGGAAAAAGGAGATTCCAGCGCGGGCTCTAACGATGAGCTGGTCATTGTGCCGCTGTCGACCGCGGAGCGGGTCTTCCGCTCCCTTGGCGTAAGGACAATCTATGTTCAGGTGGACAGCGAGGAGCAAATGGATAGCGTGAGCAGCAGGCTGGAGCAAGAGCTGGCCAGCCATTTCCGGGGCAACACAAACAGCTACCGCCTATTCAGCCAGCAGGATTTGCTTGCTACTGTCACCTCCGTTTCAGACACCTTAACGGTCGCCCTTGGCGGAATAGCGGCTATTTCCTTAATTGTTGGCGGAATCGGGATCATGAATATCATGCTTGTATCCGTGACGGAAAGAACACGCGAAATCGGGATTCGCAAGGCTATTGGCGCTAGAAGGCGAGATATCCTGCTGCAATTTCTTATAGAGGCAATTGTATTAAGCGGCAGCGGCGGACTGCTGGGCATTGCTTTTGGCTATGGCGTTTCCCAGCTTGTCTCCCGCACGATGAGCATGGATGTTGTCTATTCGCTGGATGTTACGCTGCTGGCCGTTGGATTTTCTATAGCCATCGGTATCCTGTTCGGTATATTTCCGGCAAACAAGGCAGCCCGGCTAAAGCCGATTGAAGCGTTGCGTTTTGACTAACGCAGTTTGGATAAGGCGGTGAAGGAATTTGTGGTTTGAAGAGCTTGTCCTGCCGCATTTATCGGGCCTCTCCCGTTATTGCCGGAGGTTGACCAACTCCGGATGGGACGCTGAAGATTTGCAGCAGGAGGTGCTGCTGCGCGCATACCTTTATTTGAATGCCAGAACTGGAGAACCTCCGCTGTATATGACCTCTTTTCTAAAAAGGGCGGCACGCAACATCTGGATCGACAAGCACAGAAGGCAACGCGGCCGCAGCTGCGACCTGCCTGCTGAAGATTTAACCCGGCTCCCTTACCGGGAGCTGGAATATGCCCGTGTTCGTTCCATCGTGGAAACGATGGCGGAACGATTGTCAGCGCCACAGCTCGAGCTGGTTTTGCTCGCGGACCACTACGGGTATGCCGTGCCGGATATTGCGGCTTTGACGGAAAAAAGCATCCCTTCCGTACGTTCGGCTCTGCACCGCGCCAGACACCGGTTATACAGCGCCCATATTGATGATAAAACAGGATATTCCGCCGCGGGCCGAAGCCTTGCGGCGGGCGAGCTTGAGCATTGGTGCCGCCTGCTGCTATATAGTCTGCCTTATCGCCGTTTTCGTCCGGCGGGCAGCTGCGCAATCAGCAAAAGATAGAGACAATACAGGAGCAGCAAAGCAGCGAGTGCCAGGGCGCTGTAATAGACTGGCGCAGTCTCCTTATGCTCTATGCCAATCGCAACATATGCCCACACAAATACGAGCGGATACCAGACGTTACGGTAACGGTAGCTGGCTAACACGGCAAGCAGCGTGCCGACGCAAAGCATAATCACGGCCCAGGAGGCCTCCGTCAGTCCCCATCCGCTCCAGTTGTTTTTTTTCAGCACAATGCTGACATTCACAATGGTTGCGACGGAAATCCAGCCCAGATAAATGCTGAAGGGCAAGCGAACCAACCAGCGTTCGCCGACTGTCGGGGACAAAATATGCATAACCGTCGAATAAATAAAAATTAGCGAAACCAGCAGAAGAAGCATGGCGGCAAGGGACAGCTCGATTTGCTGAAAATGCCAAAGCAGCAGCCACGCCATATTGCCAACGCAGCTGATAATAAACGGCAGACCGATAGCGCGGGACCAGCTGGAGCCTGCGGCAGTTCGCCCGAACTGGTAAACAATAAATCCGCCAAGCAACAAATAAATGACCGACCAGATAGAAAACGCGTAGCCTGCAGGCGTCAGCAGGGTGTAGTAGCGATCCGAAAGCTCCTTTGTGGTGATTCCCCCTAGCGGCAGCGCAACAGACAACGCGTTTACGGCAAGCACGCCGACATAAAACAGCAGATTTAGCCAGCGGTAGGGATTAGGCTTGGTCATGAATCAAACCTCCTTTGGGACAAATGGTTACTATGAATATACCCGCTTTGAACGAAATAGAGACTAATTCCAGAAAAAAAATCCACTCACGATTTCGACCAGATGAGACTAGCCTTTGCCTTAACTTTGGCCATAACTCATGTTTTACATCAATACAAAGCTCCCCGGCCTGGACGCAATGCGCCGGGCCAAGGGAGCTTTTTAAAATTATCTATTAAAGCTTATTTTTAAGACATAAGCCAAATTCGATATAGCAAAACGGCAGCTTGCCCGGCAGAAGCCTGACGCAGAGGAGCCAGCTTGCCGTCAATGCCGTTCAACACGCCCAGCGACAGCAGCAACGCTGCGCTTTCACGGGCATAGCTAGCTACTTGAAGATGGTCGGAATACGCCTCAAGACCAGCGCCTTCTTCCATTACCTCATGGCCGGATTGCTTGCCGGCAGCAGACAAGGCGCGGCTCGCCAATACCATCATATCTTGACGACTTAATTGCTTGTCGGGGTTAAAGCTGTTTCCGCCAACGCCTGCTGCAATGCCAAGCTCCTTTGCAATCCGCAGCGCCTCGTACCGGCTATCCGAAGCAGAAACGTCATTAAATGATTCGGTTTTGGCATCGGCTGCACTCAGCTCCAGAACGTCAACCAGCATCCTGACAAAGTCGCCTCTGCTGACTCCCTCGGACATCGTGAACGTCCCGCTGAGGCCATTCCCTATTATGCCCCTCGCAGCTAACGTCTCAACGGCTTCGAGAGCCCACTCTGCAATTGGCTCCGTTTCCGGTGTACTTACCGGTTCGGGATGCGCATAGGCTATCGCAAAAATGCCAGGGATATGACTATGAAACAGTAGCCCGCCTTTTTCTTCACTGTAACGGCTATTCACCACGGGTGAAACCGCGCCATCATTGTTAAGCTGCAAGACAACCAGCTGATGGCGAGACGCCAACTCCTCTTGGGCTGATTTATAAGGAATAAACAGCTCCACGGGAGCGCTTGTTAATGCCTGATCCGCTTCTTTCCCCCCCGCCATAAGGCTCACCTTCAAGACCGGACGGTTCCCTACGGCGGCAAACCATTCAGCGGCTTCCGTTTGCTTCAACACATGTTCGGACAGCAGCAGCGTTACATCCGGCAAGCCCATTGCCGCAGCGTCCGACAGCAGCTTGCCTGACAGTTTCAATGTCCCTTTTGGGGTCACAATGTTAAGCATGACGCCTTCCGCATCACCCAGATCAACTGCAGGCAATTTTAGCTCATAGGCCGTTTCGCCGCTCAGCTTTTTCAGCTGTATGTCAACATCCATTAAGCTGTTGTTGCTTTTAGAGACCTGCTGCAACGCTCTCCGCAGCTGCTCCTCAGTTACGCCGGCTTTGGCTGTGCCCTGGGCTAACGTGAGGGGCGGAAAAATAATGCCCTCATTAATTTCAGTCACTGGCGAGACGTAGTAAAAGCCTGAGTTAGAAGTTGAAGCTGGCGGATGCTGGCTCAAGCGCAATACGCCAAGTCTTGACGTATCGGCATAAGACTGTCCGCTTGGATCAACCCACATCGCTATGCTATCGCGCGAGCCGTCGTCATTGCTGTCATTGTTCACCTGCAAGTCGAAGCCGATATATTGCCCTTCGGAAGGCGTAATGTCAGGCAGCTTGATCGCCGCTTCGACTGTATACCCAACATCTGCTCCCGAAGCATCCTTTAATATTTTCACCTCCGAAACAAGGTTATCCAGACTTGCAAACCCGCCTACGGAACGGACATTCTTGAAATTGATCCGGTATTGGCCGTCGTCGCCTTCATACTCCGTGGTTTTGCCGTTATTCTGATCAATAAAAATTTCGATGGAATCCTGCTCCCACGGATTGGCGCTTCGATCGCTCAAATTGTTGTCGGAGACCACCGCGTATACATACAAATGGCTTTCATCCCACAGCGTTCGGAATTTTGCCGTTGAGCCCGCTGTTCCCTGCACCCAAACTCCGGTTCCCATCTCGGGTGCGCTTTGCCATAAAGCATCGAGTTCTCCGTCAATAACGGGAGTTCCTTTAAACGCCTGGCCTAATGTAAGGGCATCGGCAAAGGTCAAGACGCCATAGCCCGACTGGTCGGTGTGCTGATTGTTCCGGTGATCGCTCCATGACACGATTTTCCCGTTTCCGATGTTATCCGGGCTGCCGTCTGTCCCCGTGTCCGTGACGCGAATATCAAACCTCACCTGCCCCCCTGACGTGCCCGGCGTTGCAAGAGGCAGCGCTCCAGCTACCCGATAACCATTAGAAAGCTCTGCACTTCCTGCGCCTCCGCGCGATAGCTCCACATGCGAAGCCGCTTCTCCGTCATGGAGGAACAGCTCTACTTTGTCGCCTTGACGAATAGTATCGTCCTTTACTTCCGCTTGCACATAAAGCTTGCCGCTATCCCACAATGTTTTAAACGATACTTGAAGGTCTTCGCTGCCCTCGCTTTTTACAGACGGGACGGGGCCCCATGCCGGGTCATTTGCCCCCAGGCTTGTAGGCGTTCCCTTTGTTGATCTTGCTGTTTTCGGAGTAATCGGCAGTTTATCCGGGTCTACCATTCCCCAATAAGCAGGTTTTGCCCTATAGTTTTTGTCAAAAGGGAACGGCGCATCCTGTCTGGAAACCGGGCGGTTATGCAGCCAGGTATGATCGTCCGCAATGCCCCAAAGCGTTACGTTGCTGATCCAGCCGTCCTGCACGCCCGCCGCTTTACCCTCCATATCCAGCGATTTTAATGCCTGAAACAGCTCCTTGTACCGTTGGCCCTGCTCCACAAGCAGCCCCTCTGGAACAACGGTATAGGCATCGGAATTGTTAGTATAAACGGATACATCCAGCTCCGTCAGCTGATTATCAAAGCCTGCTTCGCCAAATTTGCGGATGGAATCCGTAATCAGTTCAATGGACGGGCTTGCTATATTAATGTGGGTTTGATGGCCCACCCCGTCAATCGGCACTCCTTCATTTCTTAGCCCTAAGGCCAGATCGTACAGAAAATCCCGTTTTCTTGGCTGATGTGTATTATAGTCATTGATATATAGTTTGGCTCCTTCCCCGGCAACCTCCCGGGTGACTCTAAACGCTGTCCGAATAAAATCCAGGCCCGTCAAACGGTACCAGGCGCTGTTTCTCATTCCGTCAGGACGGTTTTCGTCGATAACCTCGTTGACAACATCCCAATCGCGAACATCGTCCTTGTATCTGGCGACGACCTCGCGCAAATAAGTCTCCAGACGCTGCAATACCAGCTGTTTGTTTTCAGGAGTCGCCGCCAACTCAACCCCATTTTCATCCTTCAGCATCCAGTCTGCGCCTTGCTCATGCCAAACGAGCGTATGGAAACGCAAATTCATGCCATTATCTCTGGCATAATCCCGTATCCGATCGGCTCCCGTCCAGTTAAATACGCCAGGCGACGGATTGATCGACGAAGGCTTCATCGCATTTTCTGCAACAATGGAATTGTAGTGATACTCCAGCAATTGCTTATGCACGCCATTCAGATGGACCGGCTCTACCGCTGCTCCAATTTCAAAAAAATCGCTAAAGGCATCGCTCAAGGGCGTAATGTCGGTCTGTATGCCGCCCGGAGGCGCTATAACGACATCATCAATATACAGCTGGTCCGCTACGTTCGAGGATTCGATATACAGACTGAGCGTGTCGAGCGTTCCTCCGTAGCTGAACGTCCCCTTCAGCTCGATCCAATCCGTTGAATCGACCGTTGCCGATGCTAGCGATGTATATGAAGATCCCGACGCGCCGGATGCCCTGTTCTCCATCGTCAGCCTGACTGTGCTTGGAGAATCTGGAATAGCCCCAAGCCGGACAAAAGCAGAGATGCGATAGGTCGTATTAGGCTGAAGCAGCGCCTTTAAATCCCGGCTTGGCCCATTCCACGACTCTGTCCGATTAAAGGACTTGAGGCTTCGGCTACCGCTATGCGCAGCCTCCTCTGTCACGCTTGTTGATTCCTCGCCTCTGGAGGTCCAGCCCATCATTGTGCCGTCTTCAAAATCGTAAACAAACGCACCGTCCGATGGCTCCTCTGGCCCTTCCGGTCCTTCCGGCTCTCCTGGCTCCTCAGGCTCTTCCGGACCTTCTGGACCTTCTGGCGCAGCCTGTATAAGCTCAACTACAAACCGGTCCATATAATAAGCCGCCGTAGCGCTAGAGGTGCTCTCCAAATAAATTTCAAGCACCGTTGCCTTTTTGTCGTATACATATTGGCCCGTCACTAAAGCCCAATCCTCACTTCCAACGGATACAGCAGAACCCAGATTTACGTATTCAATATCGGCTCCCGTCTGCCTGACGGAAAGCTGGAGAGCTTCATTGCCTTCCGTGCCTTCCTTCAATTTGACATAAGCGCTAATCTCATAAACGGCTTCCTTCTGGAGCAGTCCGGTAGCAGCCAGATTAAAACCCGGCCCGTTCCAGGTTGCGCTCCTTCCCTCAGTCAACAAGCTGCCGCTGCCTTCATAGGCTGCATCAAGCGAATGCGTAACTGTTTCACTTCCCCGCTTGTACCATCCTTGCGTGCCATCCTCAAAATGATGTTCAATGACAACCTGCCTTGCCGCATCGTCAGCGCTCGCAGAAGCCTTCCCCGCACCGATGCCTGCAGGCAATACAAGCAGTACAGCCAGCGCGGCCGCTATTACTTTTGCATAACGTTTGACCATCTTCATTAATCGCCTCCATCATTTTTTTGTTAAACCGCTTTTGTGAAGCGCTTACAATTCTTAATAAAGAACACCTCCCAATTCAATCCTAGCTTCTTTTTCATTTTTTCTAAACCTGTTAAACTATAGATTTTATTGTAAAAATTAATGATTCTATTTCCTCTGCTCCAGCTTCTTTTGGGCTTTTATTTAAAATGACATCTTTTCTACGTATTCCAGCCGCAATTTCGACGCAATGAAGAGCAGGAATATGCCTGCTGCTCATCGAAAAACGTGTAGCAGCTCTCCAACAAGCCCTTGTCCCATCTCCGGGCATGATGTGGACGAGCCATATCATCGGATCGGTATAGAACCGTTAATTCATTTCAAACAGAAGGTGAATTCATTTTTATGGAAAGCTTTAATAAAAGCAAGCTCAGCCAGGAGCAAATGAGCTGCATTATCAAAAAGGCCTTTGGCCAAGGTTTCGGCGAAGCCACGGAATTAACCGACGGCTGGGCCAATACAGCCTATGCCATACAGCTTGCGGACGGACGACGCGTCGTGCTGAAGGTTGCTCCGACAAGAGACAAAAAAGTAATGCGCTGCGAGAGCAACAATATGCAAACCGAGGTGGAGACACTTCGGCTTGTTCTGGAACGCGGCGGCGTGCCTGTACCTCATGTCTATGTGTACGATCCGACCTGCCGGCTCATTCCGGCGGAATATTTTATTATGGAGTTTGTTGAAGGAGAACCTCTGAATAAAGTACGAGACAGCTTAAGCCAGGAGCAGCTTGCCGGCATCCGTTATCAGCTTGGCGTATACAACCGCATAATCAACAACATTAAAGGCAGCGTATATGGACCGTTGTTTCCGGAGGATGGCGTTCGCGCAACCTGGAAGGAAGCTTTCTCGGATCTCATTTTTGGCGTTCTTGAGGATGGAAAAACGGCTCGCGTTGAGCTGCCCGTCACTTATGAGCTGTTGGAAGAGGAGATTAAAAATCGGCTGTCTGTCATGGAGGAGGTAACGGAAGCCCATCTGGTACTGTGGGATTTGTGGGACGGCAACGTTTTTGTTCGGGACGGCGAAATTAGCGCCATTATTGATCTGGAGCGCTCATTATGGGGCGATCCGCTGGATGAATACTATTTTAGCCATTTTGACCGGCATGCCCCGTTTGAAAAAGGATACGGCAGAACGCCCGCCACACCGTCGGAGCTAGAACGGCTTAAGCTTTACGATTTGTTCAGGGATTTACTTATGGTTATAGAATGTTATTATCGTCAATATGAAAATAAGGACCATATCAGCTGGGCCCATGATAACCTGCGCACCGGTCTGGAACGATTTTTCAATTAAGTAACGTCTCAATAGTTCCCGGATTTCTCTGAATAAAATGTTCAGATGGTGAAATCCGGGAATACAAACGAGCGCTTGAAAACCTCTCTATCTGGTTTCCCTGTGTATTGTATATTTTTTGAGTCGGGGGCTATATTTTTTAAGCTCCAGCCGTTCCGGGTGATTTCGTTTATTTTTTGTCGTGGTATAGTTGCGGTCTCCGCATTCGGTACAAGCCAACGTAATGGTCACTCGCATGTGTTCATCTCCTCTTGCTGATTGATTTAACTTTGCACAAAGCATTTGCAGATTAATGCCCCTGCTGCCACCTGGGCACAAGTCATTTACTGGAGCATTTCCTCTAATTGAACATCGCTGTGATCCGGGAAATCATCTCTGAAGGAGGACCATTCCAAACTCATCTCCTCCTCTGTCAGCAAACAGCGGTCCAGCTCGCCGGACAAGGCAGAACGGTCAAGCGACATGCCGATCAGCACCATTTTGTTAATGCGGTCGCCATACGTATCATTCCAGTTTTTTTCGATGTCGGGATTGTCCCTGAATATTTCGGCGTGCATGCTTTCCGGCAGTGATGCCACCCATCTGCCTGCGGGACCAAACTGGATGGAAGGGCCGGCCTGGCTGAAGTTTTGCGCCATATCGTTGCGGCTAGCCAGCCAAACGATGCCTTTGGCCCTAACGACCTGCTCCGGCCAACTGGACATCCACTTCATCAGCCTGCCGGGATGGAAGGGACGAGAGCGCTCGTAGACAAAGGAGGAAATGCCGTATTCCTCCGTTTCCGGCACATGATGCTCCTTCTCCATCTCCTGAATCCATCCCGCCGAACGGCTTGCTTCCTCGAAGTTAAACAATCCGGTATTCAAAATGGCGGCAGGGTCGACCTTACCGTGACTGGAGCGAATCAGCTTAGCCTTGGGCTGGAGCGCCTTCAGCACCTTTTCCAAATCCTCCAGCTCCTTTTCTCCCACTCTGTCGCATTTGTTTAAAATGAGCACGTCGCAAAACTCGATTTGGTCAATGAGCAGGTCCACGACCTCCCTGGTATCGCCTTCGCCAACGTCCTGCTTGCGATCCATCAAGGATTCACCGGAGGAAAAGTCGCTCCAGAAGCGGTAGGCGTCCACGACGGTGACCATGCAGTCAAGTCTGCAAAACTGCGTCAAGTCAATGCCCTGCTCCTGATCGATGTACGAGAAGGTTTGCGCTACCGGCACAGGCTCGCCAACCCCTGTCGATTCGATCAGTATGTAATCAAACCGGCCCTCCAGCGCCAGACGCTCCACCTCGCGAAGCAGGTCTTCCCTCAGCGTGCAGCAGATGCAGCCGTTCGACATTTCCACCAGCTTTTCCTCCGTCCGCGACAAACCGCCTCCGCTTTGAATCAAATCCGCATCAATGTTAACCTCGCTCAAATCATTAACAATTACGGCAACCTTCATGCCGCTGCGGTTGTTTAATACATGGTTTAAAATCGTCGTTTTCCCTGCTCCTAAATAACCGCTAAGTACGGTTACAGGCAGCTTTTTGTCCATTGCCATTCCTATGTCCCTCCGTGTGCTCCGCAAGACCGTCTGAATTGCTCCAATTTTGCCTCGCATTTAATAGTAATTTTTTCGATTTACTAATCGTAATCATTACTATTAATTTTGTCAACATTAATTATCCGTTTGAGGCTGAAACGGCTAATAAACAAAACCGTATAGGAGTTAACATGACTCCAGGCAAAATGAAAATATTGGGAGAGGGAGGAAATGAATGAACATCTGGTTTATTCCGGGTATGATTGCTGGAGGAGGCACAATGCTTGCAGCCGTATTCTGGATCATCGGATTTATAATGCGGAGAAGAACTGCAGGCTGGTCAAAAACGGAGGGGCAAGTGATCGCGGATCGGCGGCATCTGCAGCATTTTGCAGATAAAAAGCCGGTTTTTGTGTTCCAAACGCCATCGGGGAGAGAATATGTTATTGAATCCATCGTCAGGCAAAGCCCTGCTCCCAGCCCTGGCACCCGGGTGGAGGTTTTATACGACCCCATCGACCCGTCACGCGCTATCATTAACAGCTTTGTCCAGAGCGGCAGTGCATTTACCTTGACGAGTTATATTCTATTTATATTTTTTCTATTGGGAGCGGGATTGGCGCTTTTTATTCTCTCTTTAATCGGGTAACAAAAAAACAAAAAATAGGGACGTCCAAAAAGTCAATGAAACGAAGAACTATTCAGCAGAGAGAAACGGCTTTGCTGAATCTTATTCACCGTAAGACTTTTTGGACAGCCCCGCAAGCATTTGACTTGTTAAATTAATTGCATCGTTGTAATACAGGTGTTGTCTCCCTCGAAGGTGGATATTTGCGACTCCGAGGTTAATCCGTTTTGTTCGATTCTTACAGAATAGGTTTTATCTCGCGCGAGCCACAAATCAACAAAGCCGTTATCCAGCGTGCTCACCGTATCATCAATCACCGTATTTCCTTCATTGTCCTTGACCGTAAGCTTGATCTCCTGCCCCTTCAGCTCGCCCTGACAGCCTGTCAAGCTATGAATGGCACAAGGATGAGTTTCATTTACAAAAGGAGCAATGGAGACAAAAAATTCGTCCTTCGGCAATGGATAGGTGACAGATTGATTATTATTCCCCGTTACAATGAGCTCCGTTGATGAAATGGAGGCGTTTTTTACATCGCTTTGTCCCGAGCTGTATTCTCTGACGAGCTGTTTGATATCCTCTGTTCCCAATACCTGGTCATCAGCCTTGCCGCCAAGATTAACGATCAGCAAAGCTCCCAACGCAACGGCGGCAAGCCCGCCGATTATTGCTGCCATTTTCCGCATGCTTGTCCAACTCTCCTTGAACGCATATTTATATTTTATCTATTGCCTTTATGCAGCTTCATTATAACAAAGCAAGGTTGGAAAATGGAAGTTGCTGCAGGCTCAGGATGTTGCGATTGAACAATCCAGACGATAAATCGGCTCTGCTTTGACGCCATGAATAGCAGCAATCTCTTCGCCTTCGAACTGGCGTGACACGGCCATAGCCGCGTCTTTTGCAATCGTTACCTTTCCCTTACGCAGCGGCGTCGTCTGAAGCACGAGCGTATTGTCCCGCATGTTCCCGCGAATATGGGACAATCCCAGCTCCCACGGCTTGCCGTTGTAGAAATGGTCATGCAGCAGCTTACCATCCGAGAAAGCATACCCCACATTTCCGGTATAATCGATATGCAGCAGTACATCATAAGCCCCTTGCGGCAGCCCAGTTGGAAAACTCAGCGCCACCTTATGCTCTTGAAGGGGCTGTAGCTCCATTTCGACTTCATAAGCTGGCAGCTTAAAGCTGTATTGGCTAAACCATCCTTGCTTTTCTATATCAGCTACAGCTCCCTCGGATTTTGGCGCAAGCTTAAGGCTTGAATGCCCAGGTGCATCGTATACGCGGCACTGAAATTCACTTCTGCCCTCGCTTATAAAAGAAACTCCTTCTTCATTCATAACAATTGCCGCATCGGAAAAGATAACGCAACGCTCGCCGCCAAGCTCCGATTGCCACATGCCCGCAGCTTCCGTCTCCGTCATGACATAGACTCGAATGATACGGCCGCCCGGCGCTTTAAATTGAATCTGTGCCGACTTACCGGGAATAGTGGTAACAATCATAACGCCGTCGCTTCCTTGCCCGGCCATGCCGTTTTCCACTGAAAGCTCCGAAAAAGTGGCCGTATCCAGCAAAAGCTCGGCAGCCTGGCTCGCTGGCGCACGGAAGAAGTAGGTATCGGTATCTGCTCCTTTTACTTCCGTCACCGGCTGGCAGCTTGCCGCAAGCAGCATAGCTCCTCCCAAATCAAATCGGAACGGCAGCATGAGAGAGGCTCCCGGTTCGATAGTCAAGCCCTTACGCGGTGGAAATACGATTTTGCCAGCTGTGGTATCAAGGGCAAATTTTACATTTTCATGCCTAGGCATTTCGACGTGATCCTGATAGTTGTTTATAAAGAGGAAACCGCTTTTGCCGTCCGTCCTTATGGCATAACGCAAATTTTCATTATTTTCCGGGGTGATGTCAAGCGCATTATCCGGCAATACAGTAGCAAGGGGCGCCAGCCGTCCGCCAAAGCTTTGCAAAAAATAATGCAGCGGACGAAGCAAGTCGTTGGAGGGTCTAATCTGCCCAAATTCCCCAATAGGCGCTTGAAAATCGTACGAAAATCTCGGCGTCGTATTTTCATTGAGGTATCCGGTTTCCCCCATCGGGTTTGTTCCTCCATGGAACATATAATAACCGACAAAGTTGCAGCCACCGGCCAGCTTCATCATCGTCATTGCGGATACGCTTTCAGGCTCAACCTGAAAACGGGCCAAATACCAGGTTTGCATGCCGCCGCCCATTTCGCAGCAAGCAAACGGATATTTTTCGCGTGGATATGGCGGAGTGAAACGATTTTTGCTTGCGTCATCGTTGTGATAATCCTGGAACACGTATTCTCCCGTGGGCTGCTGGTCCGGCTGCTCTGCCGTTACGCTCCATGGGGTGTAGGCGTAACCGCCATAGAGCGGAAGCACCTCATCCTCCAGCAGCGGCGCATTGTCCCAGCCGGTGCTCGTATAAATCGGCGTAACGAGTCCTGCTTCCTCGGCCATCGTTTTGAGATAGCGCATATGACGTATGCCTTCTTCGCCGCTTGCGCCTCCGCCCAAATATTCATCGCCTTGCTTGGTTGTCATCTCCCACGGAGCGGATGCTGCGTTTAGCTCATTTTCGAGCTGGATGCCGATAACGGGTCCGCCATCCTTAAACATCAACCCCTCTACCTGCTTGCCGATCTCCCCATACAGCCTGCGCACATAGCTCAAATAACCTTCATCGTTGGAACGAACCTCAAACGTTTGGCCAAACAGCCAATCCGGCAACCCTCCGTTGCGAACCTCTCCATGGCAAAATGGCCCCACGCGCAAAATAACATGCAAGCCGCGCTTCGCGCATAATTCCACAAACCTGCGTAAATCCCGATTGCCGGACCAGTTGAAGCTTCCTTCAGTCTCTTCATGGTGATTCCAGAAAATATAAGTCGCAACAACATTGATGCCGGACATTTTCATTTTCCCGATTTCCAAATCCCAGCCTTTTTCATCGTAACGCGCATAATGATATTCGCCGCAAATGGCGATAAACGGCTTTCCGTTCCATTCCATATAGTAGTTTGTAAAGCTGATCCTGTCCCCTTGCGGGTTAGACCCGTTCATTTTGAGCGATGACGGATAGATGGCTTTTGTTGCATTGCGAACCGAAATGGCATATTCCATGTTTGTCCTCCCTGATTATGGTTTAAATAAAAGGCGAGGTGCCCCCCGCAAAAGCCGGGAGCACCTCATAGATTATTGCTTATTTGCCAAGAGCAGCATTGATTTGTTTTTGCATTTCTTCTTTAATTTTGTCGATACCGGCAGCTTTCAGCTGTTTAACCAGCTCGTCGCGGCCTTTTTCGAGATCGTCGATCAAGCCGTATTCCAAAGGAATAGCGTAACGCAGCATAACGTTGCCTACGTTGGACACTTCGTTTTTCACGTTGCTGTTATCGAATACAAATGTTTCAAGCGGGAAGTGGTAGACTTTATCTTTCCAAGCATCTGTAATCGCGATTGCGGAAGCAGGAATGGAATCGTCCACGCGGTTCAGCTTGGAGTTGAAGCCCCAGTTGGAGAAGCCAGTGTAGTTGGGAGCAGCTTCGCCTTGCTTGTACTTATCGTCGCCAACCGCAATGTAATGCTTGCCTTCAATGCCGTACATCATCAGATCATGAAGCTCTTTGTCGCTTTGCAGCAGGTCGATAACCATCAGGGAACGCTCAACATTTTTGCTTGTTGCGGAAACGGCCATGCCGTTTTGCGTCGACAAAGCGTTCAGCTTGTAACGGTCAGGCGTAATGTCGGCTACGTCAAACTTGAATTTGCCGGCTTTGTTACCCTCTACCATATTCAAACCAAGCGTACCGATATTGTGGCTGCGTGCGCCAACCTTGCCGGCCAGCATGTCTTGCCATACGTCGCTTTTTTCGCTCAATACGTTTTTTGTCCATACGCCGTTGTCGGCCAGGTCTTTGTAGTATTTGAGCAGCTCCAGGAACTCTGGAGTTTCGTATACGGTGAACAACTCGCCGTTTGGATCATCCGTTTTGAACGCCAGCGGAACGCTGAGGTCGGCTACTGTCCAGTTGTTGTTTTGCTCCAGCAGCATATCGTCCATTTCATGCCATTTCCAGCCGTCGCCAGGACGAGCGCCGTAAGCTGTAACGCCCGGCTCGTTAGCCGCAATTGTTTTCAGGTAAGTTGCAAAGGTTTCAGGGCTTGTTACAGGCTCAAGGTTGTATTTTTCCAGCAGGTCTTGACGAATCAGAACAACCTTGTCGATGGTTTCGTCATTGTTTTGCGGAACCATATATATCTTGCCGTTTACTTTTGCTTGATCCCATGCCGCTTGAGGCATAACTTCAAAGGTTTTAGGCAAATGCTGCTTCAGCATGTCTTCCGTCAGCTCCAGAAAACCGCCTTTGGTTGCCTGGTCGTTGTAGTTCGCCCAGTTAGCCGCGTAAATCAGATCAAGATTTTCCTGAGCGGCAAATTTAAGCGGATATTTCGTAGCCCAGTCGGACCAGTCCAAAAATTCAACGTCAAGAGTTGCGTTTGCTTTTTCTTTCAGCTTGGCGTTTATCTCACCGAAAACCTGATCGTAATCTATTGGTTTGCCGCCGAGCATAACCATTTTCAATTTCAATTCCTTATCCGTGCTGCCAGCGTTTTCGCCAGGAGCAGCCGTGCTGCCAGTACCGGCGTTATCGTTTTTGCTGCCGCATGCTGACAAAATCATTGTAAGAGCCAGAACCAGCACCAACATCATGGAAGCAAGCTTACGAGATCCTTTCATATTTACATCCCCCAAATCAATTTTTTATGATAACCAGGAAAATCCTGAGGTCACCCTTTTACAGCGCCAATCGTAAGACCTTTGACAAAATAACGTTGAATAAACGGATATACCAGGAAAATCGGGCCGGTTGCAACTATCGTCATGGCCATTTTGAGACTTTCCGTCGGCATTGCGAAGTTAACCGCCATACCTGAAGCCATCATCGCTTTACGCAGGCCGTCCATATTGGCAAGCATGCGGTACAAATAATATTGCAGCGGCATCATCTCGGATTTCCCTATGAAAAGCAGCGCGTTATACCAGTCATTCCAATAACCCAGCGCCAGAAACAATCCGATGGTTGCTAAAGCGGGCTTGGACAACGGAAGAATCAGCTTGATAAAAATGCCAAAGTCGGTTGCTCCGTCAATTTTTGCGGATTCCGTAATGGCATCCGGTATGCTGCTCATAAACGACTTCATAACGATGATATAAAAGACGTTCAGCAGAAGCGGCAGCACAAGCGCCAAATAATTATCCTTCATCTCAAGCGCGTTCATCATGAGGTACCATGGCACCAGACCGCCGTTAAACAGCGTTGTGAAGAAGAAGAAAAAGGAGAACTGGTTGCGCCATTTGAAGTCGCGGCGAGACAGGACGTAAGCTGTCATTGCCGTAAGGAACAGGCCAAGCACCGTTCCTATCGCCGTTACGCCAATCGTAACTCCGTAAGCAGCTATCATATCCTTTGGATATTTGAACAAAACGCTATACGCTTCTGTTGAAAAAACCGTCGGAATAATTTGATAGCCGTTAAGCGTAATGGCCATTTCGTCTGTAAAGGACGATGAAATGATCAGTATAAAAGGAACGATACAAACGATAGCAAGCAAAGTCATGATGATGTAGCCGATAATGGACAAAAGAGTTTTATCGGAAAACTTGAACTTGCCTTTTGTTGCAGTTGGTGAAGCCATGCGCTTTCCCTCCTCTCCAGGCTAAAACAATGCCCGATCCTTGTCGTATTTTCGTACCGCGTAGTTAGCAAGCAGAATGGTCGCGAAACCGAGTATGGATTGGTAGAAGCCGGCCGCAGCAGACATGCCGATTTCATTGTTTGTCGTCAAGGAGCGGAATACAAAGGTATCGATAACATCCGTCGCCGAGAACAACATGCTGTTGTTGCCGATCATGTTATAGAACATGCCGAAGTCGCCGCGGAAAATATTGCCGATTGCCAGAAGCACCAAAATGATCAGCGTTGGCATCAGGTTTGGAATCGTAATTTTGAAAATACGCTGGAAAATGTTTGCGCCGTCGATTTCAGCGGCTTCGTACATTTCCGTATCAATGCTTGTAATGGCCGCCAGATACATAATCGTTCCGTAACCAAGCGCTTTCCATGCGGTAACGGCTACCAGGATAAACGGCCAATAAGAAGCCGTGTTGTAAATATCGATCTTGGCAAAGCCTAGCCATTCCAATGCTACGTTTATCGTACCCACGTTGTAGTTAAACATGTTGTACGCAATCGCGCCAACAACAACCCAGGAAATGAAATACGGCAGGAACAGAATGGACTGCGTAATTTTGCGGAACCATTTGCCTGCTACCTCAAACAGCAGAATAGCCGCTACGATTTGAAGCAGGTTATTGACAAGAATAAAGGCCAGATTATACAACGCCGTATTTCTCGTTACTCGCCAGGCATCTCCGGATTCGAAGAAAAACCGGAAATTGTTCAAGCCGTTCCAGGGGCTTGCAAAAATCCCGTCGCTGTAGTTGTATTGCTTAAATGCCAGCACGATGCCGGCCATGGGCACATAGGCAAACAGCAGGAAAAACAAAACTGCCGGAGCCAGCATAAGCAGCAGTGCGCGATATTTTTTGACGTCATGCCAAAACCCGCTTTTGCTCATCTCCCATCACTCCTCGTTCTCTATTTGACTTTATTATAGTTTTTCAAATGGACAAACGGCATTCAGGGGAGCAACAAAAAATAATACTTTTTCACCGATACAACCGAAATAAAGTTTATAACCGCAAAATAAGCACCAAAAAAGCGCCCCTCCTCGGAGCGCTTTCACCCGAAAGCCATATTCGCCGCCGGCCATGACGCCAGTCATGACCCGTAATGGGAAGCGGACTTTTTGAGCTACCTCTAAAATGAAAGCTCAAAAAGTCCGGTTCTCAGTACCAAGAAGATGGCTTGAAGCTAGAAACTGAGTAGCGGAGCTTAGTGAAAGCTAAGTGAGCAACGGAAGTTTCGGCTGAAAGCCATATTCGCCGCCGGCCATGACGCCAGTCATGACCCGTAATGGGAAGCGGACTTTTTGAGCTACCTCTAAATTTTGTGTTTTTTTCGGTATTCTCCGGGGGTAAGCCCCATCGCCTGCTTGAACTGGCGATTGAAATAAATAATATTGATATAGCCCATGCGGTCGGCAATTTCGTAAATTTTCAACGTGGGGTCCTTCAGCAGCTCGCACACCCGCTCCAGTTTTACCCGGGTCAAATAATCGCTGAACGCTTCGCCCGTGTCCTCTTTGAACACAAAGCCCAAATAATTGGGCGTAAAGCCAAAATGCGAAGCCGCCTCCTTCAGCGTAATCTTTTTGTCCAGATTTTGCTCCACGTATTCCATCAGCTCCTGGATCAGCTTGCGCTTCTGGCGCTGCCGCTTCATATACAGCAGCTCCGACAGCTCAAAAAAGCGGCGGCGAATCCAGGACATAATATCGTGCACCGTCTCAAAATGGAACAGCATTTCCGGCTGCTGCGACTCCCATTTCAGCACTTCATATAAATTTTCATTTTGCTTTTGCAATCTGGCATGAAGCCCCGACGTTATACGGATTATGAGGTCATACACCTCCTGCTTGCCTGAGCACGGGACCGGCTCATTAAACAGCCTCAGCAAGCTGTCGTCAATGGCTACGAGATCATAAGCCATAATCTCCTCCAGCAGCTTGTCCAGCAGTTCTTCAAGGTTATCGGCTGAACGCAAACCGCCGGTCTGATGCGGCGTATAAGGAATCAGGCGATTTTTGCCCAAAATCCATTTTGCCTGCAGCGCAGCTTTTGCCTCCCAATAGGACTTTCTGAGATCAGCAATTCTGTTGACGGGATTGCCTGCTCCGATTGTAGCTGTGAAAGCAGTTTTGGTCCTGATTTGCTCCAGAATGTTTTCAAGCAGCTTTTCCCTTTGTGCGGCAGCCGAGAGCAATAGAAGCCGATTGTCCTTTAAATAAAACAGCTTGCCAGCCGATAGCGATTGTATAAAATGATGGATGTCGTGAAAGGCGTCCCGCAGTACGTCTCCGCGCTTTTCATCGCTCAGCCCTTTAAGCTTCCATTCCAGATCGTCCAGCTCAATGACGGATGCTGCCGCCCCGTTTCTCACCAGCTGCTCCAGCATGGCAACAACCGGGGAATCTGCGGGCAGCTCCTCACCGCTTTCCGCCCATCTCACAACCAGCTCCGCACTGGCCAGAGTCAAGGCTTCGGTAGTGGCCAGCTTCTGCTGCCGCTCTATGCTAATGACATCGCATAGCTCCTTCAGGGTCAGATACAGGTCATCGTCCGCAACGGGCTTAAGCAAATATTTGTGGGCATGGACTTCAATAGCTTCCTTGGCATAGCTGAAATCTTCATGGCCGCTAATAAATACAATTTTAACCGCCGGATTAATCTCCCGCGCCTTCCGTGCAAACTCGGTGCCGGTCATAATGGGCATTCGAATATCCGACAAAATGATATCGACCCTTTGTTTGCGCATGATGTCAAGTGCGGCAAAGCCGCTGCTTGCGGTGCCGGCTACTTCCAGACCAAGCCCGCTGCCCGCTACTCTTCTGCGCAGCCATTCCAGATCAATCGCTTCGTCGTCCACCAGTAAAATTGGAATGCTCACGTCATACCTCCTTGTTGTTTGCGCGGCTGCTATTGCCCTCATTTTCGTCCGGCATCTCTGCGGGAAGCCATAGTCTGACCGTTGTTCCCGCACCATAGATGCTGGCTATTTCTCCGCCGTACCGGTCGCCATAGCGAAGCCGAATCCGTTCATATACGTTTTTGACCCCATATCCGCCGGAGCTTGCGGGAGCGTTCATCAGCTCCTGCACCTTCTCGGGCTTCATTCCGATTCCATTGTCGATGATTTTCAGCTCAATACGGTCATCGACCTTGCGCGCGGTAATTCGGATAGCTATCGTTTCACCGAACCAGGCGTGCTTGAATATATTTTCGACAAAAGGCTGCACAATCAATTTAATAATCTGTACATGCTGTATTTCCGGCTCAATTTCCATATACACCTTAAAAGCGTCCGCATAACGAACACGCTGGATATCCAGATAGGTGGATACCTGCTCAAGCTCCTGCTGGAGCGGAATATTGACATTGCCTTCGTTCAAGGTCAGCCGGTAAAACCGCGACAAGCCTTGTACCATATGCGTGACCTTCCCGATTTCGCCTAAATTGGCCAAGCTGCTAATGGTCGACAACGTATTATAAAGAAAATGAGGATTAATTTGAGCCTGCAGCGCCTCCAGCTCCGCCTGCTTTTTCTGCTTGCCTTGTTCGTACACGCTGTCAATCAAGCTTTGCATACCTCTGGCCATTTCATTAAACGCGCCGGCAATTTGCACAAATTCATCGTTGCCATTAATCCTGATTCTTTTTTGAAAATTGCCCTCCTGAATGGAACGAAGCATAACAACGATTTTGCTCATCTTTCGGCCCGAAATTCTGGCAACGATCAGGCCAATAAGCGCCATAACGACAAAGCTTGCCGTACAAATCAGAATAATATTGAGACGCAATACTCCAGCATCCTTGGTCAAGTAGGCTCCCGGCACCAAGGTTTGAATATAAAAGCCGGTATCTGCAATATCCTCCTGCAGCGTAAGAAAATCGCCATTCCCAGCCTCGCCTTCAACGGGACCGTATTGATACATGATGTTCCCAGCTTCCCGGTTGATCAAACGAAGCGTTATCCCTTCCTGTACAGGGAAGCTGTTCAGAACCCCCAGCATTTCCTCCAGCGAGGCGGTCACCTGCAAATAACCAATCGTTGTCCGGTAGTCGCTATAGGAAACGAGCCGTCTGAAATGCGATAAATTGCTGAAATTCGCATCTTCTCCCGCCTGCATCCATATGTTTTTTTCGCGGCTGTGGTTTATCCGGTTGAACCATTCCTGATTCGCAATTTCCTGCAATGGTCTCACAAAATAATTTTTGCCGATGACATTGCCAACCATGCCATAGTCCTCGACGATTTGCTGCTTTTCATTAACAGTAAAGAGAGTAATGCGAATATTGTTCCCGAAAAATTGCAGGGGAGCAGTGAGCTGAGGGTCGATTTCGTCCAGCATCGTCAAATACATCTCCAGCGGAGTGCCCTCCTTCTGAAGCGCTCTCTGGAAGGAAATACTGCCAAAAAGCGTTTCCGTCATCCGCTGCATTTCGTCCATCTGGTAGCGAATGCTGTTACTGGCTTGCTCCATGCTGGTTTTCACACTGGACTCCGCTATTTCCGTCCGGGATTGAATAAGCATGGCATAGGAAATATAGCCGATCAGAATATCTGTCAGCAGCACAAGCGCAAGATAAGGAATCATCATTTTGTACGTAAAAGGAATATATCGCTTTGATCCGGTCATAGTCGTTGTTAATCCCCCGAAGCCTGACATGCTTCCTCTATCATACCTTGTTCCGGGGCAGAATGAAATGTTGGCTATTGCTCCGCCAATAACATGCGATGAATCCAGTCGAAGGATACCCTGCCGCAAATCTCATGACCTCCGGCATGGATGTCCCAGCAGAAGCGTTCTTCCGCGTTCCATTGGGCATAGGTTTGTTTTAAGAACTCGATTGCCTCCCGGGTATGCTGCACAGGGAATATATGATCCTTTTCTCCCGATTCCACAAAAAGCGCCTTGGGCGCAATGAGACCAGCCAGCTCCGGCTGCTCCGCGTCCTTGAGGATACCAGGCAAATAATTATCGATACAGTGACGCATAGACAGAATGCTGCCCGCAAACGTATTGGTCCAGCCGCATAATACCGTCGCCTTGATCCGTTCATCCAGCGCTGAGGCATAAGCCGCAATCAAGCCGCCGCCGGAAAATCCGAAAGCTCCGATTCTCGCTGGGTCAACATCGGAACGGGAGAGCAGATAATCGATTCCCCGCATTGCTTCAAAAACTCTCATCCCTGCCAATGTGCGCCCATGCATAAGCAATCGGGCGGACAACGTTTCGCAGGAGTTGTGATTGGGACTGCTTTTCCGTTCTTGAGCAATCCTCCGTACGCCAAACCCCATAATTTCAGGAATAGCAACAACCATCCCCCTGCGAGCCAGGGAAAGTGCAAACCGGTTATGAATGCCAGCATCCTCCCGTTCATTTTCCTCTTCATCAAGCCCAATGGCATCCCTCTGTCCGTTGCCATGGCCGTGGCAAGCCAATACGGCCGGGAACGGGCCTTTTCCGCCCTTCGGCGTTAATACCCAAACCGGTACTTGCACTGACTCCATCGTGGTATAAGCTATTTTCTCCAGCAATACATCTCCCAGATCGCGCCGCTCCAGCAACTCCGCCTTCAAAGGATGATCAGGCCGTGGAAATTCACCCAGCGCCCTCCTCAGCTTTTCCGTGAGCGCTTGCCGCCGTTGCTGCGGAGTTACGAAATCTTTTGATCGAAACCTCTCTATTTCGGCTTGCCCTCCCAGCAAATCCAGCATAGCATCCATAGTCCAATCCATATCATGCCACCCTTTCGTCAAGCTCTGAGACAATCCGTATCGCTAAATTGATAATTTTCATAAGGCCCGCCCCTATAACGTAATGACCGACTTAGGGCCTCTGCTGTATGCTATAAAGATCATTGCGGCAACTTGAATCAAAATTGAGACAGCCGACAGTTCAATCCGGTTAAAAACAAAGGCTGCAGCTGGTGAAAACACCAACAAAATAATAGCAACCCAACGAAAAATACCTTGCTTGGCAAATTCTCTTCTAACCATAGAAATAATAGCCGCAGAACCTGCTGATAAGCCTATAAATACCGAAATCGCTAAAATAAAGATTAAAATTTTTATCCATATCAAATCGGTTTGATTTATAACTTTAATAGTTAAAAAAATATACAATGCCAATATGCCAAACAATAGCATTGGCCAAAATGGCGCATATAATCGTTGCATGTATTGGAACCATTCTCCACCTTCATGCTTATCTTTCATTGCCGACAGTTGACGATCAAGTTTGTCCACTTCGCTAATGACAAACGATTGCAAGGAATACAGTACAGCAGGATTAAACTGCTTATAGTAATCCCTAATAATTTGTCTTTGTGTTTTTGACAGATATGAGCCGCATTTACCTAATAGCTCGTAGAGTTTTTCTTTACTCCCGTCATTGTTTACATGCATTACGCTGGCAATAGCAAGCTCCAGCTTTGTATACAATTCAAGCTTTTCCTGCATAGCTTTCTTTTTTTCAGACTCATTATTATCAATCATCGTTTTGAACTGTTTGTACAAAAAGACCAGTATAGTGCCAATAATTGAAATCAACAAAGCTTGTTTAGTATTTGCTTGTAAAAAAGCAGCCAGTTCTGCCCACATTGCAATGCCAACCCCCAGCATATCTTATTGGAATCAATAACTTATTCGTTAAGCTTCCAAAATTCACCTGCTGTTATAAAAAGGTTTACGCTACTTTTCGACAAACTTTTAATCGATATAGCTTCCTCAAAGGCTGACGCAACAACAGCTTGCTGTATCAATCAGACACAAAATTCTTCAATTTCAAAACCCAAATCCCGAATCATTTCATGGTCCATCGTTATATCCTGGCCCGATGTTGTCAAATAATCGCCAACAAAAATAGAGTTTGCCGCATACAATGCCAGTGGCTGCAAATGTCTGAGACTTAACTCACGTCCGCCCGCTACCCGGATTTCCTTGGAGGGACATATAAAACGAAGTAATGCCAGTACCTTTAATGCTTTTATCGCCGGCGTTCTTTCCCTGCCTTCAAGCGGAGTGCCTGGAATCGCATGCAGGAAGTTTACCGGAATGGAATCCGCATCCAGCCTTCTTAATGCATATGCCATCTCAACGATATCGCGCTCATCCTCACCCAAACCGATAATAACGCCAGAGCAAGGAGACATGCCTCCGGCTTTAGCCGCTTCCACTGTTTGTACGCGCTGGTCGTATGTATGGGTTGTTGTAATGGACGAATAATTGTTTTTGCTCGTATTGAGATTATGATTGTAACGGTGGACTCCGGCTTCGGCTAGACGCTCCGCCTGACCCTCCTTCAAAATGCCAAGACACGCGCATATTTTTAGCGGCATCGTTGCCCTGATCTCCTTAACTGCGTCTATCACCCCCTCCAGCTCTCGCTCGCTAGGCCCTTTTCCCGAAGCAACAATGCAATAGGTGCCCGCTTTCCGGGCTAATGCTTCGCGCGCTCCCGCGAGGAGTGTATCCTTATCAAGCAGTGCATATTTGCTCACTGGCGCATTGGATACGATAGATTGGGAGCAATAGCCGCAATCCTCGGGACACAATCCGCTTTTGGCGTTGATGATCATATTGAGCTTTACCTTTTTGCCGTAAAAGTGGTTCCTTACCAAAAAAGCTGCATGCAGCAGCGGCAGTAATTCGGTATCCTCACAATCCAATACCTTCAGTCCCTCCTCCACACTTAAAAGCTCCCCGGCAAGGCTTTTTTGAGCCAGCTCCTGCCAGTTGCACATCCCCAGATACTTCGCTCCTTTAGCAGTTTGCATGATTTGCTTGTGCTGCTCCTGGTGATTATCTCGCTCGTGTAGCTTCCTAGCCTGCCCCTGGTGATTATCTCGCTCAAACATCTGCCCAGCCTGCTCCTGTTGAATATGCCGATTGTGCATCTTCCTGCCCTGTTCCTGCTGATTATCTCGCTCGTGCATCTTCCTGGCCTGTTCCTGCTGATTATCCATAGTGCGCATGCTGATGTTATCGTCCAACACGACCTCTGCCTCCCTGTATCAACGATTAAAAATAGTAATAAGGCTTTTACTGCTGTGGTAGTTATTTTCGTATCGATCACATTATTGTAAACCTATTTAAACATAATATTGGTTAACAATAAACCAAAACTAGTGTACCAGATTCACAAAATAGAGTAAATATAGAAAAAGGGCTCAACCTCATAACAAGTGCTTGCCACAAGTGATTTCTGTTGCCGCTTAGCCAACTTGTGTGCCAAATAAATGAGTAATGGTTTACAATGACAGGGTAGCGTAAACTCGGTCTGTTGCCTGCCAGTCATAAATGTCCGTTAAAGGGTGAAATCGCTAGATTTGTTTTGAGTAACGGACACCCGTGTCCTTTAACCCTCCAAATTGGCTAATATACCAGCATTTTTTGGGTTTTACGGACACCAATGTCCATTACACGCTGGCATACAGAAAAAATGGTCTCCTAAAGGTCATCTATGTCCGCAAGAATGATTTCACCGCCGGTTTCCCCTTCCACTTGCAGCTCAAAAAAAAATTACTTGTCGTTTTAAGTCGCACCCGGCATCGACATCGCCCCCTCTGCCATGAAGCGTTCTACCATGGTCGAAGTCATCCATTACTTACTGGTTTGAGGTGAAAAAAGAAGAGCCGATCATACACGGACAAACAGGTTATACCTTTGCTTCATAAAATGGTAAAATGATAAAAGTGCGGGTTCAAAAATCAATCTCTAAAAGGGAAGGAGGTCCAATATGACCACAGTCAATAAAGAATCCGAAGAGGAATTGCAGGCCAAGAAGGACCGCGAGGAAGAAGCGAAAAAACTGGTGACAGCGATTTATACGGTAACGCAGCAGATGCTGCAAGCGGAGTTTCCGGCTTATCAGGTTGAGGGGCAAATGATGAATAATTCACTACTGGGCCCCATAATCGCCTATCGGCTAAAGAGCAACGATACCAAAAAGGAATACGCTTGCGGCTTTTTTATAAATGAATTGCTAGAGAAGCACAGAGATCCCGAGCTTGCCAAGCAGTGGCTGGCTTCCTTTTACATCGACCTGATTAACGAAGGGCCGTCCGGCAAACCTCTGCCAGAGCCGCCCAAAACCAATGAAGAAAGCAAAAAGCTGTTTGACGAAGTGATCGTGCCGCATTGCGCCAAATCGGCCCGCGATGAATTTCCGATGGAGCAGGTTTATGTTAATCTCAGCATGCATGAGCAAGCAGGCCCCGTGCTTGAAGCCGGATTTCCGGCAATCAAGGAGGGCAATAACGTTTGCGCTATGCCGTTCCATCTGCTGCTGACCATGCAACTGCTTAACCGCGATCCGGCAGACCCTGTTGTTAACGGGCTTTACAAAATCCGCAAGGAGCATGGTCTGGAGTAAACAGACTTTAAGTCTTTAAGTCTTTGACTCTCTAGCAAGCAATCCTTAGAAAATAAAAGGCAATATCTCATGGCCGCCCCTTCAAACGGGCTCCGCCACGGATAATGCCTTTTTTTCTACTTTACTTTTTTTACGATGATACCTTTTCCGCTATACCTTTTTACGTTTATACCTTTACCGCTATACCTTTTTACGTTTATACCTTTTCTGCATCTGCATCTACCTGTATCTTCCCTTTAATCCCTTTGAATGCATCCGCCATCCAGTATAATCAGTCCAAGCTTCTTGTCTTGCCGTTATTCACTTGGAAGAGATTTTGGACAGGGGCAGCTGCATAGCTTTGCACATCAGGCTCCGAATAAAGCTCCTTCATTACCGCCTCAATCGGCAGCTCTTCAATGGCCATATCCAATATGCCGAATTGCTCGTTGAACTGTGAAATAAACGGCCGCAGCGGCAGAATTTCCGTATCTACCTCCAGTTCGACCTCGAACGGGCGGATACGCTCCATGATGCGCAAGCCTGCGGGCAGTTCATCAGGCACGGGCAGCTCGGTGACGATCCGCACCGTTTTTTTGTCGCCCAGCCTTTTACGCAAGCCGCTTAACGTATCATCCACTATGATCCGGCCATGATTGATGACCATTACCCGTTCCGCCAGCAGCTCGACCTCCTCCAGATCATGCGTGGTCAAAATAAACGTAACCTTTTTTCTATTCATGCTGCGAATAAAGTTGCGAATATTTTCTTTGGCGATCATATCCAGGCCAATCGTTGGTTCATCCAGAAAAACGAGATCGGGACGATGCAGCATCGCCATAATAAACTCGCATCTCATCCGCTCTCCCAGCGACAGCTGACGCGTCGGTTTTCTCATGATATCCCCGACCTGAAGCAGCTCCACCAGTTCATCCAGCGTTTCCTTATATTCCTTATCCGGCACTCCATAAATCGCTTTGTTCATATAAAAGGCATCGGAGGGCGGAATATCCCAAAGCAGCTGGGACTTTTGCCCGAAAACAGCTCCAATTTTCCTTACGTATTCCCGCCTCTGCTTCCAAGGAACAAGCCCCATGCAGCGAATATCGCCGGAGGAGGGATGAAGGACGCCGGAAAGCATTTTTAACGTTGTGGATTTGCCTGCGCCGTTTGGTCCCAGGAAGGCAACCAGCTCGCCTTGCGAGATGTTGAACGAAATGCTGTCAACGGCCCGGACCTCCTTCATGGGACGCCGGATCAGCGACTTAGCCACTTCCCTCAACGTGTGTCCCCGTTCATAAATCGTAAATGTCCGGGTTAATTCTTTTACTTCAATCATGTCCATGCACCGTGCCTTCCACAAATTCAGGCAGCCAATAAGGCTTGTCTTAGAGGACTAAGACATATCCTAGCCGCCCGCGCTTGAATAGTTTTTTAGCATCGCATTCCAATACAGCATGCTGACCCCAACGATTCCCGCAGCCGATGCAAGCGCCCATAAGGCTCCCCAGCCTTCTCTGCCCAGCAGCGCCGCAGCGGGGACAAAGGCAATCAAACCTATGGGAAGCACGTAAGTAAGCATATTGCTTAACGTTTTGGAATAAATCGTGCCGGGATACATTCCGAAGGAGGTAACCGCATCAAAAATATCAAAAACCCGGCTGCTGCCGACCCAACGGAACAGCAGGCCCGACAGAAACAGCGACATCGCAAACAGAATAGAGATGGACGCCAAAAACAGCAGCATAAATCGGAGCCAATCTCCGGCTCCGGGTGCCGCAATGCCGCTTAGGGCATACCCGAACAACACGCCCCCGCTAAGCAGACGCCCAAAGTCGTCGGGATCGAAACCATTCAGCATCGACATCAGCATGACGGGCCTCGGCTTCAGCAGCAGCAAATCGAAGGTGCCCTCTCTCACCTGCGACAAGGTTGTGCCCACCATTCCAAAAAAGAAAGGAAACGCAATCCCTTTTGCCAGAACAAAAACGGCCTGCACCAGCAAAGCCTCGTAAAGGCTCCAGCCAGGAAAGGATGCCCCCGAGCTATAAACAAGCAAGGTGACAAGCGGAACAGCAAGATCGCCTGCAATCAACAAAAGCATGCTTAGAGCAAAATGGCTGCGGTAAGCCATCATCTCCGCCAGCTTGACCCGAAAAACGGCGCCCCAGCATAACCAAATTCCCTTCATACGCCAACCCCCGTAAAACGCTTCATCGCCAAATGATACAGCCATAACGCCAAACCTGCGGTAACGGCAACCGCGGCAGCCTGCAAGCCCACCGCTTCCGCCATCGTGAGCGAAACGCCCGCAAGCTCGTAATCGCCGATATACACCCGCGTCGGCAAATACGTAATGAACTGAAACGGCAGGAAAAACAGGATCTTTTGCAGAACCTCCGGAAAAAAGGACAACGGCAGGAATACGCCGGCGCTAATATCCTTGAGCAGTAGAAATACTCTTCGAATGCCCTCCGCCCTCACGAGCCAAAAGGCAGTTAACCCCACGCAATAATTAATAAAAAAATTCATCAGGAAGCTGAGCAAAATGGAAATGGCGGCCCACCCCGGAGAGGCGGGCATCAGGTCGACTCCAAAAAGAAAGATAAACAGCAGCATAACCGGCAATACCTCCACCCCTAAAGCAAGGGAGCGATGCCCGATTTTCTGGGCCAGCGCAAACAGCCAATGTGGCAGCGGCCTTAGCGCAAAGGTGACAAACTTGCCGGAGCGGACCAGCATCTGCAAATTCCAGTCCGCAAAATCAAAGGTTATATAATGAATAAGCGTTACGACTCCGAAATACGTCAGCATCTGCTGAAAGGTTAAGCCGTTAATCGTTTCCTTTCCAACAAACATGGCTTGCCAAATAAACACCTGCACCAGAAACAGCACAGGTCCAACAAGGAGCGAAGCCAGCATATGCGTGCGGAAAGCGGCCCACTCCTTGTACGTGACAAAGCCGATAGCGCGAATCATCGCAAACAGTCTACTCAACGCCAACCCGCTCCCATAATGTTTAATGTGCCGATAACAGTTTCGGGCGACCAGTCTTTATTAGACGGAACAAAATAAATCATAACTGCGTTGTGCTGTGGATCAACCACAAGCTTGCTGCGGCCTGCGCCTTCATGGCAGAAGGAGCCCTCCGGCAGCCATTCTCCCGCTCCGGCCAAGGTTGGGCCAATGCCGTATATTTTGCTCTCGCATCTTCCGCCCCAATCAAAGGCGAATATACCAGGCTCAAGACTATTGGCCGACATCCTCTCTATCGATTTGCGGGACAAAATTTTGACTCCGTCAAGCGAACCGCCATTCAACAGCATCTGCCCAAAACGAAACAGATCAGGCAGCGTGGAGTATAACCCGCCTCCGCTAGGCGGCGGAGAATAGGCCTTATCCTTCCGTTCCCCGATTAATCGTTCATATTCGTTATCGGCTACGAGACAAACCTCGTCCTGAAGCTCCTGCGGCACGTCAAAAAATGTCCGCGTCATGCCTAGCGGCTCTGCGATATGCTCCAAAATGTATTGCTCGTACGGCTTTCCGCTGGCGCGGGCTATAAGCTCGCCCAATATGGCATAACCTGCGCTGGAATAGCTCCACTCCTCTCCCGGCCGGGACAACGGCTTGCCTCCAAGCATGGCGCGAATCCATGCCGAACGGCGCTGCTTCTCCAGCTCCTCGGGATCAGTTACCGCCCACGGGCCCTCCGTTTCCGGCAGGTATGCAAACATTACAGCCCACCAGCCCGCGGGATACGGCTCCTGATAATATCCGCCGTCCGCCGGCAAGCCGGAGGTATGATTAAGCAATTGCATAATCGTTATTTTTTCGTATAGGGGATGCTTGAATTCCGGTATCCATTCCGCAACCGGCTGACGCAGAAACAGCTTTCCTTGCTCGATCAGCTGAAAAACGGCTGCTGCGGTAAACAGCTTGGTAATGGAAGCGATACGACGAATGGAGTTCACCTCCAGCTTGCCGGCGGGATCATTATGCCGCAGCGGTCCCATTGCCCCAGTCGCAAATATTTCTCCATCCCGGGAAAGCAAATACGAGCCGCATTGCACAAGCTCCGCTCCAATCAGCCTGTCGAAATGCTCCTCCAGCCTAAGAAGGCTTTCTGGCTCATAACCAGCTTCTGCCGGCGTAACGCTGAGCAGCGGATTTGAAGATTTTCGCGCCTCCGTTTTTGCCAGAAGTCCCGACCATACAATAGCGCGCGGCATCAATACGGATTCATTCGTAAAGCCTTTGAACGACGGTACAAAAAAGACAAACACCAGCTCTTCGGCGGGATCTATGTACAGGCCTGAGTGCCCAAAGCCTTCATGGGAAAAGGTGCCTTGGCTGCACAAATCGTAATGCTCCAGCGACCAGCCCAGACCAAATGAATAATTGGCAAGCTCGTTTCCCCAGCCATTATGGGCAATGCCCTTCATATGGTTGCTTGTTAAAAGCTCGACCGCTCTTGGGGACAAAATCCGTTTGCCGTCCAGATGGCCGCCGTTCAGCATCATCTGCCCGAATTTCCATAAGTCGTCCAGGCTGGAATAAAGACCGTTTCCGGATCTTGGCGGAGCTTCCTCCCTGGGCTTTATTGAAAATTGCAGCGCCTCCCTATCCCACTCCTGAGTTACGCACACCTCGCCCCACAACGCCTCCGGCACGGCAAAAAAGCTTCTTTCCATACCCAGCGGCTCCAAAATTTCTTCCCGGATATAGGTTTCATACGGCTTGCCTGTTACCTTGCTAATAATCGCTCCAAGCAAAGCATACCCGCTTGTGGAATAGATCCATTCCTTGCCTGGCATCGTTTGCAGCGGCCCGGCCAGAATGGTCTGAATCCAGCTAATGCCTTGCTGGTCATTGCAATATTCCCTTATAATGCGTTCGAACCAAGGCAGCGGGTAAGGCTCGTTATGAAAGCCGGGATCGCCCCTCAAGCCAGAGGTATGAGTCAGCAAATGAAAAATCGTTATTTCCCTATGCTTGCTTGTGTCCATTTCCGGCAATATGCTTGCCGCCGATTGATGCAAATGCAGCAGTCCGCGGTCGATCAGCTGCCCTATCGCAACCGCTGTAAACGCTTTAGTTATGGAGTATGCTTTACGGATGGAGTCCGGCATCAATTCCGGGCTGTTTTCCTGATGGTTGAGCCGGCCTAAAGCCCGGCGGGCAATTACCTTGCCTTTTCTGGCTATGAGATAGCTCGCTCCCTGCAGCGTACCGTCTGCGATCAATGCCTCATAATGCGCCTGCAAAACATCAAGAGCCCGGTTATCGTATCCAAGCTCCTCGGCTAACCCATCCGTTTTTCCTTCATGAGTGGAATTCATGTACGTAGACCTCCCTCGGCCTTAATTTTTCGTTATTTGGGTTACTTTCTGATTTTATGAAAAATATCCCATTCCGTAAATGTATTTTTTCACTATAATCAATTTTGTCGATGAAACCATGCATTGCATAGCGTACTACAAGCAGTGGTCAGGGGATGTTGATGTTGGATTTGGATTTGGTTTTGGTTTTGGATTTGGTTGGTTTTGGTTTTGGATTTGGTTGGTTTTGGTTTTGGTTTTGGTTTTGGTTTTGGTTCGTTTCTATGGTTCTTGGAACTACCTTGCAGGACACTCATTTGTATGATTATTCATATAAAAATCGGACTCTGAAAAGCTGATTTAACTATTTTGTACGATAGATCATACAAAGCTCCAGATTTTGAATAGCAGGCTTCAGATTTTGTACGAACTATCATACAAACTACTATCCATGATCTTTTTCTCACGGTATTTTGTATGGAAATTCACACAAATTTACCCATACGAGTAAGATGCTCAAATTATAAAGAAGCCGCCAGCCAGCAGCCTTGCATCGACGGGTGGTGCAGCAGTGCAGCAGCGCAGCAGCCTTGCATCGACGGGTGGCGCAGCAGCCAGCAGACTGCTTGCCAATGAAAAATGCTGAAGCAGCGCTACGCGCGCTGCTTCAGCATTTTGTTTCTTTCCTTGATGAAGTGGCGAAGCCCCTTGAAGAAACGGCCATTGGCAATCATCAGCAAGCCGTCCAGCATCGGCATGTTGACAATGCCCCCCGTCATTCTGGAAATGCCGCGGAACGGCATATGATAAACCGACATCATAAGCAGATTCGCCGTGCTTCTCCTGCCCGTTTTACGCAGAAACCAATGCGCAAACGAAATGAGATGAAACGTTAACCTGGCAAACCAGCCCCGCGCATATTGGCATTGGGCAATGGTATCGTTGTAGCCCAGCGGCTTGCTGCGATCCCAGGTAGAAACCGGAAGGCTTCGGCCAAGCAGCTGCTCGAACTCCTCATCCTTCACCTCGTTCACCTTGCCGGAATAATAGGTGGGCAGCTTTTCCCGGTCATAAGGGACAGGGGCGCCTGTCCCCTCCACAAACAGCAGCTCCTCCAGTCTGATATCCGCGCTGGAGGCCCCGATCATGATACGGTAATTCCCCTCTTCCACTTCCCACTTATTGGTTATAATATTAAAATAACGAAACGTTTTGTCGTCAAAAGGAATCGTTACCCGTTTGGACTCACCCGCATTAATAAACACCTTGGTAAAGCCCTTCAGCTCCTTTTGGGGCCGAAAAACCTCGCCCGACTCGCAGCCTACGTACAGTTGAGCAATCTCCATGCCTGCCACCCGGCCGGAATTGGTAATGGTAAAGGTTACCCGATCGGGTTGAACGACAATATCGGAATAGTCGAAGGTTGTATAGCTCAAGCCAAATCCAAACGGAAACAGCACATCCACCCCGGCGGTATCGTAATACCGGTAGCCGATATACAGGCCCTCGCGATATTCCGCCGTAACCTCCTTGCCGGGAAAATAACGATATGACGGAGTATCCTCATAACGAAGCGGATAGGTTTCCGCCAGCTTGCCGGATGGATTGACGTCTCCGGACAGCACCCTCAATATGGCGCGCGCTCCGGCCTGGCCGCCCAGATAACCGTGCAGCAGTCCCTTTACCTTTCCAATCCACGGCATCTCGACTGCCGAGCCGCAGGATAGGATTACAACGATATTGGGATTAACCTCAAAAAGCGCATCCAGCAAATCAACCTGATTTTCCGGAATAGCCATAGTTGGCCTGTCTACTCCATCTGCCTCCGTTACCTCATCCAGCCCCATATACAGCAGCACCACATCCGCTTGTCCCGCAATCGCGCAAGCGTTTTGAATCAATTGGCGGTTTTTTTTGCCATAGCGTTCAAAGCCTTGCTCATAGCCGATACTGATAATGCCGGATTCCTCAAAGCAATTCAACGTATGATCCAGTATAGTAGGATTAACGATGGAGGAGCCTGCTCCCTGATAACGCGCATCCTTGGCAAAGTCGCCGATGACCGCAACCTTTTTACCGAATTTCAGCGGCAAAATAGCTCCTTCGTTTTTAAGCAGCACGATGGATTCCTCGGCTACCTTCTGAGAAACCCGGTGATGCCTCTCAACATTAAAATTGGCGACGCTGCCGCGCCGGGCCTCTCCCGTCGTAAAGATCAAATCCAGCAGCCTGTCCACGTTTTCGTCAAGCACGCTTTCGTCCAGTTGGCCGCTCGACACGGCTTCTACAATTTCCTTATCCGTTTCGCCAGCCGTCGTTGGCATTTCCAGCTCATTGCCGGCGAGAAGGCCAGAAAGCCGGTCGTTGCTTCCGCCCCAATCGGTAATGACCGTTCCCCCGTAGCCCCATTCTCCGCGCAAAATATCCTGCATCAAATGTGTGTTTTCATTGGCGTAGGTTCCATTTAATTTATTGTAGGAGGACATGAGCGCTTTGGTTTGCCCTTCTTTTATAGCGATTTCAAACGCGGTCAAATAAATTTCACGCAGCGTTCGTTCATCCAGCACGGTATCAATGGACATCCGTCTTTCTTCCTGGTTGTTAACCGCAAAATGCTTGACGCAAGCGGATACGCCCTGCGATTGAATGCCCCTGATGTAACCGGCAGCCATCTTTCCGGCCAGGTAGGGGTCTTCGCTAAAATATTCAAAGTTTCTGCCGCATAGCGGATTCCGCTTCATATTAATGCCGGGACCAAGCAATACGTTAACGTTTTGAAAAACGGCTTCTTCACCCAAATATTCGCCAACCCGTTCTCCCAGGTCCGTGTTCCAGCTATTGGCGACAGTAGCCACCGTCGGATAACAAGTCGCGGGAACGCCGGCGTTCAGGCCAAGCTTGTCCGCAGCAACCGCCTGTCTGCGAATACCGTGAGGTCCGTCCGCCAGAAACATGCTGGGAATGCCCAAACGCTGGATGTCCTGCGTTTGCCAGAAGTCCTTGCCCGACATCAGGGAAGCCTTTTCCTCTAGCGTCATCTGCTGTATCAACTGTTTATACTTCATTCCGATTCCTCATTCTGCATTTTAAGAAGCTGGTCAAAAAGCGCTCCATAGTATTCCTTAATATTACTATATCTATAGAACAAAAGAAAAGAAGCAGAAGCCGCTAAAGGCCACCGCTTCTTCCCGTCAGTTAAAACCGACCAAACGCTGCGACAATTTATAAGCGCCAACGGAAATGCTCCGCCCGGCGCGTCCCGGCAGGCTCGTTAAGCCGCCCAGAACTCCGAATCGTAAATGCCGGTGCAATTTGGCATCCTTATTCCGAATAAATTTCCACAATTCTTTTTTCTTTCGCAAATTTTCCGCAGACCCTGAACGAATCAGTAAAATCGTCGAAATGACCGTCACGATTTCAAGATGCCTGAACATATAGTGTCGGAGCTGGGCATTATGAATCAGGCTAAGATCCACCTGCTCCACCATCAGCTTGTTTACCTTGATCTGCTGGTCAATCCTTTTGATCATAATACGCTCTTGAACGGATTGATCATCCCGTCCGATAAAATAGCGGTAGAAGTCCGCATTGACATAATACATGCTCTGGACAAAACGAAGCGGAATGTAAACAAATAAATTATCGACATAAAAGGTATGCTTGGGCAGCTGCAAGCCGCAATCTCTGAGCAGCCCGGTTCTATAGGTTATGGAATGCATCATTAAATATTGTCCCTTGCGGAAAAGCCTGATGTCCTCCCACGAAAACAAAACATCCTCAGGAAGCACATTGTTATATTTCATAACCTTTTTATAGCTTGCGCCTTCTTTTTCATACACAAAATTGCTGATCAGCATGTCCGTCTGCTGACGCCGCTCCGTCAAGCCGCGCAGGGCGCCCAGCACCTTCATGTAGGCCCTTATATCAACCCAGTCGTCGCTGTCCACAACCTTGAAATACTTCCCCGACGCGTTGCGGATTCCTGTATTGACAGCCTCGCCATGACCCCCGTTTTCCTGATGGATCGCTTTTACAATCGTGGGGTATTTGGCCTCATATTCGTCCGCAATAGCCGCCGTCCCGTCGGAGGAGCCGTCATTGACAATAAGCAATTCAACGTCCTCGCCGCCCGGCAGAAGGGATTCGATGCAATAGCGCATATAGTCCTGCGAATTGTAGCAAGGGATCGCAACCGTTAACAGTTTCATGTTCACCCAACCTGTTCCTGTTTTTCGGGTTCTTGTTTAAAAATAACCTTGAAGATAGGGAAAAACACCCAAAATGAAATTGCACTGTTGATGATCATCGTAATAATGTCCGCTACGGTTTCTCCCGTCGCGCCCATTTCCCACGTGTTCATCAATAAATTGTAAATAGGGGCTTTGTAGAAGCCTTGGGCTGCCGCCGCGCCGATCGTGATCAGGATATAGGCAATCACGTACCAGAAAGCGGCTTTCCAGATGTTGCTGTTGGACTTAAAGGTAATGCTGCGCTGAGCAAAAAAGTTAATGATTTGCGCGATAGCGATTGTAATTTGCACGGCCAGGAAATACGCGAGGCCGCCTCCGCCGCCCGCAGCAAGGGCACCCGCCGCATAATCAAATACATAATAAGGACTGCCGTCGAAGTTTTGGCCCATCTGCAAAATTTGAAAGCTGGTATCCACTAGCGAGGTTTTTCCAAACCAGCTTTTGAAAAGAGGCATCAGCACAAACTGCAATACGGTAATGCCATTGCTTAATATAAAGAATATCAGGAATTGGGCAGCTACGGGATGTTTTTTTTGAAAATTGGCCCATATCCCCTTTTTGCTTTCCTCACTGCTCATTTTCTCACTCTCCTGTTGACTTTGCCACCGTTATAAAATGGAACTGTTCGGCTAAGTGTGTTTATGCATGCTGCTTCTTTCTTTGAGGAAGTGGCGCAGGCCTTTGAAGAATTGGCCGTTTACAATCATAAGCAGCCCATCCAGCATCGGCATATTGATAACGCCCCCGGTCATTCTGGCGATGCCTCTGAACGGCATATTGTAAACCGACATCGTAATCAGGTTGGCCGTGCTGCGTTTGCCTGTTTTCCTCAGGAACCAATGCGCAAAGGTAATGAGCCTGTAAGCAAAGCGGGCAAATCCGCCGCGCGCATATTGACATTGCTCGATGGTATCGTTATAACCCAGCGGGCGGCTGCGGTCCCATTTGGAAACCGGCGGTTTCCTGCCCAGCAGCTGCTCGAATTCGATATCGCTAACCGCATTTGCTTTTCCGGAATAATACGATGGCAGCTGCTCCCGGCTGTATGGCAGAGGAGCGCCGGTGCCTGCGACAAACTGCTGTCCTGTCAGCTTGATGTCTGCGCTGGATGCCCCGATCATGATCTGATACGTGCCTTCCTCCACTTCCCATTTGTTCGTTACGACGTTAAAATAACGGAACGTTTTATCGTCAAACGGGATGCTGACGCGTTTGGATTCGCCCGGCTGCAGGGCCACTTTAATGAAGCCCTTGAGCTCCTTCTTCGGTCTGAATACTTCTCCCTTATCATTGCCTACATACAGTTGGGCAACCTCCATGCCATACACGGTTCCGCTATTGGTCAGAGTGAAGGAAACGCCATCCTCCTGAACCTCAATGTCGGAGTAATCAAAGGAGGTGTAGCTAAGGCCAAAGCCAAACGGGAACTGCACCTTTACATCCGCTGTATCGTAATACCGGTAGCCGATATACAAGCCTTCGCGATACTCCACACTGACCTCCTTGCCCGGAAAATGACGGAGGGAAGGCGTATCCTCGTAACGCAGCGGATAGGTTTCCGCCAGCTTGCCGGATGGATTCACCTCTCCGGTCAGCACTCTGACGATGGCGGGAGCCCCGGCTTGTCCGCTCAAATAGCCGTGCAGCAGCCCTTTGACCTTGCCGATCCAGGGCATGTCAACGGCAGCGCCGCAGGAAAGCACAACAACGATATTAGGGTTGCTTTCAGCTACGGCATGCAGCAGCTGAATTTGATTGTCGGGAATGCTCATGTTTTGCCTGTCCAGACCTTCCGCTTCCGTAACCTCGTCCAGTCCCAGAAACAGCAGCACAACATCGCCTTTTTGGGCAAGCGCGCAAGCCTGGTTTAGTTTGGCGGCATTTTTTTTGCCGTAACGCTCAAAGCCGGGCTCGTAGCCAACAACCGTCAGCTGGGATTGCTCCAAAGCGCCAAGCGCATGCTCCAGCTTTGCAGGATTGACAATGGAGGAGCCTGCACCCTGATAACGCGAATCTGCCGCAAAATCGCCGATTACGGCAACCTTGGTTCCTTTGCCAAGCGGAAGCAGCTTGCCTTCATTTTTTAGCAGCACAATAGACTCTTCCGCCGCTTTTTGAGCTTCATAATGATGCTGCTCTTTATCTATTTCTTTTTTATACGGCTTCTCATAAACGGCTTCGGTTGTAAAAATAAGATGCAGCAAACGATCCACGCATTCGTCCAGCACAGCCTCATCCAGCTTGCCGCTTTGAATCGCCGCAATAATTTCGCGATTGGTTTCTCCACCCGTGGTTGGCATTTCCAGCTCGTTCCCGGCAATCAGGCCTGCGACCCGGTCGTTGCAGCCGCCCCAGTCCGTTACGACAACCCCGTCAAAGCCCCATTCCTCGCGTAAAATGTCCCTCAGCAAATGGATATGCTCATTCGTATAGGTGCCGTTCAGCATGTTGTAGGAGGACATGACCGATTGGGTTTGGCCTTCCTTAACAGCCATTTCAAACGCAGTTAAATAAATTTCCCTGAGCGTCCGCTCGTCCACGATCGTATCGACGGACATCCGTTTTTCTTCCTGGTTGTTGACCGCAAAGTGTTTGACGCATGCCGATACGCCCTTGCTCTGAATGCCCCTGATATAAGCGGCGGACAGCTTGCCGGCCAAATAGGGATCTTCGCTGAAATATTCAAAGTTCCGACCGCATAGCGGATTCCGCTTCATGTTGACGCCCGGTCCCAGCAGCACGTTTACCTTCTGGGCAACAGCTTCTTCTCCCAGCAGTTCACCTATCCGCTCGCCAAGCTCGACATTCCAGCTATTCGCAACCGTTGCCGCCGTCGGAAAACAGGTTGCGGGATCGCTTGGATTCAGGCCAAGATGATCCGCCGCCGCCGTTTGCTTGCGGATGCCGTGCGGCCCGTCTGCCAGAAATATATTGGGAATGCCCAAACGCTGGATATCCTGGGTTTGCCAAAAATCCTTCCCCGACATAAGGGATGCTTTTTCTTCCAAAGTCATTTGTTTGATGATGTCGCCGTATTTCATTTTCATACCTCATTTTCAGCCTTTGCACATGTACGATGATGACATTGCCAAAAGCACTTCTGATTGAATTGGGAAATCAAAATGGATACCGATAAGCTGCATAAATACACCATGAACATTGTATGTGCTTTCATGATCGTAAATTTAGACTAAACGATCGCTGCCAAAATAACCATCAACCAATAGTTAGGGGAGGCAACTTTTAGTTTACTCATGCAAAAAACCGGTCCGACGCGCATTCACATGCGAATCAAACCGGCTTTAGGCCTTCCTTTACGTAGCTTTGGAACAATGCGATGGCTCTGGACTGAGAGCCCCTTTTGCGAACGGCCAAATAGAAGCTTTGGGCCATCTTTTCGGTAAACCGGATCATTTGGAGATCATCGTCCCTGAACGCTTCCTCCACGATGTCAATGGATATAATGACAGAGCCGTTTAATTTGCATAAACGATGAGCCGATATCATATTGCCAAATTCGTGAATGACGTTAGGGGTGAAGCCATGCTCCAGGCATTTGACCAAAAAGCTGTTTTCCTTGTCGTTGCCTATAGAATGCAGCACTAGCGGCTCGTTCTCCAAATCATCCACCGAAATTTCGTTTTTATCTGCCAGAGGGTGGCCTCTCCGCACAATCGCCACAAGCTCCCCTGTTGCAATAAGCTCATAATCACAGCTTTCCAGATCATCCGGCTGCATGACCAGTCCAACGTCGACATCATCGTCAAACAGCTTGCCCATTGGATAATCATCCGGAAATTCCCGCAGCTTTATTCCTATATCGGAATGAAGCTCGGAGAACCGGTACAGGTAATCGACGGGAAGCAGGGCTGAGGTGGAATATGTGAGGACAACGTTCAAAATGCCCTTTTTGCCGCCGATAATGCTGATTTCCTTTTTGATGTCCTCCATCAAATACAGGATATGTTTAGCCCGCGCATACAGCAGCTCTCCGGCCTGGGTCGCTTCCATTCCGCGCGGTCCCCGCGAGAACAGCTCCGATTCCAGCTCAAGCTCCAGATGCTTGATCGTTTTGCTGATGCCTTGCGGTGTAATATATAGCTCCTTGGCTGCCGCCGTTACGCTTTTTTTCTCGTATACCTTGAGGAAATATTCCAGGGCCTCTGTGTTCATATGTCTTCCTTTCGCGAGTGGGACCAACTGATGATAACAGTATAGCACAAATCCAAAAAGCGCAATCCCCCAGCCCGAAGCAGACTTCCTTCTCCCGCCAAAAAAGGCATATTGCTAAATGTGAGCCGGTGTGGAAAAATAGATTCATTACAAACAAGGAGATTTGCCATGTATGACTATTTGATTGTGGGCGCGGGTTTGTACGGCGCTGTTTTTGCCCATGAAGCAACCAAACGGGGCAAGCGTTGCCTTGTGATCGACCGCAGAGCCCATATCGGAGGAAATGTCTATACCGAGCTGCGGGAGGGCATCAACATTCATGCCTACGGCGCGCACATTTTTCATACGAATGACAAAACCATTTGGGATTACGTGCATCAATTCGCGGAATTCAACCGCTACACCAATTCCCCGATCGCCAATTACAAGGGGGAGCTATACAACCTTCCGTTCAACATGAATACCTTTCATCAATTGTGGGGCGTCGTCACTCCCGAGGAAGCGCGTCTTAAGATCGAGGAGCAGAGGAATGCAGCCGGGATTGCCGAACCGCAAAACCTGGAGGAGCAGGCCATTTCGCTTGTCGGAACGGATATTTACGAAAAGCTGATCAAGGGTTATACGGAAAAACAGTGGGGCCGTCCGGCTAATGCATTACCCCCTTTTATTATTAAAAGGCTGCCGGTTCGTTTTACCTATGACAACAACTATTTTAACGACCGTTATCAAGGCATTCCCATCGGCGGTTATACCGGAATGATCGCTAAAATGCTGGAGGGCGTCGAGGTTAGGCTACATGTTGATTATTTCAGCAATCGCGCGGAGCTGGATGCTCTTGCCGCCAAAGTGGTCTACACCGGTATGATCGATCAATATTATGATTACCGGCATGGCGTATTGGAGTACAGAAGCTTGCGCTTCGAGTCCAGGACGCTGGAGCATACCTCTAATTATCAAGGGAATGCCGTCGTCAACTATACGGACGCGGAGACGCCGTTCACCCGCATCATCGAGCATAAGCACTTTGAGTTCGGAACCCAGGAAAAAACGGTTATTACGGAAGAATATCCAACGGAATGGAAACCTGGCGACGAGCCCTACTATCCCATCAACGATGATAAAAACAGCTTGATTTACCGAAAATACAAGGCGCTTGCCGATCAGGAAAGCAACGTTATTTTTGGAGGCAGGCTGGCAACCTATGCCTATTACGACATGCATCAGGTCATTGCAGCTGCCCTGCATGCGGCGCGCAAGGAGTTTGGCGCTTAATATCAAAAAAATCGCCCTTTCTCAAGATGGCCGTGCGATGGCCTTCTATAGAGAAACTGGCGATTTTTTTATTCCCTCACCGTAATTTATTTAGTAGTTTGTTCAGTAATTTGGTCAGATTTAATTAGCATTTTTTCAACAGAGCTCATTTTTTTGCTTCTTTTTTCTTTGTGTCCCAATTGATTGTTGCAGTTAATGCATGATGTACATATTTTCCGCCAAGCCACAGGCAAAGCACTGATATCGGGAGGGCGGCAAGCGTCAGCAGTCCCAGCAGTTCCCAGGCAGGCGCAACCCCGCCGGCAGGAGCAATTGGATAGAAATAGCGATCCAGCAAGCTGCTATGCGTACCCGCAAGCCAATATAAAGGGAAAATCAAAATATATAAAAAGGTGAAGCGATAAAAAACAAATCTTAATTGCAGCAGTGACAATATAAAGATCATCGCAATTGTTCGAAGCAAAATGGAATAAGCTGTCCATGGAATTGCTTCAAAGGCTGCCGGCTCTGTTTTGCCCGTCAGTACGGCTGCTCCCAGCCCGATATAGTAGCCAAGGGCCAGTATCAGCATCCACTTAATTGCCAATACCGCATGTGCAGCAACATTTGCCGTTAACAAAAGGCTTCTTTTGATAGGAAAACCAAGCTGCCAAACCATTGTTTTCCGATGAAACAAATCCCAAAATAACATCAGCATAACGGCAATCAAGGTGGGAAGCACAAACATCCCGGAGCTGTTATCTGTTCCATCCAGCGGTTTGCCCGCAAAAAAAGCAGTTGCCGTCCACGCAATGAGAATAGCGGAGACTATAATGACAAAAGGCAGCTTTTTTTCATAATAGCGGAAACCGGACAGTTCAAGCCGGAACACCGCAGAAAAGGCGCTTTTGCTCTTTAGTGCAACAGCCTTTTCCTTTTTGTCCGTTACGCTGCCTGCTCTGGCTACGCTTTTGTTAAGGGTGACCGACGAACTTGTGAGCATGGCAATTCCTTTGCTTGCAATAAGCCGCGACAAGCCAAATGCTACAGGAATACCCGCCAGCAGAGCTACTCCGGCATACAAAAGCATTCGGGCGCTGGTGAACAGATGCGCTGTATCTTCATTCAGGACTGAAATAACTCCAATCGTTCCAACAGCTGCAAAAAAAACGCAGGCATAAGGAACAAGGGTAATCATTCGGGACCGACCAGAGGCCATAAAGGCAATCGACATACCATAGCTGACAGACAAAGGAACGACCGCTGCGCCAAGCGCCAGACTGGAGAGGGACAGCGATAAAAGCTGACCGGCAGGCAGCGCCTGCATGGATCCGAACAGTGTCAGCAGAACATATACGGTCAGGCAAACCAATAACATGACAGGGGCTGCCAACATCCCCATCAGTAGTAACGCCCTCATTTTTGCCGACACCAGCAGCCGTCTTGAATGCGGAAGCGTCAGCCACCAATCTCTGAATGGCGATGCCGGAATTGAAATCATTTGAATGGCCGATACCATCAGCATCGTTACCATGACCAGGGCCGGGCCAAAGAGAAACAAAAACTCAGGGGCGTTTTGCTCCCTAAAGAAATATCCCACCCCGGCTAGACCTAAAATATAATAAGTAATCAGCAAAGGGAAAGGCTTGCCAATTGAACGATACTCCAATCCAATCAGTTGCTTCATAATGGTCATGCGAACACTTCCCTATAAAAGGCTTCTACCGATTTCCCTTGCTGGCGGAGCTGATCTACCTTCCGGGCGGCTTTAATTTCTCCGTTGCCGATCATAACTAGATGATCAAATAAAAGCTCCATCTCCCGGATGTCATGCGTCGCAATCAGAAAAGTCCTTGTTCCGTCCGCAAGAGCGCCAACAACGGTGGATGCAATTTGCTCCCGGGAAATCATATCAACTCCAGTAAACGGCTCATCAAGAATAACAAGCGGCGCCGTTCTGGACAGGCAGGTCAGCAGCTGAAGCCTCGCTTCCTCGCCCCGGGACATAGAGGAAATGCGCGTATGACTTGCTATTTTCAAATCCTCTGTTAACTGCTCACATTGTACTTGATCCCAATCGGGATAAATGCCTTTAGCAAAGGCCAGCCATTGAGCGGCCGTCTGCCAGCCTGGCAGTCCTCCCCGATCAGGCAGCAGCGACAGCTTGCGAAGCGCGGCTTCTCCCGCCGGCTCGCCAAATATGGCGACAGTCCCGCTACTGGCGGTAGCCAAGCTGGAAATAATGCGCAGCAGCGATGATTTGCCCGCTCCGTTTGGGCCAAGCAGTCCGGTTATCGTTCCTTTTGGAACCTCAAAGCTGACCTTGTTCAATATGGTTTTTTTTCTGGCGGTAAGCGAAACATCTATGCAGCTAACCGCGGCTTCTCTCTCTTTGCCTTCATTGTTGCTTTCCATGATTAATCCTCCTTCTCTCCCAGCTCCAGCATTTCCTCGACGGACAGCCCAAGCGCCTTTGCCGTCCTCTTCAGTTCCTGCACCGCTGCTCTTGCCAATTCGGCGCGGGCTTTGCCGATAATCTCCATATCTCCGGTAACAAATGTCCCTTGGCCTCTGTAGGTAACAATCAAACCCGAACGCTCCAGTTCCTGGTAGGTTCTAGCCGCTGTAGTGGGGTTCACTCTTTTGTCTGCGGCGAATTCCCTGACGGAGGGCAAACGCTGTCCGGTTGGAATAATGCCGCTAACAATTCTGGCGCGGATCTGTTCAACAAATTGTTCATAGATCGGGCGCGAAGGATTTAAGGTAAACTCTTCAAAAAGCAGCGGCATTCCTTCATCCATGCCTTCACCTCGCTTCAAGCTTTGTAGCAAGTGTATGCATACACACCATACACTTCATAAGCAAAGTGTACCACATGCCACCATACACTTGCAACATAAATAACCAGACCTTCCCACCATCATGCGGACAACACCAATAATCGCATATGGACAACACAAATATTTGCATATGGACATGTCAAAAAGGACTGCTTGTTACAGCAGTCCTCAGCACTTATTAGCAGTCTTCAGCACTTATTAGTAGCAGGCTTCAGCACTTATTAGCAGTCCTCAGCAGTCCTTCAGCTAGCTTTATCAAATCATAATTGGGTCAACCTATTAATCAGCGAGTGACTTGGTTTTGCCGGTCATTCATGACCGTTACAGCCTGAAATAGCCGGGTTTTTCTGGTCCAACGGTCACTTGTGTCCTTTGGCGCTCCAAAGTGGCGCATACGGGCATGATTTTGAGCGGTTACGGACGCAAATGTCCATTACAATCCCAATTTCCATCAAAAGCAGCTTCTAAAGGTCATCCTTGTCCGCCAAAATAAACCCGCCTCAACTACCTCACCGATTTACAAGATTGTTCGAGGCCGATGGATATTCCCGTTTTGCTTGACACGCCCCAGCTACATGTCGCCAACCGGCACATGTCCGGTTCGCCACATTAATTCGCTGTCCAGCATAAACCGGGCCGGCCAGCCCTTCTGCGGCTTGGGCCATTCAGTATACCCGGTTACGGCGTTGAACAACGCATCAATGTTCTCCTTTGTTTTATGCCTTAAGGCCTGCTCCATAAGCTTCATCATGCCGTCCGGCTTCTGCTCTACGCCGTCCAGCACACGCATAAACCATTTGTGAAAAGGATATAGCGTCTCATTATGAGCCAAAATAAGCCTTCCCGCAAACAGCACCACATGGGCCGCAGCATGATCCATCAAATAAATTTCGTTTCGTTTCACGCCTTCCTCAAACAACCACTTCCACGCTTCAAGCTGTGCATAAAACTTCTCCAGCTTCTCCTGCTTTTCGTGCGCCGGATATTGAGCCGCCTTGGCGACAAGGTCCTCCAGGCCGTCAATTTTGCTATACGTGACTATTCCGTCCCTGTAGGCAAAACGCGCAGGCTCGCTTCCCCGCTCCGCAACGTCCCGAATGAGCGCTTCGCAGGTATATTTTCCGTCAACGTATCCACCCTCATAAGGAGTCGAATCCTTTTCGTAATAATGAAGATCGCCCTTGTCGACCACCGCTTCGTAGGTTTCATTGGATACAACAATCATGAGGTCAATATCAGACCTTTCATTGGCAAAGCCATGCGCAACCGAACCTCCGATGATAACACCTAGCACTTCTGCCCTTTCTTTAAGCTTTGACGTTGCGGCTTCTATCGCTTGTTGATGGTGTGCAAGCAACCTGATTCCCCCTTATGCAAAATAAAATGGCACCTCCATTGGATTCGTTGCCGCTTGGCAATTACCTGCTTAATCCAATGAAATAAATAGAAAAAATAGATACCATTGTCCTATTCATCTTGAAATGGAAAAGGGACTGCCCGAAAAGTCTGTTAAGGTGAATAATTATTTAGCAAAATCGGTCCCTCCCGGAAATGGGTGTCTTGGAAGCTTCAAACATTTTTGTCCGCTTTAGTTTGATCCTATTTGTAGTGGATAAAAGCGGACAAAAAAACTCGCCCTCAAGACACCCTTTCCCGTCCGGTCCTCTCTGCTGAATAGTTATTCGTTCCACTTGACTTTTCGGACAGTCCCCTGTCCTGATATTTGCCGCATTTAACGGCAAACCCTGAATGATTTTTATGGAGCCCCTGCTCCTAAAAAATGATCAATAAAAAATTGCAGCTGGAACTCCAGGCTCAGCGGATCATTAAAATAAAATGTTTTGGCATCGGCGATAAATACCCGGTTGTTTTTGACGGCTTCGACGCTTTTGTAAACCATCGTATCCTGAAAGGAATTGTCCTCACGCTCATCCTTGCTGAACACGATATAGTCGCCCATATATTCCGGCAGCACTTCCGTTGACAATGCCATATAACCATCCGCTTTAGTTGCTTCGGCTGCTTTTTCCGGCAGCTTGAGGCCAAGATCGCCATACAGCAGCTCCGTCCCTCTGCCAAAATTGTAGCCGTACACATAGAGCTGACGCCCAAAGGTTTCAATGACGGAAACCGTTGCATTTTCTCCCGTCACAGCTCTGATCTTTTGTCCCGCTTCCTTCGTTCTTGCTGTAAAATCCTCGGTCCAGGCTCGCGCCTCTTCTTCCTTGTTGAGCAATTTGCCGATTTCAATATGCTGCTGCAAATAATCCAGCTTGCCGTATGTGTACATAACCGTCGGAGCAATTTCCTTCAGCTTGTCGAGATTGTTGCTGCCGTCCAGCCCGATAATCAAATCCGGGTCAAGAGCGAGTATTTTCTCCAGGTTTTCGTCGCTCACCGTCTCCACATCCTTAAGCTGCTCCGCAAAGTTGGGGTTGTCCTTGGACATTTCGTCAACGCCAACTAGCGGAACGCCAAGCAGCATCACATTCCCCGTCAAAAATCGGGTAAGCACAACGACGCGCTGCGGATTTACAGGAACCTGTACAGGGCCGCTTTCCGATTGATAAACAAACGTTTCTCCCTCTTGCCCGGAACCGCCGCCTTGCGCCTCATTACCGCCGTTTCCTGTGGAATCGGTTGCGGCGGCCTCGCCTGCACCGGCAGGCTGGCTCGGCTTAACCTCTTCGGAACTCCCGCTTCCGCAGGCTGCAAGCAAAAGAGTCATAAACAAAATAACAGGCCATATCTTTTTCATGATGTGACTCCCCTTTAAATGATTGTGATTATCATTATTGATACCAGAATCATTATAGGGGTCCCCAAGACAATAATCCATGTCCTTTTGTTCGGTGTTATATTTGGACATTTGTTTTTCCCTCACAAAAAAGCTTTACGGCACGGCGCAGCTGATTCCTGATGGATATCGGATTATAGGGTATCCAGTCATTCTGATCCACGATGTATGCTTCGTTTTGCCGAACGGCCGGAAGCTCCTTCCACACCGTGGAGTCAAGGACGGCATCAACCGCCGCTGCCGAACCTTTTTCATCGTTAAAAACAATAACAAGAAGCTTATCGCCCGCATAATCCGGTAATTCCTCCAGCGTAATCCGCAAGGAATGGAACGAGGGACCGCCGCTTGCGATATGCTCCCTGATCCGCTCCGGCGGCATCAGGCCCAAGGAGCGGTAAAGCACGTAACCTGCGTTTCTTGCGCCGTAAATCAGAAGCTTATCCGGCTTAATCACCAGCACCGTGACGACGGCTTGCGCCATGCCCGCCATAGAAGCGATTTGCTCCCGCGCCTCCTGCTCCTCCCGTTCGAAGCCGGCAAGCCAGGACTCCGCTTTTTCGCTTTCGCGCAGGATTTTTGCTATGTATCGAAAATGCTCCTTCCATCCCATATCCATCCATGGAACCACAATAACGGGAGCGGCAGCTCGAAGGCGTTCCGCACTAAAAGTTACATGCGCATACGATGGATCGGAAGCAATAACAAGCTCTGTTGCCGTTTCCCGCAGCGCTTTAGCAAGTTGCTCCGCCGTACAATGCTCGCCCATCATAACCATGGATTTGGGATGCTCCAGCTCCGGCGACGTTACGTATTCGCTGCTGTCGGCTATCGCAACCGTAGGCTCTAAGCCAAGCGCTCTCATATGGCTTGCATATGGAGGAACCAGCACCGCCGCACGCTTGCCGAATTGCGGCAGGTATCGCGAAGGCGAAATGCCCGTATGCTGCTTGAATCGCCTGCTCAAATAAAACTCGTCCTTATAGCCGGATTGAATTGCAATTTCCTTTAAAGCCTCCTTTCCCTCCAGCAGCAATTCCATCGCGGCATGCACCCGCAGCAGCGCGGCATATTGACTGGGCGAATAACCGGTAAGCTGCTTGAAGGCAACGGAATAATGGGAGCGGCTCATCCGCGTCGCCGCAGCCAGCTGATCTCGCGTTATTTTTTCCCGAAAATGCTCCTCCAGATAAACCACGCTTTGCTCCAGGCTCAAATCGCCTTCGCCGCGCGGGGCGGCGTCCATGACCTGCAGCAAACGGTAAAGCATTTCGTGGAACACCATGCCGTTTCGGATATGGCGCAGTTCATAAATGGGAAGGCGATGGAGGTACAGCTCCTCCAGCATCGTAACCAGTTCAAGAACATTACGAAGGCAAGCGACTTGTTTAGGCGCAGCCAAGCTGCTTGGACGCGGCAGGCTTCCTCCGGTATCATCCTGACTGTGCTTGCGTTGCCTGATATCCATTACATACCCTTGCAGCAATTCGTTTTTATGAGACTGAATCGCCAAATGTGTATCCGCCGGAAGCAGCAGTATGTCGCCTCGCCGCAAATGATAGAACTCGCCGTCTGCCGCTGCCTCTCCGCCGCCGCCAGCAACAGCAACCAGCAAAGCCGCTCCAATAATAGAAGGAGGCGGGATTTGGACATTGCCGTAAAACGTCTCGATAACCGAAAAATAATACGAGGAGAAACGGGATTCCGACCATTCCGGGCTATCCGTCATCTCTTACACCCCTTCCGCCTTTGCTTCTGTATCCTACGGTCATTATAAGCAGGAGCTTTTGACACAAGCAAGCTTCTGTAAGAATACTCACGCCCAATCGCTTGGCAGACTTTGCAAACATTCGTTCTGTACTTCACGCTTCTGGAGGAGTAAAATAGTTGGGGTTGGATGGTACTCGGAAAACATAGCCAGTTGTGCAGCATGCTGTAGGCTAAAGCTTAATTGGAAGAGGAGAATGTAACTTGAACAACATAGCCGTTTTTTGCGGGTCGAGCGAGGGCCTATCGCCGGTTTACAAGGAAAGCGCCATAGCGCTGGGGACAGAGCTGGGCAAACGCGGGTTAACGCTAGTATATGGAGGCGCCAACGTAGGCCTTATGGGCGCGGTTGCGGATGCTGTCCTTAATGCCGGGGGAAAGGCGATCGGCATTTTACCGCGATTGCATGAGAGAAAAGCCAGAATGGCTGAACTCGCGGATGCCTTTATAGCGATGCCGGGCGGTCCAGGCACCCTTGAAGAATATTTTGAAATATTCACATGGGGACAGCTGGGTCTGCACACAAAACCGTCCGGTTTATTAAATGTCAATCACTATTTTGACTCGCTTATAGACATGTTCAATACAGTTGAACGTGAAGGGTTTATGGCGTCCAAATATCGCTCAATGGTGCTTGCAGACACCACGGCGAGCGGCTTGCTGGAGCAATTCGCCGCTTACACGCCTCCCGGGATAAAAACCTATCTCACGGAGCAGCGCACATAACCTCCGGCTTATTGCAAAAGGATAAAATAAGGAGCCTTTCATTCCGCGGATATCGGGGAATGTAAAGCTCCTTTGCTTTAGGTAGTCTTATCAGGCTTCATTACTTTCCATGACGGCAAAATAATTGTCTTCGAAATCTGCAAAGTTAAATACTCTTCCTCCGGGCAATTGAACAATGTCTCCGACCTTAATCTCTTTTTCCTTCAAGTTGGCGTGCAATTGATCAAACTGGTCGCTAATAAACATAAGCGAAGGGGTGCCAAGCGTGACGCCAGGGGACATTCTGGCAACAAAATCCTTGTTGTAAAGCATGATGCTGGTTTCCGCGCCATTTGCCGGACCAATTTCGATTCCTCTGTGCTCCTCTTCCTTGTCCCGATCCGCGATAATGCGAAAGCCCATTATTTCTGTCCAAAACTGAGCCGCCTTGTCCTGATCGTTGACGTAAACCATGATTTGTCCCACTTTTTGAATCATTTTATCCAGCCCCTTTATGTTGGAATGGGTCACCGTTTGGGTACACGCCCTAGTATAACACGCTTGCCCCGCTTTCAATAACGGCTAAGCATTGGAGTCACTCATCGCGGGCACATGGATTTCCTTGACGCAGGCCGCGCGTGACAAGCTGGTCACGCATTTGACGATGGAGACCATGTCCTGAACCGGAATCCGCGTTCCTCCGTATTCCTCTAGTGCCTTGTCCGCCCCATCCACAAACGGAATTTCGGCTGCAAGCTCTCCGGGGTTAATACAGGTTACGGCTATGCCGTCCTTGCGGACATGCTCGCGCAGAGCGCTTGCTATGCCTCTAAGCCCAAATTTGGAGGCTACAAAGGAAACCTGCGTGTTGCCTGTATTTTCCAATCCCGCGGTTGAGCCAATCAGCGCTATTTTACCATTTCCCGACAAACGGACATTGGGAAGCAATGCCTGAATACAAGTTATCGTTGAAGCCATATTGACATGAATAAGGTTTGCAATATCGGCCGGGTCATCCTTTTCAAAATCATAATGCTCCTCGAACCCTTCCTTCTCCCATATGCCTACGTTATAGATCAAGACATCAACCGGCCCGCCATCCAGGGCGGCCGCAATCATACCCGCAGCCCAAGATTGCGACAAATCCGCAGAAATCCATTTACGATCTACGCCATCCTGCACGGCCAAGCTGTCCGGCTTGCTTCGGGAAACAATCCATACTGTATCTCCCGCTTCCGGCAACCCTCTAACAAACGCGTCTCCCAATCCTTTGCTTGCGCCAAAAATGATATATGTTTTCATCATCGTCTCCTTGAAAATATAAATGTATATAAGTTCAACTAAATAATGTTGCTAGGTGGGCTAGGCCGCCGTGAGGAAGGTTCTTCCGATCGCAGTTGTTTCCAGATTTCTTGATTGTATACGTATAATGTTGAAATCTGAAAACACAAGCGAACGCTTCGCTTCTCCAGAACCATCCTCACTTTGGCCTGCCACTGCCAATTTTTTTGTTGAACTTATATATAACGCTGGAACACCAGTCCAGTATACTATAATCATGCCTGCAACAAAAAAACGCATAAAAAAGCACCGGGTATTGCCGCGATTTATAACGGCTTGCCTCCCGGCGCTTCCTATTCAAATAGCTGATTCAGTTTCCCGTTGCAGAGGTTTTGCCGCATTACGGTTAAGCGGGAAGGGCAAGCCCAAATTCCCTCGAAGCGTATCGGACTCATATTCCGTGCGGTAGATGCCCCGTTCCTGAAGAATCGGAATGACGTAATCCACAAAATCGTTCAAGTCGTTCGGAATGTGGGTGTGAACGATGAATCCGTCGCTCGCTTCAGCATCGTACCACTGCTGAATCGTATCTGCGATTTGCTCCGGCGTGCCTATAAAAGCGCTGCGCGGCGTCGCCGTCTCCAGCGCAACCTGACGAAGAGTTAATCCAAGCTCCTTGGCCCGGCTTTTAATTTTATCCGTGCCGCTGCGGAAGGAGTTTTTGCCCAAATCGCCAAGCTCAGGGAACGGGGCGTCAAGATCATATTGTCCAAAATCATGATGCTCAAAAAAACGGCCAAGGAAGTTCAGCGCGTTTTCGATGGAAACCAGACTCGCCAGCTCCTGATATTTACGCTCCGCCTCTTCTTCCGTTTTGCCGATGATGGGAGCAATACCTGGCAAAATAACGATATCATCGCCCGAGCGCCCTTCCTTCGCTGCCCGTTCCTTCACATCGCGGTAAAAGGCTTTGGCCTCCTCTATTGTTTCTTGCCCGGTGAACACGGCGTCGGCCGCCTTGGCAGCCAGCTGCTTGCCCGCCTCCGACGAACCCGCCTGGAAAACAACCGGCTGCCCCTGCTTGGAGCGCGCGATATTAAGCGGGCCAGCGACCGAAAAGTGCTTGCCTTCGTGGTTGAGGCGATGCAGCTTTTCCGGGTCAAAAAATACGCCGGATTCCTTGTCGCGCACAAAAGCGTCATCCTCCCAGGAATCCCACAGCCCGCGTACGACATCCAAATATTCCTCCGCGATTTCGTAACGCTCCCCATGCGAAGGATGGTTTTTCCGGCTAAAATTGCTTGCCGAGCCCTCAAGCGGCGATGTCACCAGATTCCATCCGCCGCGCCCGCCGCTAATATGGTCCAGCGAGGCGAATTGACGCGCTACATTAAAGGGTTCGCTATAGGAGGTGGACAACGTGCCGACCAGACCGATACGGGATGTTACCGCCGCAAGCGCGGACAGAATCGTCAGCGGCTCAAACCGGTTCAAAAAATGCGGAATCGACTTTTCATTAATGTATAATCCGTCCGCGATAAAAGCGAGATCAAACTTGCCGCGCTCCGCCGTCTGCGCCTGGCGCTTGTAGAAATCAAAGCTTACGCTTGCGTCCACAGGCACATCGGGATGCCGCCAGCCGGAAATGTTGCCGCCTACGCCATGAATAATTGCACCCAGTTTAAGCTGTTTTCTTTTTCCCATTATAAAAACCTCCCGTATGATTTTGTGATGCGCCGTTATCCCTTCCTATTGCAAAAACGAAGCGTTCGCCAGCTGCAGGCGATAGCTTTTGACCAGCACCTCGCCCGACATAAACTCCTTATCATAGGCACGCTCAAAGCCTAACCGCTCATAGAGTCGGACGGCTGAATCCATCATGTCCGATGTGTGCAGATGAAGAGTAGACGCCCCGCTGTCCCGGGCGATTCTGGCGCTTGCGGCAATCAGCTCCGTGGCAACGCCAGCCCCTCGCGCTTTGCGGGAGACGCCCAGCAGCCGTATGATCGGGGATAGAATGCCAAGCCCGGGGTTGCCATATGCCTTTTCGGAGGATTCGAACAAAAAGACGCTTCCTACCACCTCGCCATCCAGCTCTGCCACTAGCCTTGCGCTCGTTGGCGCGGCGTCAATGGCTTGAATAATGCTGTCCTTATATTCCATCCACCGCGCTTCGGACAACGTTTGTTCATACTGTCCATATGCGTCAATAAGCACGTCCTGGAGAACTTGCCGATCCTCAGGGACAGCCTCCCGAATGAGAAGATGGCGGCGCGTATTGGCACGATACTCTGTTTGCTTTGTTTTCTCTGTTTGCTTTGTTTTCTCTGTTTTCTCAGCTTGCACTGGCTGCCCTATCTTCTCTGTTTCTACTATCTGTACCGTTTGCACTATCTGTACTGTCCGCCCTATCTGCTCTGTTTGCTCCGCTTTTCCTTCTGCAGCTTGCGCCTCTCCCATACCTACACCTGCTTTCCTGCGGATTGTTGCTTGATTCTGCGAATCTGGTTTAAGTGACTCTGCACATGGGATACAAATGCGGGAATAATTGCCGCGATTTGAATCGGCTCACCTTTGGCGTTAATGCCGCTCCTTTGCCAATCCACCTCGCTTAAGCGCCCAAGCAAGCCGGCATTGTAGCGCACCAAAGCACGGGCGGCTGTCAGCAGTTCGCTTATGCTCTCCTCATTGGCCCTTTGTCCCGCAACCCAGCTATCCTGATCAAAGGCGGGAAGCCGGTTAGCCGAACCTGCCAAAATATCGCGAATCCGAAAAGAAACAACAATACTGTGGTCAACCAGATGGGCAAGCACCTCCGTTATGCTCCAGGATTGGGGCGAAGCCTTCCATTTCACCTGTTCCACCGACAAGCCTTCTATTTCCTCCTCGATGTCGTCATAGACATGAAGGTAGGACAAAATCGCTGACTCCGCTGTCGCTGCTGCATTTCCCATCAAAACCGGCTCCTTTTTCTCAATTTTCAGACAAATAAAGCTTGAAAAGCTCTGGAGGAGCGCTTCTTCGTAAGCCAATGCTTTTCTCCAGAACCCTTCACACTCAGGCTTAAAGCTGTTTTTTTCAGTTTAACTTAGCTTCGTCAACGCATTTTCAGCAATCGCCGCAAGCAAACTAGCGGTTCCCGGCAGCGCCGATTCATCCAAATCGAAGGCGGGATGATGCCACTGAAACGGCCCGTCTGTGCCAACAAAAAGGAAGGCTCCCTTTGTCTGCTCCAGGTAAAAGGAAAAGTCCTCTCCGGCGGGCGACACCTGCGGCTTTACAACCGTTAACCCCTGCTCTTTGGCGGCTTCAGCGGCAACGTCTGCCCAAAACTCGTCATTATGGACGGCCGGAGGGCCATCCAGCCACTTTACTCTGGCGGTTGTGCCAAACGCAGCCGCCACTCCTGCCACTACGCCTTCAAAACGTCCCTTGACCGCTTGCCGAACCTCGCTTGTAAAGGTGCGAATGGTTCCATCAAATACGGCCTTTTCCGAAATAACATTCCAGGAGCTTCCGGCATTCAGCCTGGTTACGCTAATGACCGCGCTGTCCAAAGCGCTCACATTGCGGCTGACGATGGACTGAAGCGCCGTAATGATATGCGAAGCCGTCACGATGGGATCGATTCCGGCCTCTGGAACCGCGGCATGAGTGCCCACACCGTCCACCTCTACGACAAACCCGTCGGCAGCCGCCATAAGCGGGCCGCCGGTGATGCCAATAGTACCCACTGGCAAATCCGGTTTGTTATGGATGCCGAAGATGGCGTCCACTCCCTCAAGCGCTCCGCGTGCAATGAGCTGCTGCGCGCCCTTCGCTTTCTCCTCCGCCGGCTGGAACAGCAATCGGACAACGCCCGGCAGCTCGTGCTCCCGCTCCTTCAGCAAAAAAGCGGCTCCCAGCAACGCGGCGGTATGAAAATCGTGGCCGCAGGCATGCATCACACCATCAACCCGTGAAGCAAAAGGCAACCCCGTTTCCTCCTGTATAGGCAGCGCATCAATGTCCGCCCGGAGCGCCACGACCGGCGCAGCGTTATGCTCTCTCTCTTTCGTTTCTCTGTCTCTTGCTGCGCCGGGCGCGCTTTTGTCTTTGCCGCTTCCTGAATTGCCCGGGCCGGCAGCCGCTTCGCCCTTGTTAATATTTTCTGCCTCTCCGCCACGGCCGCCAAGCTCCGCAACTACGCCTGTCGGCAGCCCGTAATCCAAGATGCGAATTCCGGCTTCGGCCAGCCAGCCCTTGATCGCCTCCGTTGTTTCGTATTCCTGAAAGGATAGCTCCGGCTTCTCATGAAGCTGCCGCCTGATAGCTACCAGCTTCGCTGCAAATGGTTCTCCGGTCATACCAATTCCTCCGCAAAGGCCTCTTTAAGCAGGGTAAAGGAATGAACGCGTTTTTTGAAATCGGGCACAATGGTTGTAAAAATAAAGCTCTCTACCCCATACTCCTCCGACAGCTCAAGCAGCCGCTTCCGCACCGTCTCCTTGGTTCCGCGCGTGATGTCCGCATCCCGCTCAACTGCCGTATAGTCTTCACCCGCCTGTCTTGCAAATTCCTCGGCCTGCTCCAGCGTGTTGACGTTTACGGTTTTGCCGCTGGCGAGCGTCACGCGGACGCTTTTGTGCTGTCCCGCGAGTTCGTTCGCCTCCTCCTCGGTATCCGCCGCGATGACTGACAGAGCCAAAATAGGCTGCGGTTTCCTTCCAAACTCACGGTTAAAGGTCGACCGGTAAAGCTCCAACGCCGCCAGCGCCGTTTCGGGATCATTGTTGATAAACAGCGCAAACGCATAAGGAAGCCCGCGTTTTGCCGCCAGCTCCGCGCTGGATACACTTGTGCCCAGCACGTAGACAGCCGCCGGCTGCTCCGGAAGGGGATGTGCGGCCAATCCAGGCAGGTAATGGGATTCGCCTGTTTCCGAATGCAGAAGAACGTTTAATTCATCCAGCTTTTCCTCCAGCGTCTCCGGCTCCGCAATCCCCTTCTGCAGCGCCTTTGTGGAACGCGGCAAGCCGCCCGGCGCCCGGCCGATGCCAAGCTCAACCCGTCCCGGAGCCAGCGTGGCAAGCACATTGAAGTTTTCGGCTACTTTGTAGGGACTGTAATGCTGAAGCATGACGCCGCCCGACCCGATTGCGATTCGTTTGGTCTGCGCCAGCAAATAAGAAACCAGCACCTCGGGCGAGGAGCCTGCGGCTCCGGCAGAGTCATGATGCTCCGAAACCCAGAAGCGTTCATACCCCAGCGCCTCCGCAAGCTGAGCCAGCTTTACCGTATTGCTTAATGCCTCCGCCGCCGTGTAGCCCGGAAAAACGATGCTTTGATCCAATATGCCCAATGTAAAAGCCATTCCGTCCATCTCCTTCTTCTCCCGTTTCACGATCTTATATAGAATAGCCGGCTTCCGGCGTAATCCGTTTTAAGAACTGTTGGGTGCGCTCCTCCTTGGGATAGCGGAACAGCTGCTTCGGTTCCCCTTCCTCCACAATGACTCCGCCGTCCATAAACACAACGTGATTAGCAACCTCCTGCGCAAAGCCCATTTCATGGGTCACGATAATCATCGTGATGCCTTCCTCCGCGATCTGGCGAATAACGGACAATACTTCGCCGACCAGCTCGGGATCAAGCGCCGAGGTTGGTTCATCGAACAATATAACCTCGGGATTGAGTGCAAGCGCCCGGGCAATGCCGACGCGCTGCTGCTGCCCGCCCGACAGCTCGCTGGGATAAGCGTTCAGCTTGGCTCCAAGCCCTACCTTTTCCAAAAGAGCGATGCTGCGCTCCCGCGCTTCGGCTTTGGATACCTTGCGGACAACAACAAGGCCCTCCATTACATTTTCCAGCGCGGTTTTATGACGGAACAAGTTGTATTGCTGGAATACCATCGCCGATTTTTGCCTCAGCGCATGAACATCCTTTTTGCCGTGCTGTCTGCAATTCAATTTAAAATCGCCGATGGAAATAACGCCGGAGTCCGGCTTCTCCAAATAATTGATGCAGCGCAGAAGCGTCGTTTTGCCGGAGCCGCTTGGCCCAAGGATGGCAACAACCTCGCCCCGATTCACCTTCAGGTCGATTCCCGACAGCACCTCGTTTTTGCCAAAGCTTTTTTTTATTCCACTAAGTGCAATCATGATACGCCTCCCCGGCTATACGCCTTGAACCGCTTCTCGGCCAGCGCGCTCAGCCTTTCAATTCCAATTGTCAGGCCCCAATAAATAAGAGCCGCAGCCAGATAAGCCTCGAAAAATTTCCAGTTTGTTGTCGCAACAATTTGTGCTTTGGCGTTTATTTCGACTACCGATACTGTAAAAGCTAGCGATGAGCCATGCAGCATGCCGATCAGCATGTTGGAGATATTGGGCAGGCTGGCCGCAAAGGCTTGCGGCAGCACAATCCGCAATAGCGCCTGCGGCCCCGTCATGCCGATGGAATAAGCAGCCTCCAGCTGTCCCCGGTCCACGGCGAGCAAGCCCGATCTGACTACCTCCGACGCATAAGCGCCTGCCGTAATCGAAAAGGACAGGAAAGCAAAAACAATCATGGGAATGGAGGCCGAACGGAAGCCAAAACCAAGCGCTTCCGCAGCAGCGTCCAGCAGCATGGGCATGCCGAAATAAATCAGCAGCAGATGGGTAATCATCGGCGTGCCGCGAATAAAGGTGACATACGCCGCGCCTGCCTGGCTCAACACCGGAACCCGGAACTGCCGTGCAAGCGCGACGGCCGTGCCGATCAGAAAACCGCATAGAACAGATACCGCCGTAATGGCAAGCGTAACCGGAATGGCATCCAGCAGTTCAACAAACGCGGTCCAGATAAAGGAAACATCCAGCTTCATAGACTCGCCAGCCCCCTCTTCTGCACTCTCTGCTCAAGCAGCCGGAGCAGCCTCTCCAGCACAAAGCTGACGATAAAATAGATAGCTGCCAGTGAAATGTACGCTTCAATAAGATGCCGGGATACAACCGCAAGCGTAGACGCTTTGCCCGTCAGCTCCATGACGCCAACGCTGAAGGCAAGCGAGGTGTCCTTCAGGCTGGCAATAATCAGATTGGAGAAAACCGGCAGCGCCGTAGCGAACGCCTGGGGCAGCACGATGCGGACAAAGGCTTGCGGCCCTGTCATGCCCACCGCATAAGCGGCCTCCACCTGCCCCCTGTCCACCGAAGCGACGGCTGCGCGAATCATCTCCGACATAAAGGCCCCGCTATGCAGTCCGTAGGTCAGGATAACAAAATACAAGGCGGGCCAACGGGCGGCGTCAACGGCAATCAGCTTCAGCATTTCCGGCAATCCGTAATAAAACAGGAACAACTGGATCAATATCGGCGTGCCGCGAAAAAAGGAGATATAGACCTGGGATACCCGTCTCAGCACCGGAATGTTATACATTTGCGGAAGGGCCACGAGGAAGCCAACGACAAGTCCGATCGCTATGGCGCTGGCAACGATCAACAGCGTTAGCTGGATAGTCGGAAGCAGCTTAATGAAGTATTGAAAAACAAAGCTAAAGTCAAAAGTTGCTCCCATTGCTTCGGCCCGCCTTTCCTGTTGGTATTAGTTGATTTCCGAAGTCGTGTAGTCCGCTCCAAGCCATTGCTCGCTTAGCTTCTTCAGCGTGCCGTCTGCCTTGATTTCCTTAAGCGCTTCGTCCACGCGATCTGCAAGCTTCTGCTGATCGGCATCGTTTTTACGGAACATAAACAGCGTGTTGGATTCGCTAAGCGGAGGGCCAACCAGCTTCAATTCGCCTTTTGTATCAACAAGGGGAAGGGTAAAATCCGCTGCCAGGAACGCTTCTGCGCGGCCGGATGCGATCTGGGCCACCGAATCGTTTGCAGCGCCGTTCTGATACACAATATCCAGCGCATTGTCATTGGCCTTGTTATAGTTTTCCAGCAAAATCGCTTGGGCGCTTGTAGCCGTTGTCAGCACTTTTTTGCCCTTCAAATCATCGATGGAGTGAACGCTGTTATTGCCCTTTGCAACTGCGACTTTATTTTTCCAGTGCGAATAAGGCTCTTTGTTGAACAGATACTTTTGTTCGCGCTCCGGATTTTTTTCCATTTCATGGGCAACCATGTCGATTTTTTTCGTTTCCAGACTGAGCAGCAGGTTGGTGAACTCCAGCGTCTGGAATTCAAATTCGTAATCGTCCAGTCGTTTATCGATCTCTCTGACAAGCTCCACATCATATCCCGTCAATTTCCCGTTTTCGTCGATAAAGCATACATTGGGAAATTGTGTGCCTGTGCCTACGATTATTTTGACCGGCGCAGCCTCTCCGCCAGCTCCCGATGCCGATTTCGATGGACTGCCGGCTCCGCAACCTGTCAACGCCAGTGTTAATACTGCAGTAACCGTCAAAATGGACCATTTTTTCATGTGGATTCCCCCCCGCTAAGCGTTGATTTATTATTCATACAATTCACACCTGATAAGTATGAATTGTTGATGTATAAAAAATATCACCCCGGCAGGAGTGACGTCAATGGGTTTCCTTATAGATAACTTCTATATGGCAATTCAACAATCTGATGCACACCATTTTTTGCTGAATTGAACAACGGCCGCGTACAGCTCCGCATGCTCGCCAGGACAAGCAATAACATTGGTTTGTAGTGCAATACCCTCCGTTTCCGGCAGCAAAACGGGAACAAGCAGACCCTCCGCCACATCCTGGCGTACGCTCAGACTAGGCAAAAAACCAATGCCCGCCCCTCGAATAATCAATTTTCTGGCCGCTTCGGAGTTATCCGTCTGGATTCCGATATTAGGTGGCTGCTCCAGGTTCTCGAAAATCCGATGGATACGAAGCCAATCCAGCGACCCGCATTCAAAAAAAACAAGCGGCTCCTTGGCAACCTCCTCTACGGAAATATGACCATTATCCAAATGAAAAGGGTGGTCCCGATAAACATATAGCCTGATAGGATCAACATATAGGCGATGCGATTGCAGGGCGGGATGCTGAAGCTTGCGGACCAGTCCGATGTCCACCTCCTTATTCAGCGTTTTAGTTGCAATCGAATCCGAGGTGCCTGTTATAATTTTGAAGCTGGCTGCCGGGAAGCTCTCCTTTAAATACGGAATCAAGTCCGAAACCATATAATTGGCGGCTGAAATCGTACAGCCGATGCGATATTCGTTCGGCAGCGATTTTTTCTGATTTAAGTAAAGCTTTCCGGTATTGTACGTATGAAGCATTTGCTGGGCAAAGGGTAAAAAGCGCTTGCCATCCTCTGAAATCTGAACCTGCTTGCCATCGCGAATAAAAAGCTTGCAGTTTAATTCCTGCTCCAGCGTTTTAATTCTGGCCGTAACCGACGGCTGCGAAAGGAACAATGCTTCCGCCGCCTTATTAAAGCTTCCGCAATGAATCACATACACAAACGCCTCTATGTTTTCAATGTTCAGTGCATACACCCCCAACTCTTTATCATGAGTATTCAAATTGGAATTAGTGTATTTAATATACTCATCCTCCTGGAATCCTGTCAATGTTCCTATGTCGTAATCCAATGGCAGCCCTTTTGCCGAGGCTGCCCTTTTTAACAGACGGAGCTGGTTGCTTTACGCCTTTGGCTAAAAAACGCAAGCTCCAGGTTACTTCATCCCGGAAGCTTGCGTTTTTTCAACATATTGCTTCATTGTCTCAGCAATAACATCATACTGGATATCATGGATGTAATGGGAGCTGTCCACATCAACGATTTCCCTGTTTGGCATCTCCTCTGCAAAGCTCCGCTGAGCTTCCTTCCACGCCTCTGGCTTCCAGCCGGTGCCTTCCCCGTTAGAGGAAAAAATGAGAACGGGTACTTGAGTCATTTCCCCTTGTGCCACCTTCAGCGCGCTTGCTTTTACTTCCTGAAGCTCTGCCAGCATTGGTTTTGTAGCCGTTCTGCGATAAAAGACTGTCCGGTACAGCTCTTTTTCTTCATCCGATAAAGTGCCGTATTTTATTGCATCGCTTTCGGAAGCGCCGGGGAGCCATCTCGTTATGCCAAGTCGCGCTGCAACAGCGCCCAGCCGGGCTAAGGGCATATTAGCCCTATAGCTCTCGTAGGACTGGGGAACCGCCATATCCAAGCCAATGATGCTCGACACCTCTTCCGGATATTGCTGCGCCCAATACAAGGCATGAAGGCCGGACATGGAATGGGGAACAAGCACATAAGGGCCCTTGTTCGTTTGCCCTTTTTAGCTATCGCGCCTGGTTGTCTCATCTTCGCTACGTGACCAATCCCTTCTTCCATGCCTATCACTACTCTGCGCCGGCGCCTGCCTGCTTGTTCCTCTATTGCCTAATTGTAAAAGATTGCACCGATTGCTGCAATTCAGCAGCCATCTGGGACAAATTACGGAAGGAAGCCGTCATCTGCTGCATCGTTGCGCTTTGCTCCTCAACAGCTGCGGCCACCTCTTCATAGCCGGCAGTTTGCTCCTCTGTCACTCCCGAAATCTTCTGCATCGCATTGGAAATCATCTCAAAGGAGCTGTCAGCCTTATCAAGCGCGAGCTTTAAATCGTCCATTTGGCTCGAAAAGGAGGAGACTCCATTAAAGATGACATTGAAGTTATCAAACATTTTATGAATCCATACTTGACCCGTTTGAACCGCCTGATTGCCTTGAGCGATGCTTTGCAGCACACGCTTGCTCTCATGCTGCGTGCTGGAGATCAACTCCGAGATGGAGCCAGCAGCATGGGAGGATTGCTCCGCCAGCTTTTTTACCTCTCCCGCCACGACGGCAAACCCTCTTCCTTGCTCGCCGACCCGCGCAGCCTCAATGGAAGCATTTAATGCAAGCAAATTGGTTTGGTCCGCTATTTCGGTAATGATATGAATGATTTCGCCAATCTCTCTTGAACGGGAGCCAAGCTGCGTCGCCGCCTCCTGCGACTGCTCCATTTCCTGCTGGATCGCATTCATCTGGCCCAGCGTTTTCTCAACAAGCTGCTGACCGTCCTCGGATTGACCCGCCACGGCATTGGCCATCTCCTGCATAATTTTGACCTCCGCCGTCACTCTTGTCAAATCGGCATTCACCTCAACGATGGAAGCCGTGCTGTCCGCGATGGAAGCTGCTACATCGGCAACTCCTTCATTCATGCTGTTCATGGAGGTAGCCACCTGCTGAGAGCTTGCGCTCATATCATTCGCCGCATGATATAGCTGCTCGCTTGTCCCTGACACCGTAGCAGACGACTGGGAAATTTGCGCAATCAGTTTCTCCAGATTCCGGCGCATAACGCCAAAAGCCTCTCCCAGCTTGCCAAGCTCGTCATTCCGCTTGATTTCCACACGCTGCGTCAAATCTCCGGCTGCCACTTTTTCCGCTCCATGCATCAGCGCAATTACCGGCTTTGTAATGCTGCGGCTGATCAAATAGGCCACCAGCGAGCCTACGATCGCCACAGCAATCATAATAATGGTTGTAATCCAGAAAATATCCGCTTTGACCTGCGGCACTACGGATGCGTTAATATCAATTCCGGCGATACCGAAGGTTTGGCCGCTGCTATCCAGCAGAGGAATAAATATAGATTTATGAACGCCGAAGCCATCCTCATAAATGGCGCTGACCGTTGTTTGTCCGCTTTCCATCGCTTGATTGATGTCAGGGCTAAACGTGAAATCTGAACCGTAATAATCCTCGTCCCCGGTCAACACAATAATTTGCTCCCTATCCTGGAGCCGTCCCAATATAAATACGTTTTCGAGGACATTGTCATGTTTAATTTGCTCAAGACGTTCTTTAATTTTGATATAGGCGGGATGGCTTATGCTGTTGATCTCGGCGGCGTTTTCGGGAATAGAATCAAGATAACTCTTCATCTCCAAAATATTGGTTTCCAGCCTGATCGCAAACTGATCCTCCAGCTGCTTGGCCAGCTTTTGGCTAATAAAAACCTCCACCCCTGCAAATACGGCGCAAATCAACAGGACCATAGCTAACATGCTGCTTGTCATTTTTACGGAAATACGGCCAAAAAACCTTCTTTTCGTCGTTGTCTGCTCTTGCTGTCTCAATGTGTTGTCCTCCCGGTAATCTTCTTTTCGGGCTGTCCGAAAAGTCTGTTACGGTGAATAATTATTCAGCAAAACCCGTCCCTCCCGGAAAAGGGTGTCTTGGAAGCTTCAAACCTATTTGTCCGCTTTATTTTGATCCTATTTGTAGTGGATAAAAGCGGACAAAAAAACTTGCCCTCAAGACACCTTTTCCATCGGGTCCTCTCTGCTGAATATTTATTCGTTTCACTTGACTTTTGGGACAGCCTTGTCTTTCTCATTACGGACAAATCAGCCATAACAAAAAAGGCGAATATGGGCCACCTGCCCAGCATTCACCAATTACGATCATGCAACTGGCTGACTTACCCTTGCGGATTTAGTCCCTCTAGCTTTGCGTCCCTACCTTTCAATAGGTTTGCCTGACTATTCAATTCGCGTTACTGCTGCACTAAGGTAAATAATAACAAATATAATTTAGGTACAATGGACTAATTATAGTATCTTTTATACAAGTAAGCAATAGATTTAGAAAAATATAACTTCATTCCACTAAAGTGCGTTCCGCATACGCTCCTGAAAACAAAAAAACTTGCTGCTTTTCAGCAGCAAGTAACATATTTTCGCATCAGCGCACATGCTTGTCCGTTTCAAATGCCGGCTAAACATCTGGCTGCGCGCTATGCCCTCCAATCCTTAGGCGGCCTTGACAGTTTCAGGTCTGGCCTGCTGTCTGCGGCTGATGCGTCCGGCAAACAGGGCAATGAAGAAACCTGCCCCTAAAGCTGCGACACAAACGACAATGGACAAAAAGCCGCCAGGAAAACCGGGATAAAGCACCACAATTGAGCCCCCCACCATGCCGATCATCAGCGAATACATCACCAGCGTAAACCGTTTAAGCAAAAAACGTATAAGCTTGCTTGTCAAAAGCACGCCAGCCAATATTCCGCCGCTAATAGCCAGAAGAATGGGAATATCCATCTCGGATATGGCGGAAATTGCCGTGTAATAAACGCCGAGAATGGTCAGCACCAAAGCCCCGCTGATTCCTGGCAAGATAAGCGCTGTGCTGGCGAGCCAGCCTGATGCAAACAGAAACAAATAATCGCCGACAGACAAATCGCTCATCGTCGCTACCCCGGATTGATCCAGAAAACGGGTTGCGGCAATCGCGGCAAAAGCCAGTAAAATGAGGACGGAATGGATAAAGCGGAAGGAGCCTTTGGCTTCTTGCCGCGAGTTCTTCCACAGAGATGGCAGCATGCCAATAACAAGTCCGATAAACAGGAAATGCGTAGGCTGCATAAAATGCTCAAGCAGATAACTGATCAGCAGCACCGAAACCAGGAAACCGCCAATCATTCCGATTCCAATCGGAATCAAATAAGCAATGCCTTCCTTCCACCGTTTAGAGGTCAGATTACCAATCGCTTCAATTAAATTTTCATAGATTCCCATCAACATCGCAATCGTGCTGCTGCTGACGCCGGGAACCGTTTCAACCGTTCCCATGGCCATTCCTTTTACAATCGACTTCCAGTTCAACATATAATCCTCCATTATTGCATATTGCTTAATCTGCTCCGCCGGGAGCCGTCCTTCACGCCCGAAGCTCCAGCTCGCTGACGTATATGCTTAAAACATCCTGCTTATTGTACTTCATTCCCGGTTTAATTTCCAATCGGCCTCCTGATTTTCCTTTCAACGGGTTCCGCTCCGGATGATGCCTTCAAACCATTTCCACGGCAGCAGCGCCTTGGTCCATAATGCAAGCACTGCCCCTTGTCCCATTGGATAGCGCAGTCCAGGCGAGCGCTTTCCAGCCAGCTTTCCGATAAAATCAGCCACTTTCTGCGGATCGGGCGCAGTCTCCCCCGACCTGCGTGAATAGCTCATAATAGCCTGAAGCCTGCTTTTATAAGGCGAATGCTCGGGATTGTTCATTTGGTTCAGCCCCTTGTCCCAAATCGGGGTCCGGTACGCTCCCGGCTCCACCAGCACAACCTTGACGCCAAACGGGCTAAGCTCATGCCGCAGGCTTTCGCTAAACCCCTCCACCGCAAACTTGGAGGCTGCGTAAGGGGCATAACCCGGAAAGCCGACACGGCCGCTAATGCTGCTAATGTTGATAATAATGCCGGATTGCCTGCTTCGCATGGCGGGAATAACGGCTTTTGTCATTTCGACAAGCCCGAAAAAGTTAGCCTCCATCTGCCGCCGCCAATCCTCCATCGGCACCTCCTCCACAAAGCCGCCAACGGCAAAGCCTGCATTGTTGACCAAAACGTCAATCCTCTCATAACGCTGCAAGGATTCAGCAACGACCTGCTTGATCGCTTCTGAATCCGTTACATCCAGCCTGTGTATTTCAATCTCCTTCGCAACTCCTGCTGCTCTGGCCCGCTCCAGCAGCTCCCCTGATTTATCCGGGTCTCTCATTGTGGCGATTACCCGATAGTTTTGTTGCGCCAGCTTAACCGACGTCAACAAGCCAAAGCCGCTGGACGCGCCTGTTACAAAAGCAACCGGCTTATCAGCCGCTGCGGCTTTCCCGCCACGTACACCCTTTTGCTCCGTAGCAGCACTCGCATCCCTTGCATCATCCCGCAAAGCATTATTTTCAACTTCGTTACGCGTCATTATCCTTTCCCTCCCTTGTTCTACAGCTTCAGCCTACGCATCAGCGGCACGCCGACCTTGTTCAACAGCCCCTCCAGCAGCGACCACGCCCAACGTCTCCCGAGCGGCAAATGCCTGTCATACACCGCTGAATATTCAAAATCGGGAATCGCGCCGCGATTGCGTTTAAATTGCGCCGCACCTGCGCTTTCATGCAGCAAATGTCCATTTTCGCGGGATTGCCTGATCAGGCACGCCGACAACATCCGGTACAGCCCGACCGATTGCGGCAGCGTCGTATCATAGCCAAACAGTGGAGTCGTCATCACCCCATTGCGGCAAAAATACCCCATCACCGCATCCAGACGCCCGTTCCTGCGCAGGCCGTACAATTGCAAAATCCCGGCTTCCTTGGCCAATGTAATATAGCTCTCGCTAAACTGCGGATTATGCAACGAATATTTGTCCAGATAAAGCAGCTTGTACAGCTCCGCGATGCGGGGAATATCCGCCTCCGTCATTTCGGCAGCCGAAACAAAGTCATAGCCCTGTTTGGCCAGCAGCTCATAATCCCGCTTTAGCAGCCAACGCGCTTTGGCGTTTCCAAAGCCGGGTTCGTTGGCATGGTACATATAAATCTGCCGGCTCGGCACAAGCTTGCAGCCCCTGGCCCGCAGACTGTCCATCAGCTCCTCATGCAGCGATGCGCACAACGAGCGAATCACAATAGCATGCTTCGGATAACGCTTCTTCACGGCCTCCAGAACCGCCAACAGCTGCTCTCCCTTTACGTCAGGAAACAGATTGGTGGACAACAGCCAATTATTGATATGCACAACCCGGTTAAAATAGCTCTTTTTCATTCCATAGCCCAGCCCGTCCAGCAAAACGGACAGCCCTTTTTCCAGAAGCGGCGATTTAAGCAGCATCAGCTCCTGCTTGGCATACGAAACATAATGCGTATAAGGCGAAACGACATAGGCATTGCCATATTCGCCTTCATTAATTGTAAGGGGCAAAATAAGATCGCCGATTGCCGCCACCTGCAAAACGGTCTGCACATTGGTTATATAGGAGGCAACCCCTTCCCGTATCAACGGCTCCAGATAAGCTCTCCCGTAGCGGCCATCCGGAGTATCCGGCCAGACAAGCTCGTGAAGATTGGTTTGATCATAGAAGGCGACTTCAGATGTCAACGGACCATCTCCTCTCTACGCGGCGAAGCTTTTGCCCTCGCAGCGGCGCGGAGTAGCCTGCAAAAGCCAGGCTTGGCGCACGGCAGTTCATTTTCTGTGCCAGCTCCGCGATAGCGTCAGCGACCCGATTTTGAATATCTCCCTGATCTGCGCCGGGAGCAACAAGGAGCTGAAGCTCTACATCGGCTTCTCCATGCTGAATGACCCGATATTCCAGAATCTTCGGGGAGGCAGAGATGATAGCGCGCGACCAGTAGTCCGGGAAAACGGGAATCAGCCTGCCATCCTCCAGCGAGGCCAAATAAAAAATATCGTCGCATCGTCCTTCTATAGCTTCAATTGCAGTAAATATCGAACCGCATGGGCATGGGCCTTCCGCCTCAGTCAATACATCATTCAACCGATAACGGATAATGGGCTGCGTGATCCGCGAAAAATCCGTTACAACAGGCACGAATTTACGGCCGGAGCCGTCCCCGTCGGCATATTCCTTCCCGATATGAACAATATCCTCGTTGAGATGCAGCGTTCCAAAAGAGCAGGTGCTTGCCAGAAACCCTTCCGTGCATTGATAGATTTGATCTATGCGCCCTCCGAAGGCTCCAACGATGGCATCGGCATCGATGGGATCAAGCACCTCGGCGACGGAAATAACGGTATGGGGGCAAATGGTCAGCAGCCCGTTCTGCTTGTGAAGGGCAAGCAGCCGGAGCATGGAAGGCGGCGCGGCCAGGATGCCGGGGTTGTACCGATTCAGCCGCTCCACATGGCCCTCGATGCTCTCCAGCAAATCAAAGTATTGAAATTGCAGCTTTCCGCTTTGAACAGATTGATACAAATTGCTGTTTGCGCGAAGAAAAAAGGCAATCCTTTGCGGCCTCCAAAACGGCTCCGGCAGCACCTTCGCCAGCATCACTCCGGCCCAGGCGGCTTGCTCGCTTTCGCTGACCAGAAACAACCCCCGATTGCCTGACGTGCCTGTGGACAATCCTACCGTTATGCTTCCGATCCGCGGCTGAAAGTTCCGGCTCCGTTCGGCCTCCAGCGCAACCTCCAGCGCTTCTTCCCTGGAGATGCCAACCGTGTTAAGTGTGTCAAAATGCTCCATCATCAGCGCTTTGTTGATAAGCGGAAATTGCCTCCATTCGGCAAGCGGTACTCCGCCCCAAAGCTCCCTGTAAAAGGGCGAGCGTTTCCTGACAAAAGCAAGCCGCTTCAGCACCTGGCGCTCCTGCCATGCCTCGAAGCTTTGCCGATCCCGCCACCTTCGCCTCCTGCGGGTTAGAAAGTAATGCCAAAGGAAAAGGAATATCCACTTCATTCCCCGTTTTTCGTTACGCCTCACAACCCGTTCCCCCGTTTCCCCCGCGACAACGCTTCAGCGCAATGGCTGGGCACAATTTCGATGTGCGGATATTGCTCATGCAGGGAGCAAAGCCGCTGGAAGGAGTCCTCATATTGGGCGGGGCTGGACATAATAAGGCGGGCAGCGGCATGGGGACTGCGGCGCTCGCGGTAAGCGCGGCTGGACCACACGGCATCGGCGCATAGAAAATGCGTCCCGGCGTCCGTTGTCAGGAAAAGACCGATCTGTCCCGCTGCATGTCCCGGCACATCAACCGCAATCAAGCTGCCGTCGCCAAACAAATCATAGCCGTGCTCAAAAGGAAACTCGCGGTTTAGCGTAAGATGTGCGGCATCCTCCATCAGCAGGGACCGCTCCGCAAAATCCCCCGGCAGCAAACCCGGCAGGTAGGCGGCTTTTACCGCAGCAAATGCGCCAAGCCCTTTAACCGCGTTATAAGCCTCTCCCTTGTACAAAATAGCAGCGGCGGGAAAATCCCGCAGCCCCGCTATATGATCGCCATGGAAATGCGACAATATGATATACCGGATTTCCTCTGCCTCAATGCCAAGGCGCTTCAGCTGATCCAGCGCACTGTCCTCCTCCTTGAAAATGACGGGAGTAATCCATCGGTACAAAAGAGCGGGAAGCTTCGAGGTCTCCTGAAAAAATCGAGCCGAATACCCCGTATCAAACAAGATGTATCCCCGTTCAGGATGGGTAATCAAAGCAAAGCCTGCAGGAAACGAAACCGGCCTGATCGTCCCTCCATCCAGGGTCAAAAACTCGGGATGCCGGCAATACCCCGCCGCAAACAGCTCTAGCCCCACATGGATGCCGGAATTGGCCGCTGCCTCCGGCGAGCTGCTGCCTGGCGCGTTTGAGCCTGCTTCTTGATGGCTCCATTCTGGAGCAGCTGCCATTCTCCCGCCGCCCGATATAATTTGTGAAGTTGTTACTGTCATAATAGACGCCACCAATTTATTAGTTTTAAACATACATTCTATTGTCCGCCAGCGCTCCACCAATCGGCAAAACGTTTTAGCCCTTCGTGCAGACTTATCCGGGGAGCATAACCGAGCTGCTGCCGCGCTTTAGCAATATCAAGCGTCCCGCTTCTGGCCAATACGCCGACGGAGTAGCGGGTAAGCTTTGGTTCGCCCAAAAAAGGCAGCAAACGATGGCTCCACTCCATGAGCGCCGCCGCGCCAAAAGCGACCGGATAAGGGATTTCTCTCGTATTCAGCCGTACTCCCAGCATGTCGAACAACTCCGCAAGCACGTCGCCCAGCCTGGCCGGCTCGCCGTTTGTTATATTGTAAGCCTGGCCCAGCGCCTCAGACGGCGCTTCCCAGCCCAGCAGCATAGCCTCCACCACATTGTCTACATAGGTCAAATCCAGCAAAATGTCTCCCTTGCGAAACAACGGCACTCCACTGGTTTCGTTAGCCCGCATCAGCCGGGGAAGCAGGGCTGTATCCATCGGCCCAAATATGGCGCGGGGGCGAAGAATAAGCCCCTCCTGGCCATTTTGCAGAGAGTCGAAAACGACCTCTTCCGCAAGCAATTTGGTTGCCGCATAAGCATTTGCCTGCTTTGCCGGCAGCTCGGCATTTTCCGCAACGTTAAGGCGATCACGGGTATGGTCGAAATAGATGCTTGGCGTTGAAATATGGATCAGACGTTTGACGTCATGCCTTTGACAGCCCTGTACGACATGTCTGGTTCCATCCACATTAATGTCATGGAACTCGCGATACCGCCCCCAGGGCGACGACAAAGCGCCGCAGTGAAAAACGGCATCTTGTCCGGCGCAGGCACGGGAAACGGCTCCTTCATCGCGCAAATCTCCGCGGACAAATAACACCCCCTTCGCCTCCAGCTTTGCCCCGGCTTCTGGATTTCTCCCAAGACCAGTCACCGTCCAGCCTCGCGATTGGAGCGCCATGCAGGCATGCCAGCCCAAAAAGCCGGTAGCGCCTGTTACCAAAGCCTTTTTCATGCTTCACCATTCCATTCGATATCCATTGTTGTCGCTTGACTTAGTGTTAACCCCTTCTTGCGGCTGATCCGCCATGCGTCAAGCAATACACCTGCCTGCTCCAGCCCGGGCCTAATGTCTCCACGCCGGAAAACGACATCGCGCCCAGAGCGCAAGGCTCCAAACCAGCCCCGCAGCGCGCTCCAGCTTCGGAGGTTCCCGGCAGCGGCGGCCAGCATGCCAGCCGTCAACATGCTGGCGGAGCGATCGGGAGCAATGATGACTTCCGAAGCCCGAAGCTTGTCGGGCGACAGGAATGCTTCCAGCAGTCTGCCGCCGCTAAACAGATGAATGCCGCTAGTCGCCCGGGGATTACATTCCAGTGCATACAGCGCCCCGTCTTCCTCTTCAATAAAGTCAAAGGCGATTTGCCCTGAAAAGCCGGTAGCGCGGACAAACAGCGACACCCATTCCAGTGCAGGCTTGTGCTCCACCGGCTCAAAATAAACCGTCGCCCCGGGTCCAAGCCGGTAGCGGCAAGGATAAGCCGCATGCGCAAGCAAGCTTCCTTCATGCGCAACGCTATAGGTGCTGAGATGGCGTCCGTCCACTCTGCGCTGAGCGATCCAAGGCGTTTCGCGAGATACGGAAGCCGCCGCTTTTTGCAGCATAATCTCCTGCAGCATAACCTCCTTTTTGACCGCGGAATCCCGCTTATTCAAAAAGAGGACGCGGGATGCAAAGCGCGAATAAACCGGCTTAAGGACCATGTTTTGGGCAAGGTCCTCCCGCCCCAGCGCAAGGAGCTCCTGCGGCGTTTGAATCAGCCTGGATTGCGGAACCAGCAACCCTAATGAGCTCGCCAGCTCTGCAAACCGCCACTTGTCATGCAGCTCGCTTAGCTGCTCCGATGGCGGACACCATACCTTGCAATGGCGGGAAAGGCGCTCCAGCCCTTTTGCTACGAAAAAAATTTCCTCGCAGGTCGGGATCAGCACATCCACCCGCTCCTCCGTCACGATATCCTCGATGACTTGCAGGAAACGCTCACGGTCGGCATTGGGAGCCGGGACGAGAAAGGAGCGGTCCACTGCTCGCGAGACGCGGCATAAATGGTACCGTGCGCTTTCAGCCACAAGCACGCGGTGTCCTCCCTTATGGAAGGAGCGCGCCAGCTCCAGCGTGCAAGGCGCCCGGCCTCCCGTCAGCAGAATCGTCAATCCCGTGCCGCCGGTCAGCTTTCCGGAAGACAGCTTTTCGGCAGACAACTTTCCGGAAGACAGCAGGCGCTCAGAAAGCATCGCCTTCTCAGATGGATTCAAGTTTTCAGCAGACTTCAATTTCGCTTTAAGCAAATCCTTAGTAGACAAAAGTGATTCCTCCCAGCGACAATCCAGCCGCCGTGCCTATCATTAACACCCGGTCACCACGCTTGATCTTCCCCTGCATCACGCCTTCATGCAGTCCCATCGGGATGGAGGCGGCAATTGTGTTGCCGTGATTCGGCGTAATATAGACCAGCTGCTCGCCGGATATGCCCAGCTTTTTCCGCATTAGCCGCATCGCCATGGCGCTTCCCTGATGGGGAACAACCGCGGCAAAGTCCTCCATCCGCCAGCCGCTGAACGACAGAAGCTCGTCCACAAAGCCGGGAAGCAGCTTGGAGGCCATTTTGAAAATAGCCTGTCCATTCATATAAAAAAGGAAGTCGTCAGCCGTCTCGGCATTATGCTCGCGGGGATGTATCCGCGTGCCGCCGCCGCGAATCTCCGATAAGCCTGCGCCCTCGCTGTATGTTTTTATGGATGAAGCTACGATGACAGAAGCCTCCTCCTTGCGGGAGGGACCGATTATAACCGCCGCCGCGCCGTCTCCAAACAAAGCGGCGCTCTCCTTCTCCTTCCAGTTCAAGCCGACGGAAGCAATTTCGCTGGAAACCAGCAGCACATGCCGGTACCGCCCCGCATCGACCAAATAAGACATCATATCCAGTCCCGCGAGAAAGCTGAGGCAGGTCGCATCAATGTCAAACGCCGGCACGCCGGACATGGTCTCCCCCAGCTGCTTCTGAATAAGCGATGCCGTGCTGGGCAAGCTCTGCTCCCTCGTCCCGCTTGCGCAAACCAGACAATCAATATCCGCGAGCGTAAGCCCTGCGGCCTCTAATGCATCCTCGGCCGCCCTGGCCCCCATGTAGGAGGCCGTCTCATGCCCCGTTGCAAAGTGGCGGGAAGCCACATCGGTTGTTTTGAGAACCCAGCCCTTTGGCGTATTTAACAAGCTATCCATTTCCACATCCGTTACTATTCGACTCGGCATATATTTTCCGGTCCCCACAATTTTGACGCGCCTCGTCTTCATCTATATTACCTCCGCCTATAATCCGCAAGTCTTGGTTGATGCAGTTCCGCTTTCGCAAGTTGCATAACACGAAAACTGCAGCTAATAACTCGTTACAACTGTACTCTCCCTAAATTCGACAAAGATCGCCGTTCCCCCTTTTGGCGGAGAAAATTTCCGGGAGCAAAAAAAACCTTGATCGGGAGAGAGCATGCTCTCTCTTAACGATCAAGGCGCTAAGTTTTTGTACGATATTCCATACAATAGGTCCTTTAGCTATTGTAAGGAATTCAAGTTGTACGTTTAATCGTACAAAACTTAAGAATCAATAGCCTGGCACGATGATGTAAAGTGGTTTGTGTACCATGTCCTCGCCTGGGGTTGTGTTTTTGTACGATTCATCGTACAAAATCAATACAATAGCATTTGTATGTCCAACTTTTGTACGAACAATCGTACAAAACTTAAAGATCCTTAACCTGAGACTGCACTTTTGTATGATTCATCGTACAAAACCAGGTTCTCCCACGTCCGTTTCTGCATTATTTGTATGATTCATCGTACAAAAGCGCTTGAATAGTCCACATTCGCCTGGCTTTTGTACGAAATATCGTACAATATGAGCTCAGCTTAACTCCTTCGCTTATAAGCATTCATATATGCGTTCGTTCAGCTTACTCCTTCGCTTATATGCATTCATATATGCGTTCGTTCAGCTTACTCCTTCGCTTATAAGCATTCATATATGCGTTCGTTCAGCTTACTCCTTCGCTTATATGCATTCATATATGCGTTCTGCTTCTACTCCATCACGATATACGCATTTCGCTTGGAGAGTCACTTACATGGGTTTGACTTTACCCATCCACTTGAACTTCTTTTTTGGTGCTGGTTATGAGCAGTTGTACGCCAATCATAACAATCGCAATAACGAGCATCGCAAGCAGCGCGGGTAAAAAGCTGCCGCTGCTATCGTAAATGACCCCTATAAGGAGCGGTCCCATTGCGCCGATTACATACCCTCCGCATTGGGACATGGCGGACCAGGTGCCTGCCTCCTCTGAGGTGCTGGTTTCCACGATCGGCAGCATAAGCGCCAGCGGGAAAAGTCCGCCTGCCCCGATGCCAAGACAGATAACCGCCGGCAGCATCGGCATGTGAAGCAGCAGCATAACAAAGCCCGCCAGCTCGAACACGCTGCAAAGGATAAGATAAAATCTGCGATTACCGGATTTTGCGACTAGAAACGGAATAATCAGCGACACGGGAATTTGAATAATGGTGAAAACGGTAAGCAGCATCGCCGCGCTTGCTGCGCTGTACCCGAAGCTATGCGCAATCGGAGAAAGCCATGCCGTTACGGAATAAAACAAGCTGGCCATTAAACCGAAAAACAATGTTAACAGGATCGCTCTTTTGTTGCGCAGAGGAAACGTGGAGCGTGCCTGCCCTCTTTCTCCCGCCTTGTTCCGCAATAACAGCGACCATATGATTAAAGCCGCAACGCCGAATATCGCCCAAAAGGCCAATGTCGTGGTCATGCTGTTTTGACTTGCGTGGTAAAGGGGAATCGTAAAGGCAGAGGCCAATGCCGCCCCGGCGATCATAGATGCGGAATAAATGCTGACGATTCCGGGTTTGGTCGGGAAATACTTTTTAATAAAAGCGGATAACAATGGCCCTGCCACACTGATGCCAATGCCTCCGGCCAAAGCGCTGACCACCAAAATAAACACCGAGCCCATAACTCCACGCAGCGCGGTAGCTGCCGTAATGAGCAGCAATGCCATAAAAATGGTTCGTTCAAGGCCTATCCGATTGCGCAAAACCGTCGCCAATGGAGCAAAAATGCCCATGCAAATAACAGGCAGGGTCGTGAGCAGGCTTGCCGTCAAGCCGTTCATATGCAATTGAGCTTGAAGCGTTTCAAGCAAAGGGGCAACAGAGGTAATGAGCGGTCTTAGATTTAAGGATGCGATAAAAATGGCCAATAACAAATAATACTTTTTCATAGGTGCTGCCTCCTTCTCTGGTTGTTAATAGTGTTTAATCAAGTATAATCATTCTTTTTTCATTGATCAATCCTATTGTTTATATCATAATAATAGTAAAATACTATCAATAAAGCGAGGTGAGCTGTTTTATGGATACCCGTAATATTAGCTATTTTATGGCCGTTTATGAACAGCTTCATTTTACAAAGGCAGCGGAAAGTCTGGGTATTTCCCAGCCAACCTTAAGTCAGCAAATCCGATTGCTTGAAGCAGAGCTGGGCGCACCGTTATTTGATCGCATTGGCAAAAAGGTCGCCGTTACTGAAGCCGGCAGGCTCCTCCATCATTACGCGGTCAAAATGCTGCAAGCCGAAAGGGACGCCCGCAGCGCAATCAAGGAATTGCTCTCGGGACAACGAGGAACTGTTTCACTCGCAGTTCTTCCTTCCGACCTGGACTTTCAGCTTGTTCCGCTGTTTGTTCAATTCAAGCAGAAATTTCCCGATATCGGGCTTAAAGTCATCTCCACCATTCAGGTTCATGAAGAGGTGCTTGCCCACAAGGTGGACATCGGAATTGGCCTTCAGGGCTCGCTTGATAAGCGGCTGGTTCAAGAGCCGCTTGGCTCGGAGCCTTACCATCTGTTTGTCCATTCCGACAGCGAGTTGGCCGGCAGGAAGGAAATATCCCTTGCGGAACTAGAGGAGCAGGCGCTGGTGATGTATCCAAAAGGATATTTGGGGCGGGATTTAATTGACGAGGTGTGTGTAAACGCAAGGGTTGAGCTGACAACTGTCATGGAGACAAGCTCCGCCAATTCGCTGCTGCAGCTGGTTTCCGCTGGTGTAGGAGCAACGATACAGCCAAGAGGGCTGCTCAGGCAACACCCGGAACGGTATCGGATCACCCGTATTCCAATTACAGAACCGGCCCCGGTTCGCCGGCTTGAGCTGGTATACCATGCGGACCGTTTTATCGGGAGCTCGCAGCGGCAATTAACGGATTGGCTGATTCATTTCTTAAAAGACAATATCGTTGGTTAACATGCCAACCGATGGCTATTGCAGGCGAAGACAATAAAAGCCGGCCCGTAAGGCATCCGGGCCAGCTTCCTTGGCTGCTGCTTGTTACGCCGCTGATACTCGATGTGTAATGCTTACCGCTTGCGCCTGCACCTTACTACTCCATTCGTAATGCTTACTGCTTATTCCTGCTCGATGCGCTCGATGCGCTCGATGCTTAATCCATGCTGGAAGGCCTATGGCTTGTTGCTTGTTGCTTGTTGCTTGTTGCTTGTTGCTTGTTGCTTGTTGCTTGTTGCTTGTTGCTTGTCGCTTATCGCACGGACTACTTTCTTCCATTCACAGCTAATGTCCTGTTTCCGCGTTTCAAAAAGACCTAAGTATCCGCTCCAGGATGCTTCCGACCTGGGTTCGGGCAGCAGTTGGATCATCCGCCTCCGCGATGCCGATGGCCGCTTCCGTAACTGCACCAAACAGAATATCGGCAAGCAGGTCTGGAGGCTGCTTTGTGATATGCCCCGACTCCATCAGCTCCTGGAGCAACAAAGCGGATACACTCATAACGCTGTGTTTCTCCTTCTCCCTCCACTGCTTCCAGCCTAATGCCGCGGGACCTTCCTGCAGCACGATCCGGCGATAGGACGGCTGGAGGCACTCCTCCAAATAAATGTCCAGAGCGGTCATTGCCCTCTCCCACGGATCTTTTTTGACTCCGGCAGCCCCGTTAATTCTGACCACTATTTTTTCCAGAAACCGATCCACCACTTGTTCAAAAATGGCTTTTTTATCTTTGAAGTGATAATAAAAGGCTCCTTTCGTTAATTGTTCATGCTTGACGATTTCATCAATCGAGGTTTTTGCAAAGCCTAGTTCGGCAAACAGTATTTCCGCCCGGTGCAGCAGCGCTTCTTTTGTTGCTTCCGCATTGATATACTTTGTATTTTGTTCATTCATAGACCCATTATAGCGCCTGGGCATGACCGGATAAAGATTAAATTGCATCAAACATACCTACAGTATTGCGAACATACCAAAGGTATGTTACAGTAATGCCAACATACTCAAGGTATGTTGAAGTAATTCCACCATACTCGGAGTATTTTGCAATGTTGCCAATTAATCATGAAAGGGGTTAACGCATGAAGGAAGCTAAGGTGGCGTCGGGAATCATACGGTATTTTGATCAAGGGGAGGGTCAATGTATCCTGTTCCTGCATGGGGCGTTGAGCAATAGCAATACATGGAGAAAGGTTATTCCCGTTATAGCCCGGCACTATCGCTGCATCGTCCCCGACCTGCCGCTCGGGGCTCACTCTATTCCCCTTGACTCTGCTGCAGATTTATCGCCAAAAGGCATTGCCGTGCTGCTCAAGCAGTTTATAGACGCCATAGGAGTCAGGGAGGTTGTTGTGGTTGGCAATGATACGGGCGGCGCATACGGCCAGGTGTTTACTATGATGCATCCTTCGTCTGTTGTCCGGCTGGTGCTGTGCAATACCGATGCGCTGGACGTTTTTCCGCCAAAGGCATTTGCTTCCCTGCAAGCCGGGATTGGCGTTCCGGGTTATTTGTGGCTTATGTCCCGGCTGTTCCGCATTGGTTCTTTTCTGAAAAGTCCGATGGCGATGGGGCTTCTCTCCCACACTCTGAACAAGGAGCAGCTCTCGGAGCTGTACGTCAGAAGCTTTACCCGGCAAAAGAGGATTCGGTCCGATTTTGTCAAAGTCGTTAAGGGGTGGTCTCCGGAATATACGCTTCAAGCCGCCAAAAGGCTAGCTCATTTCCATAAACCCGTTTTGGTGCTGTGGGGCGCTGATGATAAGATGTTGTTTCCGGTTGAGTTGGGGAAGCGGGTGTTTGAGATTTTTCCACATGCATCCTTTAAGCTGGTTGAGGGTTCATTGACGTATGTGCAGGAGGATCAGCCGGAACGATTCGCGAGCGAGCTCCTTCATTTTATGGCTGCGCCCAATGCTCCTTTATTATCCCGAACCCAATAAGTATCAACTCCGGTTCAAGCATTAACAAAGGCGTCTCTGCCAGAACGCGTACGCGCCCCCAAGCGAGGCACGCGTACTCTCCCTGAACGATAACAGTTAATCCTCAATGGCGGACATAATCATATTGCTGTATAAGTCCGTACCGCAGTCGGTGTAGTGGCTGTAAACGGAGAAATATACGCCAACCACTTCCCTTACGGGGTCTACCCACAGAAAGGTGCCGCCTGCGCCTCCATGGGAAAAGGTTTGTGGCGAACACAAGGAGCCGTATTCATCCCGTTTATTGCCTTGAATGCTCCAGCCAAGACCCCACGAGGCTTCGGAGAAAAACTGATCTCCCCATCTTGCCGCAACGCCGGGAATCTGGTTTCTTGTCATCGTTTCAACGGAAGCTTTGCTCAAAATTCGGACGCCGCCATAAACACCCTTGTTCAGATACATCTGGGCAAATACCGCAATATCCAGAACGGTTGAATACGCTCCGCTCGAAGCGGATGGGGAAGCCAAATGCCGAGGGGTTCCCGCCCATTGATCCGGTCCGTCGGGGTTGCGCTGAACTACTCTGTCATATTTTGATTCCGGGACAACAAAATAGGTATCCTTCATGCCCAGCGGCTCAAAAATCCTTTCTCTTGCAAAATTGTCCAGCGATTGCCCGGTAATACGGCTAATGATTTCACTCAACAAATCATAACCATATCCGCAATACGACATTTCCGTGCCGGGATTTTTCCAGAGCGGCGCATCGTAGCTCAAATACAGATATTCATGAATGTCGGGATGTTGTCCGGGCGTAGGAGACGGAATATCGACGCTGCCTCTTTTTTGGGTTACATGGTTATAGACGGCTTCGCCGCTCATGCCCGATGTATGCGTCAGCAAGTGATGAACGGCAACATTATTTTTACCTTCGCCAACAAACTCGGGAATATAATACGAAACAGAGCGGTTTAGTCCCAGCTTGCCTTCATCCACCAAAATCATGGCGGCAGTTGCGGTAATAGCTTTGCTGATGGAGGCCAGCGGGAACAACGCATCCAGCTTTAAGGGCGCTTCTTCACCGTAAGCTGCTTTTCCGTATGCCTCCTGCAACACAACCGTACCTCTTCGTGCGGCAAAAACAGCCAGGGCGGGAAGCTTTCCGTCCGCAACCCATTGGGCTGCCGTCTCTTTTGCATGCTTGATCTTATGTGACGACATAAATACGTTTTCCGGATTGCCTTCTGTTAAAATCACTTTTTACCCTCCTATTTGTGCGTGCTCAAACACAGTAACTCCATTAAAGCCTTGATTGTTCAGGTCTGTCAATGAACATTGCCGCTCATCTATGAGGATTGCAAAAATAAGTCGGGTGGCGTTCCTGTCACTCGGCACTGGCTTGGCTTTTGCTCAGTCGATGACGCAGCAGGCTTTGCGCAAGCAACGAAACAAGCAGCAGAACCAATAATGTCCACCAGCCAGCCGTCGCAAAAACCTCTTCGGGAAAAATAAAAGTATATCCAAAATAAGCTAAAAACAATATGCCCTGAAGCAGCTTTAATGTCCCTGCATCAGCCTCATTTTTCAAGGCAACCAGCCGTTCATCGTTTTCAGCAATTATCGTTTTTTTCATTTTGTGCGGGGCGTTCTTCAATCTTGACAGCTTCAGGAAGGATACCAACGCCATACTGAAGGGTAAAAGCGACAACGCCATCAGCACCTTGTGACTAGAAAACAGAATGGAATCCATACCCATAAAAATGAACCCCGCCGCGAGCAGAATTATTCCGGCAAGCAGCGTAACCGCCAAAATCGTTTTTGCTTCTTTAATAGACCTTTCGCTTTTCATCGTCATTCCTCCCAAAATAAATCGTTTAATGTTTTATTTAGCGCCTTGCATATATCCATACACAGCTTAAGGCTCGGGTTGTAGCTCCCGGATTCAATTAAATTGATCGTTTGCCTGGTCACTCCAACGATCTCCGCCAATCGCTCCTGCGACAAGTCGGCTTTCGCTCCTGCACTTGCACAATGAGCGCAAAAAAACCGTGCTTGGTTTGCAGCACGGTTTTTTTGCACCTTCTTATATCAGTAAACTCTCTATCGTTGCATGCACTAACAGCTTCCAGCTAGGTTGGTTGCCCGCTGCTTCGATCCGTTGCGGGATCGCCAATAATTTTCACTTCCGTTTCAAGCTCAACATCAAACTTTTCTTTTACCGTCTTTTTAACATGCTCAATCAATGCCAGGTAGTCGGTCGAGGTTGCGTTGTCGATGTTAACAATAAAGCCGGCATGTTTGGTTGAAACCTCGGCGCCTCCGATCCTGAGCCCCTGCAGTCCACTATCGGCAATCAGCTTGCCAGCGAACATGTTGGGAGGGCGCTTGAACACGCTGCCGCATGATGGATATTCAAGCGGCTGCTTATCTTCACGGAGAAAGGTGAAATGATCCATTTTCCCTTGGATGTCCGCCAGTTCTCCCTTCTCCAGCTTGAAAACGGCTTTCAGCACAATATAGCCTTCCCTCTCAAAAACGCTGGAGCGGTAGCCGAACTGAAATTGGGTATCGTCCAAAACCTTCATTTCCCCGGTTCTGGTCAAGATGGTTGCTTGCTTCAGCACAAAAGAAACCTCGCCGCCGTATGCACCCGCATTCATCATTAACGCCCCGCCGACACTTCCGGGAATGCCGCAAGCAAACTCCAGGCCCGATAAGGAATAATCTCTTGCCGTACGCGACACATCAATAAAGCTTGCGCCGCATTCCGCCATAATTTCTTGGTCCAGGACCTCAATGGCATTCAAAAGATTCATATTCAGCACGATGCCTCGAATGCCGCTGTCGCGAATAATGACATTGCTGCCGAAGCCCAGCACCGTTAGCGGGATCGCCTTCGCATGGGCAAACTTAACCACCTCGGCGGCTTCATCCAAAGTGGATGGCTGCACATAATAGTCAGCTTTTCCGCCAACCTTGATAAAGGTGCGATCCTTCATTTCTTCATTGCTATACATTTTCATATGGGGACAGGCTGTTGTAAGTTCATTAAAAACAGAATAGTCGTTCAGGATGGAGCCTCCTCTTCATCATCATGCGCCACTTTCAACTTGCATCTTCTTTATTATACATACCGTTGTCATAAATGTACGAAAAAGATGCGCCAAAAATGCTCATTCCTCAATTTGTCACAAAAGGCGGTGCCTTTCCCAGGGAAGTTCATAAAAACTTTGCTCCTCTAAATTAAAAGGAAGCAGGGCCAGTAGTCGTCTGTTGTGCGTCCAACTAGTTACGTTATATGACACGTATCGATATGTTGTGATATTGCGCTACGGCGTGAAACTATGCGATACGGCGCGATTTATTGTAATGATACGTTGAATTTGGTTGAAATTCCTTGGGATTCATTTTGTATGATTTTTCATATAAAAGGAGGCTATTGAAGGAAAATACAGGTGGATTTGTACGATTAATCATATAAAAAGTGAGGTATTGGAGCAACAAGCTATCAGTTTTATACGATACTTCGTACAAAGTGTGGTCAATGGCAACACGCCACGGCATATATTGTGTGAATGATCGTATAAAAGCACTCTCAGGCCAAAAATAGCCCCGAAGGTTCTGTGAAAAACCGGACCTTTTCACGCATTCGCGTTGCGCAGCGAGCTGCGCCAAAGGGTTTCAACCGGCATCCATCGGACCTCCGAGGCGGTATTGAGATGGCTCAAGGGGTTATTCACCCTTCAAACCTTTTAGTTACGAATCAGATAATCAAAAGCGCCTAGCGCGGCTGTAGCGCCGGAGCCCATTGAAATAATGATTTGCTTGAATGGACTGTTAGTGCAATCGCCTGCGGCATAAACGCCCGGCAAGCTGGTTGCTCCGCGTTGATCCACCACGATTTCCCCCATACGGGTACGCTCAACAGCGTCTCCAAGCCATTCCGTGTTGGGAACGAGACCAATCTGCACAAATACGCCTTGCAGCTCGACATGCTTCACTTCTCCGCTATCGCGCTCCGTATACGAAATTCCGTTGACCTTATCGGTGCCGGTAATTTCCTTCGTCTGAACATTCGTCAGAACGGTCACGTTGGGAAGGCTAAACAGCCGTTTTTGCAGCACAAGATCCGCTTTCAGCTCAGGCATATATTCCAGAACCGTCACATGGCTGACAATGCCGGCCAAGTCGATTGCCGCTTCGATTCCGGAGTTGCCTCCTCCGATAACCGCAACGTGTTTGCCCGCAAACAGCGGACCGTCGCAGTGAGGGCAATAAGCAACGCCTTTATTTTTAAATTCCGCCTCGCCCGGAACGCCGACATTGCGCCAGCGAGCGCCGGTGGACAAAATAACCGTTTTGCTCTTAAGAACTGCGCCGTTCTCCAGTTCAACCTCGATAAGCTCCTTTTTCTCCAGGCGCTTGGCCCGTTGAAGCTTCATTACGTCTACATTGTATTCCTTCACATGCTCTTCAAGGCTCGCCGCAAGCTTGGCGCCTTCGGTATATTTGACGCTGATAAAGTTTTCGATACCAACGGTATCCATGACCTGGCCGCCGAAGCGTTCCGCAACGATACCGGTGCGAATGCCTTTGCGCGCCGCGTAGATTGCAGAGCTTGCGCCTGCCGGACCGCCGCCGATTACCAATACGTCAAACGGCTCTTTATCCGAAAATACAGAAGCATCCGGAGCGTCAACCAGCTTGGCGATAATTTCTTCAATGGTCATACGGCCGCTGCCGAAAAACTCGCCGTTCAGGTAAACGGTTGGCACTGCCATAATTTCCTTGCTTTCGACTTCATCCTTAAAAGCGGCTCCGTCGATCATCGTATGAGAGATTCCGGGATTAAGCAGGCTCATTAAATTAAGCGCCTGAACAACGTCCGGACAGTTATGACACGTTAAGCTGATATAGGATTCAAAGGTATAATTGCCTTTAATGCTTTTGATTTCATCGATAACGCTTTGATCTACCTTCGGAGCTCGACCGCTCACCTGAAGCAGCGCCAGAACGAGCGATGTAAACTCGTGTCCGAGCGGAATGCCGGCGAATACAATCCCCGTATCTTCTCCCACCCGGTTTACGCTGAAGCTCGGTGTTCTTTCCAATTGAGCTTGCTTAACCGTAATACGGGGGGACATGCCGGCCAGCTCTTCAAGCAGAGCCAGCATGTCCTTGGATACGGAATCGTCGGGCGACGCGCTGGCTTTGATCAGCACATCGCCTTCCAGGAGCTGAAGGTATTGGTCGAGTTGTTGTTTGATATCCGCATCCAACACTGTAAAGCCCCCCTTTAGATTTTGCCTACAAGATCAAGACCCGGTTTCAAGGTTTGCGAACCTTCTTGCCATTTGGCAGGGCAAACCTCGCCTGGATTCGTACGAACATATTGTGCCGCTTTGATTTTGTTAACAAGCGTGCTGGCATCGCGGCCGATGCCGCCTGCATTGATTTCTACCGTTTGGATGACGCCGTCAGGGTCGATGATGAACGTGCCGCGGTCAGCCATGCCGTCCGCTTCAATCAATACATCAAAGTTGCGGGAAATCGTGTGCGACGGGTCGCCGATCATGATGTAAGTGATTTTTCCGATCGTTTCGGAGCTGTCATGCCATGCTTTATGTGTAAAGTGAGTGTCAGTCGATACGGAATACACTTCTACGCCCAGCGATTTCAATGTTTCATATTGATCCTGCAGGTCGCCAAGCTCGGTTGGGCAAACAAAGGTAAAGTCGGCTGGATAGAAACAAACCACGCTCCATTTGCCTTTGAAATTTTCTTCAGTAACTTCGATAAACTTGCCATTGTGGTACGCGGAAGCCTTAAACGGTTTAACTTCTGTTCCAATCAGAGACATAGTTGAAATTCCTCCCAGAGTTTTTTTATTTGGCAAGAAGCACACTTGAGAATCATTAACCTTTTGTAATGATTATTATATACTCCTTGTTTTAAAGAATACCATCGTTTCCTATCCTTCGCATGAAGAATAGATGAACAAAGTGTGTTTTTTGCATGAAATACCGTCTTGCACTATCATGTCTTCTAGGGCGTGTCTGAAAACCCGCTTGTGGAAATCCTGGGTTGACCAGCGGTAGAGCACCTTCTCCACTTCCAGCGCGTCCCGTCCGAATAGACTCAGCGCCTCATAATGAAGACGAGTATCCTGTCCTTGCCCCGCCTTATGGCTTTCGCCCCCGATCAGCACCACTTGCTCGCCGTTCAGCATAGCGGAGCGAATGGAGCGAATCGGTTGATCTACGCTCAAATACATGCCCCCGGGATATTTCATTTTTGTCGTGCAGGCAAGAACGTAGGAGCGGTCCGCGTGCAGCCGGGCCGAATATAGCCCCGTCCCTTCATAAAAGGGAAAGTGCGAGCAGGCAATGACATAATTGCCCGTCACCCGGGAGCCGTTTAGTGTTAAAACGGCCTTTTTATCCCCCGCGTCTTTAATGTTGACCGCTGTTGTGTGTTCATAGATGAAGCTGCCGCCATCCGCAATGGCTTGAACTAAACGGGCCAAATATTGCAGAGGATGGAACTGTGCCTGCCCGCTCATTTTTAAAGCGACCTGAACTTTGATGTCAAAAGGGATGTCCGCAACCAGCTCGCCTTTGATATTTAGCTTCTCATAAGCGGCAAGCTCCTTCTTTAGCTTGGTCAAGGACTGCTCGGAAGTTGCATACAAATAGGCGTCTTGCGCCTCATAATGACAGCTGATCTCATGCTCGTCTACCAGCCCCTTAATGATCTCCAAAGCTCCAATAGCCGCTTCATAATAAAGCCTGGCCGCGCTTTTGCCAAAATGACTAATGAATTCGTCATAAATCAAAGCATGCTGAGCCGTAATTTTCGCTGTTGTATGGCCTGTTGTGCCGTTAAGCAGCTTATCCGCTTCCAGCAAAGCAACCTTCAGACCTTCCTTGACTAGCAGATAGCCTGTCGTGATGCCCGTTATGCCTCCGCCAACAATAACTACATCGACATTCTGGTCGCCTTTTAATGAAGGAAAACTTTGCAGCTTCACTTCATCCCGCCAAAGCGGTTCCAGCCTGGTCACTATCGATCCCTCTTTTCTATTCTCTATTCCCTTGACCTATTCCTCCAGCTATTTATTATGGTTATCTCTTTTTTGCGATTTAAACCTTCACGCCCGGCAAAATGCAAAAGAAACCGGTCCCGCGTTTTGCGGAAGCCGGCTTTTGTTGCCACATAAGAACGTATATGTTTCCAGGCTTGTTGATACAAACAAATGCTTATGGATTCAAGCGTCGTAGCTGACGAGGTAAGGGTGCAGTTGTGTATTATAGATGCCTACGCTATATTCAATCAATGCCCCTCCGCCGTCATAGGAGAAGCGGAGCCGCTTAAGGACGGGCGTTCCTTCATCCAAATCCAGCAAAGCAGAGGTTTCGGCGTCCGCCGCTTCCACCAGAAAGCGGTCACGAAAGCTTTCCAGCGTGAAATGCTGGTCTTCAAGCCATTCATATAGCGAAGAAATGGAGTTTCCCTTGCTTGCATCCAAGGCTCCCGCCTGCGTCAGATCGGCAGTTGGGGTCAAGTAATGGCGGAAATGGATATACGGCTTGTCGTCCAGCAAATAAAGGCGCTCCACACACAGACAGCTTGGTCCAAACAGCTCCGCCAGCTCCGGCCGGGAGGCGGTACCCATCATTCCTGCGCCCAATAAAGTTTTCTCCATCCGATGCCCCTGCTCCACAAGCAGCTCCGTAAACCGTTTGCCCTTGGATAGCTTCGAGGTTGACGTATTGCGCAAAACGATGGTTCCCACTCCGCTTTTTTTCTCTACGTACCCTTCGTCGGCCAACTCGCGGATAGCGTTGCGCACCGTCATTTTGCTCACCTGAAATTCCTGCTCCAGATGAGGCTCCGGGGGTATGTTCGTTCCGAGCGGATAAATGCCGTGCAAAATCCTGTCTTTAATAATTTTTTTGATCTGCAAATAAAGCGGACCATTCTTTCGAGTAATAGGCAACAAACGTCCCCTACCTTTCTACGTCTCCAGTCTCACAGCTCATCGCTTTAACAATTTCCTCGCGGCTCGACATTGGCGTATCGCCCGGAAAAGTATGGGCAAGCCTGGCAGCGGAGCTGGCAAACTCCACTATCTGCTCCGGCGCAAGCTCCCTGAGAAGACCGTCCATAATACCACTGGCGTATGCGTCTCCCGCCCCGACGCGGTCATAAACGAGGAAGCTACGCTCCTTGCCCCATACAAGCCGGTTGCCGTTATAAAGAAAACCTTTGAGGCAATGCGTGTTATCGCCGTTCACCCGGCGGTGCGTGCCGGCAATTGCCCGGATGTTATATTGCTTCGCCACTGCCGGAATTAACTCCTCCAATTGCTCCTCCCGGCTCGTCCGGGCCGTAGACATGCCCAATACGCCAATCGCGTCCTTTTCGTTCATCAATACAATATCCGCCAGCCCGAGAAGCTGCTGAAAATATGGCTTCGCCCGTTCATAACCGTTTTCACCCCAAAGCGAAGGGCGGTAATTACAATCAAAAACGATTGTTTTCCCTTGGCGCCTGGCCTCTCCCGCCAGCCGCAGCATATTGTCTCGTACCCGGTCGTTCATCGCCAACGCAATCCCGCAAAAATGAATGACGTCCGCGTCCGCAACCGCCGCTTCAAGCTGCTCATCCGAAAATTCGGCCGTATTAAAGCTGCTTCCCTGACGGTCATTGTACGTTACTTTGCTGGCTCGCGCGCCAAAGCCTTTTTCCAGCACGTACATACCAATATATTGCCCGGAGCGCTTGATATGCCGTGTCGACAAGCCCAGCCTCCGCAAATTGGCAAAGGCCGCTTCCCCAAGCGAATTATCGGGCAATGCGGACAGCAGAAAAACATCATGACCATACCTGGACATGGCCGACAGCACATTTACGCCGCTGCCGGAAAAGGAATACGCCAGCCGGTTTTCCTGCGCCAGCGTGCTGTAGCCGGGAACCTCCAGCCGCATCATCACTTCGCCAAAGGCCGCGATTCTACTCATATTTGTCTACCAGCCGGCGCAGCTCCGCATACAGCTCACGAACCTGTCCGGGGCGCGTATCGCCTGTTTCCTTGTCGATAATGGAGGTATACACATGCGGAATAACCTGCGGAACCCCCGCCGCCAAAGCAATTTCAAGTATTTTCGAGAAGTTTTGGAGATCGATTCCGCCTGTTGGCTCCAATGCAAAACCCGCTTTGCCGCATGCTTCGGCCACGGCGCGGTATTCCTCCTCGCAAGCAAGTCCTTGCATTGGGAAATATTTGAGGGCGTTGCCGCCCATGTCGCGCACCAGCGCAATTGCCGCTTCTACCGGCACAATTGCTTTTTGCTCCAGCTGAGCGCTATACACGCCCGTCGATATATTGACATAGCCAGGTTTGCCGCAGGGCGAAACCAGCGCGTTGATCCAGCCGTCCCGCTCGCCCAGGTTGGCGCGTGTCGCCCCCACGGCGGGGAAAATCTGATTGATATGCGCGCCTTCGTATTGACGGACGATTTCGGCAACAACGGCAGCCTGGCGGTTATCGCCTGCGCCAAGACCGATCGACACTGCGTCCTCTATTTGAGCTCCGTAAGCCGTCATCGCTTCCGCGGCTTCATCGGCGCTGTTATAATTTTTGGACAGCACCCCCACCACGACATGGCCCTCCGCCGCCTCAAAAATCTGCACTGCGTTTTCCATCGTACCGGTCAGCACGTTAAGCGCCGCTCTATTTTTGTACAGCCTTTTTTCCATTCTAGACATGCATTGCCCCTCCTGCGTTTGTTTATTTAGCGTGTTATGTTATGTGACTTGTTCTATCATTTGGCGGTCATTCATGACCGTTACAGCCTGAAATAGCTGGATTTTTCTTGAGCAACGGTCACCCGTGTCCTTTACAGCTCCAAAACGGCGCTTACGGGCCGAATTTAGAGGAGCTACGGACGTTTATGTCCATTACAAACTGAATTACCGTCAAAAGTAGCTTGTAACGGTCATCTTTGTCCGCAACAGAAGATGAGTCCGTCGCAATTAGAGCTACAGGACTCTTGGGCTCACTGCTCACGGGCTCTTAGGCTATTGAGCTATTGAGCTATTGAACTATTGAGTTATTGAGCTATTGAACTTTTGAGGTTTTGAGCTTTTGAGTTCTTGAGTTCTTGAGTTCTTGAGTTCTTGAGTTCTTGAGTTCTTGAGCTTTTGAGTTCTTGAGTTCTTGAGCTTTTGAGTTCTTGGGCTCTTGGACTCTTGGACTCTTGGACTCTTGGACTCTTGGACTCTTGGGCTCACGGGCTCTTAGGCTATTGAACTATTGAGTTTTTGAGCTATTGAGCTATTGAGCTTTAAACTCTTCAGCTCTTCAGCTTTTCAGCTCTAATGCATTTCAGCTCGTAAGCTATTCGCCGCCGGCTATTTGCCGGATTCGGCCGATAATAATGTCCAGATCGTCGCCCTTGAGCGAGCGGGGATCAAGATCGAAGTAGCCTTGGCGGACGCCGTAATCCCGGGTATAAACCGCAATGTATCCCTCTCGGAGCTGATCGTTCGCCTCCGCCGCCGTAACGCCTGCCGCAGCGTGATCAAAGGTTATCCGTCCCCGGTAAATAGCCCTCCCCGCCTCGTCCTGCACAATGGAGACCGAAATGCCGGGAAGCTCCCCCAGTACTTTCAACCGTTCCAGCTCCCGCTTCTCCTCCTCGCTTTTGTCCGCTTTGACAACGTATTCGTCAAGCGCGGCCAGCAAGCCAAATACCGACTCCTTGCCCACCTTCATACTGCGTCCGATACCGTGCAATTGCGTGCGCACCCAGCTCACAAACGGCTCGCGCCCGGCCACAATGCCGGAGGTTGGCCCCTCGATCGCCTTCGAGCCGCTGTAAATGCATAAATCCGCCAGCTTGACATAGCTGTGGATGTCCTCCTCGGCCGCCGCATCCACTATTAACGGAATGCCGTTGCGCTGCGCGACCTTTGCCGCCTCCTTTACGCCAATCATGTTTTTTTGGACGCAATGATGCGATTTGACAAACAGGATAGCCGCCGTCCGCTCTCCAATTGCCTGCTCCAGATGCTCCGCTCGTCCTTCATTGGCGTAACCGGCCTCAATCAGCCGGCCTCCGCCCAAATAAACCATTGTTTCCACCGGCGCTCCATATTGAACATTATGGCCCTTGAACATAATAATTTCGTTTTTCAAAATAGGCTCCTGATGCAGCCTCAAGCTGGCGCGTTCATTCCCCTTGGTCACGACAGCCGCAACGGACAACGCGATTCCGCTGGAGGCCGAATTGACAACAACGGCTCCTTCCGCACCCATTATATCGGCGATATATTCGCCGGAGCGCTTGACGAGCTCGCTCATTTCCACGTAGTTCTGTCCGCCTTGCTTCATGGCCTCCATGACGTAGTCCGTTGGCGCGGATACGCCAAGAATGCTCATGCGCCCGCTTGCGTTTACAACCCGTTTAAGCCCGTATTTAGATTGCAATGTATTGCCCATTAACGGCAACTCCCTCCGGTTTAATATGCCTTGTTCCCATGCGGATTTCGCCTTCGGAATCGGTCAGCTCCACCTGCCGGGAATGAATACAAAAAACAGTCAAATTCGCAAGATCGCCAACCTGTAGCCTCCCCAGCTCCGGTTTTCCCAGCCAATGCGCGGGCCTGCTTGTCACCCGCTCTATCGTTTCCTCCAGCGAATAGCCAAGCTGCAAAAATTTGTCCAGCGTATGCGCCATGCTTATTACCGGTCCGTTCCTCCGATTGCCCCGGTACATGTCCGTACTGATGGTATCCGGCGTAATGCCAAAAGCTAGGGCGCGCTCCGCCACCTTAAACGAAAAACTCGCCGTTCCGTGCCCCACATCCAGCAAAACGCCCCTATCAAGAGCTTCCGAGAGTGCAGGAATCGGCTTGCCTTGAATGTCGAAAAGGCCGTTTGCCTTGCCGTTAAACGCATGCGTAATTATATCCCCGCCCCTCAAATGGGGCAAAATATCGTTGATCGCGGGCGGCCCCGAGCCGATATGCACCATAAGGGGCAGGTTCAGGCGGTTGGCGAACCGGCGGGCAAGGCCAAGCGGAGCAAGCCCCTGCTCCTTCACTACGCTGCTGCTTATTCGCGCCTTCAAGCCAACAACAAATTCGGCATAGCGCTCCGCCGCATCCATTAGCCGGTTCTCGTCCAGCCATTCCAGGCTGGACAATTCGTCGGTTCGCGTCAGCCCGATATGCGAAATATTCAGCAGCGCAAGCACATTTGTTTTGGCGGAACGGCTTCGTTCCAGCAAACCTCCGATCCGGTCGGCTCCGCAGCTGCCCGCGTCGACAACCGTTGTCGTGCCTTGCAATACGCCTACCTCGTCGATTTCGTCGCCGTAAGGGTTCAAATCGGCATCGGCATGCACATGCAAATCAATCCATCCGCTGGAGACATAAGCGCCTTTCCCGTCTATCCGAGGGTCTGCGATATCTGGCGGCAGATCGGCTCCAATATGGACGATAATTCCGTTTTTCACCGCAATAGCCGTGCTTTCGCCGCTTGTCAGCCTGACATGCTGCAATACAAAATCCTTCACTCCATCCCTGCTCCTCTCATTGTCACATCAGCTGGAGTTGCCATTTTCAAAAACAGCTTAACACAATCTAGCATTAAAATAAATATAACGTTATAATGTTTAAGTACTCAGATGAAAGAGAGGCGTTTTCGTGCAGCCATACAAAACAACCGGTAGCCTTCTGCTTCAAGGCATTCGCAAAAATTGGAATCAATACAAGTCCAGACTGCTGATCAAATACGTGGTCTCTTACATTGTTATTTTTCTGGTTCCGCTTACAGGCGTAACCCTGTTCATCTACGAAAATACCGCCTACAATTTGCGGCAGGAAATCGAACGGTCCAATCTGAACCAGCTGACCCAGGTCAAAATGACGATCGACGGACATATGTCGGATCTCTACGAAATCGCCAGCCGCATTTCCTACGACGCCAACCTGACGCCGTATATGATGGGCGATCCTTACCGCAGCCGCGAGGGCATCAACGCGCTCGCAAGCTATACGGCCAATAGCAGCATCGTGGAGCAATTGTTTCTCCATTACCGCTCACGGGATGAAATTTACTCCTACGAAGGCATGACCCGTCCCGCCACTCTTTTTAAACGGGTTTACCGCTATCAGCACTGGAGCAGCGCCGACCTGTTGAAAGCGCTTAATGAGTCCGATGTACCGCTCATTCGCCCGGCCGAGCCCGTTAGTATCTATTCCAGGGAAGAATCGCTGCTTACGCTGCTGATTCCGATCAAGCCCAACGATCCGTACCCCTACGGCTCCGTTATGTTTTTGCTGAAGGAAGGCAAGCTGACCGGGCTGATGGATACCATTTTGAACCAGTTTAAGGGAAACAGCTATATTTTCTCCTCCACCGGAGATATTTTGACCTCCAACACAAACGGCGCGTCGCTCTCCGGGGAATCACTAAACGCCATTGCGGGGCTTGAGACGGGCATTCACAGCGTACGGCTGGACGGCGAAGAGCAATCCGTCGTCATCGTCAAATCTACGGAAAACGGCTGGAGCTACGCCACCACCATGCCAAGCTATCAATTTTTCGAAAAGGTTGCGCATATTCAGACGCTGATTACGCTTGTTTTCGCTATCGCCACCCTTACCGGCGTTATTGCGGCGATTATTTTGGCAAGACGCCAATATTACCCTATCAAAAACTTGATCGACTTTGCCCGCCTTCAAACCGGAAGCCGGGACGAAGCCCATCATGTCCGCAACGAGTGGGAATGGATTACCCAAACCGTACGGGATTATAAAGCGCGCATCCATTGGCAAACGCCTTTTGTCCGCAATCAATGCCTGATGCTTCTTCTGAAGCATGGCAAGCCGGACGATCCCGAAATCGAACGCATGATCAAGGAAACGGGACTGGAGCCGCCGGATGCCGGAAGCGCCTATTTCTCAGCCGTTTTGACATGGGACCACCCCGAATCCGGTGATGAAGAAGGAAGCCGCGATCACGGACTTCAGCTTGAATCGCTCGGCCAGCTTGCGTTTCCGGAGCTTCATGCCCAGGTATATGGCGTCGAGTTTCCGGTTCAGCAGCGTTTTGCACTAATGGTGCTGCTGCCGGAGCAAACCCCGGAACGGCAGGAGGAAACGGTGCGCAAGCTATTCCAGGGCATTCAGGCGCTCCTGCTGGAGCAAACGAATACGCTGCCCCATATCGGGGTTGGCTCGATTTATCCAGACCTGTCCCATATCAATCAGTCCTTTATTGAAGCCTCCACCGCTCTGGATTACCACAAGCCAGGCGCTCCGGGCATCACCTATTTTGATCAGCTTCAGCATGCGCAAAGCATATCCAAGGAAACGTTCTGGCTGTCGCGCAAAAGCATTCTCAAGCTGGAGCAAAGCTTGAAGCAGGGCAATGAGTCGCTGGCGCAATCCATGATCTCCGGTATGCTGAACGAGATCAAGCAGGAATCGCTGCCCGTTCCCATGCTCCGGCTGATATGCTTCGATATGCTCAACACCATTCTAAGGACCGCCGCCGAATCCGGCATGACCGATGTGTTTAGCCGGGTACCCGCGCTAGCCTCCTTTGACACGCTGGAGGAATTCGAGGGCAAGCTGGCGCTGCTGGCAGGCGAGGTTGGCAAGCAGGTCAAGCATCAGACCGAAATCAGCCAGCCTTCCCTGATCGACGATCTGGTGTCATACGTCGACCAGAATTACGCCGACTACACGCTGAGCCTGGAGCATGTCGCGCTGCGTTTTTCGGTTTCGGCCTCTTATCTCAGCCGGAGCTTCAAGGACAAAACCGGCATGAATTTTACGGCATACATTTGGCTGCTCCGCATGAACGAGGTCAAGCGTCTGCTCCTGACCACCAGCGAGCCGCTGCAAATCATCATCGAACGCGTCGGCTATCTGGATGCGCCAAACTTTATCCGCAAGTTCAAGAAGGAAACCGGACTGACGCCGGGCCAATACCGCAAGCAGCATGAGCACGACGTCTCCGCTGGTGATGCTGACAACCCGCAAGCAGCAAGATAAACGCATTAAACCAGCTAATACTTTGTCAATAGGCTGTTTTATTGGATAACGGTTTTTGGTATACTAAATTTGACGTATGACAAATAAA
>NZ_LYPA01000057.1:0-522 GCF_001675045.1 Paenibacillus oryzae
CGGAACATCGAGCGCCTGAAGCTCACCCGCCAACAGGCTCATGGCCCTGTCTATCGCCTGTTGATTAGAAACGCCGGCATACAGCGTTGCCTTGATCATGAGCGTCTGCTGAGCGATGCTCTGCACCTGCGCTCCCTTGGTCAACGTAACGGTGAACGCGATCTGGCCGTCGCTGCCATCCGGGTAGTCCGCGTCCCCCGCCTTCGGCGCCGTGTATGCGTCAATGTGGATCGACAGACCAATCTCGTCGTTATTTGCCGCCTGCTTTACCAGCTGCTCCACATAGCTCGCCGCCGCAGCTTCGGTGCCATATTCCGCTTGGTTGGCTGCGGGATACCCCGCCTTCTCCACCGCTTCCTTCGCTGCCTGCACTATTGCAATATCCGGGTCGGGCGCTTCGTTGAACGTGATACGCAAACTCGTACTGTCGGTACGGGTACCCTTGGAAAGCGCTACATCATAGCTTCCGCTCATGCTGTTGAAGGTGACGATTGCACTCACCCCTGCGGCATCTCCGGTAAG
>NZ_LYPA01000057.1:610-1349 GCF_001675045.1 Paenibacillus oryzae
TGCACTCACCCCTGCGGCATCTCCGGTAAGAAAAATGTTCACATAGCTTTGTACCGCTGCGGTTTTGTCTGCCTGTGAGGCTCCAAAAGCGACATCAATCTCTCCATCCGTCAAAGCCGCCTTGGCGGCAGACACCGCCTGCGCATTAGGTATGCCGGTAAAGGCCGTTGCGGTGATGGCAATGGTTTGCTGCACGCCCGTTTGGCTCTGCAGCCCTTTAGACACCGTGACGGTGAAGACGTAGCTGCCGTCTGTACCGTTTACATTGTCTCCATTGCCTGCAATCGGTGCCGCGTAGTTAACTGTGTTGACCGTCACCGTAACCTCATTATTGTTGATCGCTGCCTCGGCAGTAGCTTTCAATGCTGCCATAATAACCGACTCGCTGGTTGCCATTGCTTGGATCATGCTGCTGTAGCTTGCGCCTTCCACCGCTGCCTTGGCTGCCAACACGATGGCAATGTCCGGATCTGCCGCTTCGTTCATCGTCATCATCAGGCTTTTGCTGTCGCTGGCGTTCCCTCTGACTAAGGCTACATCATACCTGCCCGTGTCGTTGTTGTAGGCAACGGTCGCCGTTACCTTCGGATCACCGGCTATCAGATGGTCTACATAGCTTTGCACCGCCGCTGTTTTGTCCGTCTGTGAAGCCCCGAATGCGACATCGACCGCTCCGTCCACCAAAGCAGCCTTGACCGCTGTCAAGGCTTGTTCATTAACCTCACGGAAGGTCGTGGCC
>NZ_LYPA01000058.1 GCF_001675045.1 Paenibacillus oryzae
GCGTGAATGACATTAAAAGCTTAATGATGACGGTGAACGAATCAGCAGATCCGGACATCGCTATTGTATCGGCAGCCAAGATAGCGGCGGAAGCCGCGAGCTACAGCACCATGGCCCAAGCGGCGGCGACCAGCGAAGCTGTTATTGCGGCCGCATTGAAAGCGACTGCTGAAGCAGCAGTCAACAACAGTGCTATTACTGTCAAGATTAATAAGGTTAGTTATATTGCACCAATAGCTGGAACCTCCGGAAATCGAAGCGGCACAGATGGTAGCTATGTATTTACTGTTACAGTGGTCAAAGGGTTGCAGAGTCAAACTACCATGCAAATCAAACTAAACATTGCTGCCACCGCCGATACAAGTGGAGGCAGCACACCAGGAGGCAGCACGCCAGGAGGCAGCACGCCAGGAGGCAGCACGCCAGGAGGCAGCACGCCAGGAGGCAGCACGCCAGGAGGCAGCACGCCAGGAGGCAGCACACCAGGAGGCAGCACACCAGGAGGCAGCACGCCAGGAGACACCACGTCAGAAGGCGGCACGTCCTTTGTAGATGTTAAAAAGTCCGATTGGTTTTCTGATGCAGTGACCTATGTCCAACAAAGGGGCTTGATGTCAGGAACCAGCGAAACAACCTTTAGCCCTCTTTTGATGGCCAGCCGAGCAATGATTGTAACCGTGTTATATCGCATGGCAGGTAACCCGCAGGTGGCCGGAGAGAGCATATTCATTGATGTTTCATCCGATTCGTGGTACTCAGATGCCATCGAATGGGCGGTGCAAAAAGGCATCGTGAATGGCTATAGCAACAATAGTTTTGGTACCAATGACGCAGTGACACGTGAACAGCTTGTCGCCTTGCTGTATCGTTATGGTCAGATTAATAACCTTGATACTACAGTAAGTGGTGATTTGTCTAACTTTGCAGACAAGGATAAAATATCTGATTGGGCAACTGAATCTATGAAGTGGGCGATTGGAAAAGGTATTATCTCTGGCAAAGGCAATAATAGGCTTGACCCGTCCGGTACAGCAACCCGCGCGGAAATCGCAACGATCTTGATGCGATTTTTGATTAGTCAAGATCAAATTTAGATCAAACGCCAAATCTAGCACACTGAATTAAGAAAGCAAAAATGAAACGCCGATAGGGGCTGTCCCAAAAGTCATCATAGATGACCGAAGGCTGTCGAGACTTTCTCGACAGCCTTTAGACGATTAGGCCCTCTATTTTCGCGCTGTTCTCAAAATTGGTGTATTAAAGTACGCAGATCTCTTTAGCTTCTCCAAACGAACGGGCATTTTCGTTCTGGTTTGCACAACCACTTCGTCCTACTTGCCTTCAGCCAGGTCCACCACATTGCCGCGAAATTCTTTCAAAGTTGCGACTGCCATAATGGCGAATTTGCTCATTTAAAGTTTTTTAATCTGATTCAGAAGCGAATGTTGATTTTGAATACTCGTTATCAAAATCTTGTTCTGAAATTTTTATAGTTCCATAAAGCGAAGCATAGGGATAGTAGCTATGTTGTTCTCCGTTATAAACATATTCTATTCTCGGTCTAATAATAAAAAATTTATAGGAGGGTTCTTCATTTTTTGCTGCGATTATTTCTTGCAAATTACCTTTTGAGTCAATTTGAAATCCCTTTCTTTCCATCGCTACCTTATCCAAATTAATGTGTATATCATTTATAGCTACATTTGATTCACCCTGATTAATTAAGTTCACCATATAACCATCGAAAAAAGCAGATACTATTGCAAAATCTTCTCCCATAGTAATCGGTGATTTATCTAATTATTGAAACTAATCGATGCCACTTCTGAAGGAACTATACTGCTTTTGAACCCTTTTTTGTTTATGTACGCGATTGATAATTTGTAGTCCGATCCTTTTTCAGCAAAAAAAGAAGTATTGTAATGAATGAAATGTGCATCATCATATTTTGCGTTCGACGAGTAAGAAACAAGATATATGGCATTTAGAATTAGTAATAATAGTATTGCATTCATTTTGTTCAACTTTAGCAAGTCAACAGCTCCATTCATTTGCATTAATTCCGCGATCTTACACTTGGTCGCCCTTTGAGGACAGCTTGCGGTAGGAGGAGGGGGATTGGCCCAATACGGCCTTGAAGTCCTTGATCAGATGAGCCTGGTCAAAATAACCCAGTTGAACCGCAAGCTCCGCCCATTGCACGGGCTCGTCCCGTTCAAGCCGCTCTGCCGCCTCCTGAAGCCGAAAGCGATTGATAGCCCACTTGGGCGAAACTCCCACATATTTGCGGAACATTCTTTGTAATTGCCGAACGGAAAGTCCGGTCATCGTGCTGATTTGCTCCACCTTTAAAAGCTCTCTGTCGCTTTTAATAGCTTGAATAATGTCCTCCGCCTGTTCCGCTTGCTCATCTCTCTGCGGCAGCCGTAAAAGCAGCAGCTTTTCAGCCTGGGCTGCCATGGCCTGACCGTCTCCCGCATCAAGAACGGCATCCATCCAGTCTGCCGAATCAGCGCCGAATACCTCGCGAATATCCACGACCGTTCCAGTCAAATCCGCTATATCCCGCTGCCAGAACGGATGAAATCCTCCTGCGCGGAATTTGACGCCCAATACCCGGCCTGCACCACGCAGCTCACGCTGGAACGGACGCGAAGGCACGCCATACAGAAGAGCGCGACGCCCTTCCATATCCTGCTCAAACGCCAAATGAAGATTGGGATACGACAAAACCTTCTGTGTATGGGCAAGGCCCTCCGGAAGCTCATAGGAAAGCGCCCAATAGTGCTCCACAAAAGGCGTCAACAGCGAACCCGCCTCAAAACGTTCCAGTTTAAACTTTTCCCGTCCAATTTGGGCGTGGACGATGCCGCGCGAGGATGTATCGTCTTTTGGAGTTAAAGGCATGGTGTTACCTCCTGTGGGGGGAATGGTCGGTCGCTTTTTTACAATACGGGATGGTTTCAGTCTCCTATAATGGAGCCTAGCAGATGGCCTTATGTTTCGCAACCGAGAGGTATTTAATTGAGAGTCGGTGCAGCATGCGGTTATGCAGCTGAGATTATCAGTGAAACATGGGGGAAATACTAGGACGTGTATGCAAGCTCCGAGTGGAGCGGATTATGCTGATCTATACGTCCTGGCACTATGGGAGGGATAATGATGTCGAGTCAACAAGCAGGAGCGGGAATAACAGGTCAATACACCACAAATGGAACACCAAACGGCTATACGTCGTTAACTCCGTTTATCGTGGTTAACAATCCCGCAGAAGCCATCCTTTTTTATGAAGAGGTATTTGGGGCAAAAGCCAAAAGCGTGACGGAATTCGGGGAAGAAGGCAGCAAAATAATCGTACATGCGGATATCGATTTCGGTAACGGATTTCTGCAATTGGGAGCAGCATCGCCGTCTTTCGGATTAGTGCCGCCGCCAGGCGAAGGCAAAGCTTGTTATTCGCTTGGCGTTTATGTGCCCAATGTCGATGAAACGGCAGAGCTTGCCGTGGCAAGAGGCGCAACCGTTAGAGAAGCGGTGGCCAGCTTTGTATCGGGCGATCGTTATTGCAGCATTTTGGACCCGTTTGGCATCAGATGGTCCATCATGACCCGAATCGAAGACCTCTCGGAGGAAGAGAGCTACCGCAGGGTTGAGGAATGGAGCAAAAATCAGTAACAGTTGCGAGTGTTCCAATTCAAAGCGGGGCTGTCCAAAATATCAAGTGAAACGAATTAATATTCAGCAAAGAGGACCCGATGGAAAAGGTGTCTTGAGGGCAAGTTTTTTTGTCCGCTTTTATCCACTACAAATAGGATCAAAATAAAGCGGACAAATAGGTTTGAAGCTTCCAAGACACCCTTTTCCGGGAGGAATCGGTTTTGCTGAATCAAAATTCAATTCCTCGAATCTTGGAGAATACCATCGTATTCGTTAATTGGCCATCTACGCCGCAGACCTCGCTGCGCAGAATCCCTTCAAGCGTAAAGCCGCATCGTTGCGCCACATGCGCGCTCCGTTTATTGCGTTCATCACAGCGTATTTCAATCCGGTTGGCCTTCAGCTGAGTGATGGCAAAATCCGCAATGGCGTTTACGGCCTCCGTCATAAACCCTTGTTTGGCATAGGAGGTCCGAATCCAATATCCGATCTCGAATTTGCGCGCCTTCCAATCAATGCGATGCAGGCCGCTGCTGCCTATAATGGTTCCGCCGTCCTTAAGAGTCAGCAGCAGACGAAGGTCTTTGCGCTCCAGAAATTCAAGACGCGACATCCGAATATTGATTTCCGATTCCTCGACTGACGGTATTTTGCTTGCCCAAGGCATCCAAGGCCGCAATTCCTCAATGCTCTCCTTTATGGCCTCGTTATTGGAGGCTCCGTCTCCCCACAATGGCGCGCGGATAATTAGCCGCTCGCTCTCGAATTGCTCAGGGAAGTCCAGCAAAACCTGCCCCTCTGGATGATCGCTCATACTTTTCCACCCCATATAATGTGTTTCGCAATACTGTATCACGAGAATTATTTTTTGAGCAAGCTATTTTTGGAAAATGAACCCAGTGTTAGTTCAACAAGCGTGGTCATCGGTAAGAGAGCAGTTTCCTCGCTTAGAGGAGGTGCCATTGTGTCTCACCGATCTATTCAGACTCATTTAAGAATCGCCAGATAAGATAGGTTTAGTTGAACGGTATAGCCGTCCAACCCCAACCATTTGAAGAGAGGCGCAGGTGATGAGATGAAGACACTGAAACTGGCAGCAACGACGTTGGCGATAACGATGGCGATAGGAGCGGGAATGACGACAACCTACCATGTCCATGCAGCATCCTCAGCCGACACAATCGAGAAGCAGGAGACGACATCGCAAAACAATAAGCGGGGAGCTTTTAATGGAGAAAAACGGGGAGTCTTTTCCCATGGGCAACACGGCGGCGGGTGGCTGGCTTCCGATGATATAGCAGAGGTGCTGGGTTTAACAGCCGAAGAGCTGAAAGCAGAGCTGCAGGGCGATAAAACCTTAGCAATGATTGCAAGCGAAAAAAATGTAGATGCCGATGCCGTCGTGAACGCAATTGTGGAAGCCAATAAGGCAAGGCTGGATGAGCAATTATCGGAAGGCAAGCTTACACAGGAGGCGTATGACAGCCGCGTTGCCAGCTTGAGCGAACAAGCAAACAAGCTGATTAACGGCGAATGGAAGGGCCGTCCAGACGGCAAGGGGGATTCGGGACGCCATGGCGGGTTAAAAGGAATCGTTAGCTCGGAGGAGGTTGCTAAAGCGCTGGGTCTGACTACGGACGAGCTGAAGAGTGAGGTTCAATCGGGCAAAACATTAGCGGCCATTGCTGCAGAGCGCACTATTGACGTTCAAGCTGTTATTACAGCGATTGTGAATGTCAAAACAGCAAAATACAACGAGCAGTTATCCGATGGCAAGCTGACTCAGGAGCAGTATGATGAAAAAATAGCCGGCTTGAGCGAAAAAGCGGAAGCACTGGTGAACAGTGAGCCCAAGGGCAAGGAAGTTAGCCGTGGAGCCAGAGGAGAAGCGGGAAAAGGACATTCCGGCAGCAAAAAAGGAGATTCAGAGGCTGCCGAAGACACGGCCTTGACCGAAGGCTCGGCTACCTGACAAAATCATTATTAGTTAATAAAAGGGATTCCCAGGCAAAGGGGAGTCCCTTTTTCTATTGTGCCCGCCAGAACGTTTGATTTTAAAAGAACATTCCCGGTCCGGATCTGGAGAATGGAGTATAATGCAACCAAGGAGCGTGAGCGGGTGAAAGTCGTAAGGGTTGGAGTTGGTTCACTCCGATGAAATTGGAACGGGGTTTTGAATGATGAAAAAACAAAGCGTGGATATGAAGCTTAGCAAGCTGATGACCAAAATGCTGCGCCATAAACCGCTGGAATCCGGCCTTCAGTTGGATGAGGAAGACGGCTCATGCTCCGTAGAGGAGCTACTGCGCGTCATAAAGGCGCTGCCGGGATGGTCTGAGATAAAGCTGTCGGATATGGAGCGGGTTGTGCGGAATTCGGACAAGCAGCGTTTTGAAATTAAGAATGGACGGATCAAGGCGAGATATGGACATAGCTATCAAAAGATACAGTATACGCCCGGGAATCCGCCCGCCGTTTTGTATCATGGCACGAGCAAGCAGGCCCTCCCTTTTATTATGTCAGATGGGCTGGAGCCGATGGGAAGGCAATATGTCCATTTGTCGGAAAGCACCCATTTTGCTGCGTTGGCGGGCAGGCGCAAGGGCGAGCTGGTTATGCTCAAGATAGATTCGCTCAAAGCAGCGGCGGAAGGCATTCCATTTTATTATGCAGGCAGTGAGCAATGATAGATATAGGCGTTAATTTGATGCACCGCTCATTTAACGAGGATCGGGAGCAGATAGTCGAAAAAGCGGCGGCGAGCGGCGTATCGCCGTTGATTATAACGGGAACCAGCTTGCGAAGCAGCAAGGAGGCGGCGCGTTACGCTGGGCGTTACAGAGGAAAGCTGTATGCGACCGCAGGCGTTCATCCGCATGATGCCAAAAGCTGCAATGATGAGGTTATGGGTCAGCTGCGAGCTTTGGCGGCACAGCCCCAGGTTATGGCGATCGGCGAATGCGGGCTGGATTATAACCGGGATTTTTCCCCGCGCGATATTCAGCGCAAATGGTTTGCGGAGCAAGTAGCCTTGGCTCTTGAATTAGATATGCCGTTATTTTTGCATGAACGGGAAGCATTCGCGGATTTTGTTGGCATTCTGAAGGAGCAAGGAGTTTCCAGAGCCGTCGTTCACTGCTTCACAGGAACCCGCGCGGAGCTTGAGGCCTATCTGGAGATGGGCTTTTGCATCGGCATTACTGGCTGGATTTGCGATGAACGAAGAGGAAAACAGTTGAAGGAGCTTGTCAGGCATATTCCACTGGACCGTTTAATGATCGAGACGGATGCGCCATTTTTGACGCCGCGGGATTTGCCAGAGAAACCGCCGAACGGCCGCAACGAACCTGCCTTTCTTCCCCATGTGCTTGAAGCCGTTGCACGTTGCTTTGGTCAACCATCCCAGGAGATTTTGAATGCGACGAAGGAAACAACAAAACGCTTTTTCGGTCTGAAATAGGGAGATAAACATCATACCAGAGGAGAATGGTCTTGATAGAACATAACAATCTTGAAGAATATCAGGACCCTGTAAATTACGATCTTGAATTTGGCGGAGAGACGGACAAATGGGTAGAGTCGACGTTTGACAGCCGCTATCATTTTTAACTATAATCAAAAGCAGTCTGGCTGATTTCTCAAGCTGGATGGAGTTATTCGCATTCATTAGGAAGGGAGTAGGCCGTCCATGAAAAAAAGATCGTTAACATCGTTATCCATTGGATACGGCTACTCGACTGCCGTTTTTTTGTAAAATCCATTTTGACGGGATAGCTGTGTCCAAAAAGGGTTGAAGAAAACGACAAACTTACTTTTGAAGGCGAGGATAATCATTATGCAAAACGACGCAAAAATTACAAGAAAGAATACTAAAGGCTTGCATCATCCAGTTGGAAACTACGCACATATGACCAAGATTCCGCGCAATGCGGAGCTGTATGTGACCTCCGGCCAAATTGGCGCCGATCTAGATGGGAATTTTCCCGTGGATATGAACGATCAAATTAAAAATACATTCCAAAATATAAAGACGGTACTCCAAGCCGAAGGCTTGAGCGCGGAAAACATAATCAAGGTCAACATCTGGGCTGTTCAAAAAATAGACTGGGATTATCTGTACGCCAAATGGGAAGAGCTGTTCGGCAATGATTATCCTTCCATGACCGTTGGTTATATCTCCGAGCTGGGTTTGCCGGAAATCAAGATTGAAATCGAAATTTGGGCGGCAAAGGTTTAGCCTGCAAATAGATAATTCAGATGATCTCCGAATTCCTCGGAGGTCATCTTTTTTTGTCCACGGGTAAGTCTCCTCTCGAAGATACCCCCTTTTAGGTATGGAAGCGCCGGCCGGGTTTCATATATGCTGATTCAATGTGAGAATCGCTTATATGAATGCAAAGGCAGGAATGACAGATGATAAAACCGCGCTCATTTAAAATAACGGGAATAGACGTGCTCAGCTTTTTGGCCCTATCGGGATTTGCCGTTGTGGCGCTTGGCGTTCAGAAGAAATGGATAGCCTCCTTCGACGATAGCGTTGCTGCATTTGTCCAAGGCTTGGAAACGCCCGGATTAACGGGGCTCATGCAAGGCTTTACCTGGGTTGGCTCTACAGTTCCAACAGCGGTCATTTCGCTTTTGGCGATGCTGTTGTTTTTTATCGTTTTTGGCCACAGGAAGCAATTGCTGCTGTTTTTTGCTGTTGTTGCAGGCTCGACGGCAATCGGCTATATCCTGAAAACATTGTTTGGCCGGGAGCGGCCGGATTTTTACAGATTGTCCGAGGCCGCCGGCTTTTCCTTTCCAAGCTCGTCCTCTGTTGCGGCGATTGCCCTGTACGGTGTTATTGTATATGCGCTTTGGGGACATTTGCGGAGTTCAGCGGCAAAGTCCATGGTTGCGGCAGCAGCTGTGCTGCTTGTGCTTGGTATAGGAGTCAGCCGCATCTATATGGGACATCATTATCCCAGCGATGTGCTTGGAGGCATGCTTGCGGGCGTTGCCTGGCTGCTGCTTATGATAGGCGCTTTTAAACTCTGGAAAATAATTGCAGAATAGCGGGACCGAAACGGAGCGGGCAGCCTGTCAGTGGCTGCCCGTCTTTCCCTGTCATTTTGTAAGCGTATCAAAAAAATCCGGGCAGGGGTCTTGTAAAAAGTATTTGCGAGTATTATACTAAACTCAAGCTTTAAGGTATTCGACAAAGAATCTTATATGATTTTCTGAAATCGATACCAGAAATTCTGAAATGCTGCATTGCTTTAACTAAGAAGTGATGAGTCCCAAAGTGAATATTATTTTTTATGGCTTTATGGTATCGATACCATATTTTTTTGTACGCAATATGGAATCGATACCAGACATGGAGTGACTGGATGAAAGCGAGTTAATAACCGAATGAAAATCTGTCAAGGAGGTGATCAAAACTGCAAGCGAACGGAATGAATGAATCCTGTGACGCTTGAGAACTAACAACGGTGAAGGACTTGCAGCAAGCTGTTAACGTCTAGCAGGCAACCGGGATGCAGCAGCATGGTGCGACACGCAACGGAGATGAAGCAATGAAGCTGCTATATAAGTTCAACTGATCTGAAAGCATTGGAAGAAATCGGGGCAGAATAGAGCTTATATAGACGAAAATGACTGAAAATTGGGGGAATTAACAGCCATGAAGCTTAAAAACATGTCCAGTATTCTGCTAGCGCTTTGTCTGGCGCTTGTTGTATCCGCATGTGGTCAGAATGATCCGGCTCCTAGCAGCAATCCAAGCTCGCCCGCAAATGAAAGCGGTTCAAATGACAAGATAACGCTTAAGATGTGGTATTGGAACGGGGCAATTTCCGACTCCACCATCGAGGCGGCAAAAACGAAGTTTCCCAATATTGACTTGCAGGCAGAGAAGCTTCCTTCCGGCGGCGACTTTTTGACAAAATTAACGACAACGCTTTCCGGCGGCGGCGGCGGTCCTGACATCGTAACGATGGACAGCTGGATTTCGACCATGCTGACTTATAACGATAAATTCGTCAATATGTACGATTACGGCGCTCGCGACATTCAATCGCAATACCTGGATTGGAAATGGAAAATCGGCGCAACGGAGGACGATAGCTATTTGATCGGCCTGCCTATCGACGTCGCTCCGGTTGTATTGTATTACCGCGCAGACCTGTTCAAGGAAGCCGGGGTAGCCAGCACGCCTGAGGAAATTAAGGCTCAAGTGAAAACAATCGACGATTATTTGGCGCTGCTGAAGCAAGTAAAGGAAAAAACAGGCTCGCAGTCCGGTACGCTTGTTGACTTGTTCCGCAGCATTATGGGACAAAGCAGCGAAAACTATTTTGACCTGGAAGGCAATTACATCGGAGACAAGGAGCATGTCAAAGCAGCATGGGATGCCTCCGTCAAAGCTTATCAGGAGGGAGTAACGTTCCCTTATACAAGCGACTCTGAGAAAAATGCGGCAATGAACAACGGCAAAATTTCCTCCTTTACGGGAGCATCATGGGCTGTAGGCGATGTTATTTCCGGCGCTCCTGATACCTCCGGCAAGTGGAACATTGCTTATCCGCCAGGCGGCGTAGGCAATCAGGGCGGCTCCGCAATGGGGATTCTGAAATCGACCAAATATCCGAAGGAAGCCTTCGAAGTCGTGAAATTTCTGGTAAGCCCGGAAAATCTGCTGGCGGGATACAAGGAGTTCGGCAATTATCCTTCTACTCCTGAAATTTATGACAAGCCTGAAATGGTAAACGAAAGTGAATTTTTCGGAGGACAAAATTTGAGCAGCGTATTCGGCGAAGCGGCGAAGGATGTTCAGAATGCGCATAAGGATTCGCGCGACGAGCTGGTAATCAACGCGCTTTCCGCAGCGCTGGGTTCGGTAGACGCTCAGAAAAAAGATCCCGAGCAGACCTGGATCGAGGCTCAGAAGCAAATTAAACGCCAGCTGGAGCGTTAAGCACGGTCTGCATTCAAGCATGGCCGCATGATTGCGGCAGCAAAAACAGGCATCTAAATAAGTCGGCGAGGCAGCGGAGCGCAAGCCTTCTGCCTCATCGAATGACGGAGGAGTGGCATGGGAGGCCTATTTAAAGAAATATACAAGAGCAGAGCGCTGTATTTGTTTATTTCGCCTTTTTACATCTTGTTTCTGGTCTTTTCGGTATTTCCTATTTTCTTCTCGATGTATTTGTCTGTTCACAAGTGGGACGGAATTGGAGAAATGACCTCCGTTGGTTTGAACAATTTTATGTACATGTTTAAGGACCCCGTCTTCTGGCAAGCCTTGGTCAACAACGTTGCGATCTGGCTTCTCGCTAACGCTCCAATGCTTGTATGTGCGTTAGTTATCGCGTTTATTATCAATTTGTCGATTGTCCGGTTCAAAGGTTTTTTCCGCATCGCTTTTTTCCTGCCTAATATTACGGCAATGGTTGCGGTAGTTATTATTTTTCAATCCATGTTCGGCAATGAATACGGGCTGGTCAACTATGTGTTGGAATCCATTGGGCTGGACCGGATCGCCTGGCTTAATACCAGCACAGGATCGCGCGTCGTTATTGCAGCGATGATTGCTTGGCGCTACTTAGGCTACAATGCGATCATTTATTTGTCCGGGCTGCAGCGCATACCCAAGGATTTATATGAAGCGGCAGAGCTGGACGGCGCAACGCTGGCTCAGACATTCGCCAAAATTACGATTCCAATGCTTCGCCCTATTATTTTGTTCACCGTAATGATGTCCACAATTGGCGGCTTTCAAATCTTTACGGAGCCTCAAGTGCTGGCAGGCAACAAAATGCCGTACCCTGGCACGGAAACGATTGTGCTTTATATGTTCCGGGAAGGCTTCGTTTATCAGAACTATGGTTATGCGGCGGCTGTTTCCTGGGTGCTGTTTATTATTATCGGATTAATCTCCGTCTTGAACTGGAAGGTTTTCAATAAGTCGGACGATTAATGAAAAAGGGGCATTCAAGATGACAGGAAAAAAAATATTCGTGCATACTTTTTTGTTAATCGGTGTTATATTTTCAATATTCCCATTTTATTGGCTGGTCGTCATGTCTACGAATGAAACCAGCGCTATCTTTTCGTTTCCGCCAAGATTGACCTTTGGCAGCTACTTTTTGACCAACTACAATAATGTGATGGAAAATATCAATTTCTATAGAGCCCTTTTAAATACGGTAATGATTGCGGTGGTAAGCACGACGCTCCAGCTGTTTTTTAACTCCTTAACGGGCTTTACCTTTTCAAAATTTAAATTTCCAGGCTCGAAAGCGCTTTTTTACATCATGATGGCAACGATGATGATTCCGGGGCAGATGCTGCTAGTTCCTCAATTTATTATTATTAAGGAGCTGGATTGGCTCGGAAGCTACAAAGCGCTCATTATTCCGGGGATGGCCACCGCATTCGGCATCTTCTGGATCAGGCAATATGCGCTTGCCATCCACGATGAGCTGCTGGAGGCAGCAACAATTGACGGCAGCAGCAAGTTCGGGCTTTATTGGCGGGTTGCCTTGCCGATTTTGCGCCCTGCGTTAGCTTTTCTGGGCATTACGACGTTTATGGGCGTGTGGGAAGATTATTTGTGGCCGCTCATTGTATTGACGGACACTTCAAAATTTACGTTAATGCTTACGCTCCAGCAGCTGAAATCGGTGCATACCGGAGATTATGCAATGGTCATGACCGGAACGCTGCTTGCCACCTTGCCTTTGATTCTCTTTTTCCTCGTGGTCAGCAGGCAATTTATTGCGGGGATCATGGACGGGGCGGTGAAAAGCTAAGGAGCGGCAAGCATAGATTATAGAGGACAGGGTGATTGATGATGGCGCCAAAAATTAAGGACGTCGCAAAGCAGGCGGGTGTTTCCGTCACAACGGTTTCCAGAGTGCTGAATGGCGAGAAGTATGTTAAGGACGATTTGAAAATCAGAGTGCAGAGGGCCATCGACGAGCTCGGCTATACGCCAAGCCATATTGCAAGAAGCCTGGTTCGCAAAAAAACCAATCTGATCGGTGTTATCGTTCCCGACGTAACTTCGAGCTTTTATTCGACGATTTTGAGCACAATTGAAAAAACCGCCAGTCTGAACGGCTATAATTTGCTGGTGTGCAACATCATCGAGGACACGGACAAAGAGCTTAAATATTTGCAGGTATTTCAGCAAATGCGCGTAGATGGCATCATTATTATGCATGAAAAGCTAAACGACGAAATTCGGGATTTGATTAACAAAATGTCGATTCCGATTATTTTTTCCAGCGTCAAGCCGGCTGACCAGAAGTTTATATCGGTCATCATCGACGACTACGCCGCCGCATACGACGCAACCAAACATCTAATCGAGCTTGGACATGAGCGTATCGGCTATATCGGCGGGGACATGAGGGATATAACGTCTGGCCAAAACAGGTATGCGGGCTATATTCGAGCATTGGCAGATCACGGCATTGCTTTACCGGAGGCCCATATTCGCTTTGGGGATTACAAGACGCAAAGCGGCTACGAAATGATGAAGGAAATATTGGCGCAGAAGCCTCATCCTACGGCTGTATTTGCCGTAAGCGATGATATGGCGGTTGGCGCAATGAACTGCATTCATGACCACGGCCTGAAGGTGCCGGAGCATCTATCGGTTATTGGCTTTGACGGAAGCCAATTGACGGAGCAGGTGCGGCCTCGTCTGACCTCCATGGAGCAGCCGATTCTGGAGATGGGCAAGGTGACGGTCGACAAGCTGCTGGAATTAATCGAGGAAAAAGAAGGCGGACCGGCTGAGGATGTTATTTTGCAGCATATGCTGGTTTCACGGGATAGCTGTATGGATGTAAAACGAGGGGAATAACGGTCTTTTTGAATATCCATGATAGGAGCAAGCAGCCAAACATACAGCAGGTGGAAGAGGGAGAGGCAGTTGAAAATGTTTGACGCAGTTGTAATCGGAGACGCCAATATTGATCTTGTAGTGGTCGGATGCAGCGAGGTTCCTTCGCCCGGGCAGGAAGTATATGTAGACAAAATGATGATGCATGTCGGCGGGGGAGCGGCCTTGTTCGCCATCTCTCTCGCCAAGCTGGGCGTACAGGTAGCGTTTAACGGCGTATTGGGAAATGATAGTCATGGCCAATATATCCGGCAGCGTTTTGCTGAATATGGTATCGATACCAGAATGATTGGAACAAGCGATACGGAGCAAACCGGCATCTCCATCGCCTTTAATCCTGACAGCGACCGTTCGTTTATTACCTATGCGGGCACAAATGCAGAGCTGCGGGTGGAGAAGCTGAATCTAAGTGAAATTGCCCAGGGACGACATGTCCATGTGACCGGGTACAAAGGTAGACGGAATCATGAGCAATATGTTGCTTTGGCAAAGGGCCTAAAGGAAAAAGGGCTGACCCTGTCCTGCGATGTCGGCTGGGACGAATCCGGCGAATGGGATAAAAGCGTGTTCGAGCTTATGAGCTATTTTGATGTTTTCCTCATGAATGAAACGGAGGCGCTGCATTATACCCGCATGGACAACGTCGAGGAAAGCATCAAGCTGATGGGTTCGTTAGCCCGCAACATAGTGGTGAAGCTGGGCGGAGAGGGAGCTATTTCAATGAAGGAAGGGATATTGACCCGGCTCCCGGCTTATACCGTCGAAGCTGTGGATACGACAGGAGCAGGTGATTCCTTTAACGCGGGTTACTTGTATGGCTTCCTGCAAGGACTGGATGCCGCAGAATGTCTTCGTTACGGCAACGCATGCGGCGCTATGTCGGTCAGCGCTTTTGGCGGAAGCACGGGTACTCCCGACCTCGCAGGCCTCAAAGCCTTTATTGAAGGGTATGAGCAGAAGCAGGCCGTGCAATGAGGAATGAAGCGGAAACAGAAATTGGAACACAAACAGAAATAGAAACACAAACAGAAATAGAAACACAAACAGAAACACAAACAGAAATAGTAACAGAAACGGTTAGCAAGGATGGTCGGTATATGAAGCTGCCTCGTTCAGTGTCGCAATTACTGGAGGAGGCCCCCGACAAGCTGGCCCGGTATCCCAAGCTGCTGGATATGTTCCTTAAGTGTTATCCCAACACGCTGGAAACGACCGCCTCCATGCTGAAGGACGGAACGGCGTTTGTAATCACCGGCGACATTCCGGCCATGTGGCTTAGAGATTCCAGCGCCCAGGTGAGGCATTATCTACCACTGGCTGCGGGCGATCCCGAGCTGCGGTTATTGCTGGAAGGATTGATTCGGCGGCAAATCGCCTGCATCCATATTGATCCTTACGCCAACGCCTTCAACGAAGAAGCCAATGACAATCGTTACGATGTTGATCTGACTGAGCTGGACCCTTCGGTTTGGGAGCGAAAATACGAAGTCGATTCGCTTTGTTATCCGCTGCAATTGGCTTATCAGTATTGGAAGGCGACCGGCAGCGCAGTTATTTTTGACGCTTCCTTTCGTTCCGCATTAGAGATTATCCTCTCGCTTTGGAAAACAGAGCAGAGACATGGCGAGCTATCGCCTTACCGGTTTGCCCGAGTGGACTGTCCGCCAAGCGATACGCTGCGCAATAACCGGATGGGCATGCCGGTCAATTATACGGGAATGACCTGGTCCGGCTTTCGGCCAAGCGACGATGCCTGTACGTTCGGCTATCTGATTCCATCCAATATGTTTGCCGTCGTAGCGCTTCGTTATGTGGAGGAAATCGCGACGGAGATATGGGCGGACGCGGAGCTTGTCAGGCAGGCTGCCGAGCTGCGCGAGGAAATTGATTTTGGCATTCAAACCTATGGCACCTATCTTCATCCCAAATACGGGAAAATCTATGCTTATGAAACGGATGGCTTCGGCAATTATAATCTGATGGACGACGCCAACGTGCCAAGCCTGCTTTCCATTCCATACCTGGGTTATGCGGAGGCTGACGATCCCGTTTATGAAAATACGCGCCGCTTTATCTTGAGCAGCGATAATCCTTATTACAATGAGGGCAAATTTGCCAAAGGAATTGGCAGTCCGCATACGCCGCCCGGCTATATCTGGCCGATCAGCCTGGCGATGCAGGCGCTCACGTCGCGGGACGACGCTGAAATACAGGGGCTGCTTGATATGCTGCAAGCTACCGACGCGGACACAGGATTTATGCATGAAGGCTTCAACCCGGATGACCCGGCACACTATACGCGCCCATGGTTTGCTTGGGCAAACAGTCTGTTTGGAGAGCTGGTCCATACATTGATGAACCGGGGTTATTTTGACTAAACAATCGGACTTTATGATCGTTCACTATAGGCAACAAGGAGGAGCATGCATGAAATATATGACCATACCGGGCGTTGACAAGCCGATCTCCCGTTTATTTATGGGAACCGGCGATCTCCGCAAAATCGAGGAGCCGCAGCGGCTGATGCTGGAAGCTTACATTGAAGCGGGAGGCAACGCCTTCGATACGGCGCATCAATACCGCGGGCGGGAGCAGGTGCTGGGACAATGGCTGGCGGAGATGAGGCTGCGGGACAAGGTAGTCATTATGACAAAAGGAGCCCATCACGACGACGGCAGCCCGGGGCCGCGCGTAAATCCCGAGGCGATTCGCAAGGATTTGGCCGAGAGCCTAGAGCGGCTTGGCGTAGATTATGTAGATATGTATGCACTGCATCGCGATGATCCGTCCGTTTCGGTGGGGCCGATCATGGAGGAATTAAATGAGCATCTGAAGGCCGGGAAAATCCGGGCTATAGGCGCCTCCAACTGGACCTGCGAGCGAATTCGCCAAGGCAATGAATATGCGGCTGACCGCGGGCTGACCGGCTTTTCCTTCAGCAGCCCCAATCTGAGCCTGGCCAAGCCAAAGGGCGAAAGATGGCCTGGAACGGTGTCCGCAGACGAAGCGGCCTGCGACTGGCACAAGGAAACGCAGCTTCCGCTGCTGGCATGGTCGGCGCAAGCGGGCGGTTTTTTCTCAGGCAGCTTTTCGCCGGACAAACGCGAGGACGAGGAAATGGTTCGGGTCTATTACAGCGACGACAACTGGGAGCGGTATCGCCGCGCGGTAAAGCTGGCGGAGGAAAAAGGGGTTACTGCCATTCAGATCGCATTAGCCTACGTGCTGTACCAGCCGTTTCCGACCTGCGCGATAATCGGGCCCCGCAGCCCGGAGGAATTCGACTCCTCCATTCAAGCGATGAATCTGGCACTGACGACTGAAGAGGTAGAATGGCTTGATTTGAAAAAGGAGGAGATGGCGAGATGATCAGACACAAACTGGCGGCTCAGCTTTTTACATTGCGGAATGAATTAAAAAAGGATTTTGAGAGCGTCTTAAGAGAGCTTAGTAAAATGGGCTGGGCAGCGGTGCAAATCGACGGTCTTCACGGCAATTCCGCCCGGGATATCGCGGCTGTTATGAAGGAGCTTGGGCTTAAGACGGCGGGGATGCACGTTGGGCTGGAGCGGATGAAAAATGATCTGGACAATGTGCTGGAGGAAGCCAGATTGTTCGATACAAAGGATTTTATTTGCCACTCGCTGCCCGACGGCTTGAAAAACGTGGAGGGTTATCTCAGCGTCAAAGCGGATTTGCAGGCGGTAGCTGCCAAGGTTCAAGGCACGGGTTTCCGGCCTGGCTATCACAATCATGATTTTGAATTTCATACGATGATCGACGGCAAATTTGCGCTGGAATATGTGCTGGACGATCATGCGATTTTTCCCGAAATCGATACGTATTGGGTATTGAAGGCGGGACAAGATCCGCTAAGCTTTATTAGGCAATACGCTTCCCGTATGCCTATTTTGCATTTGAAGGATATGACATCGGACGGAAAACAATATTTTGCCGAAATCGGAACGGGCTTGATCGATTTTGCGCCTATTCTCAGGTGGGGGCTTGAAAGCGGCGTGGAATGGTTTGCGGTGGAGCAGGACTACTGTCCCGGCAGCCCTCTGGACTCGCTGGCCCTGAGCCTCGAAAACCTGATCAAGCTGGAGGAAGCCTTGTAGCTGAGAAATGCTTGTAACTGGAAGCATCCTTGTTACTAAAGGAATTCTTATAAGTGGAAATTTGGGACGCCCGCTTTCTATTTTCTCGGTACAGCTAATCGAACTTTGGGACATGGATTATATGCTTTACAACAAACAGGAAGGGGCGCTGCACCACTATGATGTTTACTGAAAAAAAGCTGGAGGCCCGGCTTCGCGAGCTGGAAGCCACACGTTACCGGGATGCCAGGCCGATTCATTCATTTGCAGCCATTGAAGATGAAGCCGGAGCGACTGGAGTGCGTCCGCCATCTGTAACTCCCGAATTTGAGCTTAAGTCGGGCGAGACGTGGAAAGGGCGGGACCGCTATATCTGGCTGTCCCATACGGTAGGCATTCCGGCGGAATGGGCCGGGAAAACGGTGCTGGCCCGTCTTGATCTGGGCGAAACCGGTGGGGGAAACAATGAAGGCTTTGAGGCTCTGCTGTATTGGAACGGAGAGCCGTATCAAGGCGTCGACTCCAACCATATGGAGGTTTTTCTGCCGGAGGAGAGTGCAGGCAGGAGCGGCAGAGTAGATATCCGGCTGTGGTCCGGCCTTGACGGAGGCGGCAAGCCGCGCGAGATGAAGCATACCATTAAGCTGGCGGAGCTTTGCTGGCTGGATGAAGCAATTGACGACTTTTATTACTCGGGCCGCTCTATTCTGGAGACGGTTCAAGTGCTGGATCATAACCATCCTGAACGTTCGGCGCTGCTCAAGGCGCTGGACCGGGCTTTTCTCCGGGTGGACTGGTCGCAGCCGAACTCCGATGAGTACCGGCAATCTGTGTATGCAGCGCGAGAGCTGCTGCTGTCCGAAATGGAGACGTTTGAAAAGCATCATCCCGTTACCGTAACGGCAATTGGCCATACCCATATTGATGTGGCATGGCTCTGGCGGCTGAAGCATACCCGGGAAAAATGCGCCCGTTCCTTCTCGACGGTGCTGCGGCTGATGGAGCGTTTTCCGGATTATGTCTTCTTGCAGACGCAGCCCCAGCTATATGCATACATCAAGCAGGATTATCCCGAAATTTACGAGCAAATCCGGGAGCGCGTCCGCGAGGGCCGATGGGAGATAGGCGGGGGAATGTGGCTGGAGGCGGATTGCAACCTGACCTCGGGCGAATCGCTGGTTCGCCAGTTTCTGTTCGGCACCCGCTTTATGCGTCAGGAGTTTCAGGTGGAAAGCACATATTTGTGGCTTCCCGACGTGTTCGGCTATAGCTGGGCGCTGCCGCAAATTTTGCGGAAGTCCGGTTTTGATACGTTTATGACGACAAAAATTAGCTGGAACCAGTTCAACCGGATGCCGCATGACACCTTTAACTGGAGAGGCATCGACGGCTCAGAGGTGCTGACGCATTTTATTACAACGCCGGATGATTGGGAGGAGGCAAACTCCTTTTTCTATACGTACAACGGATTAATTACCCCGCAAACGGTCAAAGGCGCGTGGGAGGGCTACCAGGAGAAGGAAGCGAACCAGGAGCTGCTGTTGTCCTACGGCTACGGGGACGGCGGCGGAGGCGTCAACCGAGAAATGCTGGAGATGCGCCGCCGTCTGGAGGATATGCCGGGATTGCCTCATGTGAAAACGGGCCGGGCCGATGATTATTTCAAGAGGCTGCAAACCACCTTTAAGGAAACAGACCGTTATGTCCATACATGGGACGGCGAGCTGTATCTGGAATATCACCGGGGCACTTATACAAGCCAGGCCTATAATAAACGGATGAACCGCAAGCTTGAGCTTCTGTACCGCGAGACGGAATGGCTTGGCTCGCTTGCAGCCGTTATGAAGGGCGATTGGAGCGGGTACCGGCAGGAAAGCTTGAATGAAGGCTGGACCATTATTTTGCGCAACCAGTTCCATGACATTATCCCTGGCTCCTCCATCAAGGAGGTATACGAGGATAGCCGCGAGGAATACGCCGAAGCGCTGGCGCTTGCCGAAGACGCATGGCGTGAGGCGGCGAGCGTTATAACCGGATCGAATGCGGGAGCAGCAGGCGAAGCAACGGATGCGGCTGATGCGATGGCAGCAGGCAAAAATGCAACAGCAGCAGGCGATGTGATGACGATAACTAATGCGAAAGCAGCAGATAATGCGATAGCGCCAACCAATGTAACAGCAAATAATGCGATAGCGTCAACCAATGTAACAGCAGATAATGCGATAGCGTCAGCCAATGTAACAGCAGATAATGCGATAGCGCCAACCAATGTAACAGCAGATAATGCGACGACAGCAGCAGGTGCAGCAACGAAATCAGGCACGGCGGCAATGAATTCAACAACAAATGCTGCGACTAATGGGATGCCGTTTACCGTTCTCAATAGCTCGCCTTGGACAAGCAGCGACTTGGTTGCCATTGACGAAAAGCTTGCGCCAGCCGGCGGCAGCTGGAGCGATGCGGAGGGCAAGCCTTTGCGGGCGCAATATGCTGAAGGCCGCTGGATCGTGGCGGCAACAAACATTCCTTCGCTTGGCTTTGCAGCCATCTGCCACCGGGGAGAAGGCGGGGATTATGCTCAAGATTTGCCTAAGGGAGCCATTGCGGAAGTAGCTGAGAAAGTGGCCGAGGAAGTAGCTATCGAAGTATTCAAGGAAGTAGCTAACGAAGTAGCCAAAAAAGAAGCCAAGGGAGTAGCTAAAGATGTAACGGAGGAAGCTCTAAAGGAAGAGGCTCTAAAGGAAGAGGTTATAAAGGAAGCGGCTATAGATAGTCCGTTCCATCAGGAAAGCCGGACGCTGGTGACGCCTCACTACGAGCTGGAATGGAATGAAGCGGGACAGCTGATGCGGATTTACGACCGCGACAACCATCGCGAGGTGCTTGCGAAAGATGCAAGGGGCAACGTGTTGCAAGTTTTCGAGGACAAGCCGCTTCATTTTGAAGCGTGGGATATTGATATTTTCTATGGAGAAAAGATGCGGGAGGTTACCGATCTGGTATCGGCGGAGCTGACGGAAATTGGACCGCTGCTGGCTGTCGTAACCTTCAAATGGAACTATGGCAACTCCGAAATCACGCAAAAAATGACGGTATACAGTGATAGCAGACGCATTGATTTCCGCACGACCATTGATTGGCAGGATCATCAGCAGTTGCTGAAGGTTGCGTTCCCGGTTGACGTCCGTTCAACGGAAGCAACTTATGATATTCAGTTCGGAAACGTTAAACGTCCGACGCACTGGAATACTAGCTGGGATTGGGCGCGCTTCGAGTCGGTGGGCCATCAATGGGCCGACTTGTCGGAACGCGGTTATGGTGTAAGCTTGCTGAACGATTGCAAATACGGCTATGACATTAAAGACAATGTGATGCGTTTATCGCTGCTGAAATCGGCGATTAGCCCTGATCCGGATGCCGATATCGGCCGCCATGAATTTGTATATGCGCTTTATCCGCATGAGGGCGATTGGCACACAGGGGGTACGGTGCGGGAGGCGTGGCGCCTTAACAATCCGTTGTCGGTTTGTGCTGGCGCTCCTGTTAAGGAGGCATTTTCTCTGCTTCGCCTGTCTGTTGACAATGTGATGGTGGATGCGGTCAAAAAAGCGGAGGATGGCGACGTTTTAATTGTGCGGCTGCATGAATTTGCCGGAGTGCGCTCCATAGTTGAGCTGAGCAGCGACCTGAGGCTGGCATCCATGCAGGAATGTAATTTGATGGAGCAGCCGATGGGCGAGGCTTTCCCTGCCGATCAATCGTTCGAGCTGAAGCCTTACGAGATTAAAACCTTTATCATTCAGATTTAATTGAGTGACCCCTAAATGCAATTTTAGTTGTTTTGTACGATAGATCATACAAAATGGCGGTTTGGTAAGAGCAATTCTACCGTTTTGTACGATAGATCGTACAAAATGACGGTTTGGTAAGAGCAATTCTACCGTTTTGTACGATAGATCGTACAAAATGGCGGTTTGGAAAGAGTAAATCCTTCCTTTTGTACGATAAATCGTACAAAGTCATGGTTTGGTGGAGATGAGTTTGTCCTTTTGTACGATAAATCGTACAAAGTCATGGTTTGATGGTGATGAGTTTGTCCTTTTGTACGATAAATCGTACAAAGCCATGGTTTGATGGTGATGAGTTTGACCTTTTGTACGATAAATCGTACAAAGTCATGGTTTGGTGGAGATGAGG
>NZ_LYPA01000059.1:0-623 GCF_001675045.1 Paenibacillus oryzae
GGCAAATAACCAAAAAAATCTAAACTATTTTCCATAATGAAAATAACAATGAATGTAAAAATCCCCCTACATAAGTAGGAGTATGCTAATAATGATGGTTCAAGGAATCCCTTGTCCCATCTGCCTTGGCGAATGCCGAGAGGCTATTTTAGAATGAAGGAGGTTTTAAAAAAATGAAACGATCTGTCGTTCGTGCTTTTTTAGTGGGCGTAGCTTTTGTTTTTGTTTATTACATCATACTGGCGCTTCGGGGGATGTACCTTACTAATAATTACGTTCCGGATATTATCAATTCGTATGACTCAGTGGATTACCTCCAGCAGAAGGTTGCATTTGGGATTGCAATAGAACCTGTGAGAATGGTGCTAGAGGTCTCGGGATTGCTTTTATTCGGTATGGCTATTTATTTTGTTGTAAGAAAGCTCCGCAGAAGGGCGAATTGATGCGCGTATGACTATGATGGGAGTATTTTTGAATCGCGCCTAATATAGATATGGAGTGCTCTGTGCAATAATCAAAACGAGGCGGAGCTGCTATATAAGTTGAACAAAAGAGTTTCAGCGGTGTAGGCCGGCGTGTGAAAAGTTCTTCCGATCGCAGTTGTTCCCAGATTTCCCTGAATG
>NZ_LYPA01000059.1:691-62819 GCF_001675045.1 Paenibacillus oryzae
TGTAGGCCGGCGTGTGAAAAGTTCTTCCGATCGCAGTTGTTCCCAGATTTCCCTGAATGATAGGTTCAAATGGTGAAATCCGGGAACACAAGCGAACGCTCCGCTTCTCCAGAACCCCTCACACTCTGGCCTGTCGCTACTTTTCTTTTGTTCAACTTATATAGCATGCCTAAAGATATAGCGGATATATTCTTTAGCGCTTTGATTGATCGCCTCGTCGCTAGCTTGGAATGAAGCGCCAAAGACAGCAAAATAGGGCAGTGCCTTCGCGCCTACATGTCTTGCGCTGGCTTTAAAAGGTGTAATCAATTCATCAACGGTAAAAGAAACGGAGCCCTCTGGCAAATAATTTTCTTTTTTATCGCCGATGGACATGGCAAGCCCTAGCTTTTTTCCTTTAAGCTTGTCACCTTTTGATCCATATGCCCATCCGTAAGCAAAAACATCATCGAACCACTTTTTCAGAAGTGGCGGATAGCTGTACCAATAAAACGGGAATTGAAAGACAACATGATTATAGGCCTCTAACAGGGTTTGCTCTCTAGAAACATCAATTTTCCACTCCGGATACTCCTTGTAAATTTCGTGAATGGCAATATCGTTTGGGTGCTGCAGCAGTTCTTTTTTCCACCGCTTGTTTACCCTGGAAGCCTCAAGGTTGGGATGTGCCAAAATAACCAGTGTTTTCATTATAAAATCTCCCCTCTCAGACCAATTATTTTGAGTATCCTCATTATGCTGGATGTTTAAATAAATGAAAATACACACAATGAAGTAAGGTGGTTACTTCAAAGTGTGTACTAGACCCGAAAGGAAAGATATGACACAATACTTTCTCGGTTCGGCATTATAAGATCAGTAAAAATGGGGTGTACATCTATGAAACAATATCATTTGGGCATAGAGGCAACACTTGAAATCATCGGGGGAAAATGGAAAGCATTAATCATATGCTCGTTAATGTCGGGCGTAAAGAGAACAAGCGAATTACAGCGGAATATTCGGGGCATTTCCCAAAAGGTACTAATTCAGCAGCTTCGCGAGCTTGAGAAGGATGGGCTTGTAAGCAGATATGTATATCAGCAGATGCCGCCAAAAGTTGAATATAGCCTCACGGAATATGGCGTTACAGCCAATAAAATCGTTGACGTTATGTGCTCTTGGGGAAAAGAGAACATTCAAATCAGACAACAGCGAGGAGAAGATATTGTCTTGCTGGAGGATACGTCAACGGGACAGTCGTTTCCGGGAGGTACCGGTTTTGCTGAGTAATTATTCACTATATTTGTTCTTCCACTGCGCAAACCATTCGCTATAGCTTAATCCAGTCAGTTCCTCCTGAGTCTTGCCATCCAGAGAGTAAACGCCGCCCATTAATGCCGCATTATCTTTTTTGACCGGGTAGGAGTAACCGGCAATCACTTCTCCATCAGACAACAAAACGTTAATATGAATCTCATACTCCGAGCTGTGATCTGCGGAGGCGGCATACATTTGCTCTAAGGGATGACCCGACACCACAAAGCTATAAGAAGCTATGGTTTTCCCGATATAGGGATCTGGCTCCGTCTCTTGTACAGACCAAATAGTCATATAGGGCGGCTGATTAAGCTTCTCCTTACTTAGCTCATAGCTTTCTGACTGGCCTGCTGCTGAAATGATGCTGTAGCCCCTGGCTTCAATGATATCAGCAGCCTTGCGCTCATCGCCGCTAAACGAAAGCTCAGCTTTATCGGAGCAGCCGGATACAATAAGGATCATGAGAAATAACGATAGCGGCAATAGCGCTAACACGCCCGCTTTTAATCGCCTTGTTGGTCTATTGCTCATAAATGCCGTCTTATTGCGCCACATATATCACCTTGTCTATCAGACCGTAGGTCGTGGCTTCATGGGCATCCATAAAGTTGTCCCGGTCGGTATCTTTTTCAATCTTCTCAAGCGGCTGGCCTGTTTGTTCAGACAATATTTTGTTTAGTTTATCCCGCAATGAAATAATTCGTTTGGCGCTTATTTCAATATCGGTTGCTTGTCCGCGGGCGCCGCCAAGCGGCTGGTGAATCATGATTTCGCTGTTGGGAAGTGCAAGGCGTTTACCTTTAGCGCCGTTTGCCAGTAAAAAAGCCCCCATTGAAGCCGCTATTCCAACACATAATGTCGATACATCGGCTCTTACCAAATGCATAGCATCGTAGATTCCCATTCCGGCTGTAATGGAGCCCCCCGGCGAGTTGATGTACATGTTAATGTCCTTTTCCGAGTCCATAGCATCCAGGTATAGAAGCTGCGCGATGACGATATTGGCCGTATCATCGGTAATTTCTCCCGACACAAACAAGATGCGGTCTTGCAGGAGTCTGGAGTAAATATCGTAGGATCTTTCACCTTTGGCGGTTTGTTCGACAACATAAGGAATCAGATTCATGGTCATATCCCCTTCATCAGTAGTCAATGCGATATTTCTTTTCTAAATACGAATATTCATTTTCGCTTTTTTTCAAAATCCTTGGTGAAATGTTGACCATAGTTGTTTCCATATCGAACGCTGGCCCCGCATTGCTTAACTCTTTGACTCGTTCCACTACTTGCTCGTCAATCTCCACCCTATCCATATCATCCTCTAGGACAATTGGTATCGAAATTTCCTTGCTTATCGTAGTTCCAGCCGTCAATAAGCTAACTTCTATTGACCTTTCACCACATGGAACGGCTTCTTGGGTAAAGAGTTCTATGATAACATCCCGGTCGAAGCCATCAATAACAATATGCTCTCTCGCGTTTTCAACATAGCCATTAAGGTTAGGGGAGCGGTATATCCCTTCAGGTAATCGGATCTGGATTTCTGATTTTTCGGCTATTTTTTCATCTCGAAATAGCTGAATCCATAAATGATTCATTCCTTCTTCGTTTTCCATCCTGGACTTGGCTAGCTTTAGGTCAAGCATTATTGGTTTTCCTCCTTTAGCACCTGAGATACGGATTCTATAACCCTCTGCTTTAACTCCGCGGATATTCGAGGACTAATCGTTATAAGGATATCATCCGTTATTTTTAGCGTTTCATTTTCAATAATGCGGCTAGCTTCGTACCAGGTTAATTGCTGGCTTATTTTTTGAATGTCCTCCAAGGACAGCTTTTTTAAGGTTTCCTGGATGGAAGCCAAAGTCTCCCCGGTTCTGGACAATGTAATGATTGCGCGAAAATAATGGATGTGGGTGTCTGTGTAAACTCTTTTGTTGCCCGCCAATTCAAGGGGCGGTACCAGACCAATTTGTGTGTAATACCTGACCGTCCGCAAATTCATGCGCGGTTCATCCTGTTGAAGAATTTCAGCTATTTGTTTAGCGGTATAGCTATTCATGGTACACCTCCAATGACATTTAACTGTTTATGTTACACTAAAGTGTCTTTGTTACAGTTTACTGTAACATTGTTTAATTGTCAAAAAAAGAGCCGCCCAAAAAGTCAAGCGGAACGAATAGGTATTCAGCAGAGAGGACCGGAGGAGGTTTGAGCTTCCAAGATACCCTTTTTTGGTAAGAACCGGTTTTGCTGAATCATTATTCACCGTATTAGACTTTTTGGACAGCCCTGTACTCATTAACATGAGAGCAAAATAGATTGTCTATCTTATTAGCCGATTAGCCGCTGTCTTCATTTACTTTTGACATAGGTGCAGGAGTACTCGTTACCCTCCCAAGCATAGGCGAGCTGAAGTTTATTTTCCTGTGATTCAGCCGTCATGTCGAAGGGGTCTGCCGATGACATTTGCCGAAACGGGCTGCAGCCCCAGCTCTCTTATCCATATGGATAACTGCCCTATATGATGTATTTCATGAGCTATCACATGGCGTAAAATTTCTCCTTTGGTATACACTCCATCGCTCCATGCAACGGAAACAGCCTCATCTTCACATTTGCTTGTCCATGCTTCAAGAAAGACCAGCATTTCATTTCTCCAAAAATCTGAAAGCTCCTTCACCTGCTGAAGTGACTGATAGTCCTCAAATGTTACCGGGATATCAGGCTTGCCTTGTATGCCGCGAATCCAGCTATACTCCACATCCATAATATGAAACAGCGTGTAGAGGATACTGCCTGCTCCCCCGACGCGTTTACGCAGCAATTCTTCTTGTGAAATGGTACTGCATAGTTCAAACCATTCATCTCTTACCATCCAGTTATACCGAAATAGAGTTATCATGGCATCGCTCCTAACATGGTTTAGCAGTGTCGCTTGTTTGTTTTATTCAATTATATAGTAAAATCCGAGAGAAATAACAAAATCTCCTTCAGGAATTACCGTCTTGTCATTTTATGCAAAAAGTGATATTGTAATTTTGTAATATAAATTACAAATTGACAGGATAAAAGGTATGCCACAAAAAAAACAAAGCGTTGTTCTATCCATACGATTAGATGATATTTCGTTAAAGGCAGTAGATTTGCTGGTGGAATCGGGCCTGGAATCCAATCGCTCCAGAGCGGTATCCTATTTGCTTCAAGCTGGGATTCAGTCCTCACAGGAGCTGCTGCAGAAGGCCAGAATTCTTGCCGACAACGTTCAGCTGCTTCGTAATCAGATGATTGACGCCGTTAAGCAAAATAATATCGAGCAGGTTTCAAGGCTGATTTCGCAGGATGCTTCACTTGTAAATGCATCGAACCAGCGCGGAGAATCCGCTATGCTTATGGCTGCTTATTACCGTTCGCAAGAGATTAAGGAGCTGCTGCTCAGCCGCGGGGCGGAGTTGAATCTGTTTGAAGCTGCGGCAATTGGCGATACAGACAGAATTAGACAAGTGCTTGGCGACTCTCCTGAGCTAGCCGCAACTTGGAATGCAGATGGTTTTACAGCACTCGGGCTTGCCGCACATTTTGGCAATGAAGATACGGTAAAGCTGCTGCTGGAGTATGGCGCGGATATTAATCAGAGAGGCCGGGACGGCAATTTGAACAATATGGCGATTCATGCGGCGATAGCCGGCAACCATGCCCACGTCGTCAAGCTGCTGCTGGAGCGGGGAGCCGATATAACCGTTAAATGCGAGGGAGAATGGCGGCGAGGATTTACGCCGCTGCATGTAGCCGCTTATTTTGGCCGTGATACGATAATTGGGCTTTTACTGGAAGCGGGAGCAGACAAAAGAATCGTTACAGAACAAGGCAAAACGCCTTACGATCTGGCAATCCTAAGAGAACATCCAACATCCGCAGCTATGCTGCAATAAATGAATAGAGGAGAGTTGACAATGAGCAACCAAGCGGCGATTGCGCCGGAGCTTGTACAGGAGTTTGTTGGAAAAGGCCATGGAGACCTGGAGGCTGTAAAGGCTCTGCTTGAGCAAGAGCCCGGGCTATTGAATGCAGCCTGGGACTGGGGAGGCGGCGATTGGGAAACCGCGCTTGGCGCTGCGGCGCATATGGGCCGAAAGGATATTGCGGAATATTTGCTCAAAAAGGGCGCTCGCATTGACTTGTTTGCGGCGGCCATGCTAGGGAAGCTGCAGCTGGTGCAAGCGCTGCTTGCAGATAATCCTGACCTCGTTCATTCGCTTGGCCCGCATGGCATCCCTCTGCTCCGCCACGCTGAAGCAGGCGGCGAGGAAGCGGCGTCTATCGTGACTTTGTTGAGAGATATGCTTGCTTAATTAAATTAACTCAGGATATCAATGATTTGCTTCATCGCGCGTTTGGCTTCCGGAATAGGGAAAACAGGAAACACATGGTTCATTTTTGGGTATTCAAAATAGTTGATGTTAACCCTTTCCATCTTTGCTCGCGCTTTGAATTTGCGGGCATCCGGCAGGAAAATTTCATGGGTGCCTATAAATAATGTGATTTTTCCTAGTCCGCGCAAAGGTCCGTTGATTGGACTTACCAGATAATGGGTTCTTGGTGTATCTCCGGCATAAGCTTTGCCTGCTTCAATCAGAAGCTTCAAATCCAGCATAGGCTCTTTTTTGTCCATAGCCGCTATCTCTGGATGATTTAAGGCAATATCCAGCCAAGGGGAAAGAAGGACGATGTTTCCTGGCTGCGGAATCCCTTCCTCCAGCAATAATTGAGACAAGGCTAGCGATAAACCGCCGCCTGCCGAGTCGCCCATAATAACAATGTTTTCGGGCGATGTTTTTGTTAATAGCTGCTTGTAGATAGGAAGCACTTTCTCAAAGCTTTCCTTATAGGTATGATTTGGAGCTTTTGGATAGATGGGAACGGTTATGGTTCCATTAAGCTTTTGGGAAAGCTGGTATAAAAAACGCCAGTGCCATAACAAGGGCTGCTCAATATACCCTCCGCCAGGCAAAAACAGGATTTGTCTTTCCTCCGGCTGCGAGGAAGATTTCAGCATGTAGGTATCGATATCATAAGTCGTTATTTTCATTATGTTGTATTTTCGTTGCAGCTTTTCAGGCAATTTATAAGGGTGCTGGTGCTCTATCCTTTTTTTCTCCAGATAGGCAGCTGGATCAACCTGCTTTTTTAGTATTTTCAATAACCATTCGACAAGAAAGCTTTGCCAACTCCTCATCTTTATACACCCCTTAATGTAGAGAAGAATATTGTCTTCCTAGACTTTCCCTTTATACGTGTATACTATCAAATAATTATGATAAAATATATTTAAATAAAATTTAGTATTATAAATATTTATTTAAGGATATGATTTTATGAATATGACACAGCTGCATTATTTGATTACGGCTGCGGGTTTCGGTTCCTTTACGAAGGCGGCTAGCGTGCATCAAATGACGGTGCCTGCGATTAGTCAATCGATACGGCAGCTTGAGGAAGAACTGGATACCGTTATTTTTAATCGGACAAAAAAAGGGATAGCGGCAACGAAGGAGGGGCAGCTCGTTCTTCAGCATGCAGCGTCTATTCTCAAAAGTCTGGATGTAATGAAACAAGAGCTTTCCCAACTGAAGGAGGGCTATTCAGAGCCTTTTATCATTTCTACAATTCCGGGAATGGTTCCGCAAGTCGTGCAGGCGACTATCGAGCTTTCAAAGAAATATCCGTCCCTTAATGTTCAAATGCTGGAGGGCGATACCCAGTCAGTTATTAATCATGTTAACGAAGGATACGCAAGTATGGGGCTGATTACTTACAGTGCCAAACAGCAACGGGATGCCTCATTGGAATGGATGCCTTTAATTCAAGGCAAGGCGGTATTAATTGTTAATAAAAATTCAACGCTTAGCGCGTTGCATGCCATTTCGGCAGAAGATTTAATTAATGAAGTATTTGCCCTTTACAAGGATGAGGATATTGAACGTATTGCTCAGCATTTGATTTCGCGGCATCCTTCAAACCGTATCGCGCTTTCAACCAACAATATGGAAGCCCTGTATCAAATGGTTGTTAGAGGAAATGCGGCAACGATTGGTCCCGACTTTATTGTTCATTCCTTGCCTCCAGAGTATCGGGAGCAGCTGGCGGTTATTCCATTGCAGCAGTATCATACAGAGGCTGTAATTTTGGGACGAATCACCAGAAAAAAAGATTCGGCAACAAGGTTAGCGGATGAGTTTACAGCCCGAATATTAGAGCTGTTTAATGGATAAGGCAGTCACAGTCGGTGTCCGCATGATTGCTCCAAAACTCCATGCTGGTCGTAATAGCCACATGAACATATAGGTAAGTATTTACAAATAGCAGCGTAATCTTTATAATAGGTCCAAGCATGGTTGAGGAGGATATTTTAAATGAACCGGTATATGTATGCGTTAATAAAATCCTATAGCCATCATCACAGTTAGGCGTTTGTAATACGGAATGTTTTCCGTAGGTACAAGCGCTTATTGGCGTTTTACCTGCGGACTTGAAGCATAAGAGTCATGCAGGTATTTTTTATCCTGTATGGCTCTTTTTTGTTTTTCACAGAACTAATACAATTTGGGAGGTTAAAGGGATGAAAAATCTTAGTATTATTTTCAAGGCCCCAGAACAAAAGGAAATGCTCGAGGATCGCTTCAAAACACATAAAACGCTTTTTGACAGAGCTGTGCTTAATGGAGTTTTAGCCATTTTTGATGAAGTGGCCAGCCGTGGGGATGAAGGAATAAGAAGTCTGACAAGGAAGCATGATGAAGTTGATTTGGATGAGCTGGTTCTTTCCAATGATTATATTGAAGACTGCGTAGTCTCGTTGTCGCCAACATTGCGCTCAGCTATGGAACAAGCCATTGCCAATGTGCGAGATGCTAATTTAGCTATTCTGCCGGAATCGTGGGAAAAGCAAATCAGACCTGGAACGATAATCGGCGAAAAGGTCGTTCCATTGGACTCGGTAGGGATATGGATACCGGCAAGGAAAGGGCCGTTAATTTCGACAGCAATCATGCTGGTTGTGGCGGCAAAAACGGCAGGCGTTAAAAAAATCGTCGTCGGGATGCCTCCGTTAAAAAATGGGCTTGGCGATCCGGGGACAGTAGCGGCGGCAAAGCTGGCGGGAGCGGATTATTTTGTGATGGGCAACGGGGTGTCCGTTATTGCAGGCTTTGCACAAGGCACGGCTTCCATTCCTGAGGTTGACGGGATTTACGGGCCAGGGCCAGGAGGAATTGCGGCAGCCATGAGTGTAGCCATGACCTATGGCAAAAAGAGCGTATTGGGCATCGGTCCAACCGAATGTGCCATTTTTGCAGATGAAACGGCCGATCCGTTAAAAATAGCTTATGACTTAATCAATGAAGGGGAGCATGGGCCCGATTCATCTTCTCTTCTGGTTACAACCTCTAAACAGCTTGCCGGCCAGGTAGAGGCTTTGCTTTGGACTTGCATAGACGAGATGGAGGATAAGCGGAAGCAATATCTGAACCATGTTTTTGGCGCAAACGGAAAGGGAGCCATCGTTGTTGCAGCAGACCTGGACGAAGCTATTGCTTTTATTAATTGGTTTGCGCCGGAGCATTTAATGGTTGTATGCGATAAAGAAACGGAGGCTCTCGCGTTAAGCGGAGTAACCCATGCAGGTGAAATACTTGTTGGGGAATTTACTCCGTTTTCTGCTGCTAATTATGGAATCGGGATTACCGCAGTGCTGCCAACTAACCATTTTGCAAGGGCTTTTTCGGGCGTGACGGCTAAAGATATGGTGAAATATTCAACAATCGGCAGGCTGAGCAAGGAGGCTTTGCAGGAAATATACCCGATTATTAAAGAGATGGGGAGCTACGAGCAATTGCCCGGCCATGTAAAAGCGGCAGATATAAGGCTGGTATAAGTTTTATCGGGAAGCCAGATGGAAAGGGATTTATGCTATGATGACGATACTATGAGCGTGAAGGTGCGGGGTGACAGCTTTGTACGAAGAAAAAGCATCTGGAGAGCAGGTTATGTTTCGTTGGCATAGCTATCAAAAGCTGGATGATTATATAGATTATGCGGTTGACCGTGTTGGACTTGAAGAGAATTCGTTGTTCTATATTACGGGCGGACAAGCGGTCTGGCAACTGAATGACCAGGAGGTTTTATTGCGGCCAGGCATGGTGGTCGGAATACCGGCATGGACATGGCTTGAACCGGATCGCACACAGACGTATGGGCTGGAAGGCTGGGTTATACAATTTCGTTATTTTGAGCTGCAGGCGAATAGGCTGGACAGCCAACTGGCCCAAAGCCGCTGGCAGCCGCCGTTCAATCGCGAGTTCCTTACAGGAACAATTGACGGGCGCCATATAAAAGATCAATTGCAGGCGCTCCGTATGCTCGGTGATGACGCTAATGTAGAGAAAGAGGTGCGTCATCATCACATTCTGTATACGATCCTTGATGTATTGTACAAGCCTGTTGAATGGGACACTCAGACGACGGAAAAAGCGATAGTGCGATCCATTAAATACCTGGAGCAAAATTACTATAAGCCAATGACACGGAAGGAACTCGCGAAGGTGGCGGGCCTTAGTCCATGGCATTTTTCACGCAAGTTTAAAGAGCTAACGGATTATGCTCCTCTCGAATATTTGAATCGGTATCGCATTTATCGCGCAAAAGAGCGGCTGATTCAACATGAAGGTCATATGCATGATATAGCCAAACAAGTGGGGTTTGAGGACTCCGCATACTTTAGCCGCAGATTTAAACAGATGGAGGGAGTTTCTCCCAAACAATATGTTACCGTTGCCGCTCATCGGCAAATATGCGCGCTGGCTCCGTTATATGTTGAAATATTGTTAATGCTAGGTATTGTTCCGAGCTCTGTTGTAACGGTTCCGATGCTGCTCCCGCCGCATCAGCGTTCTTTATTAGAGGAATATCGCGTACAAATGATTCCGACCTCGCAGTTTGCTCTTGATCTGGATGCTATTGCTGAAGCCAAACCTCAGCTTATAGTAGGTCAAACGCTTCACGGGGAAGCCAGGAGAGCTCTGATGTCGATATCTCCTATGCTATCCGGCTTGTCGCGCGACTTGCTGCCGGCTATTGCGCAATTGGCGGCAATGTTCAAAAAAGAGAGTGAGGCCGCAAAAATATATCGTTATTTGCAGGAAGCGGACGCTCAGGCGCGTGAAAAATTAAAGCCGATTATTCAAAATCGCCGCACGGTTATGGTCTTGCGAATTGAATTCGGCGGTTACCGGTATCTTGGCGCGCATTCGCTTGGCCTCTCGCGTATGCTTTATCGGGAATTGGGCTTAACGATTCCCGCGTTATTAAATCGGGGGCAATATTGGTTTAATCCATTAGACATAGAGATGTTGCCCGCCATTGATCCTGATTATATTATTTTGGAAGATCGGGTGATGGAGGGGAACGATACGGCCTTAATGAGGGAGTCGCTTATGAATCATCCCTGCTGGAGCCAGCTTCCCGCGGTTAGAAACAATCGTGTTTGTCGGATTGATACAAGCTTGTGGATTGGCTGCGGGCCATACGGTTATCCGCTTGTTATGGAACAAATTGTAGCGGCATTAAGTAAATGATGACAGCACAAATGTCCTGAAAATATAGCACTATCCCCTATAGAGAGCGAAACAAGAATTTGATACGATTTATCAGTGAGAAACATTCTCAAAAAGAGCCGACTTAAGGGGAGATTGAAGCATGTCAAACAAATGGCTGCAACAGATGGGGTTATTTTTAGTATTAGCGCTTATGGTTGTTTTGGCAGCCTGTTCAGCAAATGCGACAAATGAGGAATCCAATCAGCAATTGCCTGGAGAAAATGTGGAGGACAGCTCCAACATAGAGGGGAATCAGGAAAATACGAACGCTCAGACACGTACGTATACAGACATGTTTGGAGAAGTAACAATTCCGCAGGAGCCTGAAAAGCTGCTGGTTATTGGGACCCGTTATACCGAATATTTGATTTCCATGGGGATAAAGCCTGCAATGGTAGCTGGTGTGGCGAGCGTAGAGCCGGAGTATCGAATGGATTATTTTAAAACGAATGGGATAGAGTTTATTGACTACCCGCAGTATGAAGAAAATTTTGAACTGCTTCTATCGCTTGCTCCCGATATGATTCTGACGATGGGCGCCGGTATGGAGGAAAATGTCTATGAGCAAATATCAAAGGTTGCTCCGACTGTTGCTATTAATTCCGGTCCCTCGATGGAAGAAGCGATGCCGGTATTAGCGCAATTATTTGATAAACAGGCCGAATACGAGGTCGTAAAGGCCGCATTTGACAGCAAGGCGGAAGAGGCCAAAAGTGCTCTGGATAAAGCGATTGGAGATAGCACCGTGCTGGTATTGCGGGCGGAACCAAACAATTATCGCGTATTGGGTCAAGTGGCCAAAATGGGAAGCAGCGTGCTGTTCTATCATCAGCTAGGCTTGACCATTCCTGATAAATTGGCGAAGGAAGAGGCATGGTTTACTCCTATATCGTTGGAGATTTTACCAGAGCTTAATCCGGATTATATCTTTATTGAAAATCGGCTGGCTGCCGAGTTTAATGGAGATGAAGCAACCAAGGAATTAATGGACTCCAGTATATGGAAAAATTTAAAGGCTGTTCAGGCGGAGCATGTATTTCCGTTGGACACACGTGACTTTGTCGGCGGAGAAGGCCCGGTCGGATACGCCAAGTTGATTGATTATATTCTAAGCTGTCTCATTCCAGAGGAATCGAAGTTGTAAGTAAATTTCTATTTACTACTATAGATTAATGATATATTCTGGATAAAATTACGAGAATACTTAGGAGGCCACATCATGGCGCTGAAAAAGATGACCGCATCATTGCTTGTGCTTTTGCTTTTTATGACATCGTTTGGCGGTATTCTGGCAAGTGCAGCTTCACCAACGACTACGGGGCTTAACTTGCCCTTGGTCAAAACGTATAAAGCCGGAGAAGTGCTTAACTTTACTGTGGTCTTTTCTGAAAATGTGAACGTGACGGGCGGAACGCCCAGCCTAAACCTTGATATTGGCGGGATGATGAGGGAAGCAGCTTATGTTTATGTGTCTGGCCCGTCGAAGTATTTGCAATTTTCTTACACGGTTCAACCGGGCGATAATGATGCGGACGGCATTCAAGTAGCAGGCCCCATTCAGTTAAATGGCGCGTCCATAACGAATAGTACAACAGCGGAGGATGCTGATCTAGGCAACGGCTATGGTCCAGGCGGCGCCACGGTGCTTGATACCAGCATAAAAATAGATACCGTTATTCCGAGTATCGTTTCCGTCAGTTATCCTCCTGATAAAACGTATACGGCGGGCGAATCGCTTTTATTCACTGTCGAATTTTCTGAAAATATCATCGTCAACACCAGGTATGGCAAGCCATATCTCAGTCTCAATATCGGCGGAACGGAAGTACGCGCAGAAGCGGCAGTTTATGCGTCTATCGGGGCGAATCAGATTGGCTTTCAATATACGGTCGAAGCCGGGCTTGAAGACCTCGACGGGATTACTATCGACAATGAAGTAAAGATGTACGGAGGCGTCATTGAAGATGCCGCACATAATTTGATCAACCTCGTATTTCCGAATGGAACGGCTACCCATCTTTCCGGCGTACAAATAAGCGCTGGTGGAGATGCGTTCGTAACGGAGATCCCTGCTGACGGCTATTATAAAGAAGGCGATGTTTTGAATTTCGCATTCCTGTATCCAGCGGACGTGACCGTAACTGAAGAACCATATCTCCCTTTGTTCTTCGGGACAACAGAAACACCGACAGAACACCAGGCAAAGGTTGCGGAAGTAACCGGGAACAAGGTTGTCTTCCAGTATATTGTTCAAAGCGGGAATGAAGCTTTGAACGGTATAAGAGTCGGCAACGCCATTCAATTAAACGGCGGAAGCATCAACGACTCCAACGGGCTGACGCCAATGCCAACCATCGTTCACAAGCTTGCGCTTGCTGATGTGCGGGTTGATGCCGTCCTCCCTAAAGTACAGCATTTCTATAAAAATCCGATCAATCAGAATTACGTTACAGGAGAAAGTCTCGAGTACAGAGCTCGCTTCACGGAGCCCGTAAAGGTTAGCGGCGCTCCAAGCTTGTCGTTAATGTCTGGCGGCCGCTCCGTAGCTCAGGCTGTGTATGTGCCTGATGTTCCGGGCCTGGAGCCAACCGATCTCGTATTCCGTTACACCGTTCAAGATACGGATAAGGATGTCATCATTGACGCAGTAGGACAGCTTGACAGCACAAATGGATCAATTGTTGATTACGGAGGCAATGCCAGCGAGGCGAACGTTACCTATACCCAGTTTGTCCAAGTGTTGCTAAATGCTGCAACTCCAACGATCACATTGGTCGAGATGCCTGCGGCAAAAACGTATGATGAGGGAGATGAATTACTCTTTAAGGTTCATTTCTCCGAAGTGGTGCGGGCGCGTATAAGTCCTGCCATTTTGCCGGTTATGATCGGAAGCAACACGGTAGATGCCATTTATGCCGGAGGTACGCGCACTAAAATCCTGACATTTAAATATGTAGTAAAGGCTTCTGACCTGGGTGCCAATGCCATTACGATAGGAAGCGCCTTGCTTCCCAACGGAGGCTCCTTAATTGGTAAAGATGGGGACGGCCTGCAAGCCGATCTGACCCTTAACAACGTGGGAAGCACGTCCGGCATCATTATCGGGCAAGCCGCACCGCAAGCACTTAATGTCAGCATTACGGGAACAGCTCAGGTTGGCTCAGCCTTAACCGGAAGCTACACCTATTACGATGTGAACTCGGATGAGGAAGGCCTGAGTCTATTTAAGTGGTACCGGTCCGATGATGCGCTTGGAGCGGGCAAGACGGCCATCCCGGAAGCGACATCGACTGCCTATACCTTGCAGGCGGCTGATTTTGGAAAATACATGAGCTTCGAGGTCACGCCGATCGCGAAGACAGGAGCAACTACGGGGGCGGCAGCGGAAAGTGCATTAACAGCGGCCGTGACCCAAGTAAACGTCCCGTCACAACCGATTTTTTCAAATCCAATCTTCACTACAACAAGCGTGGATGTGCTTGTTAATGGTAAAGCGGAGAGCGCGGGGACAGCAACAACATCTACAGTTAATGGGCAAACCGTACTTACAGTAACGATCGACCAGAAAAAGCTGGAGGACAAGCTCTCCGCGGAAGGCTCGGGCGCAACTGTCATCATTCCGGTGAAAGCCGATTACGATATCGTCGTAGGCGAGCTGAACGGGCAAATGATTCAAAACATGGAAAATAGGCAAGCGGTTCTGGAAGTGAGAACGAATCTGGCGGCGTACACGATACCCGCACAACAAATCAACATCGGTTCTATCTCCGACCAGATTGGTACGTCGATTGCCCTGAAGGATATAAAGGTGCAGATTGAAATTGCCGAACCGGCTGCGGACGAGATAAAAGTAGTGCAAAATGCAGCGGATAAGGGCAGCTTTACCATTGTAGCTCCGCCGATTGAATTTAGGGTTAAAGCGATATACGAAGGAAAAACGATTATTGTATCGAAGTTCAACGTTTATGTTGAACGAACAATTGCAATTCCGAGCGAAATTGATCCCAAGAAGATCACAACAGGCGTTGTTGCCGAAGCGGACGGCTCCGTTCGTCATGTGCCTACCAAAATTGTTGAAATTGATGGGAAAAATTACGCAAAAGTAAATAGCTTGACCAATAGTCCATACCTGATCATATGGCATCCAATAGAGTTCAGCGATGCTGCCAACCATTGGGCTAAAGAAGCTGTCAATGATATGGGCTCGCGAATGGTTATCGACGGCAAAGGGGACGGTTCATTCCATCCAGAGTCGGATATCACTCGCGCTGAATTTGTATCTATTCTTGTTCGCGGATTGGGGCTAAAGCCGGAAAACGAAGCTGCTCCTTTCACGGACGTAAAAGCTTCTGACTGGTATAACGGCGCAATTAATACCGCGTATTCGTATCATTTGATCAACGGCTTCAAGGATGGCAGCTTCCGTCCGAATGCCGGGATTACCCGCGAAGAAGCCATGGTCATTATCGCTAAAGCGATGAAGATCACTGGATTAAACGCGAATCCTGAAGGTCAATCTATCGACAAGATATTAAGTCCGTATACAGATGCGGCTAAAGCATCCACTTGGGCGCAGAGCGGCATTGCTGACAGTATACAAACTGGCATCGTAACGGGGAAAGACGGAACAATTCTCGCTCCGAAAGACTATATAACGAGAGCCGAGGTAGCTGTGATCGTTAAGCGGCTACTGCAAAAATCAGATTTGATTTAGCGCATTCATTATACGGTGATAATCAATGGCCTTGTCTCTTCTTTTCTCGAAGGGACAGGGCGATTTTTTATTGGGTTGGAAGAGGGCTGTTCGAGCTGATTTTAATGGCAGATCAAATGCACTTGAGTATGCTGCTTTCAGGCTTATGATATACTCTATAATGTGATGATTAATTATTTTCGGAACAATGACGTGTTCTGATTCGCATAGAGGGGATTTCAATGATGAAGGAAAACTTTTGGCGTGATTTGCCAAAGCCGTTTTTTGTATTGGCGCCGATGGAGGATGTCACGGATGTTGTGTTTCGTCATGTCGTTAGTAAGGCCGGCCGGCCGGATGTGTTTTTCACCGAGTTTGTGAATACTGAAAGCTACTGTCACCCGGAGGGGCACATAAGCGTGCGCGGGCGCTTGACCTTTACTCCTGATGAACAGCCTATCGTGGCTCATATATGGGGAGACAAGCCGGAGTATTTTCGCGAGATGAGCATCGGCATGGCAAAGGAAGGCTTTAAGGGCATTGACATCAACATGGGTTGTCCGGTGCCGAATGTAGCGGAAAACGGAAAGGGAAGCGGGCTGATTTGCCGTCCCGCCATCGCTGCGGATATTATCCAGGCGGCCAAGGCCGGCGGACTGCCTGTCAGTGTAAAAACAAGATTGGGTTTCACTCACGTAGAGGAATGGCGCAACTGGCTGACCCATATCCTGCAGCAGGATATCGTCAATTTGTCCATTCATTTGCGGACGAGGGAGGAAATGAGCAAAGTAAATGCGCATTGGGAGCTCATTCCGGAGATCAAGAAGCTTCGTGATGAAATAGCGCCCCATACGTTGCTGACCATTAACGGCGATATCCCCGACCGTCAAACCGGCATCAAGCTTGCGGAGCAATATGGGATAGAAGGTATTATGATTGGACGCGGCATTTTCCAGAATCCGTTTGCCTTTGAGAAGGAAGCCAAGGAGCATAGCAGCGAGGAGCTGCTGGACCTGCTGCGCCTGCATCTGGAGCTCCACGATCACTATTCGGAGGAGGTACGGCGTTCGTTTAGCGCTCTAGCCCGTTTCTTTAAAATATATGTTCGCGGATTCCGAGGGGCAAGCGAGCTTCGTAACAGCCTGATGAGCCTCAAAACAACAGCAGAAGCGCATGTTTTGCTGGACGAGTTTCAGAGCAGCATGAATGACGGGGTAGAGGAAAACGACAAATAAGCTGAATGGCGTTAGTGGTATGAATCAACAGCAAAAGTGAAAATAATGACGAGAGGGGCGATGAGCCTCTCTTTTTTTCATTGACAAAACGCCTTGAATGTATCATAGTGTACTTATACAATAAGTACACTAAAGTCGAATGAGGTGATTTATGTGGAGATAATAATCAGCAGCAACACAAGCAAGCCCATTTATGAGCAAATCACCTCGCAAATTAAAGCCATGATTATGAATGGAGAGCTGCAGACGGGTGATCCGATCCCATCTATGCGCTCGCTGGCCAAATCTATCCATGTCAGTGTCATTACGGTACAGAAGGCTTATGAGGATTTGCAGCGGGATGGATTTATCGAAACAACGGTTGGACGGGGCAGCTTTGTAGCGGCAAAAAATAGAGATTTTATTCAAGAGGAGCTTCAAAAAAAGGTTGAAGAGTATTTGAATCTGGCAGCCGAAACAGCTCGAACCGGCGGTATTCCATTGCCTAAAGTGATCGAATTGCTAACCATATTTTATACGGAGGGATAGCTATGACCTATAGCCTGGAAATTGATCATTTGACCAAAACCTACCCCAACTCCAATTTTCGTCTGGACAATGTTTCGTTCTCCATTCCTCGCGGAACGATTATGGGCTTTGTTGGCGAAAATGGAGCTGGAAAAACGACAACAATGAATGCTGTTTTAAATACGATTAAAAAGGATAGCGGCACCGTAAAACTATTTGGCCGTGAAATGGACGACAAGGATACGGATATTCGCGAGCAAATTGGCGTGGTGTTTGATGCTGCCAACTTCCCCGAGGTATTGACGCCGCTCAAGCTTTCTAAGGTGATGGCTAGCATATACAAGAAATGGGATCAGCCGTTTTTTGTAGAAACCGTAGAACGATTTAAGCTGGATATGGGCAAAAAAATCAAACAATATTCGCGGGGGATGAAAATGAAGCTGGCGCTTGCCGTAGCTCTGTCCCACCGGCCTCAGCTTCTGATTCTGGATGAAGCTACCTCCGGCCTGGATCCTATCGTGAGAGATGAAATTTTAGGCGTATTTCTGGAGTTTGTCGAAGATGAAAATCACTCTATTCTTATGTCTTCCCACATCACTAGCGATTTGGAGAAAATTGCGGACTATATCACCTTTATTCATCAAGGGAAGATCCTGTTGACGGAGAAAAAAGATGCCCTCATTTATGATTATGGCATTGCCCGCTGCAAGGCCGAACAGTTTCAGATCATTGACCGCGAGGATATGCTGGCCTATAAAAAGAGGGACTACCAAATCGACGTGCTGGTCGAGGACAGGAAGGCTTTTGAACGCAAATACGGCGGGGTTGTTGTAGATATGGGAAGCATTGATGAAATCATGCTTTTGCTTATAAAGGGGGAGCAATAAAATGAAAGGTTTGCTGGTAAACAACATCTATTCTACGCAAGGAAATATCAGGCTGTCGCTCACTATCGCTTTGGCGTTAGCAGCCGTCTCGTTGTTTCTAGAGGACTCTTCCTATATTCCTATCATTATTGCTATTCAGGTCTTTGTTTTTGCTTCCAATCTGGGCACATCGCTAAAGATGGATGAAGCTTCTAAATGGAATAAGCTTGAAATTACTTTGCCGGTTACAAGAAGAGCCATTATCAGCGCTAAATATCTTTCTTTTCTATTATTGATTTTAATGGGCTTTGCGACAAGCCTGATTACATTGGCGCTTCATTTTTTGGGGGGCGAGTTCGATTTTGATATGATTATATCGGGCTACGGCTATGGCCTGCAGCTATCCTTTTCAACGATTGCCCTTGTATATCCGCTAATCTTGTTGCTGGGTGCTGAAAAAAGCGAAACCTTGCTGTTTATTGCAGCCGGATTTTCGTATGGTTTGCGGGTACTGGTCTGGTATATCTTGTTTTTGTCCGACCATACGATTCAATTTAAAGGCTCAGCTATCGTCGAGTATGTCTCCGTAGCGATAGCGTTAATTATGTTTGTTTTATCCTATTTCCTGTCTGTACGAATTCATCGAAACAAGGAATTTTGAATAATCATAATGATACTCTGAAAGGATTGAGGCTTGAAATGAATGTAGGAATAAAAATTGAAATGAAAAAAATTACGGTGTTGCTTTTCAGCTTTATTTTGTTGTTTGTATTGTCGATAGGTGGCGCGCCAGCGCAGGCTAGCGCATCTAAGGTGCATCTTGCGCTTGGAGACGAAAAAATTACCTTTAATGAGGGCCAGCCCTATATTGAACAGGCAACGACATTGATTCCGGCTAAAGCTTTTTTGGAAGGACTGGAATATGAACTGAGCTGGGACGCGGCAACCTCTACTCTATATGCGTCGAAAGGCGAGCTTTCTTTTGAACTGAAGCGTGGTCAAAAGCAAGCTATGGCAAATGGCGAAAATTATCTGCTGAATGTTGCTCCAAAAATCGTGGACGGCATTTTGTATGCACCGCTTCGCTTCCTGGCTGAAAATGCCGGTTACCGCGTAGGCTGGGATGCCGCAAATCGTGCCGTGGCTCTTGAACCGCAGGACAGCAAGGGGTTTTTCTGGAAGGTAGAAAAGGACGGCTCGGAGTTGTATTTGCTTGGCTCTATCCATCATGGCAATGAAGAGATGTACCCGATGCACCCGGAACTGAATGCAGCGTATGCCAATTCCGAACATCTGGTGGTTGAAATAAATATTACGGTCCCAATGAGTGAGCAAAGAGCAGCGGATATTGAAGATAAGTATATGTGGTATAACGACAATACAACGTTGGCTGATCATATTGATCCCGAAACCTATACGCAGCTTAAAAGTCTGTTCGAGGAAAGTGGAGCGTTAACAGCAGAATGGGATTCCTTGAAGGCATGGGTAACCTATATGCAGCTGCTTAACCTCAATTCCGCACAAGACGGTTACGGAGGCGCTCTTGGCATTGATATGTATTTCCTGCAAAAGGCGTTCGCTGCCGGCAAGTCTATTCTGGAGCTGGAGTCATTAGAGCTTCAATATGAGATGTTAAATAATTTCTCTGATGAGCTTATGTCTTCCTTGATTAAGGAGACCATTGAGGCCTTTCATCAGCCCGATAGCAGTATCGAGTCAATGGCGAATATATGGCTTGATGGAGATGAAGCTGCCCTTGTTGAGATGGTGGAGGCTATGAAAGCCATCCCGGAATATTATCAAGCCATTATTAAAGACCGGAATGTGGGAATGCTTGAAAAAATTGAAGGCTATCTGGAGGATAAAAGCAAGGAGACTTACTTTGTTGTTGTAGGAGCCGCTCATATGGTAGGGGAGGACGGAATTGTAACCAGACTGAAGGAAAAAGGTTACACCGTTACTCGCTTGTAGTTCTCAGCGCATTAAACCTTTCGTGAAGGCTGCGCTCTCTCTTTTAAGCGCCAGTTGTTTGTTCATGCTTTGAAGCATGGATGGATAACTGGCGCTTTTTTTTGTCGGGTATCCGTGGGAAGCAAAAAGCAAAACGACAGGTTTTTGCGACCGCTGCGGGAGGCTTTGGAGGAGCCTTCGGCTTGATTTGATTGCATGTCAGTCTATTAGTATGAATTGGACTGCTCTAATTCAAGTTCATTGGATGGATATAACCAATCCATCTGTTGCTATACTTACCTTATTAACCAACTGATCGAACAAAATCGCTGAGAGGGTGCAGGCAGATGGGGCAAGTTGAGCTTCTCTCATTAAATGTAGGTTTGCCCAAGCAGGTTCAATTTCGCCAAAAGGATGTTTCCACAGGGATATTCAAAACGGCTACTGATGAACCGTTATTGTTGTCTTTTCTTAATTTTGAAGGCGACGGGCAAGGGGATCTGGTTCACCATGGCGGAAGGGACAAGGCTGTATGTGTCTATCCCTTCGAGCATTATCCCTTTTGGGAAAAGGAGTTAAAAAGGCCTCTAGAGTATGGAGCCTTGGGCGAAAACCTGACAACAAAGGGGCTGCTGGAAACGGAGGTTTGCATCGGGGATGTTTTTGAGCTTGGCCAAGCAATCGTTCAGATTAGTCAGCCGAGGCAGCCCTGCTACAAGCTGACCATCAGGTATGGCGTGCCGGAAATGCTTCTGAAGGTGCAGGAAACCGGCTTTACCGGATTTTATTTCCGCGTATTGGCAGAGGGGCTTGTTTCCAGAAACGATAAATTAGCTTTATTGCATCGCCATCCCCGGAAAGTAACTATTTCGTATGCCAATCGCATTATGCATCATGAAAAGGAAAACATCGAGGGGATGGAGCGCATTCTCCGGGTGGAGGAGCTGTCCTCTAATTGGAAGCAAACCTTTCAAAAACGATTGAAGGGAATCGGAACGGATTCCAGTGAGAGATTAACAGGCAACAGGTGAAGTTTAAGAGGAGGGGAAGTCCATGTTTAACATTTTGGTGTCAGACCCGATCAGCGATTTTGGATTGCAGCAATTGATGGACGCTGAGGATGTGGAGGTTACCAAGGCAACAGGCTTAAGCGAGGAGGAGCTTGTTGCTATAATACCGGCCTATGATGCGCTGCTTGTCCGCTCGCAAACAAAAGTGACGAGGGCACTGCTGGAAGCGGGCGTTCGCTTGCAGGTTGTGGGCCGGGCAGGCGTTGGCGTCGATAATATTGATTTAGATGCCGCAACAAGCTGGGGCATTATTGTGGTTAATGCGCCTGACGGCAATACCGTTACAACATGTGAGCATGCCTTTGCGATGATGATGGCTCTGGCCCGGCATATTCCGCAAGCCTATGCCAAAACGGCAGGCGGACAATGGGACCGAAAAGCTTTTCTCGGCGTTGAATTGCGCAACAAGACGCTGGGCGTGCTTGGACTTGGCCGTATCGGAATCGAGGTGGCGAAACGCGCAGCGGCGTTTGGCATGAAGGTTATCGGGTATGATCCCTTTTTGCTGGAGGAAAGAGCAAACAAGCTGGGGATCAGGCTGACGGATGTAGATACGATTGTACGAACTGCTGATTTTATAACCGTGCATACGCCGTTGACGGAGGAAACCCGTCATATGCTTGCGAAGCCGCAATTTGATGTTATGAAACGGGGCATGCGAATTATTAATTGTGCGCGCGGGGGGATTATCGACGAGACGGCGCTCCTTGAGGCGCTAGATAAAGGAATTCTTGCAGGCGCCGCCTTTGATGTATTTGAACAGGAGCCTCCGCCGCCGGAGCATCCGTTCCTGAATCATCCCCAAATCATCGTTACCCCGCATTTGGGCGCATCCACCCTGGAGGCGCAGGAAAATGTCGCTATTGATGTCTCTGAGCAGGTGATCCATATCCTGCGGCAGGAGCCCTTTAAAAACGCGGTAAATATGCCGCTTGTTCCATCCGAGCTGTTTAACCGGCTGCAGCCCTGGTTTGCTTTATGTCAGCAGCTTGGCAAATCGCTTGCCCAGATGACGGACGGTGCGGTCAGAGAAGTCAGAATAGAAAGTGCAGGAGAGCTTGCGGAGCTGGACACTTCCATTCTTTTCCCGTATGTGCTGAAGGGAGTGCTTTCCCACCATCTCGGCGCAGGGCAAGTTAATGTGGTTAATGCTATGCATCTGGCGAAGCTTCGCGATATTCAGCTTTCCGTGAGCAAATCCATGTTTTCCGGAACAGCCTCCAGCGAGGTTACGCTTGTATTAAAAACAACCGTTGAGGAGAGATGGGTGACAGGATCATATGTGCCAGGCGTTGGCGGACGGCTTGTCCGGATTGGTCCTTACCCGGTGGAGCTTTTGCCTGAAGGTTACGTTTTGATCATTTCACAGCAGGATAAACCCGGCATTATTGGCCGCGTCGGCACATTGCTTGGAGGCAGCGGCATTAATATTGCTACAATGCAGGTGGGACGAAACGAGGTTGGCGGCTCGGCAGTCATGATTCTGAAAATCGACAAAAAAACGCCGGAGCATACGATGGAAGCTCTGCTTGCTATGCCTGAAATCAAGCGAGTGCGAGAAATTTCTTTTGCCGAATAAGGGGCGGAAGGAGGGGAGATATGAGCCATTTAGTTGAAGAGAATTTAAAAGCAGTGCGGCAGCAGATGGCTTTAGCCTGCCAGATATCGGGGCGCAAAGCCGAGGATGTGAAGCTGCTGCTGGCCACCAAGACGGTTCCCCTGGATAAGCTGCACATGGCGATAAATGCGGGTGAAACTCTGTTTGGCGAAAATAAAGCGCAGGAGCTTGGAGACAAGTATCCGCTAATGCAGCAATACAACCAGTTACAGTGGCATTTTATCGGCCATCTGCAAAGTAACAAAGTAAAGGATGTTGTTAAATACGCAACGCTTGTTCATTCGGTCGATCGTTTGAGGCTGGGCGAGGCGTTGCACAAGCAGCTTTTGAAGGAAAACAAAACCATGGACATTCTGGTGCAAGTCAATACGTCCTATGAGGCAAGCAAATTCGGAGCTTCTCCCGAGCTGACTCTGGAGCTGGTCGAGCAATTGTCACATTATGAAACGTTAACTATAAAAGGGTTGATGACCATCGGCAAGCTGAATGCAACGATTGAGGAAACGCGCTCCTGCTTTCGGCTGTTGAAGACTCTTCAAGCGCAAATCAAGGAAAAGGGCTTTCCTCGTGTCGCAATGGATGAGCTTTCAATGGGCATGTCCGGCGACTTTGAAATCGCTATTGAGGAGGGCGCAACGATCATTCGCGTTGGAACAACCGTGTTTGGTGAGCGGTATTTGCCGGATCGGCAATACTGGCAGAAGCAATCAAATGCCTAAGAACGAGTGGAGCAGCACAACTAAAAACAGGGAGGTATCAACATGAATAATACGATAAACACAGGCACAGACAAAGTAAAAAGAGGAATGGCGGAGATGCAAAAAGGCGGCGTCATTATGGATGTGATGAGCGTTGAGCAAGCCAAAATTGCGGAGGCGGCAGGGGCGACGGCAGTAATGGCTTTGGAGCGCGTGCCTTCGGATATTCGTGCGGCAGGCGGGGTAGCCCGCATGGCCGACCCAACGCTTGTGGAGGAAGTGATGAAGGCTGTAACGATTCCGGTCATGGCCAAAGCCCGCATCGGCCATTACGTAGAAGCCAAGGTGCTGGAGTCGCTGGGAGTGGATTATATCGACGAAAGCGAAGTGCTGACGCCTGCCGACGAGGTGTTCCATATTAGCAAAAGTCAATTTACCATTCCGTTTGTCTGCGGTGCGAAGGACTTGGGCGAAGCTTTGCGCCGCATTGGGGAAGGGGCAGCCATGCTGCGGACAAAAGGGGAGCCGGGCACAGGCAATATTGTTGAGGCCGTTCGTCATATCCGTCTGATCAATGGGCAAATTCGCAAGGTGCAGGGATTGTCCAGGGATGAGCTGTATCACGAGGCCAAGGTGCTTGGCGTATCGTATGATCTGCTGCTGCAGGTTTACGAAGCAGGCAAGCTGCCTGTCGTTAACTTTGCCGCAGGCGGAGTGGCTACGCCTGCGGACGCCGCGCTTATGATGCATCTGGGCGCAGACGGCGTGTTTGTTGGATCGGGTATTTTCAAGTCGGATAGTCCCGAGAAGTTTGCGCGCGCTATTGTTGAAGCAACAACACATTATGAGGATTATTCGTTAATTGCCAATGTCTCCAAAAATCTGGGAACGCCTATGAAGGGAATTGAAATCTCCAGCCTGCAGCAGCATGAACGGATGCAGGAGCGCGGTCATTAACAGACAAAAGGGTGCAGGAACAGTCACTTATGCAAAAATAATTCCAGCCAGCCTGGACATTCCTTCCTGAATCGCGGCTTCATCCACTCTGGCGAAGCCGAGCACCCAGCCTTTTCGCTTGCTCTCCAGGCCATATTGGCTAAGCGGGTAAATGCGGATGCCCTTTTGCAGCGCCAGGCTGGTTACGGCGGCTTCATCAAAGGCCGGCTCCGCTTCAAGCAGCATATGCAGCCCCGTTTCTGCGCCGCTGAGCTTGAAGCGTTCGCCAAGGCCCGTTGTCATGATCGCTTTTGTCATGGCCGCATGCCGGCGCCGGTAAATATTTCGCACCTTTCGCATATGGCGCATGAAGTGGCCATGCTCCATAAAATGGGTAAGCGTCAGCTGCTCCATAATGGGCAGATGGCGATAGGTAAATTCCTGAACGCGCGCAAGCTGGCGAATAGCATCTCTGGGGCCAACCAGCGCCGACATCCGAATGCCGGGAGCGATCATTTTGGAAAAGCTCAGCATATATAACGTATTCTGAGGCCGCTGGCTGAACAAGGTGGGAAGAGGATCGCCGCGATAGCGAAACTCGCTGTCATAATCATCCTCAACAATCCATAAGCGTCGTTCGGCGGCCAAATGCAGGAGCTGCTGTCTGCGAGGCTCGGACATAATGACGCCAACGGCGCATTGATGCGACGGCGTCACATACACCAGTCTGGATTCGGGATGTACGCTGTCTACGCATAATCCGTGTTCATCGACGGGAACCGGCTCCACGTTCATGCTCCGGTACTTCATCGCCATCCAGGCGGAAGGAAAGCCGGGATCTTCAACGGATACGATCGCTCCTTCATGCAGCAGCGCCTGGGTAATCAAATCCAGGCTGTGCTGCGCGCCGGAGGTCAATAAAATCTGATCGACGCTGACATGAACGCCGCGTTCAAGCGACAAATAACGGGCAATCTGCTCCCGCAGCGGCAGGTATCCGTAAGCGTCGCCATAGGTCCAGCTCCCCGGCGCTGTAGTGGCGGCGGCCTTCAGAAAGGAATGCCGCCAATCCTTCAGAAATGGCTCATCCAGATAGGGATCATGAGGGCTGAAGTCGATCTCGGGCTTGTGCTGCTCCTTGTTTCCAAACCAGCTTTGCAAATGGCCGATAGCGGAGTTTAATAAGGGCAATTGCGGCAGATCGGGTCCTTGAGCGGGAACCTCTTCGGCAGAACGGGGGTTATAGGTCCATTCGTTAACCCTTGTGCCGCCGCGCCTGGAGGTTACGGTATAGCCGCGGCTGAACAGCTCCTCATATACGGTTTGGATTGTGGAACGGGAAACGCCAAGCAGCTGTGCCAGCTCGCGGGTGGGAAGCAGCAGCTCGCCAGGCGGCCATTTACCGGTTGTAATATTAAAGATGGCTTGATCAAGCAGCTGCTGCCAAATAGGACGATCATCTTGACGATTCACTTTAAGCAAGGGTTTCGCCTCCAAGCTATGTCGAAATTATGGATTGTTCATTAGCTGTATAAATTGTATCTATCTGTAGTCCATTGTTTGCTATCGTATCATATAAATCGTTGCTGCGGCAACGGATTGGCGGAAGGGGAGAGCTCTATGAAGGTATTGGAGCAGCAGGACAAAGCAATTGCAAACGCGATCAGGCAAGAGACGGCTCGCCAACAAAATAAAATTGAGCTTATCGCTTCGGAAAATTTTGTGAGCCGGGCAGTAATGGAAGCAACGGGGACGGTATTGACCAACAAATATGCGGAGGGCTACCCCGGAAGAAGGTTTTATGGCGGCTGCGAATATGTGGATCAGGTTGAGGAGCTGGCTATTCAGCGCGCAAAAACGCTGTTTGGCGCAGAGCATGCCAATGTGCAGCCTCATTCCGGCGCGCAGGCCAATATGGCCGTTTATTTTGCCGCCGTCGAGCAAGGCGATACCATTCTGGGCATGAATCTGGCCCATGGCGGACATTTGACACATGGCAGTCCGGTTAATTTTTCGGGCAGGTTCTATCATTTTGTGCCTTATGGCGTAGATGAGCAGTCGGGCCGCATTGATTATGATGAAGTGCGAAAGCTTGCCCACAAGCACCGTCCGCGCATGATCGTGGCAGGAGCCAGTGCTTATCCGCGCATGATTGATTTTGAGCGGTTTGCACAAATTGCAGACGAAGTAGGGGCGCTTTTTTTTGTCGATATGGCGCATATTGCCGGAATTGTTGCGGCAGGCCTACACCCAAGCCCCGTGCCGCATGCTCATTTTGTGACCACAACAACGCATAAAACATTGCGGGGCCCAAGGGGCGGCATCATCCTATGCCGGAAATCCTGGGCGCAGGCCATTAATAAAATGATGTTCCCGGGCGTGCAAGGAGGGCCATTGATGCATGCCATTGCAGCCAAAGCGGTTGCTTTTGGAGAAGCCCTGAAGCCGGAGTTTAATGTCTATATCCAAAGAGTGCTGGAAAACGCAAGAACATTGGGAGAAGCGTTAATGAATGAAGGGCTGACGGTTGTTTCAGGAGGAACGGACAATCATTTGCTGCTGTTAGACCTGCGTCCGCTTGGACGAACTGGAGCAGAAGCTGAGCGTTTGCTGGATGAGGTAGGCATTACCGCCAATAAAAACGCCATTCCTCATGATACGGCAAGTCCGTTTGTGACGAGCGGCATTCGCTTCGGTACGCCGGCGATGACGACGCGGGGTTTGGGCCCGCAGGAAATGAAGGACATTGCGAAGCTGATCGGACTTGCGCTCAAACATCCCGAAAGCTCCGCGGTGAAGGAGCAAATCCGCAGAAGTGTACATGAAATAACGTCAAACTTCCCTTTATATGAAGGACTAGAGGGGTGATGGCGGGTGGTTTACAGGTATAACTTTAACGCTGGACCGGGCGCGTTGCCGAAGGAGGTTCTGGAGGAAGCGCAAGCCGAACTGCAAAGCTTTCAGGGAATGGGCGCTTCTATTATGGAAATATCCCATCGCAGTAAAGCCTATGAAGCCATTCATTTTGAAGCACAACAGTTGATTAGGGAGCTGATGGGCCTCTCGCAGGATTATGAGGTGTTGTTTCTGCACGGCGGGGCCAGTCTGCAATTTTCGATGGTGCCGCTTAATTTTTTGACGGAGGGCAAGGCTGCGGGATATGTGCACTGCGGAACGTGGTCGGGCAAGGCGTGGCAGGAGGCCGGGAAAATTGGAGAGACGCGCCTGCTGGCAAGCGGCATGGAAACAGGCTTCAAGCAAATGCCCGATTTAAGCCGTTTGCCTCTTTCCGGGGATATGGCGTATGTTCACCTTATTTCCAATGAAACGATTGGCGGCATCCAATGCCACAGCTTCCCTGATACCGGAGAGGTTCCTTTAGTCGTGGATATGTCCAGCGATATTTTTTCCCGTCCCATTGATGCAACCCCGTTTTCATTTATTTACGCCGGCGCTCAAAAAAATCTGGGACCAGCGGGCGTGACAATCGCTATCGTTCGACGGTCCTTGCTGGAGTGTATCCCTGATACCATTCCAGATATTTTGAGCTACCGCATACATGCCAAGCATCGTTCGCTCTACAATACACCGCCTGTTTTTTCGATTTATATGGTAAATCTTGTGTTGAAATGGATCGTGAAGCAAGGCGGAGTACAGGGCATAGGAGCGCGGAACCGGCAAAAAGCAGACCTGCTGTACAATGTGCTGGACAATAGCGGAGGCTTTTATGAAGGATTGGCCTATAAGGACAACCGATCTATTATGAATGTGACCTTCCGAGCACATAATCCGGAAATCGAAAACAGGCTGCTTGACGAGCTGGAGCAGGAGGGCTTCCTGGGCTTGAAGGGCCATCGCGATGCCGGGCACCTGCGAGCATCTATTTACAATGCAGTTACTTACGAGCAATGTAAGGCGCTCTCTGACTTTTTGATAGGCTTTCAAAGAAGTAATGGATAATAATCATAACGACAGACTATGGTTACGATAAGCAATTTGAAATTGATGGTGCTCCTGTTCATTCCTATAATGAGATCAAGTAGCGAAGCTACATTACGAATGAAGGAGAGATTAGAATGGCGCAAGCAATTTTTTATCATGCAGGTTGTCCGGTATGTGTAGATGCAGAGCAAGTGGTGGTGGAGTATCTCGATAAGGCAAAGGTGACTACGGAGATTGTTCATCTTGGCACAGCCCCAAACCGGATTGACGAAGCCGAGAAGGCGGGCGTTAAATCGGTTCCGGCGTTAGTGCTTGACGGCAACGTATATCATATCAACTTTGGCGCTAGTATTGAGGATGTAAAAGGCTGAATTGATGGGAGGAGGATATAGGCATGAGCCTTGGCGCTGCAAGAAGGGATTTACACTCAAGGGCCGCGTTTGAGCAAGCCAAAAGAGTAATGCCCGGCGGGGTCAACAGCCCTGTCCGCAGCTTCTCTACAGTAGGCTTGACGCCAATTTTTGCCGCAAGAGGTCGAGGTTCGCACATCTTTGACATGGATGGCAATGAGTATATTGATTACATCGGCTCCTGGGGCCCCTTAATTCACGGCCATGCCCGTCCCGAGATCATAGAGGCGATTACGGAAGCGGCTGCTTGCGGAACCAGCTTTGGTTTATCTACCGAAATGGAAATCAAAATGGCGGAGTTTATATGCAAAAGCATGCCGTCTATCGAAATGGTGCGTATGGTCAATTCAGGCACGGAAGCGTCAATGAGCGCATTGCGATTGGCCAGAGGCTATACAAGGCGTCAAATAATAGTGAAATTTCAAGGCGGCTACCATGGACATGCCGATGCCTTATTAATCAGGTCCGGGTCCGGCACAGCTTCGCTTGGCTTGCCGGACAGTCCGGGAGTTCCTGATAGCGTGGCGGCCCATACGCTGACAGCGCCCTATAATAGCATGGATAGCGTTCAGCTATTATTTGAACGCTTCGGGGAGCAAATAGCCGCTGTTATCGTGGAGCCCGTTGCAGGAAATATGGGAGTTATACCGCCAAAGCCTGGATTGCTGCAAGGCTTGCGCGACATTACGCAGCAATACGGCAGCTTGCTTATTTTTGACGAGGTGATGACGGGTTACCGGGTGGGCTTTCATGGCGCACAGGGATTATACGGGATCAAGCCTGATTTGACTTGTCTTGGCAAAATCATCGGGGGCGGCTTGCCCGTTGGCGCTTATGGCGGCAGACGCGACATTATGGAGCAGATTGCTCCCGTCGGGTCTATCTATCAGGCGGGAACATTGTCGGGCAACCCGCTTGCGATGGCGGCCGGATATGCTGCCTTGCGTTTGCTTGAAGAGCCGGGCTTGTATGAGGAGCTGGACAGAAAAACGGCCAAATTGGCGGATGGCTTTAAAGAAAATGCCAAACAGACGGGCATCCCGCTTCAAATAAACAGAGTAGGCTCGATGGTCTCAGCCTTTTTTTCACAGCAGGAGGTTGTCGATTACGATACAGCCAAAGGTTCGGATATAGAGCTGTTTAAAGCTTATTATGCCATCATGCTGGAGCTTGGCATTTTAACTGCTCCCACGCCTTACGAGGTGGGTTTTGTTTCAACCGCTCATTCCGATGAGGACATTGAGGAAACGATCAGAGCCCACTATCGGGCATTGCTCAGAATCAGCAGTAAAGGGTGAGGAATGTGAATATTTCCGACGTAAGGGAATTTTTCCCTATCTTGCACCAAACCATCAATGGTTGCCCGCTTGCTTATCTGGACAGCGCGGCATCGGCGCAAAAACCGATTCAGGTCATTGAGGCTTTAACCCATTATTACGAGCAAAATAATGCAAACGTTCATCGGAGCGTCCATACATTGGGTTCCCGCGCAACAGAGGCCTACGAGGGAGCGCGCGTCCGGACAGCCCGCTTTATTCATGCGAAACAGGCGGAGGAGATTGTTTTTACGCGCGGAGCAACGGCCTCCATTAACCTTGTTGCAGGCAGCTATGCGCGGGCTGTATGCAAGGAGGGGGACGAAATTGTTGTGTCTGCCATGGAGCATCACAGCAATCTCCTTCCCTGGCAGCAAGCGGCAAAGACAACAGGAGCCGTGCTCAAGTACATTCCGCTGCAGGCAGACGGCAGCTTTACCATACAAGAGGTAGAAAACACGATTACGAATCGCACAAAAATCGTGGCGATATCCCATATCTCCAATGTGCTGGGCGTTGCAAACCCTGTACAGCAAATAGCACAAATTGCCCATAAGCACGGAGCCGTCATTATGGTCGATGGAGCGCAGAGCATTGCGCATATTAAGGTGAACGTTCAGGAATTGGATTGCGATTTCTATGCTTTCTCCGGCCATAAAATGAGCGGGCCAACCGGAATTGGCGTGTTATACGGAAAAAAAGCCTTGCTTGATGGAATGGAGCCAATTGAATTTGGCGGAGAAATGATCGCCGAAGTAGGGCTGCATGATGCCTCGTGGAAGGAGGCTCCATGGAAGTTTGAAGGGGGTACCCCTATTGTTGCGGGCGCTATTGGTCTAGGTGCAGCTATTGATTTTTTAAAGCAAATCGGACTTGATGTTATCGAAGCGCATGATAAGCAATTGACCCGTTACGCTATTGAACAGATGAAGCGAATGGAGCATTTGACGCTGTACGGGCCGGAGGAGGGACGCTGCGGTCTTGTGACGTTTAACATGGATCATATTCATCCGCATGACCTCGCTACGGTTCTGGATATGTATGGCGTAGCGATTCGGGCGGGACATCATTGCTGCCAGCCGCTGATGAGACATTTTGGGGCAGGTGCTACGGCTCGCGCCAGCTTTTATTTGTACAATACGGAAGCGGATGTCGATCAGCTCTTAAATGGGCTGAATAAAGCGGCATCCTATTTTGAGGGGGTGCAGCCAGGATGAACATTCATTATTTGCAGCATGTCCCCTTTGAGTCGCCCGGACGGATAACGGATTGGGCAGCCGATAAAGGGCATTCGTTAAGCGGTACCCTGGTGTATGAAAACACCGATTTTCCTCATCAATCTGCATTTGATCTGCTTATTGTTTTGGGAGGTCCCATGGGCGTTTACGAGGAAGACCGGTTCCCATGGCTCATTGCCGAAAAAGCTTTTATTAAGGCATGTATTCAAGAGCAAAAGCTGGTGTTAGGCATATGTTTGGGCGCACAATTGATCGCAGAGGTGCTTGGCGGAAAGGTGGTCCAAAATCCGTATAGGGAAATAGGCTGGCTCCCTGTAAAAATGACGGAAGAGGCTCGGAATACCGTTTTCCTCAAGCATTTTCCAAGGGAGTATACACCTTTTCATTGGCATGGCGATACCTTCCAATTGCCTGATGGAATCAGGAGCGCTGCCGTTTCGCCGGGATGTGCTAATCAGGCATTTGAATATAACGGCCGCGTGGTTGGGCTGCAATTTCATCTGGAGAGCAGCAATGACAGCATCAGCAAATTGATTCAGCATTGCAGAGAGGAAATGGAGCCCGGCATGTATGTTCAACATTCCTATCAAATGCTGAATCAGACCTCACTATTGGAGAAATCCAATGAATTATTGATAGAATTGCTAAATGCAATGGAAATGAATGCTCCAATGTTTAAACAGGAAAGCGAGTTGAGCTACAAATCTCATGAGTCCTATCCCGTTATTGGCGATTAATTTTGGATCATTTTCAGTTAAAAAGAATGCGCCGCACAAGGGGCAATATGTGCCTCATGTTCAACTGGCCGCTACAAATGATACGATTGTTGATTTTGCTGAAGGCGGACTTACGGTTGTTTATGCATACCCGCGCACAAGCCCGGCAAGCGGCGATACTCCGGCTGGCTGGGATTTCATTCCCGGCGCGCGCGGCTGTACGGTGCAAAGCTGCGCGTTTCGAGATCATTATGCTGAATTAAAGGAGCTGGGGGTAAAACGGTTGTTTGGCCTGTCCACGCAATCGACTGATTACCAGAAGGAGGCCGCAAGGCGGCTTCATCTGCCGTTTCCGCTGCTGTCGGACGAGACCCTTGCTTTTTCCCGGGCGCTGAGCCTGCCTCTTTTTAAGGCGGGAGGTATGACGCTTATCCAGAGACTAACGTTAATCATTAATGGCGGAAGAATCGAGCATGTGTTTTACCCCATTAATCAACCGGAGAAAAATGCCTCGGATGTAGCAAAGTGGCTGGCTCTGCGAAACGCCTGAAGGCGGTGTCAGGAGATGCGTCAGGCGTGTCAAGCGAGACATCAGGAGACGTCATGCCGTTTAAAAGCTCCTGCTTTTAACAGTCGAAACCAATTGCTCCATAAAGATGCGGCTGGCTGCGCAGAGATGTTTGTTTTTACGATAAACAACGCCTATCTGTGTAGTGAACGCCGGATTTTGCAAAGGAATCATGCGAATGCGAGGATTAGCGATGTAATCCAGATATCCCTTTGGCAAAAGGGTAGCCCCAACACCCTCGCCAACCATCGTAATGATGGATTCCATTGTTGTCATTTCCAGCACAGGCTGAGGCGTAAAGCCTAACATTCGGCACTGTTCATTTATAACTTGCCGCAGAAAATAAGTATTCGGCAGTAAGACAGAGGGTATCTCTTTCAATAGTTCAAGCGTTGCATATTCGGTCTGCGCGCTGGGGTGATCTGCAGCTATAGCAAGGGCAAGGTTTTCCTTATAAAGCGGAATGACTTCAAGCTCCTCATGCTCCATCGGCAAAAATACTATGCCTAGATCAAGCTCATTTTGCAGCAGCCCGCTATAGATATCCCCGGTTCGCATGCCAAGCACGGAAAGCTCGACGTTGGGGTAAGCCTGATGGAAGCCCATCACTGTTGGCGGCAGCAAATAATTAACAACGGTAAGGAGAGCTCCGATTTTTAATGTGCCTCTCTTTAAGCCTTGCAGCTCGCTGATTGCCGCTCGCGCCTGATCCAGCTCATGAAAAACATTGTAGCCATGATGCAGCAACGCTCGACCCGCCTCGGTTATCATCGTTTTTTTGCCGACGCGATCAAAAAGAGACATGCCGATTTCATGCTCCAGCAGACGAATTTGCTGGCTAAGCGAGGGTTGGGTAATACCAAGCTTTTCGGCGGCACGGGTAAAGTGCAATTCCTGACATAACGTCATAAAGTATTCCAGTTGCTTCAGTTCCAACTTGCATCCTCCTTGGCTGCTTCATTTAAAATGATAGTTTATTATTATGATTATACAATTAATCATATCCTGGAGGTATAGCCAAATGGTAAGGCGAGGGTCTGCAGAACCCTGATTTCTGGTTCAAATCCGGATACCTCCTTATAATGATTAGCGGCTCTAGCCAGCTCGAAGCTTGAGCAATAAGCTTATGCTATACTCATTAATGTGGTAATTTTTATTAATGGAGCTGATTAAATGAGTGAAGCATTAAATGAGCAAGAGTTAATAGCCTATATTGTGGAACAAACAAAAGCAAAGCCGGAGGAAGCCCGTTTAGTCTTGCAGCATGAGGCAGCGTATATTGATCAAGCGCATAAGAGCGGACGGAAAGAGGTCGATATTGATTTTGACGATCTCGTGGACTATATATTAAAGCGCAAGGACGTTAAGATCACCGAGATGATGGTAGAGGAAATCCTGGAAGCTGAAATGGATTATTTGATGGATAAAGGTTTAGCAGGATATGAGGATTAATGATTTAGTAACTAAAAAAGCCATCGCTTTTAGCCAAAGCGGTGGCTTTTTTCTATGCATTTCCATGCTAAAACGAGCGGAGCAGAACGTTTTTTCATATTCCTTCATCTCTTTCCTGAAATGGGAAATAATAATGAAATTAAGAGCTAAATTTAGCTTAAATAAAGCTGATATACACCGAGTTTAGCTATTTACAGCGCTTACATTCTGTCATAAACTAATTTCACAGCAGAAATAACGAATGAAACGTTGCTAAATTTAGCAAAAGTTATGCAATTTATCCTTCACTAAAATAATTAATGGTAAGGAGTGATGAAGTGTCCATTGCAACCTTGAATTTTGAGAGTCATTACTTAAAATCCAATCACGAGATTACGGTTATTTTGCCAAACAAGCCGCGTCATTTAACAGCCAAAAGCTTTTATGAAAGCGGAAAAAAATATAAGGTGCTCTGGCTGCTTCATGGAACCTACGGCGATCACACCGATTGGCTGCGCCGGACCAACATCGAGCTGTATGCCTGCGAAAAAGATTTGATCGTGGTTATGCCAAGCGCGCTTAACAGCAACTACTCCAACTGGGATTCAAGCATGATGGGATTTGGCATGTACGACTACCTGACGGAGGAGCTGATGCCGCTAATCTACAATTGGTTTCCGGCTTCGGACAAACGAGAGGATAATTTCATCGCGGGTTTGTCCATGGGCGGACGGGGAACGATTAAATATGCGGTCAATCACCCGGAACGCTTTGCGGCGGCGGCTGTGCTGTCTGCGGCTCCTGTCGAATACAGCAAGCTGACGGAGGAGGAGTTGCAGCAGGACGATATGTTTACCCGACGTTTACGGAGCATGGTGGACAATGCGGGAGGGCTTGAGCGATTTATCCATTCTGAAGAAAATGTATGGTCAATTATGGATTCGCTTGCAGGCAGCGGAAGACTGCCGAAGCTCCTATTCGCTTGCGGAACAGCGGACACGATGATCTATGAGAATCTCAAGCTTTTTAGGGACCATGCGGAAAAAACCGGAATCCCGGCGGAATATTGGACGCTTGAGGGCTATGGGCACGAATGGAGATTTTGGGATCTGGCCATTCAGAAGGCGCTTGAATTTTTCGGACTGGAAGACTCGGGGGCAAGTCCTTACTAGAAGATTATCACCATCAGCAATAAGGGGGATGAATACTAATGAAGGGTAAAATCGTAATTACGCCAGGCACGCCGGATGATAACAACAGAGACTATTTGCCCGAGGCGATTAAAGGCTCCGATCTGGTCGTAAATGAAAACGGAAACAATTCGCAGGTTTATCCGGAAAGACTGGCGGAGCATAAGGATATCGTTGTGGACGGCATTGAGGATACGTGGTATGAATACGTGCCGGCGTCCTATGACGGAAGCAGGAAGGTTCCGCTGGTGGTGTCCATGCATGGCGGGCTGATGACGGGTTGGGGACAGGCTATTTATACATCATGGACATTGGTGGCTGACCGGGAAGGCTTTATCGTGCTGTTCCCAAGCGCGGGCCTAAGGCGCTTCTGGATCGTGGATTGCGAGAAGGAGAAGCTTGACGTTGCGGCTGCTCCGCGAGACGACGGAATTTATATCAATATGCCGCCGGAGCATCCCGAGGATAATCATGATATGAACCTTGTATTGGGGCTTATTGACCGCTTGAAGGACAAATACGAAATTGATGAAGGGCGCGTTTTCATTCAAGGCATGTCCATGGGCAATATGATGACCAGTCAAATTGCCCGTTATTACGGAAATGTGTTTGCGGGCAAGGCGGGTTCAGGAGGACCTTCCAGTCCAGGACTGCTGTTTGATGAGCGGGATGAGCTCATTAATCGCGGCGGTCCGCTGGCGGTTTGGCAAACCCGGCTGGAGCATGATATAACGCCACCTCATTTTAAGGGAGATACGGAATACGTAGTTCGCCGCAACCGCGAATATTGGAAACGGCTTAATGAATGCAGCAGCCTGCCGGAAATCAGCATTGTCGGGGAAGATAATTTTGCCTTCTACAGCGGCTCCAAAGCAGATTTGGTCTTCCGGGATGTCAAAAACCGCGATCATGGCCAAACATTCGACGATGCGCAGCTCGTATGGGATTATCTGTTCTCCGGTGTTCGGAGAGCTGCGGACGGAAGCATTATCCGCGATCCATCCATTGCGCCGAGGAAAGGTGACGCTTGTGCGGTCGTGCTGATGGAAGGCAGCAGCAAGGCGTATGTCAACAATCGGCTGGTGACGATGAGCGGCCCGGCCATCCTTAGACAAAAGCTGAAATATCATGGACTTAACGGCGACAGCATTGTCAGAGGAGAATATGTATGCGTACCGGTCTCCTTTGCGGCGGAGGTGTACGGAGGAAGCTGCAGCGCTTCGGAAAGTGGCCTGACGGCGGAGCTGTCATTGCCGGATGGACGGAAGCTGCAATTCGCTCGCGGAAGCATCGGCTGTGTCGTAGACAATAAAGTGCAAGCGATGTTGTGCGAAGCTGTATTCCAGAACGGAGAGCTCTATGTTCCCATTCAGTGGATCGGCCAAAGCTTGTTTAATCATTTTGCATCCTCCTGCGAGGGCGTGTTCTATATGACGGATCATTATGCGGTCTTGTCCAAAAACATGGCGCATCTGATTCGCGACGAGGTGCTAAGCTGATGGCCGTGTTAAAAATGAACTTTTTATCCCAATCGCTGGGCATGCAAACCAATGTCACCGTTTGTCTGCCGACCTACAGCTTTGCGGACAGTATGGAAGGCAAACAGGTCAAGTATGTTCGCGGCATGTCTTATCAAACGTTGTATTTGCTCCATGGGGGCAGCGGCGATGACGGAGATTACGTCAATTTTACCAATATTGTCCGCTATGCGGACATGCATAAGGTGGCCGTCATTATGCCAGGCGTGCACAATTCCTGCTATACCGATGTCGAGGACGGGGCAAAGTATTACACGTATGTTGCCGAGGAACTACCCAAGTTATGCGAAGCCTTTTTCCCGCTGTCGCTCCGCAGAGAGGACACCTTTGTCGCCGGCTTGTCGATGGGCTCGCACGGAGCCATGAAGCTGGCCATGCATTATCCGGAGCGCTATGCGGCTGCGCTTATGATGTCGGGCGCTTCTTATCGTCCGGGTGTTCCGAGCATGGTCAAAACGTTAAACGGCGAGTTCGATTTCCAGCATGAGATGAAAATCCCGGTTAGCGGAAGCCTGCAGGCCAAGCTGGTGGACCCTGCTTTTGTCCACGGCACGGTAAACGATGTTTACGCCGCCGCGCAGCGCAATGTCGAACAAAACAAATCGTTGCCCAAGCTGTTTTTCCGCGTTGGAGACAGCGATCATGCCTTGTATAGAACCTTGCTCGCCGAGCGCGATTTGCGGGAGTGGGGGTACGATACCACGCTGGAGGTCGTGACGGGAATGGGACATGAATGGGATTTGTGGGATGAGTCCTTGCGTCTGGCCATGTCGGAGTGGCTTCCGCTCAGACGCGAGCCGATATACCCGGACGATACCAAAGAATAGCTTCTTTTAGACAAGTAGTGGCAGGCAGCTAAGGATGGGCTCAGGTTTTGGAGTAAGGAGGGGGATTCATGGTAAAACGCAACCAGACGGTAAGCGTCAAGCAAATTGCCGAAGCGGTAGGAGTATCGCCTAGCACCGTCTCGATGGTGCTGAACAACAGGGGCGGGGAATTCCGCATTGCGGATGTGACCAGCGAAAAAATCATCCAGACGGCCAGCGAGCTTGGCTATCAGCATGAGACGCGCACGAAACGCAAGAAACGCGGCTTTAGCAAAACGCTGGTATGCGCTTTTTGCCCGGTGGATTTCAATAATGGTCCTATATCGCAATTATATGCCGGCATACATCGTTACTTCGCAGAGCTTAATCAAAAGTATGAAACCATCGTTTTTCCATATGAATTGGGAAAGCTTAAGGATAAAATTTCGTTTATTTCCAAGGACTTTATGTCGGGGGCCGTCATGATGGCGCTAAACGACGAGGATATTTCTTTTATTGAACATACCAAATTCGATATCCCCGTTGTTTTGTTTAATCGTACAGCCAAAGGCTATAGCTCCGTTCTGACAGACGATTATACCGTAGGCTACAACGCAATGGAGCATTTTATGAAGCGCGGACATTCCCGTTTGGGCATTGTATCGCCCAATTATTCAAGCCGGTCGCTTAGCCTCCGGTCCACGGGGTACCGGGACAAATTCAGAAGCAGCGGAGCGGAGGAGGACGGTTCCTATTCCTATGTGACAACCTACGGGGACCCTAGCGATGCGGGAGGTTATGCCGCAATGGAGAAGCTGCTGCAATCCGGTGAGCCGCCGACAGCTTTGTTTGTGTCGATCGACAATATGATGAGCGGGGTGATTCGCCGGATCAAGGAACACGGCATTGCCGTTCCGAAGGATATGGAAATCATTTCTTACGGTAGCATGCCCTTTACCAACATCGTAAGTCCAACGATTACCAGCTTTGTTCCGTCATCGGAGGAAATGAGCTATAACTGCGCCAAGCTGCTGCATCGCTACATCGAGGACGGCGTATGGAACGACAATGTAAAGATCAGCTTCGAGGCAACCTGCGTGTATCGGGAAAGCTGCCCGGAATGAACAGAATAAGGGAAAGATAGGGAGAGTATCATGAAAAAAATAACAAACAAAATTATGCTGATTACTTATGCGGATAGCATGGGAAGCAACCTCAAGCAATTGCAGCAAAGTCTTGCGGAGCATTTTGAAGGCGTGATTGAAGGGGTGCATGTTCTGCCTTTTTTTCCTTCATCGGGGGACAGGGGGTTTGCGGTCATTCATTACGACACGGTTGATCCGGAATTTGGCGACTGGGAGGACATCGTCAGCTTTGGAGAGCGTTATTACCTGATGGCGGACTTCATGATTAATCATGTATCCATTCGAAGCGAAGAGTTCAGGGATTATATGGCCAATGGCGACGCTTCTCCGTATAAGGAAATGTTTGTGCATTGGAACGAGTTTTGGCCAAATGGCGAGCCGACGGAGGAAGAGCTGGATACGCTGTACCGGCGCAAAATGCAAGGCCCCTATAAGGAATTTACGCGTCAGGACGGCAAGACGGTCAAGCTGTGGAATACCTTTTTTGAAGAGCAGGTCGATATTGACCCGTGGGCGCCGGCGACGCAGCAATATTATGAGCGGAATTTGGGAAGATTGGCGGAATATGTGCCCCTCATTCGTTTTGATGCTTTTGCATACGCTTCCAAAAAGCCTGGAACAAGCTGCTTTTTCGTCGAGCCGGAGGTTTGGGATGTGCTGGATATCGGCATGAAGCCGCTGGAGCGCCATGGAACGGAGATGCTGCCGGAAATCCATGAAAATTACAAAATCCAGATGAAAATGGCGGAACGGGGACATTGGGTATACGATTTTGCGCTGCCTATGCTAATGCTGCACGGCTTGATGACAGGCCGCACCGACCGGCTTGTGCACTGGATGAACATTTGTCCGCGCAAGCAGTTTACAACGCTGGACACCCATGACGGAATTGGCGTAGTTGATGTAGCGGGATTGCTGGACAATGACGAAATTGATCTGGTCAGAGAACGGGTCAACGCCAAAACGGCCGATTTTCAGCAATACATCCAGCTGCCGTCAGGCATTATCAAAATGTCCGGGGAAAAGGCGAGACAATACCAGCTGATGAGCACCTATTATTCGGCGCTTAACGAAGAGGACGACGCTTACCTGCTGGCGCGGGTTGTTCAGCTCTTTGCGCCGGGCATTCCTCAGGTTTATTACGTCGGCTTGCTGGCAGGCGAAAACGATGTGGAGTCGCTCAAAGCCATTGGCGAAGCAAGAAGCCTCAATCGGCACAATTATACACTGGAGGAAATTGCCGAACGCGTGCAGCATCCTATGCTTCAGCAGCTATACAGCATTATGCGGTTCCGCAACAGCTGCCCGGCCTTTGACGGGGAAATCCAGATTGATCAAAACACGGAAAACGGAAAGCTGGGCATCACATGGAGGCTTGACGAGCATTGGACCACGCTCAGGGCAGACTTCCAGAGCCGGGCGTTTCAAATTACAGGCGGCAAGGGCGACGAATCGCCACAGGTGTTGTTTCACAATAACAGTCTGACGGGAGAGATGCAGTCATGAGCTTTAGAAGCAGAGTGGATGCCGAATTGAGAGAAGGCCTGGACATATTGCCCGTTCTCAAGCTGCCGGATGATCTTGATGAAGTCAGAAAATTCAGTCCGTTGCCGCGAGAAAAGGCTTCGGATGTTCGGGAAACCGACCTTTACATCCAAGGCGCCGGGGGCCAAAATATGCTGCTCAAAAGGTTCGAGCCGGTTGAGCAGACGCCAGGCGAGCTTCTTCCGGCGGTGCTCTGGATTCACGGGGGAGGTTACATTTTGGGCCATCCCGAAGCGGAGGGGGCGCTTTGCGAGCAGTTTGTGCAGAAGGCCGGGTGTATTGTGTTTGCTCCGGATTACCGTCTGGCGCCCGAGCATCCCTATCCGGCCCCGCTTGAGGATTGTTATGCGGCGTTATCCCATATGGCGAACGAAGCGGAGTCGCTGGGTATTGATGCATCGCGGATAGCCATCGGAGGCGGAAGCGCCGGCGGCGGTTTGGCGGCGGCCCTTGCGTTGCTGGCAAGAGATAGAGGCGGCCCGTCCATCTGTTTTCAAATGCCGCTATATCCCATGCTTGATGACCGCAATGAAGCGCCCTCCACCTACGAGGAGATGGACCCTGCCGTATGGAACCGGGAAAACAATCAGGCTGCATGGAGGATGTATCTTGGCGAGCATGGCGAGGGAAGCCCTTATGCCGCGCCGGGCCGCGCCGTTGATCTTAAGGGGCTTCCGCCCGCTTACCTGTGCGTAGGTCAGATGGATCTGTTCCGGGATGAAACGATTTCTTATGCCGCCCGGCTCGCGCAAGCGGATGTCGATGTTGAGCTTCATGTGCATCCCGGCTGCTATCATGCCAGCGAGCTTTTTATACCGGACGCTGCAATCAGCAGACGCGTTCGGCTGGAATATGTGGCTGCAATGGCAAGGGCGCTCGGCAAGAGCGGAACGACTGGAGGAGGTGATGCGCAAGAGCGCCATACCAGCACCAGTGCAAGCGCCGCTATGAGCCAAACGATCAGCGCCAGCACCAGTGCCGGTACCGATAACAATCAGAATTAATGCAGGGGGTCGCGGGTTTATTGCTTGTCTCTAATTCAAAGGGGAGATAGAGGAAATGGGCATACTAAGATTCAGCTATCGTTCCGAACTATTAAGCCTGACAACGAACATTACGGTTTGTTATCCCACCGCCAGCTTGACAACAAGCTTGGGCTATCAGGACCCGCATGCCGAGGTGAAGGGGAAAAAGGCGTACCGGCCCGGTATGAAATTTCAAACGGTCTATCTGCTTCATGGAGGCGGCGAAGACGATACGGTTCCGTATCGGTATACGCAGCTGGAGCAATTCGCGGAGCGCAATATGGTGATGCTTGTGTCTCCTTCGGTGAATGACAGCTTGTACGCCAATACGAAATACGGCTTCAAGTACTTCGATTATGTTACGCAGGAGCTGCCCGTGGTCGTACAATCGCTTTTTGCATCCGCGCCGGGCAGAAGCAACACCTTCGCGGTAGGATTGGCAATGGGAGGCAATGGAGCGCTAGCGCTAGGCTTGAAGCGCCCGGATCTATATGAGGCCGTGGTGGACCTGTCCGGCGGGATCGGCATGACGCTGGATCGCGTGGGCTACATGGAAAGCCTGGACTGGGAGTTCCCGATTGTCCGAAATACCCTTCCGGGCAAGGATGAATACGCCGGCTCGGAGCATGATCTTCGCAGCTGCGCGGAGGAGATTATAGCCGGGGGCAAGCAAGCGCCAGCCTTTTTTATCGGAGTTGGCAGCGAGGATTTCATTCGGGATCGCGTTTATAACGATTACAGGGTATTGGACGAGCTGGGACTAAACGTCAGCTATGAAGAAGCGCCGGGTCTGGGGCATGACTACGGGTTCTGGAATCTCTATCTCGACAAGGCTCTCAGCACATGGCTTCCTCTCAAGAGAACACCGATTTACGGAGACGAGTAAACCAATCTCAAGCACAAACAACAAGGGGGATAAACGGCATGTTGAAAAAGAGCGTTAGTATATTGTCCATTCTGGCATTGTCGCTTACTATGCTGGCCGCTTGCGGCAAGGATAATACAAGCACGACTCCGGGGCAAACCGCATCCGAGGAGCCGTACACAGTTAACTTTGCTTATCATGCGCCAAAAGAAGGCAATCAGACCGAAGTAAATGCTCTCATCAACGAACTGACAATGAAAGAATTAAATATGAAAGTCAACTTAATGCCAATTACATGGGACACCTATAATTCCAAAATGCCCATGATGCTGGCCGCGCAGGAGCCTATCGACATCTCCTTTGTGTTTGCCTTCAGTCTGCCAAGCTTTATTGATCAGGGGTATATTGTGGATGGCTCCGACTACGAGGAATATACAAAGGATCTTTACAAGGTGCTGGGCGATGATTTGCAAGGCGGCTATATCGGCGACATGCTGGCCGGCTTCCCCATGATGAACGTTCGAGGCACGCCGTCGGGCATCTTCGTTCGCAAGGATATTTTTGAGGAGCTGGGCTACAAGGCTTCGGACTTCAGCGTTACGACAGACGATATGTCCAGCTTTAAGCAAATTACGGACCTGTTTGCCAAGGTTAAGGAGAAATATCCCGATATGACGCCGTTTGACGGCTTCCGTACCTTTGGCCTCAATACCATTACGTACGTGGACGGAATGGGAGACAACTTCGGCGTTCTCGAAAACTATGGTCAAGCAGATAAAGTAACCAATTATTATGAATCCGAGCAGTTCAAGCAATTTGCGCTGCTGAACCGCGAATGGTTTACTAAAGGGCTTTCGTCCAAGGATATTGCCGTAGACAAGGAGCTTGGACAAGCCAAGATGAAAGCGGGAAAAACATTTGCTTTCTTCGCCTCCTACGGCGCAAACGCCATTACGGACGTTAAATCGCAAACCGGGTACGACACGGTGCTGATTCCGGTGTCGAGCAAGATGAAATCCACAACAGCCGTTAACGGTGCATTAAACGTTGTGCTTAACACCTCTGCGGATAAGGCAAAAGCATTCCAGTTCCTGAACTGGGCATACAACAGCAAGGAGTTTAACGATTTGCTCAATTGGGGCGTGCCGGGCAAGGACTGGGTCGTTAATGCGGACGGTCAAGCCGATTATCCCGAAGGCGTCGACGCAACTAATGTCAATTATCATTCCGACTACGGCTTTATTTATCCCAATCAATATTTGATGACGCCATGGGCGGGCAGCCCTAAAGACATCTGGGAAAAATACAAGGCCTTTAGCGACGACGCGATCGTATCCCGCGCCTTCGGCTTTACCTTCGATTCCTCGTCGGTTGCGATGGAGCAATCCCAGCTGGCGGCTGTATTGGCCAAATATGAAAACGCCATCTCGTTTGGAGCAGTTGACCCTGAGCCTACGCTGAAGCAGCTGAACGACGAATTGCACAATGCAGGCCTGCAGACGGTTATGGATGAAAAACAAAAGCAGCTGGACGCTTGGCTGTCCAAACAGAAGTAGCCAGCGTTTCGGAAGCGTCTGTCCGAAAAATCAAACGGAACGAATAAATATTTAGCAGCGAGTACCGGAGGGAAAGGGTGTCTTGAGGGCGAGTAGGATCAAAAAAAGCGGACAAAAATGTTTGAGCTTCCAAGACACCCTTTTCCGGTAGGGACCGGTTTTGCTGAATAAGTATTCTCCGTAACAAACTTTTCGGACAGCCCCTTCCCGATGATGGATAGGAAAGGAACTGACCTATATGAACAAAGGAAGCCTTTTAAAGAGATTAAAACCTTTCTTGCCGCTTTATTTGATGATGATTCCTTGCGCGGTTTATCTCATTGTCAATAACTACATCCCGATGGTGGGCATTATTTCTGCATTCAAATCGTTTAAAGCGACGGAAGGGCTGCTGGGAAGTCCGTGGGTAGGCTGGAAAAACTTTGAGTTCCTGCTTCGGACAAGCGACATCGGCGTTATTATTCGAAATACGCTGCTCTATAATGCGGCGTTTATATTGGTGAACAACCTCGTCGGCATCGTATTAGCGATTCTAATAACCGGCGTCAGGAACAATAAGATGAAAAAGGTATATCAAAGCTCTGTATTGCTTCCTTTTACGATGTCGATGGTTGTAATCAGCTATGTCGTTTTTGCGTTTCTAAGCCAGCAGAACGGATTGCTCAACAACAGCATCTTTCAAAATAATCCCGTGGAATGGTACAGCGATACAACGTGGTGGCCTCTTATTTTGACCCTGGTGCAGTGCTGGAAGTATGTCGGGTATGGCGCTTTGATCTATATTGCCGGCATATCTGTCATTGACCGTTCGTTGTATGAAGCGGGAGCCATTGACGGAGCGGGCACCTGGAAGCAAATGACCCATATTACGCTCCCGGCTTTGGTGCCGTCTATTATTACGCTGTTCCTGCTGAGCATCGGCAGAATCTTTTATTCGGATTTCGGATTATTCTATTTAATCCCGCAAAATTCCGGCATGCTGTTTAATGTAACAGCTACGGTGGACACGTACGTGTATAGCGCATTGATGTCGCCAGGCGGCATCGGCCGTTCAGCCGCAGCGGGTCTGGTGCAGGCAATGGTCGGCTTTGGCCTTGTCTTGCTGGTTAACGCCATTGTTCGCAAATTCAGCGCAAAAGACGCTATTTTCTAAAGAAGGTATGAGGGGGCGGAGGCCATGACCTACAACAAAACGCACCAGACGGTATCCCATATCCTGTTGCTGCTTGTTACGCTGGCTATGATCATTCCTTTGCTGCTGCTGTTTATTTCATCCGTGACGGATGAGAAGGCGCTTGTTGCAAACGGGTATTCATTTTTTCCGGAAAAGCTCAGTTTAAACGCATACGGATATATATCAACCAATTCAGGCACGATTTTTAAAGCATACGGCATTACGATCATTGCAACGGCGATTGGTACGGCCGTCGGAGTGCTCATTACGGCAATGATGGGGTTTGCGTTGTCCATCAAAGGTTTGCCGGGCAAAAACGCCATCAGCTTTTTCGTCTATTTCACTATGCTGTTTAATGGAGGTTTGGTCCCTTCCTATATTATGTGGACAAGCCTCGGGACGGTAAACACGATTTGGGCTTACGTCGTCCCGTTTTTGCTAACGAATGCATTCAGCATTATTTTGATACGATCTTATTTTGCATCCAACATTCCAAACGAACTGTATGATTCCGCCAAAATCGACGGAGCGGGATTTTTCCGGATATTTATGGTCATTGGCATGCCGCTGGGCAAACCCATCCTTGTTACGATCGGTTTGTTCTCCTGTCTGAATTATTGGAACGACTGGCAAAACGGCTTGTATTTTATTACCGATCCCGACATGCTCAGCATTCAGGCGCTCCTGAACAAAATGAACCAGAATTTGCAGGCGGTCATTACCTATACCAGCACAAGCTCCAGCAGCACGGCAACCTTGCCGCATGTGTCCATTAGAATGGCGATAGCATTTGTGGCTATATTGCCTATTTTGGTCATGTATCCGTTCCTGCAGAAATATTTTGCAAGCGGCATTATGGGCGGGGCGGTCAAAGGGTAACGAATGAGAGATGAGCGGAGGGGACGTTGAAGCATGGGTGAGACTGAAAAAGGGATCGCAGGAAGCGTTTATATTCCGCCGGGCACGCCTAACGAGGCAAACCGGGATTATTTGCCGGAAGCCATCAAAGGCTCGGATATGGTCGTTAATGAAAACGGGAACAATTCCTTGCCTTATCCAAAAAGGCTTAAGGAATATACAGCGGTTGTGGATGGAGAAACGGCGAGCACCTGGTATGAATATATCCCGTCCTCCTATGACGGAACGAGCAAGGTACCGCTTGTTGTTTCCCTGCATGGCGGGTTGATGACCGGCTGGGGACAAGCCATTTATTCATCCTGGACGCTGGTGGCGGAGCGGGAAGGGTTTATCGTTTTGTTTCCCAATGCCAGCGAGCGGCGGGTCTGGATGGTGGAATGCGAGAAAAAAACGCTTGAGCTTTTTGGCAAGCCGAACCCGGAGGGGTTTTATCTTCACACGCCGCCGGAAAACCCGGATGAAAACCGCGACATGAAGGTAATCAGGACGCTTATCGCTCATATGGGCCAAAAATGCAGCATCGACGAACATCGTATTTTTATCCATGGGATGTCCATGGGGGATATTATGGCAAGCCAATTGGCCCGGCATTACGGGAGCTTGTTTGCCGGAGCGGCTGGCTCGGCGGGCCTCACTTGGCCGGAGGTAATCTGGGATGCCAACGGCGAGCCCATTAACGGCTCAGGGCCTCTTGCGGTATGGCAAGCGCGCATGGAGCATGACAGCGTGCCGCTGCACGATAATGAAACGGGCCAGTTTGTTGAGCGTAACCGGGAATATTGGAAGCGGGTAAACGGCTGTTTGGAGTTGCCGGAGATTCGTATCGAGGGCGAAAATAATTTTGCCTTCTATAAAGGAAAACACGCTGATTATGTGTATCATGAAATCAAAAATCGGGACCACGGACAAACCTTCGACGATGCGGAGCTGGTTTGGGATTATCTTTTTTCCGGAGTGCGGCGGGATGATTCGGGGAAACCGTCCGGCAGCGAGCCGCACATGGAGAGGCGCGGGGACAAGTGGGCAATCGCGCTGGCCAGCGGCAGCGACAAAGCTTATGTGCATAACCGCCTGATGTCTATTGGCGGACCGGTTTTTAAGCATCAAAAGCTCAAATATCATGGCTTAAACGGCGATTCCATTGTGCGCGGCGACTATTTTATGACGCCCGTGTCCTTTGTTGCTTCATTGCTGGAAGGAACGGTCCACGTATCGCAGGAAGGGCGTTCGACAGAAATACGGCTGGCTGACGGGGGCAGCTTTCAATTTGCGCAAGGCAGCATAGGCTGCGTAGCCGGAAACCGGGTCGAAGCGATGTTTTGCGAGGCTGTCTACCGCAATGGAGAGCTGTATATTCCGATTGAGTGGATATTCCAGCGTCATTATAACCGTCATGCTTCTTCTTGCGGCGACGTGCTCTATCTGACCGATCATTATGCACAATTATCTCGCTATATGGCGGAGCTGATACGCGACGAGATTTTGTAAAGGAGCGCTTGTTATGGAAGAATCAAAAACGAATCAAGGGCAAGAAAACCCCGAGGCTGATAAGCTAAAGCAGCTGGGGGCGATGATGCAGGAGCGCAGATTAAACAATTACATCGACTTAAACCGTTTGGCGCAAAAAAACGGCGTGGTATTTGCCGGCGATTCCATCACCGAGCATTTTCCCGTTCATGAATTGCTTGTTTCCAAAAAGCCGGTCTACAACCGGGGAATAAGCGGGTATACGACTCAGGACATGCTTCGCGGCATTAAGCATCTTGTATTGGAGCTGGAGCCTTCGCAGGTCATTCTGCTCATTGGCACAAACGATTTGGGAGAGGGAGTGCTCTGGCAGGAGGTTGTTAAACGGATCGCCGCTTTGTGCTCCGCCATCCGGGACGGCGTGCCGAATGCCGAGCTGACCGTGCTGTCTCTGTATCCCGTTAATGCTGAGCGTGAGCGCGATATGCCGTTTCCGGTTGTGCGCACACGCACCAATGAAGATATCAGAGCTATAAACGAGGGAATAAGAGAGCTTTCGGCGGGGCTTACCATTCACTATCTGGATGTATACGAGCTTTTATGTGACGGGAATGGATGGTTAAGGGCTGAATATACGTATGACGGACTGCATCTGGGCGTGTCCGGCTACGAAGCAATCAGACCGCAAATTCAAAAGCTGATGAAATGACGAGCCTGCTTGGAAATATGAGTATTAAGGGGCAACAAGCATGAATGAAACAAACACGCCCATCGACCTGTCTGAAGGCAGGCAATCCATTTGGAGTCCGATGTTTATTTCTATTTTTATCATTAATATTGCATTAAACATGGCACAGTTTATGATGAATACGCTCATTCCAAACTACGCGGAGCATCTGGGAGCTACGGCTGTTATTATCGGCGTTGTCTCCAGCCTGTTCGCCGTGACCGCGCTGGGCATCAGGCCGATTGTTGGGCCCTCGACCGGCTATTTTCGAAACAATCGGCTGCTTGCGGCTGCGGTGGGCATTATTGCGATAGCGTTTGTCTGTTATGCGTTTGCAGACAGCATAACCATTCTCATGATGGGGCGTCTGCTTCATGGCATTGGCATGGGCTTTCTGGCGCCGCTGTCGTTGGCGCTGGCCAGCGATGCGCTGCCGAGCAACAAGCTGGCCTCCGGAATCGGCATATTTTCTCTGGGGCAGGCAATGGCTACCGCTGTGGGTCCAATGCTTGGTCTGGAGCTGGTTCATTATTTTGGCTATTCAGCTACGTTTATCATTGGGGCCGCTATTATGGTTGCGGTGCTGCTCATGGCGCTGAGGCTCAAAACGGATGCCCCGGACAAGACGGGCGGCTTTAAGCTATCGCTGAACAATATTGTTGCTGCCGAGGTGGTTGTGCCGTCCATCATCATGTTTTTTCTGGCAGGGGCGTATTCCTGCATTAATTCCTTTATTTTGATCTATGGCAAGGCGAATGGGGTTAAGGAAATCGGATTGTTTTTTACCGCATATGCGGTTTGCGTCCTGTTCTCCCGTCCATTCAGCGGGAAAATGGCGGATAAGTACGGTTTGGGCGCCATGCTGGTGCCGGGCATATTCGTGTTTGCCCTTTCCTTTATCCTCATTAGCTACGCCCGTACGCTGCCGATGTTTCTTCTTGCCGGGGCGGTGTCCGCCTTTGGCTACGGGATTTGCCAGCCCATTATTCAAACGATGTGTATGAAGCTGGTCAATAAAGACAGGCGCGGCATAGCGGGAAATACGAGCTACATCGGCGTTGATCTGGGGTATTTGCTGACGCCTACTATTGCCGGAGCAATCGTGACGTTTGTGCAAAGCCGCGGCGGAAGCGTCGTGGAGGGATATTCGATGATGTACCAGATGATGACTATTCCCATTATTACGGCCTTTGTCATCTTTATGCTGACGCGTAAACGGCTGTTGAAGCAGGAGCCTGTCATTAAGGAAGTGCAAATGTAATGGGAGGGAGCAAGGGAGCATGAGGGATGTTGTCGCCATTGGCGAATTGCTGGTCGATATGTTTCGCAACGACTCCTCGCCGGACGGCGTTGAGTGGAGCTACGGCTGCCAGGCGGGAGGCGCGCCCGCCAATGTATTGGCCTTGCTGGCTAAGCTGGGAAGGAAAACGGCGTTGATTGCCAAAACCGGCAACGATGAATTCGGCCGCTTTCTGGCGGAGGCCTTGACTCGGGCCGGCGTAGAGGGCAGCGGCGTGGTGCGGGATCAGGGGAATGCGACAACGCTTGCTTTTGTCCATTTGGACAAGGAGGGCGATCGATCCTTTAGCTTTTATCGCAATCCCGGGGCGGATCAAATGCTGGAGGAACGGGAGCTGGACTGGAGCTTGATCGACAGCGCCTCCATTCTTCATGTCGGCTCGGTATCGCTGACGCATGAGCCGTCGGCCTCCGCTACGCTTGCGGCATTGCGTTATGCCAAAGCCGCGGGCAAAATGGTTTCCTTTGACCCCAATCTGCGGCCGGCGCTTTGGTCTTCGCTCCAACATGCGCGAACGATGATCCTTGAAGCGCTACAATATGCCGATATAGTCAAGGTGTCGGAGGAAGAGCTGTTGTTTCTGACCGGCACGGACGATGCCAGCGAAGGCTCTCTGCAGCTAATGGAGAGGTTTGGCACAGGGGTAATTCTGGTCAGCTTTGGCGGCGAAGGGAGCTTTTGCCGAATCGGGAGCCGTACATGCTCTGTGCAGGCTTATCCGGTAAGGGCGATAGACACAACAGGAGCGGGCGATACCTTTTTTGGCGCATTTTTGCATAAGCTGCTGGAGCATGGCGAACCTGCGGAGCAATGGCGTGTTGAGGAGATTCAGGCTGCTTTGCAGTTCGCCAATGCGGCTGCCGCTCTTGTAACGACAAGGAAGGGCGCAATGAGCTCCATGCCTGATTTTCAGGAGATTAAGAGGCTGATGGACGAAAATGAGCAAACACACGGCAGAGGCATATTCGGAAGGGAGTGTTAAGCGATCGATAAGGAAAGGGCGCAGAGCCGGAATAAGCTGCCAAAAGAAAAGGATGTCTCCAGCGCGTTAAGCGGGAGGTATCCTTTTATACTTTTGTAACCGCTTTATTTGTGGTGGACAAGAAGTGGGGATGATGCTAATATTGTTTCTGTAGGAAACTATATTGTGTATAAAGGAAATAAAATTAATGAGGGGAAGGGAACAGATGATGAATAAAGTTGAAACAACCATCAGCTCCTTTGACGGCACAAAGCTATACTTTAGCAAAAACCCGGTTAACGGGGCAAAAGCGTCGGTTGTGATCGTTCACGGGTTATGCGAGCATGCCGGGCGGTACGATTATGTGACGGAAAAGCTAAACCTGAACGGCTTTAATGTATACCGTTTTGACCATCGCGGCCATGCCAGATCAGAGGGCCCGCGCACCTTCTACAGCGATTTCAATCAGCTTGTCGACGATGTAAATGCTGTCGTGGAGATAGCATTGCAGGAAAGCGGAGAGCTTCCCCTTTTTGTAATTGGACATAGCATGGGAGGTTTTGCATCCTCTTCCTTCGGGACCAAATATCCTGGCAAAGTGAAAGGAATTGTATTGTCGGGAGCGCTCACGCGGTATTTTACAAAGGTTGCGGGAGAATTGCCAATGGCACTGCCTTTAGGCAGCTATTTCCCCAATGAGCTGGGCAGCGGGGTGTGCAGCGATCCGGCAGTCGTCCACGCCTATAACAACGATCCGCTGGTGGAAAAACAAATTTCCGTCGACTTGTTCAATAGTCTGGGCAACGGAATTGAGTGGTTAACGCAGCATGCGGCGTCGTTTGTTGATCCGGTACTGGTTTTGCATGGAGCCAACGACGGGCTGGTCAGTGAACGGGATTCCCGCGAGTTTTATGGAGATATTGCCTCCACGGATAAAACCTTGAAAATTTACGCGCATCTCATGCATGAAATTTTTAATGAACCAAGCCGCGACGAGGTGATCGGGGAAGTCATTGCCTGGATGCAAAAGCGCATTTGACACCAGAAAGGAAAGACAGATGAAATTAGAATGGATGGGTAATCACCGGACGCTGGTTGAAAAAATCATCAAGTTCGGAAACGCCTACTCAAACGCGTATAAGCTGCAGCGCAGCTATGGAACGGATATCATGTTTTCCGCCTCGCAAATCCAGACTCTGGAATATATATTGGAGGCGGAGGACAAGGACGAAAAAATGTCCGAAATGGCGGCCCGCCTTGGCGTCAGCCGCAGCGCCTTCTCCAAAAATGTTAAACACCTGACGGAAAAAGGCTTGCTGGACAAATATCATTTGAGCGGCAACCGCAAAGATATTTATGTGAAGCCTTCAGCCAAAGGGCGCGAGGTGTACGAAGCGTATACCGGGTTTGTTCGCCAGGTTTTTTTCCATGAAATTTTCCGGTATGCCGACGGCATTTCGGAGGGAGATAAGGAACGCTTTATTTCGATTATGGACAGGCTTGCTGATTCCTTGTTATGGTACAGCGAAAAGGAGCAGGAGCCTCGCAAGCTGATTAAAATTGACGGCGATGCCGGTTGAGCGCAACCCTTCTTCACTTGCCAAAACGGGTTGCTAATTGCATGATCAAAGGAATTTCCTCCAAGGCTTAGCGTAGTCTTGAGGCAATTCCTTTTTTTTGTTGTCCTGTCACATTAGAGAGTGGCTTGCTAGTTATATAAGGTGTAAGCATTACACACAAGAGGGAAAGGAGGGGGGTTCGTTTTGGAGATTAAGGAACATATAGAACAGATTTTGCAGGGCAATCCGGAGGCATTTGAAGTCATTGTTCGACTGTATGAAAAGAAGATCTTTTCGTTCTGCTACTTCATGCTTGGCAATCGGCAGGAAGCCGAGGACGCGGCGCAGGAGGTTTTTTTTAAGGCGTATCGGAATCTGGAAAGCTATCGGCATGAAAGCGATGATTTGTTTCTGGCATGGTTATATAAGATTGCATCCAATCATTGCAGCACCTTGCTCAAAAGGAAGCAAAGATGGCATCTGCTGATGCCGCTTTTTCGAAGTGATGGAAGTGAAAAAAGCGCCGAGCAAGTTTTTTCTGATCAAACGTATGTACAGTTGCAGCTGCTGAAGGGGCTAACTGCATCGGAAAGGGAAATTTTGGCGTTACGAGTGCTTGAGGATCGGCCGTTTCAAGACATTTCCGCTATTCTCGGCATTAGCTCTGCTGCTATTCGCAAACGATATGAACGCATTAAAGCTAAGCTGAAAAAAAATCAAAGTCAAATGGAGGATGCCCGATATGAACAACGATTTGAATATTGATCGAGTTGTACGTCAGATGAGAGAAGCAGCAATTCCGAAGGTTGAGCTATCTGACGGCGTCATGAAAAAAGTATATGACTCACATACTGTGAAGCCCGCCACCCGTGTACAAGCACGGAAGCGCCATAAAATGACCCCGGTCTGGGCGGCGATGCTGACCTTGCTTCTTATCTCAGCCACATCAGTTGGAGCGGCAGCTCTCTTCAATACCGATTGGAATAATGTCCAGATCAAAATCGGAGCATATAACCCCGCCCCAGCTCCGGAGACTCCTGTAGAGGAGGATTTCGATATCGAAGCAGCTGTGGCAAATGCAGCACACCTTTGGCAGAAGGTATCGCTTGAGCAATCTGCAATTGCATATCACTTTAATCCATTGAGGCCGCAGGAAGGCGAGCTTGCTCTTCTTAAATCGTTTGGCGTTATCTATTCAGGTCCGGAAAACAAAACCTGGCAACCTAACGAAAGATGGCTAGGCGGGATTTACGATGTATTCCAGGGCAATGAATCGGTAATTGTGGCTAAGCAGCAGCTAAATACTCTTATGACAGAAACGTTGCGAGATCCCGAAAAAACATTGAGCTATACCTATGAAGAGGTTGCATGGGAAAATGTAATAAATACCGATGATACGGTTGCCATGTTTGCTCCTACTTCGGATGGAAATATGCTGGAGATCAATCACAAAACAACTGATCTTAACGTTATTACTCTGGATATTACGGGAGGCTCCAAAGAGGAGCTGCTTGCAGTAGCAGAGACTTATTTGACAAAATAAATAACAAAATTGAGCAAAGGGGCGCTTTGAGCAGGTGAAAGCGCCTCTTTGCGTTCTTTTGTTCAATGGAGATAGATTGTGTAAAATGGAGTGGTAGAGCAGTGTAGTTACACTATAATAATTGCAATATAAAGGATGAAGCAGCAGCATGAAAATCATTATCTCCCCCGCCAAAAAGATGAGATCAGATACCGACAATATGGCTTTCCGGGAATTGCCTTCCTTTATGGAAGAGTCGGAGCTTCTCCTTTCTCTTCTGCAAAAGCTATCCTATGACGAGCTAAAGTCGTTATGGAAGTGCAATGATACAATTGCTGCGCTTAATGTGGAGCGGATACAAAGCATGAATTTGAGGAGTAATCTAACGCCTGCCATCTACTCCTATGAAGGGATTCAGTATCAATACATGGCGCCCGGCGTTTTTCAAAATGAGGAGCTGGAGTATCTGCAGGAGCATTTGCGGATTTTATCGGGATTTTATGGCATAGTCCGTCCCTTTGACGGCGTTGTGCCTTATCGGCTGGAGATGCAGGCCAGGCTGCAAGGCCCGGGTTTTAGCTCGCTCTATCACTATTGGGGCGGGAAATTGGCAGAGCGTCTGCTAGCCGAAAGCGACTGCATCCTGAATTTAGCCTCTAAGGAATATAGCAAGTCCGTTTCTCCTTTTTTGAGTAAGGAGGTCCGGTTCATTACATGTGTGTTTGGGCAGATGATAGACGGAAAGGTAATCGAAAGGAGCACTCAGGTCAAAATAGCCAGAGGAGAAATGGTCCGGTACATGGCTGAACGGCAAATTGCAGATGTGGAAGACATCAAAGCTTTTGACCGCTTAACCTATGCTTTTTCGGAAGAGTTGTCCGACGAGCGCACCTATGTTTTTATGCAGACGGTTGAAAAATAGAATTAGAGAAAGGGAGATCGAAGCAATGAATCAGCAGGAATACGGACGTTATTTGTTGGCGATGGGCGGAGTGGAAATGGAGCTGGATGCCGATGAGGGGGTCGAGGCAGACCATCTTTACGGCTTCTTTCAATGGTTCATGCCGACGGGAGAAGGCGTTGAACGTGTGTTTGCACCGCTTCCGGATGGCGAACGTTTTTTGCACAAAATACGCCCTATCTACGACATGCTGAATCCGGAGGATTTTGTCGGTGAATCTGTACCGGGATATTTTAATGGTGGAAATGAAGATGTGTCCGAACAAACATTGCGGGGCTTGGGGCAAGAATTAATTGAAGGCTTAAAAGAGTTGTTCTCTCTGGTGCCGGAGGATGATGAAACTGCGGATATTGCCGAGGACGCGCTACAGGATCTGGATAGTCTGAAGGAGATCATCATATTGCCGCCGGGCGAAATCAGCAAGCTTGAGCAAAGGATGATTCAAGGCATTGATGAAGGGGAAGGCGAAGCTATTTACGAAGCGCTTGCAGAGCTCGTCAGCTCGCGCAGCGATTACGACGAAAACATCGGGTTGCTGAACGAAGCATACTATTCGATCGCATGCGACTATTGGGTAGCTTATTACCTGCAATGGCCTCGCTACCAAGGGCTGCAGGAAGCGGAAAACAGCCTGCGTCCTTACTTTGATCTGTACCGTTATGGCTATCGTATTCATTGGACTCAGAATAAACTGATGATTGGCAGGCGATAAAAACCATTAACCTGACATCCTGCTGTCTGTGGGAAATGGATTTAGACAGAAGCTTTACTGGCGACTTTGAAGAATATTTGAATGGTGACAGAGAAGAGGCCATCATTGATATCTATATTGCATTAAAATGAGTTTCAAAAAGCAGATTGTGGCTATTCTTTATAGAAGACTTCGTATAATTGGAGCGATAAAAAGGTATCCCTGCATTCATCATGATGATGAACGGGATACCTTTTTTCTAATCCTTCAAATATGTAGAAGTCCACTCCATGCTATTTTCATGCAGTTCCTTTTGTTTTTCCGCATTATAGGTGACGGGAACGGTTCGCGCCTTCTGTGTTCCTTTAAAAAACTCCCCCGTTGTTTTACCAACTTCATCGGATGTAGCCAGGTAGATCGAGGTGCGCGCTCCTTGCTTGGGCGACTGCATAAAAAGCTTCATCAGCGGTCTTGCAAAGGCAGGAGCCGTTTTTGCTGATTGAGGGGTATAGATAACGCCGGGATGAAGGGCATTTACGGTCACTCCGCTGCCGGACAACTCCTTGGCCAGATGGTACGTCATCATCAAAACAGCAGTTTTGGCAGTACCATACGCTTTCATGCTGCGGTAGGCCGTTTGCGAAGGATGCGCTGCATGGTCCGGTTCAAATTGTTTGGCCTGCATGATCGACGCAACATTAATAATTCTGCCTGCCTCCGAAGCCTTCAGCTTGTGCAGCAAAAGGCACGTCAATAAAAAAGGAGCCAGATAATTAACGGCAAAGGTCTGCTCGAAGCCGTCTTTGCTTGTCATGTAGCTGCCAAACAGACCTCCTGCATTGTTGATCAGCACATCCAGCTTGTCGTAGCGCTCATTCACTTGCTGCGCCAAACGTGCTATTTCCTTGAAGGAGGACAGGTCAGCCAGCAGCAGATCCACCTTTGAGCTTCCTGTTTGCTGAATAACGGCTTGTTGGGCCGCTTTTCCCCGCTGCTCGTCACGGCAGACCATTATGACATGATGCCCTTGGCGTGCCAGCTCCTCCGCTGTCGCATAACCGATTCCCGAGTTTGCGCCTGTAATCAGGCTTGTTTTTACATACATAGCCCTCATCCCTTCCTAATTTTATAACCACTGAGCGATTTTATCAGGAGAAAGACGCATGGTGGGAAAGCCTTCGTCTGCCGCTTTGCCCAATGCCAAGAGCATAACGGGAGCATATCGTTTTTTGTCCAATCCAAACGCTTCATTAATGCGGGTTTTATCGTACCCGTTAATGGGGTTGGTATCGTAGCCATGCGAGCGGGCAACCAGCATAAGCTGCATGGCAACAAGGCCGCAATCCGTCATGACAATATCTCGGCGCTGCTCCTCCGTCTTTGGGCTGTTCCATTGCAATACGGCAGCTAGCTGACGCTCCTTCATTTCCTCCGTTACGTAGCCCAGTTCAACATTTGTGCTGTAAATCTCCTCGGCTCTAGTCGTATAGTGCAGATCGCCAAAAATGGCGATGGCCGCTGAAGCGGTTTCCAGTTTTACATGGTTGGTCGGAGAGGCGACTTCAAGCAGCTTTGCCTTGGACTCAGCGCTTTGGATAATAAGAAAATGCCAAGGCTGCATATTGGTTGAAGAGGGTGCCCGCGTTGCCTTCTTCAGCATGTCTTCCATTTCCTCGCGGCTGATGATGACGTCCGGATTATAGCTTTTAATGGAGCGGCGTTCCAGTATTATTTTTTCAAAATCATTGGTTGGTATAACGGAAGTATTAGACATCGTTTTTCTCCTTTGCAGCTTATAATGTAGATAGGTGCCTTACCCTGGCTTAAGCCGCTTAACTGTATGCATTATCTCTATTATACCAATTGTAATGCCGCATGTTGAGCAAAGGCTTCAACGTTACGCCGGAGACGCTGCGGGATGTGGGAATAGAGTAATTGAGAGATGGAGAGCTTGCCAAGGCCAAAAGCGGTATACTAAATACAGAGCTTCGCAACAAATTCAGAGATTAGCTTGCAGAACGAAAGGAGAGGGAGCATGGACCGGATTCACTATTTGTCGCAATTTAATTTGCTGAAATCCCTCTCGCGGGAGGACCTGATAGAGATGGACAAGCTGACCATCGTTACGACCTTCCCGAAGCATGCGGTTATCCAGAGACCGGATACGTTTGAAGAAATGCTGTATTTTGTGAAAAGGGGACAGGTGCGCTTATATCGGCTTAACGAGGAAGGAAAGCAGTTCACCGTGGACCTTTTGAATGAAGGCAATATTTTTGGCGAAATGAAGGATATTTCCCTGGGAACCCGGGGGTTGTTTATTGAAGCGGTTGAGGAAAGCGATATTTGCAGAATGGACCGGGAGCGGTTCGAAAGCTATTTGCTTCGCCATCCTCAGTTTATGATGAATATGATTCAGGCGATTAGCGAAAGGTTATCCCATATGAGCCGTTTGGCGCAGCATCTGGCGCTTGGCAAGCTGCATGATAAAATCCTGCATGTGCTGATACTGTTATCCAGCCGTTTTGGCGTGGAGGAGGAAGAGGACGGATTTGGCGTAATCAACAGACCGATTTCTCATCAGGAGCTTGCTCATTTGGTTGGCGTGTCACGGGAGGCTGTATCCGTCACTCTAAAAGAGCTTGCGGAAGCGGGTATCATTCGCACCGGTTTTCGCACAGTGGCAATACGGCGTGATAAGATTGAGTCAAAATAACGCTGATTTTTTTGCCGTTTGCTGTAATGTACATTACATCTCTTCCTCTTGCACATCTCTTAAAATGTGAGGACATTAGCGTATGAGGGTGGTGCAGGAAGTTGAAAGAAAACAACGACATTCCGTTATTGGAGGCCTTCGCAAACCGGAAAGGGCCGCTCAGAGCAAGTGAGGTTCAGCCGGAAGTACTGCATTTTTTGAATAGCGGACAGCTTGAAACGGTAAATTTGACAGAATGGCTGGCCGTTGATCATTACCGGCTGTTGACTGCTATTTTGGTCGAGACTGATGGGCAGCGTCATGTCGATACCCTGCTGCCGGGAATGGAACGGATAAAGGGACTGGCAGTTACAAAGGCCATTCCGACCGTTGCGGAAGGCTGGCTTGCTTTATTCCAAACGATTAGCCAACAAGAACGCAACGCCATCTTCCATCGGCTATCGGCCCATCGCTCGGACAGCGTTCGCTGCTGGGCGGCCTATATCGTTGGTTTGGAGCCATCCGGGCTGGAGCAAAAGCTGGAGGGAATTCGCCATTTTGCTGCTGATCATCACTTTGGCGTACGTGAAATCGCATGGATGGCCGTTCGGGATGCCATCTCCCGGGAGCTCAAGCAGGCTATTTCCCTGCTGGAGAAATGGGTATGGGACGAGGATGCCAATATTCGGCGCTTTGCAGTTGAAGCAACCCGTCCGCGCGGGGTATGGGCCCGGCATATTGCGGAGCTGAAGGAGCATCCTGAGCAGGCTCTTCCTTTGCTGGAGCCTTTAAAGTCGGATCACTCCAAATACGTGCAAGACTCGGTCGCCAATTGGCTGAATGACGCGGCAAAGTCGCAGCCGGATTGGGTGTCGGAGATTTGCCGGAAATGGCTTGAGGGCTGTGACGATCGATCAACGAAACGTATCGCAGCGCGAGCGCAAAGAAGCTTGAAAAACGGGTGAGCATTCAGGGATTTCTCCCTGAATGACCGCCCGATTTTTAAATTTGGTATAATGTAGCTATTCATTTCTTCCGTGGTAGAAAGGGGAGTCGGGACATGCCGAATATAATAGACTATCTGGATTGGCGCGGCGACATTTCACTGAAGCATTCTCCTTTTAATGAAGTTGATAATCTGATTCTGTCCCAGCTTGTTTATGCCAATCTGGAATACATAGTGCCATCCAGGTGGAGCGGCGCCTCTATTACGCTGAAAGAAGCGAGCGAAAATTATTTTGCCGTCTATAGCGAGGAGGAGATCGCAAAGATCAGTTATGTTAATCGGATCTCGGTTCCGCTGCTCCGCAAGCTGGGACAATGTCCGCGTTTTGCGAATGCCAAACTTTCCAAATTCGAAAAAATTACCGATCTTGACCGTGTCAAGCAGTTTGCGGCTATGGTAGTGGAGCTGGACGACGATTCGGTTTTTTATGCCTATAGAGGAACGGACAACTCCATCGTTGGCTGGAAGGAAAACTTTAATATGTGTCTGACCACGCCGATCGCCGCGCAATACGAGGCGCTTCGGTATTTGGAGGATACAGTGGGGGAGGGCGATGCGCCGCTTAGACTGGGCGGCCATTCCAAAGGCGGAAATTTGGCCATATATGCAGCTATGATGTGCCGTCCCGCCATTAAGGAGCGCATTCTCCAGGTTTATAATAATGACGGCCCCGGCTTTGACGGAAAAATAATAAAAAGCGCACCCTATCAGCAAATACTGGATCGGATCATTACGATTATTCCACAGTCGTCAGTCGTCGGGATGCTGCTTGAGCACGAAGAAGCGTATACGATCGTGCAAAGCAATGCTCCGCTTCTCATGCAGCATGAGGCTTTTTCCTGGGAGGTCATGGGCAATGCCTTTGTCAAAGGGGAAAGCGTGGAGAAAAAAAGCGAGCTGCTGGATATAACGCTAAAGTCATGGCTCGGCCAGCTGGACAAAATGCAGCGCCAGCAGTTCGTTTCCGCTGTGTTCCATGTTTTTGATGCCGGAGATATTCGAACCTTTGAGGATTTGGGCAGAGCCAAATGGGCAAAAATCAGCGAAATGATCACTGCGTTAAATCAATCTCCGCAATACAAGGCCATATTGATCAAAATGTTGAGGCTATTGCTCAGAGAAGGGCGAAAGGCTATTATGTCTGCAAAAAAGAAAAAAACAAAAAGTGATCCCGGCGGCATTTATTTTTTGGAATAACATGAAATGTAATCCGGGGGATTTCATCTGGCATAAGCACTGGTATACAATAAAATAGCCATATACAGCCGATAATTGAAAGGCGGGGATCCAGATGGAATTGGAAGCAGTGATGCATGAACTGGAAGCGCTGGGTACGGAAAGAACGAAAAAAATATATATGGGAAATGGCGCGCAGGAGCCTCTGTTTGGCGTAGCCACGGGCCAAATGAAGCCTATTTTTAAAAAGACCAGGATCAACCAGCCTCTAGCCGAACGGCTTTATGCAACGGGTAATTATGACGCGATGTATTTTGCCGGCATAATAGCGGACCCCAATGCTATGACTGAAGCTGACTACGACCGCTGGATGGATTCGGCCTATTTCTATATGATCTCCGATTTTATTGTGGCGGTAACCTTGGCGGAGGCGGATATTGCCCAGCAAGTGGCCGACAAGTGGATTGCAAGCGGTGAGGAGCTGAGAATGTCGGCAGGCTGGAGCTGTTATTGCTGGCTGCTTGGCAATCGCCCCGACAGCGAGTTTTCCGCGGCCAAAATCTCCGATATGCTGGAGACGGTAAGGGACAGCATTCATGCAGCCCCGGAGCGAGCGAAATATTCCATGAACAACTTTGTATATACAGTAGGCGTATCTTATGTGCCCATGCATGAAAAAGCAGTTGAAATCGCAGCAGCAATCGGACCTGTGGAAGTGATCGGGAACAAGAAAAAAAGCAGCCCGCTAATTGCCTTGGAGCGAATTCAAAAGGATATTGAAAAAGGAAGAGTTGGCTTCAAACGCAAGCATGTGAGATGTTAGGCGAGCCGGCTTTACCCACATATAACTGCAAAAAGCTGGCGTCGATTTTTCGGCGCCAGCTTGTTTTTATCCGAATTATTTTTAACGGAACTGCCCATAGAGGTCACTCTCCACTTCTTCAATGATTATCATGCGCTTCCAGAACTCTGGCGCTCGCTAATACGTCTTATTTTAGGAGAAATTAACTATTCAGCCCAGTGCTCCATTCCGTTAGACTGGAACATAGCATCATATTAGACGCTTTAAAACGGATGGCGCAGGAGGGCGTGTTTATGTATATTGTATCCCGACTTAATGGAATATCCCATACTTCTCTTAAGCTCTATAAACAAGATGTGATCTCTTATCCGGCAGGCTACCAGCGGTTTTTGGAGCAATACGGAGCGGGTACGTACAGAGGATGGATAGATGTTTATCCGCCGGACGCGGAAGTGCTGAAGCCATTCCCCCAATATGACTTGTGGGAGCATGATGAGGATAGTCCGATTTCGCAAGAACAGATAGGACAATGCATCGCGATCGGCACCTCGGTGGACGGTGATTTCCTTGCCGTATATCCTGGATTAAGCCAACTGTTATGGCTGCCTAGGCATGGAGAACGCGTGACGGCGTTGTTACCGGTTGCTGAAAAGCGGGAAGGAAATGCCGATTACACCTTGTTGCTGGACGAGCTATATCGACAAGTTTATGGAAGCCCTCCGGGGGAGGCTGCTTATTACGAACCATGGTCAGAAACGCGCAATCACCACTTTTTGCGCTTGCCGCCCGGAGAAAATCAGCTCTCGCTGCAGGAGTTGTCTGCGATGTGCAGCGTAGTTTTTCAGCCTGATCTTAAAATTGAAAATCAGTATGGATGCCGGTTGTTTTACCGTGAGCTTGGCGGTTATATACGCTTCAACTATGCCAATCGGCAAGAAGTGGCGATTTTTTATGAACATAGTGCCGTAGAGCTGTTCAACACCATCTCCCAATGGCTCGTCTCCAAGGGATGCCGGTCTTGACTCTATTTCGAAAGTCTATGACATGATTTTAACCGGCGTTTTACCTGATAAAAGAGGGCTTTTACGATAAGAAAAAACTTTTTTGAAAAAAAGGTGTTGCTTTTAATTGGACAGCTGTGGTAAGATAAATCTCGCCGCTGAAAACGACGGCAATCGACAAACAGAAATGATTGTTCCTTGAAAACTGAACATTGAGCGATAATGTTGAAAATTGAAGATTTTCGCATTGGTTTTACCAAGAGCGAAAGCTTCTAGCTAGTTAAGTAATGAGCAAGTCAAACACTTTTATGGAGAGTTTGATCCTGGCTCAGGACGAACGCTGGCGGCGTGCCTA
>NZ_LYPA01000060.1 GCF_001675045.1 Paenibacillus oryzae
CTACATAAGTAGGAGGATGCTAATAATGATGGTTCAAGGAATCCCTTGTCCCATCTGCCTTGGCGAATGCCGAGAGGCTATACAAGATAGAAGGAGGGGAAATGATGAACAAATTAAAACTTTTACTCATTGGTATTCTATCTATTTTGGCTTTGGTAGGTTGTAATCAACCNGATAAAAGGAGGGGAAATGATGAACAAATTAAAACTTTTACTCATTGGTATTCTATCTATTTTGGCTTTGGTAGGTTGTAATCAACCCTTTGCATTTCCTGCGGAGTCAGATTTCACGTTGGTATCTAATGTCTCAAATCGCAGTCCAAACGTTGGGGAAGAATTTGAAATTAATGCAGTCTTACAAAATTCATTGGATTCAAACTATAAAATTGCTCATGGTCCTGATGTGATTGGAATTTATGTGGTTGAACTAAATCAGCCAGTTATTAAAACAGGACCAGGAAGAACAACTGATTTGAAAGCAAAAGAGAAGATTACAAAAAGTCATAAACTGAAACTTGAAAAAGCAGGTAAGTACGAAATTGTTGTCGATGCCGACTTTTCAATTTCTAATCCAAAAACAAATGAACAGAAGACTTACCTTATCAAAACTGAACCGATTGTAATTGAAGTGAAATAACTCTCAACTTACGGCAATGATAGCCCAATAAACCGCCTTTCAAAACATAGGCGGTTTTCATATGGTCAAAAATCAACATTAGAATTTAACATAGCCTTTGTTTTAAAACCGGTCTAATGCCGCTAATATCGCTAATGTCGCTTTCACTCATACAACCACCTCCTTAGAACATATTCCTTATTTTACCATACAATATTTTACTACATGACTTATGCAGTTCGTCCCAATTGATGGAAGTTTCATAGGTGTCATGCAAATGTACTCAAAAATCCTGAAAACCCCTTNGTTTATTTAAATGCTGGTATTGAACTTCAATACTGGGAGGAAAGGAGCAGCAGCTAAATGATATTTTTTGCTTTTGTAGGATTTTATCTTATGCCTATTATAGCCTTTTTATTTATTGTAGCTTTATTGAGGGCCATCAAGAAAATTGTGAAGGATAGACCCTATACCAAGGAAGTATTTTGGGGCGGAGTGTTGTTTGCTACGATGACATGGACAATCACACTCCTAGCAATTTACCCCAATGGATGATGGAAGCCGAGTTGCGGGAAGAGAAGCCAATGCTAATAAAAATGATTAAGTGTGAAGTAGATGAACAATTTAAAGATAGGTTTCATTTGGCACAAACTAAATGGACAGAGCTTAAATTAGCAAAAGGATTTGTTGCCCAATTTGGCGGCTGGAATCTTTTGAATAAGGAAGAGGCAGTCATTATAGGGGTATGGGAATCTATAGATGCATATACCCTATTTATGAATCAAAATCACGATAAAATAGTAGATGAAAATGGACAAGTGGAAACGTATAAAAATATAGAAGTGAGTTTATGGAGTACTAACGAAATCATTAGTAGTTCAGATATTGAATACTTTACATTTTTTGCACTCCATGATGCAGGAGATTTCAAAAATAATAAAGGTAATAACGACAAGACGATATTTATGACACAAATAAAAAATGAAGAATTAAAAAAAGTACTGATATGTAAGAGTGAATTAGAGGGGAATTACGGGGATTTTGAAACCGTTATAGAACTAGATAAAGAGTGGATTGTTTAATATCTTGTTTGTGCCGAGTTTCAAGACAAAAGGATAGGTGATGTAATGGAATATAAGATTATTGACCTAAGAGACTTTCCTAATCTATTAGAAACAAGTATTGAGTATGTTTCCCAAAGATGGGGATTAAATAAAAAGATATTTGAGGATTGTATCACTTCGAGCATGAATGCAGCTAACTCGCTTCCAAGATGGTATTTTATGATGAAATCCGATCTAATTATAGGCAGTTATTCGCTTATGACGAATGATTTTGTGAGTAGACAAGATTTATGGCCCTATTTATCTAACCTGTATGTAGAGGAAGAGGAGCGTGGGAAGCAATTAGGGGCAGCCCTATTAAATCATGCTCGAAGAGAAGCGTATATGCTAGGTTTTAAAAAGATATATTTATGTACGGATCATGAAAATTACTACGAAAAGTATGGGTGGACCCATCTAACAAATGGTTATCATACTTGGAATAGAGAATCAAAGATATATGTTGCTGCAACATTGGGGCAGGAATAGATTAAAAGAGCCAGTTGGATTCATTATCAACAGGTGAATTAAGCGAGGTAATCTTATGGATTTTCTTATTGATAAGACAATCAATGCATTAAAGCAAAGGCTGCAAGAAAATAATGGAGTCATTCGAATCCAATCTCCTGAAGGCAATTTGTCTTATGGAACTTGCAGCTTTTACCATCCCATTCATGAAAATGACATAATTCTGTTTGAGCAAGAGCTTGGATATAAGCTTCCCGGCGATTATAAAAAATTCCTGCTATTAACCAATGGTTGCCGATTTTTTGACCATGGTTTAAATGAAATTTTTGAACAAACGTATGAGGAACCAAGTGATGGGTTTTTAAAAATCGGTTATTTTTATCAAGACAATATTGTTATTGATTTGAAAGCATTTAATGCGGGAGAACGGAATTATTTATTAGTCAAAGGATATTTAGATCAATTTTACGAAGCTAGAAAACTTAATATGAATTTTGAAATATGGCTTGATAGATTCATTATATGTCAAGGCGCATTATTCTGGAATTGGTCCATATAGACAGCAGAAAATGATTATAGGAGATCAGATGAGCAGGATGAGCAGAATATTAATGATTAGCGATATTCATGGGTGTATTAAACCATTTAATGAGTTATTAGATGCGGTAAAATACATCCCGACAGAAGATAAGTTAATCTTGCTTGGTGATTATGTTGATAGAGGTCCACAGAGCAAGGAAACCGTTGAGCGTGTTAAAGAGCTAGTCCAAAACTATAATGTCATAGCATTGAAGGGGAATCATAATCAAAGGTTGGTTGATCTTATAAGAACAGATGGTGAAGAAGTTCAACCTAAATTTTTGGAGCATGGCGGTATGCAAACCCTTCAAAGCTATTGTCCCTTTATGACGGAGGATTGTAATGAAGAACTAATTAAGCAAGCTAGAGAATATGTGCGAGACCATTATAATACTCATATTGCATTTCTAGAATCCTTGCCTCTTTATCATGAAGATTTATATCATATCTATGTTCATGCTGGACTGAATCCTAAGTATGCAAATTGGCGTGAACAATCGGATTATGACTTTATGTATATAAAAGGAGAGTTTCATCAATCGAAACCTTTTACGGAAAAACCAATCATATTCGGTCACACCAGGACCATTGAACTTCATGATTCTCCGGATATCTGGTTTGGTCAAGGTAAGATTGGGATTGACGGCGGGTGTGCATACGGTATGCAGCTTAATTGTTTAATCTATGATGATGGCCATTATTATACAGCGGATATAAAGAACAGCTAATTCAGGTCGAATACGATTGCATGGAGGTGTCATTGAAATGAATAGCTTGTTTGATGAAAATCATGCAAATCAAATCTTACGCCGAATTAAACAATTACGTCCTGATTCACAGCAAAATTGGGGAAAAATGAATGTTGCTCAAATGCTCGCCCATTGCTCTTCCTTTCAGGATATAGCCACGGGCAGCTCAACTGCTTCAAGAAGTTGGCTTGGGGTTCTAATAGGTAGGATGGTGAAGCCTGTGTTCTATAATGATAAGCCGCTTCCGCAAAATATGTCTACGATTCCGACTATTATCATTGCTGATAACAGAGAAGTTGAAAAAGAAAAGGAAATCTTGATTCAAAAAATAATTAGGTTTCAAAAAAAGGGGCCTGAGATATGTACAAAGAAGCCACATCCGTTTTTTGGGAAACTTTCTCCTGATGAATGGGGCAGGGGCCTCTACAAACATCTAGACCATCATTTAAAGCAGTTTAGCGTTTGACCATTGTTAAGAGCACAAAATCAAAGTAGGTGAGTTCATTGGAATATAAATGTTCAACAGAACTTTCTAAAGCACATTGTGAGTCTGTAATAAGAAATAGTGTTGACTTTTATTCCCTTACACTCGATGGAGGAGAGCTTGTTGGGTGGATTAAGAAGGGGTTATTTAGTGTTTCTGTTAGCAGGGGAATGTTAAAAAGCGATTTAGTTCGAAATAAGGTGCTAGGAAAGATCAGTACAAAAAACAATAAAACGTATGTATATTTTCGAACATATAGAGGTTACACAGATATCGTTTCTATTTTAACTATATGTATGACCTGTTTTATTAGTTTGAGTATAGTTGATATTTCCGTCGGCGGTGGAATCCCTATGTGGTGGAAAATCATCATCCCCCTATTCGTTTGTTTTTTTATTGCAGCCATTTCATGGATCATTTCGCATGCCTCTGAAGATGGTCAAGAAAATGAACAGGTATTAGTTGAATTTTTGCAAAAAGGGCTTGAGCTTACGGATGAAATTGCTTCAAATGAAAAACCACTTTGATTATGGAGGGGTCAGTCAACAGTGTATATACCTAAAGCCTTTTTAGTTGAAGATCGCGCACAGCTATTTGATTTTATTAATGCCAACGGGTTTGGCATATTGTTTTCTACGCATAATAATAGTCCATATGCATCACACCTGCCTTTTTTGTTAGATAGAGAGGAAGAATATTTATACAGCCACTTTGCCAAACCTAATGAACAGTGGAAAGATATAGAGGGGCAGGAGGTAATGATTGTTTTCTCTGGTCCACATACCTACATTTCACCATCCTGGTATGAAACTGATCAAAGCGTTCCTACATGGAATTATGTAGCTGCCCATGTATACGGACGAATTGAAATAATAAATGATCAAAATGAAATTATACGCTCGCTTGAAAAACTAGTGCAGAAATACGAAAAACCTGGTAGCTCCTACAAGCTGAATGAATCAAATAAGATGTTTGTTGACGGGTTATCCAGAGGAATTGTTACGTTTAGAATGAAAATCGACAAGATAGAAGGAAAGTGGAAATTAAGTCAAAATCATTCGGCGGAAAGACAACGCAGGGTCATAGAACAACTCGAAGAATCAAAAGATCAAGATGCCAGGGAGATATCTGCATTAATGAAAAGGAATTTATTACTATGACAAGACGAATTGTTGTTACTGGCGGAGCCATCATTAGAGATAGGTTTGGAAGAATTTTAATGCAAAAGCGATCTGATTATGGAGATTGGGGTTTGCCTGGCGGAGGAATGGATGTTGGAGAGACAATAGAAGATACGATGCTTCGTGAAGTTAAAGAAGAGACAGGTCTTTCCGTAAAACAATACCATCTGTATTCTATTTATTCAGGCTCCAGAATGAAATATACCTATCCTGATGGAAATGAAGTCGTGTTTGTTATGTTTTTATTTGATGTTGAAGCGGAATTGGATGGAAAATTATTAGAAGACGGAAAAACAATAAATTATACAGATCATGAAAATGAATCATTACAGCTAGTATTTAAGAATTTAGATGAAATAGATATAGACACCATAAATATAGTGCAAAAACCTGTGTTTGAGGATTTAATGTCGAACAAAAAAGGAGTCTTAAGAAGTTAATGGAAAATACAAAACTGCATTGGAGGATGCCCGATGAGTAGTGACATTTTTCATCGTCATTTAGGGGTATATGGAGTATGTATAAGAGATAATCAATTACTTGTTATTCATAAAAGTGGCGGCCCATATTCTGGTCGTTATGATCTTCCAGGTGGGAGTGTTGATAAGAATGAGTCGATATTAGAAGCAATAAAGAGAGAATTCATTGAAGAGACTGGATTACAAATCCATATATCTAGCTTCATTGGGACTAAGGATTATATAGTTCCGTGGCGGAGGCCTGATTTTGCACATACTCATTGTCATCATATTGCTATTTTGTATGCTGTTAATTATATAGCAGGAGATATAAGTGAATCCCCCCAAATGGATGATTCTTTAGGTGCCGAATGGATAGATATTACTGACATAGATTTAGAAAACTCCTCGCCTTTAGTTGTTGAAGCCAAACAATGGATTGAAAATGGGGAAATTAAAATAGAAACGATAAAATATGAAGAATGGACTATTAGGGACTGATTTTTGCATGCTGCTCAGAAATAATTAGTAATGTCTGAGATGGAATTTGTATGAAATAGGTTGAAATTGGGGGTGCCGGCTTGAATCTTGCTAATAAAATTACAATCATCAGGATTATACTTATTCCTTTTTTTGTTATCCTTTTATTACCCTATCCTCATTGGTTGGCGAATAAAGCTCAAATCTTTTCACATCTAAATCATTATGGCGTTTATTATGCTGCTATTTTATTTGTGCTTACTGCAGCAACTGATAAGTTAGATGGGTATATTGCACGAAAATATAACATGATCACAAACCTTGGAAAATTACTGGACCCACTTGCTGATAAGCTATTAATTTCTGCAGCGCTAATCATGCTTGTATCTTTAAATAGGATACCAGGCTGGATAGCTATTATTATCATTGGAAGAGAGATCGTTATTACAGCCATAAGGTCTATAGCATCCTCTAAGGGAATAGCATTGGCAGCAGATAAACATGGAAAGCTGAAAATGGTATTTCAAATTATTGCAATAACGGCTATGTTGCTTAACAATTATCCGTTTGCATTACTAATAAGTTATCCAATTGATAAGGCTTTAATGCTAACGGCTGTATTGTTGACTATTTATTCCGGATATAACTACATAAAAACAAATTACAAGAAGCTTCAATTAAATACGTGAGGAGTTAGGCATTTAGGTCATTCGGAAGGAGGAGGATTATATGACGAATTCAAGGAAAATTGCAGGCTTGATCGGACCCTCTATTATTGCGCTTACTGCATCTGAATGGCTAAATCTTCATATCTGGGCGATCAACATGCCAACCATAACTTATCTTAATGGTATTTTATTGTTTATCGCCGGCCTTTCCATTGTCCGTGCTCACAATTACTGGACGACTAGTTGGCCTGTATTGGTAACCCTCACAGGCTGGTTTGCCATCCTTGGCGGACTGTACAGGATGTTTTTTCCGGAAGCGCAACAGCTTGCTGAAAATATCTCCACCTATGTGTTTATCATTTTTTTGGGCGTAATTGGTATCTTTATGACTTTCAAAGCCTATAGCCGGGAAGGCGGGGGAACTACCGCCGATAAAAAGTAGACAGGACGACACTGCTGAAGAGGCAGTGTTTTTCTTTTGTCCATCTGGCGTTTTATTACATTATGTGTTGAATTTGGACAGCTCCCCCTTATTTCGTTACAATAAAGCTACTGTGGACATACCCGTTATTCGTCAGGTGGCGTGAATATAGGAAACGTTAGGAGACGGTGTAAATGAGACATTTTCAGGACGAAAAGATTAATCAAACTTTATCCCTATTTTTGGAGGACATCCCGTTTATTTTGGGAGATAAATTAAGATGCATATTTATTTATGGGTCAGCTTTACATAATGATTTGTGTCCCGGATATGGAGATTTGGATTTCCTGGCCGTACTCAGCAATAATCTTACAGATAATGAAATTGAAAAATTAAATAAGCAAAGAAGCATATACAGAAACAATAATGAATTCTACAGCGTCATGTTAGAAGGCGCCTTTTTGCCCCTGCAATTAATTCGGGGAGAAGAGGGTCAAGCATTATGGTGGGGAACGAGAGATGAAAAAGTCTGGTCTAATAATCAGCTTGATTTATTTACTATGTATACTATCAAAAAACAGGGATTGTTGGTGTATGGCGAATTACAAAATGACGTGCTGCCTGACATATCGGATGATGAGATTAGACAATTCCTTGTTGATTATTCCATTTGCATGAAGGAACATGGCAAGGGAGGGAGGCTGCATTCCATTGACTGGTTATTATTATCGGCTAAATTCATTGGCTGGTTAAAAGAAGGAACTATTTTTTCGAAAAGCGAAGCTGCCGAATGGGGGCAAACCCATTTAAAAAGCAACTGGAAGGAGCATTTGCGGAGGGCTAAGGAGCTTAGACAGAATCCGTCAAAGATAAATTTGCCAGACTATATAGAATGGGTGAATAATCTTGATCCTGTAATACGGGAAGCTTCTAATGATCTGGATAGACATCTCAATATTTCATAAGTAGATTCAAGGAGGTTTTTATGAAAACCACTATTTATATGGTTAGGCATGCTGAATCACCCTATGATGAAGGAGACGAAAGAACAAGAGGGCTTACGGAAAAAGGAAAGAGGGATGCTGAAAAAGTAACGAAGTTGCTTTTTGGCGAAGGAATAGACATGGTGATATCAAGTCCATACTCCCGAGCAGTATTAAGCGTCGAGGGATTGGCTCAGCACTTAAATGTAGAGGTGAAAACCTTTGAAAACCTAAGGGAACGTCATTTTTCCTCAGAATATATTCATGATTTGATGTATGAGATTAGAGAGAATTTTTACAACTTTAAATATGCCTTGCCGGGCGGCGAATCCAATGCGGATTGTCAGAAGAGAGCAATCGTAACGCTCAAAGCCATACTAAAGGAGCATAAAGGCAAAAATATGGTTATTGGCACGCATGGCCTGGTTATGACACTGATGATGAATTATTTTGACTCTACATATGGCCTGGAATTTTTGGATCAATTAAAGAAACCGGATATTTATAAAATGGAGTTTGAAGACCAGGAATTAAAGGAAGTAAGTAGGATGTGGGATGAATAGATGTCCTGCACAAGGTGGAGGCGAATTTATTAATGCAATATACCATTAGAACCATAAGGAAAGATGATATTACATTTCTATGGGAAATGCTTTATGAATCATTATTTGTACCGGAAGGTAAGGAAGCGTTTGATAAAGCTATTATTAAAGATCCGTTCATTTCAAAATATGTTGATGGTTGGGGACGAGAAGGGGATTTTGGGTTTATAGCAATGAATAATGAAGATCAGCCAATCGGCTCTATAACAGCTCGATTTTTTAATGAGGACAACAAAGGTTTCGGGTATATAGATAAGGATACGCCTGAATTAGGGATGGCCATTTTAAATGAATTCAGGGGGAAAGGAATAGGAACTGCATTATTAAATCAGTTATTGGAAGAAGCCAAAAAGAAGGGGATTAGGAAGCTTTCCCTTAGTGTCGATCCGCAAAATCGCGCTGCTGTTCATTTATATAAAAGATTCGGATTTATTGAAGTGGGCATGGTTGACACTTCAATTACAATGGTTGTCAATCTATAGCGGTTTTGTTAAGGAGTGCTATCATATGTTACATTATATTGAAAACAACCGCCAACTATTGGGAAATCGTCCGCAATGCTTTTTAGCAGGCGATTATAATTTGCTTAACATGATGTATGAAAACGGCGAGTTAAAAATTATAGATTTTGAGCGTTTTACTATCGGTGATCCATGGGATGAATTTAATTGCATCGTTTGGAGCGCAATAGCAAGCCCTCACTTCGCAACAGGGCATATCAACGGCTATTCATGGTATTTAAGAGGGCTTAAATGAGATGACAGTGGGAGGAAGCATGAAAAAAATAGGGTTAATTATGTTTGTAGTCATTATTCTATCAGGCTGCACAGCGACTAGGGAGAACGAAGAACGTTCGGTAGGCAGCATTATGAAAAACATTATTACACATGAATTAAACGAAGTGGAGCCTGAACACAAAGATGAAGTTAATGAATGGTTAGCAGATGCAAGGCTGAAGGGAACAGAAGGACAATTTTATATAAAATCGTATTCGGACGAGACCAGTGAGTTTAAGTATTCTTACATATATGGGAAAGGATATTCCGACTATGAGGTTTCTTTTATCTATACAAGCAGTGATTTGACAAGTAAAGGGGATATTCATATAGCTGGCATAAAGAGCGAAAATAATCCAGATTCATTTGTAAAGGTTAAATCAATCAATGATCGCTCGATATTTTTTATAGTGTCGGATGAAAATAGTCAGAATAATAAGTAATTCGGGTCATGAAAGGACAGATATCATGCATTTAATAAATATTAAAAGTCTAACTGAGTCGCAAATTCTTGATATATATAATCTTGCTAACGAATTAAAAGAGAATAAAACGGAAAAAAGACTGGATGGAAAAACATTTGCATTATTTTTCCCGGAAAGCAGCCTGCGAACTCGAATTACTTTTGAAAAGGGAATAAAGGAGCTAGGCGGAACCTGCATCCTGTTTCCTCCAGATACGTTGGACAAGAGAGAAGAATTGGAGGATGTAATAAAGTATTTGGAAAATTGGGTGGATGGCCTTATCATAAGGCATTCCGATCTGGCGAAGATAAAAACATTAGCAAGCTACGCCACTATTTCTGTCATTAATGCTATGACCGCCGAAGATCATCCTTGCGAGATTTTATCCGATCTCTACTCCATTGCTGAAATTCGGAAAAATTATCGGGATTTAACCTATACATTTGTGGGCGTTGCAAACAATATTTCAAGATCGTGGATGGAAATAGCAAAGGTCATGAATCTTACCTTCAGACATGTCTGTGCCTCCGGGAATCAATTCGGAGAAGACTCCAGCCATTATTGCTTTACAACCAACCTGGACTCAGCTTTACGGGGAAGCGATGTTATATTAACAGACTCCCTTTCGGGGGAGTGCAGGAATGATGAATATATTAAAAGCTATCAGATTACAGTGGAAAGAATGCAGCTTGCGAATGAAGGCGCCATTCTAAACCCTTGTCCGCCCTTTTTCAGAGATGAAGAAGTAAGCACTGAGGTGATCAATTCTGACTATTTTGTTGGATATGAGTTTAAGAAAAATCTGATTTATGTTCAACAAGCTATCATTCTATATTGCCTTTTACGTCAATGATATGACTATGCGGGAGGATATAATATGTTAATGAAAAATAAAAATATTATTGTTATGGGAGTTGCTAATGAGAGGAGTATTGCTTGGGGAGTTGCAAAGTCTCTTTACAGGCAAGGAGCTAATCTGATCTTTACCTATCGAAAAGAAAGATCGTTAGAGAAGCTGATAAAGCTTTTAAATGAACAGGAAATGACTCCATTGTGCACCATCTCATGTGATGTATTAGATGATGAAAGTATTACATCAGCCTTTTTGGAGGTTGAACGCCGGGTAGGTCAAATACATGGCATTGTACATTCTGTTGCTTTTGCGGAGAAGGATGAGCTGCAAGGCGAATATGTGAATACAACAAGAGAAGGTTATAGGCTGGCACAGGATTCAAGCGCTTATTCATTGGTAGCCATTGCGCGAGAGGCTAAAAGATTGATGACTGAAGGCGGAAGTATTGTAACACAATCCTATATAGGCGCTGAGCGGGTAGTAAAGAACTACAATGTTATGGGCGTGGCAAAGGCGGCATTAGAGGCAAGCGTCAGATATTTGGCAGAGGACCTTGGAAAATACGGAATCAGGGTTAATGCTATTTCTGCGGGTCCTATTCGTACATTAGCAGCCAAAGGCGTCTCCGGCTTTAATGATATTATGGCAACAATCGAGGAGAGGGCTCCGCTTCGGCGAAATATTGATCAAGATGAGGTTGGCGATGCCACCATGTTTCTTCTAAGTCATCTTTCAAGAGGGATTACTGGAGAAGTTATTCATGTTGATGCCGGATATCATATTTTGGGAATGTAATATAAGGTCGGCCCAAAAAAGAGGTGTACATGTGATTTCAAAATTAGTGGGTCTGGTGCCAAGAGATTGGCTTGTTTATATGTACAAGCATATGCCTTTTAACGGGTTGAAAAATTGGCTTGTTTATCGCGCCCAAAACAAATTTTTAGTAGCGGTTCTTGGAATCTTTACGAATGAAGCTGGACAAATATTATTACTCAAACATGTGTACAGAAAAGAACCGTGGGGGATTCCAGGCGGTTGGATGGAGCTTGAAAAACCGGAATTGGCTTTAGAAAGAGAATTGAAAGAGGAAACCGGATTATCTGTAAAATCAATTGAATTGGTAAAAGCGATATATGGAACAAAGCCTAATCGAGTGGACTTGATTTTTAGAGGCAGGGTCATAGAAGGCGATTTTAAAAAGAGCTCGGAGATTTCAGAAATTATGTATTGTACAATGGATGATTGGCCAGATGGTTTGCCGATGGAACAAAGAAAATTAATTAAAGAATTTGGTTCTGTTGCACCATAAAACGATAAAGGAATGATATGAAAAATGAAAAAAGTGATCTTATTTACCTTGTTATTGTCCCTGCTGTTCATCGTAACGGCGTGTTCCAAAGAAACGGCTCCAGATGAAAAAATGTTTGAGGTTGGAAGCGACGACCTGACAAACATACAAGCTTCTCAGCCTTTTCAAATCAATGGATATGTAAAAAATAAATCCAATCATAAATGGGATATTTCACATGGTGCTGATATCTTTACCTATGAGATTTATGACAGCGAGGGAAATCTTGTGAAACAAGATTATGATATGTTGTTCACAAACAGTATCGGGTATGTAAGTGAATTGAAGCCTAAAGCGGAGTTTCGAAATAATTACGAAGAGCAACGAAACAAAGAATATTACGAATTCCAAATCGAAAAACCAGGAACCTATAAGGTTAAGACAATTGCTACATATCGGATTGAAAATGGAGATGAAAAGGTAGAGTTCGTTTTATCATCTAGTGAACTTAATGAATTTGTAGTGAAATAATAGGATCATTTGGGCGGACGGGTTCACTATTATTCAAATAAGGCGGGATAACAATGGAGTTATCTGTTGAAGCGAGACTGGAGAATTTAGGGATTAAATTGCCTAAAGCAAGCAATCCGGCTGCTAGTTACACTAATTTTGTCATTGTAAATGGGCTTATGTACGTCTCTGGAAAAGGGCCGTCAGGAAGCCCAAAGGGAAAGCTGGGCAGTGCATATACGACTGAACAGGGATTTCATTTTGCCAGGTTAGCAGGCATTGAGGTTTTGGCCGTATTAAAAGATGCATTGGGATCATTAGACAGGGTGAAAAGGGTTGTTAAGGTTCAAGGATTTGTAAATGCTGAAGCAACCTTTGAAGAGCATCATAAAGTATTAAATGGATTTTCAGAATTAATGTATGAAGTATTTGAAGATAAGGGAATACATGCAAGATCGGTTTTAGGGGCTGTTTCATTAAGGGATAACCTGCCTATTATTGTAGATTCGATATTTGAGGTACAGGTTTAATAGATCCAACACGTTGATTGGGTGGGTGATGATGATAATGAATGAAAAACAGGCAGTTGATAAGTTCGGACAGGTGATTATGACTGAATTAAGAGATAAAGCCATTGATTTTTTTGAATTATTAGTTGAAGGACGTTGGAAAGCTCCAGGGCTGCAAAAGCTCCAGGCGGAGCTACAAGAATTGAATAATGAACAGATTGAGCTGGTTAGAAAAATAGTGGTTAAAAGCTTGGATACAGGAATTCATGATTTCTTATTTAAACTCCAGGAGCAAGCTGATTTTGAGAATGATATTGAAATTAAAGTGCAGGGCATTGATGTTATCCAGTCTAGTGATGGGCTGCACGGCGAGTTGTTCACGAAGGACGGCTGGTTTTCCACCTACAGTAAATATGGAGAAAGCAAGGACGAATAGATCGAATTCAAGTAAAGATGGAGACAACTCTCAATCCATAAGGAACTGCAATAAACGTAATAGATGACTATATTCATAGTTAACCTTTGATTGTTCTTGCATATCCAATATTATGATAATGTAATGACTTAATGGAAGATGGATGGAGGAACAATTTTGAAAACAAGCATTTCAAGCAATATTGAAGCTAATAAGAAAGATTACATTAGAAGCAGGTTGATTGAATTTAATCTCAGACACTTTCCAGAGGAGTTAAAAGGGCGTTATGAGGAGTTAAAGCTGCATTTAGTTGATGAAGACGAGGACATAATAGGCGGAATTGTCGGGGAGTTTTGCTGGAATTGGTTAGAGATTCATTATTTGTTTGTCGAGGAAGAGCATCGAAAATCGGGCTATGGCCAACTGCTTATAAGAGAGGCAGAGAAGATGGCTATACAAAAAAAGTGCGATTTTATTAAATTGGATACACTCAGCTTTCAAGCCTTGGGCTTTTATGTGAAGGAAGGATATGAGGTATACGGAACAATCGAAAATGCAGGAGGACATACCCATTATTATTTAAAGAAAGACATAAAAAACCGGGCTTAAGTGAGTAACGGAGGCGCTAATAATGACCAGCAGATCCATCTATATTTTATCGGGCCCCGCCGGTGTCGGGAAATCTACAACTTCCAAAAAGCTTGTTCAGCAGCTTGAACGCAGCTCATACATCTCTGGTGATGTCATCAGCCATTTGCGTCAAGAGATTCCAGCATTCAAATGGGTGAACGAAGCGTAATTCTTTTGAATGAGTTTAAACAAGCTCTTAAGGATAACAAGCATGTATTAAATACCCAGCAATATTCTGTTGATCAGATGGATGAAGTGATTAATGAAATCATGAATAATAGCAGATTTTTATTAGGTGAGGATGATTCATTTTGAAGCAAGGTATGATTGTGCTGTTGAACGGAACTTCAAGCTCGGGAAAAACAAGTATTTCAAATGAATTGTTAGCCCAGAAAGATATTGTTTTTCATCATTTATCTGTAGATGATTTTATTAAGGATTTTTTTAATAACAAGTTCCTGGTTGATATTGAACCTGCAAGAGAAATAGCTGAACAAACGATCATGGAAATTATGTTTGATCCCATAAACTCCTTGTATTATGCGACAGTTAAATTGTATTCGGAGATGGGTTTAAATGTAATCGTAGATACTGTCATCGACAATGACAAATGGTTTAATGATTGTCTGAATGCCTTTAACGATCACCCTACGTTATTGATTGGCGTCATTTGCTCAAAGGAAGAGCTTATCAGAAGAGAGGAACAAAGGGGTGATCGAAATATTGGACTAGCTGTGTCACAGTTTAACCAAGTCTATAGCATTGATGAATACGATGTTAAAGTAAATACGGAAGAGCTTACTCCAGGTGAATGTGCCGATAAAATATTGCGTTTTGTAAAATCCAAGCAAGCTTTTACTGCTTTTAAAAAGTTAGGCAAAAGAAATGTCAAGGCTGCATCTGAGGGGGCGTGTGAGTCTTGAAGCTAAAGCCCTTTTTTCATTTTGACACAGACGAAACCAGACAAAGCTTGCTCGCAAGAGCAAGAAATGTTGCCTTATGGGCTATTCAACAGTATGAGATTGAATGGATTAGCATTCGTTTCATACAACTATCGGATACAATTACTTACAAAATAGAAACAAACACAACAGGCCATTACTTGCTTCGCATTCATTCAGAGAGAATGAACAAAGAAGAAATCATTTCAGAGCTCGTTTTCCTTAATGAACTACGGAAGCTGGGAGGCTTAGTGATGCCTGAAGGAATTGCATGCCGCGATGGCTCTTATGTTCTGGAATGCGAAACAGAGGAAGGGTACCAGAGGCCTTGTGTTTCTCTAATGAAGTGGGTGGAGGGAGAGCATAGGAGCGGCGAGTTCACCGATAGTCATGCATTCAGCATAGGCGCTTTGATGGGGAGGCTGCATGAAGCTTCAGCAAAAATAGAAATACCGCCTCATTTTCATAGACCACATTGGGGAATTGGCAGCTTTAAGGATGAACTCAGCAAATTGGAGCGTTATTACTCACGGTTTTTATCGAATAAATCATGGCTGCTCTATCAAAAAGCTATTGAAAAGATCATGACTCAACTTGAACTCATGCAACAAAACACACGTAATTATGGGCTGATTCATGCGGACTTGCATTCGGAGAACGTTGTTTTTAATAACGATCAGCCCTATCCGATTGATTTTGGAAGATGCGGGTTTGGCTATTATTTGTATGATATGGCGGCAGCACTGCTAGAGCTTTATCCTAAGCATCGCTGGCAGCTTATTCAAGGCTATGAAAGCGTAATCAAATTGGAAGAGGATTATGTTCATATTCTCGAATGCTTCTTTGTCATGTTTATGATCGAAAATTATTGCCATCACTGCTCCGACAGTAGAGAAATACCCGGTTTAATAGAAGAGCAAAAATATGCTTTAGCTTATCTTACCGAATATATAAATGACAGGTCATTTTTATTTCAAGTCATTGAACCTATTGAACCAGAACCATTAGTTTAGCGGTCTAAGGATGACTCAACAATTGTGAGGAGACAACTGAAATGTCGGATGAGGTATTTTGTGAGCTTGCACAGCTAGCTCTTCAGGAATATGACTTAGTGGAGTATGAGCTGAATTATATTGGCCAAAGCGGAACCATCATCTATCACGTTACTGAAACGGGTAATCAAAAGCAATATTCGCTTAGAATCCATCAGTCCTTATCCAAGGGAGATGAGAAAGAGTGGAGCTCAAAAGAAACCATTCAGTCTGAGTTGACTTGGTTAAATGCACTGTCTAAAGAAGCTGATTTGCAAGTCCCTGCTCCTATACGAAATAAGAAAAACAGCTTTATTACTGAACTGAATCATGAAAATTCAATTGTCTATTGCACATTATTGCATTGGATTCAGGGTGAACAAAAGCCATTTATTGCGACTATGGAGGATGCTGCCAAAGTCGGGAGCATGATTGGCAAATTGCATAAGCAATCGAGTAAATGGGAAGCGCCAGAAGGTTTTTCCAGGCCCTTTTTTGATGAGCGGAAGCTTGAAGGATCATTAAGGAAAATTAAGGAGTCTATAAATAACGGGACTTTGAAAAAGAGTGGAGAAAGTCTTCTTTTGGCTGGAGAAAAAGCGGAAAAAGTTATTATGAAGCTGGAAAAAAAGCAAACAAGCTGGGGAATCATTCATGCAGACTTAATACCCTCAAATTATATATTTTACGAGGATAAAGTAAGCCCCATTGATTTTGGCGCGTGCGGATTTGGCTTTTATTTGTTTGATCTGGGGTGGACGTTTTCATACATTCATCCGGCATTCCGGGAAGGCTTCTTGAATTCTTATTCCAGCTTTTTTGAATTGCCATCAAATTATGAGTCATTACTTGAAACCTTTTTTGTTTTAGGACAACTGGATACGTTAGGCTTTTGGTTAGGCTTGCCTGATTCCAGCGAATGGCTGGAGGGTCATATAGATAAATTGCTTGCTAGAGAATTCCAAAGCTACATCAACGATAAGCCATTTCTTTTTTCGGGAACGCCATATTGGGAATAGTTACGTCTATATGGGAGGATTATATGGAGATCCAATTTATTCGACATGGTCATGGTGATCATTTGCTTGATTATCCCAATCGTCTTGATACGATGCATCCTGGTCTCACCGATTATGGAAAAATGCAAATTTCTAACCTTCGAAGTCAATTATCTTTCAATTCTGATGATTTGGTATTGGTAAGCCCGACAAAGCGAACCATTGAAAGTGCTTTGTTGCTGACCGGCAGCACCAGCTTTACGATTTGCCCGCTTGTTGGGCCTAGAATGTTTCCTCAGAACCCTGAGCTCCCCTTTTTAAAATGTGATTATATCTATACTAGAGATGAGATTTCCAGTTTATATAAAAACATAACGATTCTAGACCTTCATTTGGAGTGTTGGGGAGAAGGAATAAATAGAATTAAACAATCAACTTTTGAAGATTATGCATGGAAGCTGCTGAATTGGATTCAAGGCAGGCATAAAAAAGTTTTTATTATTTCCCATGATGGAACCATAACAAATTACAGAGTATTGCTTGGAGAAAAAGAGCTATCAAGAAATGATTTTCTTGGCGAAGCGGGAGTATATAAGATGAACCTGTAAGACAAAAGCCAGGCAACATGAAGGAGTATTTTATGAATAAGAGATTGGAGTAGTTGCTTGTGGCTAGAGTCCAGGCGGTTTTTATTGATCGTGATGGAACCATTGGCGGAGTAGAAGATAGAGTATTATATCCTGATGAAATGATATTTTTTCCTGAGGTTGAGCAGTCTATAGCAAAGCTTAAAGAACAAGGGATATTAGTTTTTTCCTTTACCAATCAGCCAGGTATTGCAAGAGGGGAAGCCAATAAAGAGGATTTTGAAATGGAATTAATGCAAATTGGATTTGATAACATATATCTTTGTCCTCACGAGCACAACTCAGGATGTACATGTCGAAAGCCATTGCCTGGCATGCTGATACAAGCGGCTAACGATAATGATTTAGATTTAAGAAAATGTGTCGTCATAGGCGATAGATGGAGTGATCTTGTAGCGGCTAAAGAAGCGGGGTGCACCAAAATCCTGGTAAAAACAGGCGCAGGTGAAAAAGACTTGGCCAGATACCAACAGGGGCAATACTTTGGAAGCTACAAAGAGTCTTATCCTGATTTTATAGCAGAAGGCTTCAGTGATGCGGTAGAATGGATTGTTAATAACTGTACGGATTGAATTTAATATATAAATAAAAGGAGAATCCATAAATGAATGTGGATATAGTAAAAATTAGCAAAGAGCATAAGAACAAATTTTTAAACCTATACAATCTTTATTTATATGATTTATCACAGTATACAGGCGAAGACACTCAGGAAAATGGGCAATACGATCCAACAAATACATACTTATATCTGGAGAGGGATGAATTACATCCGTTTTTTATTGAATATGAAGGAAAAACCGTCGGATTTATATTAATCTGTTCTCCTCCGTTTGTGCCTGAGGGAGTAGATTATACGATTCAGGAATTATTTTTATTGAAGAAGTATAGAGGAAAAAACATCGCTTCTATATGTGTATCCAAGGTGCTGGAGCGCTTTGAAGGAAACATTAGTATTAGTCAGCTTGAGGAAAATAACCCCGCTGTTCACTTTTGGAAAACCTATTATAGAGAGCATAATCTGAACTATACAGAAGTTCATGATAGCATACAATTGGATGGTTTGGATGGGTGGCATAAAGTATTAACGCAAACATTTGAAAATGCTAAAGCACAATAAAGCATTCCAAAGTAGAAGTTAAAAAAGTTTAGAAAGGATGCATCCTTATGGATTGTTTTGGTTGCCGATTAGCCAATCATATGGAAGAAACAAATGTCGTTTTTGAAGATGAGTACATAACCTGCATTCTGGACATTGACCCTTTGAATGAAGGGCACACGTTGATACTGCCCAAAATCCATTACAAAGAACCTGAAGAAATTGATGAATCAACGATGAAAGCCATCAACAAGGCTTCGGTTATGATATCCAGGGCATTAAAAGCGATTTACAATCCCGATGGAATTACGATTATGCAAAATGGCGGAATTTTTAATGATCTAGGGCATTATCACATGCACGTGTTTCCAAGGTATAAGGACGATGGATTCGGATGGATAGAGCCAGAAAAACCATCAATTAAAGATTTGAAACAAGTAAAGTCGAGGATAACGGAAGGTTTAACTAAATTAAAATAGAAGAGGTGTCCAGTGAACTACGAAGCTACGATTCAAAAAGCCAAGCAAATATCCATTCAAATTATTCGTCAAGCAGGTGCGATTTCGAAAAGAAGGTTTGATCAGTTTGTGGATATTAAAAGTAAAGACGAACATGGCGATGTCGTTACGGAGGTTGATCACTTAATTGAAGACATCATTATCAAGGAAATTCAAGGCGCTTTTCCTGACCATCAGATTCATAGTGAAGAGGCCGGAATTATAGGAACGGCAAACGATTGGCTGTGGCTGATTGATCCGCTCGATGGAACTAATAATTTTGCGATTGGATTGCCTATATTTACGACTTCAATAACGTTAATGTATAAAAGAGAACCTGTGCTTGGGGTCGTTTATGAACCATTGACCGACCGCCTGTTTGTGTCTGCCCTGGGAGAAGGGGCGTATTGCAATGATCAGAAAATGGAAATAAGGAGCAATTCGAACCTGTTCAAAGGAAATGTTGGCTGGATTCAAGGTCATGTCGTGCAAAAGGATGAAGGGGCATTAAGGCTAAGGCAGCATATTGACGTAAGCTTCAAAAGAATGATGCGGTTATGGGCTCCAACGCTTCAATGGTGCATGCTTGCCAAAGGAGATATAGACGGCATTGTTCTGTACAATTCGGAAGGCGACGACTTGTATTCCGGCATTTTGATGGTTAAGGAAGCTGGAGGCATCGTCATAGATTTTGATGGAAATCCATTTACCGGCATGAAGGATGAGCCTTATCTGATTGCTTGTCATCCGGATCATAAGCAAGCTTTATTAAAAGTTGTAAAAGAAGGACTTGGTTAATTTAAGCAGGGAAAGGGGTGCTGCTATGTTTAAAGAGCTTTTTGATAAATTCGGCATAACATTGCCCGCGCCATTAGTTAAGGAGCTGGAAGCTCACAGCAGGAAACAAAGGCAGCAGCCCTTTTTCCTTAAACTAATGAATATTGACGGAATTGTTGAAGTTGCTGATTTTCTGTCGGAGATGGAGGTCTATCAGGATATTCTTCCTTTATGGACGGATGATCATTCCAACTACATAGGCTTATATGTCGGCGGAGCATGTAAATACAGAATCTGTTATATCAATCATGAGGAAACGGATGTGGCTCCGGCATTTAGAAGCATACCTTCATTTATTCAGAGAATTGAGCTGCATCCTGATCTGGATTGGCATGAATTGAAGAAGGAATATCCCTCCGAAGCAGAAAGCGGGACTGCGGAGATGGATGAGGACTTAACCTGTATAGCTGAGCTGGAGCTTTTTCTTGCTTCTAACCCATCCATAAGTGATGATGTACGCTGTCAATCTATTTTCTCGATTATGGCATTAACGCCAAAGTCACATCTGGATTCGTTGCTAGTCTATTTAGAGGATGAAGACATGTTTGTTCAGGAGCGGGCCTGCGAAATTTTTGGTTTTCACTGCTATATGCCAGCCAGAGAACAGTTGATCGAGGTATCCAATAACGGAATGCATAATGGAAAGCTAGCGGCTAAAAATGCATTGGCAAAAATAAGAGAGAAGCAAGCAAAGGATTTGAATCATGGTTTATTTCATCATTTTGCTGCTGTTGCCAACACGTTAAACAAAAGATTTAACATATCTCCGCTTCTGTACGGATCGCTTGGCCTGGAGGCTCTGACAAAAATACCTCTTTATCCTGAGGATATCGACTTGTTAATTCCTTTGACATTTATCCGTGAAAGATGGGAGGAGCTTCAGAGCGAGCTTGAACATCAGGGATATGAGTTGATTGATAGGAATGAGCATGAGTTTAGCAACGGACAGCACAAAATCGGCTTTTCCCATATTGAAGACCTGGAGGAATACGCTGCAATTGATAGCAATGATATCGAGCAGCGGAATTACAAAGGGGCGACATTTAAGCTTCTGAATCTTGAACAGTATCATAGGGTATACAGCAGATCGCTGCAGGACGGATACCGGATAGATACAAGGGGCAAGAAGGATGCAGAAAAAATTAAACTGATTGAAGGGCTATTACGAGCGAAAAAGCATACATAGGCCGTAATGGTGCAGGGCATCGGTTTAAAGTAAATGCGGGCAGCCCCCGGCACAATCCTTATCTTTTCGGAAAATGTCAGGGGCATACGCTCAGTTTCTAGCCCGGTTTCCAATAGCTATGCTTCTAGATCGGCTTCTCAAGCACCTTGCGTTTGGTTGAGGAGCTGCTTTTATGCTGAACCGGGGGAGCTAGTTCTACAGCAGGGACGTAGCCCTGCTCGGTATAGAGCTCCAGTATCTCGGGTTCGGATAAAGCCCGACTGAAAATCCGAAGATCATCGATTGCTCCATGAAAATAGAAGCGGGGCTCCTCTGAATTTTTCTTCCCGATATAAATCGGCTCCTCTGTGCTTGGGCGAAAGGTATATTCCTGGATTCCCTGCAATTTTCCGTTCATATAGAGGGCATAATGGCTTCCATTGTAAGTCACCGCCAAGTGATACCACTGCCCCCGCTGCACGGGATGTTGAGCTGTTACATCTGGCGCATTCATCATCATGTGAACTCTTACGCTGTTATTCATTGTGCTTAATTGAAATACACGTTGCGACTTATCGCTTTGACGTCCGTTATCATCCTGCGAAATAATCGCATTGTTCCACCACTTCATTTTTGCCGCTTCATCATAATTGACCCAAATCGACAGCGAGAATGCAGTGGCGTTCTGAAATAGCTTGGGATCAAGGACAACGAATTCTCCATTTCCTGAAAAAGCCAACGCCCGATCCGGCTCATTAAACCGGTTTACTGTTGGCGTTGCTCCTTCAACCCTGCCATGGTTCCCGTTGCCGCTTGTATCAAGGGCATTCCCGTCAAATAAATATTCCGCAACTAATCCGTTTGTTAAAACCTTCATTTGTTGACCTCCCTTTAATGCTCTGCGTATTTATCAAGCAGACGTGCTAAGAAATATACTGCTCCAGCACCCGATGCATAACTTGCAGCTGCTGTATGCCGCGTTCTTCGGCAGCCAGTGCTTGCTCAAGAAGCGTAATAGCCATTCCGGCGGTCTCCGGGTCGTTAGGCGTACCGCCTTGAGGGAATGGAAAAAGCGTCCTGATTTCTGCCAGATGACGGGCCACCTCTCGATAGTGCTCAGCGGCTGCTAAGGCCAAACGGGATATTTCCTGTGTAACTGGCAATTCGTTAAAGCTTTTTTCAGACAGCCCGGCAAGAAAACGATAGGCGTATTCGCGGGCGTCGCTGACAACCAAGGCGTTATACGCATTTCCGACAACCTCCACCGACCCGGAACGAAATGCTTGTATCCATGCTTCATAGCCTGCAAGTCCATTGCGATAAGGCTCCTCATCGTGACGCGGCAGGTGATTGAACGCATGATCTAAAACCATGTCTAATGCTCCCCGCAATGCCGCTATTTCATCGACCTCAAAGGTATCAGTTACTCCCAGAACAAAAAGCTCTCCAATGCGCCCTCGACCAAGCTTATGATAGGGTAAAAGCCCATCCTCCGCAGTATCCTTGCAGTTGAGGAGCTGCTGGCTATCATCATATCCATAGATAATTCCGAATTCCGGTACAAATAAATCCCAGGCCATAACGGGAATCCCGGTATCAATGCTGCTCTGGACAAATAGCAGGGCTTCCTGAAGCTGCCGGGGCGTAGGCGGGGTCAAATTTGGCTCGCCGATGGATTTGCAAGTAAAGCCCAGATTCATCATGCCTTGCCGAAAAACATCTCCCCAGCTTAAGGAGGCGTAAGGCCCCGCGATATTTACGGTACGGGCATGAATGTTGATCCGAAAAGCCCAGCTTGTGTAGCCCATTACATCAGTGAGAGAAATGTCTTTTTTATCCGTATAGCCAATCATTCTGTATAACGCTTGCCCTGCGCTCGTCTGCGTATACGTGGTGGAGTTGAAATCGCATTGCCTTTGGGACATTTTTTATCACTCCTTTTAGTAGGGGGGAGAAGCCAGCTTTTTTGCTACGGGCAAGCCCAGCTCTCTTCTTGTTTTGAGATAGCCTGTAATCTGAACCTTGATACGTTCCTGCTGCACCTTGCGCCTGGAGTTGGAAATGTAATTATAGACATTGCTTGTGGTAGTTTGAAACATGGCGGCTATTTCGGCAGGACGAAGCTGACTGAAAAAATACGATTCAAAAATGGCTCTTTCCCGCTTGTTCAAGCAATGCAGCAAGTCGTGAATACCCTCCAGCATCTCTTTGCGCATGATGATGGTAACGGGATCATAGCTTTGCTTGTTTGTAACCGACTGATTCAGGCTGTCCAGCACCTTATCTATGGAATCCCAATGATGAGCAGAGGCCGATGCTTGTTCTTTGGCAGGAGGGCTCATTTGAGAGCTATAGCTTGTAAACGGCATCTCATTGGCATAGGGACCACCGCGCCGGAGCTTCATATAAGCGAGATTATGGACAATGGTTCTTAGCCATGGCATGAACCGCTGGGTGTCAACTAAATCTCCCAAATGAAGGAACGCGCGAATAAGCGCGTCTTGAACGATATCCTCGGCGGCAAACGGGTCCTGGGTCAGTTTCTTTGCCCATCCGAATGCTTTCGTCCGATGGCGCCGAACCAGCTCGCCAAAGGCTGGATGATCTCCGGTTTTTGCCAGATCAACTAAATCATCATCTTCAATGGCGGCTAGATCCGCCTCTTTGGATTGCTCGGTATGCAGCAGCATCGCGTCATTTCACCCCTTATCTATATGGATGCCAACAAGCTCGTAAATCTATATGAATCTGAAAAAAATTTTGGCTCAAACCAGAAATCAGTGCTTGACTTGGGCGGAGATGGAACGCTGCGGGACAGAGGGTTCTTCCGATCGCTGTTAAAGCCCGATTCCTTTTATTTATATGAGGACTATGGTGGGAATCGGTCTTTAAAGGCGAACACTGACGTTTCTACAGAATCCCTCCACCCCTCCGCTAAGCTCTGTTTTCTGTCAAGCACTGATTATTAGGTTGAGCCAAAATTTTTGAGAAATATGGGAGGAAATGATACAAAAGTAGGGGGAGACATCCTAAATATACAACATTTTTGCAATAAATGGCGTTATAATAATTGTATGAAAAACGTCAACGGAGATGATCCTTGTGGAATTTGAGAAGGCTGCCCATTTTATATGGAAGCATGGAAGGCTTTTGGAAAGAAGGATTTTTGAATACGTTTTCTATGAGGGCTCCAAGGAGCATATAGTGCGAGCACTAAAGGCATACCAAAATGATGACGGCGGCTTTGGTCATGCGTTGGAGCCGGATTTGCGCGCACCGGAAAGTCATCCGCTCTATATGGAGTTTGCTCTCAGAACCTTGTATGACTGCAATATTAAGGACCTGGACATGTCCTCTAAAGCCTGTGGTTATGTGGAAAAACATGCAGACCTCGCTAATGGAATTCCAACAATTTTTAAATCAGCGACATCTTATCCTCGCGCTAGTCACTGGGACAATCCACTCTCTACAGAGCCCTCGTTCGATAGATTGGTTGGATTGGTAGGCCTGCTCAAGTGGCAAGGGATTAACCATTCATGGCTGAATGAAGCAGCGGCTGTATGCCTTGCTAATTTATCTGCTAGAAAATTTGAGGATGCGCATACGATTTTAACGTCATTTTGCCTCCTTGAAAGCCTTCCTCAAACCGAGCATGTAACGCAGTTGTTTAGCAAATTATCTGCGGAGCTTCTTACTTCTGCAAAGTATTTACGCTTAGACCCAAATATCAGCGAATATGGCCTTTCACCATTAGAATTTGCTCCAACGCCTTCGTCTTATTGCAGTGGAATTTTTTCTAAAGAGATAATCCATGAGCATCTGAATGTTATGAAGTCGCAGCAAAGCGATGATGGAGGATGGCCGATTAGCTGGGAAGCGCCGGGCGAAACCGCAACATGGGAATGGAGAGCTTGTGTGACACTCAAAAACCTGATGCTGCTCCATAACTATAAACAATTAACGGATTAAAAAGCGCGAGGAAGGTTTATATTTCTCCCATTTTAAAGACAGGAGGTTTTTGAATGGAACTGGAAAGGGTTAATCAAAAGCTGAAGGAAACCAGGGCTGAGCTATTAGATATCCTTAATCACTTGGGCAACGAACAATTAAACAAACAAAAAAACGCCGAGAGCTGGACTATTAGTCAAATTTTTCAGCATCTTTCCATAACAGAGGAGCTATATGTGGTAGCGATAAAGAGGGGGCTAAAGAGCAAGGAGGAGTCTTCTATAGCCAACCAGCCGGTAGAGCTCCTGCTGGACAGAAGCAAGCGGCTAGAAGCGCCTGATATTGCAAAACCATCTAATGAGGGAATGGAGCGTCAAGCTATTATAGATAAGCTATATGCTTCAAGACAAAAGCTGAATGAGCTTTTAAGTTCAGTAGAAGACCCTACGCTGTTGAATAGAAGGCATTATATTCATCCTGTTTTTAAGGAACTGTCGTTGATGGACTGGCTTAAATCCTTGTACATTCATGAACAACGGCATATTAAACAAATGAAGGAGATTATTAATTAATAGTGAATTCGAGGAAACTCATGGCAGGAGATGTAATATGAAGAAAAAAGTGACTATTTCAATATTACTTATCATTGTTATTTTATCATCCACCTATTTTCTATTATCCTTAAAGGATAAAAAGGATGTTGAAGCGGCTCTGGACGGGTTTTATACGGATTTCATTGATAGGAAATATGAGGATCTCTACAAGCATTTTGCTTTTAAGTTTTCGGATTATGAGCTTGTCGATATACAGGGGACTATTGCACAAAGCTTAATAAATGATAGAAATTTTTATGGAGATGTCAAACGTATCCGTTACAAATATATATTTTGGACCGGGCCCAATAAACGATTTGTATTTGTGGAAGTACAACGACATGATGGCGGCAATACTTCTACAGATAAGATCAAACTTCAGAAAATGAATAATGAATGGGTCATCGACTCTTACATCAACGGGGACCCAATAAAGTTGCCATAATGGAGGCGTATAGGTTGAATGACAGATATTATTTGGAGATAGCTTTAGAGGAGGCCGAGAAGGCCTTCGCAGAGGGGACTATACCTATTGGCGCGGTCATTGTAGGTCCAGATGGGGAAATCATAAGCCGTGGCCGCAATCGCGTATTTACTTCAATGGACCCCTCCTGTCATGCCGAGATTGATGTAATCAGAAGCGCAGGTAAAGAGCTGTTGAATCCCGAGTATAAAAATAAATGTACGATGTATACAACTGTAGAGCCTTGCCCGATGTGTTCGGGCGCATTGATTCTGGCCGATATAACGCGGGTTGTATGGGCTCTAAGCGATGATTATTTAGGGGCATTGAGAATTATGAAGGAGGGCAATCATTTCAGACATAAATTTGATAAAATAAGCGTTACCCCGATGCCATATCCCGATTTGGCTTTAAGATCGCAGGAGCTGCATAAGCTGTGGGATGAAAAACGGGGAGTCAAATATGTCGTAAGCAAGCTTTCTGCGGAGGAAGCCTGACATCGGAGTGTCGCACAAAAAAACAAACCGCCCGGCACGGAATGAACAGGCGGGCGGTTTGCGTCGTTGTTGATGCGCAGGCTCTGAACCGATAGAGGCTGCTATAGCGCTACACTTGCGAGGTAGTGAGCGGGGCAGCGTCTGTTCTGTCCAGCTCCAGTGATTTTAGAAGCTCCTCGTATGATGATTTCGGACCGGCTGCGCTCGTTTGCTGAGCCGGCTCCGGGCCGGCAGCCGTAAGTATCCACGCTGCGTACAAAGTGCCAAGCCCTCTTAGCATTAGCGGCAACAGCAACGTAAGAATCGCGCCGACTCCTCCGGCAATCCAGGAACGGTGTGCGGCGGTCAAGGGCCAGTCCACCAAGCGGTCAAGTCCCCAGGTGTTTGCAAATAAATTGAATTCAAACCATCGCATGCTTGCTTCATAGGCAAGCGGCGAAAGCAAAACGGAAAATGCAACAATTGGCAGCACAAGAGCCAAGGTGAAAGTCGCGATGCCGATCGGCAGCTGGAGAATGCTGAACAGAATGGCTCTATAGGATCGGCTATCCTTCAGCACGGACCTCAGCCAATGCTTCCAGCTTTGCTGGGCTTCGGGAAGAGGCTGTTCTGCAGCAGCGGCGGGGTATTCCTTTCCAGCCAGCCAACCCTCCACGTATGCTGCTTCATTCATCAATATTTTTCGGCCAAGCGCCAATGTTCCCCCTAGCAGCGGTATGCCGATTAGAACAATGGACAGCGGCAGGCTTGCCGACAATCCTGCAACGATAACGATAAAGGCGCCAATCCCTTTAGGGAGGGCCGTAATAAGCATTTTCCAGGCCAATAAGGCGCTAGGTTTCCTCATGTTCATCCCACGCTTTTCTGTATTGTTGTGTTTATTGTACCCTTAGACTATAGGCATCTTCATCATCCCAACGGATGAATCCGAGCCAGACCAGAGTCGAGGCTTTTGCAAAGGAGCAGACAGAAGCATGAAAGAAACAACTACGATCTATATTACCCGGCACGGACAAACGGAATGGAATATTCAGAAGCGTTTCCAAGGTCATAATGATTCTCCTCTTACCGAGCTGGGAATGAAGCAGGCGTCATGGCTGGGAGAATCGCTGGAGCAGGAACCGATTGATCTGATTTACTCCAGCTCAAGCCAAAGAGCTGTAAAAACAGCAGAAATCATCAGAGGAAAACGGGATATTCCAATCGGCATTTCAGATGCATTTAGAGAAATTAGCTTAGGGGAATGGGAAGGCATTACTCAGGAGGAAGCAAAGGAGCATTTTGCCGAGCAGTTTGATCACTTCTGGAATGATCCGGGTGCATTTCAGGTTGAAAACAGCGAGACCTTCCAGCAGGTATACGATAGAGCTGTTCAGAAGCTGAAAGAAATTATCCATGACCATAGGGGCAAGTCTATTTTAATCGTTACTCATACAGCGGTTATCAAGCTGCTTATGGCGTATTTTGAAAAGCGTTTGTTAAAGGATATTTGGGAACCGCCCTACATTCACCCGACTTGTTTATGCGAAATTGAAATTATAGACGGAGATTGCAATATAGTAAGGCATGGCGATACGGGTCATTACAAAACAGAATTGGATGAGAGTTGAACTAAGTAACTGGAAGTATTATAGGCCGCCATGTGAAAGGAAGGATATAAGCCATGGATATAGATATCAGATTATTAGAGGCTGGCGAAGCTGCGCCTTTTGAGTTATTGCTTTTGGCCGATCCGTCGGAAGCTATCGTTCAGGAATATTTGAGCAGAGGGCAATGCTTCGTTGCCTTAAACAATAATGAGGTCATTGGGGTAGTTGTGCTTATAAAAACGCGCCCTGAAACGATAGAAATTGTGAATATTGCTGTGTCAGAGGACTACCAGGGAAAAGGAATTGGCAAAAAGCTGATCCTGCATGCCATTCATCAGGCGAAAGAACAGCATGCCAAAACGATAGAAATCGGTACTGGGAACTCAAGCCTGCATCAATTGGGACTGTATCAGAAATGCGGATTCCGGATTACAGGCGTGGACCGGGACTTTTTTATAAGGCACTACGAGGAAGAGATTTATGAAAATGGAATGCAATGCCGGGACATGCTTCGTTTAAGTCTAGATTTATGAAATAGCCCTATGGTTCGTATTTAAAGGGCAGCTGTACAGCTATGCGGAAAAATTCAATATCGTAATACAATCGTAATACTTAGCTTAGAGAATCGTAAGCTATCTTATTTATCCTAATCCATGAAAGATAAACCAAATGGAGGATGATAAAGATGGTTAAAAGAAAACAGGGCACGACATTAATCGTAATGGCGGTATTGATGTTATCGCTGGTTTTTTCCGGGTTAGCGAATGCGGCAGGCATCAAAACGATTAAAAAGGGCGGCATGGAGCTTTTTAATCTGAGACAGGCAGCGGAAATGTATGGCTACAGCATAGAGTGGAACGCCAAGGAAAGATCAGTTACGTTGGCTTACATGGGTAAAATGGACGATATGATGATGGATGACGATATGATGAAAGACGACAAGATGATGCAGGATGACAAGATGATGCAGGATGACAAGATGATGGAAGACGATATGATGATGCAGGATGACAAGATGATGAAAGACGACATGATGATGGAAAGCGCCATGAAGCCGGCGGGCAAGATGATTAAGCTCTGGGTTGGTTCCAAAAAAGTGGATATAGATGGCATGGAGGTCATGCTGGATATGGCGCCTACGATTTCCAAAGGAAGCACTTATGTAGTGGAGTCGTTGATTAATGGATACATGATGCCTGCCAAGGCAATGAAATAAATGTGAAAAGGCTCGCCATCGCCATAGGATAGGATGAGGTCAAATGTATTTTCGGGACATGGGGTGGTTCAGTATGCATGAACGAGTGCTGGTTGCTGATGACGACACAAACATTACGGATGTTTGCCGCAGATATCTGGAAAGGGAAGGTTATCTCGTCATAACCGCCAAGGACGGCTTGGAGGCATTGGAGCTGTGGCGCAGTCAAACGCCAAGCTTGATTGTGCTTGATCTGATGATGCCTTATAAGAATGGCTGGGAAGTGTGCAACGAGATCCGGCAATCCGAGGATATTCCGATTGTCATGTTGACTGCCCGCGGTGAGGAGCAGGACCGTTTGATGGGCCTGACGATGGGGGCAGACGATTATTTGACAAAACCTTTTAGTCCGAGAGAGCTTGTTCTGCGTGTGAAGGCTATCCTGCGCAGGATGCGCAGTGTACAGGCAAAACCCGTTTCAGCATCTGAACACACCATTACATTCGAAGGACTTACAATTGACGTAGCAAAGCGTATCGTGGAGGCTGGCGGTCAAATCATTGATCTGACGGTTACTGAATTTGAAATGCTGTATTTGCTTGCAAGTCATCCTGATCAAGCCTTTTCCCGCAATCAGATCCTTAGTAAAATATGGGATTTCAGCTATGAGGGAGATACAACTACCGTTACCGTGCATATTCGGAGATTACGGGAAAAAATCGAGCCGCTTCCTTCTAATCCGAAATATATCAAAACGGTTTGGGGCATAGGCTATAAGTTTGCGAGTGATGGCAACTCATGAAGCTGCGTACTTACTTATTATTGTCCAGCCTGACAGGCATAGGCGTATTGTTGATTTGCCTGTTTGTCAGCTATTCCAAAATGCTGCTTTCGATTGAGCAGTTTTATTGGTTGTCCGGCATAACAGCTGGTGTAGGCTTGTTTTCGTTTATCCTTCAATATGTAATGACAAGGCCGCTTGAAAGATCCATTGCGCGAATTTCAGAGCAGACCATAACGATTGCAGAAGGGGATTTCGATACCGAAGTCCCCGTCATCGGCCCCCGGGAGTTTAAGCTTCTGGCAGAGCAATTTAATGGGATGAGCCTGAGGCTTAAGGAAAGCTTCGACAATTTGCACCACTCCGAATCCGCCCGGCGAGAGCTGATCGCTAATGTATCCCATGATTTGAGGACGCCCTTGGCCTCCATTCAAGCGTTTGTGGAAGCGCTGGAGGACGATGTGATTAAGGATGAGGAAACCTTTCAGCGTTATCTGAACACGATTCGGCTGGAAACGAAACGATTGGCTGGACTTATCCATGATTTGTTTGAGCTGTCGAGCCTGGAGGCGAAGGGAGAGCTGTTTGAACCGCAGCCTTGTCATGCCGATGAGCTGTTGATCAGTACATTGGAGAGCTTTTCCTTTCATCTCGCAGAAAAAAGACTGGCCGTCGAAATTGATCTGCCGGATAAATTGCCTGCTGCAATGATGGTGCCCGCGCAAATCAAGCGAGTTTTGTCCAATCTGCTGCAAAATGCCATTCAATATTCTCCAGAAGAAGGGAAAATTACGTTATCTGCTGCGGAGGAGGGACGTTGCTTGCGAATTTCGGTTAAGGATGAAGGCGAAGGCATCGAAGCAGCGGAAACGACGCGGATTTTTGAACGATTTTACCGGATTGATAAATCTCGCGGCAAAAACAATGGTGGCGCCGGGTTAGGGCTTGCGATCGCTCAATCCATTGTGGAGCATCATGGCGGTGAAATTGGGGTGTTGAGCACCAAGGGAGCCGGCAGCTGCTTCTGGTTCACGCTTCCCATTTACAGCAATTAACTCGTGTTTTAATCAGGTGGTGATAAATGATGGCTGGTGATGTCTTATTCCTGTTTGGGGTATTCGGCGCGGGAGTATTATCATTTTTATCCCCATGTATTTTGCCGTTGCTGCCTGTTTATATGTCTTATTTGTCGGGCAGCATGGTCCATGCTGCGGGCCGTGAAGAGCCGATTGCAAGCTCCGTCAAGCTGCGATTTGTGTTTTTTGGACGGACGCTGCTGTTTGTGCTGGGGCTGTCGGTCGTATTTATTATGCTTGGATTTGGCTCCGGGGTTTTTGGCAGCATTATTTCCAGCTCATGGTTTATTGTTGCCTGCGGCGTTATCGTTGTCCTGTTCGGCATTTATCAAACGGGATTGATAAAGCTGTCATGGCTGGAGCAGGAAAAAAAGCTGTCCGGCGATGGCATGAAAAAAGGCGGATATATCGGAGCTTTTTTGCTTGGCTTGACCTTTAGCTTTGGCTGGACGCCTTGCATTGGTCCTGTATTGGCGGCTGTGCTCGGTATTGCGGCAGGTGAAGGCTCTCCCGCATATGGAGGCTTTCTTATGCTTCTTTATAGTCTGGGGTTAGCCATTCCATTTCTGATCATATCCCTATTTTCGGGGTATCTTCTTAAGCATATCCGCCGTCTGTACCGTTATATGGGAGCAATCAAGGCGGTGTCAGGCTGTATCCTTATTTTGATGGGGCTATTGCTAATGACTGATCGGCTTAACATGATTGTGAGCTGGTTTCAATAATCAATGGGGGGAGTCGGAATGAACAACATATGGAAGCGGGCGGGATGGATTCTGGTCATTGGCGGAATAGTGGCTGCCTTAACCGCATGCGGTACGAAGCAGCCCGCGCAAACCTCCGGTATGAACTCAGCGGCCGGGATGAACAAGGGAGAGGCAGCGCCTGCGTTTTCATTAAGCGATTTGAAGGGCGAATCCTTCCAGCTAGCGGATTTTCAGGGGAAAAAGGTCTACGTAAAATATTGGGCATCATGGTGCTCCATTTGTTTGGCAGGGCTGGAGGAATTGAATACTTTGGCTGGGCAAACCAATGATTTTGAGATTATAACAATCGTTGCGCCAAATTATAAGGGTGAAAAACCGTCCAAGGATTTTACGGAATGGTTTAACCGGCAGCCTTATGAAAATTTGCATGTTCTTTTGGATGAAAACGGAGTATGGGCCAAGGAGTTTCAGGTAAGGGCTTATCCAAGCTCTTATTATATTGGCTCAGACGGCATTTTGGTTAAAGCGCTGCCGGGCCATGCTTCCAATGAACAGATTATTGAGACCTTAAAGGACATTTTGTAAGGAGGGATAGCGTTATGACGCGCGCTGCATATGGTCTGTGTCTCTTTGTTATAGCGATAGTGACATCGGCTTGCGGAGCCATGGAAGCAAGCACTATTGCCACCACGCCCCCTAAAACGGTCAAAGCGATGAGCGTTCCCGAAAGCGAGCTTGACGACCTGTATCTGGCGGGCGGCTGCTTCTGGGGCGTGGAGGCGTATATGGCCCGTATCAATGGTGTTCAGGATGTAACCTCAGGTTATGCAAACGGAGAAGGGGAAAACCCCACCTATAAGGATGTTATTCGCGGGGATCGGGGGTTTGCCGAGACGGTACATGTTAAATATGATCCAAAGCAGGTTTCCCTGGAAAAGCTGCTTGACCATTTTTTCAGAGTGGTTGACCCGACCAGTGTAAACAAACAGGGTAATGACCGAGGCATACAGTACCGGTCGGGCGTTTATTACACGTCGCCAGAGGATGCAGAAATTATTAAGCAGGCTGTAGCGCAAGAGCAAGAGAAATACGACAAGCCGATTGTTACCGAGGTGCTGCCGCTACAAAACTATTATCTTGCCGAGGAGTATCATCAGGATTATCTGGAAAAAAATCCGAACGGCTATTGCCACATCGACTTGAGTATTTTGGATGAGCAGGAGGTTTTTATTGATCCCGCCAACTATCCCCGTCCAACAGATGAGCAATTGAAGGCTCAATTAACGAAGGAGCAATATGCCGTAACGGTTAACAATGATACAGAGCATGCGTTCAGCAACGAATATTGGGATAATTACGAGCCAGGGCTATATGTCGACATTACTACAGGAGAGCCGCTATTCAGCAGCCGGGACAAATACGACTCCGGCTGCGGCTGGCCCAGCTTTACAAAGCCGATTGTGCCTGAGGTCGTCACCTATAAGGAGGACAAAAGCTTTGGAATGGAGCGCACGGAGGTAAGAAGCCGGGCAGGCGAAATCCATCTTGGCCATGTGTTTGATGATGGTCCTGCGGATCGCGGCGGAAAACGCTACTGCATCAATAGCGCCTCCATCCGCTTTGTACCGCTCGACAAGATGGAGGAGGAAAGGTACGGCTATTTGTTGTCAGTAGTGGAATAACGGATAGCGGGCACTCCAGGGATGGAGTGCTTTTTTCCATTGCGGGCCGTCGGGGGCGGCAAGTATTCTACCTGAAGGAGCGGCTTGCCGTTAATGGAATTGGATACAAGAGGAGAAATTTCCAAGGAAGAGATGATGATACCCTTATGAGAATTATCGATACTTATGATAAAATATTAGAATCATTTCCAAAAAGAGAATTTAATCTGGCGCAGTGGCGAAGCTACATAAATTCGATCTCAATTGGTTTGTCGCAAAAACTGGAAGACGATGCAAAGCATTATGACCTGGATAACCAGGTAACTCCAGTTATAAATGCTGCACTCAGCAACGCTTCAAAATTGGAGGAAACCCATGCCTCCTTTATTCAGGCCACGCAACAGCTAAGAGAGAGATTTATAGAAAGATTCAGTTGCGATTTAGAGGTTGATATTATTTTGTACCTAGGATTATGCAACGGTGCAGGCTGGGCAACTTCTGTTAACGGGAAAAAGACCGTTTTACTCGGAATTGAAAAGATGATTGAGTTGAATTGGTGTGATCTGCAAAGCGTGTCTTCCCTTATCTATCACGAATTGGGCCATCTATGGCATGAGCAGGTTGGGAATTTCAAGCATTCCACGAATAAGCAAAGCGAAAAGTCGATTTGGCAGCTGTATCAGGAAGGGGTTGCCATGTATTGCGAGCAATTAATGTGCAATGATTTTTCATTTTATCATCAAAATAAGGAGGGTTGGCTGGAATGGTGTATTAAAAATAAAGAGGCCCTTCTTCATGAGTTTATGAGAAGAGTTGAGCAGGAGGAAAGCACGCAACCATTTTTTGGCGACTGGTCTCATTATCAAGGTTATTCGGATGTAGGCTACTATCTGGGCTGTGAATTGATTAAAAGCCTATTGACTAAATATTCGCTAACCGAAGTTGCGAACTTAAATATCGGGGTAATAACTAGAGAGTTTAAGAATTATGCGAGGAATGGAGAATGAATGATGAGTGGATTGAAAAACAGAAAGTGGATGATTGGCTGTATTGCCGCAACGATTGTGGCGGCTGGTCTGGCCATCACTAGTGTTGCTTTAAATAATCAGGTCAATGAGCTGAAAAAGGAATCCGCTATGCAATTGAATGCCGAATGGTATCAGGTTTATCGCTTATCCGAAATCGTGGATAAAAACTATATAAAAGACGACTTTCAAGATCCGGTAAGATACCAGCTGTTTGTTAATCAAACCGCGCATCATTTCGCGCAAGCAGCAAAGGCAAACGAGTTAACGGTAAATATGAGAAACCTGCTGACACTTACCTACGACCCCTTGTTCCAGGAATTATCTCTTGAGGATGGACCCAAAAACAAAGAAGAGGCCACAAAGCTGCTTACAGCTATGAATGATGATATTATGCTAATCAGTCAAAGCATTGTAGAGATGCAGGATAAGGAAAAAGAAAAATTGCTGAACCCGAAATCATCAGAATTCAGGAAGTTAAATGATCAAGCTAAAGCTGCCTATGAAAAATATAAAGAGCTAGTGGACAATTATTTTAAGACAAATCCGTAGTCAGTTAAGGGGAGCATACATCGCACATTGAAAGTGAAGGAAGTGAGTTGTAATGAAATCGCCAGGAGGCTCAATATTTCCTTATTATTATAAAGGCGGGGAAATCCATTGCCTATCTGGAATGAATCAATGGAGACTCAAAAGAAGAATTAAACAAGCTGGAATTATACAAAACATTTCCTTTTATGCTGACCCGGAAGATGCCAAAACATGGCTAATAAGTGAAAAGAGAGGCTGACAAGGATGAAGCTTACCGGAATCTGTCTAATCACGGATGATGTGCCAAGTCTGATGACCTTTTACAAAAGCATTTTACAGGTGGAGGCCATTGGCGATGAGGTTGCTGCGCGTCTGCGCGTTGAGGGCGACTTCCATTTGGACATTTGCTCCAAGCAAGGAATGGAGAATTTAGCTCCCGGAAGTACGGATGGAATTGGGCATGGCGGTTGTACGATTGAAATTGAAGTTGAAAACGTGGATGAGGAGTACAGCCGTTTAAAGGAGCTTGATGTAACCCTCATTAAAATGCCCGAAACCTACCCTTGGGGAAGACGGTCATTATGGATTCAAGATCCTGATGGAAATATTGTAAACCTGTATACAATTGTAAGCTGAGGAAGACCTGTAACCGAATAAACGCGGATCGCACGGCCCATAAGAACGCATCTCCTTTCACGGTGTGCTTCTTACGGGCCGTTTTTCTAGACAAGATTGCACAGTGGCTCTTATACTGTCAAGGTGAGCTTCCCCAGAATGAGGTGCAGTAATATGCCAATCTTGTATTATGTTCAAACGTCTGCAATCGGACTTGGTATTCTCGTCATTATCGGTTTTCATATGCTCCTGAGAAATGTGGACAATTCCGGGCTCAAATTTATTTTCAACAGCTTGCTGGTTTCAAATATGCTGCTGCTGCTTCTGGAGATGCTATTGAACCTGCTCAATGGTGCGGACGGGAATGTTGCAGGTGGTTTGCTGCCTGCTATTGTCTGTATTTTTTATATTCTGAATCCGGTTCCCGAGGCATTGTGGATTTTTTATCTGAATGCCATTATTCGCCGGAATGAGCAAAAAGGAATGAGCCGGACAACCGCGATTGTTATATGTGTGCCCGTTCTTGCCAACGCGGCATTGTCGCTGGGAAGCTTATTCAAGGGCTATTTATTTTTTGTGGATGAGGGCAATGTGTACCATCGCGGGGAGTTATTCATTTTGATGCCGCTGCTGTGCTACATTTATTTGCTGTATTATATCGTCATGATTGTAGTGAAGCGAAAATTTATTTCCCGCAAGGAATTTCTGGCGCTGCTGTTTTCGGCATTTCCGCCGCTCTTGGCGGGGCTGCTGCAAAGTCTTTTTTTTGGCGTAAGCCTGCTTTGGATTGCGCTGGCCTTTTCTCTTCTTATTGTCTATATGAACTTGCAGAGCGAGCAGGTTTTTCGGGAGCTGGTCAGACTGGATTATTTGAAAAACCAGTTTTTGGCTAATACCTCTCATGAGCTTCGGACGCCGTTAAACGGCATTATCAATTTGACCAATACGGTGCTGGAGCAAAGCAGGGACGGCGTTCAGGAAACTCATCGAGAGGATTTGCAGATGGTGGTTGACGCTGCAAGGCGGCTGGACAGGCTGGTTAACGACATTTTGGACATATCCGGGATTCAAAGCGGCGGTTTGAAGCTTCATCGCGGCGTTATTGAGATCAAGCCGATTGTTGAAGCTTCGATACGGATTGTCAGTCAACTGAATAACGGTAAGCAAATTGAGTTTGTTAATCAGGTCCCGGATTCTTTGCCGCCAGTATGGGCCGATGAGGAGCGGGTTTATCAAATTTTTTATAATCTGATCGGAAATGCGTTGAAGTTTACGGCCAGCGGCTCCATTGCGATAGGCGCAGAGGCCATGCAGGAGCAGGTTGAAATTTGGGTAGAGGATACGGGGAAAGGTATTCCCAGGGATCAGCTGGAGGAAGTGTTTAAGCCATTTTATCAGAGTGATTCCTCGGAGACGCGGGAGGTTGGAGGAGTTGGCCTTGGTCTGCCGATTACAAAAATGCTCATTGAGCTCCACGGGGGCGCGATTCGCGTTACATCTGCTGAGGGACAGGGAAGCCGGTTTATCTTTACCTTGCCCGCAGGTTCGGAGGATGTCGTGAAGAGCAAGGTGCAGCCGTTTGAAGCGTCCTATGGAGAGCTTCAGCTTGAAGCGCCTTTGCTTGCTGGGCTGCCAAGGCTGGCAAACACGGTAAACCCTGCACATCCTGCACATCCTGCAAAACCTACAAATTCGCCAAGCCGGCCAAACCCTGCAGGCTCAGGCGGCAAGGGGAGACGGAGGAGAGGCTACTCCATTTTGGCCGCTGATGATGATCCCGCTAATTTGAATGTGTTGCTCCGCACGCTGGATTACGAGGGTTATGATGTGACCGTTGTTTCCGACGGAGAAGCGGCGCTTGCGGAGCTGGAACGGAATCGGGGCTACGATCTTGTTATTCTCGATGTTATGATGCCTAAGCTGTCGGGCTACGAGGTGTTGAAAAGCATTCGCACCTATTTTACGATGCTGGATATGCCCGTTCTGCTGCTGACTGCCCGGTCCAGACCTGAGGATTTGCAGGTTGGGTTTGAAGCCGGGGCAAATGACTATTTGACCAAGCCGTTTGAAGCTGTTGAGCTGAAGTCGCGTGTCAAAACACTGGTAGAGATGAAGAAGGCGATCAATGAACGGATATCGGCGGAGCTTTCTTTTTTACAAGCGCAAATCAAGCCCCATTTTCTCTTTAATGCCTTAAACGTCATAGCGGCGCTTATTACAAAGGACCCGCCTCGCGCGCGACAGTTATTATGCGATTTGTCCGATTATTTGCGCGGAAGCTTTCAAGTGGAGGATTATCAAGGCATGATTTCGCTGGAAAACGAATTATTGACGGTGCAAGCCTATGTGGCTATCGAGATGGAGCGTTTTCGGGAGAAGCTGCATGTTGAGATGGACATCGATAGCGAAATTCGGGGTAATATTGAAATTCCGATGCTGGTTATTCAGCCATTGGTTGAAAATGCGATTCGCCACGGCATTATGAGCAAGACGAAGCCGGGGACCGTTTCTCTGATCGTGCGCAAAGCTGCGGGCTGCGTCGAGGTTATCGTGCGGGATGACGGGGCAGGGATACCCGGGGAGAAGCTTGCGCGCCTGCTTGAGGAGCAAACAAAGCTGACAGGGCAAACCGGGCTAACAGATCAAACGTGGCAGTCCGGGCGTTCGGGAATTGGGCTGCGGAATATTCAGCGAAGGCTGCTGCTGCAATACGGGAAGGGCCTGCATATTCAAAGCGCGCCGGGCGAAGGAACAACGGTCACGCTGGAAATTCCATACGAGGGGGACTAGCTCATGCTGCGAGTGCTGTTAATGGATGACGAGCTAACGATATTGGAGGATCTGGAATTAATGCTGGGCAGCGATGATAGAATCCAGATTGTCGGCGCTTTTCATGATCCCCTGGAGCTGTTAAAAAATTTGCCTGCTTTAAAAGCGGATTGTCTGTTTATGGACATTGAAATGCCGGGTATCAATGGCATTGAATTGGCGGCACAAATTCAGGCTGCCGGAACGGACATGGAAATTATATTTGTGACGGCATACAACCATTACGCGACACAAGCCTTCGAGGTTCATGCCATGGATTATTTGCTCAAGCCGATACGCCCGGAGCGATTGGCCAAGGCGATTGATCGGGTAATCCGGCAGAGGGAGTCCAAGCAGCCCCCCGGCAGGGAGGAGAAGAGCTGCGTGATTCACAGCTTGGGTACCTTTGAAATCAAGGTCGGGGCAAGCCGGGTCAAATGGACGCGTTCCAAATCCAGGGAGCTGATGGCCTATATGCTTCAGCACGAAGGGAAGTGGCTGTCCAAGTATAAGCTCTGCGATGAGCAATGGAGAGATTATGAGCCGGAGCGGGCTTTGGCTTATTTGCAAACCTCCATTTATTCTCTTCGAAAAAATTTGCGGGAGGCTGGCTGTAACGGGCTGCTCATTGAATATTCGGAGGACAAATACCGGTTACAGGCGGGGGAGGTAGAATGGGATACCCGCAATTTTGAAGCAGCGTATTCGAGGTTTATACAGACTGGCTCCCCGGTAGCAGCACGAGAGGCGCTGGCCTTGTACCGCGGTGAATATTTGGAGGGAGAGGACTGGCCTTGGTCGGATAACGTCCGGGAGTCATACATATGCAAATATGAACGGATCAAGCAGGTTGTTTAACAAGGGCGTGTCTGAATACTCCGAGGGGAACGTTCTAGAATCGGGAACGATAAGGAAGTCTTGCGAACTATGCGAGATTTCCTTTTTTTATGTCGATTTTTGAGAGTGTTTTGCTAGAGGCGTTTCGTATGATGGAGAGTAGAGAAGGGGATCTGGACAAGGCGACTGCCCGCGTTGGAGGAAAGCGGCTTCAGCGGGGAGGCGACTGCGCAAGCAGTTGCAGCCATGTATGCCGTATCTCGAACTACATAAGGATGGAAGGATGAAGCTAGATGAAAAAAAGGCGTTTTAACCGTGTTCTGGCGCTGATGCTGTCTATTATGATGATCTACGGTCCTCTGAGCGGAGCGATTGGCACAGCGGCTGCGCAGCCTGGCAGCGATGTTGCGGAGAACACCTCCACCGGGGCGGTCTATAGTGATGTTGCATCGGCATTGGATGCTGCAGCGAATGGCGAGACGATAAGGTTGATCTCGAACGCAACGTTAGCAAACGCAATTGTCTACAATCGCAACAATGTGGGCGTTACGCTTGATTTAAATGGATACAGCATTATCCGAACTGTCTCCGGCGGCGGTGAAACAGGTGCAGACGGAGCCGTTTATGTCTCTGACGGTCTATTAACAATCTGCGACACCTCGGCCTCCGAAAGTGGCTATATCGAATATATAAATTCAGGAGGCCTTGGAGGGAGCGGGCTTAACATCGGAGCGAGCGGCTCGGTAAAGCTGCTGTCCGGCGGCATCCTGGGTACGGGGCAAAGTGTATTTGCACATGACGCGGGCGGCCGTTTCGAGATGAGCGGCGGCGTGGTGTACGGCAGCGGAGATCATCCTGGCTCTGAAGCGATAGCAGCCGTCTCTGGCGCATACGTCACGATTGCCGGCGGTTTTGTCGGAACCAAGCATGCAGGCGCTGCCATGATCTGGAGCGGCGCTACGCTTGATCCCTCCTTCTGGAGCATAACGGGAGGATACTTTACTTCCAGCTACTATAATGATGGCCCGCAGAGGGAAATTGCAGGTTTTGTAACGCAGGGACAAGTAACCGAGCTGGATACGACACGGACCCATGCTATATCGGGAGAGACCGAATACAGATACCATTTGACGATTCCGCGCAGCATTACGTTTGACGGAAACGGCGGCGTCAGTCCGGTTGCCATGCTTACAACGGATGCTTTTGGCAAGCTGGCATCGCTGCCCGCTAATGCAACCAAAAGCGGCTTGGACTTTGCAGGCTGGTTTACGGCGGCAACAGGGGGCACGCAAATTACGGCGAATTATATTTTTGACCGGGATACGACGGTTTACGCGCAATACACTGGACCGGCTGTTATTCCCGACCCTCCAGCACTGACGGCTGTTGGCGACGATGCCAATAATATGGTGAGGCTGAACTGGACCTCCTCGCTGGCCGGTCAGGAATACTACATGGTGTACCAAAAGGACAGCGGAGGGGATGGATTGGATGAATATCAGTCGATTCCGCTGAAGACGGATATCAAGGTGTTGAATATCTATCCCGATATTTCAGGCTCCGACGGAGCAAAGGATTGGATGCAGGCCATCATGGCCAGCGCTCCGGATGGCTATGCCATGGCTGTGGACAAGGTTGCGATCAGCGATTTCAACGGCAGCGATTCATCCACAAATTATGCTCATTATTTGACGAAGGACAGCAATGGCGCTTACGCCTATGATGTGCTGTATTTTGGCGCGTGGGATGTGAACTACGGCCGCGATATGTCAGCGGATGCTTACGCTGCTGTAGAAAGCTTTATTCAATATGGCGGAGGCGTACTGGTCGGGCATGATACGGCAAGCTTTAATCATGTCAACTTTATTGATTTGGCAAAAACCTATTTGAATATGGATGTGAAGTTTCAGGAGCATCAAGGTAATCCCAGCTTTCCTCCGTTTGGAAGCAGCCGGGTAGAGATCCAAAGACGGGGTTTCCCGATGAACTACCCGTTTGCGCTTGGCAATGTTGGTGATGTGCTATACACGCCGGTATCCCATAGCTATTACCAATTTGCCAAAGGCGATGTTTGGTTCAAATACAACAATCTGGAATGGGGTCCAGGCCCGGAAATCAACAGTTACATGGGGGAAAAAGGAACCACTAACTTCTACCTGACGACATGGAACAATACGGCTATGATTCAGACCGGCCACAGTAACGGGATGGCGACTGTAGACGAGCAAAAAATATTGGCCAATACGTTTTTTTATCTGGCCCAGACGTCAACTGCAAACAGCTTTAATGATCGCATGTCGCAGGATGTTGCAGCGCCAAATGCAGTGAGCGGCACAATTACGGTGGCTCCTGGAAGTGCCGTTGGCAAGCAACAGCTTGGCTGGAATGCCGCTACAGACAATGGAAGCTCTTATGCATATTATTTGAAAGCAATATCCTTTACCGATGGCAGCAGCCGCCAATCGGCGGAAGCGACTGCTACAGTCACGACCGGAATCAAGGGATACGCTGTAACCGTGGATACCAATGCCGCCGGTTCCGACCCGGGCAAAACGGTAACTACAACAACAGCGGCCGTCGAAACAAATCATTTGCAGGCGGGCATCACTTATTACGCGCATATCAGGGCAATTGACAATGCGGATAATGCATCGGAGATTGTTACTATTGCATTCACAATTGAAGCAGGCGGGCTGACGGTTACATCGCTTGATCCTAGCGGCAAGGCGAATGATGGAAAAACGAAGGTATCCGTTCTAGAAGAGCTAGGACAAGGAAACAAGTGGGTGTATTTGAATGTAAACAGCGGCACTGTAGCGGTTCCTGCCATTGGCGGAGAGCTTGAAGGGTATACGGATTTACCTGCAAACGGTCTGATTGCCGCAGCCGATGGGGATAAGATTGCTGTTGCGGAAGTGGATGCTGATGGCAAGGTGGTCCGGTTTGGCCAGACCGTAGCGGTTGTCGCCCCTTCTGCAAATGAGCTTTCCGTATTTTCCGTAGATCCTTCCGGATCGGAAAACAACGGAAAAACCCGGATGGTAGCCGGTGCAGGCACAGGTAATAATCTGGTCTATTTCAACTTTGGACAAGGCGAGGTTGCAGAACCGGCCCAAGGCCAGACGTTGAGCGATTATAAGGCTTTGCCGGCAAGCGGAATCATCCAGGCGGCAAAAGGAGACCGAATTGGAATTGCAGAGCTGAGTCCCGATGGCAAAGTGCTGCGCTTCGGCTCGGCAAAGGCGGTTGTTCAGGATGAGTGGGAGGCGACGGGACTGACCGTAGCCGTGACCGACCCGACGGGGGCTGGAACGGATGGCAAAACGAAGGTGTCGGTTCATGCAAGCCAAGGCAACAAGCTTCTTTACGTGAATTTTAAGCAAGGGCCTGTAACTATCCCCGCTGCAGGAAGCAGCCTGACAGGAGCGGGGTATGCAGAATTGCCTGATCATGGTCTTGTGGAAGCTGATAACGGCGATCTGCTTGGCATTGCCGAGATTGACCCGTCAGGCAAGGTTGTCCGGTATGCAGCCATTCCAGCAATCGTAGTGCCTGATTCAGCGGCAAAAGGGTTGCCTGTAGGAGCGAAGGATGCTACAGGAGCCGAAAGCGAAGGAAAGACGCAGCTGACAGGAAGCGTGGGAGAAGGACATAAGCTGGTGTACCTGAACTTTGGCGAAGGACCGGTAACGGCGCCGACAACAGGTCAGCCGGCAGGCAGCGGATATGTGGATGTGCCGGCGGACGGAGGAGTCGAAGCCAGAAATGGAGACATCCTGGGTGTAGCCGAGGTGGATGAAAACGGAAATGTCGTGCGGTTTGGCACGACTACTGCGGTTATGTCGCCGGAGTCGGCTGCCAAGGGATTGCCAGTATCGGCTACGGATGCAAGCGGAGCCGGAACGGATGGAAAAACAAGAATGGTAAGCAAGGCTTCTGAAGGCAACAAGCTGGTTTATGTGAATTTTGGCGATGGCTCGGTGCAAGTGCCGGGAATCGGCGAGACATTGGCCGGGTATGCAGAGCTGCCGGAGAACGGTGTGATTGAAGCAAAACCGGGCGACAAAATCGGTATAGCGGAAATTGGCCCGGACGGCAAGGTTTTAAAATACGGAGTGACCGCAGCGGTTGTTGTGCCGGAAGCGGCGGCGAAGCCGTTGCCGGCAATAAGCGTTGAGCCAAGCGGGGCGGGCAGCGACGGCAAGACGGTGGTACAAGCCGCGACGGGCACTACGATTGGCAGCGGGAATAAGCTGGTTTATTATAACGCAGGACAAAAGGCGATTGCTGTACCGGAGACTGGCGCTTTGCTGGCCGGCTATTCGGAGCTGCCGGTTAACGGGATAATTGATGCCTCGGAAGGCGACAACATCGGCCTGGCAGAAGTAGACGCCAGCGGCAAGGTGGTGCGGTTTGGCACAACCAAGGCTGTTGTGGCTAATGCCAATGCAGCGAAGGGACTAAACCCCACGGCAACGGATCCTGTTGGCGAGGGAACAGAGGGCAAAACAAAGCTTGCCATTTCTACGCAGACAGGCCAAGGCAACAAGCTGGTATACCTGAATGTTGGAACAGGCGTTATGGTTAAGCCGGAAGTGGGCGATACGTTAAAGGGGTATAAGGATATGCCGTCCGATGGATTAATTGACGCGGGCAATGGCGATGTCATTGGGGTAGCGGAGATTGATGAATTCGGCAAGGTGGTTAAATTCGGCTGGACTGAAGCGATTGTATATGCGGACGCGGCAGCAAGCGGGCTGAAGGCAACTTCTGTTGATCCGGCGGGAAGCAGTAATGATGGCAAAACAACTATTATGGCGGCAGCGGCAGCAGGCAACAAGCTGGTGTACGTCAATTTCGGTAAACAAATGGCGCTGACGCCAAATACGGGAGAGCTGTTGACCGGCTATGCCGATTTGCCCGCAGACGGCATTATTGCGGCTGTTCACGGCGATTGCATTGCAGTCGCTGAACTGGATGAGGCAGGACGGGTTATCCGCTTCGGCACCGTAAATGCGGTTGTTGTAGATTCTGCACAGGAATATTCTGGCGGAGGTTTTGTTGGTATGCCTGCTTCGTCGAGCCAGGGCGTCGAGGTTCTGGTTAATGGCAAGGTCGAATATGCAGGTACGGCCAAAGTGACAACGGATAATGGCCGTTCGGTGACAACCATTGATGTCGATCAGGCCAAGCTTCAGGCGAAGCTGGAGGCCGAAGGACACGGGGCTGTCATTACCGTACCGTGGGCGAAGTCATCCGACGTGGTAGTTGGCCAGTTGACCGGCCGCATGATTCAGGAGATGGAGGACCGGGAAGCAACGCTTGTCCTGGATATTCCGGCAGGCTCGTACCGGATTCCAACCGGACAACTTCATATCGCAACGCTTGCCAAGCAATTTGGCGGCAGCGTCAAGCTGGAGGATGTGCAGCTTCAGATTCATATTGCAGTGACCGGCCCGGAAACCGTACAGGCTGCACAGAACGTAAGCGAAAAATATGGCGTTTCTTTAATGGCTCCTCCGGTTACCTTCAAGGTTAATGCGCAATACAAGGGACAGAGCATTGAAGTTACGGATTATAGTGTATATGTAGAGCGGACCGTGGCATTGCCAGAGGGCATTGATCCCAACAAGATAACAACTGGCGTTGTGCTTGAGCCGGACGGCACTTTGCGTCATGTGCCAACCAAAGTGACCAAGTCCAATGAAACCTACTATGCAAAAATCAATAGCTTGACCAACAGCGATTACGGCATCATCTGGAATCCGATGACGTTTACCGATCTGAGCGGACATTGGTCAGAGGCATCCGTCAATAACATGGGCTCCCGCCTGGTCGTCAATGGCGTTGGTGGTGGCAAGTTTAATCCCGATGCAGACATCACCCGGGCTGAATTTGCGGCAATCGTCGTTCGTGGACTTGGTTTGCGTCTGGATCAGGGAGATGTGGCGTTCACCGACGTCAACGGCTCTGAATGGTATGCAAGCGTAGTTAATACGGCGGTACAATTCGGTCTGATCAAGGGATATGAAGATGGCAGCTTCCGTCCCAAAACCAAGATCACCCGCCAGGAAGCCATGACGATTGTGGCCAGAGCGATGAGTATTACGGGCTTGAAGGAGCAGGTGGCGGATTCAGCGCAACAGTCCGGAAAGCTTGATGCTTTCCGTGATGCCAATGCTGTAGCCTCCTGGGCAAGGGAAGGAGCTTCGCTTGCTGTAGCGGCGAAAATCATGCAAGGGCGCACAGCCGACCTATTAAAGCCGAAGGCCTTCATTACAAGAGCCGAGGTAGCGACGATTGTTGAAAGGCTGCTTCAATATTCGGACTTGATTGAAATGAAGAAATAAACCACGCAGCTATGTGAAAAAATATTTTGTTTCAAACCACCGCAGCCTTGATTTTTCAATCGGGGTGTGGTGGTTTTTTACTTTCAGATGTATAATAATGGAAGAAGTATAGCAGCAAAAGCTCCGGCTTCAGGAAAGGAATGTTATACTATCAAATTCATAGATATAATTCTGGCGCTGCTTTTTTATCGTTCGCCACAAGTTTCTTTTTGTGATGAGGAGATTAAGGAGTTTGATACCATCTTCAATGCTGCAATACATGGAGATGGGCTTATTAAGTATACGAGTCTATTCCCGAAACAAAGATTTCTTTTGTACATCTCTATGAATAAGAACGTCTTAATGCATGGTTCAACCCAAAAAAGCATAGCGGAGTTCGAACCAAGAAGGCAAACCTTGTATAACGGGAAATATGTTGAGGCTGTGTTTGCTACAAAGGATGGGGTATGGCCCGTATTTTATTCCATTTTTAATAAAGACAAACTGGCAGGGAATTTTAGAAATGGCTGTCTTGAAACCAGGAGCGGGAAAAAGTTTTACTTTTTTTCAATCACCAAGGAAACATACATGAATAGTCCTTGGACTCAGGGCATGATATATTTCTTACCCCGTGAATCGTTTGAGAGGGCAAGAAAAGAAATCATTTCTTTTGATGAGTGGATAAGCGAAGAGCCGGTGAAGCCAATGGCGAAAATAGAAGTTGATTTGACTGATTTTTATTTTATGGATAGGGTCTCGATACACAAAGCTAAAGAGCCGGTATTGAAAACATGGTTGTTGTATAAATGGCGAAACCTATTTTCTGGTTAACTGAGGAAAAAATTATTGATTTAACGCTATATAAGTTGAACAAAAGAAAAGTAGCGACAGGCCAGAGTGTGAGGGGTTCTGGAGAAGCGGAGCGGTCGCTTGTGTTCCCGGATTTCACCATTTGAACCTATCATTCATGGAAATCTGGGAACAACTGCGATCGGAAGAACTTTTCACACGCCGGCCTACACCGCTGAAACTCAGAAGAGTAGGAGGTGAATGATTGTCTGATCAACCTAAAAAGTTATCCAAACCAATCTCAGGTAAAAGAGCTGCTGGCATGTTGTATGTGGCCGGATGAAGAGAAGATTGCACAAGAGCTGAGTGCATATTTGGAAGATGATTCGAGGAGTCTTTTGGGAGAAGTCATTGACCATACTTTAGTGGGTCTGATGGGGATAACTCGGATTTCAAATGAAAAGGTTATTTTGAAACATATCGCTGTCAAAGAAGAATATCGGAATAAAGGGATCGGGAAAAAAATGCTGCAAGCCTATATCGCCAATCAAAGGATCAGCCTTCTGGAAGCTGAAACAGACTTGGAAGCAGTTGATTTTTATAGAAGGATAGGCTTTCAAATCTCAAGCTTAGGCGAGAAGTATAAAGGGGTCGAAAGATTTAAATGTCAGTATACAAAATGAGTAGCAAGGGATGTGTCGATATGGATGTACAAGAGATTGCCACACGAGCATGCCAGGAATCTAAAAACTTTTTAGTTCCTGGTATATCTGAAAAGGCTTTTTCGAATAAATGTGAAGAAATGCCTTAGGAGCAGAGGACTTGTGGTATCCTATGCTGGTTAATTTTAATACCAACTCTATTTATTGCACGCGAGGCGCTCATTTGCCCTCGGATGAGGTTATCCTGAAGGTTTCAGATATTGTGCTTGTTGATTTTAGTCCGAGGCTAAAGGGAAAATGGGGAGATTACTCTGAAACCGTTGTTATTGGGGCTGATGAAAGGTTCACAAAGCTGGTTGAGGATGCAAAGCATATATTTGAACAAATATATAGCTATGCTGAAAATTGTAAAACGGTGGGAGAACTGTTTCACTATTGTAACGGGCTAATCCAGCAAAGCGACTATCATTTGCTTGATCCATACGGAAATATCGGGCATACCATAGAGGACTATGACAATCATGATAAACGGATATTTATTAGTCCGGAAAATGCTAATGTACCATTAAAGGGGAGAAAATGGGCAATAGAGCCGCACATAGGTCTTGGAAAATTTGGAGCCAAATTTGAGAACGTAGTGACTTGCTCTTATTAAGCTTAAAATTCTGAATAACATCCGCCGAGTTAACAGCTTTAACGGATAATGATAGAAGCAGAAAGGACATACGAGGAATGATAACTCTTAAATATTTTGGACCAGATGATTTTGATCAGCTTATAGAATGGAGTGGAGATGCTGAATTTTTGCTTCAGTGGGCAGGGCCGCAATTTCAGTATCCACTTTCCAAGGAGCAATTGTCCCTTTATCTGGATGCAGCAAATGACAAAAATACATCCAATAAGTTTATCTATAAAGCGGTCGACGAAGCTCTTAATGAAACAGTAGGACATATTTCCTTAGGCGGTATAGACAGATATAATCGTTCAGGCCGTATTGGCAAGGTTCTTGTTGGCCGACCCTATCAGGGCAAGGGCTACGGAAAGCAAATGATAAACGAAGTGTTAAAAATAGGTTTTGATGATCTGAATTTGCACAAGATCAGTTTGGGTGTATTTGATTTTAACCTCTCGGCTATCCGCTGTTATGAAAAATCAGGCTTCGTGAAAGAAGGGCTCATCAGGGATGCCAGAAGATGCGGGAATACCTATTGGAATTTGTTCGAAATGGGCATTTTGGAAGATGAATGGAAGAGAATGCAGGCAACGGGATTGTAGTTTAAGCAGCACAGTCGCAATTGCGGTCATTGATGACCGTTAGAGACTGAATTAGCTGTATTTCCCTAATGTAGCGGTCACCGATGTCCTTTAAAGCTCCAAAATGGCTCATAAAAGCGAGTTTGTGAGGAGTGACGGACGCAAATGTCCTTTACAAATTGCGATTCCGCAAAAAGAAGCTCCTAAAGGACAGAAATGTCCGTAGGCCTGAAAAGCGTACCGGATGACTTGATTAAATGGATTAGAACAAAAACGTAGAAGAGGGTCAGTCCTATGAATGATTCATACAATCTGCAATTTGAAAAATTATGCGATTCGTTAGAGCTTGGGGTATTGCTTAAAGCGCCAGAGGCAATATCAGGCGGTTTGCTGCACAGGATGTTTGCGATTGAAACTTCAACGGGCAAATACGCGGTGAAAGCACTGAATCCGCAAATTATGGCGAGGCCAACTGCCTTTGATAATTATATCCAATCAGAAAAAATCGCTGCTATTGCAGCTAGCCATGTGCCTGTTCAACTAGCAATAATCGATAAAGGAGTTTTTTTACATCATATTGACGGTCAATATTATATGGTTTTTGACTGGATCGAAGGGTGTAGTTTGCAGCCAAAAGAGATTACACGGGCTCATTGCAAAGAAATGGGATGTATTCTTGCTGAAATGCATAAAACGGATTTTTCCAAGCTAGAGAAAAGCCACGTGATTTCTAATGCAATAGAAGAGATTGATTGGCGTAGCTATTTAAATAAAGGAGCAGAGAGCCGTTCAGTATGGTTAAACCCATTATGTGAGAACGTAGATCAGCTGTATGAATGGAATAGCCGGGCTAAAAGGTCTTTTGAAATATTGGCAGAGGAACGAATTTTCAGCCATAGAGACCTGGAGCCGAAAAACGTAATGTGGAAGCAAGGAAGCCCAATACTCATTGATTGGGAGTCTGCCGGAGAGATAAACCCAAAACACGATATGATTGAAACAGCGATTTATTGGTCCATAAATGAATTTGGCAAAATCGAAAAAGACAAGTTTTTAGCTTTTGTTGATGGTTATCAAGAACGATATGGGAAGATCCATGCAAACTGGAAAACAGCTCTGGAGCTTGGTTATTGGAGTAAGCTAGAGTGGCTGGAATATAGCCTTAAGCGGTCATTACGGATTGAATGCGCAGATGAAAAGGAGCAGGAACTGGGTACACAGCAGGTCGCAGGCACCCTAAAAGCACTTATAGATTATGAGGGAATGGTGTCTGAAATAGTGGGTTGGCTGTAGTAGTTGTTACTCAATAAAAAGGAGTAAACAAAAAAAGCGGAGGTATTCCAATGAAACAGTTAGCAAAAGAGATTTATAATGTATCCCATTTAACTGGTGAATTTCTGTTGCGCTCTGGAAAAGTTTCAACCGAATATTTTGACAAGTATCTTTTTGAGTCTCAGCCTCAATTGTTGTCCCTAATAGCAGAGGAGCTTGCAAAGTTGATACCGCCTGGCACGGAGGTGCTTGCAGGACTTGAATTAGGGGGAGTGCCGATTGCAACGGCTTTATCGTTAAAATCAAATATTCCGGTTGCTTTTGTAAGAAAAAAGGCAAAAGAATATGGTACCTGTAAGTTGGCTGAAGGAATAGATGTAAAAGGCAAGAGGGTTTGCATCATTGAAGATGTGGTGACAACTGGCGGACAGGTTATTTTGAGCGCAAAGGATTTAAGAGATGCGGGAGCTATCGTAACGGATGTAATGATTGTGATAGAGAGAAACATAGAAGGAAGATTAAGACTGGAGGAGGAAGGGCTGAATCTGCACTCTTTATTCAAAATGGAGGATTTGCTTAAAGCAGCAGCAGGAAAAATTTGACCAAGCCGTATGGGTTTAAAGTCATATTGCCTTCTAACAAACTTTTTTTGGGGGGGCTACAGTGGGAAAACTTGTGAGTACCTTTCTTATTGGTTTGTTGCTGGTTTGTTCCGGTTGTACCACACAAAAGGATCAAGTAGCAAGGGATCAGACGGAGAGTTTTTTTGAAAGTGAACCTGCCAGTGTACCTGAGCCTTTTGTTGAACATTCTGTCTCAACCTCTTCAGATGGCAAATACCGCATTGAATCGTATGGAGTCATAAAAGATGTAACGGCAGGAGGGTTATATCCAGCAGAAGGTATACGTTTAGTAGATATCACAGCTGATAAGGAATTATGGACGATGACTCCCGGATATTATAAACAATCTTTCGTCTGGTCTCCCGATAATCGATATGTAGCCGTATACATTGAAACAAGAACATCCGGATCTACCTTTGTTGTTGATACCCAAACTATGCTGAGCAATCATTTGCCCTATGTGGATGAGGTTATTGAATTGGCGGGCTTGAAGGAAGCGCGAGATGAAAATCGTACCGATGCTTACTTTAATGTTCTGAATTGGGTGAACGAGGATCAACTCAGTATATCGTTTTTGTGGAATGGAATAGATGGCTATGAGGGTAAATATACGTTTGATGTAAAAAAAGATAAGTTCCTGATTGTTTCAATTGTTTCTGCGAATTCAATAGAGAATAAGTTTATAACTGACTTTACGACTTGGAATGATAAAGAGTTGTTTGCTTTTCTTGAGGAAGTGCAGGAGCATGTAAGAAATATTCCGAAAGTGACAGATTCCATAGAGGAGGTCATTAAGGATTATAGTATTTATTTCTCTCAGCAACTGAGCGAAAAAATTGTACAATCACTCTACAATCAAGAAGGAGAGCAATGGGCAATTCCGAACAGTGATGGCGGGTACATCTTTTTTGTTCCTGGCCGTTCAACTAAAAGTGAGGTTGTCATTAAATATGAGAAGGATTTTATCACAATACGTGAAAGCTATGAAGCCGAGGTCACCATGTATAAAGCCGTTGAATATAAGATAGAATACGACGACAAAAAACCAATCATTACAGAATGGATTCAAATCATTGAATGAGCTGCTGTATCAACACATGAATGGCCTATTTCAACCCTGCTCCAAAAGGAAAAGAGTGCAATTGTGTGAATTATATCTCACTTAGTTCTCCGATTACGGCGAAAAAAGATCCGTGTCGCAGACGATCAAATGGCATAGTTGTCATCCACGAGCGCACTAGGCCCTCGGTTTCGCCGGGGGCTTTCATTTTAGGGGGAGAGACCAATGGCAAAAATCTTTATCGTTGGAAGCGTAGCTAGCGGAAAAACTACGCTTGCGAAAAATCTTTCACAAAAATGGAATATTCCCTGGTATGAGCTGGATCAAGTTGTACACAATCGGCAGGTTACCGTGCAAACAAAACGTACGGATGAGGAGCAGCGGGCTATTATAAAGGAAATTGATGAAAAATACCGCATGTGGATTTTTGAAGGAACGGACAGAAAGTCGTATCAGTGCTTGTATGAAATGGCCGATACCATACTGTACCTTGACCCGCCATTGTGGATACGCAAAAAAAGAATCGTCACCCGGTTTTTAAAGCAGCTCTTGAAGCTTGAAAAATCGCATTACAAGCCGGACTTTCAAATGCTTAAACTAATGTTTCAATGGACAAAGGATTTTGAGAAAAGCCGTCAAGAAAGTGAAAAGAAACTGGAGGCCTATAAAACCAAATTAATCAGGATAAGGAATCAAAAATCATTGCAGTATGTACTGAATTCTATCACCTTATAACAGGAGAGCATTATGATCAAAATTATAGATATCCGCAATCATGCGGAGTTGATGGATGAAGCGGTTCAGATGGTGAGCTTGTGATTCGTACGTTTACAATGGAGGACTTGGATTATATCATTGAAGCTCATGTTCGGATTTATCATCTTGAATATCAATTCGATGAATCTTTTAATCGGTTTATAACCGATGCCGTCTATTCTTTCAGAGAGAATATGAATGGTCTAAACGAAATGGTTTTTATTCTGGAGCTGGAGGGAAGGCCCAAAGGGAGCATTGGAATTACCAGGTTAAACGACGATACAGCTCAATTACGGTGGTTTCTTCTGGAAAAGGAGGCGCGTGGCCGGGGCTGGGGAAGAAAATTAATTGAAGAAGCATTGAGGTTTGCCGAAGCAAAGCAATACAAAACGATATCATTATGGACCAATCAGAGGTTAACCGCAGCAAGGAGTCTGTATAAACGGCATGGCTTTAGCATAGTTGAAAGCAAGGTCGAAATCCTATCAAATCAGGAAATGATCGAGGAGCGCTGGGAACATCAAATTTGAGGTGAATGTACGATGGGATCGAGAATCATGCATCTGCTTATTGGCAATAACATTGCGGAACGATTAAAAATAGAGGACCGAACATCATTTTTGCTAGGGAGTATTGCACCTGACGCGGTTCATTCAAAGGATTCCTCCCATTTTTTTAAGGGAGAACATCGGGATTTTACAAGGTATATCGATTATTATGGTTTTTTTGAAAAATATAAGGCCTGCCCGGATCAGTTGTATGTACTTGGTTACTTTGTCCATTTAATTGCTGATGATCTGTGGCTAAAGGGGTTTTATATTCCCTGGTTAAAAAATAGAATGGATAATGATAGCGAGTTATATGCCTTATACCACAACGATTTTAGGCTGCTGAATGGGAAGCTTCTTGAACATTATGGAAGTGCCGATAAATTGAGATCATTGATTTCTGCCCCCTGCAAAGTCACGGATTTGGACGAGGTGAAGTCAACCAATGTCACTGATCTGGTTTCCCACGTATTGGGAGATATGGACTATGATAAAAAGGATTTAGATACTGCTCTTCGGGTATTTCATTTTATTCAAATTGAAGGTTATATCGAAACGGCAGTAAATATGGGGGTTATGCACTTAGAGAGCTTGGGGTAAATAGAAATAAGGCATTATAGGCAACTGATGGTGTTGGATACAAGTTGCGTCGGGAGACAGTAGTCAATGTAAACTATTGGTCGTATAGTAAGTTTAGGAGCAGAGTTGATTACATAGTAGGAGGAGCAAAAATGGACTTTAAACCGCTTGCTTCATTTATTGACCGTATCACGTCCTGGAGGATTCCGTGGGCAGAGGTAGTGGTTATGCATCGAAATGAGACTGTTTTCCGGTATCGCAATGGTTTTGCGGATTTGGAGGAGAAAACGCCCATTAGTGACAATGCAATCTTTAATCTGTATTCCATGACCAAAATTATGACTTGTGTTGCCGGGCTACAATTGGTGGAGAAAGGGCATATGCTGCTTGGCGATAATTTATGTGATTATTTGCCTGAGTTTGCCGAGATGACGGTAAGGAAAACGCTGCCTAACGGAGAGGTCAGGCTGGAAAAAGCAACAAAGGCTATTACAGTCAGGGATTTGTTTACAATGACAGCCGGATTTTCCTATGACATCGGCACGCCAATCCTTCAAGAAGCTATCAAAAACTCAAACGGCACCCTCTCGACGCGCGATTGCGTGAAAGCACTTGCGAAGGAGCCGCTTTTGTTCGAACCTGGCACGCATTGGCATTACAGCATGTGTCATGATGTGCTGGGAGCTTTGGTTGAGGAGGTTAGCGGCAAACGCTTTAGCGCTTATCTCCAGGAGAATATCATCGGCCCGCTCGGCATGAAGGATACGGCATTTGATTTGAATGATGAGCAGCAGACCCGTATGGTTCCACAATATACGTATGATGAAGAACATGACAAAACCATTCGGACGGATGGCAATGGATTCCGCTTTAGTACGGAGCTGGAGAGCGGCGGCGCTGGTTTGATGTCCACGGTGAGCGACTATGTGCTGTTCCTGAATGCGCTGACACAACGCGGCACTAGCCCGGAGGGCGTGCGTATTTTGTCACCGGCTTCTGTGGAGCTGATGCGAACAGATCACTTGAACACTTCGACTCGCGCCGATTGTAACTGGGATCATATGCAGGGATACGGTTATGGCTTGGGCGTCCGCACTCATGTCTCCAGAGCGGAAAGCGGCTCGCTAAGTCCGCATGGTGAGTTTGGCTGGAGCGGCCTCGCGGGATGCTTGGGCATTATTGACCCTGACTCGGAGCTTACTGTTATGTATGCGCAGCATTTGTTGAACAGCCAGGAGTCTTATGTTCAAAGACGCTTGCGGAATATCGTGTACGGCTGCCTGTAAGGGTAGGACAAAGCCTTATATAACCAAAGAGCCTTTTAAGGACAGCAAGTGTCATAAAGGCTCTTTTCTTTTTTTGGGACAAGTTTTAGGGATAAGGAGTGAGCTTGGGGTAGCATGTGTATGGCAGATTTGCATAGGGAGGAAAAGATATGGATGAATATATGAAAGAGCTGAGGGAGCTGGTTGGGAGCCGTCCCGTTTTGATGTGTGGCGCCAGTGTTATTCTCTATAATGCCGCGGGTGAAGTATTAATGATGCACAGGACAGATAACGATAGCTGGTGTTTTCCGGGAGGCGCTCTTGAGCTTGGCGAAAAAGTCGAGGAAGCAGCAGCTAGAGAAGCTTTAGAAGAAACAGGATTAACGGTTGATCAGTTGAGGCTGTTTGGCGTTTTTTCGGGAAAAGAGATGTACTATAAATACCCTAACGGGGATGAAGTATACAATGTGGACGTTGTTTTTGCGAGCCATTGTTATCACGGCGAGATCAGGGTGAATGACGAGGGGCGAGAAATCCGTTTTTTTGCAATCAACGAGTTGCCCGAGAACATAAGTCCCCCGGTGTTACCGGTAATTGAAGATGTAAGGAAGAGGAAAGAGGAGTTTTATAGTGCTGCTGAATAAACCTGGGAATGGGGGGCATGAAGCAAAAGGTGGATCTTGGGGCATGCTAGCGAGATTTTGAACGATATTTCACACAAATTATTGTAATCCCTATTGTAAATATTGCCATGTTGTATGAAAAAACGCACAAAAACATAGGTTTGTTGAGCCGAAAACAGCATTTTATACGATCTGTCGTACAAAATGCTCAGTCCACCCCGCTTGTCCCCAGCTTTTGTATGATGAATCGTTACTACTCAGGTACCACTGCAAAGGAAAAGCTATTTTTGCCTACCTGAATAAGGGATTGAAGGATTCCAAGTCCC
>NZ_LYPA01000061.1:0-813 GCF_001675045.1 Paenibacillus oryzae
GGCCACGACCTTCCGTGAGGTTAATGAACAAGCCTTGACAGCGGTCAAGGCTGCTTTGGTGGACGGAGCGGTCGATGTCGCTTTCGGGGCCTCACAGACGGACAAAACAGCGGCGGTGCAAAGCTATGTAGACCACCTGATAGCCGGTGATCCGAAGGTAACGGCGACCGTTGCCTACAACAACGACACGGGCAGGTATGATGTAGCCTTAGTCAGAGGGAACGCAAGCGACAGCAAAAGCCTAACGATGGCGATGAACGAAGCGGCAGACCCGGACATTGCCATCGTGTTGGCAGCCAAGGCAGCAGTGGAAGAGGCGAGCTACAACAGTATGACTCAAGCAGCGGCCGCCAGCGAGTCGGTCATTATGGCGGTATTGAAAGCTACTGCCGAGGCAGCGATCAACAATAATGAGGTTACGGTCGGGGTTGCCAGGACTAGCTACACAGCGCCAATTGCAGGCGACGGCGATAATCTGAATGGTACAAATGGCAGCTATGTCTTCACCGTCACGGTGTCTAAAGGGCTGCAGAGCCAAACGAGCGTGCAGCAAACCATTATCATCACCGCAACGGCCTTTACCGGCATACCTAATGCGCAGGCGGTGGCTGCGGCCAAGGCGGCTTTGGTAGACGGGGAGGTCAATGTTGGGTTTGAGCCTGGGCAGGCTGACAAAACATTAGCCGTACAAAACTATGTGAACGGTTTGCTTACCGGGGATGCCGCAGGGGTGAGTGCAATCGTCACCTTCAACAGCATGAGCGGAAGCTATGATGTAGCGCTTTCCAAGGGTACCCGTACCGACAGTACGAG
>NZ_LYPA01000061.1:836-2642 GCF_001675045.1 Paenibacillus oryzae
GATGCCGCAGGGGTGAGTGCAATCGTCACCTTCAACAGCATGAGCGGAAGCTATGATGTAGCGCTTTCCAAGGGTACCCGTACCGACAGTACGAGTTTGCGTATCACGTTCAACGAAGCGCCCGACCCGGATATTGCAATAGTGCAGGCAGCGAAGGAAGCGGTAGAGAAGGCGGAGTATCCCGCTGCCAATCAGGCGGAATATGGTACCGAAGCGGCGGTGGCGAGTTATGTGGAGCAGCTGGTAAAGCAGGCGGCAAATAACGACGAGATTGGTCTGTCAATCCACGTTGATGCGTACACGGCGCCAAAGGCGGGAGACGCGGACTTCCCAATTGGCACCGACGGCCAGATCGCGTTCACCGTTACGTTGACCAAGGGTGCGCAGGTGCAAAGCATCGCTCGGCAGACGCTCATGATCAAGGCGATGCCATATGCCGGCGTTTCCAATCAACAGGCGATCGACAAGGCCATGGACCTGACTGGCGAGCTTCAAGCGCTCGATGTGCCGTTAGGCACGACCTGGACGGAGCTCGATGAGATGGTGAAACGTTATTTTAATGAGTTATTCGGCGATCTCCAATTGGACTTTATGACCATTTCAGTTAGCGCTAACGCCAATATAGAGGGGCAAATCCCGATTGATATTTATATGGAAAAGGGAAATGCATGGGGTGGAGGGATGGTGAATCTCCCCCTGAATGAGGAGTTTGATCCGTACCTGGCTTCGGTCAAGACCGCGATCGAACAGGGCGACTTTTCGGGCATCACACAGGTTATGTATGACAACGGATTGGTAAATTCATTCATTAATAGTCAAGTGTTAATCGCAATCCAAAAAGGTGGCGTTGAGTCTGACCCAATCAGAACCGGACGAGTGAGGGAGCTGGGCTACGTTCCGTCGATTACAGGGGATGCCGACAACCCGAACGGTACAGATGGCAGCTATACCTTTACCATCACGTTTCTTCGGCCATGGCAGGCCCGTACGACCGCTCCGATGACGGTTCCCATTTTGGCGACGGCTTTCGACGGACTTTCCAACATTCAGGCAGTAGCAGCGGCAAAGACGGCATTAGTAGATGGAACGGTCAATGTTGCATTCGGAGCCTTGCAAGCCGTCAAAACCACAGCAGTCCAGAGCTACGTTAACGGTCTTCTGGTTGGCGATGCCGCCGGGGTGACGGCGATCGTTACCTATAATAGCGTCAGCGGCAACTATGATGTTGTGCTGTCCAAGGGCAGCGCGAATGACATTAAAAGCTTGATGATGACGGTAAACGAATCAGCAGATCCAGACATCGATATTGTATCGGCGGCAAAGATAGCGGCGGAAGCCGCGAGCTACAGCACCCTGGCCCAAGCAACGGCGACCAGCGAATCGGTCATTGCGGCGGCACTGAAAGCCACTGCTGAGGCAGCAGTCAACAATAATGCGGTTTCGGTGACTGTCAATACAGATAACTACATGGCGCCGATTGCGGGCAACGGAGACAATGTAAACGGTACAGACGGCAGCTATACCTTCACCGTCACGGTAGCAAAAGGTTTGCAGAGGCAAACGACCTCGCAGCAAACGATAGCGATTACCGCAACACCTTTTAGCGGTCTTACTAATACGCAGGCCGTAGCAGCCGCCAAGGCGGCTTTGGCGAATGGAGAGATCAATGTTGCTTTTGGAGCCTCACAGTCGAACAAAACAGCAGCCGTACAAAGCTATGTAAACGGCTTGCTTATCGGGGATGCCGCAGGAGTAACAGCGATCGTCACCTACAACAGCGTCAGCGGCAACTATGATGTGGCACTG
>NZ_LYPA01000062.1:0-1167 GCF_001675045.1 Paenibacillus oryzae
CTTGCCTTCAGCTAACAGTTCCTACTGCCAAGCCTGTAGCGGACTTTCACCGCCTAGTTATCGCCCATGCCGGGCGCACGTTCAAAAAAAACCGCTGGCGCATATCCACTATGGCCAGCGGTTTTTATTTGTAAAGAAAAGCTCATATCGGCAGCAGGCTCTTCAGCTGAAGCCATCCTTCATTGCCAATAGAGTTCATTAGAGACGCTTTTGCTTTTTCGTCAAAGGCATCATAACCATACTGGGAGCTCTTGAATAATTCCTTAATATACGATTGGTTCTTGTCGTTCGTAACATATAAAAAATCCCTATATTGAGACTGGCCATTTTTGGGGTAGTCAAGCTGCAAATAGTAAATATCAGCCGCATCGTCCGCCTTCAATTCCGCCTCCACACCTTCGCTCAAAATCGCGTCAAACACCATAATATCTTCCTTATCTGATATCACATTAATAAGCATTGGTTGAGATTTGTCTGCATGTTCAACAGAATAAAACGATATGTAAATGATATCCGGATGCGCTGGACCACCGGTTTCAGTTGCTGATACGGAACACCCCGTCATTAGACACAATGCCATTAAAATAAGCCATTTTTTCATACAACCAATCCTTTCTTCATACCTCATTAACATCTGAGCCAAATAAATTCGATCTTGTCATTGCAGGAGGAGGCTTTGCGCTCCACTTATAATAAACGGAAATCATTTACATAATGTTGCAAAAAATCCCCCCTTATGTATCAAAGACAAACACTGGGCGGCTTTTGGCTTATTATAAAACGCAAAAAAGAAGCCTCATGAATCAAGGCTTCTCGATGATTTAGATACTGGAGCGGGTGATGGGAATCGAACCCACGCTATTAGCTTGGAAGGCTAAAGTTCTACCATTGAACTACACCCGCATATTAAGATGGTCGGGACGACACGATTTGAACATGCGACCCCCTGGTCCCAAACCAGGTGCTCTACCAAGCTGAGCTACGTCCCGAAATGATGCGATTAATAAAAGATGGCGCGGCCTAAGAGATTCGAACTCCTGACCTTTTGATTCGTAGTCAAACGCTCTATCCAGCTGAGCTAAGGCCGCAAATAATATGGAGCGGAAGACGGGAATCGAACCCGCGACCCTCGCCTTGGCAAGGCGATGCTCTACCGCTGAGCCACTT
>NZ_LYPA01000062.1:1185-7121 GCF_001675045.1 Paenibacillus oryzae
TTCGTAGTCAAACGCTCTATCCAGCTGAGCTAAGGCCGCAAATAATATGGAGCGGAAGACGGGAATCGAACCCGCGACCCTCGCCTTGGCAAGGCGATGCTCTACCGCTGAGCCACTTCCGCATATATGCTTTTAAAGTCATTTGCGACTTTACAATCGCGGCGACAAGTAATAATATATCATGTTCCTCATGCAATTGCAACTGCTTTTTAAAAAAAATTTAAAGCCATCGCTGTAACTTTAAAAACGCCCTGTTTTCTTACCGCTTTAGCTGCTCCAATAAACCATAAAACTCCGAAATCAGCAGACTCTCTGCCTAATTCCGGAGTTGTTTCAATTATAATTATGCACCCGCAGCGGCAAGCTTTTGAACAACCTGCTGCTCCCGCGTTTTCTCCACGATTCGTTCAGCCACTGGCTGACCTGCCAGCGCAAACGGAAGACATAACGGCACGCCTGTACGGGGATCTGCCACAATATCAGCTTCAATGTTAAAAACTTCGCGCATGATCTCAGGCGTAATAACCTCAATCGGCGAGCCTTCGCCGCATACAACGCCCTTTTTGATAGCGATCATATGCTGGGCATAGCGGGCTGCATGGTTCAGGTCATGGACCACCATAACGATCGTGCGGTTATTTACCTCGTTTAACTTCTGCAGCAGATGAAGCACTTCAAGCTGGTGAGCCATATCCAGGAAGGTTGTTGGTTCATCTAGGAACAAAATATCAGTTTCCTGAGCCAGAGCCATCGCGATCCAGGCACGTTGACGTTGGCCGCCGGACAGCTGATCCACCGGACGGGAAGCAAACTCCTCCATACCCGTTGCCTCAATCGCCCATTGAACAACGGACTTATCCTCTTTGCTCATGGAACCAAATCCTTTTTGATACGGAAAACGACCATAAGACACCAGCTCGGCTACAGTCAAGCCATCAGGAGCCGTCGGATTTTGGGGAAGAATGGCCAATTGCTTTGCTACTTCCTTCGTGGATTGCTTGTGAATGGATTTACCGTCCAGCATAACGCTGCCCTTCGACGGATTCATAATCCGCGCCATTGTTTTCAAAATCGTCGATTTGCCCGATCCGTTTGCTCCAACAAGCGCAGTTATTTTTCCTTGTGGAATTGAAATGTTTAAATCCTTCACAATCAATCGCTCGTCGTAGCCGATATCCAAACTTGAAGTCGTTAACCGTATCATTCTCCAACACGCTCCTTCCGCTGCTTTCCTGCAGGCTGCTTTTATTTACCCGTCTGTACATCCATTTATATTCAATGAAAAAATGATAATGTTTATCAACACCACTTAATGATAATAGTTCTCAAACAAAATGTCAATCTAAACTTTGACAAAAAAAGTGGGATTTGCCCGTGCCTTCACGTTTTAGTAAACTGGGCTTTGAACAACTTTTAATGGGGATGACATCATGCATAGAAAGCTTTTTACACTAAAAGAAGCAAACGACCTACTGCCGACGATTAAGGCGGAGCTGGCAAACCTCCAGAAGCTATCCAATGAGCTGGAGGCGCAGCATACGATTTATCAAATCCTGAAAAACAAAACGGTTGATACGTCCAGTGAGCCCTTATTCGAGCTTGAATCCCGTCTGGAATTCAAGCAGCTCGAGATCAAGCTTTTTGTAGAAAACTTTACCCGAAAAGGCGTCTTGCTCAAAATGATCGAGCCAGGCCTGCTGGACTTCCCTTCGGTCGTTGATGGCAAGGAGGTCCTGCTATGCTGGCGGGAAGGGGAAGAGCGCATCACTCATTATCATGAGCACGAAGACGGGTTTGCCGGGCGCAGGCCCCACCCCGAATCATAATGAGCCCAGCAGCGCGGCAACAAAAAACTGTTCAGGCCAATGACGGCCTGAACAGCTTAATTGTTGTTCCTTATAAATCAACATCTTCTCCTAAAATCAGGACTGCTCGTCCTGCTCCTCGTCCTGTTCTTTTTCGGGAATCAAAACCATGGATGCCTTCAATATTTGGCGATTGTCCATCTCAACAACCGTCCAGATTTGATTATCATGATGGATCGGCTCCGGCAGCTTGTCAAAATCAAGCATCTGCACCTGAAGCCATCCCCCTACAGTATCCACCTCATAGCTGCTGTCCTTGAACGAAATGCCGAACCTTTCCTCCAGGTCCTCCAGCAATACGCGGCCGTTAATGAAATATTGGTCTTCCTTCACCTTTTGAATGTCCGGGACCTCGTCTTCATCAAATTCATCGCGAATTTCGCCGACGATTTCCTCCAACAGATCCTCCATCGTTACAATACCTGCCGTACCGCCATACTCATCGACAACCGCAGCGATATGCACGCCTTTTTTCTGCATTTTCTTCAGCACATCCTGAAGCGGCGCCGTTTCATATACGACCTCCATCGCGTGCAAATGCTCTTTTAGCGTAAAGGAACGTTTCATAACCACATTGGTCATAAACTCCTTAGCGTTCAAAAAACCGATAATTTTGTCCTTGTCTCCGTCTTCCGTAACTGGATATCTTGTATAGCGATTTTCATCGATAATGTCCAGGATTTCATTTTGCGTCATTCGCGCATCCAAAACCATTACTTGTGTGCGGGGAACCATAATATCTTTAGCGACGCGCTCATCAAAAGCAAAAATATTTTGCATATATGAAAGCTCCGTCTGGTTGATTTCACCACTGTTGAAGCTTTGTGTCATAATAATTTTAAGCTCCTCTTCGGAGTGAGCTTGTTCATGTCCTGCCGGTTTAACGCCAGCAATACGAAGAATAAGTGCTGCGGAGCCGTTAAGCAGCCAAATAAACGGAAAGGTAACTTTTCCGAACAGCACAAGCGGCGGAGCCAGCATCAGCGTCATTTTTTCCGCAAACTGAATCGCCATCGTCTTAGGGGCCATTTCGCCCAATACAACGTGCAGGAAGGTCATCAGCGACAATGCAAGAATGTAAGAGATTGGAGTTGCCAACGATTCAGGCAAGCCCATAGCATTAAAAACAGGGTGTAAAATTTTTTCTACTGTCGGTTCGCCCAGCGCGCCAAGTCCCAGCGCCGTAACGGTAATGCCCAGCTGACACGCGGATAAATAATAATCCAGATGCGTGACAACTTTTTTTGCTGCCAGTGCTTTTTTGTTGCCCTCAGACACAAGCTGATCAATTCTGGATAGCCTAACTTTAATGACTGCAAATTCAGATCCAACAAAAAAGGCCGTTAACAAAATCAACAAAGCAACCAACAGTAAATTAATGACTAGACCAATGTCCAATACGTTCCCTCAGTGAGGGATTCACCTCCATAAATTTTGCATAGATTCTATCTATATGATTCAACATTACGCTTCAAAATCCTTTGCGTTTCAAAATTTCTGTTTTCTTAACATGGATAACCTTAGCCGTCCGTATGCATCATTAAGTCATTTCATCGTCTTCCTTTCATTTACACTGCATTTTGTTTATGCTTATAATGGCTTTATCATCATAGAAATTAGGTGTAGCACCCATGCGCAGTATTAGCAGAATTATTGGTTACCGGACAATTAAAACCGCAATCGGCGTAACCTTATCTATTCTCATTGCCCAGTTTCTAGGACTTGAATTTTATACGGCATCCGGCATTTTGACCCTGCTTTGCATTCAAAAATCGCGCAAGCAATCCAAGCGGGCCGCTTTAAGCCGGCTATTTTCCTGTCTGCTTGTCCTGTTCTACTCCAGCGCGCTGTTTACGGTATTGGGCTATCATGCCTTTACATTTTTTATCTTGCTTCTCACCTTTATTCCGCTTGTTGTCCGCTTGCGCATTCAGGAAGGCATAGCGAGCAGCTCCGTTATCGTCATGCATGTGTATATGCACCACAAGGTGGAGCTTTCTTTTTTCATCAATGAAATTTTGGTTATAGCCATAGGGCTTGGCGTTGCGCTGCTCATCAACTGGTATATGCCAAGCATCGATAAAAAGGTGGATGCGCTAAAAGTAGAGGTAGACCGGCTTATCGCTGCTATTCTAAAGGAATACGGCGATTATTTGCAGGACGGATATACGCTTTGGGATGGAAAAGAGCTGCTTGCCTTATCCGACAAGCTGGCAAGTGCCAAACAAATGGCCCTTCTGGACGAGGAAAACAGGGGACAGAGCCAATACACCATTTATTTTGACAACAAACGCCGTCAATACGAATTACTGGAGCGCATGCTTCCGGAAATCTCTCAAATTACATCGCAATTAGACCAGAGCAATCGAATTGGCGCGTTTCTGATGGAGCTAAGCAAAGGGTACACCGATCCATCCAAAAGCGATGGATTTTACGAGCAGCTTCGCAACATTCGTGAGCTTCATCGCCATTTGCCATTGCCTGAGGACCGCAATGAATTTGAAAATCGCGCTCATCTATTTACCGTTGCAAATGACCTGGAGCGATTCCTGAACACCATGTAATGGGTTCCCCGCCCAAAATGGCGTTAATGCCCTCTAATGTGCCATGTGGCGCTTTAAATTAGGAGTTGTAGATAGTTGAGTATACAAAAGGAAAGGCTGCCCTCAATCATTATGAGAAGGCAGCCTTTTCAAGTATTATCCCAGAAGCTTACCTTAGCTTCGATTTCATCAGTCTCCCAGCAGCTTTTTAAGCGTAATAGGCTTTCAGCAAATCGCTGGTGGATTCCGCGTTTTCTTCCTCATCGTTTTGACTATGTTCGGCCATGCAAGCCCGGCATTGCTCCTCCGTCGAGCAAAGCTCTGCATCCTCGCAGTGCAAGCAAAATTGCAGCATAAATTGAGTAACGCTGGTTTCGTTTCCGCTCATCGTAATCCCCCTCGGCATTGTTAAATCAAGGTATTGTATGTGTTAATCCTAACATGCCAATCCAAAATAACACGTGATTTATTTCACAATAATAAAAGGAATTTCTGCTTATATCCTGCCCTTTTATATTGCTTCTTATTGTTGTTCACATTTTGCTAAGTTATGCACATCCCAGTTGTACATAATGTGAATAAAATTGTGGGTAATTTTGAAATTATCCACACTATTATACACATATTATTGACTCAGAATGTTCGTTCGTTGAATAACCCACCACTTATCCACAATTCTGTGCATAACCTTAACAATGACCTGGCTTTCATTATCTCTTACGTACCGATTGTTCCCTAAACACTTCAGCCTTCTCATTCCGCTCGCTACGCCTGGCTTCTGCTTGCTCCCAGCGGTCTGGTCCAACCAGGCCTTTCCTTTTTTTGTACCGGTAAATCGTGCTCAATAAGAGATGCTTGATCGCAAGCGGGGGATCATGCATCAGCATGCGAGGCCCGGAAAAGCGCATGACCATTTTGATTTTTACCCGCATATCCTGCTTGTAGCAATGGACTGGACATTGCTCGCAGAAGGACTTTTTTTCGCCGAATTGGCAGCTGTCCAGACGCTTTTGAGCATAGTTCAGCAAGAGCTGGCAATCCGGGCACAGATGCGGACTCGGGTGACTGTTTCCTTTGCAATAAACAACCATCATTTTGGCAACTGTTATTTTCTCCGACAAAATTCTGCCTTTGCCTTTTATCATAGACTCAAATATCCTTTCCTAGATGAAATATAAGCATGTTACGGCGGCTATAACTTCATATATAAGCAGAACAATTCGAGGTAAAGTTAAAGCTTTCCTTCATCCCCCTCAAAAATGAGGCATTAGTGTTTTTTATTAAGATGTGTAAAAAACAAAAAAACCTTTCAAATCATAACCGATTGAAAGGTTTTTTCGTGTTTATGATGCGCGTAGAGGGACTTGAACCCCCACGGTCTCCCGCCAGATCCTAAGTCTGGTGCGTCTGCCAATTCCGCCATACGCGCGCGTGGGTCTTGCATAATAAAACTGGTGAGCCATGAAGGACTCGAACCTTCGACACCCTGATTAAAAGTCAGGTGCTCTACCAACTGAGCTAATGGCTC
>NZ_LYPA01000063.1 GCF_001675045.1 Paenibacillus oryzae
GGGACTTGGAATCCTTCAATCCCTTATTCAGGTAGGCAAAAATAGCTTTTCCTTTGCAGTGGTACCTGAGTAGTAACGATTTATCGTACAAAATGAAGCGAAGAAGCGCTACGGTTTGGGATTTTGTACGATTCGTCGTACAAAATGGAGCGAAGCAGCGCCAAGGATTGGGATTTTGTACGATTCGTCGTACAAAATGGAGCGAAGCAGCGTTATGGTTTGGGATTTTGTACGATTGGTCGTACAAAATGGAGCGAAGCAGCGCTACGGTTTGGAATTTTGTGCGATTCGTCGTACAAAATGGAGCGAAGCAGCGCTACGGTTTGGAATTTTGTACGATTCGTCGTACAAAATGGAGCGAAGCAGCGCTGCGATTTGGGACTTTGTACGATTTATCGTACAAAATAGAGCGAAGCAGCGCCAAGGTTTGGGATTTTGTACGATTCGTCGTACAAAATAACCTAAAAGGGTTCGATAACGCCGATTTTCTTCGATGTTAAACCTGCAGCGGCGTTTAACTTGCTTTCAACTCAATTTTCACCATTTTTCAGATATGCGGAGGAATGACTACCATGCACAACAAGGCTGAACGTCTCAAAAAAGTCAATCCCAGAATAGTAGAAGTCGATTCAGAGATTGCTCATAGGGTGCCGCCAGGCCAGACGGTGACGGAACGGTTTCCGATTTTGCATGAAGGGGAAGTGCCGCATTATAGTATGGCGGACTGGTCGCTATCCATATTTGGCGAAGCGGAGAATAAAGGAAGCTGGACCTTTGACCAACTGCTTGAGCTGCCGCAAACCAAGGTGGTTTGCGATATTCACTGCGTGACTCGCTGGTCCAAGCTGGATACGGAGTGGGAAGGCGTTCGCTTTTCGGAGCTGCTGGCCCGTCTTGACGTATCGCCGGAAGCCCGCTATGTGATGGTGCGTGCGGATCAGGATTATGAAACCAACTTACCGATCGAGGATTTGCTGCGTGACGATGTTATTTTGGCTCATCGTTACGACGGCGCGCCGCTTTCCGACAAGCACGGAGGCCCGCTGCGCCTCATAGTGCCTCATCTTTATTTCTGGAAAAGCGCCAAATGGATCACCGGATTGGAATTTATGAAGGAAGACCGGCCCGGATTTTGGGAGCGCAATGGCTTCCACAATTACGCAGACCCCTTCCGGGAGCAACGTTTTTCCGGCGAAAACCTGGATATTCCCGAGGACGAGTGGCTGAAAAAGGAGTTTGATTAGATGTTTTTGCCTATTCTGCAAGTCAATAGCGAGGATCTGCCCGGTTTGGCTATCGTATGCGGCGATCCAAGACGCGCGGAGGTTATCGCCCGCAAGCTGGACAATGTACGAGAGCTGTCTTTTGCCCGGGAATATCGTACGTTTGTTGGCGAATTCAGCGGGACACGGCTGGCGGTAGTCAGTCATGGCGTTGGTTCGCCGGGAGCCGCCGTATGCTTCGAGGAGCTCATTCGCGGCGGAGTCGGGACGTTGATCCGGGTTGGCACGGCCGGCTCCTATTCGGCGGAGCATCCGGCTGGCAGCCTCATAATCAGCACAGCTGCAATTCGTGCGGAAGGCTTGACCCGCCAGCTTGTACCGGAGGGTTTCCCCGCCGTTGCGGATAGCGCCGTTACGGAGGCGCTGTATGAAGCCGCGCTGCAAGGCGGCGGTATTGTAAAAAAAGGGCTGACGGTAACGCTGGACGTCTTTTTCTCCGGAGTTGTGGACATCCCCCACAAAACGTATAAAGCTGCTGGCGCGCTCGCTGTCGAAATGGAGATTGCAGCCCTTTATGTTGTTGCAAGTCTTCGGGGGGCGCGTGCTGGCGCTATTTTGGCTTTGGACGGTTATGCAGACGCCGATTTGGCTGCCGAATACGATCCTCACTCCGACGAAGTGGCGAATGCCGTGGAGAGGGAAATTGACGCGGCTCTTCGCGCAGCCGTGAAGCTGGCTTCTCATTGAATGTCCCAATGCCGCTATATAAGTTAAACAAAAGAGTTTCAGCGGTGTAGGCCGGCGTGGGAAAAGTTCTTCCGATCGCAGTTGTTCCCAGATTTCCCTGAATGATAGGTTCAAATGGTGAAATCCGGGAACACAAGCGACCGCTTAAAACGTTCTGGAAGAACGTTACTTCGTAAGCATATGCTTTTCTCCAGAACCCCTCACACTCTGGCCTGTCGCTGGCCTGTCGCTACTTTTCTTTTGTTCAACTTATATAGATGGATCAATTCGACGGGAGGAGTGTTTGCCGTGACCGGCATTNTACTTCGTAAGCATATGCTTTTCTCCAGAACCCCTCACACTCTGGCCTGTCGCTGGCCTGTCGCTACTTTTCTTTTGTTCAACTTATATAGATGGATCAATTCGACGGGAGGAGTGTTTGCCGTGACCGGCATTTTTAAACCGGAGTGGCTGGAGGGAGACAAGCATCCGCGCGTTTACGCTTATTATTTTAGGCAGTGGGCGGATTATACGATGAGCTTTCATACTCACGCTTCCGTTGAAATTATGTATGTTCTTTCCGGCAAATGCCGGGTGGAGGTAGCTCGGGATTACCCTATGGGTGACACTTGTGAAGCGGAAGCAGAAGCAGAAGCAGAAGCAAAAGCAAAAGCAAAAGCAAAAGCAAAAGCAAAAGCAGAAGCAGAAGCAGAGGCGGTAAGCGGCGAGGCGGCGGGAACAGACCGGAAACGTTCCATTGCAGAGGAGGAGCCCCAGGTTCAGTGGACCGGGGCTTTTTCCCGTTATGAGCTAAAAAAGGGCCAGTTTATTATTCTGGATGCAACGGTGCCGCATCGGCTGCTGGTCGAGGAGAAGGGGCCTTGCCGGATGCTAAATGTTGAGTTTGATATGGCAGAGTGCGCAACCGGGCTGCCCTCGCTGAGAAAGCTGTGTCAGGAGGACGAGGAGGTTCGGGAACTGGCGGAGGAAATCTCCACCCACCTTGTTTTATCGGATTGCGATGAGTTATACCCGGTGCTCAAAAGTCTTGTGCTGGAGCTAGGGGCGGGCGAGGAGTCCCGCAAGATGAAGGTTCAGCTGCTTTTTGCCCAGCTGCTGGTGACGATTGCGCATATCCGCAGAGATATGCTGGCTAAAGGCGACAATCCCGCAGGCCGGTACGTAACAGAGGCGATTCGGTATATGCAGCAAAACTATGACCGCGATATCGGCGTCAAGGATATTGCGTCGGCCGTTAATTTGCATCCCGGCTATTTGCATCGGGTATTTGGAGCTGCTACCGGCACAACGATTACATCGTACCTGACGGATCTGCGCATGGAAAAAGCGATGATGCTGCTGCGCCGGACCGATATTCCCGTTGGAGATATTCCTGAATATGCGGGCATTGGCAGCCGTGCCTACTTTCATGCGTTGTTCCGGAAGCATACGGGAGTTACGCCTGTGGAATACCGTAAATCCCAGCAGCTGCATGAGAGCTTTTGGGAGAAGGAGTAGAGGTAGACCGATAGCTGCAATGGGAGCGGCAGAGAAGGAGAAAGCAGAAGCAGAAGGCGAGATGTAGGGGGGGCATGGGGGCGGACTAAGGCTTATTTTTGAAAATAGATGATTGATAAAAGTGACGATTTCTGACAAGCCGGCGTTTAAGTGGTCACCATTTTGATAACGCTTTCGGAGCGATGTTGCTACAATGGGAGCATAGATAGATGAAACAGCCTGACGGCTGGCTTGGAGGAGATGCATTTATGTCAACTATCAAAATTACGTTTATCGGCGCCGGATCTATCGGGTTTACGAGGGGGCTCCTGCGCGATTTGTTGTCTGTTCCCGAGCTTCAGAGCATTTCGGTTGCTTTTACCGACATCAGCGAACCCAATCTGGAGATGGTCACTAAGCTTTGCCAGCGGGATATTACGGAGAACGGCCTTTCTATTAAGATACATGCTACAACCGACCGTAGAGAAGCGTTGAAGGATGCCAACTATGTTATTTGTACAATCCGGGTGGGCGGCCTTGAAGCTTTTGCGAGCGATGTAGATATTCCGTTGAAATACGGAGTGGATCAATGCGTCGGGGATACATTATGCGCCGGAGGCATCATGTACGGGCAGCGCGGCATAGCGGAGATGCTGAACATTTGCCGTGACATCCGGGAAAATGCGGCATCCGATGTGCTGCTGCTCAACTATGCCAATCCGATGGCTATGCTTACCTGGGCCTGCAATAAATATGGCGGCGTTCGTACGGTTGGGCTTTGCCATGGCGTACAAGGCGGGCATTGGCAAATTGCCGAGGCGTTTGGGTTAAAGCAGGAGGAAGTGGATATTATCTGCGCGGGAATCAATCACCAGACGTGGTACATTTCCATTTCGCATCAGGGCAAGGATTTGACCGGCGAATTGCTGGAGGCATTTGAACGCCATGAGGATTTTAGCCGGACCGAGAAGGTAAGGATCGATATGCTGCGCCGTTTTGGCTACTACAGCACGGAGTCCAACGGACATTTAAGCGAATATGTGCCCTGGTACAGAAAAAGGCCGGAGGAAATTGGCGAATGGATCGACCTTGGCAACTGGATCAACGGGGAAACAGGCGGTTATTTGCGCGTATGCACAGAGGGGCGGAGCTGGTTTGAGACCGATTTTCCCAACTGGATGAAGGATGCGCCCTTGGAGTACAAAAGCGAGCTGAGAAGCCATGAGCATGGCTCCTATATTATCGAGGCTCTTCAAACGGGGCGTGTATATCGCGGCCATTTCAACGTCGTTAACAACGGCATCATCTCCAATTTGCCGGATGACGCGATTATTGAAGCGCCAGGGTATGTCGATCGAAACGGCATTTCGATGGCACTGGTTGGCGATTTGCCGCTTGGACCGGCAGCTGTGTGCAACGTCAGCATATCGGTGCAGCGTCTGGCTGTCGAAGCGGCCGTTCACGGCGACGACAAGCTGCTGCGGCAAGCTTTTATGATGGACCCGCTGGTAGGAGCCGTCTGCAATCCAAAGGAAATTTGGCAAATGGTCGACGAAATGCTGGTCGCCGGAAGCCAGTGGCTGCCGCAATACGGGACGGCTATTGCTGCTGCAAAGCAGCGTCTTGAGACTGGCCCTCTGCTTCCTACCAAGGATTACAAGGGAGCCGCGCGTCTGAAAGTCAAATCGGTTGAGGAAATGCAGCAGGACCGCGATGCCGCCAACCGTAATGCGGGCGAATCCGACAAGGGCAAGGACCGGGCAAAACAATAAACGGGCAAACCAATAAACGGGCAAAGCAATAAAATGGAATGGTCTAGCCGCCTGGAGCAGGGTTTCAAAAACACAGCTATCTATTAATGGCTGATTTGTAATCGGAATGCAAAAGAGCCTTCATAACCGCTTAAAAGTGGTTTTCAAGGCTCTTTTTACGATGTGCGCCCGGCATGGGCGATAACTAGGCGGTGAAAGTCCGCTACAGGCTTGGCAGTAGGAACTGTTAGCTGAAGGCAAG
>NZ_LYPA01000064.1 GCF_001675045.1 Paenibacillus oryzae
CCTCAATCCCTCATATCTTTTTTGTAGATATATCGACGGGTCAATGGATTACTATTAGTTTGTTGGTTTACAGAGTACTAGGTCGACCAAACTTCACGCCATCTGTACGAGCTACCTCTATCCCTTCAGCATGTCGCTGCCTGTTCTTCTTTCTTTCCTGCTCAGCCACATAAGCCAGCATGCTGAGAAACTGATCCTCAAGCAACTTCCCCAGGTCACCCATTCTTTTGAATTTCCGCGAATCAAACAATGCTTCATTATCCAGACTGCTATCCGCGTTGAGCTCGCGCGTGATGTGCTTCCATTCCGAAATTATTCCATCGTAATCCCGACCCAACCTATCGAGCGCATCCATGTATACCAAATCACCTTCCCGAATCAGCAAACGCATTGCCTGATACTGCGGCCTGTCAAAGTTCTTACCGCTCTGCTTGTCGACAAATACATACCGTTCATCAACTCCCAGCTCCCGGAACTTAACGCGCTGTCGTTCCGGATTCTGATCCTTAGCCGATACACGACCATATGCCAGCTTCAATATAATTCCTCCCGTAAACGTTTCAAAAAGTGGTTGCGTCAGATGATACGTTCCAAATTACAACTTAAGGCATTTTGAAACACTAAAAGTAGGCAAAAAAACCGTCTCAAAAAGCATGCTTTTTGAGACGGGTTTTTTGGTAAGCCTGTTATGATAAATTGGGTATTTGGATTCTCTCCTTCATAGAAATTGAACGTTGCTTCGCTTTATCGTCGAACTGTGCAACAAGCACTCAATCTCTCGATGCAAAAGAATAAATCAATTAAACCAAATAGAAGAAAGCTCCAATCGTATTCATCATATTAGTTGTAGTTCTGTGATAAAGGAACTCTATCGATGAGATAGAAAGTTCAAGGTATTGTTTATTGATTATTCATGATACTATACCACTATATGGAAGGGGTGGTGATTGTGATGGATATCGATGTGCTATCGGAACGATTTAAGATTTTTGCAGAAAGGGAATGTAAAGACTCGAGTAGTCTTTATGAACATCTTGCAGGGCATATTGCAAATGACCTGGATTTGCTTAAAATGGCTGCTCATTCAAAGCCAGAACAACCTGTTCCTAACCTTTTACTTGGGGCGGTTCATTATTTGCTTTTAAGTGGGAGAGAACATGAGTTAACCGCGTACTATCCCAGCATTGTAGAAGAACCAAAGAAACCTTCAGGAGCTATACATTGTTTCAAGGATTTTTGTATACAGAACGAATATGAGATCATTCAGCTTTTAGAAAACAAACTTGTCCAAACTAATGAAGTCAGACGATGTGCATATTTATACCCGAGCTTTTGCCATATTTATAAAATAACTAAGAAGCCGTTAACACTTATAGAAATAGGAACAAGCGCAGGCCTCCAACTCTTGTGGGACAAATATAGTTACTCCTACCAATCCAACCAGAAGTACGGATCGAAGCAAGCGACTTTAGAAATAAGTGCCACAGTTAAAGGAGATAGATTCCCATTATTGTTTGAGCATAGTCCACCCGTCCAACGCAGGATTGGTTTAGATTTACACGTCAATAACCTAAATGATCCCGAAGATTACCTTTGGCTAAAAGCTTTGATATGGCCTGAACATAAGGAGCGTAATTCTTATTTTGAAAAAGCGGCTCATTACCTTAAAAGTCAGCCTTTGGAGCTAATTGAGGGAAATGGAGTATCTATTCTCCCGGAAATAATTCCAACCGTTTCTCACGATTCAACAATTTGTATATTTCATACCCATGTGGCCAATCAGATTCCGGCCGCTGCGAAGAAAAAATTGAGTGAGCAAATTCAATTCTTGGGTAAAGAGCGGGAAGTGTTTCATCTCTATAACAATATGTGGGATTTAGACCTTCATCTTGATTATTACGCCGATGGGAATGAACACAGTGAAACGTTAGCAGAAATAGACGGACATGGTCGTTGGTTTAAGTGGAAATTATAATGCTTGACTCAACTATCTGGGAACGTTAGTTTAACTACGCTGTATATGACTCTATTTTCTAATTCGGAGCTGCTGTCGATTAATTAGGGCCATCCCCCCTTCACTTACTGCACATTATGGATCGGCTGCGCAGCAGCTACGAACTGTTCATTAACCAATTAAGCGAAGTTTCTCATAAGAGTATTTATTTTATTACTAGAGCCTAATAGGTAACATTGAGTTAATTGTGTCCAATTGTAAAAGGCAACATGAACTCGCCCCTTTTCGACCATCAAAAAACTCCCATCATGGAAGCAGTAGAAGTTTGCTTAATCTACTGTCAACTATGATGGGAGTATATCATTCTACCCCACGGGCTCGCTTTTTTCTCCAAACTATAATCAATAAAAAATCCGCTCGTCCCGCTTCTCCTTCAAAATCTCCACCGCCTCGCGGAACCGCATGGAATGCACAATTTCCCGCTCCCGCAGGAACTTCAGGCTGTCCTGCAAATCGACGTCATCCGTCATGTCGATCAGCCATTGGTACGTTGCCCTCGCTTTTTCCTCTGCCGCGATGTCTTCATACAAATCCGCAATGGGATCGCCCTTGGCCTGTATGTAGCTGGCCGTCCATGGCACGCCGGATGCATTTTGGTAAAAGAGCGCTTTGTCATGATTCGCGTAATGATCGCCTAACCCCGCCGCCTTCATCTGCTCCGGCGTTGCGTCCTTTGTCAGCTTGTAGATCATCGTAGCGATCATTTCAAGGTGGGCGAATTCCTCCGTCCCTATATCCGTCAGCAGCCCTACAACCTTATCCGGAATCGTGTAGCGTTGATTCAAATAACGCAGCGCGGCCGCGAGCTCTCCATCCGAGCCACCGTATTGCTCGATCAGAAACTTGGCCATAAGTGGATCGCATTTGCTAACCCTGACGGGATATTGGAGCTTTTTTTCATACACCCACATGAATGCTTTCCTCCGTCTCCATCGTTATTGTTACAATCAAACCTGCCAAGGCCAAGGGGCCTCCTTCCACTGCCATGGGGTTTTGGATAAGCTATGGCCGAAGTGCATCAAGGGGCCGTATTGTGCTTCATATTGCGCCGCAATTCGCTTGCGCAGCTCGGCGTATTGATTATACTGCTGAATGGCTGCTTCATCATCGGGATGGGTATCCAAATATAGATTTAGTTCCACCAGCACAAAATCCGCTGCTTGCAAATCATGAAGCAGCTTATAATAAGCGTCGTCGAGCACAATGGACATGATACGGTCACCTGCCTTCTGTTCCAGTTGATGGATCAGGATATGGTGCAAACAATGCCGGCCACAACGTCCCTTTTTTCAACGCTTCATGAGGCGAAAATTGCGGCCAATTCGGCGGCTGAAATGCAATAAACAGCTGCGGGGGAACATTGTAGCTTTTAATCCTGATCGGCGGACAAGGATCAAGCGGACTAATAAAAGGCTTGTAGTAACGGAATTGATCATCCATTCCACCCACCCTCCTTTCTCACCTATTTCTCCTCATACATGGTATGTGCTGCGGGTTGTACGATATGTGCAGATTATTTTTCAAGCCAAAGAGAATACAAACTTTACCCGGACGGGAAAACTAACGAAAAGATGTGAATGGAGTGAGTGTATGCACACGGTATGGAAAGGCGCAATCAGCTTTGGGCTGGTTCACGTTCCCGTCAAAATGCATTCTGCAACGGAGGATCGGGACGTTCATTTCAGACAGCTGCACAAGGAATGCGGCATGCCGATCAAATATGAAAAAAAATGCCCTCATTGCGACAAAGAGGTTGGTCCTGAGGAAATCGTGAAGGGCTTCCAATATGAGAAGGACAAATACGTCATCATAAAAGAGGAGGAAATAGAAGCGTTAAAGCCAGAGGCGGCGCGTAATATCAAAATATTGGATTTTGTCGACCTTACAGATATTGATCCCATTTATTTCGAAAAGCCTTATTATCTTTCGCCCGATATGGCGGGATCGGGAGCTTATTCCTTGCTGCTGGAGGCGATACGTCAAACCGGGAAAATAGGCATTGCCACCATCAACATCCGGGCAAAAAGCAGCTTGGCCGCTATACGCGTTGTTGATAATTGCCTCTGTCTGGAAACGATGCTGTTCCCTGACGAAATCCGCTCCATCAGCCAGGTTCCCAACTTGCCGGAAGCGCCGTCGATCAATGAAAAGGAGCTGTCTATGGCCAAAACGCTTGTTGAACAGCTAAGCGAGCCGTTTGACCCTGCAAAATATACCGATGAGTACCGCGCCAATCTGCTTGCGCTTATTGAAGACAAGGTAGCGGGCGAAAATCCGGACCTGGTGGCGGCTCCACCAGCAGCCGGCCCAAGTAAGGTCATCGACCTGATGGCTGCCCTTCAAGCCTCGCTTCAGGCCGTACAAAGTCCCGCCGATACCGGTGGCGCCGCGCCCAAAAAGCGAAAACAGCCAAAACAGAAGGCGGCCAAAACTTCCTGATCCATTAAATGAAATAACGAAATAAATGGCAGTAATCAAATGAATCACAATGGCACCGGGTCAAGAAAAAACAGAATCCATTTAAACAAACCACTTGAAACCATTTGTCTTGTCCTGGTTGAACAAAATGACACTTAGGAACCAATATAGGCAACTATGCATATACTTCCAGCAAAAACTGTGTTGGGAGTTGTAGCCGTTGCACCCTACTTATCTGTATTGGCAATATTATGAATATCCGCATATCATGCGAATGCCATTTTCACCGGTATGGAATACAAATTATGATTCTTCATTACAGGGAATTAAGGAAGCTGTTCAGGGAGAAAGAAACGATGAACTATTTTATGATGAATTAATAAAGCTCGCCCCTTCAAGGGAGCAAGCAGAGATTATCGTCAATATTCGAAATGACGAACGGGGCCATAACAAAATGTTCAGAGAGATGTACCGGGCGCTGACGGGACAAGAAATCACAACCGAAGGAAGCGAGCTTTATCAACCGATAAGCTCTTATCGCGAAGGACTGCAGCGTGCGCTGCAAGGGGAACTAGGCGCCGTAGAAAAATATCGCAATATCTGGTTTGGGTTGCCGGCAGGCATTTATAAGGATACGGTATTCGGCGTTATTTTGGATGAGCTGAAGCATGCTTCCAAATACAACAATTTGATTACAATCAATCATCAATAGTCGTAATAGCCGCTTATTCTATATCTATCGGATGGATGATTTTATCATAATATTCATCCACATACAACTGTCCGTTGCTTCCTTTTACTGCATAAAAGATATCTTTGGGCAGCTTTCCACGCGCCTTCAGCTGGGATATCAGCCAGCTTTCGGAAACCTGATTAACCTCCATATTTTTTTGTAAAAGCTGACCGTCAATAATAAGCTCGATGGGATACTGTGGAGCAGCTCCAGGATTCAGCTGAAGGTCCTTTAGAGTGACCGGCTGCAATTCCTTTTTCTTCTGAACGGATAACTTCCCATTAATTTCGAGCAAAGCGTATTCTACATCCTCTATATTAAAAATCTCCTTTTGGCGAAGCTGCTGATTTAATGAATCAAGTGTCATATTATTTTTCTTCAAATTTCCCTCAAGAATCGCCCCGCCTTCAATAAGAACGGTGGGGCTTCCTTCCGTCCATAGCTTAAACCTTCTAAACTTCATAAAAAGCTTGGACAAAACAAATGAAGTCAGCGTAAATACAGACAAGGCTATGATAAGATGCATAACCTCGATCTTTTCATTAAAAGCAAAGTTTGCGGCCATGGCTCCCAATATTACAGCCGTAACAAATTCATGGAAGTTCATATTGGAGAGGGTTTGCTTTCCCAATAATCTTGCTATCAGCATCAGGATGATAAATGCAGAAATACTACGGATCAGAATGATAAGATGGTCGCCCATGATATCAAGCCCCTTTCTTCTTTCTCATCCCTACTATTGCCGCAATCGGGAATGAATAAACACCGTTTATATCTTTTCACTATTCCTCCCCTCACACCCACCGCCCACTGACATATAATGCAATAAAAAAAGCTCACTTTCATCCGGACTGGAAGGAATTGATTATGAATACCAATTCAAACACAAATACAGATACAGATACAGATACAGATACAGATACAGATACAGATACAAATGCATCTAATCAGACATCTATACCTACATCAACCGATATTCTGGTTGCTAAGCTTGTCTTTATCGGCTCTACAATAACGACAATAGGAGATGGAATAACCGCTATTGCCGCTGCTCTTGCATTAGAAGCACTGGAACATCCAAAGGATCAGAGATCAGAAATTCACGGTTATTCCTCTAATCAATTAGACACAACAGAAAAACAACTGGATTTAGTAATGACCGAGTTAGCACAAATCAAAAGCCTCTTTAAATGATATAAATTCAGAAGAAATTAAAAACGGGAGACGTTTGGGGGACGCCCGAAGAAGGAATAAATCCCCCCTCGGTAAAATGTCTCCCCATACAATCTCCCATAAAACGTATTCCTATAAGCTTTTACCCTCTTAGTAATGCGTCAGATATTGATCTCTTTCCCATTGATGCACTTGCGTGCGGTACATATCCCACTCAATTTCCTTCAGTTCGTAGAAGTGAGCCAAAGCGTGGTCGCCAAGCGCGTCGCAGATAACATTGCTGCGCAGCAGCTCGTCCAGCGCTTCCTTCAAGTCGATAGGCAAGCTTGGGATGCCGGCGTCTTCGCGCTCCTCTTCCGACATGATATAGATATTGCGGTCAGTTGCCGCAGGCAGCGTCATTCTGTTCTGGATGCCATCCAATCCGGCCTTCAGCATAACAGCAAGCGCCAGATACGGGTTAGCAGCCGGATCGGGATTGCGCACCTCGACGCGTGTCGAAAGACCGCGCGAAGCCGGAATGCGGATCATAGGCGAACGGTTGCTAGCCGACCATGCTACATAACAAGGCGCCTCGTAGCCTGGAACCAGACGTTTGTAAGAGTTGATGATTGGATTCGTAATAGCCGCCATCGCGCGAGCATGCTTCAATATGCCAGCCATATAGTAGCGAGCCGTATCGCTTAGGCCAAGCTTGTCCTTTTCATCATAAAACACATTTGTATTGCCTTGGAACAACGATTGGTGGCAGTGCATGCCGGAGCCGTTGACGCCAAAGAGCGGTTTTGGCATAAAGGTTGCATGCAGGCCATGTACGCGAGCGATCGTTTTAACAACCAGCTTGAACGTTTGAATCTGGTCAGCCGCTTTAATCGCATCGGCATATTTGAAGTCGATTTCATGCTGGCCCGGAGCCACTTCATGGTGAGAGGCTTCGATTTCAAAGCCCATTTCCTCCAGCGTCAGCACAATTTCACGGCGGCAGTTTTCGCCAAGATCCATCGGAGCCAGGTCGAAGTAGCCTCCCTGGTCGTTAAGCTCCGTTGTTGGTTCGCCGGATTCATCCGTTTTGAACAGGAAAAACTCGGGCTCCGGTCCAACGTTCATCGCGGTGTAGCCCATTTCCTCGGCTTCCTTAAGGACTCGCTTCAGAATGCCGCGCGGATCGCCAGCAAACGGAGTGCCGTCCGGCATATAGACGTCGCAAATCAGACGGGCAACGCGATCCTGGGCAACCCATGGGAAAACAACCCACGTGTCGAGGTCCGGATACAGATACATATCGGATTCTTCAATACGAACGTAGCCTTCAATGGAAGAGCCGTCAAACATCATTTTATTGTCAAGCGCCTTGTCTAGCTGGCTTACCGGAATTTCAACGTTTTTGATCGCGCCTAGCAAATCGGTAAACTGCAACCGGATAAACCGGACATTCTGCTCTTCAGCAATGCGTTTAATATCCTCTTTGGTGTAGCTCATGCCATCATCTCCTTGAATAAGGTTGTACAAAAAAGCCGAATTTGATTACACGTCCTGCCTGCTGCCATAAGTTGCACTTAATTAACGTTTATTATGATTCATAAACCGGCTCAGCTGCCCTTGAATCATGGAGGCGCGTCCCGGTCTCTTCTCCATCAGCTGCTGCTTCAGCAAACGGTGCAGCTGCTGCTCCGACATTTCCCTGCGGGTGACTTCGGATTGCTCGCTAACAATAGTCGCGTCGTCAGACTCTTTAGAAACCGGATTCATAACTTGCTTAATACCAGCGATGTTTACGCCTTTTTCAATCAATGACTTGATTTCCAGCAATCGCTCTACGTCATTAAACGAAAACAGCCGTTGGTTACCCGCTGTTCTGGCCGGAACGATCAGCTCATGCTGCTCGTAATACCGGATTTGCCGGGCCGTCAGGTCCGTCAGCTTCATCACGATGCCGATCGGGAACAAGGCCATATTTCTGCGTATTTCATCAGCCATGTCGCATCAACCTTCCAATAACTCTGTTATAGCTTCATTGTAGCTTCCCTTCACAAACGTGTCAAGTTATGTAAGGTTTAATCACAATTTGACCCTCTAAAACAAGCCTTTCCAGCGCTGTCAAAATTCCGTATTTGGCATGCGCATAAGTCAGTCCGCCCTGCATATAAGCGATATAGGGCTCGCGGATTGGAGCATCGGCCGAGAGCTCCAGGCTGCCCCCCTGGATGAAGGTTCCCGCCGCCATAATAACCGGATTTTCATATCCCGGCATATCCCACGGCTCCGGCACAACATGGGCATCCACCGCCGCCGCCTTTTGAATGCTTTGTACAAAAGCAATTAACGGCTCCGGAGCGCCAAAGCGCACCGCCTGAATAAGGTCCGTACGGGGCTCGTCCCAACGCGGCTTTGTTTCAAAGCCAAGCCGCTGGAACAATGCAGCAGCGAGTACGCTCCCCTTCAAAGCTTGTCCCACCAGAAGAGGGGCAAGGAACAACCCCTGATAAATGGAACGAAGCGTGCCCAGCATCGCGCCGACCTCGGAGCCGATGCCGGGAGCAGTCAGCCGGTAAGAAGCAGCTTCGACGTAAGCCTGCTTGCCCGCAATGTAGCCGCCTGTCTCCGCCAGGCCGCCGCCGGGGTTTTTGATCAGCGAACCCGCCATTAAATCAGCCCCAACCTCCGTTGGCTCCTTCAGCTCCGTAAATTCACCGTAACAGTTATCGACAAAAACAATCAGATCGTTCCGTATAGCCTTAATCCTCTCCACAATCTCCGCAATCTGCGCAATAGTAAACGAAGAGCGCCAATCGTATCCTCTGGAGCGCTGTACGCCTATCACCTTTGTTCGAGCGGTGATAGCGGACGCAATGGACGTCCAGTCCAGCGAGCCGTCAGAAAGCAGCGCCACCTCGGAGCAATGCACCCCCCAGTCGCGCAGAGAGCCCTTGCCGTCGCCGGGTTTGCCAATCACCTTGTGCAGCGTATCGTAAGGGCTGCCCGTTATGTACAACAGCTCGTTGCCGGGGCGCAGCACGCCAAACAGCGCGGTGCTGATCGTATGCGTGCCGGAAGCGAAATGCGGACGTACCAGCGCCGCTTCAGCTCCCATCGCATCGGCATAAACAAGATCCAGCACCTCGCGTCCCCTGTCGTTATAGCCGTATCCCGTCGAACCCGAAAAATGGTAATCGCTGACCTTATGCTTTTTGAAGGCTTCGATCACCTTCCACTGATTGCGCTCTGCCGTCCGGTCGATAGCGCGGAATGCTGAAGCAGCTTCTTCCTCTGCCGCTTCAGCAAGCTCCATCAGCGTTTCCCATAAAGGCGGCTGCTCTGTTTGCTTTTGCTGCTCTGCGTTATTGTGTTGCTGCCTTTCCTTCATTGCTTTTCAAGTCTCCTCTGTCTGTTATCTCCTGTTGAGAGCACTTGCGAGAACGCTCTCCGGGTTACAGCTTCAAGTCCTCGGGCCGAATACTCATCAGCTCGCTTTTGGTCGGAATGGTGCTGGAATATTGCCCGATCAGCCTGACGGCTTGATGGCGCATCGCTTTTTCAAGAATATTGCGTACAAACCGGGCGTTGCTGAATGAAAATAAATCATTGAGCTTTTCCTGAATCAAATGCTGGCGCAGCTTGAACATGCTTTGCGGCAGCAGCACATAATCCCGTTCCTTGACCATCTGCTCGCCAATTTGAAGCAGCTGATCCACCGAATAGTCGGGAAATTCGATTTGAAGCGGAAAGCGCGAAGGAAGCCCAGGATTGGTTGCCAGAAATTGCTCGATTTCAAGCGGATAACCCGCCAAAATAAGCACAAATTGATTGCGGTGATCCTCCATCGCTTTGACTAGCGTGTCGATGGCTTCCTTGCCAAAATCCTTTTCGCCGCCGCGCGCAAGGCTGTAGGCTTCATCTACAAACAATACCCCGCCAAGCGCCTTGCGAACCAGATCCCTTGTTTTTTGGGCGGTATGCCCGATGTATTCGCCTACCAGATCCGCCCGCTCTACCTCGATCAGATGCCCCTTGGACAATACGCCCATTTTTTGAAACAGCTTGGCGACTATGCGGGCAATCGTTGTTTTTCCCGTGCCTGGATTTCCTTTGAAAATCATATGATAGACCTGCGAGCCGCCGGACAGGCCGGCCTCAAGACGCATGCGGCCAATATAGAGCAGCGCATAAATTTCATAGACGAGAGCTTTGACGCTGTCCATGCCGATCATAGGGTCCAATTCCTTCTGAATATCGGCAAAATGATCTACCGCCGGAAGCGGCTTAACCTGCGGGATTGGCTCTGCATCAAGCGCGTGAGCCGCTCCCCCGCTAAACGATTCCTGGCTTCTAAGCACAACATTGATTTGCCGGGAAGGCCTGGCAGAGCTGCTGCCGGTTCCCGAAATCACTCCTCCACTCATCCCGCGCACCGCCCTCCTTCTAACGGAAGCCGCCGAATCTACGGTCTGACATCCGATATACACTACAAGTTTATTCTATCTTGCAGCGCCATATTAGCAGATTCACGGCAGTGTTGGAGGAGAAACAATGCCAAGCTTCATCAAGGCCCAGTCCAGCTTCCACTTGGAATATGCAAGCATTTCCCTCGTATTGTTGTAATAAGGATTCAGGACGTCGGAATGCACGGCCGCCACGGCCATTGTATCCAATCCGGCAAACTGCGCCATTTCCTTCGCTCTGGTAGCATGATAGTCATGTGTAATAATCAAATAGGTGGCGACGCCTTCGCTTTCGCCTACAGAATGGCTGAATACGAGATTCTGATACGTATCGGCCGCCTTGTCCTCCAGCAGCAATGCTTCCCTCGGCACGCCGGCTGCAACGAGATAATTCCTCATTCCTTCAGCCTCAGACAAGCTGGAGTGCCGGCCCCCGTAGCCGCCGGAGAGAATAAGCCGCTTCACTGTCCCTTCCTCGTACAGACGACGGGCCAGCTCCAGACGCTCGCGCAAGGCGGGGCTTGGCCGGTCGTTCCACAGCGCGGCTCCCAGCACGATGCCGGCATCCGCCCCAGGATACTTCTCCGGAATATCATAGCTGCTTACAAGCCACAGCACATACAGGCACCAAATGGCCGTCACCGTAAACGCGGCCAGTATAAAACGCAACAGGAGCCGCCACGGTCGAAAGGCGGTCTTCCGACGACGCGGCTTGCTCCTTTTTTTTGTTGCCTTTTTCATGATTCGCTTAATTCTCCCCTCTGGGCAAGCAAGCTTTTGCGATGCTTGAGACTTAACGTAAAATAACGGAATCTGCCGCTTTTGATGCTGGACAGCAGCTTGCCGGCCGTCTTGCGCGCAAGCGCGGCCTCCTTACCCGTTACATCGCCTTGTCTGAGCGCATCCTCCAGCTCATCCTCGTCCATCAGGTACACCTCGCCGGTTGGCAAAACAACAACGTCCAGATACAAATCGTCAAACCATGGCACTTGCTGGTCGGTAAGTCCCTGTGTTTTGCACACGTCGATATACCACTGCACCACTCGCCCTTTATCGTCAAACATAGTTGTGACAACAAAATGCTCGCCTTTCGGAAAATGCTGCATCCACAAGTAGCCGCGGTCGGCAAGGCATAGCCTTTTTCCGTCGTATTCCTTCCATAACGGCTCACGCAGCTCATGAATGCGGTAAAAGGTAACGAGTCCCTTGAACTCGTCGCCGTCAAGCGCCAGACAGGAATAGCTCCTGCGCGTGATACGGCGCCAATTCGCGCGATCAGAAAATTTTCTTTTCATAAGGAACGTACCTTTCCGTTCATTTAGGAATCCACCCATAGAAAAAGATTACCATATCTTAACGTCCATCTCCAGCGAACCGCAAAAATAAACCGGGCCCCGCCTCATAAAAAAGGGAACTGTCCGAAAAGCCCGTTACGGTGGAATAATGATTCAGCAAAATCGGTCCCTACCGGAGAAGGGTGTCTTGGAAGCTCATGATAAAAGCGGACAAAAAAACTCGCCCACAAGACACCCTTTCCCCTCCGGTCCTCTCTGCTGAATCATTATTCGTTCCGCTTGACTTTTTGGATAGCCCCTCAAAAAGCGGCCATTTCGGCCACATCATTTTTGTGCCGATGACTCCAGCAAAGTCTCCCACTCCTGAATGGAAAGCTTGTCCGTAATATGGCGCAGAGCCTCCGGCACGTCAACAAAGCACATAAGCTCAAGGCTGTTGCCGTCAGGATCGTCAAAATAAACGGAGGCATTGCCCTGATTAGGTCTGACAAAAGGCTCTACGGTTGACCGTCTGCCGAATGGAACGGCATTCACGCCAATGGATGCCAGCCAATGAAGAGACTGCTTCATTTCCTCGTAGCTTGTACGGAACGCGATATGGCGCAGCGAAGGATGATAAGGCGTTTTATGCTCCTCGCCTTCCCATAGGCCAATCCAGCTAATGCCTTTTTCAATCCAGAAAAAAGCGGTGTCTGCATCTCGCCAAGCCATCGTCAAACCCAGCTTTTCATAAAATGGAATGGAAATATCCAGGCTTCGAACAGGCAGATGCGCCTCATACAGTCCTTTAATCATCCACCTCATTCTCCTTCATTTTATAATTGTTTCAACTTATTATTGCATCTACAAGCAGCCTATTGATCCTTGACCTCAATCGTTATGCTTAAAATGGTAACATCCTCAACAGGTTTGCCGTTTTTAGCGGGAACGCCGGCAATGCTCTTGACCACATCCATGCCTTCGTCAATTTCGCCAAAAACAGCATAGTCCGGCTGGCGATTCAAATTGGCAGCGTCAGGACCGGTGCAAATAAAAAACTGGCTGCTGCCGGAATTGGGCACTCCAGTGTTGAACATCGCAACCGTGCCCTCGTGGTAGGTTGCCCCGGCATCCAGCTCGTCGGGAATGCGGTAGCCCGCATTTCCCGTCCCATTGCCAAGCGGATCGCCTGCTTGAATCATAAAGGAATCAATGACATTATGGAAGGTCAAGCCTTCATAAAACCCTTCGTTTGCCAGGAACACAAAATTGTTTACAGTCACCGGCGTGTCTTCCGCCAGCAGCTTGATGCCGAAGGTGCCCATGCTTGTTTTTACGACGGCGCGATAGCTTTTGTCCGGATCAATAGACATTTCCGGCATCTTGCTCCAGCTTGATATTTTCACCTCTCCGGCTCCGTTATCCGGATTTGAGACGCCGACGCTTTCGCCGCCACCTCCACATCCTGACAGTAAAATCAGCAGAAGGAGCACCATTACAGATGCAAACCAATATTTTCTAGCTTTCACTCTTTTCAACCACCCATCTCATGACAAGCCTGCCGCAGCCGTTGACATTAGCCTTGCGTGTCCGCCATGCCCTGCTCTTCTCCCATTTTTCCGGAAGCCTCGGTTGAAAGCGGCGTTTCTATAGGCGCTTCGCCGCCAATGCTTCCATCGTCCGTTGGCGACGGGGTAGCCGCAGGCTCCTCTCCGCCTGTATCAGGAGTTGCTTGCGGCGTTTCCACCGGCAAGGTTTCAACGGGCTCGCTTCCCTCTGGCGGCTCCATCGGAATACCCGGAGTACCCAGGTCGATTTGCGGAATCGCAACGGTAATGGCATTCGAAGGCTCGCTTTTTGCATTGCTGGCCTTGTTGTGCGCAACCACGTAGTAGTCATAGGTGACACCCGGGAAAACGCTCATATCCTCAACAGTTGTACCAGCAACATCATCAACAAACGAAATATAACCGGTGTCGCTTCCTTCCTCTTTACGGAATATTTCATAAGTTACATCCGGTTCTTCGCTTGCGGTCCAGCTCAAAATAACTTTAATGCTCTCTTTTTCGAATACGGCGCTAAGACCGTTAACCGTCGCCAGAGGCTGCGGTTCTTCCTCTTCTTCCTCCTCCGGCGGCTCCGCCGTTTGGAAGCTTCGTTTTGGAATGCCTTTTAATGCGGGCTGCATAACCTTGGCGAACAATGCCGCGGATTGCGCGCTGCCCTTTTGCAAAATATGGTCCACGTCAGTCTTATCGTAGCCCATCCATACGGCTGCTGTCCACTCCGGCGTATAGCCGACAAACCAGGCATCCTTGATGCCGGAGCCATTGTAGCCCGGAATACCATGCTGGGTTGTTCCGGTTTTACCCGCTACCGGACGGTCTATTGCAGCCCTTGTACCTGTACCGCCCTTTTCGATGACTGCTTGCATCATTTGAGTCAAATAAGCTGCGGTTTGGGACGACATCAATTGCTTGCTCTCCGGCGCTGTATAGGTGTAGACATCCTTGCCCTTTTTCTGAATGCGCAAAATCGCATGGGCGTCAACAGACTTCCCGCCGTTAGCCATCACGCTGTACGCAGTCGCCATCTGCATCGGCGAAGCGCCGCGCGTCATGCCGCCAAGCGCCAAAGCCAGGTTCATGTCATCGTCCAGCACCGGAATGCCAAGCTTTTTGGCAAAAGTGGCGCCGGTTTTAACTCCGATTTGATTTAACGTCCAAACGGCCGCCAGATTACGGGAATCCTTCATCGCTTGCGTCATGGAAACCTCGACGGGACCCCAACGGTCGGTTGGGCAATAGTTGCCAAAACATTTTTGATCATTTTTCAAAATAGTTGACGGCGTAAACTTTCCGGTCTCAAGCGCCGGGCCGTACGACACGATTGGTTTGATGGAGGAGCCCGGCTGACGCGGCTTCACCGCACGGTTCCAGCTGCGCTGCGCATAATCCCGGCCGCCTGCAATAGCTTTTACCTCGCCGGTCTGATGATCCATGATGACCATAGCGCCTTGAACAAGCTGATCGTCCTTGCTTTCTTCAAAGTTCGAAGCGTCTGCGAATTCTTTTTCCACAGCTTGCTGAGCCTGAACGCTCAGCGTGGTATGAATTTGCAAGCCGCTGACGCGAAGCTCGGTTTCATCTATTCCCATTTTTTCCATAGCTTCATCAATGACATAGTCAACAAACGCATGGTAGGAGCCCGTTTTTAGCTGATTCTGATTTTCAGGCTGCACATAGGGAACCGCCTTGGCTTCGTTCATCTCTGTTTCCGAAATATAGTTTTCCTGATACATGAGCTGCAGCACCACAGCCCGGCGCTTCATAGACTCTTCGGGGTTGTTGATGGGATTGTACAGATTTGGTCCCTTCGGCATCGCTGCAAGCGTCGCGCTTTGCCAAAGCTCAAGCTTCGACAGCTCTGTGCCAAAATAAAACTGGGCCGCGGCCTTTGCGCCATAAATGCCTTTACCGAAATAAATCCGGTTCAGATACATCGTCAAAATTTCATCCTTCGTCATATCCTGCTCAAGCGCTACGGCAATGGAAGCCTCTGTCGCTTTTCGGAAAAACGTTTTATCCGCCGATAAAAATACGTTTTTCGCCAGCTGCTGGGTGATGGTGCTGCCGCCCTCCACTGCTTTTCTCGCTACGATATCCTTAACAAGCGCGCGTCCGATTGCGAAAAAGTCCAGACCGGAGTGTTCGTAAAACCTTCGGTCCTCCGTCGCTACAATTGCCTCAAGCAATTGCTTCGGAATTTCAGAGAACTCCGCGACCTCGCGATGCTCGTCAAACACGTAAAGCCTTGAAATCTCATTGCCGTCCACATCGTAAACAATGGACGCTTCGCCAAAATCCAGCTTGTTGCCATGCTCGGCAAGCAGCCGCTCGCCATTCAAGATAATAAGCAGATAACCAATAATCGCACAAACTACACCAATTACCATGGTAAAAAAGATCGTATAAAACCAGGCTTGTCCCGACATTCTTTTCTTTTTCTTTTTTGCGGGTCTTGCGGCCCCTTTGGTTTTTTTCTCCGTCATGACGGCTTCCCTCCTGCTCGCTTGTTCGCTTTAACGCGTATGCATTCGCTTCGAGCCTGCACACACGCCTTGATAGACAGCATTGCCTCAAAACGACAAAAGCAACCCGTTAAAGCGGGTTGCTCCTGCATGCCGCTATCTAGTTAAACGAACCTTTCTATAAGAAAGTTTCATGACTTTCCGTTTCAGCGCTTCGGCAATTCTTAATAAATCAACAAATTCTTCACATTTTCCGTCTTCAATCATCCAGCTTTTCGTCTTCTCCAGCCAGAAAAAAGACTTGTCCAGCAGGTCAAAATTAAGCGGTCGGACCGTCCTGCTGCATCAGCGAAACATTGCGTTGAGGCATAAACGTGGACACAGCATGCTTGTACACCATCTGCTGCCGGCCTTCGCTGTCGATAATAATCGTAAAATTATCGAACGCTTTTATAACTCCGCGAATTTGAAAGCCGTTCATCAAAAAAACGGTTACCGGAATGTTCTCTTTGCGCAGCTGGTTCAGAAACGTATCTTGAATATTAATGGACTTGTTCATTGGACGCTAACCCCCGTCTACTAAAGATTGATTAGAATTATATTCAAGATAACCTTGAAACTTTCCTGCTATTATACCATGAATCGCATTCAATTTCTCTTGAATATTTTCATTTGTGTCGAACCAGTGAATTTCGTTCATGTGCCGAAACCAGGATAACTGGCGTTTTGCAAACCTCCGGGTATCCCTTTTCAGAAGCTCTACAGCGGCCTCATAGGACAGCTCGCCCCGCAAATAAGCCGCCAGCTCTTTGTAGCCTAATGCCTGAAGCGGCGTTGGATGAGGCTGAGGAACACGCTTCATCAGCCGCTCCACCTCGGCCTGCAAGCCTTCCGCCAGCATGCCGTCGATTCGCTCCTCGATACGCTGGTACAAAGCCGCACGCTCCATCGTGAGCCCCAGAATGATCAGCTCGTAAGGCGATTCCTTCCGTTGCCCCGCCTGCTGCTTGCTGAAGGGCTCTCCCGTCAGATGATGCACCTCAAGCGCTCTTATGACGCGGCGCAAATCATTGGGATGAAGCCGCTCCGCCGACTCCGGGTCAACCTCCGCCAGACGGCCATGCAGCGCCTCTGCTCCATGCGAGGCGGCATAAGCCTCCTGCCGGGCCCGAAACGCTTCATCGGAGCCCTGCTCTGCAAAGCGGTAATCGTAGCACAATGATTCAATATATAATCCCGTCCCCCCAACGATAAAAGGAAGCTTGCCGCGCGCCGCAATTTCGGCGATGGCGTTTCTTGCGTCATTTTGAAAATCGGCTGCGGAATAAGGCTGGTCAGGATCAACAATATCGATCAGATGATGCCGGATGCCCCGCCGTTCCTCTACCTTGATTTTTGCCGTCCCGATATCCATCTCCCGGTAGACCTGCATGGAATCGCCGGAAATAATTTCGGCGTTCCACTGCTCCGCCAGGCTAAGGCTAAGAGCGGTTTTGCCAACCGCGGTTGGGCCAATCAGCACGAGCAAAGGAATTTTGCCGCCTCCGTCTTCTCCGGGGGGCATTTTCCAGCGCTTCTGGTGTTCAATCAACATGTATCACTCCATACGTAATTTTGGGAACGCCTGGCAGGCACGGCGTAAAGCCTAACCTCTGGAATTCACCGCTTGCTCCGTGCTCCTTCATAATAACCGTTTTTCTTGCCACACGCCGCGCGTGGAAAACAGCCTCCTCCGACAACGCTTCGCCATTAGCGATAGGACGGAATGCCGAAATAGCGGAGGATTCATAAACCGGCTTGCGGAACATGGGATCAAAATAAACGATATCCGCGCTTTTGTCAGGGCGGCTTGCCAAATATTCAAGATGCGCCGCCGTTACAAGCGTGATCCGGCGCATCGCCTCATCGACGTCATGCAATCCCGACTGGTAGGAGGACAAGCCTTCCCGAACAAGCGCGGACAGCACCTCCCCGCTCTCCAGCGCCGTCACCGTTCCGGTCTCCCCGGCCGCATAGGACAAAACAAGGGAATCGCCGGCCATTCCGGCCGTACAGTCAATAATGACATCGCCGGGCTTGCACCTCGACCATTCTACAAGCGGATCGCTTCCGCCGTCTCTTAATCGTTTGACCCGGATAAAGGCCATGCTGGGATGAAAAAACAACGGCTTTGCATCCTCCCCGTCATAAAAGCGGACCTCATGCTCGGTCACGACTATCGCTTGCTTGCCGGGAGCCGCGCCAACCAATTGGCGCACCGTCGCTCCTCTCCGCTGCACAAGTGCTGCCCCGAGGTCTGCCGCCAGCCTGGCGGCTTTCCGCTTGGCCATTTCAGAGGGCCTTGGGGCTGTTGTAACAATCATGACATCACCCGTTTAAACATTTTTTCCAGCTGATACGTGGACAAATGGACGATAATGGGCCGTCCGTGCGGGCATGTATACGGCTGGCTGCAGCCCGCCAGCCTTGCCAGAAGAACATCGCCTTCTTCCCGCGTCATCCGGTCATTGGCTTTGATAGACGCCTTGCAGGCGCACATAATGGCTGCTTTTTCCCTGAGCTTGCCAATATCGATGCTTTTGCGCTCGGCAATGAGCAGCTCCGCCATTTCCTCCAGCACCGCCTTCTCCTCGCCATGAGGCAGCCACTGCGGGTATGCTCGCACAAGAAACGTCTGCGCGCCAAACGGCTCGATGTCAACCCCGGCTTCCCGAAACAGCTCCAGCCGGTCGCGCAGCTGCATCGCTTCTCCCGGCGTAAACTCCAGCGTCAGGGGAACCAGCAGTCCTTGGCTTTCAGCGGCGGGATGCCCGAATTGATAGAGATAATATTCATAATTGATACGCTCATGCGCCGCGTGCTGGTCGATCAGATAAAGCCCGTCATCCGCTTGAGCTACAATATAGGTGCCATGATGCTGGCCGATCCAATGCAGCTCCGGAAAGCCGGATGCAGCAGTAGGGACATCAGCTCCATTAGTAGAGGGCGCGCCGCCGGATTCCGGGTTCTCTGCAACGATTGAGGCCCCTTCGCCATCCAAAGCTTTGCCCGTAGCCAGGTTTGCTTTTTGCTCAAAAGCTGCTTGCTCGTTAAAGAGTTCTCCAGCTTCTGCGGCACCGCCATTCCCAGCTCCAATGACATATGGCTCAGCAGTGTCTAAACCGTACGAAACCTCTTGAAGCTCTTGAACCTCCTTAGCATCTTGAGCCCTTTGAACATCCGGAACATCCTGAACACCTTGAACTTCTTGAATACCTTTAAGGCTTTTATCCGCTCCTTGACTTTGCTCATAGGCCTCTTTGCCTAAAGCCTTCGTAGAGGTGCTGTTGTAGTGTTGATTTTCACGCTGAGCAGGCTCGCTGCCGAAAATATCTCCAGCCTCCATTACTTTGTCGGCTTGATGATCAGCCAAAACAGATTTGGCTGCCAAGCCTTTGTCATCAGCTTGGTCATGTATTCCATTTTGCAAACCCCAGTCCTGGCGTGGCGGAGCATACAGCTTCTCAGTCGCCTGACGGGGAATGTATGGACTCCGCTCTCCAGCATAACTGCTTGCTTGACTGCCTAAGGAGCGGTCACGCCCGTTGCTGCCTGATTGACTGCCAAAGGAGCGGTCGCGCCCGTTGCTGCCCGATTGACTGCCAAAGCGCTCCTGAGTGGTGTTGGTTTCTTGCCGTCTACTTTGACGATCTCCGGCAAAGTCGGTGTTTTGCGCTTCCTGCCGGTATGGGGAGAAACTGCCGCCGCTGATAGCCGCGCCTGGCGCTTTCCCTTCAGCAGCGTCGGCGAAGCTTGCCGGGCCGGGAGGCTTGCCGATGGACTCAAGACGATCTCCGATATGAAACGCAATGGATTCCTGTACATAAAGCGGGCCGGAACGGGGCTGTTTTTTGCCGGAGTCCGGGCCGGGTATGTAGCGCTGCGCTCCCAGAGCAGCCTTGACGGCTTTTTCGATAAGCGCCTTCAGCTCCGCTTCTTTGCTGAAACGAACCTCCATTTTGGATGGATGTACATTCACGTCCAGAAGAGACGGATGCATCTCGACCTCAAGCACTGCCAGCGGGAAGCGATTAATTGGCAGCAGCGTATGGTATGCCTGCTGGAGCGAAGCATTTACAGCAAAGCTGCGAATATAGCGGCCATTCACAACGAGAGTAATCCCGTTGCGGTTCGCTCTTGTCAGCTCAGGCTTGGACACATAACCCGTCAGCTCAAAATCGGGATCAGACGCGGAGATCGGCAGCATCGCCTTAGCCGTGCTGCTTCCATACACAGCTGCTATTACCTGCAAGCGATCGCCGGTGCCGAGCGTCTGAAGCAGCGAGGAGCCGTTATGCTTCAGCGTTACCGCGATGCCGGGATGAGCCAGCGCCACCCGGTTGATATAATCGGAAATATGCCCAAGCTCCGTCTGGATCGACTTCATATATTTCAAGCGGGCGGGAGTATTGTAAAACAAATCCCGCACCGACATTTCCGTTCCTTGCGGCGCATTAGCCGGCTCCTCGGCAACGATGGTCCCGCCTTCAATGACCAGCCTTCTGGCAAGCCCGCTATCGCTATTGGCCGAAATGGCGCTTAAGCGGGAAACCGCCGCAATGCTGGCCAGCGCTTCGCCCCGGAAGCCCAGGCTGGCAATGCGGAACAGATCGCTGCCGGATGAAATTTTGCTGGTGGCATGTCGCGCAAAAGCGGTTGGCAAATCGTCGGGATCAATTCCCCCGCCGTTATCGACCACTCGAATCAGCGTTAAACCGCCTTCCTCGATATAGACGTCAATCGTTGTGCTGCCCGCATCGATCGCATTTTCGACCAGCTCCTTGACTACAGAAGACGGCCGCTCCACCACCTCGCCCGCCGCAATCTGGTTCGCCAGCTTTTCATCTAGCACCTTAATTCTGGACATTCGCATCTCCTCCTCTGTCCCCCGACTGCTACTCTCTCATCTTTCCTTTCATTTCATTCAACCATTGCATCGCCTGCATCGGCGTCATATTGAACAGGTCAAGCTTGCGCAGCTCGTCCGCGAGCTGCTCCGCTTTAGGCGATGCCTTGCGCCGGCCGCTTTCGGCAGCGGCAGCCGGCTCCTCAAACATGGATAGCTGCACCACGCCAGCAGGACTGCCTTTTCGTTCTGCATAGCTGAATTCATCGTTATTCATGTTACTAAAGCTATGCTTTCTACCCATTTCATTAACGTCATTAATTTTATTATTATCATTAATGTTAATGTCGTTAACTTTATTCGCCGCGCTTAAAGTCCCTGCTGCATTCTCTGCTTTTTGGTATTGATCGTTTTTATAGGCAGACGAAGCGGATTCATGCAGCGCAAACGGTCCTTGAGTGGAGCGCAATTGTTCCTCTTGCCTGCTTTCCATGGACAATGCGGGAACGCCGACACGGGCAAGACTCTCTGACGATACAGATTCATGCATGGCGCCCTCAAGCAAGCTATAGGCGCGCTGAATAATGGAATCGGGCAGACCGGCCAGCCTTGCGCAATAAATGCCGTAGCTGGTGCTTGCCGCGCCGGGAACCAGACGGCGCAGGAACGTCACATCCTCCCCGCTTTCCTCTACTGCCATACGGGCATTGCCAAGAGACGGCAGGGACTCCTCCAGATGGGCAAGCTCATGGAAATGCGTCGAAACCAGCGCCTTGCAGCCGATATGATGATGGGCATATTCAATGACAGCCTGGGCAATCGCCATCCCTTCCCCGGTAGAGGTGCCTCTGCCAAGCTCGTCAATGATGACTAGGCTGCTCGGGGTCGCCTTTTCCGTCATGATCTGTATGTCCTTCATTTCCACCATAAACGTGCTTTGTCCGCCGATCAGGTCGTCGGCTGCTCCAATGCGGGTGAAAATGCGGTCGATTAGCGGAATTTCCGCGCTCCGGGCCGGAACGAAGCAGCCGATCTGCGCCATTACGCAAATTAATGCCGTTTGGCGCATGTATGTGCTTTTGCCGGCCATATTGGGGCCTGTAATGAGCAGAATGCGCTGCTCCTCGCTGCTCAGCGCCGTATCATTAGCGATAAAAGGCGTTCCATCCATCATCGCTTCCACCACGGGATGACGCCCTTCTTTTATGGAAAGATCAAAACCTTCCGTCACCTTGGGACGGGTATAGCGGCGCTCTGCGCTCACCGTGGCAAGCGACTGGTAGACGTCCAGCTCGGCTATCATCGCGGCTGCGCGCTGAAGGCGGTGAAGATGAAGCGCAATATGATCGCGCAGCTCGATAAAGCGGGCATACTCCAGATCAACCATTTTGTCCTCGGCTTCCAGAATAAGCCTTTCCTTCTCCTTCAGCTCGGGCGTGACAAACCGCTCGGCATTAGCCAAGGTCTGCTTGCGCTCGTAACGGCCTTCGGGCAGCATGGACAAGTTGGCCTTGGATACCTCCAAATAATAGCCAAACACTTTATTAAAGCCGATTTTGATGGATTTAATGCCCGTCGCTTCCCGTTCCTGGCGCTCGAGCTCTGCGAGCCATTTCTTGCCGTTTGTGCTGGCTTCCCGAAGCTGATCGAGATAGTCGTCGTACCCGCCTTTGATCAAGCCGCCTTCCCGAATGGAAATAGGAGGCTCGTCCACGAGCACGGTGTCGATCATATCCGCAATGTCTCCGCAGTCGTCTGCATCGCGCACAAGCTCCTGCAGCACCGCAGAGCCGGAATCCCGGCAAAGCTCCATCAAAGCGGGGATGCGCAGCAGGGACGCCTTCAGCGCGTTCAGATCGCGCCCGTTGGCGTTGCCGTAGGCTACGCGCCCTACCAGGCGCTCCAGATCATAGATCGGGCTTAGCTGGCCCCGAATATCCTCTCGCAAAATGAGGTTGCGATACAACGTTTCAACCGCATCCAGCCGTTTGCCAATCGCCGCGCTGCTCAGGAGAGGCTTGTCGATCCAGCGGCGAAGCAGCCGCGCTCCCATGGACGTGCCTGTCCGATCCAGCAGCCAGAGCAGTGAACCCCGCTTGCTCCGGTCGCGCACCGTTTCCGTCAGCTCCAGATTTCGGCGCGTATAGTGGTCAAGAATCATATATTGATTGGGCTCGTATGAAGCAATGCTTCGAACATGCCCGAGAGAACGCTTTTGCGTATCCTCCAAATAACCGATCATGACCCCGACAGCCTGAAGGCGGGCCTGCGAGAGACCGGCCAGCTCCGCTTCGCCGAACTGCTCCGCCAATCTTTCCCGCGACACGGAGGAACGTTCAGTCAGCACGGCGGGCGCTCCCCCCGCGGCCGCTTCTCTCAAAGCCTTCAGCAGGCTTTCGCTGCCAACAACCTCGGAAGGACTATAGACATTAAGCTCGTCCATCATGGCTTCGCCTTGCTGCGGGAAGGAGGTAACGTACAGCTCGCCCGTCGTCAAATCGCAAGCAGCCAGTCCAATCATGCCGCCGGCCAGATCCACCGCAGCGATAAAATTGTTGTGCTTGCTCTCCAGCGATTTGGTTTCCATCACGGTGCCCGGCGTCACAATACGGACAATTTCGCGGCGGACGACGCCTTTAGCGGCGGCGGGATCTTCCACTTGCTCGCAAATTGCCACCTTGTAGCCCTTTTCAACAAGCCGTGCTATATAGTTTTCAGCGGAATGGTAGGGAACGCCGCACATCGGGATTTTGGCCGAGCCGCCGCCTTCCCTTCCCGTCAACGTTATCTCCAGCTCCCGCGACGCCTCGATGGCATCGTTAAAAAACATCTCGTAAAAATCACCCAAACGGAAAAACAAAAAGGCGTCCTTCGCCTCTTCCTTGATCGACAAATATTGCTGAATCATCGGAGTATAACCGCTCATTGCTGCTCCTCCTGCTATGTATATAATATGTTATTATACCAAGCGGAACAGATGTGCGCCATAACCACTGCTCTCCTTATTCGGCATCCCCCGTACCGCATGGCAGATTTCGTAGTCAAAATCGGGTCTTTACCTTCCCGAACCTGCAGCCTGCCGGTCATTTATGACCGTTAAAGGCTCAATTAGCCAGATCCAGTCTGAGTAACGGACAGCCGCGTCCTCTAGCGGCAAAAATCGGTGCATTTTGGGAGAAAAAATGAGTTTTACGGCCACAAATGTCTGTTAGAATCTGGATTCCTGCAAAAAGAAGTCCCTTGCAGTCATACATGTCCGTTTCAGAGGGGCGAAGATTTAGGACAGTTTAGAGACAGCTTGGAAACATTCAACATCAATCAGCTTTCGGCAATGGTATTTTCCATTTCAAGCGAAAATCGCTTTTTTCGTCCCAGGTTTTCCCCGCTTTTGCCGCTTGGAATAGCGGTTCAATACAGGGAGCCAGCTCCTCGTATCTGGCACTCCGCGTCACCACGTCCGCGATATCGTCCAGACAAGCCGACAGCTCGCTCCGGTCGCCGGCATAATAAGCGGCGCGGAAACGCTCTTCCGCTGCCGGAATTCTGGGCAGCGTCAACGCTTCCCTTGCGCAAAGCAGCGCCAGCGCAAAAGCGGCCTTGGCCGCTGCCGGAGACACGAGCCAGCTCGGCAGCGTCCGGTATTCGAACCCGCCATGCGGCTGCAGACGAAAGTCCCCGAGACTGCCGTATCGGGGACGGCGGCCGCGCCCGGCGGGGTCCTCCACCATAGCCAGCGGATAGGCCGCGCAGCTGTCCAGCAGGCGGAGCAGGCGGCCGGTGAGCGGAGCTCCGCTGATGTGAATATGCCCGCCGAGCGCTAGCCCCGGCACGGGCATGGCTCCCGCGACCCAGCGCAGCCCGGGGTCGCGCACTTTTGCGGCGGCTGCAAGCATCAGCCGCCTGATGTTGCCGGCCAGCGCGGCGGGGCTCTCCGCCGGCGCGGGCCGCAGCTCGGCGACGGGATAGAGCAGCCGCCGCCCCAGCAATACGGCGTCGGCGCCCGCTGCTCCTCCGGCGCCCGCGCCAAAAAAACGCGATGCCGGCGCCACCTTGCCGGACGGCATCAGCAGCGCAAACTCGGGATCGGCGCCCAGCAAAATGCGCCGCCCCTCGTCAAAAGCCCCCGCCGCGCCAAGCGTAGCGGCGAAGCGCCGCAGCGCGGCCGACTGGCGTGCGCCGTCGCTGAGCAGCGGCCGCACCCCTCTGACGGCGCAGCGGCCATCGCCGGCAAGGGCAACCTCCGCCTCGCCAACATCGAGGCGGAGCGTATACAGCGCGCGCACGGCTACGCGCGCCACCCGGCGCAGCGCGGCATCGCCAGGCCAATCCCCCGCGCGGCTGCTTCTCCATAATGCCGCGCCTCCTTTGGCCTGATTATTCATGCTCCTGCCCTGATCATACAGGTCTTCTCTGTTCTGATATTCCGATATCGTCAACGCCGTTTTCTGCTCCCGCCCTTCATAGATTCGCGCAACAGAAAGCGGCTCCAGATTGCAAACCTCAATAACAAAAAGCCGCTCGTGAGGCAGCCCCTCCGCAACGCTTAGACCCGACATTCGCCAAAGCTCGCGCTGCCGCTCCAAGCTCATCTTCGCCAGCGCCGATGCTCCTTCGTTAAGCTGCCAAATTCCTTCTGGCGCGCAAAAGCCCGGCAACTCCTTCCATGAAAGCGGCAATACGGCATCTCCTTGACGGGGAGCTGTTTTCACCAGCGGCCGGTCATACTCCTCCTCCGGTAAAATAGCTTTATACGCTGCTCCATTCCAAAGAAACAGCTCCCCCATGTACATACCGCCTTTCATCTACAGGCATATCCTCAGCTTCTATCTGCAAGAGCCTGGTAACAGGTATTTTTGACGTCAAAAAAAAGGGAGGGCTTTCGCCCTCGAATTTGCCGCAAAAGCAGCATATAATGCCGTATCCCAAAAAAGAAAAGATGTTATTGCCGGAAAGCGAGTTACAGCTCGTCGTCCAGCAAATCGGAATCCAGATCCTCGAAGTCTCCGTCCTCGTCGCCAAGGCTAAACTCAAAATCCTTGTCATCCTGATCACTGCAGCCGCCTGGAACAACAGCCACGCAGACTTTCGTCTCGGCAATCATTTCGACCGCAAACTCCCGCTCTACGCGAACGACCACGCTTGCGCCGCTGGAGGAAATGTTCGCCTCGATGCAGTTGGGCTCCTGAAGCACCTCGGCAGACACCTCTTCGGTCGCTGCCCTGTGCTTGGGATCAACATACGAGAGGGGAACATTTTCGACGAATTGTACGGATTCCTTGGCTACGTCCGTTTGGGAGTTTTTGTTGTACGAATACCAAATATTGATATCGTAAGTACCGATCACCTCTATACCGTCGCCCGAACGAACCGCTTCATACTGATGGTTGATGATCCATGCGCCCAAAATGCTGGTCGGATGGTGAGGCGGTGTAACGGTATGGGTGACAGTGGAAAACTTACGACCCTTGCCGCAGACAGCTTTTGTAATTATTTCTCTGCACTGTAGCTGTTTATCTGCAATAGTCATTGATTTAACCTCCTCCATACAATCATTCAATTAAAGTGTATGCAGGTCATAGGCGTTTGTTGATTAAACGAGTCTAATCCGAAAAATTTTATTTTGCATGTCTCCTGTCATCTCAAGCGCAGGTCCTACTAGCACGAGAAAACACAAACTGTCGCTTTCGCGCCTGCTTCATTCTATTCACCTCACAGGGGAAATATGAAGGCCGCGTAGCGAAAAAAAGTACTGCGAAAGCGGTCTGCACACCACATATACATACGCTATATAAAATAGAAAGCATGAGGTAAACAAAAGAAAGCATGAGATAAACATAGTAATCATTTTAAAAATACACCTATAAAAAAAGGCCCGTGAATAATTCTCCCAAGCCAAAAATCAGCGCTAACTGCCACCAAAAGAAGCCTCAGCAGCTGCTGGCAACGAGCGCTGTCTAAACGGCAAACCGTTTCTTTACCACCCGATTCACCTTGCGGACATCAATGACCGTCACAGGCTTCTTTTTACAGAAGCCCTGATTTCAACGGACATTTTTGGCCGTTACCGTTCATTTTTGCCCAATATACGCCGCTTTTTTGACGATGGCGGACATCAGTGACCGTTACTCACAAAGCTTTAGCCATAGAAGTACTCTTACGGTCATGAATGACCGCAAGCGCAAGGCTTAGCATCTGGCTCCCTGCCCCGCCACAGTCTCCCTATCCGGCCTGAGCGATCTCTTGCTTCGGCTTCTTTTTCAGCCGTCTGGCAACGGCAAGATAGCGGTCGACTTCGTGCAGCAGGGTCAACAGCTTGGCGCGAACCTCAAATTCCTCGCGCGTTTTTGGCAGCTCCATGCTGCGAAACAGCCCCACCAGCTTATTCGCCAATCGTTCGGCCTCACCTGTATAAACCTCTTTTTTGACATCAATTGCCAATTGGTCCAGCAGATCGGCCAGGTGCTCGCCTTGCGGAACCTTTTCATACACAAGCGACAGCTCCGCCAGCATTTGGCCAATCGACGTAAATTGCTCGCGCCGCATTTGAAAATAGCTTGTCCAATAGGCTTCATGGAGCCATAGCCGGTTTTCCCGGCTGCGCAGCGAACCCGCCTCTCCTTTGGCCATAAGCGCCTCGGCCTCAAGCAGCTGACTGCCCGACCAGACATGGCCGGGATTCCGCAGCGTAAGCGCCATTTCGCAAAAAATGCCGCTGAACGCCTCCTCCAGTCCGCTTTTGAGCAAAGCCAAGCTCCGGTCCTCCTTCGGCATATACATGACATTGATGACGGTCGCCCAGCCAAGGCCCACCAGCAGCAAAAGCACCTCGTTGGCGATGATGCCTGCCGTTACCTCCTTGTAGGCGAACAGATGAAACACGATGACGCAGCTGGTCAAAATGCCGTCTTTCAGCATAAAGCGCGACAGAATAGGAAACGTAAACAAAATAAAAATAGCCACAACCCAATAATGAAAACCAAACAGCGTAAAAATAAGCGACGCGAAAAAAAGACCCAGCACCGAAGCGACAAACCGGATGGCGGCGCTTTTGAGCCCTTTCATCCGGGTCGCCTCAACGCCGAGTATGGCCAGAATGCCTGCAGCAAGCGCAGGCTCAAGCCCCAAGTAAAGTGCCGTATAAATAGCCGCAATCGCAGCGGCTGCCGTTTTGACAACGCGAATGCCCATAGCTTGTATCCCCGAATCCGATGGAATGTGTTACTCCACATCCTACCGCTCTCGCCAGCCCGCCGTCAACCTCTTCTCCAGAGCCGCTACGGCACGGTACATCGCTGTTGCCACAATCCCTATCACAACCAGACTTGACAGCACTAATGTAAAATTGAATACCTGGAAGCCGTAGATGATCTGATAGCCCAGCCCTGTTTTGGCCACTAGAAACTCTCCGACGATTACCCCGATCCAGGCCAGGCCGACATTCACCTTGAGCGTCGAAATAATGACAGGAAACGAACCCGGCAAAATAACAAGCCGAAACAGCTGCATCCGGTTGGCGCCAAACAGCCGCACCACCTTGATATAACCGCCGTCGATTTCCCTGAAGCGGTTGTAAATGTTCAGCGTTGTGATGATGACCGTAACGGACAGCGTAATCGCCAGAATAGACAGAAATCCGGGGCCAAGCCCTACAATAAAGATCGGGCCAAGCGCCACCTTTGGCATGCTGTTCAGAACGACCAGATACGGGTCGAGAACCCGGGAGAGAAACGGGAACCACCACAGCAGCGCGGCAAGAGCCGTGCCAACCAGCGTACCTAGCACAAAACCGGCAACCGTCTCCGACACCGTCACCCCGATATGAGGCCACAAACTGCCGCCGTACAAGCCGTTCCATAATTGGACAGCCATCTTGGAGGGATAGCTGAACAACAGCGGATCAATCCATTTGTTTCGACCCGCAAGCTCCCACAAGCCGCAAAAAAACAGAAGCAAAGCCAGCTGCGTTGCGCCTGCGGCAGCCGATTGTTTCTTTTGGCGTTTGAGATAATTAAAATGAAGCTGCTTCATCAGCCGGTGACGCACTTCTCCAGCCGGTTCCTCATGCCGCTGCTTTTCTATGACACCAGCCAGCTTCCCATCAGCGCCGCTATCAGCCACATCCGGCGCTCCTTCGACCGGCTTCCCATCAGCGCCACAATCAGCCACATCCGGCGCACCTTCAACCGCCTTTCCATCCGCGCCGCTATCAGCCGCTTCCGGATCGCCTTCAGTTGATTTCACATCCCCGTCTTTATCTGCCTCTACGAGCGCACCTCTCGTTACCTGCTCATCCAGCTCATCCTTTTCATCAAAACCAGCCCGTTCCGGCCCATCGCCCGTCATCGCGTCACGAGTACGTTCGCCGGAATCGTCATGCGCCATGGACGCCCTCCTCCTTATCCTCCAGCTCCTCCCACAGTTCCTGGAAAAGCTCGCTGTATTCCGGCAGCCCCCTGGCTTGCAACGGTGTAGCCGCGCGCAGCGCCTCCGGCACAATAATTTCGCGGACGATACGGCCCGGCCCGCGGCCCATGACGATGATCCGGTCGCTCATGGCAACGGCCTCCGCCAAATCATGCGTCACCAGCACTGCCGTTTTACCCAGCCTCCGCAGCGTTTCCTGCACAAGGTCCTCCAGCTGCAGCTTGATTTGCAGATCAAGCGCTGAAAAAGGTTCATCCAGCAGCAGCACCTCCGGCTCGGTAACCAGCGTCCTCACAAGGGCGACACGCTGCCTCATGCCGCCGGATAACTCATGGGGATATCGTCCCCCGCTTCCCTCAAGACCCAGTTCCGCGAGCCATTCCTCTACCCGTCCCATGCCTCGCTGCGTTTTGCGTCCCTGAATTTCTAATCCGACGGCCGCATTGTCCGCAATGGTTCGCCATGGAAACAAGTAGTCCTGCTGCAGCATATACCCCACTTGCGGAGCCGGGCCCGTCACGTCCTTGCCATCCAGCAGCACATGCCCGATAGTTGGTGAAAATAGACCGGCCAGGAGGCTGAGGAGCGTCGTTTTGCCGCAGCCGCTTGGTCCAACAAGACTGACAAATTCGCCACGCGCAACAGCAAGCTGAATGCCCTCCACAGCCAGATAAGCGCCCTTGTCATTGACATAGACATGAGAGACTCCCCGCAGCTCCATCGCCGGCGTATCCTTCATCACATCCTCCTCCTTTTGCGTTCTATCGCCTTATTTGCCCGACTCTGCTATCGCGGCTTCCGCAAATGACGTGTTCACCAGCTCTCCGTGCTCCGCTCTATCGGCCAGCTCGCCGGCCTCCGTCATGACGTCCAGCAGATTATCCCACTCCTCTGTGTCCACAACGGGATTATCCGCAAAAGAGCCCTGCGATTTGTAGCGGTCGATGGAGCTGATCAATCTATCTCTGTCTACATTTTCAAAATAAGGAATAACAACGTCCGCAATTTCCTCCGCGTTATGCTCCGCAACCCATTTCTGCGCCTTGTAAACGGCATTGGTGAACGCCTGGATGTACTCGCTGTTTTTGTCGATGTAGCTTTGCTTCGCCATAAACACGGTGTAAGGCAGATGCCCGCTTTCTACGCCGAATGAAGCCGCAACATACCCTCTGCCTTCTTTTTCAAAAATGGAAGCGGTCGGCTCGAACAACTGAACGTAATCTCCTGTTCCCGAGGAAAAAGCGGCGGCGATGTTGGCAAAATCAATATTCTGGATCATCTCCAGATCTGTTGCTGGATTGATGCCGTTTTTCTTCATGGCGAATTCGCCTGCCATTTGCGGCATGCCGCCTTTTCGTTGACCAAGAAAAACCGATCCTTTAAGCTCCGTCCAGTCAAAGGAGTCTATTTTCTCCCTTGCTACCAGAAAGGTTCCGTCCGTTTGGGTCAGCTGGGCAAAATTGATGACGGGATCATCGGCCCCTTGCTGATGAACGTAGATCGACGTTTCCGAGCCTACCAGCGCAACGTCAATGGAGCCGGAAAGCAAAGCCGTCATCGTTTTGTCCCCGCCAGGCGTAGTCGTAAGCTCGATGTCCAGCCCTTCCTCGTCAAAAAAACCTTTTTCAATCGCGACATATTGCGGCGCGTAAAACAACGAGCGCGTCACTTCGCCGATGACAACATGTTTTTTATCCCCGCTGTCCTTGCCGCATCCCGACAACACGGCCGATGCCGCCAGCAGGACGGCCAGCAGCAATCCAAGCCTGCCTTTTTTCATAGGTCATTCCTCCCGCCAATTGGCAAAAATTAATGTACAACAGCCTATGCAAAACAGACGCCGTAAGTGATAAGCTGACGCGGACTTAACGCCAAAAAGGCCCGCAGAAGGCTCCGTAAACACGGATTTCTGCAGGCCTGGCTAGATACATCAAGAAAATACAACAGGCAAGATTAACTATTCGTTCGATATGCTCGTTTAATTTGGGAAGAAGCTTATCGTCAGATAAGCTAAATTAGATAGACGAACTTATATAAACGAACTGAACTAATGGATAAGCTGAGCTTAATCGTGCAGGCAGGTAGCGCAGCAAGCGGCTACAGCCTATAGATATCGCTGTATTTGGACTTCAAATAGGAAACCAGATATTGCGGATCAAGGCTTTTGCCCGTTACGGAGGTGATCAGCTCGGACGGCGTGCGCATTTTGCCAAAGCGGTGAATACGGTCGCCAAGCCATTCCTTGATGGTTAGCAGCTCGCCGCGGCTGACCTGCTCCCACATATCCGGAATTTCACGCTCCATCGTATCCGTAAATTGAGCGGCGTACATGTTGCCCAGAGAATAAGACGGGAAGTAGCCGAAAGCGCCGCCGGACCAATGCACGTCCTGAAGCACGCCCTCCGAGTCGTTGCCCGGAACCACGCCGAGATATTCCTTGTATTTGCTGTTCCAAAGCTCGGGAAGGTCGGCTGCTTTGACGCCTCCGTTAAAGATCAGCTTCTCCAGCTCATACCGGATAATGATGTGCAGGTTATAAGTGAGCTCGTCGGCCTCTATACGAATCAGTGACGGCTTCACAACGTTGTTGCCGCGGTAAAACTCCTCCCATGACACATTCAGCTGGCCCGGGAACCGTTTCTGAAACTCGCCAAAATAACGCTGCCAGAAGCCGGGGCTTCTGCCGATCACGTTTTCCCAGAAGCGCGACTGCGATTCATGGATACCCATGGAGGTGCCGGTAGCTAACGTTGTGCCAGTCAGCTCGGGGGCAATATTTTGCTCATACAACGCATGTCCGCCCTCATGAATGGTGCCGAACAGGGCAAAGGTTACGTCGTTAGGCAGGTAGCTGGTCGTGATGCGAACATCGCCCGGATTCAGGCCCGTAGCGAACGGATGAACGCTTTCGTCCAGCCTGCCCGCTGCAAAATCGTAGCCCATCTGACCAAGAATATAAAGGCCAAAATCCCTCTGAGCTGCCTTGTCGAACGTTCCGTTAAGGAAGGAGGTGTCGGGCTGGTGCGGCGAAGCCGCTATCGCTTCCGCCAGCGGCACAAGCTCCGCGCGCAGTCCGCCGAAAATGGAGTCCAGCTCGGCCACTGTCATGCCGGGTTCGTATTCGTCAAGCAAAGTATCATAGCGGGTTGCGCCAGGTCCCCACAAATCAATAAACTGATTGGTGTAGCCGATCACCTTTTCCAAATAAGGCTGGAAGCTTGCAAAGTCATTGTCCCGTTTGGCTTCCTCCCATTTGGATTCCGATTGGGATGCCAGCACGGTATATTCCTGAAACAGCTTTGGCGGAATTTTGATGCTGCGGTCATATTGCTTGCGGGTTTCCAGAACAAGCCGCTGATCGATTTCCGACAGCTCCGCAAATGCGGCCTTCTCCTCCAGCGTCTGCAGCCATTCGCCCAGCTCCGGCGCAACGGACAGCTCAAACATAGCGCCGGACAATACGCCAAGCGATTCCGATCTTACATCCATTCCTTTGCGCGGCGCGCCCGTCCGCAAGTCCCAATGCATGAGCGCAAGCGCCTCTCCATAGCTTTGAATCTTATGTATTCTTTCCCTGAAGCTTGCCAAAACGTCCTGCTGTTTTTGCGTCATTGCTTCATTCCGCCTTTCGCCATAACGGCCATTAATATGAGCAGCTCTACCATTATATTAAACCCCGATAGTTACAAACTGCAACTTTCACAAACTGACGCGTTAGCGTCTTCCACGCTTGGCGCTTTTGGCAAATGAATGCTTTGCCGATATCCACTCACACCATTACGCTTAGTTTTTCCTGCTGCTTTCCTTCACCTTGCCCCGTACTGCTATTCTATGAGCGGTTACGATCCTGCCGACGCAGCTTTAACGCATCTGCTCTTGCAGCAATCACGTCGGACCTGTCGCGCAGCTTGTGGCGATGGATCAATTCCGCGTTATCCATCGGACTTGGCGCGCCCCATTCCAGTCCCTGCTCCCCGCAAAGCTTTATGCAAGCCTCAAGCAAGGTTTGATCCGCAAATGGAAGCATCATATCCCGATAGGGCAAAGCCTTCTCAGCCTCTTCCCTCCGTGCCTCAAGCAGCTGAATCAGCTTGCCGGAATCCAGCCCTACCTCGTCAAGTCCGTGCGCCTCCAGCCTGCCCAATGCATGGGAATAGCTCTTGGCTGCGCCGCGCAGATTGCCCCTCCGCTCATGATATTGTCCGACAGCTGTTCCGATAAGAGCTACCCACAGGGCAGAGCGGTTATCTTGAGGGTGTTTTTTCCAATATTCCTCAAGCAGCTCATGACATTCAAAATAATCCCTTGTTGCATGAAATTGAATCAGATAGGAATAATAGGCATCAGGATACTCTCTCATATGTCCACTCCAGTCCCCAACTGTGAGAAAAATCATTTTTTCGTTGAAGTTGTCCTAAAAAAATGAAACCTTGCTTCCATAGTAGCCGTATTCCATTATGTTATCAAATTTCAAACCTTATTTAACAGGAGGAGAAAGAACGCAATGAAAAAAGGGTTCCTGGTTATGATCGCGCTTACGCTTTTGCTTGCAATCGGTTTCCCGCAGGAAGCGGACGCTAGACGCGGCGGCGGCTTCAAATCGCCAAAGCAAAGCTTTACTCAAACCCCGAAAAAAAGCGATAACGTAAGCAAAACCACTACCGATTCCAAGACTGGCGGAGCAACAGCAGGCACAGCTGCCAAAACTGGCGGTTTCTTGGGCGGCGGAGGCGGCTTGATGAAAGGCATGATGCTTGGCGGCTTGGCCGGTCTGATGTTTGGCAGCATGTTTGGTAACATGGGCGCTATGGGTCAATTTTTGGGACTGATGGTCAACCTGCTGGCGATTTTTGCAGTAATTATGCTGATACGCGTCGCTTTTGTTTACTTGCGCAGCAAGAAGGATCAACGCCCTGACCAGCGGAGGCCTTATTAATCGTGAGATTGTATACCGATGAAATCATAAATGCGGTTTGCCTGCATGTCTCCGAACGGCGCGGCATTGCGCCAACTGACGTGGAGGTACAGCTATCCTGGGATGAAGAATACGGCTACACCGCTGAAATTTGGGTAGCTGGCCGCAGCCAATATTTATTGCAGGCCAATTTGCTGGAGGCCATCGAGCAATATCTCTTCTCCCAGCAAAACCTTCGCGTTTTCCGCTCCGACATTACGCTTGGTCTTGATGAAGAGCAAGGCGAATTTTGGGCTGAGTTTCCCGCTTAACGGGTTGTTCAAGATTTTTTCCGGTTAACGGGTTGTTCAAAAAGTACGCTTACTAAACTTTCTGAACTCGCACTTAAACTAATTTTTGTTTTTATCAAGCAGGCTGCCGCGCCAGGCAACCTGCTTTTTTCATTTTCTTTTTTTATTTCCTCTTTTTATTTTCTTTTTTCTTTTTTCTTTCACTTTCTTCTTTCTTCTTTCTTCTTCTTTCGTCTAGCGGTCACTTATGACCGCCAGAGCCGCAAATAGCTATATTTTCTTCTGCCAACGGTCACCCGTGTCCTTTAGACGCTCGAAATTCGCATATAGGGTGAGAATCCAGTCTTTTACGGCCATGGATGTCCTTTAAAATGGGCTTTTGCCCATAAAAAGGTCTCTAATGGACATCGATGTCCGAATGAATGTGGTCCGTTCTTGGCACCCGCAAAACCCCGCTTAGCATTTATAAGTTGCTCGTAGCAATCGCCCCGCCTCTGTCCTGCAGTGGTTTCCCACAATTTACTACACGCCGCTGAAGCAACTCGCCCTCTCCTCTCGCGTCTAATTAACTAGATTAGAAGAGGAGAGTGATGGAAAAATAATGTGGATGAATCCGTTTGCAAGGCCGATTAGTGATAAGCAGCCTCGTTTTAAGACAGCTTTGGCCGTTAAAAAAGCCGTCTTGCTTACAGTAACGGCAATATTGACGGCAGGCTCCATGCTTGCTGCTCCGCCCCGGACTGATGCAGCTAGCGGCAAAATGACGCAATTCCGCGTCTACCAGAACGAAAAAGCATTAAAAGAGTTTGAGTCTCAATCGGAAGCCGTGTATTACGCGAAACAATTCCGCTACAGTCATGTTGAGCAGATTTCCGGTCGACAGTGGGTTTGGGATAACTTTCCAAGATACAAGGTTTATGTAAACGGCGCCTCCGAGGCAGCTTGGGAATACAGAACGTACGCGGACGCTCTTGCATTTGCCAAACGGAATAAAAATGTACATATCCGGGATTTGGAAAACACGGGATGGGCATACTCCTCCTACCCCGCTTATCGTCTTTACCAGGGTGATATCACGTTGCCGGAATGGAATTATGTCACACTTGACGAAGCGAAAAAGGAAGCCAAAAAATGGAGCAACGCCCATGTCATCGAGCTGGCCACGGGAAAATGGATTTGGGACAATCTGACGAAAGAGCAAATCGCGGCGCAAAGTGCAGCAGAGCCCCTCTATCAAATCACTCTGAATGGGGAAGCGGTAGAGGACGCCAAGCTATTTTCTTTTCTGAAAAACGGAATCGCGGCAGCCGAAAAGCTTCCAGGCAGCCAGCTGGTAAACCTGAAAAACGGAAAGGTTGTCCATTCTACGATACCGGCCTACGAGGTCAAGCAAAACGACAAGCTTGTTAAAGCGTTCCGCGGATTGCCGGAGGCGGTCAAGCTGGCCGTTACGCTAGCCAATACGGAGATTGTAAACGATGGCAAGGTGCTTTGGTCCAGCTATCCCTATCTTCAGGTTTATCAAGGCGACCGGAAAATCAAATCCTTTCACAAGCTTTCCTCCGCCCTTTCCTATGCGACATATTACGCTAATGCCTCTATCGTGACATTGGAGGGGCGCAAGCTCTGGACCAATGTCAAACCGCTGGTTATTCTGGGCTGGAATGGGAGCAGCGCCTCCTCTACGATTCAAAGTCATGTAGCCGGAACGCAAGGGCTTGATATGGATTCGCCAACCTGGTTTAAGCTTTCTGACGCTAACGGCACATTGGAGGATACCTCTAATGCAACAAGCGTGGCCATGCTGAAGGAAAGAGGTATTTTGACCGTTCCGCTTGTTCATAATCAATTTGATCGAGGCATGACAAGCCAATTTCTAAAAAATAAAGAAGCGCAGGCCACATTTATTGAGTCATTGGTTGAACGGCTGTCACAGCTTGGCGTTTATGGCGTTAATCTGGACTTCGAGGAGGTTGCGGGAGCTGACCGGGCTGCCTATACCGCTTTTGTAAAGGCATTAACAAACGCTGCCCATGCCAAAAAACTGAAGGTTTCCATCGATTTGCCGCGAGGCAGCGTTAGCTGGAACCATCTGACTGCCTACGATCACGCAGCTTTGTCCGCCATCGTCGATACCGTTATTATTATGGCTTATGACGAGCACTGGAAAGGCAGCGACAAACCGGGCTCCGTAGCCGGGTTAGCCTGGGCGGAGGAAGGAGTCAAGCAATTTCTGGATTATGGCGTTCCCCGCAGCAAGCTTATGCTTGGTATTCCCTTTTACGTAAGGGAATGGCGGCTTGACGCATCGGGAAGCATGGTGGATAACAGAGCTATTTTTATGAAGGAGCTCCCAAGGCTGATTGAGGAGAACAAGGCGACAGGCGTTTTCCATAAAGAATCCGGCCAGTGGAAATATACCTATCAGAAGGATGGCTATACCCATGTTTTTTGGGCTGAGACGCATGAAACTGTATTGAAGCGTATTGCTATCGCCAAAAAATACGACTTGGCAGGAGTGGCGGCATGGCGGTTAGGCTATGAGGACGCCGATCTGTGGACCAAAATGCTGCAGGCCAAATCTTAAAAAATTTCATTGAAGTCAAATAAGTCTCGCAAACAACAAGCTGGCCGGAAACGACATGTCTGACATGCCTCGTTACCGGCCAGCTTTTTAAGTGCCTTTTCCGCATCGCTTGACAGGTCCTAATCACACTCCGCATCGCGAACCTCCAGAATACGGGGCAGCATGTCCATAAAAGCATCAACAACCTTGGGATCAAAATGCTTCCCTTTTTCATCAGCAAGCAGCTTGATGATATCTTCCAGCTCCCATGCCTTCTTATAGGACCGACTGCTGCCAAGCGCGTCAAAAACATCCGCTACGGCAGTAATTCGGCCATAGAGGTGAATGTCCTCCCCCTTTAAACCGTTGGGATAACCGCTTCCGTCCCATTTTTCATGATGCTGGAGGGCAACGATGGAGGCTGCCTGCAGCATTTCTCTTTTGGAATGCCGCAAAAGCTGATGTCCGATCAACGTATGGTTTTTCATCTGCTGGAACTCTTCCTCTGTCAGCTTTCCGGGCTTTAGCAATATGGAATCGGGGATGGCGACCTTGCCGATGTCATGCATGGGCGATACGCTTCGCAGCAAGTCGGCCTCCTTCTCCTCCATGCCGAGGCCAAGCGCCAGCAGATAGGAATACTGCGCAACGCGGCGGACATGATGCCCGGTTTCCCTGGAACGCGTCTCGCCAATTTCGCCCATGACGGAAATGATCTCCTTTTGCGTCTCCAGCATCTCCTCATGCAGCATAACGGCCTCAAGCGCTTTCCCCGTATAAGCAGCGGCAAGCGACAAATGCCGCAGGTCCTGACTTGTAAACACCTCTTCCGCTCCAAGCTTGTTGATCGCCTGATACGCCCCGATTACCTCGCCGGCATTGTTGCGAAAAGGAATACATAAAACCGCCTTGGTCCGGTATCCCGTTTTTTTGTCGCTGTCCGAGCTATGACGCTTGTCCAGATAGGCGTCCTCTATAAGGAGCGGCTCGCCCTTTGCGATGCATGCCCCCACAATTCCGGTTCCTGCCGAAATCCGGATTTCTCCGACGCCATGGGCAATTGCGGTAAATAATTGTCCCGCTTCATGATCAATCAACCATACGGCGCAACGATCCGCCTTTACCATATCACGCCCCATATCAGCCATTAACACTAATACGTGCTTGAGTCTGTTTTCATTGGCAATTCTGGCCGTATAATCAAAAATGACGGCCAGCAATTCTTCAGCATTTCCGGACACTTGATTCATATGGCGCTCCTCATCCCGTTTCTTTTGTCATTTTAATTCGATGCGAAAGCTTTGAATTCCTGCACTTAAGCTGATTTTTCGATGTTTTTCAACATAATTTTGTCGAATAATATCCTCATAAAAGACTCGGGAGAAGGAAGATCGTTATTCATGTCGAACTTAAACAGCATGACAAAACAAAATGGCTCCATACTCATAAAATATAGCTTGATCATGTTGTTATTTTTGGCCTTTCTGCTTTCTTTGCGGCTTCTTTGGGTGCAGTGGAATGCTCCTGCTTCCATCCCAGCTATCGAAAAGGGTTTTATTGATTTAAGCGACTGGGACTTTACCAAAAACAGGCCTTTGGCGCTTAATGGCGAATGGGAATTTTATCCTAACAGCTTCGAGACTGAAGGCGAACCATCGTATGTGCAGGTTCCTGGCAGCTGGCAAGCTGGCAACGCATTTGGCGCCGCTGATAACGCATATGGCTACGGAGTTTATCAATTGACCATTGCCATTCCCGGGCCTGTCAAGGAAGATCCCTATACCTTCTGGATCAAACAGGCCGAAACAGCCTCCATTACAGAAATAAACGGTAAACCGTCTTTTGAATTTGGCGTGCCAGCCGACAACAAAGCCGACTATATTCCAAGACGCGCAGGTTATACGCCGTCATATGAACCTGCCCAAGGCGAAACCTTGCTGGTGCTGAAAATCAAAGCGGCGAATTTCGACAACCCCTATCGGGGCGGTTTAATAAAACCGGTCATGCTAGGTTTGCAGTCATCTGTCGACACCGTTCGCTGGTACTCTATCGGCTTACAATTATCGACCTTTGTCATATTGCTTCTGCACGGGATTTACGCAGCTATACTGTATGTATTGGATCTTACCAAAAAAGCGTTTCTGATCTTTTTCAGCCTCCTGGCTTCAGCCGGGATATCAATCATTGTCTCACATGATTATTTGTTGTTGTATTGGCTGCCCATCAATTATGACTGGACGGTCAAGCTAACCCTATTGTCTTATATCAACTTGACATTCTTTATGCTGCTGCTTACCCGCAACTTTGCAAAGACCACCAGGGACAAGGGATGGTTTCGCTTCTATACCCTCCTGCATTTGCTATATTGCGTATTTACACTTGTGGCTTCAGCGCCGACTGTGCAATATTCGGTGAAATACAAGCTTTTTGATTTCTTTTATATGCTGCCCGTTCTCTGGTTTTTGGCTTTAATTGTATTTATGCTGATAAAGAGACGGCCTGGCGCCATTTTTCTGATGCTTGCGGCAATGAGCATACTCTCCAGCGTGATTTGGGGCGTACTTAGCAGCAGGCAAGTGGTATATGGAGAATATTATCCATTTGATATTTTGATCGCCATCATATCCTTTTCGACATATTGGTTTAAAAGCTATATGAGCAACGCTTCGGAAAACGCCCGCTTAAATGCCAAGCTTAGAGCGGCGGATGAAGTTAAGGACCGCTTTCTGGCCCATACCTCGCATGAGCTGCGAACGCCGCTGCACGGGATTATCAACATTGCTCAAAGCATTGTTTCAAGGGAGCAGGATATGGACAAGCGAAGCATCAAGGACATAGGCCTGCTGCTAAAAATAAGCAAGCGCATGTCGAGCCTGCTGGATGATTTGCTGGAGCTGCTTACGCTGAAGGAAAACGGCATTCGGCTTCACCTCTCCCCTCTCAAGCTGGATGCGGTCGTACCCGGCGTTTTGGATATGCTGGCCTATCTGACTGAAAATAAACCCGTGAAGCTGATTTCCGCTATTCCTGTGAACCTGCCTCCGATCCAGGCTGACGAAAAAAGACTGATTCAAATTTTGTTTAACCTGGTTCACAATGCAATCAAACATACCCGGGAAGGCTCCATTACCGTTTCAGCAGAAGAAGCCGGCGGCGCCATCATTATTAAGGTTACAGATACAGGAGCCGGCATCCGCGAGAATGACCTGAAGGTTATCTTTTTGCCCTATGAGCAGGGTGCTGACGGCGAAGGCGGCGGCTTTGGTCTGGGGCTTAACATTTGCAAACAGCTGGTGGAGCTGCACGGCGGGCAATTGGATGTACGATCTGAACCAGGAAAAGGAACCACCTTCCAGTTTTCGTTGCCTCAGGCAGATTACTCCGTAGCTGCTGCTGACTCTGAGCAAGGGATCGAGCCTGTTAATCCCGTTTTTGTGGAAGGTACGGAGGATAACGCGTGGGAGGAAAGCTGGCGTGCGGCAGGCTCCGGTCAGGAGGGCGAGATCAATCAAGGGCAAATTCTGGCGGTGGATGACGATCCTGTCAATCTGAGGATATTGTCCACTATCCTTGGCAGCGGCCCCTACCAGCTGACACTCGCAACCTCGGGCAAGGAGGCATTACGCCTGCTTCCCACCCGGCAATGGGACCTGGTTATCACTGATGTCATGATGCCATCCATGAATGGATACGAGCTTACAAGAGAAATACGGGAGCGTTACTCTATATCGGAGCTCCCTATTTTGGTGCTGACCGCCCGAAGCCAGCCTGCTGATGTTTATGCCGGCTTTTCAGCTGGGGCTAACGATTATTTGACCAAGCCGGTGGACGGGCTTGAGCTGAAATACCGGGTTTGGTCGCTCACAACGTTAAAGCGGTCCGTTACGGAGCGGCTGCGGATGGAGGCGGCATACCTGCAAGCCCAGATCCATCCCCACTTCCTGTTTAATACGCTAAGCTCCATTCTAGCCTTAAGCGAAATCGACAGCGAAAAAATGAGAAGGCTTGCGGAAGCCTTCACCTCGTATTTGCGAATCAGCTTCCACTTTCTCAATGCAGGAGAGCTTGTTGTTTTATCGCATGAGCTGGAGCTGGTCCGGGCATATCTCTATATTGAAAAGGAGCGTTTCGAGGAGCGGCTACATGTAAACTGGGAGATTCAACAGGAGATTCACCTGTATCTCCCTCCTCTTTCTATCCAGCCTTTGGTTGAAAATGCGGTAAAACACGGCATTATGAGCTTGTCCCGCGGAGGAACCATCACGATAGCCATTCATCGGCAAGATGATGAGGTCGTTATTGACATTCGCGACAACGGCAAAGGTATGACGCAGGACAAGGCGGACAAGCTGCTGAAGAAAGCTTTTGACCGTGAAGGCGGCATTGGCATAGCTAATACACATCGCCGCCTGATTCAGCACTATGGCAAAGGCTTGTTTATCCAAAGCGCCCCGGACCAAGGGACCAGCATTTCATTCCGTATTCCTGACCGGCATGCGCCGAACTAAGCAAACCAAAGAATGGACAAGCAGGCGGCCCATTGCCTTCTCCCAAGGAGAATGACGATGGGCCGCACTTTGCTTAAGAAGCAGCTTCTGACATGGCGTCAGGCGGCGGATGATTAGTTGAACCCGCATAATTCATGCTACAATAGTGGTTATCAACGGAAGGAGCAGCCCGCATGAATACAACGACTACACTAGCGTCATCCCTGCAAAAATATATGGAGCAATACCGGGAAAAATGGCCGTTTAGCGGAACCGTGCTAATTGCCCGTCAAGGAGAAATCATCCATTTGGGAGCATACGGCTCCGCCTCGCTGGAGCACCGCGTCCCCCATCGGCGCAATACCCGCTTCGGCATCTGGTCCATTAGCAAATCCTTTGCCGCCATGGCGATTATGCTGCTGGCCGGACAAAACAAGCTTCAGCTGGATGGCCTTGCATCACAATACATACCTGAAATGAAGGCATTTGGCGACATTACGATCAGACAATTGCTGAACCATCGTTCCGGCTTGCCCAACATGACATCCTTGCCGGAATACAACGGCAACTATAATAAATGGCCGATGGGCAAAGAAGAATTTTTCGAGCTGCTAACGAAACATCTTCCCCATGGCGTTCCGGGGGAAAGGTTCAGCTATAATAATTCCGGCTATTACCTGCTGGGACTTATCGTGGAGGCAGTCAGCGGCTTAAGCTACAGCCAATTTCTGCAAACGTTTATTTTGGGCCCGCTTGAAATGAAAAATACAGGACTTTTGACAGGCCAAGCCGTCATTCAAGATTTGGCTTCCGCCTATCACTCTTCGGGCAATACACCAATCCCTGCCGAATATGTTGATACAAGCTCCGTTGGCGCCGCCGGCGGCATGTATTCAACCGTGGAAGACCTGCTGAAATGGGATCAGTCCTTCTATGAAAGCAGCTTGCTGCCGAAAAGCCAAAATGAAGATATGCTTCGCGATGAGTCAGCGCCTTATGGCTTAGGCTGGTTTCTTGACCGTCGAAACGGACACAGAAGAATGTACCATGGCGGGGCCTATCACGGCTTCCGGACCGAGCTGCATCGATACCCCGAAGAGAAGCTGACGGTTATTGTTTTGAGCAATTACAACTTTATTCCCGTTACTGCAATAGCCGACAGTCTCGCCGATATTGCCTTGGGCCATGCTGCGGTGATCCCGCAATTCCCGCCAGCCTGCAGCCTGCCATCCGGACACTTCCAGCAGCTTGCGGGTACCTATGAGGGATACGGATGCCGGGCGGTTGTTGGCGAAAACGAAAATGGATATTACTTTATTTGGAATAATAAAGAGCTGAATCCGATCTATCCGGTTAGCGATACAGAATTCCATCACTGTCATTTCCTATGGACCTACCATTTCAAGCAAGCCGATGATGGCAAGTGGAGCTTTCTTGGCATGTCAAAAATCGAAGGTGAACATCCATGAGCCAAACAACAGAAAATGCCTCTTTATTAGCCGAAGCTGAACAATTTATTAGAAGATGCTACCAGGAGCTGGAGAAAAGCGCTGTTGAAACGGAGCAACGAATCCAGACCGTTCAAGCTGAAATTAAAAATAGCGGTACTTACTATCACACCACAGAAGAATTAGAGCATGGCGCTCGAATGGCATGGCGCAATAGCAACCGCTGCATCGGCCGGTTATTTTGGGAAAGCTTGAGCGTGACCGACGCCCGTCATGTCCAAACGGCAGAGGCGATGGCTGAAGCGCTGCTGGAGCATATTTCTGCGGCAACAAACGGCGGGACCATACGGCCGTTCATTACTGTATTTCCCGCTGCAGACCAAGACGGATGCGGCCCGCGAATCTGGAATCACCAGCTTATCCGTTATGCGGGTTATGAACGAAACGGAGCCATTGTGGGCGACCCCGCTTCACTCGAATTTACCAAGACTTGTATGGATATGGGCTGGCAGGGCGAAGGAACCCCTTTTGATATTCTTCCGCTTGTTATCAACGCAACAGGAGATAAACCGAAATTATTCCCTCTGCCGCAAGGTATTGTCAAAGAGGTGCCCATTGAGCATCCCCAATATCCCTCGATTGCGGAATTAGGCTTGAAATGGTACGCGGTGCCTATCGTAGCTGATATGCGCCTTGAAATCGGAGGCATTTCCTATCCTGCAGCCCCTTTTAACGGCTGGTATATGGGCACCGAGATTGGCGCGCGCAATTTGACTGACGAGGCGCGTTATAATTTACTCCCCGCAATCGCCGAGAAGCTAGGACTGCAGACGGACCGGAGTTTTACCCTTTGGAAGGACAAGGCGCTTGTCGAGCTCAACATCGCTGTTTTGCATTCCTTCCGAAAACATGGGGTTTCCATCGTCGACCATCATACTGCCGCACAGCAATTTGCCCGTTTTCAAAAAAACGAAGCTGATCGGGGAAGGGAAGCAACAGGACGTTGGTCCTGGCTCATTCCGCCGATGTCGCCTGCCGCCACCTCTATTTTTCATACCGGTTTTAACGATACGGAGCTGACCCCGAATTTTTTTAAATCCTGATTTACAATTATAGGGACATGATGTAATATTCTATATAAAGAACATTTTGTTCTTTATATTAGTGGAAATGTGAGGGGTTTCCCATGTCCATGCTCAAAAGAGTCATGTGTTTGACATTGCTAATGGCTTTGCTGGCATTTCCTGCTTCCGCTTTTGCATCCGGTTTTTCAGTGGAGGACAAAAACAAAAGCTTTATTTCCACCATTGTGTCATTTTTTGGCGGAAGTACAAGCAGCAGCCAATTCAGCTTTGACATCTATGTGCATACAAACAGCTACCCCCCGCCAAAACCAAGCATTTGGAACTGGTTTAACAAAAAGAACTGGTGGGATTTCTGGTGGGACTGCAAGGACGACTCGTACAAAATCTGGGAATATTATTATTGTTATTAGGGCAGTGCGCTAATACAACAAAAAGCCGCTTACACGCCGATGAGCTTCGACCTCTTGCAGGTCGCATTTCACCTTGGCGCAAAGCGGCTTTTCTGTTATTTTACCCCCTACACATCGTACTCCAGCTCTTTTCTGGCTTTGACAATAAATTCAAGCGGAGTTGTGAGGGATTCCTGCTCATATTGAACGGCCCCGATTTTCAGGCTCAATTCAACCTTGTATCTGGCGGAAAATTCGGCCGTATTCATCTCTTTAACCTTTTGTCGCAGCCTGTCAATAACAATATTGGCGCCTGGACGGTCGGTGAACAGCAGCATTCCCCATGTCGGGTTTTCGCTGTTTAACATATAGAGCGCATCATTCGTACGAATACTCGTCTGCCCTACTTTGGACAACTCCAAAATAGCATCGTTCATTTCATCCTCACTGATCATTCTCCGCAGCTCGTCCCAATACTTCACGTTGATGACCAGCAGAGTAAGCGGGATTTGGTAGCGGGTCGATAACGCCATAAAGATGGACGCATCGTTCTGAAAGGAACGGCTATTCCGCAAATTCGTTTTTTCGTCCATCGTTGCGTGACGGTCATTGGTTTTTCTAAGCTGCTCGTTTTCGCTCTGCAGGCGTCTGCTTGCATACGAAAACATCCAGGTAACGACAGTAAACAGCGGAGTCATGAGCAGCCAGAAGTAATTGGCGCTGTTGATCGTGCCTCCCACAACCAGACTTTCGTACAGCGTGTACGTACCGAAGCCGAAAATAAACAGGAGATTCAAAATCAGCCCGGCTGTCACATTCGTGAAGTACGTAATAACCGCGATCAGAAATGCAACATTGAGGAAAATAATATTTTGCAAGTATTGATTGGGATCGCCGGCTGTAAACACAATGGATATAAAGCTAAGCACGATAAGCAGCAGAAACCCGCTGTCCGAAATAATACTGCTTTGATTACGCATTGTTGCGATCCCCCCGTTTTCTATATTTGCGGAACAGGAGAATGAGGGAAACGAGAACTAACATAAGCACAAGCCCTGCGGCTATAGTAAAATAAAGCACGTCCGTTCTCTCTGTAATGCTGCTGATTGCCGACGGCTGATCCTGAACGGCATCCTGCTTAAAGCGGAAGGCATTGATATTGCCGTCGCGGTCTATCGTCGCTCCATCCCCGGATATTCGCCAAGTCATCTGCGAACTGGCAATCAGTTTGGAGGCTAGCTGATAATATTGCGGATCGGCAGCTGTCACCGCTAACAAGCCATGGCCTGCTTCAAACGGAGAATTTAGCAGCTGCAAGCTGCCCAACCGGGTTCCATAATTGGTTTCGATACTCATCTTTTCATTGGACAACAGCCCGTTCCCGGCTGAGTCAAATTTAAAATATAAATGATCATTAATGCTCCGGATCACTTTATTGTTCTGGTAGCTTCCAATTGCAATAACATTATGGATTTTTAATGTTTCCTCTACAACCTCGTCATTATAAAAAACGACATTGCCCGTATTGCCCTCTGCATATTGCCCAAGCAAATTAAACAGATTGGAGACGCTGAGATAGGTATTGGAATCACTTTCCTTTGGAAGTACTACCGCTACCTCATTAAATACGCCGTCTCTCAGAAACGGATAAGGATAATTATTAAATAACAAATCCGTTCTGTCCTTTGTCTTTAATTGAAGCATGGAATCCTTTGTAACAAAGGCCCACGGCATATTGCTCTGATCTTGAAGACAGGCAGCATTTGCTATTTCAAGATCAAAAGCAACCACTACGGAGAAATTCCCCGAAATGTTCATGTTTTTCGGAATCGTTAACGTTAAGGAATCGCCATCGGCCAGTTCATTGCTAAGCTTCTTGCTTCCGATAGGTGTATTGTTTATAAGCACCGTCACCATGGAGCTGTCAAAATCCAGGTTTTTGGCATACCTAAAATCAAGATTGATTTTACTGGCATCTGCGATGGAACGATTGGCCGGCAGCGCAACGAAATAAGCCCTTTCCTGGTGACGCGGACCAGATACTTTATCTCCCGTTTCGCTCAAAACGATATTTTGACCAATTGTTACAGACGGAGTAGCCACATCGGTATTGGCATCCACAATTTTGCTGCTGGTATCCAACTGGCTCACTAGCTGACCATTGGCTAGCAAACGCCCCGCCTTCACAAGCTGTTCATCATCACTGGATGTGACAATCAATACCCATTGATTATCCGATTCAACCAATTGAATCAATGCCTTGCCCTGAAGCTCAGGGTTGCCAATAAGGGCTTGAAGCTTCACGGGAAGGTGATCATACAGCGCAACCGCTGTTACGAACCTTTTGCTTTCAAAATATTCATTGTCAAAAGATATGATGGGAATCTGCTTGTCCTGTTGGCTGTTGGATTTGGCAAAACCGGACAAGGCATAAACTGCGGCTTCCATTTCGGAAGGCGATGCTCCCTCAGGAATCGTAATTGCGTTCAAGCTTTTGTTCATGCTGTCAATACTCGAAAAGCGTTCAGCAAAATCTCGAATTGTACCCTTAAGCGAATCTTCTAAATAACGAAAATTGATGCTGGAGCTGCTGTATAGCTGCAACCAATTATCCCTATCGTCTTCAGGCGCGCAGAGAATATCATCAATAACCGTCATGACATTGCCGATCATTGCAATGGAGTTAGTACCCGCTACTAACAGCTCGGAAGGAATCGAAACCGTTAAACGCTGTTTACCCTCCATCTCCAGATTTGGCCTAAAGGAATACAAGGATACGCCATTAACCTCCAGCGTTATACTGGAGCGATCCTCAAGAGCAAGCTGTGACACCTGATAATCCAGATTCAGCGTAGCTTCTTTGACCTGCCAATGACTTGGTAATTGAAAATATTCCTGCCTTGATGTGTATGCTCCTGATAACGAGGTATCCGAGGACACAATGGATAGCTCATACCGCTCCATTCCCGCTTCCCCTGCTGCGCTAGCAATCATAAAGCTAAACTGCGTCAACTGTCCCACTAACAACGCCAAGCAGATAAGCCCGATTCTGCTCCAAATATTTTTCATCATGCGACCCTCCGCTTTAATAACGTTCGGTTTTGTACCATTTAACTTCTCTTTTGAACAATAAATCTTTGATATAGTTATACAGGCCATAAGCGGCTACAACCACCCACATCTGGCAGTAGGACACATACATCAACATGATGATCCAAACATTGGATAGCCTGAGCTCTCCCTTCTCTGTCGTTAACGTAATAAAGGTTCCTGCAACAAACAAGATGATGGCTAACAGCCACAGGAAGGAGCTGAAGCTTGCAATAGTTGTATGGACAAAACCTAAAGCATTCAGAATAAGCAACAAATCCGATATGATCAATGATGTCACAAGAAGGAAATAAATGGATAGATAATAAATAATATCAAAACGAACCTTAGCCGCTTTTTTGTCAAACAACATAGGAATATTTTTGACGATGACATATATATTGCCCTTCGCCCACCGCGTTCTTTGCTTAAACCAAACCTTGACCGTTTGCGGCTCCTGCTCCCACGTCACCGACTTGGGTTGAAATTTAATGCGATAACCCATTGTATAAATGCGAAAGCTGATCTCTGTATCCTCAGCAATTGCTTTAACATCCCAGCCGCCGATGTCCTCAATAATATGACGGCGCATAATAAAGTTCGTACCGGGAATGGTGCAAAGCTTGAAAAGCTTCCACCTCCCTGCCTGAGCCATCCATTGAAAGGACAAGGTTTCAACGTTAATAAACCGGGTTAGCAGATTTGTATCGCGGTTGCGTGTTCTGAACTTGCCAATAACGGCGCCTAATGTAGGGTCATTTGTAATTTCACCCACAAGATAACGAAGCGCTGTACGCTCTGGCGTATTGTCGGCATCATATATGGCAATCAGCTCGCCTTTGCTGCGCTGGAAACCGATGTTAAGCGCATTGGATTTCCCTTTGCCCCCAGTCACTGCATCCGTGCTGATTATAATGAGGTTGCGATTCTTATGCCGTTGCTGTACACCAGCCAGAAGCTCTGCGCTATTATCTGACGAATTATCATTAATGACGATAATTTCATATCGGTCATGAGGATAATCCAGCTCCAGCAGTGACTCCACCGTTTTGGTAATTACTTTTCCCTCATTATGCGCTGGCACCATAATCGAAACAAATGGAACCTCACCCTTAATCTCAGGCACTTGCTCATTTTCGCTTTGAATATAAAATAAATACCCTGCGATAATAAGCACAACATTAACCAGCAGAAGGGACCAGATGCTAATAACGGCTATTAACATCAAAATATCGGCAATCGTCATAAGCTTCTCCTTATTTCAAGTATTTACGTTTATACAAACGGTAACCTAACACAAACAAAATACCGAACAACAACAGCGCTAGACAAATAATAAATATGAATATCCTGTTTTGAATACTAAACAATTTAGAAAAGCTGACTTCATCCTCCTCAACGTATTGGAAATCTGAATCCACGATTCTTTCAGTGTCGTTCAAAATCTGTCCCTTACCATTAATCATCAACCCATTGCCGGAAACCATCGTAAATCGTTCTGTTATCACTTCATGTCTCGCAAGCTTATAATCTGAAAAAACCAGCCATTGGTCATTTATAAAGCTCACCATATCTTCCAGTTCTTGCTCATTTTCCGGAAAATCAACGGTCAATGCTATATCCGTCGGTATATCTGCCCAGACCTTACGTTGCGACAGGAACGTATTCCATTCCTCTGGGCTTACACTGTAAAGCGCGGATGCAAAAGTCTGGGAAACATTACTCTGGGAGCGATGCATAATTAATTGATTGGGAAAAAGAATTACCGAATCAAAAAAAGCCATGCCATTGTTTACGTATTCTTTATCGTAAGACCAATATAACTCTGCTCCCATGCCAAGGGGCACAACGCCATAATCACCCAAAGCATTAATAAATGATGTTAATTTGTAGCCAAGTATTTCAGTAGTATCTCTGGTTGTAGAAGATATGACTGGCGTATTGATAACAATGCTTCCGTTGCGGGATTGTATATGCTTCAGCGCCTCCATATATCTGAACATAGCCGGATAATCGAAATTGTCCAATACGGGGCGTACACTAGCTATAAACGGAATCCCAGCTTCATACAATTCGTCGGCTGCCTTCGCCAAAAGGTCCAGGTCGGAGAAGGGGTAAATCTCTTTAAAAAGCAAATAAAGTTGTCCGTCGCCAGTTGTCCCAAGCCACTCCTTTAAAACATAAAGCATCGCCAGCTCGCTTAGGTTTCCCTTTTCATATAAAGGCGCATATGCAGCATTATTGTTCTTGACGGCAAACGGCATGTTTTTAGAATCTGAGTTAATAGGGCTTAACGTCCCGTAGCTTTCCACAGACTGACCAGCCTCACGATTCACATGAATATATGCGGCATTCTGAACAGGAGCTACCTCTTCCTGCAGACCACTCATGGCTATGACAACATTTTGCTTGCTTTTGGTAAACTCGACGTCTACAGGCAGCTTCTTCTTCAAAGGGGGCGATAAAACGCCTCCAATCTGCAATAGATGCCCCTCAAACGCCGCAAGATCCCTTTCAAAGCTTTCGTTAATTGTTCTGATTTCAGCAGAATTTTTAATTAGAATGAGCCAATTGAATTGGTCCAGCAGTCCTTTTGAATAAAAGTCCTCAGCTAAAAGGGTTACCTCCATCCCAAAGGAAGCGAGCTGTCTTTGTAACAATTCAACGTTACCTGCTTTGCTTGTGTCATTCGCCATGCTGTCATATAATAACAAAACCTTTTGTGGGGTTAGCTGCTCATTGGAAGCATCAACTCCAGTTAAATTCAGGCTGCTTGTTAACCAATAGAGAAGACTGAGCAAGATGGCTGCAGCCGCTTTGAATTTCATGTATTTTCACCTTCTTATCCTGGCTTGCTGACATATTTCATTCCGGTTCCGAATCCAGCCTGCTGTCTCTTTGCCATAATCTGCGCCTAATGGCATCAGAAATAACAACAAACGTAACAAGATCAAAGGTTACCGTGAATAAAAATTCGTGCTTGGATAAATCTGCATCTCCCGCTCCAATAATGGAAACAAAAATACCCGAAAGCCCCATCAGAATCATTGAAAATATAAATGGGAATCGCAATGCGTTCCGGAAATCCCTTCTTTGTATTGCAGTCACAAACGATGGCATGTATACGCCTGTAACTACAGCTATCCAGATGACAATAAAACCAAATGTTTTTGGCGCTAACGCCTTTTTGAGCAAACTATACCCGGAGAAAAACATGGTTTGTTGTCCAAATGACTTTCCTTCCTCCTTTTCATAGTTGCCCATTGCAGGCGGACGAATCGTAAAAGCGTTTTTTGCAGCAAGATCAAGCATGCTAATGGCCTGTTTGGGATGAGAAACGTAATAGCCAAGAATTTCTCCAAAGCCATATTGACTATAAAAGTACTTTTCCAATATGTGCGAATTGACATCCACCGTTGTAAATGGCTCATAATAGATACTGTTTTTCAAAATAGCATATTGCTTGTTGACACCCATTTTTTCGAGTGCCCGCTCAGGATCGTCTGATCCCAGCAGAATGCCGCGGGTCATTGCATGATATTGATTAATATTGACAAATTCTTTCGGGATTAAGGCATAAGTAGCAATTCCTGAAAAGAAAAGCAGCGACAATGTGGAAAACATAATCACCTTAAATTTTTTCTCCTTGCGAATTAGCAGTAAAAACAGACATGTAGCAGCCAGTATTATGCCGACAGGAGCATTTTGCTGCTTGCTCGTCGTTAGGAGCAGGCCACTTATTGCAAGCACTGCCACCATGGCGTAATCATTGTAACGCCGCCTGTAAAGCAATAATCCTGAGGCAAACGTCAATATGACCATGATGAGAACTATGCTTTCACTGAAAAAAGAGTTAAAAAAGGCGGTATATGCCGTATCCGCAAACATAAATACAGCAAGCACTGCAATTATGTAACCATACAGCGGCTTCATTTTCCATGTGAGACTTTCAACCAGTAAATAGATGGCGACAATAAACAGCAGCGTCAAAATGGCTGATTGCACCCTGACATCAAATATAACGGTGCTTACAAACAGCTTGTTTAGGGCTAGCGCTAATTGAATGAGCAACGACTGTGACGAATAATAGATCGCAACATTTTCGTTATAATATTGTAAAATGCCAAATTCCTTTATAAAGTATCCAAGGTATTGGCTGTCATAGTCGGGTAAATGAAAATACAAACCATTACTGTATAAAACACGGAAAAAGTCGCCATTGTCTGCCATGCCGATATAAGGCGGCGTAAACAAGGCGATGAATGTAATCAATAGCGCCGTCCCTGCAGCAAATCCCGCAGGGGATACATATCGGGCCATAAAAGCCAAAAAGCGCCTTAGCATTAAGCCGGCCCCGGTCTGATTCATCTAAGCGCCCTCTTTTCTGTAGGATTAATATGAATAAGCAAGCAAAGCCATCAAATTATCGAAGGAATAAGCCTGTTTTGCTCCCGCATCGCCAAAGCCGCCCAGCATCCCGCTAGTTTTGTCACTGATTTGGAACTGGTTCATTTTGCTGATGCTTTCATTGTAGAGCGACTGATCACCCAATACCGATCCAATCATAGCCGTGATGGCGTAAATAGCGGTTGAGCGGATATCGGTTTCGGCTTTGCCGCTTGTTGAATAACGGCCAAACAATTCCCCTGCGTTTACCTTCTCTTTAATGAAAGAAATACTTTCAGGCTTATGTTTGCCCACCTCGGCCAAATGCAGTATGGTAAGCAACGATTCCACGGTATTAATAGACTCCGTCGTATACCCTCCATTACCATAGTCGTAACGGGTATGGTAAAAAGGAAATTCATCGGTCAAATATCCGTCTTGTATAATAGTACCCATCTTGCCCACCAGCGTATTCTTTTCTGCCGTGTCAACGGGAAGCAGCTCTAATGTCTTTAAATCAATGTAACATAACGTAATAAAATCATTGGTTACGCCATAATCGGCATCAAAAAAATCGTACAATCGCCCGTTTTTTACGTTTGTCCCATAAAAACGCGCGCCATAACGATCTGCTTCAATTCTGTATTCTTCAGTCTGGAACTCTGCACCCGCTTCATAAAGCGCACGAATGATGCGTAAATCGTCTATTGCAGCATTAACAGAATAACGCTTTTCCAGCTTTGGACTATAGCGGTAGCTAAAAAGCTGATCTGTATCAAACGTTTGACGCGCCACTCCCCATGTCCTGTCAAACCCCGATTTATCTCCAGTCAAGACAGCTTGCCTCATCATAAGCCCGGCTGATTCGCTTAACAGCTCATGTCCCGTCGTTAATTCACTATCCTGGGCTGTATCCAGCAAATTTGTATAAATGCCGCGAGGTCCCGTCATATTTTCGGAAATAAATTGATACAGTTGTTGACGTTTGTCTTTTACATTCGACAAATCGCCAAAATGATGAATAACAGGCGGCGATGACTCCGTCTGGTTTGGCCGAGGCGCAGCTCCCTGCTCCTGTGAGCCGCATGCCGCTAGGAACAGTGCAAGCCCGCCGGTTACGATCACCGATATGACAACCTTATTGCGGTTGTAACGCAACATACGCCATCCCTCCTACTCCGACATGTTAAGCGGAACCTCGACAACATTCTTTTTAGCATCATTAATAATATTACCATCAATTACTGTACAAAATCTAAACACATTTTAAAAAAGCTATTAACCTTGCCTTCCTATAAGGACTTTCATTGATTAGTGCCTTCCGCTTCGTTATAATAGGCGATGATGTCCACATATTACAAGACTTAATGAGGCTGTTCAAACGAGGGCTTTTGGATTTTTGAACACGCATTTAATGAAGTCAAGGAAGGGTTACCTACTATGTACATAGCTGATCAATGGAGAGATTATGAAATTATCGATACGGGCGATGGGGACAAGCTGGAGCGCTGGGGTTCTTATGTGCTGCGCAGACCTGATCCGCAAATTATTTGGCCCATTATGAACGAAACTGCGCAGTGGAAAAAGGCCGACGGCCACTATCACCGAAGCTCTTCCGGCGGAGGCAAATGGGATATGAAGCCAAGCCTGCCGGAGCGCTGGACTATTTCATACGGAGAGCTTTCCTTCCATATTAAGCCGACGAACTTCAAGCATACCGGGTTGTTCCCGGAGCAAGCCGCTAACTGGGATTGGATGATGGACAAAATCAGAAATGCCAACAGGCCCATACGCGTATTGAATCTGTTTGCTTATTCTGGCGGCGCGACCGTAGCGGCTGCTGCGGCCGGTGCAGATGTCTGCCATGTGGACGCAGCCAAAGGCATGGTGCAGTGGGCAAAGGAAAATGCCGCTTTGTCCGGTCTGGAAAATGCGCCTATCCGCTATATAACCGATGACGTATTCAAATTCGTTCAGCGCGAGCAGCGCCGCGGCCGCCAATATGACGCTATCATCATGGACCCTCCATCCTACGGACGCGGGCCAAACGGAGAAACGTGGAAGCTGGAAGAAAATTTATTTCCGTTTCTGCAAACCTGTACAACCATCCTGTCGCCTAATCCGCTGTTTTTGCTCATAAACTCTTATACAACGGGGCTTTCTCCGACAGTGCTGCATCATCTTCTGCATAATACCATGAAGGCCAAATATGGCGGAGAAATCAATTGCGGAGAAATTGGATTGCCAATTACCGCTTCCGGTCTGCACTTGCCATGCGGCATATTGGGCCGCTGGGAGTCCCGTTCATGACGGTAGCCATTTTGTACGAGGACAATCATTTGCTTGTGGTTGTCAAGCCGCCCGGCATTCCTTCGCAGGCTGATGAAACGGGCGATCCAGACATGCTTACCATTTTAAAAGAGGATTTGAAGGTTCGCTACGATAAACCCGGCAACGTGTATCTGGGTTTGGTGCATCGGCTCGACCGCCCGGTTGGCGGAGCAATGGTGTTCGCGAAAACCTCCAAATCGGCCTCCCGGCTTTCTGAAGCCGTCAGAAGCCGCAGCTTCGGCAAAACCTATATGTGCGTTGCGCAAGGCGTTCCGGCCCGCAGCTTTGCAACACTGCGCCATTATATTTCAAAGGATGGAAGCCGGAATAAGGTGACGGTGCTGAACCATGCCGCTCCCGAAGCCAAGGAAGCGATCCTCAGCTATTCCGTTATAGCCAATAACAGCGCCTCATCGCTGGTGGCGGTTTCACTGGAGACAGGACGGCCTCATCAAATACGCGCACAGCTTGCGCATATCGGCCATCCGCTGGCGGGAGATCAAAAATACGGTGATCGGAAGCCCGGCGCTTTATCCAGCATCGCTTTATGGTCAACCTCTGTATCCTTCCCCCATCCCGTAACCAAGGAACGCTTAACCTTTACCTCCTTGCCTGAGCTTGCGGGAGCCTGGAAGCCTTGGAGCCCGGCCCAGCTTGAAGCGGCGGCGCGGCACTTTATTCAATAGTTTTGTGCCCCCAAGGGAGTATTGCCCCGATGCCTTGCCTTTTGCCTCATGAATGGAGCGCTGCATGGCATCGGGGCATTTGTTCTGCTTGACGAACGCAAGCTGCTTCTATGCTTTGCAAGAAAGGATGTATAGGAAGATGAAAAAAAGAAGATGGGTATTGCCCGCCTTTGTGCTGCTGCTTCTGGCAGCTGCCTCCGTTATCTGGGTTTTGAGCGGAATAAAAAGCGGCAGTCCGGCGCCTGCGGACAATAATCCCACACCGATTGCGGTTGAAGCCACTTCCCTGAGCGAAGACCAAAACACACCAGCGCCAACGCCTTCGCCTACACCAGAGCCCGTATTCGCTGAAGCGGTTTGGATCGGCGTCGGCGATATTATGAGTCATGCTCCGCAGCTGCCCGGCGCATTTGACGCGGCAACCAAAAGCTATAATTTTGATTCTTACTTCGAGCCCGTCAAACCCATCCTTCAAAGCGGAGATTGGGTAATGGCCAATCTGGAGACGCCTATTGGAGGCCCGGACTTCGGCTACACGGGATATCCGTCATTTAATGCACCGTTCGAGCTTGCGGAAGCGCTTAAAAACGCCGGCTTTAATATGCTGTCAACGGCCAATAATCATTCGCTCGACAAAGGCGAACGCGGATTGCGCAACACCATTGAGAATCTGAAAGAGCTAGAATTCTCTTTTACAGGGACTGCAGCTTCTCAAGAGGAGGCCGATGCGCCGGTTTTAGTAGAGCGCAATGGGATAACGATGGGGATTTTGTCATATACGTACGGGACTAACGGCATTCCGATTCCTGAGGGAAAACCTTACCTCGTTAATCTGATTTCAGAGGAGGCCATTAAAGCGGATATCAAAAAGCTGCGCGACGCAGGAGCCGACTTAGTCACTGTCGCTCTTCATTTCGGAATTGAATATCAGACGTCGCCTAGCGAAGAACAGAAAAATCTGGCCCGTTCGCTTGCCGCTTCGGGGGCAGATATTATCGCGGGCTCCCACCCCCATGTTGTGCAGCCCTATGAAATGGTGGAATCCTTCGATGAGGACGGAAACCGGAAGGAATGCCTCATCATTTATTCCATGGGGAATTTCATTTCCAATCAGCGTGGAGAATCCAAGGACTACGGGGTAATCTTTAAAGTGTCGGTTTCCAAAAATATGACGGAAGGCGGAACTGTTATCAAAGAGGTAGAAGCTATCCCGACCTGGGTGCACCGGTACAAACCGGATAAACATTTCCGTTATCGCATTTTGCCGGTCGAAGACGTTTTGGCTGCCTCCAATGATGATTTGCTGACGCCAACGGATTATGAAACCTTACAGAGGGATTTGGCTATGCTGAACACAAGACTTGAATCCATGAAGTAGAAGCGTACAGAGCTAGTTTTTTTAAACCACATTCAAACAAAAAGCAAACATCTCAACTTGCCGCAGGTGATAGGATCGGCACTTCAGATGTTTGCTTTTATTTTGACTGGCCGAAGGACTGTTTCGCAGACAGCCCCATTGCGGCGAGGGCTCTAGCCCTATTGATTGGCTACTTTGCCAAGCAGCAGCACAAGCAGCTTTTGATTATATTCCGAAATCTGATCCAGCGACTGCTCTATCAGGGAATGACGGATAGCCTTGCCTCGTTCCGCTTCCGCTGCTCCCTTCTCGGAAACCTTGATCCAGACAATACGCCGGTCCTGATCGTCTCTCGTTCGCACAACCAGCTCGTTTCTCTCCATTCTGTCCAGCAGGGTTGTAACGGCCGCAGGAGTTGTAGACAAATGCTGAATCAGATCGGATGGCTTCATAGGATCTGATTCCAATAGCAGCTCCAGCACATTAAGCTGTCCCTCTGTAAGCGGAGCCAGCGATTGCTCCATGCTGATCCGCCATTCGCGCGAAAGCTTTGTCCAAACTTTCGCAAAATCCTCGGATACCACGACTTCCACCCGCTTTCTGTCCATTTTTAACATGTACGTTTAGCGTTTTCGCGCATCTTGCCTCTCTTCTATTATATCAACTGAAAATGTCGAATAAAAGGTTAATGCAATTAATAGTTTGCGCCTCTAATCGCTATCCTTCAGCCAAAACCGACATAATTGGCGCTTCAACTCCACGAAAAAAGGCCCGTCATGGCGAAAACGCCATAACGGGTCTCTTGATTCCTAGGGCGTTTCTACTTACTCCGAGAGGTCGTGCCGACTTTTCGTCAGACGCATCCTAGCCCTGCAGCTCCGGCGTTGTTCGGATAAAGGAGGCTACGATGACCTCATTTTTCTCCACGGCGAACAATTGCTTGCCGATAGCCTTGCGTTCTTCAATCGGCGCTTTTTCGGAATTGGCAATCAGCTTGCCGCCTCCAGAGGTTATGGCTACAATATCCTGCGGCTCCCTGCAATAATAGGCAGCAGCGATGTACGAGCCGTTAGGGCGCACCCGCTTGCCTTCTTTAAATTCAAAGGTTTGTACGCCTTTGCCTCCTCTGCCCTGAATCGGATAATCCAGCAGCAGCGAGCGCTTGCCGAAGCCGATATCCGATACGACCAGCACTTCGCCTTCGTCGTCAGAGACCCACAGCGCCGCCGCAAGCTCGTCCCCGTCCCGCAGCGTAATCCCTTTGACGCCGGCGGCTACACGGCCCATGCTGTTCACCTCGGCTTCGTCAAAGCGGATGCTGAGCCCGTTTCGGGACACAAGCATTAATTGACGTCCGCCTTCGCTTAGCGTTACGCTAATAACCTCGTCGCCTTCGGCCACTTTACAGGCGGCAACGGCAGTTGAACGCGTGGTGGCATAGTCCTTCAGCTCGCTTCGCTTCACTTGACCTTTTTTGGTGACAAAAACAAGAGTTTGCTCTGATGCGCCAATATCCTTGACCGGAATGACGCTAATAATGGAGTCATCTTTGGGAAGCGGAATTATATTGACTACGGCCGTACCGGTATCCTTCCACTTAAACTCCGGAATTTGATGCACCGGCAGCAAATAATATTGCCCCTTCCGCGTAAACAGCAGCAGGCTGTCAATCGTATTGACCTGAAGCAGCTCGCGAATGACATCCCCTTCTTTGACGCCGGCGCTGTCCAGCTCGCCTCCGGAGCGGGTAAAGGACAACATACTGGTCCGCTTCATGTAGCCTTCCTGACTGAGCGTAACCAGAACATCCTCCGGCGCTACAAGCACCTCCAGATTCACCTTCAGCTCCTCGACCTCGCCTTGAATATCGCTGCGGCGATCAATGCCGTATTTGCCCCGGATTTCCAGCAGCTCTTCCTTAATGACGCCGATCAGCTTTTTTTCACTGTTCAGAATGGATTGAAGATAAGCGATGCGCTTTTGCGCTTCCTTCAATTCCTTTTCAAGCGCCGTAATTTCCAGGTTGGTCAAACGGTACAATTGCAGCGTCAATATCGCGTCGGCCTGGCGTTCGGTAAAAGCAAACTTTGCCACCAAATTGTTTTGGGCATCGGCACGGTTTTTGGAAGCCTTGATGGTTGCAATAACCTCATCCAGCACATTTAGCGCCTTAACCAGCCCTTCCACCACATGGGCCCGGTCCTCTGCTTTTTCAAGATCGTACGCTGTACGATGAGTGACTACTTCTTTTTGGTGATCGATATAAGCCGTCAGCATTGGCAGCAGGCCAAGCTGCTGAGGCGCTTTATTGACAATAGCCACCATATTGAAATTATAGGTAACCTGCAAATCGGTTTTTTTGAGCAAATAAGCCAAAATGCCAGCCCCGTCAGCATCCTTCTTCAGCTCAACGACAATGCGCAGGCCATTCCGGCCGCTTTCGTCGCGCACCTCGGCGATGCCTTCGATTTTTTTCTCCAGCCGGATGTTTTCCATCGCGGTCACGAGGCGGGATTTAACTACCTGATACGGAATTTCCGTAATGACGATCTGCTGTTTGCCGCCGCGCAAATCCTCGATAGCCGTTTTGGAGCGCAAATAAATGCGTCCTCTGCCCGTTGCATAGGCTTCGCGTATGCCTTCTTCGCCCATAATAAGTCCGCCGGTCGGAAAATCGGGGCCTTTAACAATCGTCATCAATTCCTCCAGCGTAATACCAGGGCGATCCATGCACGCAACACAAGCGTCGATTATTTCGCGCAGGTTATGCGGCGGTATTTCCGTGGCGAATCCGGAGGAAATGCCGCTGACCCCATTAACCAGCAGGTTGGGATACCGGGCCGGCAAAACAACAGGTTCTTTTGTTGTATTGTCGAAATTGTCCTTGAATTGCACCGTTCTTTTTTCAATATCGCGAAGCAGTTCAAGCGCGATGCTGGACAAACGGGCCTCCGTATAACGCATAGCCGCTGCGGGATCGTCGTCCTGAGATCCCCAGTTGCCGTGTCCATCCACAAGCGGATGTCCCATTTTCCATGGCTGGGCCATCCGCACCATGCCCTCATAAATGGAGGAATCTCCATGCGGATGGTAATTGCCCATCACGTCGCCGACGGTTTTGGCGGATTTGCGGTATGGCTTGTCCGGCGTATTGCCGGAATCGTACATCGCATACAGGATACGGCGCTGCACCGGCTTTAAGCCATCGCGCACATCCGGTATGGCGCGGTCCTGAATAATATATTTGGAGTAGCGTCCGAAGCGGTCGCCAACAATCTCTTCCAGGTACGCGGGCAAAAATTGTTCCAGAATACCCATAGCTCTTCCCCTCTATTCCTCGTATTCCGTAAAATCAACATTTTCAACAATCCAGCGTTTGCGCGGATCAACCTTATCGCCCATTAGTGTGGATACTCTTCGTTCCGCTTTTGCCGCATCCTCAATTTGAACAAGCAGAAGCGTGCGCGTCTCCGGATTCATCGTTGTTTCCCACAGCTGCTCCGGATTCATCTCGCCAAGTCCTTTGTAGCGCTGAAGCTCATATCCTTTGCCGATTTCCTTCAAATAGTTTTGAAGCTGCTCGTCCGTCCATGCATAACGCACCGTCTCCAGCTTGCCTGATTTACGGGTAATTTTGTACAGCGGCGGCTGGGCGATATAAATTCTTCCCGAGTCGATCAGCGGCTTCATATAGCGATAAAAAAACGTCAGCAGCAGCACTTGTATATGCGCGCCGTCCGTATCCGCGTCAGTCATAATAATGATCTTGCTGTAGTTGCTTTCATCCGCTTCAAATTCAGGCCCGACGCCTGCGCCGATTGCGGAAATGATCGCTTTATATTCATCGTTGCGCAAAATATCGGCAAGACGGGCTTTTTCCGGGTTCATCGGCTTGCCCTTGAGCGGCAAAATCGCCTGATGCTTGGAGTCGCGCCCCTGCTTCGCGGAGCCGCCTGCGGAATCCCCTTCCACAATAAACAGCTCGTTGCGTGTATAATCCTTGGATTGGGCCGGAGTCAGCTTGCCTCCCAGATTGGAGCTTTCGCTGCGTTTTTTGCCGCTGCGTATTTCCTCGCGCGCTTTGCGCGCCGCTTCACGTGCTTTGGACGCCTGTACCGCTTTTTTAAGAAGCGATTGGGCTACCTGGGGGTTTTCCTCCAGGAATACGTTCATGCGCTCCGTAACGACAGCGTCGACCCCGCTTCGCGCGGAAGCGCTGCCGAGCTGGTCCTTGGTCTGGCCAACAAACTCCACCTCAGACATTTTAATGTTAATGACGGTCATCATGCCTTCGCGCAGATCGCTGCCCTCCAAATTTTTGTCCTTTTCCTTGAGCAGTCCAACCTTGCGGGCATATTCGTTCATAACGCGGGTATATGCCGTTTTGAAGCCCGTTTCATGGGTGCCGCCGCCTCTTGTCGGAATGGAGTTAACAAACGAAGCGATCGTTTCGGTGTAGCCGTCATTGTATTGAAGAGCTACCTCGACCTCAATGTCATCCCGTTCCCCGGTAAAATGGACAACCTCGTGCAGCACCGTTTTATTTTCGTTCAGGAATTGCACAAATTGGCTTGCCCCGCCCTCGTAATGAAAAACGTCGGCGTTCCCGGAGCGGTCATCCTTGATGCTCACCTTTAAGCCGGAGTTCAAAAAAGCGATCTCCTGAAGCCGCTCGGCAAGGGTATCGTAGTTAAACGAAGCGCCGCCCTGGAAAACCCGGATATCGGGCTTGAAGGTAACCTTTGTCCCCGTGCGGTTCGTATTTCCGATAATCTCAAGGCCCGTTACCGGCTCACCGACATGCTCTTTGCCGTTATCGTCGATCCAATATTCAAAACGCATCTTGTGAATTTTGCCGTCGCGGTAAATTTCGACCTCCAGCCATTCCGACAATGCGTTGGTAACGGATGCGCCTACGCCGTGCAGGCCGCCGGATTTTTTGTATCCGCCGCCGCCGAATTTTCCGCCCGCATGAAGAATGGTATAAACAACCTGCGGCGTCGGAATTCCCGTTTTGTGCATGCCCGTCGGAATGCCCCGTCCATTGTCATGCACCGTAATGGAGCCGTTTTTGTGCAGCGTGACATCAATGGCGGAACAAAATTTCGCCAAATGCTCGTCCACTGCATTATCGACGATTTCCCACACCAGATGATGCAGCCCGGAGCTGCTGGTACTGCCTATGTACATGCCTGGCCGCTTCCGGACGGCCGTCAAGCCTTCAAGCACTTGTATATCATCGGCCTCGTAGTTCCGCCCTTCGGCCGGCGTTCCTGCTAATAAATCCAATTGCTCAGCCATGTGCTTCCTCCCAATATCAATGCCATATGCATCGTCTTCAAGCTATTTTAAAGCAACTATTCCCTTTCGTAAAGATGCGCCGCTTGTCAGAGCAAGCGCTATGCTGCTCATTCAAGGGGCGCGGCTACCGAAATGATGCTGATTTACATCCCTTTGTAAAAACGTTATCGAAAAAAGCAAAGCCGGATATACGTTATCATATTGTTAGCAATGTAGCAACAGCAGCCGTTGTTACCATACTGCGCAAATTTGGTCTGGCTTATTAATAAAAATCATGAAAAATCCTTTGCAGCGGTGGAAGAGCATTCCTCTTTCCCATGCAAAGGATCTTGTGCCTGGCCTTTTATTCTTTTTTTCGTTCGCTCCATAAACCCCTGGCGCTTCGTGATCATCCCTGCAGGGCAGCCAGCATAATGCCAAGCGATTTATTATAAATATCCGGCAGCTGCGATAAAGGCAGCGGATTTATGCCGCTTCCAAGCTCAATCGTAAACCCAGGTCTTCGCCAATCTTGAATAAACCAATCCTTATAACCCGCGGTGCTATCTACAAAACGGATGGCCTCATAACCGCTGACAGCGGCAAAACGCGCGGCCAAAATAGCGGACTCCGGCGGCTCAAGCCCCTGGAATCCCCAATAGATAACCTCGCCTTGCGTATGAAAGGCCAAAACCATGGAAAAATCACTGCTGCGGGTTAACGCCGCAAGCCCCTGAACCTCCGGCTCCGTAAGCGGTGCGGTGCCGGAATAATCACGCGGCGAAGGCTCTTGCGGCCCCATCACAGCATCCCGCTCCCACAGGGCGGGAAACTGCTTGTTGAGGTCCACCCCTGCCATATTCGCTTTCCAGCCGCCAAAGCTGTCGTTCCCCCCGTTAATAGCCAACACACTGCTGCGGTAAGGCTCGCTCTCAGGCGCGCCATTAATGACGAGATCCACTCCATCCGGATTAACCATGGGCACAAGGCTCAGCGTCGTTTCCAGATACAGCGGGTAGGTTGGCGCTTCCCTGATGTCTGCGCCGCTGCTTAAAGCAAGCAAATAATCATTTAGAAAAAGCATCAGGGCGCAGGTTGTAATCCATTCATTGGCATGAATCGACCCGTTGAAATGAACGATGCGGCTGCCGTTGCCTACGCGAAGCTCAGGGATATCCTTGCCCATTACCGACTTCCCCATCGTGCTGCTGCGTAAAAAGGGATACAGAGCGGCCAGCGCATTATAATCCTCCAGCACAGCGGCATAGGTATATGGACGGTCTGCATCAATGATGCGGGAGGTTATTTTTTGCGGCACAAGAAGAACGGCTCCGATGACAAGATTGCCGCTTGCCACACCGGGATTGCTGCGCATCAGCAGCTCCACGGAAATGCCGTTCGCTGACGCAATGCGCCATAAGGAGTCCCCTGCCACAACAGTGTGACGGCGCCATTCATAACCCGGAATTTGGACAACTTGTCCTGCTTGCAGGGCATCTGGTGCGATTGCAGGGTTGGAGTCGATAATTAATTGCAGCGGAACTCCAAAAATTAAGCTGAACCTCCAATACGTATCGCCGTTTTGCACCACAATTTGCATGACGCAGCCACCTTTCCGTTGCCGATTTCACGACCTGCTTTCCGTCAGAACAGTATATGCGTCCTTCAACCTGTCTCATTAGCGGCATAGCAAAAAAGAAGCCTGACGGCGGCAAAGCAATTCCTGCTGCGCGGATTATCGGCCCGCCAGGAAAACGCTTTGCGCTAGAGGCTTCTTTTGAAACTTCTTTTAAGACTTCTTTTACGTGCCGTTTTAACTATATTTCCCGCCGCCGGGTTTGCTGTTTTCAAGCAAATAGGCAAAATCGTTTTCACGAAGCTTCTGTTCTTTTCGTTTGGCTTCCTCGGCTTCCTGGCGCTTGCGCTCAATAGCCTCCGCCTCAGTGCGCTTCAGTTCGTCGGCCTGCGCCTTCAGCTTGCCGAGGACATCCGCTCCCAGCAGCTCCTTCAGCGTTGCTCCGCTCTCCTGCTGCTTGCCGCCGGACTCTTCTGTCTTGCTGCGGGAATTGCCGCTTGGCGGGCAGCCGCCTTTTTTCTTTTTAGCCATGTCTAAACTCCTCCCCTCAATTGTCGTAGCCTATGGACAGGGACTGCGCCGCCTGGCGGGCCAGAGTCCTAGCGTCCTCGACCTCTCCTGCTGTCGAAAGCGCAACCGCCATGCGGCGTCCGGGCAACGCTGCTGGCTTTCCGAATACGCGAACCTGCGTATTAGGCACGGACAAGGCCTCCTCCAAACCTCTGATCCGGAAAGCGCTGGAAGCGCGATCCGCTTTAAGCGTATGGGAGGCTCCCGGCGTCAGAAGGCGTATACCAGGGATGGGCAAGCCCATAATAGCGCGAACATGCAGACCAAATTCGGATATATCCTGCGTGGCCATCGTTACCATTCCGGTGTCATGCGGACGAGGCGAAACCTCGCTGAACAAAACGCCATCCTCCGTCAAAAAGAGCTCTACGCCGTATATCCCGTAGCCGCCCAGCTCGTCTGTTATTTTTAACGCAATGTCCTCAGCCTGTGCGATCTGGGCTTCGGTCATTTCATGCGGCTGCCAAGATTCGATGTAATCGCCATCCTTCTGCACATGTCCTATTGGCGCGCAAAACAACGTGCCCGAAACCGACCGGACGGTCAGCAGCGTAATTTCCGATTGGAAGGTGACAAAGCCTTCCACAATAATCCGGCTGTTGCGCGCGCGTCCGCCGTCCATTGCGTAGTTCCAGCAGCTCTCCAGCTCTTCCGCGGAACGGCAAACGCTTTGGCCTTTTCCGGATGAGCTCATAATCGGCTTGATGACACAAGGAAAACCCAGCTCCGCAGCGGCCTCGGTCAATTCCTCCAGAGAATCGGCAAACCGGAAAGGAGCAGTGGGCAACCCTAGACCTTCCGCAGCCAGCCGCCGAATGCCTTCCCTATCCATCGTAAGCCTAGCGGCTCTAGCGGTTGGAATGACGCGATGCCCCTCTTCCTCCAGCGCAACCAGCGTTTCGGTTGCGATCGCTTCAATTTCAGGCACGATGTAGTCCGGCTTTTCCTTTTCGATCAAATGACGCAGCGCTTCGCCATCCAGCATATCGATCACATAGGATCGGTGGGCAACCGCCATAGCGGGAGCATGCTCGTAGCGATCTACGGCAATGCATTCAAGCCCCAGCCGCTGCGCCTCCATAACAACCTCTTTTCCAAGCTCGCCAGAGCCAAGCAGCAGCAGCTTTTTTCCATAAGCGCCTAATGGCGATCCATAAGTTCCATAAGTCACAATAAAGAACCTCCACGTCTGAAATTTTGTCAATTCCATTGTGGAGGTTCCGCCTATAAAAATCAATATGCCCTTACAAAAAGCGGAATTGCGCTTCGATTAACCCATTGTATACGCCGCGTTTGGCAACCAATTGCTCATGATTGCCCTGCTCCACGATAACCCCGTGATCCAGCACGATAATATCGTCGGCATGGCGGATGGTGGAGAGACGATGCGCAATCATAAACGAGGTACGTCCGGCAAGCAGCGTCTTCAGCGCTTCCTGAATCTTCAGCTCGGTTTCAGTATCAATGCTGGCAGTCGCCTCGTCCAGAATGAGGATGCGAGGATCGGCAAGCAAAGCCCGTGCAAACGACAGCAGCTGGCGCTGTCCCATAGACAATACGTTGCCTCGTTCCTCAACCTGTGTGTCGTAGCCATCCGGCAGTCCCATAATGAAATCATGGGCGTGCACCGCTTTGGCCGCTTCCTCGATTTCATCATCGGTAGCATCCAGCCGTCCATAACGGATGTTGTCCCGGATTGATCCCGCAAAAATAAAGGTGTCCTGCAAAACAATGCCGATTTGCGAGCGAAGACTTTCGATGTTGACATCGCGGATATCGATGCCGTCAATCAGCACCCGTCCCTGCACGGGATCGTAGAAGCGGCAAAGCAGGTTGATGATCGTGCTTTTCCCGGAGCCGGTATGGCCAACCAGCGCAATGGATTGACCCGCTTTTACGTCGATGCTTATGCCTTTCAGCGCCTGACGGCCCTTTTCATATTCGAACACGATATTGTCAAAGGTCACGTCTCCCTTAATAGGCGGCAAAAGCTGCGCTTTATCGCCTTCTCTAACGGTCGTTTCCTCATCAATAAACTCAAAAATACGCTCCGAGGAGGCCATTGCGATCAGAAGCTGGGAATACATCTGGCCCAGGCGGTTGATCGGCTCCCAGAAGTTTCCGATATAGTTGGCAAAAGCAATGAGCAAACCAATCGTAATAACCTCCGCCTGGATCAGCATTGCTCCATACCAGAACAGGATACAGGTTCCGATTGCAGCCGTTATTTCAATAACGGGGCCAAACGTTTGGTTTAGCGCGGACGCCTTGTTCCAGGATTTCAGGTTGATGGTGTTCATATGGTCAAAAAAGCCCATGTTGTCTTTTTCCTGTACAAAAGCTTGCGTTACCTTCATCCCTTGAATACTTTCGTTCAAGTGGGAATTGATGCGGGACTGCTTCATTCGCACATCCTGCCAGGCAAAGCGGATTCGCTTGCGCAGCGAGGTGGATACGATAAACATAAGCGGAACCGTAATCATAACTGCCAAGCCCAGCTTGATGTTTAAGGCCAGCAAAATAATAACGATACCCGCCAGCTGAATGCAATCCATCAAAAGGTTGACAACGCCGTTTGTGAACAAATCCTGAAGCGCGTTGACGTCATTGGTGACGCGAACGAGGATGGAGCCTGCCGGACGTTTATCATAAAACCGGAAGCTCAGCTTCTGGATATGCTGGAACAGATGAGCCCTCAAATCATAAATGACCTGCTGTCCGATAATGTTGGTATATTTGATCCGATACGTATTGGAAATCCATTGCAGGATGTACAAAGCCAGCATTGCTGCTCCAATTCCAACGAGATGATACACATTTTGAGACCCTTTTTCGCCAAGAATGCCGTCGATCGCCTGCAGCATCAGGAGCGGCGTACCCAATCGGGTCAAGGTGCCGACCACCATCATCAAAAGAACAGGCATCAGCTGGCGGCGATAAGGTCTCATATAGAAATACAATCTTCGGATTTGAGCCCAGTTAAACGGTTTTTCAATGGCATCATCGTCCTGATAGACGAATCGTTCGTTTCGATTCCGTCCTTTCGATGCTTGTTCAGCGCTCATAATGGCTTGCTCCTTTTGCAAAATCATGCAATTCCCCGGCAGCGTTCCGGTATTGCTTGGCTGCGTCAAAGTCTGCGTATTGGATGTTGTAGGTGTCGCGATAAGGGCCTTCTTGCGCAATCAGTTCTTCGTGCTTGCCGCGTTGAACGATATGCCCCTTCTCCAGAACAATAATTTCATCGGCATGGCGCAGCGAGGAAATCCGATGGGCAATAATAAAGGTCGTGCGTCCCTTCATCAATTCCTTGAAGCCGGCTTGAATTTCGTGCTCGGTCTCCATATCCACCGCGCTTGTGGCGTCGTCAAGCACCAGAATGCGAGGGTTTTTAATCAGCGCCCTGGCAATGGCAATCCGCTGCTTTTGGCCGCCCGACAGCCCCATGCCCCGTTCGCCAACTATCGTATCGTAGCCAAGCGGCAGCTCCATAATAAAATCATGGGCTTTGGCCAGTTTGGCCGCACGCTCGATATCCTCCTGCGTGACATCCCGCACACCATAGGCAATATTATCCCGAATAGCGGCTGAAAAAAGGAAGGTTTCCTGAAAAACAGGCGCGATTTGGCGTCTGAGCGAAGCAACGTCCACATTGCGGATATCTATGCCGTCCAGCGTGATTTTACCATGCTTGACGTTATACGCCCGCATAAGAAGCTGAATAATCGTTGATTTGCCGGCGCCCGTTTCGCCCAAAAAGCCAATTACAGAGCCCGGTTTTGCATCAATGGTGATATCAGTCAAAGCGGCAGGCTTGTCGGGATAGTTGAACGTTACGTGATCAAACACGACGTGTCCTTTTGTATGCTCCGCATCCACCTCAACCGCATGCTCCACGCTTTTAACGTGGATATGCTCTTCCATTAGGCCAATTACTCGTTCGCCGGATGCTTTGAATTGCGTATAGTTGTTAATATGGAAGCCAAGCCCCCACATCGGTCCAACAATATACCAGATCAAGCTGAAAAAGGCGACAAAATTGCCAAGCACCAGCGTTCCGTTAATGACCATGATGCCGCCCGCAACAAGCAGCACGACAGGACAAAGATTGGCGCTAACCTCCATCGCAGGGAAAAACTTGGCCCACAATGTCGCAGCCCTGACCTGGTTGTTCTGATACGCTTCGCTCCGCACGGAAAACTTGGACACCTCATGTCCTTCGCGGGCAAAGGATTTGACCGTTCTGACTCCCGTTATATTTTCCTGAACGGCGGTTGTCAGATTGCTCATCGCTTGACGCATTTCCTGGAAAGCGGGATGGATCAGCTTTTCGAATCGAAGCGCGATAATAATGAGCAGCGGGATAGGCGCCAGCGTAATAAGCGTCAGCTGCCAGTTTAAATAAAGCATCATTCCGCCGCCAAACAAAACCATGATGACCATATTCAATATTTGCGCAAAACCAAAGCCGATAAATTGCCGGATCGCTTCCAGATCCGCTGTCAGTCTCGACATGAGATCGCCTGTTTTGGCCTTGTCATAATATTGATAAGACAGGGTTTGCAGCTTGTCGTACAAGGCGTTGCGCATCCGGTACGCAACCTTGTTGCCCAGCCTTCCGCCAAAAAAGCCGTGCAAGAACTGATTAACCGCCTTCAAGCTGATAGCGCCTACAACAATAAGAGCAAGCATAGGCACTTTTTCAAATTGATTTTGCTTGATGACATTTTCAATCAAATAGCTGAGAAGCATAGGATACACGAGTCCAAAAGCCGTTGCGCACATCAAAAAAAATACGGATAAATACAAAAACTTTGCTTCGGGCAAATAGAAGGCTTTCAGTCGCCTCATAACATCCAACGAAATCCAACTCCCCATCTTTTTTTAATATAGGAAAGCAAATGATGCCATTCTGGCTCAAACCAGAAATCAGTGCTTGACTTGGACCGAGATGTAACGCTACAGGACAGAGGGTTCTTCCAATCGCTGTTAAAGCCCGATTCCTTTTATTTTATGAGGTCTATGGTCGGAATCGTTCTTTAAAGGCGAGCACTTCAAATGTTCTGAAAGAACATCGCTTCGTAAGCATATGCCTCCTCCAGAATCCCTCTGCCCCTCCGCAAAGCTCTGTTTTCTGTCAAGCACTGATTATTAGGTTGAGTCTTCATTCTTTCTCTATATTTCTCGGAATGAAACATGCTGCTTCTCCAGTGGACAGAATCAACCGTTTCACCTTGGTATGAATGATAGTATCAGCATCCCTTATAACGGGCAAATACGATATGTAAACGAATTCCCGAAGGAACCCTTTAATTGGGGCGATTAGGAAGAAGAAACCACCAAAAGCTCTTAAATCGTCGCTTATTGTATAGAGAATGAACCTATTACTCCATTTTTGCATAAACGCACACAACTCGTGAAAAAAACTCCTATCGAGGTACTTCAGAGATGTGCCTCCGCAGTCAAAAATGGATTTTATATCCAGTATAAATCACCCCTTATACCTAACTCCTCTCTACTCCTTACTCCTTTCATGAACTCTCGGAAGAGGAATCTTGTGGCGGTTCATTCTTGCGGACAAAAATGTCCTTTAGAAGCTGATTTAGACGATGATTCCGTTTGTAATGGACATTAGTGTCCGTAACGTTCATAAATCCTGCCCGTATGCACCAATTTGGAGCTGTAAAGGACACGGATGACCGTTGCTCAACGAAAATCTAGTAATTCCAGCATGTAACGGTCATAAATGACCAGAAAAAACAGATCACATCTAAAATATCACTTTATTTTTAAACCTTAGCTCACGTATGCATACATACAAGCCATCCCGCATTTGCATTGCAAACCAGCCGACTCCCTGCATGCAAGCAATCTCGCATCCTTAATACATGCAATCTATCCACACTCGACATGTAAACCATCTCGCATTCTGCATACATGCAATCTACCCACACTCGACATGTAAACCATCTCGCATTCTGCATACCTACAGCCATCCCACACCCTGCACGCAAACAATCTCGCATTCTAGATACATGATGCTATTCCACCCTCTGCTTGCATACAAGCTCCAACTCAAGCGCTGATAATTAGGCTGTGCCATTTATGATATGTAAAAAGATGCTTTTGCCAGCTGTTGAACAGCCGGTAAAAGCATCTCCTTAAACCGAAAACATCGGATGGAAAGAACAGGAAAATCATAGATGGCTAAGAGAAATTCGCAGTTCCTTAAGCTCTCCGAGATTGGATTGATCCGACAGCGACAGACGTTTGCCCTGGCCAAAAGAATCTATATCCTCCAGCAGACGCTTGCTGCAGGAGGCTGCTGCGTTCCGCCAAACGGCCTCGTAATGTGTCATCCACGCCTCGCCTATGGATTCCGACTTGTGCTGCAGTGACGGAACAACCAAAGCCTCCAGCTCCTTGCGCAAAGCGTCCTTGCCTTCCCCTTCGAAGAAATGGCGAGGGGATTTGAAACGGCTCCACAGCCACTTGGCGGCAATGGTGCCCTCCTCCCAATCACTTCCTTCTGCTGGCGTCTCCAGAAAACCCTCCGACACGGGCGGCGGCGCGTAATCCGGCATATCCTCCAATAAATACTGGCAGCATTTTTCGTAGCCTTTATTTATTTCTCGCCATATGCCTCTTTCAAGCCTGAGCGTTGTGGCTTGCAGCTCTTGGGCCAGCTCCCGCTGGAAAAGCCGCTGCAGCTCCAGCCATGACGTCCATACCGCGCGCTTCAAGTCGCGCCCGTCGTCCTGCAAAGAAGAAGGATTAAATGCCAAATGATAAAAATCACCAAACCGGAATTGCAGCCTCTGAACAACATAATACAAGAGCTCTTTCATTTCCTGCCTTAAGCCCTGCGGAAACTCGCCTTGGCCAAAGCTTTGAATCGCGGCTTTGGCGGCTTCCAATTGACGCTCCAGCTTGCCCAGCTCAGCCTGACGGCTGGCCGCGTCTCCCTCCGCTCCGGCGACCCAGCCATCAATCAGCTGCAGCGCACGCTGAATTTCGCCTTGCGCGGACTGAATGGCGAGTTGGCCCAGATCATGGCGGACAAAGGAATGAAAGTCCTCTTCGAACCGGGGCAGTCCAGACTGCGAAAGCGCCTCAAGGTCTCTGCCCTCTTTTCCGTCCAGCGCCATAATACTGGAAACGGGATACAGGCGCGGAAAGGTAATACCATGCTTCTGGAGATTGCTTTCCACATGCTGTAGCACGCCTTGAAGCTCCTCTTGGCTTGAAGCAAGATCGCTTGCATTGACGATAAAAAACATTTTATCCAGCTCGAACTGGTCCTTCACGCGCCCAAGCTGGTCCAGAAACTGGCGATCGGCCTGGGAAAAAGCATGATTGTAGTAGGTCACAAACAAAATCGCATCCGCGTTTTTGATATAGTTAAACGCAACGCCGGTATGCCTCGCGTTTACGGAATCCGCTCCCGGAGTATCCACCAGCACAATGCCTTCATTCGTTAACGGACAGCTGTAATGAAAATCGATGCTGCTGACAAAACAGGACCGGGATTCTTCCGCCACAAAGGAAACATATTCCTCTCTGTCCGCCTTCAGCACCTGGCCAAGCAAAGGCTCGTGCTTCTCCCAGCCCGAACGGGCCGCCCGCAAAAAGCTGTAGTGAGGGCGTCCTCCCGCACCGACGGATTGCGGAGAAAGAGAGTCCACCAGCGCCATAATGTCAGCGGCATCCGGCAAAGCGGCTTCCGATGCGTCCTCTCCAAGCAAATGAAGCGAATAGCGGAGGTCGGCAAGCAGCTCCTGACGGGATTTCATTACGATTCGCGCCATGCCGTGGCCATATTCGCTATCCGGCGGCATAAGACGGTTGATTGCCGCTGTTGTTGGATTAGGGGACACCGGCAGCACCGCTTCTCCGATCAGAGCATTAGCCAGCGATGACTTGCCTGCGCTGAAGGCGCCGAACAGCGCGATGGTAAAGGTGCTGCTCCTCAGCCGCGCAGCCTTCTCGTTCATGGAGGCAGCGGCTGTATGAAGCGCAGGCTGGCCCTCCAGCAGAGCGGCAGCGGCGGACAGCCGCGCAGCGGCGTCGCGCTGAAGCCCCAGGGCAGAGCCTTCGGACGCCAAGCCACGGGATTCTCCTTCATCCCGCTTGCTGCCGATACGTTGTCCTGCATCTGCCGCTTCCACATCAGGAGCAGAAGCTTGCTTATGCTCCTGTTCAACCGAACCCGCTTGGGCTGTCACCGCCGACAGAGCGCGGGGATTACCCGTTGCAGCAATTGGCAGGGCCGTCCCGTCAATCCTCCGGGATTCGCGTCTAGGACGCGGCAACGCAGGAGCTTGTGCAGCTGGCGGCAGCAGCGCCTGCAGGGACTCCCGATAACGGCTTTCTTCCTGCTCCAGCTTGCGAAGACTGCGGGCGGCGCCCGCTTGCTCCTCCGCCTCTTTCAGCTGCGACTGTACGGCGTTTATTTTTTCATCAGCTGCTTTAGCGGCAAATGCGGCCAAGGCATCAATGACCTCAAGCGCCAATCCCCGGTATTTCCCCTTTAAATCAGCTGCCATTTCCTTGCAATAGATCATGGTATATTCATTGCCTATTACCGCGCCCGGTTTGATTTTGCCAGCCAGCCATTCCTCGTCCGGCCTCCAAACGAGCCTTGAGCCCATTTCCGCCTCCAGCGCCTCCATGTCAAAAGATATCCTCTCAGCCGCTGAACGAAGCAGCTGTCTGACGTGCCAGTCGATAGCGGCATCCGTCAATGCCAGCAGCTCGGAGCGGAAAACCTCCAGTCTGCGCGCCTGCTCTGCGGCCGTCTTGGCTCCCGCAAACAGCAAGCCTGCCCTGAAGCCCGGTTTCCTGCTTTCCAGAAAAGCCTGCGCCAAATCCCGCAAACTCGCCGGAGTAATATTGGCATTGTCCAATATGGATTGCAGCTCTCGCAGAAGACCGGATCGGAACTGCTCCTTTTCGTTTTGCAGCGATACGGTAAGCCCGAACAATCGCTGGATAGCTGCTTCGCCCTCTCGCAGCCCTTCCTCGCCGCCCGCCTCATCCAGCAGGGCAAGCCTCCTCGTCTCCATCTGCTCATCGCGCTGCTTCAAATGACCCTGCAGCAGATAGCTCATCGACGAGGAGACGCTATATGCGCATAAATCCTCTCTCTCTTCCGCCAGCTCCTTTATGAGAGCTAACAAGCTGTTCCATTGATGCTGTGGATGATCCGGCTGGCGCAGCGATAAATAGAGAATTCCCGCCGGCTCCAGATGCCAGGCATGGAAGGCCTCCTCCACACTTTTGGCGTAGTCGCTAAAGCTTAATTCGCGATCCCGGTGCTTGTCGATCTGGTTCACGATAAAATAAAGCGGCTTTCCCCAATCCTTCAAGCTTTTTGCAAAAGCGAAGTTAATCTCGGATTGGACATGATTGTAATCCATGACGTAAAAAACAACATCCGCCAGATGGAGCGCCGATTCCGTCGCTAAACGATGAGCGTTGTCCGTGGAATCAATGCCCGGCGTATCCAGCAATACAATATCTTTTCCAAGCAGCGGGCTTGGATAAATGATAGAAACCGATTGAAAGCGCTCTCCGTCGACACAGTAGCGATCCAGCTCTTCAATAGGTATCTCCGCCTGGACAACCTCCCCGTTCCTTACGGTTTCCACCGCCGCATATGGCCTGTCGCCCCCCCGGATCGACACGATATTGGCACTGGTTGGAATAGGGCTTGACGGCAGCAGCTTTGCCCCGCATAAAGCATTGACAAGGCTTGACTTGCCTGCTGAAAAATGACCGCATAATGCAACAGTAAGCCGACCTTCGGTCAGCTTACTGAGCAGTTCCTGCGCTTGCACCGAACGGCCGTCATCGCCAGCTTGCGACCATGACTCCGCCATTCGGCGCAATGCGTCAGCTATTTTCCCCGTATTCATCGTTACGAGCTTCGTCAAACTAGACAGCCGCCTCTTCGTCGGAGGGGAGACAAATTTCAAAAACGTTGCCGTGCTGCAAAATCATAATGTTGCGCTCCTTTTCCTTCATTACAACAACTTCCGGCTTTGTGCGCATACGGTCGATATATTGATCAGGCACATCTCCGGAGCCGCTGACGGTGATGCCTTCAATAACAATATCTTCATTCTCCTGCGGAGGAGCTTCCAGCACCTGCTCGTAAATATCGGAGAACAGCTCAAAATTGTTAGTATACACGGAAATGCACTTCATCTTCATCATCCTTCGTTTCCTTATTTGGCTTTCTTTGCTTTAGTTTGGGTCTTGACGGCAGGCTTCATACGTCGCTTACCCTCTTTGCAGATGTCCAGCAGCGGACAAATAGGGCATTGCGGCTTCTGCGCCTTGCAATGGTATCGCCCGAAAAAAATAAGCCGGTGATGGGTTAACGTCCACTCGTCCCTGGGAACCAGCTTCATCAGCTTTTGCTCCACCGTCAATACGGAATCGTCCTCCGCTGCAATCGACAGCCGCTTGGAAACCCGCTCCACGTGCGTATCCACCGCTATGGCAGGCACGCCAAAGGCGTTAGACATGACCACATTTGCCGTTTTGCGGCCAACTCCCGGAAGCTCTGTCAAGCCTTCATGGCTATCCGGCACCTCTCCCTCATACTTATCAATCAGGATTTGGCATAACTTCTGAATGTTAGACGCCTTGCTGCGAAATAATCCGATTCTGCGAATATCATTTTCCAGCTCCTCCAGAGGAACAGCCAAATAATCCCAAGGAGAACGATATTTCCGAAACAATCCTTCCGTTACTTTATTGACCGTTTCATCCGTACATTGCGCTGACAGCAAAACGGCAATCGTCAGCTCGAAGGGATTGTTGTGGTTCAGCTCGCAATGCGCATTGGGAAACATGTCGGCTATAGTATCCAATATATGACGCATCTTCTGTTTCGCATTCATCAATAAAGCCTCCACATTTGCACTATCGTTCAAAGTGTAGCGAAATTTGTCACGGTGCGCAACCAGTAAAATCGCATTTCTCAAAAAAAAACCGCCCTTTCGGGCAGTTTTTTTTTATTTTTCACAAAAGGCGTGCCATAAGCTGGCAGCTTACCCGTTTGAAGCGGTTGGAGCAACGATTTTCACCTGGGCTACGGCCGCGCCAATATACGAAACATCGATTTTGGTTCCGGCCGTGTACAAGCCGATTAGCCCTTTTGTTCCGTCTGCTTTTAACAGCTCAGCAGAGTTAACGTCAATATTAAAGGTTTCATTTAATATATTTTTTGCCCTGATTATTTTCTTCGAAACGTCAACGGATACAACCTCAAGCTGGTTGGTCCGATGAACCTGAATAACGGTAGCCTCCACCTTGTCCTGCTTCAGCATCATCGTAACGACATCGCCGGTTCTCAGGTCCAGATGAGTAGCCATCGGCTTATTGATATCGCCAACAATGGTATTGACATAAGGTACAGCGGCGATTGCGCCTTCTGCTGTTTTTATCGTGAGAACTTTATTTTTTGTATCTACGGCTGTCACCGTGCCCGTATAGTTGATTATAAATTTGATGGCAACCACGCTGTCATGAGTATAGCTGATCACAACGTTTTTGTTCGTCTTGAGCAGCGGAAGAGCTGTTGCACGGTCTACGGCAGATCCAAAATATTCAAATTTGGTTTTGTCTGTCAAATAGAGTGGCTGCACCTTACCTTTCGCATCATCTACCAAAATCAGGTTTTTGGCTTCGTTTACTTCCCAGATTTCAGCTCCGGCCAGCAGCTTAACGTCACGATTAAGCACTTTGACATGGGTTACCTGATCCTTATCATTCAACGACAACTCCACCTGATCGGATCCTTCCACCAAATCGGTAATGGCCGGCGATGCCAACCCCTCGATTTCAACGGTAGCTCCAAGCACCAATTCCTTGGTAATGTAGCTGTTATTTTCATTGATTCTGATCAGGTTGGATTTTACATCCGTAAATACCCCAGTTACTTTCGTTACGGGTACCTGGGCATCGGCAACGAGCTTAATGATTTGGGGTTCAGTCCGGAACGTATCGCGAACCAGCGTCAACGCCCGTCCTTCCTTAATGTCGGCAATATTCAATACTTTGCCGTCTGTATCAACCAGAGGCGCCGAACCGTCATAGGCAAACTTGACGGGCGCATTATTAATCCAGAGGTAGAAGCTTTTATCCTCGGGAACGTTGCGCAAGAATGTGCCGGAAATATTTTCGGTATGCTGAACATCGCCCAGCACCTCGACGTATTTGGCTATGCCGTCTCGTGCGATAACCGTAATGTCGCTATATTCCACAAGCTCGGATACGGTAATCGGCTTGTCCGAATTGTAATGATAGAACAACGTATTGCCATCAAGATAATAGCTGGTTTCCGCACCCTTGTCATACAGCTTGATCACGCCATCCTGCATGCCAGCGATAACGCCATTAACCTGACCCGCATATTGAACTGGGAAGCTGTATTGCGCACGGCTGAACAGAGTAGCCAGACTTGCCCGGTTAACGGGATCGCCGGGAGCAAAGGTCGTTTCGGTTTTGCCAGTGACTAGCTTCAATTGGACCGCTGCATTAACATAGCCCAAATAACGCTGTGAAATGTTTGACGCATCTCCAAAGTGGGAAGGCACGTTTTGCAGCTGCTGGGCGATCGCATTTTGGCCAATCGCCTTTACGATGAGCTTGGTCACCCATTCCCGGCTTGCCGGCTTGCTTCCCCATGCTTGATCCTGATCCTGGGAAGCCAAAGCGTATTCCTCTGTGCGGTCCAGCAAACCTTCCGTAAACGCATATTCGATGTAAGGCGTAAAGTAGTCGCTTACCTTAAAGCCATCCTCAAAAAACACCATGGACGAAGAAAAACGCGCCTCGGCCTCATCCTTCAAGCCGCTAAATTTTAACGCCATCAATACCGCCTCTTGTTGCGTAATGCTCTTTTCAGGCTGGAAGGTCAATGTGTTGTCGACTGTATTCCGGTACCCGTCAATAACGCCTTGCAAATACAGCTTCGCAATATGCTTCTCCGCCCAATGTCCGGCCGACATATCGGTAAAAGGCGTCTTTAAGGCGGATTCTGCTAAAACGGCAACAGGAGCGGACAAATAGACCGCTCCTCCTCCGGTTGCCAGCGACAAGGCAAGGATGCCGCTCATTACTTTTTTCCATTTCAGTTGCTTTGGCATATAACCGGTCTCCTTCAAGTTGGGTTTACTATAAGTTGAAAAAAGGAGTTTCAGCGACGTGGACCGGCGTGTGAGAAGTTCTTCCGATCGCAATTGTTCCCAGATTTCTCTGAATAAAATGTTCAAATGGTGAAATCCGGGAACACAAGCGAACGCTTAAAACGTTCTGGAAGAACGTTACTTCGTAAGCATATGCTTTTCTCCAGAACCCCTCACACTCTGGCCTATCCCTACTTTTCTTTTTTTCAACTTATATAGATCATTTAAACATCATCGCGCTTAATAGGATGAAGAAGCTCAACATGTCCCATGAGGGATTCTACCGCTTCGCCATCCAGCAAAATGTCCAGTTCATTAATGAAGTCAAACTGGAAGGACGTTTGCCTTAAGGACGACACTAGCATTAATTCGCCAGATGAACCAAATCTTCCTTCTTGGGGAATATGAATATCCAGCACAAGACGGTCTCCCTCAAGCTTTAAAGAATTGATCTCGATTTTGTTCATAAGAGAGATATTGCCGTTTTCCGGTTCCTTCCGCAGCTCCTCAATCGTTGCCGCTATCAATTCTTCATCCGTTGTATAGGAAACCTCAACTTCTCTTGTCACCATATCCATTAGATCGCTGTCAGACTCATGCAGCGTAACTGTTGCACGCTTTGCGTTGGGATCAGGCGTTGGCTCAGCGGGAGCCTCGGACTCCGTTGCAGGCGAAGACGATGCTTCAGCGCTTGGCGAAGGCGAAACATCCGACGGCGGCGTTTCACCGCCCGGACTTCCTCCTTTTTCTTTATCAACAGCGCCGCAGCCTCCGAGCCAAATTGCAAGAACGGCGGAAGCCAGCAGCAGGCTCCATTTTTTTCCTTGTGTAGTCATGCTGACCAACTCCAATTCCTTTTAGAGGTTGTTAACACGCACTTTTATTTTGACTTTGCGTATTCCTTTATTCCGTTAGCCAGCTCCAGAGCGATTCGGGCCTGCGACTTTTCGTCAAACAGCACCTTGGAATCAACCGGGCTGGACAAATAACCAACCTCCAGCAATATAGCCGGCATTGTTGTATTTTTAATGACCCGGTAAGCCGCTTTCTTGACGCCCCGGTCAGTCAAACCAGTCGCCTTAAGCAAATGCTTATGAACCACTTCCGCAAAAGCTTTGCTTTCGGGACGCTCATAATAGGTTTCGGTTCCGCTTACGGTATCTTTCGTAAAGCTGTTGGCATGAATGGATATAAACAGGTCCGCGCCAATGTTTTCGGCAAAATTGACTCTGTCGTTCAGCTCAAGAAAGGTATCGTCCGCTCTGGTCATGTGGACGCGGAAGGACTTGTCCTTGTCCAGCTCGGCTTTGAGCAGCAGCGCAATGCTAAGGTTAAATTCCTTTTCATATTTGCCGCTTGGCTTGCTGTAGGCGCCGGGGTCCTTGGCACCATGACCTGCATCAATAACGATGTCAATTATTCCGTCGTCCTTCGGCTCCTCAATCGGGGCTTCAGGCTCATTAGGCGTTTCCGTTTCTGGAGGAGCTACAACAGGTACGTCGCTTGACGGCATTAACGATATTCTCATTTCTCCTTCAGCCTGAGACAACACATAGCCAACATCCTCGCCAACCTCGATGACCAGTCTTGCTATAAGCGGATCGGTCTCGAATTGGGAATACCGGAAGCCATTCAGCAGGGGATTGCCGGAAACGGTAACTTTGGCTTGCGAGTCCTCGATAAACTGCTGGAAAACATGAGGAAGATAGGTTGTGTTTCTGAAATCAAAAACAAGACGCTTCGGCGATTCATACTGAATCGGCTTTCCTTCGTACACGACGCCGGAATGCGTAATCACGATTTCGGAATTTGCGTTTAAGCTTATGTCGCTGATATAACCAACCGGAGTTTCCTCGATGGGTGGTTCAACAGGGACTTCCGGCTCTGGCTGTGGAGCAGGTTCGGACATATGTACTTCGCGCTCTGTTCCCTTCCACTCAAACTCCAGTCCCAGCAGCTCGCCAACGATCCGGACGGGAACGAGCGTGCGCCAGTTCAAAAGCCGCGGCGCCGTGTCAATATCAATGGCATTTCCATTGACGTTCATACGCTTTTCGTTGATTCTCATTTCAATCATCGTGGCGTCTTTCTCAATTGTCACCTTTTTTATCGTTGCGTCCCAACTGACCTTATAGCCAAGTCCTTCGGATAAAATGGCGATTGGCACATACGTTACGCCGTTTTCAAGCAGCGGATCAACGTCAGAATACAGCTGAGTTCCATTCAGGAACAGCTTTGGCGGATTACCGGCAGCATGTCCGGCAGTGGCAAACATAGTGAACATAACCGACAGGAGCAGCAGAATGGATAACGACTTTTTCATTTCCCACCTCGATGACTGATTTGTTCCCGACGGAGCGGCTTATCCCCGGCAAGCTTGTCCGACAAGGAACACAAAAATATAGACGCATTTTGTAAGAAAAAGTTGCGTTTGAAGGAAAAAAGAGGACAATCCGGTTTATTTGCCGGAATGTCCTCTTTGCGGCGGCTTGACTTAGGCTTTTTGACCCAGGCGAGCTGCGTGTTTTTGTTCGTAAGCCGTAATTTTATCCTCATGCTGAAGGGTAAGACCGATATCATCAAGTCCTTGCAGCAGGAATTGGCGGCGGTGCTCGTCGATGTCAAAAGACAGCTTCAAGCCATAGTCGTCGGACAACGTTTTGCTCTCCAGATCAACATGCAGCTTGTAGCCTTCATGCTGCGCCGTGCGCTGGAACAGGTCTTCCACCTGTTCTTCACTCAGCTTGATAGGAAGAATGCCGTTTTTGAAGCAGTTGTTGAAAAAGATGTCGGCGTAGGACGGCGCGATAATGACTTTATAGCCGTAATCCAGAATCGCCCAAGGCGCATGCTCGCGTGAGGAGCCGCAGCCAAAGTTGGCGCGGGAGATCAACACGGACGCACCCTCGTAACGAGGTTTGTTTGGCTCGAAGTCAGCGTTGATGTCGCCATTTTCGTGGAAACGCCATTCATAAAAAAGGAACTGGCCGAATCCGCTGCGTTCGATGCGCTTCAAAAACTGTTTTGGAATAATAGCGTCTGTATCAACGTTGACCCGGTCAACCGGAGCAACGATTCCTGTTAATTGTTTGAATGGTTCCATAGATATAAGTCCCCTCTCTGCTTTCCCGGCTTAGCTCAATACCGGCTCTTTGATTTCCCAGTCGCGCACATCAGTAAAGCGGCCGTTGATTGCTGCGGCAACCGCCATAGCCGGCGATACCAGATGCGTTCTGCCGCCGCGTCCTTGACGTCCCTCGAAGTTGCGGTTCGATGTGGACGCGCAACGCTGCCCTGGAACAAGTACATCGGGGTTCATCGCAAGGCACATGGAGCAGCCTGCATCGCGCCACTCGAAACCAGCCTCGATAAAGATTTTGTCCAGTCCTTCGTTCTCGGCCTGGATTTTTACGCGGCCGGAGCCCGGCACGACAATCGCCGTTACCTTTTCGCTCACCTTGTAGCCTCTTGCAATTTCAGCTGCGGCGCGAAGGTCCTCAATCCGGCCGTTGGTGCAGGAACCGATAAAGACATAATCGATTTCGATTTCGGTCATCGGGGTTCCCGGCTTCAAGTCCATATATTCAAGGGCTTTTTCAGCAGCCTTGCGCTCATTTTCAGTCGCCATATCGGCAGGATTCGGTACAACCGATGTAATATCCGTGCCCATGCCGGGGCTTGTTCCCCAGGTCACTTGCGGAATCAGGGAATCTACATCAAAATCAACAACCGTATCAAACTCGGCGCCTTCGTCAGTGACCAGCTTGGACCACTCGGCAACCGCTTCGTCGAAGTTGGCAGGCGCATATTCGCGTCCGCGCAGGTAGTTGAATGTTGTTTCGTCCGGTGCGATCAAGCCGGCGCGCGCGCCCGCTTCAATGGACATGTTGCAAACCGTCATGCGCTCTTCCATCGTCAGGCTGGTGATGGCTTCGCCGCGGTATTCGATAACATAACCTGTTGCAAAATCGGTGCCGTATTGTGCGATAACGCCAAGAATCAAGTCTTTAGCGGTTACGCCAGGCTTGCGTTTGCCGTGGAAGCGAACCTCCATCGTTTTGGCTTTGGATTGCTGGAGGCATTGAGTCGCCATAACATGCTCAACCTCGCTTGTGCCGATACCAAAAGCAAGCGCTCCGAACGCTCCGTGCGTGGAGGTGTGGCTGTCGCCGCAAACAATCGTTTTGCCGGGATGCGTCAGCCCCAGCTCCGGTCCCATAACGTGAACAACCCCTTGATCAAGGCTGTCCAGACCGTACAGCTTAACGCCGAAGTCCTGACAGTTTTGAGTCAGCGTGTCGATTTGCTGCTTCGAGATCGGATCCGTAATATTGAAGCGATCCTTGGTAGGAACGTTGTGGTCCATTGTCGCAAACGTCAGGTCCGGACGGCGCACTTTGCGCCCCGACAGACGCAGTCCCTCAAATGCTTGCGGCGACGTTACTTCGTGCACCAGCTGAAGGTCGATATAAATAACGCTTGGTTTGCCCTCTTCCTGATGAATGACGTGATTGTCCCAGATCTTTTCAAACATCGTTTTTTTAGCCATTCTGTTCACCCCATAAGTTCATAATTGCGATAAATACCGAAGACCTCGGCCTCTTAAATTAAACCTATCATACCATGTCTTTCTTCATTGATCTAAGATATAATATCTATAATGTCTATAGAAATTAACTATAATAAAAAAGGCGTGTTTTGTACAGGCGCAGATTATGGGTGACGGGCGGCTCCGATCTATTGCAGCTCCGCTCCGGCTTTGCGCTATTGGCGTTTTATCCAATATCTGCTTCTGCACAGGCACCAGGGGAGTTCAACCTATGGAACTGAGACAATTAAATTATGTCCTTCAAATTGCAGCCGAAAAAAACTTTTCCCGCGCGGCCGACAAGCTTCATATTGCGCAGCCTTCGCTTAGCCAGCAGCTCTCCAAGCTGGAGCAGGAGCTGGGCGTTTTGCTGTTCAGGCGAACCACCAACTCTGTCGAGCTGACCCAGGCGGGGCATGTATTTGTAGAAAAATCGCAATCCATTCTGGATGCGGTGGAGCAGCTGAAGCAAGAGATGGACGACATGGCCCAGATGAGACGCGGCCGTCTCGTTGTAGGAACCTTGCCTATTACAGGCTCCCACGTTCTGCCGCTGGTGCTGCCTGAATTCGGCGCCAAGTACCCCCAGATCGAAGTGGTGCTGGTGGAAGAAACAACCGCCAAGCTGGAGCAGTTAACCGCAAGCGGCGGGACGGACATCAGCCTGCTTTCCCTGCCGCTGATTGATAACTCCCTGGCATGGCAGCCGTTTCTGGAGGAAGAGATTTGCCTTGCCGTTCCCCCATCCCATCCATTAGTGGGCCGCAGCGGCTCCATTGACATCGGTGAATTGGCAAATGAACCGTTTATCGGTCTCAAAAGAGGACAAGGCTTCCGGCAAATCACGGTTGAGCTTTGCCAGCAATCCGGCTTTACGCCATCCATTGTTTTTGAAAGCAGCAATATTGAAACCGTGCAATCGCTTGTGGCCGGCGGAATGGGTATTGCCTTTGTGCCGCAAATGCTTACGAGAAGCAGAGGCTCGGACATGTCTCCGGCCTATCTGCCGCTCGCCAACAAGCCGACCAGGCAACTGGTCGTTGCAAGCCGCAAGGGGCGGTATCTGTCCAAGGCTGCCGAAGCGTTTATTGCAACGTTAAACAGCACGATGAAAAACATCGGCAGCCCGTAACCTCAATAGTATTAGTCAAGCGTGTATAGTGACGGACGGCGATCCTCAAAAACGGGTATTCTGGACCTGACCTCATCAACCAGGCCTAATGAAATAACTCCGGTAAGGATGCCCTCCTCCTCGCCCGCCTCGGCGACCGTTTCACCCCAGGGGTCTATGATGACGGAATGACCGAAAAAGCTGGTATCGCCGCTTGTTCCGCAGCGGTTGCACGCAACAACAAACATCTGGTTTTCGATGGCACGGGCGGTCAGAAGGGTGCGCCAATGGTGCAGACGGGGGTTAGGCCATTCCGCCGGCACAAAGGCCAGCTTTGCGCCGCCCAGCGCCAGACTGCGGAACAGCTCCGGAAAACGGATATCGTAGCAGATCATGACTCCTGCTTCCTCGCCCTCCACCTCAAGCCGCCCCATGCTTTGTCCCGCTTGTAAATACTTTTCCTCCTCCATCAGTCTGAATAAGTGCATTTTGGCGTATTGCCCCAGCAGCTCTCCGTTTCTGCCGAAAACATAAGAGGTATTATAGACGCCGTCCTCCCTAAGCTCGGCAATTGAGCCGCCAACTACGATAACGCCATGCTCCTTGCTAAAAGACGACAAAAACGTTTTTGTGACCATGCCATCCTTGTCTGCCAGCCTCTCTATTTCATTCAACGCATACCCCGTATTCCACATTTCCGGCAATACGAGGATATCGGGTTTTATTTCGCTTGATACCGCTTCGCGCAGCATGGTATCAGCCTTTTTATAATTGCTTTCGGGATCTCCCGCTTTAATATCCATTTGCAGCAGCGCCAGCTTCAGCTCTTTGCTCATCGCTATTTCCTCCCGGTGATTCATCATTTCCCTAATGATACCCTCTCATGGTAACCTGTCAAGCTGGGCATGGTAAGAACAGAACGCTGACAGCTTATTTACGTTTTAAGGAGGGTATACGTATGAGCTCCAAAAAAAGGAAGCTACTCACAATAACCGCTGTATGGTGCTTCTGGTGGGCAATGGGATTTGCGCCTGCTGAAGCCGTCCCGCAAATGAAAACGGCAGCCTCCGTAATGGCGTCCGAAACGGAAATTGATGCGGCTAATCAGGTTCCGCTGCAGCTTGCCGGCATTGAAGCCGAAGGCTTCGGCCTCAATCGGCAGGCAGCATACAGGACCAAACGGACAAATCAGATTACGGCTTACCCTGGACCTGTTCAAGTTTTCGATGTTGAAATGGGCAAAATAATAAAAACCATTCCCAACGACGCCCGTTTTCAGCAAATGGCGCTGGAGTGGACAAAAACGGTGACAGGACTTGCTCCGCAGATGTCGCCCGGTCAAGGCTACAGCTATGTCATCCGCGTGCCGCTTGCAGCCCAAACGGCTATCCGAAGCGGCAGCATTCATTTTAATGCGGATAACCTGTTCCTGTTTCTCGCCAAGGACAAGCCGCCCCTCCTGCTTGCTTTCAATAGCGATAACAAGCCTTACCTCTTTTTGTTCAGGAGCAACACAGACGATTTTGTCAAAAGAATAGCTCTCCCGCTTTGAAAGGAATTGGCTTCCCCATCTTCAAATCCGGCCCGCTTCGTGCTACATTATTGTCAATGTCTATGGAATGCGGAGAGTGATGGAATGGAAAGCCGTTTACAAGTTTCAATCGTGCAGCCTGCGGAACGGATGGCGGGTCTGCCGGAGCAGTTTTTTGCCAAGCTGGTGGGCAAGGCGAACGCTAGAATCGCGCAAGGAAGGGATGTTATCAATTTGGGGCAAGGCAATCCCGACCGCCCTACCCCGCCCCATATAGTAGCTAAGCTGCAGGAGGCGGCAGCCAATCCCCTTTACCATAAATATCCCCCTTTCAGCGGATATTCATTTTTAAAAGAGGCCGTTGCCTTGCGTTACAAGGAAGATTACGGCGTAGAGCTGGACCCTGCAACGGAGGTAGCCATATTGTTCGGCGGAAAAACGGGGCTGGTGGAAATCAGTCAATGCCTGCTAAATCCAGGCGATATTTGTCTGGTGCCAGACCCCGGATATCCTGACTACTGGTCAGGCGTAGCCTTGGCCGGCGCCAGCATGAGCTTTATGCCGCTGCGAGAGGAAAACGGCTTTTTGCCGGACTTGAAGGCCATTCCGCGAGACGTTGCAGACAAAGCCAAGCTGATGTTTATGAACTATCCCAACAACCCCACCGGCGCAGTGGCAACGCCCGCTTTTTATGAAGAATGTGTTTCTTTTGCCCGGGAAAATAGCGTGGTTATGGCAAGCGACTTTGCGTACGGAGCCATCGGCTTTGACGGAAAACGGCCTGTCAGCTTCCTTCAGACGCCCGGCGCCAAGGAGGTTGGCGTTGAATTCTACACCTTGTCCAAATCGTACAATATGGCTGGCTGGAGGGTAGGCTTTGCGTTAGGCAACGCCAATGTCGTAGCCTTAATCAATCTGATCCAGGATCATTATTATTGCAGCCTCTTCGGCGGCATACAGGAAGCCGCCGCTCTGGCGCTAAGCGGACCGCAGGACTGCGTCTCGGAGCTTAATGAGGTCTATGAGTCCAGACGTGACGCTTTATACGAGGCGCTGGCGGAAATTGGCTGGAGGGCCGAAAAACCGGGCGGGTCTTTTTTCTGCTGGCTTCCGGTTCCAGAAGGCTACACATCCGAACGCTTTGCAGACAAGCTTTTGCAGGAGGCGGATGTGGTTGTAGCGCCCGGCGTTGGCTTTGGGTCAAACGGCGAAGGCTACGTCAGGCTGGGATTGCTGAGCGACGAAAACAGGCTTCGCGAAGCTATTGCAAGAATCGGGCGGCTGGGGCTGTTCTGTTAGCTTTACACTGCAATTCTTTCATGTTATCCTTACTACAATTAACAAGGATGTTCAAAAAGTACACTTTCCATTACGTATCATGCCTTGCGGCATGGCCGACGTCGAATATGTCATTCAGCCGAAATCTCCGGTGCTCACTTAGCTTCCACTAAGCTCCGCTCCTCAATTTCTAGCTTTATGCCATCTTCTCGATACTGAAAAGTGAACTTTTTGAACTTCTATTATAGATAACGCAATGACGGGACCAGTAAGCTTGACCGGCCGCGTCCAGAGAGTAAATTCCGAAGGCTGCAAGAATTTACCGTGGGCCCCTAGCTGAACCTACCTCCGAGCGGCTGGCGACAAGCCGGACAGCGCCCCCTGTTACAGGGCATAAAGACGGACAGCCCATCTTCTCCATCAGCGGCTGTCAACAAAGGTGGTACCGCGGAAGCCAAGACTTTCGTCCTTTATAGGATGAAAGTCTTTTTTGTTGTCATAAAAGGGTTGTCGTCATAAAACCAGATGAGGACGGGATGTTCAATGTCGGAACGAATCGTTGTAAAAATCGGAAGCAGCTCCCTTACTTCCGAGGAAGGCGGCTTAAACCGCGAGAGAATCGCTTTTTTCGCCGCAGAGCTGGCTGCACAGCATGCCAGAGGCGATGAAATGATGCTGGTCACTTCGGGAGCGGTAGCAGCAGGCTTTATGAAAATCGGATACGCTGCCAAGCCTAAGGCCGTGCATGAAAAGCAAGCCTCTGCCGCGGTTGGCCAAGCGCTGCTGATGCAGGCTTACCAGGAGGAGCTGTCCCAATACGGCATCGTGGCCGCTCAAATCCTGCTCACGAGAGCCGATTTTTCCAATCGCAGGCGCATTCAGAATGCGCTCATGACGCTGGAGGAGCTGCTCAAGCGCCGCATTATTCCGATTATTAATGAAAATGATACCGTTGCAACCGATGAGCTTGTGCTGAAGTTTGGCGACAACGACAATTTATCCGCGCTGGTGGCGGCTATGACAAAAGCAAGCAAGCTGGTTATCATTACCGACATGGACGGCCTTTATACCGAGGACCCGCGCATCAATCCCAACGCAACCAAAATATCGCTTGTGGAGCAAATATCCGAGGATATTCTCAAGGTGGCCGGCGGCTCCGGCTCAGCGGTAGGAACCGGGGGCATGCGCTCCAAAATCGAAGCGGCGCGAATCGCCATGCGAGGCGGCGTTCGCACCTTCATCGGCAAAATACAGACCAGGGACGATCTGGCAAACGCCGTGTCGGGAAGCGGCAAAGGCACCTATTTTGATACAAAGCTGCACAGCCTGCCCATGAAAAAGCAATGGCTTGGCTTCCACTCCATTCCACAAGGCGTTATTACAGTGGACAACGGGGCGGTCGAAGCGCTGCTGGTTCGCGGCAAAAGCCTGCTGCCTGCAGGCGTGACGGCCATATCGGGAGACTTTCATCCCGGCGACGTGGTTGAAGTGGTAGACACAGACGGCGCAACGCTTGGCCGGGGCGTCGTCAACTATGCCGCCTGGCAGCTGCAGGCGGCATCCGGCTTAGGCAGCGAGGAAGTAGCCCGCCGAATCGAGGTAAACCGCATTGAAGTCATTCATAGAGACGAATGGATTACACTAAAATCATAATTTTTATAAAAAAGCGAGGATGATCCTAATGACAAGCGAAGTGATTCAAAAAGCTACCGCAGCGCAAAAAGCAGCCGCTGCCATGAACCGGCTGACTACCGCTCAAAAAAACAACGCGCTGGAAACGATGGCAGATGCGTTATTGGCCCATTCCGACGATATTATCGCCGCGAACGCCGAGGATTTGAGCCGTGGCAAGGAGCAAGGCACCAGCCCTTCCCTGCTCGACCGCCTTGCGTTGAATCATGAAAGAATTGCCGGTATTGCGGAGGGCCTTCGCCAAATTGTCCAGCTTCAAGACCCCGTAGGCGCGACCATTCAATCTTTTACGCGTCCTAACGGACTGAAGGTGGAGCAAATCGCCGTTCCCATCGGCGTAATAGGCATTATCTATGAAGCCCGCCCGAATGTAACGGTTGATGCGGCTGGACTTTGCCTGAAAACCGGAAATTGCGTCGTGCTGCGCGGCGGCTCGGCTGCTCTTTCCTCCAACGCCAAAATCGTCGAGGTTTTGCGTAATAGCCTGAAAACGACGGATATGCCGCCTGACGCTATTCAGCTTATCGAGGATTCCGACCGGGCATCCGTCAATGAGATGCTTCGTTTAAACGGACTATTGGATGTAATCATTCCTCGCGGCGGCGCGGCATTGATTCAAAATGTCGTACAAAACGCCACTGTTCCCGTCATCGAAACAGGCGCAGGCATTTGCCATGTCTTTGTCGACGAAAGCGCCAATCCCGCAATGGCTTCGTCCATCGCCTATAATGCCAAAATGCAGCGCCCGTCCGTGTGCAATTCGATGGAAACGCTGCTTGTCCACGTAGCCTTTGCCCGAAACGGCGGCCTCGAAGAGCTTCTGGCTCCTATGGTCAAGGCCGATGCAGAGCTTCGCATTAGCGGCGTAACATCCGGCGAGCTGGCAAATGCGCGTAAGGCAACGGACGAGGATTTTGCAACGGAGTACAATGACTATATTTTAAATGTAAAAATCGTATCGGGCCTTGACGAGGCTCTGGAGCATATTGCCGCTTTTGGCACCAAGCACTCCGAATGTATTGTAACCGAAAATGCTGATAACGCTGAACGGTTCCTGCAGGAGGTTGACGCCGCAGCGGTTTATCATAATGCTTCAACCCGCTTTACCGACGGCTTTGAATTTGGTTATGGAGCGGAAATCGGCATCAGCACGCAAAAGCTTCATGCACGCGGTCCTATGGGCTTGCCTTCTCTGACTTCGACGAAATACCGCATATACGGGAATGGCCAAATCAGAGGATAACTGAGTTTAAATGGAGGAAACAACAATGAATACAGCAGCAAGCAACGCTATATCGGATTTACATGTATGTTTTTACGGAGCAGGCTCCATGTCGGAGGCGATTCTGCGGGGCATGCTGCAAAAGAAGCTGCTGGCTCCCCAGCGCGTCTCTATGCTGAACCGCAGCGGCGGCGAAAGACTGGCCGAGCTGAAGCGCCTTTACAATGTAACTACTCTTTTGGACGGAGGTTCAAAGGAAGAATTGCTCCGCGGGGCGGATATTATTTTCCTCGCAATGAAACCTAAGGATGCGGCAGAAGCGCTGACTCAGCTTAACGGCCTGCTATCCCCTGGAACGCTCATCATTTCCGTCATTGCAGGCTTGTCCATTGAAACGATGGCGTTTTTGCTGGGAGCCAGCCAGCCTATTGTACGCTGCATGCCCAACACATCCAGCACCATTGGATTAGGTGCAACCGGCATTAGCTATTCCGCAGCGGTATCGCAGGAGCAGCGCGAAATAACGGAAACCATTTTCAGCTCCTTTGGCATTCACGCCGTTGTGGAGGAGAAGCTGCAAGGGGCCATTACCGGCTTGTCCGGCAGCGGTCCCGCATATGTCTATTACTTTATGGAGGCCATGATCGACGCGGCGAGCCAGCTTGGCATCGAACGCGAAACCGCGCATCGCCTTATTTTGCAGACCGTAACAGGAGCCGCCGAAATGGTTCGTTTGACGGGTGAAAAACCGGAGGAGCTGCGCCGCAAGGTGACCTCTCCGGGCGGCACGACACAAGCCGCTATAGAAGTGCTTTCGGATGGCGATTGGTCCGGCACCTTTATTAAAGCCATGTTCAGGGCTGCTGAACGCGCGGACGAGATGGGCCGGGATATTGAAAGGAGCGTTTCGAAATGAATGGCGTATGCGTAGCGACCTACCGCGCCTTTGATGATAAGGCCGACTTCCACAAAAAAGCGTTGTCCATTGCGGTTGGCTTAACCGTGGGAAGCTGGACGGAGCTGCCTGAGGCGCAAAAGGCGGAGATGGAAAAACATCTCGGTAAGGTTGTTTCCGTAGAGGTGTTTGAAGCACAGGATGGAGCAGCGGGAACCCGTTATGCCGATATTGCCATCGCATATCCCGACATTAACTTCAGCCGCGACTTGCCCGCCCTGCTTGTTACCGTATTTGGCAAGCTGTCGATGGACGGAAAAATCCGGCTTATCGACCTTGAGGTTTCGCAGCATTTTGCCTCCGCTTTTCCAGGGCCGAAGTTTGGCCTGGAAGGCGTCCGCAATTTGCTGGGCGTTCACGACCGCCCCTTGCTCATGAGCATTTTCAAATCGGTGGTCGGTTATGACCTCGCTAATCTGCAGGAGCAATTTTACCGTCAAGCGTTAGGCGGCGTCGATCTGATCAAGGATGATGAAATCCTGTTTGAAAACCCGCTGACTCCGCTGGAGAAGCGTGTTGAGGCTTGTATGGAGGCGGCAGCCAAGGCGCAGAGCGAAACGGGGCAAAAGCTGCTTTATGCGGTCAACCTGACCGGCCCGACCTCCCGTCTTGCCGAACAGGCGCGCAAAGCCATTGCGGCTGGCGCTAACGCTTTGTTGTTTAATGTGCTGGCTTACGGCTTCGATGTGCTTCACGAGCTTAGCAGCGACCCCACTATTTCAGTGCCGATAGCGGCGCATCCTGCAATGGCAGGAGCGATTTACCCTTCTCCCCATTACGGGATTAGCGCCTCCCTGCTGCTGGGCAAGCTAATGCGGCTGGCGGGAGCCGATCTTGTTTTGTTCCCTTCCCCTTACGGCTCGGTTGTGATGCCAAGGGAAGAAAATATGGCCGTCAAGGATGCTTTGCTAGCGCCGCTGCATGGGCTGAAAACCAGCTTCCCGGTGCCTTCGGCAGGCATTCATCCCGGCCTGGTTCCGCTTATTCTAAAGGACTTTGGCCGCGACGTTGTTGTTAACGCAGGCGGGGGCATTCACGGACATCCTGGCGGCACGGCTGCGGGCGGACGAGCCTTCCGCCAAGCGATTGACGCAGCAGGCGCAGGCATTCCGTTGCGTGAAGCCGCGTCTACTCCCGGTCACGAGGCACTATTGGCCGCAATTGAAGCATGGGGTGTCAGAGAGTCCTAATGCCGCTCATTAGTCTCAACATAGCTCCAAAATAACACGGCTTGAGCTTGAATATGAAGAAGGAGATTCACTTTTAAATGAAAAAGAAGGTTGTTTTTTGCGACTTTGACGGAACAATCACGGTTAATGACAATATTATCGCTATCATCAAACATTTTAACCCGGAGGGCTGGGAGCAGCTCGCACAAAAAGTAATTTCCACCGAGCTGTCTATCCGCAGCGGTGTTAGCGCCCTTTTTGCTCTCCTCCCTTCCTCTATGGAGCAAGAGGTGATTGATTTTGGCGTCTCCAATGCGGTCATTCGAGATGGCTTCCGTTCATTTCTTCAATATTGCGAAGCAAACGATATAGAGTTTTATGTGACCAGCGGCGGTATTGATTTTTTTGTGTATCCCGTCTTAAAGCCTTTTGACATTCCAAAGGATCATATCTATTACAACGGCAGCGACTTCAGCGGAGAACGCATCGCCATTACGTGGCCGCATCCTTGCGACGGACAATGCAGCAATGATTGCGGCATGTGCAAAACGACCATTATGCGCCGGTTTCCGGCGGAGGACTATACCCGCATCGTAATCGGCGACAGCGTAACCGATTTTGAAGGAGCCAAACTGGCTGACGTCATTTTCTCCCGCTCCCATTTAACAACGAAGTGCAAAGAGCTGGGATTAAGCCATACTGAATATGAAACCTTCCACGATATTATTGCGGCGCTGGAGAAAGAAAGGATGGAGCAAGCATGAGCTTCCAAAGTGTTACAACCGAGCAAAAGCAAGCGGCGCTCCAAGAATTGAGATCCGTCAAGGAGCTTTTTGCCGGACGAGGCTGGTTTCCCGGTACAAGCGGCAATTTGTCGGTGCGGGTTGGCGATTATCGCCCCGACGAGTTTCATTTTGCCATAACCGCAAGCGGCAAGGACAAAACGGTGCATACGCCGGAGGACTATCTGTTTGTCGACCAGACCGGAAAGCCCGCCGAAGCAACAAGCCTGAAACCCTCCGCTGAAACGCTGATCCATTGTGAAATTTACCGGTTGACCGGAGCAGGCGCCATTTTTCATGTGCACACCGTCTTTAATAATGTCATTTCGGAGTATTTCTGGGATCGTGGAAGCGTGCCTGCTGTTGGCGTAGAATTAATTAAAGGGTTTAACATATGGGATGAGGAAGCGGAAATACAAATTCCGATTGTATCCAATTATGCCCACATCCCTTCCATCGTACCGGAAATAACGGAACGCTTCGATAGCCGCATACCCGGCATTTTGCTGCGCAAGCATGGCATATATGCGTGGGGAGCCAACGCTTTTGAAGCCAAGCGCCATCTGGAGGCGTTTGAGTTTATTTTCGAATATGTATACCGGCTGGAGCTGCTGAAAAGCGGCAAGGCTTAAAAATACGGCATATATACGGCATAGGTTAACATTTGGCCATCATGTTTGAGAAGCAGCAAAAGGGGTTATCCGAAAAGTCTGTTACGGTGAATAATTAATCAGCAAAACCGGTACCTGCTGATAATTATTCGTTCCGCTTTACTTTTCGGATAGCCCCTTTTTACTACTGGCATTATAGTAGAGCGAGCCTTAACCGCGCCCGCCATGAAACTTGCTTGCATGAGCTCTTGCTTCCTCAGCATTGGTTATCCGATTGCGGCTCCATTCCATCAGGATGCGATCGATATAACGCAAGCTCAGCTTTCCGGCAAAAACAGATTCCTTGAGAGCAAATAAAATAATTTCCTCTGAATAGTTGTCCTGATCCAGCCAGGCGCTAATGGTTTCGCATTCCATTGGCGAGAGCAGCCGGCCAAACTCCTGCTCAAAAACGGAAAATAAATTGGTGTCCGGCTTTGGTTTGGTTTTTCGCATAGTGGTGGACTCGGATGACTTTCGCGCTTCGCGCTTTCGAGCCGTTTCCCATTCCGCTGCCTTCATCAGCCACCCGCTCCAATTATAACGCTCCCCCTGAATCCCCGTGCCAGGCTCTACAAAATCGTCAATGCTCAAAAAACCATCCTTGATCAGCCGCCCCAGCCAGCCTTCAACCTGGCGGGATGTGCTCCCCATTACCTCGGCAAGCTCGACCGGCGTTGGAAAGTCATTGCCTTCGCCCTCCGAGCAAATCAGAATTTGCAGCAGCAGCATAACCTCCGAATGGTTCAGCCCAAGCTCAGCCGCGCTTTTAAGAAGCAAGGAGGGCAGGTATACCCCCCGCCCTCCAAGCGCCGCAGCCATGCCATGAGTATATGCCTTCCATAAATCATCGCTCAAGACTGCATCCTCCCCCGCCTAAAACGGCATAATCAGCACGGAATCCGGCATTTATTTCGAAGCGTTCTGTACCAGCTCAAACGTGTCTCTTGCAATCAGCAGCTCTTCGTTGGTTGGCACAACCAGCACTTTAACCCGTGAAGCCGCCGTTGAAATTTCTCTGGCTTCTTTGCTGCGAATAGCATTTTTTTCATCATCCAGCTCAATGCCAAGGAACGTAATCCCTTTGCACACAGCTTCACGAAGCACGGAGGAGTTTTCGCCAACGCCCGCTGTAAAAATTAGCGTATCGATGCCGTTCATCGCAGCAGCGTAAGCTCCAATATATTTACGAACCCGGTAGACATACATATCAAAAGCCAGCTTGGCATTTTCGTCGCCTTCGTTCATGGCGTCGATCACTTCTCGCATATCGCTGCTAACGCCGGAGATAGCCATCATGCCGCTGTGCTTGTTCAGCATGGAGTTAACCTCGCTCAGCGTAAGCTCCTCCTTGCCCATAACAAAAGGAACGATAGCAGGATCGATATCGCCGCTTCTGGTTCCCATCATCAGACCTTCCAGCGGAGTCATGCCCATGCTGGTGTCATACGATTTGCCGTCCAGAATAGCTGTCACGCTTGCGCCATTGCCGATATGGCAAGTGACCATCTTCAGCTCGTTAAGCGGCTTTTTCAGGTAGCTTGCAGCTACGTCGCTGACGTAGGCATGCGAAGTGCCGTGGAAGCCGTAGCGGCGAATTTTGTGACGGCGGTACAATACCTTCGGAATAGGGTAAAGGTACGACGAGGCCGGCATCGTTTGGTGGAATGCCGTATCGAATACGACCGCTTGCGGCACGTTCGGCAGATTGTTGTCGACCGCGGTGATCCCCATCATATGGGCAGGGTTGTGCAGCGGCGCCAGGTCAAACAGTCTTTTGATTTCATTTTTGACTTCAGCAGTAACCAATACCGAATTTTTGAACACCTCGCCGCCGTGTACGATGCGGTGGCCGACTGCGTCGATTTCGTCCATGGACGAAATCACGCCGTGTTCATCATGAGTCAGCATGTCAATGACGCGTTTGACGGCTGTGACATGATCCAGAATTTCGCTGACGTCGCGAACCTCCGGCTTGCCGGTTGGCTCATGCGTTACGATGGAGGAATCCATGCCGATTCGTTCCACGCGGCCGCTTGCAAGCACGGATTCATCTGTCATATTGTAGAGCTGGTATTTCAGCGACGAGCTGCCAGCATTAATAACTAGTACTTTCATTAGATTCGATCCCCATCCTTGTCATAGTGGAAAAAGCCGTAACCCGTTTTAACGCCAAGATGTCCTGCGCGCACCATTTTTTTCAACACGATGGAAGGACGATATTTCAGCTCGCCGTATTCGCGGAACATATTTTCCATCGCAGCAAGCACGGAATCCAGACCGAAGCGGTCCGCCATTTCAAACGGCCCATGCTGGAAGCTGTAACCGGTTCTCATGGCATTATCAATATCCTCGGCTGACGCAACGCCTTCCTCAAGCACATGCAGTGCTTCGTTGATCAACAAGCAAATAAGCCTTGTTGTCACAAAGCCCGGCGATTCAAATACCATTATTCCGTTTTTGTGAATGATTTCTTCTACAAAATATTTCGTTTGTGCAAACGTATCGTCCGATGTTTTTAAGCCGCGCACAATTTCAACCAAATCAATTTTGGAGACGGGATATATGAAGTGAAGCCCGATTACCCTTTGCGGAAAGCGTGTTGCGCTTGCCAGCTCCGTCAGGCTGAGTGTTGAAGTATTGCTTGCCAGTATGGTGTTTTCCTTGCAAATATCATCCAGACGCCGGAAAACTTCTTTTTTCGCTTCCAAATCCTCCGAAATGGTCTCGATCACAAGCTCGCAGCTAGCTAGCTCCTCGTACGTGATAGCAGCATGAATACGGGACAGGATTAATTTTTTCTCTGTGCCTGTCAGCGCCCATTTTTCAATTTGCTTGTCCAGGTTGATTTCAACCATGCTCATGCCGTAAGACAGTCTTTCGTTTGTTCTCTCGATGACGACGACATCAAGTCCCTTTGCGGCAAGCATTTCAGAAATGCCTTGCCCCATCGTTCCTAATCCAATAACGCCAACTTTCTTTATCATATGCAGCAACTGCTCCCTCTGGATTGAGATTTCTCTACTATTATAACGGATTTTCGACAAAAAAGAAGACGAACCTGAGGTCCGCCTTTAAATTGTAATAATGTAACCGTTTTTATTGCTTATACCGCCACATTTTGCGCCAAGAGCTCTCTAAAACGGCTTCCATTCAGATTTTCTTCCTTCAGCAATTCCGGAAGCGATAACTGAAAAACGTCACGATGACGCTCCAGCCTTTCCTTCGTTTCCGCCATCAGCCCATCCAGAATCGAAGAAGTAATTTCCGCCCAGCGATCCGGTGTCATCATCGTTGAATCTATAATGCCCAGTTCCGTCAAGCCGCATTCCACCAAATGCTTGACGATGCCGACCGCCTGATCGAAATCGCCGCGCGAGCCAGTGCTCCGTTCACCGTAAAACATCTCTTCCGCTGCGGCTCCGCCCAGCGCAATCATAATCTGCTCGTGCAAATATTGTTTGCTGTACAGGTATTGATCCTGCAGCGGCTGATGCCGCACATAACCTAACGTTCCGCCCCGCGGCGATAGCGCTACCTGCGAGACACTTCCGGGACGCAGCGTTTCGGCCGCGATTGCGTGGCCCAGCTCATGCAGGGCAACCCTTTTGCGCTCGTCAGGCGATGTTTCCTTATCGCTTCTTTCACCCAGCATCACCTTATCAATCGCCATAGTCATATGCAGCTTTCCGATTTCCTCCAGATCCTCCCGCATCGCATAAATGGCGGCTTCGTTCATAACGGACTCCAATTGCGCGCCCGAGAAGCTGAAGGTTTGCTCCGCAACTTCATCTAAATCCACCGAGCTGTCAAGCTGCTTGTTGGCGGCATGAATGCCAAGAATATGGCGCCGGCCCTTTCGGTCGGGCAAATCCACGGTAATATGACGGTCGAAACGGCCGGGACGCAGCAAGGCGCTATCCAGCATTTCCTTGCGGTTTGTTGCCGCAATAAGCAAAATGCGCGGATTCTCATTGCCGTGGATGCCGTCCATTTCTGTAAGCAGCTGATTCAAGGTCTGGTCATATTCACGCTGCTGGCCGCCGTCGCGCTTGCCGCCAATCACTTCAATTTCGTCGATAAAAATAACCGCGCTGCCTTTGCCTTCTTTTTTTGCTTTGGTGCGCGCTTCCCGAAACAGGTCGCGAATCCGGCCGGCGCCCACGCCGACGTACATCTCTACAAATTCGCTTCCTGAAGCCGTAAGGTATACCGAGTCGGTATATTGAGCCGCCGCTTTAGCAAGCAGTGTTTTGCCCGTTCCTGGAGGGCCTGCCAGCAGGATGCCTTTAAGCGGCCGTATACCCAGCTTGGCAATCTGCTCGCGCTTTACCAGAAAATCGAGAGCTTCCACAAGCTCTGTCTTGGCGCGGTCCTGTCCCCCTATCGACTCAAAAGTGAATGTCGAGCTTACGGGAAGCTGTCGGCCGTTTTTACCCGGCATAGCCGCCAATCGTCCACGACCTTTGGAAGCAAAAGCAACGCCCGCTCCAAGACAGACAAGCAAAAGCACGGGAACAACATTTACCCCGATATATGCAAGGAACAATAATAAAGCCGCTGCTCCGCCGATCAAAAGCTCTATACCGTATTTACGCATGGCTCCACACCCCCAAGCTTGCGCCTGTGCGAGGCAAAACCATATATTTGGAGGCTCCGTCTTTTCTCAGTGTAATATAAACATTGCGCTCGTCCATCTCGGTGGAAGCCTCTACTTTATCATGCTGCTTTGCAGCTTGCTCCACTGCTTGCGGAATGATTGAATACGTCTTGTTCTCCATCGCCTCCGCTACCTGGAACAACAGGCTTTGCCACAGCTGCTCCAGCTCCTCTGAAGATGCAGAGGCTATATCCAATTCCAGCTGCCGGTCACCGCCATTTTGCTTGCTTGCGGCGGCAATATCGCGATATACCTGGCTTAAGCTGGCGTCCTTCTCCAGCTCTAAACTCACTTTAATGGTGCTTTGGTCAATAACGGGTTCGCCAGCCTTCGCGACACCCGGCACGGCTTGGACCGCTTCGCTAAGTGGGGCGGCTACAAAGAAATAGCTGTATAGCATATAACCGCCAAACAACAACCCTGCCGCCAACACAGCAATGACTGCCGTCGGCGCCCAACGTGGTTTTCTCATCCCCTAAATCCCTCCGCATCTCTGTTTGATATACTTTGATCTATCAGTTTGTCTATATCAGAGTATATCATATTGAGCTGCTTAATTGGGCGTGTAAAAACAGGAAACGGGACCTTACGGTCCCGTCGTTGTTGGCAATCTGAATGTGTCCAGCAGCTCTGCGGTTTCATCAAAGCGATAAAACCGGTAGTAATGGCTCACGCCTTTATCCGATGTCTCTGTGTAATAAATTTCCCAGGCCGGACCGCCGCGCATCCGTCCCGGCGATATGGAGATCACTTCGGTTTCCGGCTTTTCCTGCTTGAACCGCTCCCGAAGCTCCTGCTCCGAAACCACCCTGCTTTTGTCATACGTTTCGATTTGTCCATCAGCCAGCATAAACAAGTAGATTTCCTGATCAAGCTCGTTTTTGCCTTCCGCAACCCAGGTTACCTCTTCCCAGACATGCTTGTTCAATTGTTCGACATCGGCAATCAAGCCGCTTTCCAATGCCGCCTCGCGAGCCTGATTCAGCTCTGACCAGCGGGGACCCATCACCTCGCGAAAATAAAAGCCGAACCATACGCCCAATGAAACAATGACCGCTATCGAAATCAAAATCCAGCGTTTCCTTGTCATAAAAGGAGGACGCTTTCTCTGGATGGCGCGCATCAGCCCTGCAGCAGCCTTTCAAAACGGGCGGCTGCTTCCCTAACTATTTTTTCCTCATCCAGCAACGTGCAGATGCCGTTCCGCAGCACTTGCCTCCCGTCTACCCAGACATGCACGACATCTCTGCCCGTTCCTGCATAGACAAGATGGGAAATAACATCAGATAGCGGATAAAAATGCGGCTGGTCCAGATTGATGCCGATAAAGTCCGCTTTATAGCCAGCCTTCAGCTTGCCGATCCGGTCACCCTGCCAGATTGCCTCTGCTCCATATGCCGTACCAAGCTTGAGGGCCTCCGAGGCCGGCACAGCTGTTGGATCGCCCGATACGCCTTTATGCAGCAAAGCCGCCATATTAATTTCCTGAAACAAATCCAGATTATTGTTGCTGGCTACGCTATCCGTACCAAGGGATACCTTTACGCCAGCCTTCATCAAATCGTTAAGCCGGGCAATACCGCTCGCAAGTTTAAGATTGCTGACCGGGTTATGGGATACGGAAGCTCCCCTGCTGGCCAAAAGAGCGATTTCGTCATCAGTCAGATGCACCGCATGGGCGAGCAGCGCCGGACGTGAAAAAAAGCCTAATTGATCAAGATGCTCCACGGGGCGTTTACCGTAATCGGCAACATTTTGCTCAACCTCGGCAATCGTTTCCGACATATGCGTATGCAGCGGCAAATCATAGTCATGAGCCGCCTGAACAAATTTTTCGATAAATGCAGGCGGACATGTATAAGGCGCATGCGGAGACAGCATTGTCGAAATCCGGCCGTTTGCCGCCCCGTTCCATTCACGGGCAAATGCGATAGCTTCGTCCAGCTTCTCCTGTTGCACTTCCTCGGGACAGAGGCCGATTACGCCGCGAGTCAATACGCCGCGAATGCCGGACTGCTCCGTAACGGCCGCAACCTTATCCATGCGGTCATACATGTCGACAAACGTTGTTGTACCCGTCTTGAGCATTTCCACAATAGCAAGCGCGGCGCCGGCCGATGTGTCCGCATCCTCGTATTTGGCTTCCATAGGCCACATTTTTTGCTCCAGCCATATTTGCAGCTTCTGGTCGTCGGAGAAGCCGCGAAGCAGGCTCATTGCAGCATGGCCATGGGTATTGATCAGACCCGGCATAAACGCAAGCTTGCTGCCGTCCAGCACCTCGACGTCCTCTTTCAAACCTTCAGGCGCTTTTTCACCCAGGTATGTAATGATATCGCCATCAACGACCATATGGCCCTTGAAGGGCGAAACGCCATCCTCCATTGATATAAAAAGTCCTTCTTTAATCCAGAGTTGACCCATCTTCGTCTTCCTCCTCGTCCTGATTCAAATAATAGGCCAAACTTAACAATTCGCGGGTAAAATCTGCATTCTGAACCCGAACCTCCTCCGGCACGCGAAGAATGCCAGGAGCAAAGTTTAGCAAACCCTCTATCCCCGCTTCCACAAAACGGTTGGCTACATTTTGAGCTTCCACCGCCGGAACGGTAATGATGCCGATGCGAATTTCGCCCTGCTTGACCGTTTCCACAAGCTCGTCCATTGGCTGAACAAGCAAATTGTTGATTTTGGTTCCTATTTTTTGCGGATTGTCGTCAAACACCGCTGTAATCTTCATATTGTCCTTGGAATATTTGTTGTAATTGCACAGAGCCAGGCCCAGGTTACCCGCTCCCACCAGCGCAACATTAATGGTCTGGTTTACTTTCAGAATCTGGCGGATTTTTTCAATCAGATAGATAACGTCGTATCCGATCCCTTTGCGTCCAAACTCGCCGAAATAGGCCAGATCCTTGCGAATTTGCGCCGGATTGAGATCCAGCCGTTGTCCAAGCTCCTGCGAGGATACGGTTCCGATTTCGCGGCTGTGCAATTCGTTCAAAGCTTGAAGATAGATAGGAAGCCGTCTAACGACTGCTTCCGATATTTTCGCGCTTTTCATCCCTGTCGCCTCCCTCTTCGTATGAACCTTCATTTTCCGGTATGAGCCACTCCCGAATTCTCGGCACGATCTGGGCTGTAAACATCGTTTCCATCTTTGGTCCCGGCAAGGAATAAAGAAAATGCTTGCCATAGTAGGCTTCGATAACGCGAGTATCATAAATAATGACAATTCCTTTATCATGCGCCGTTCGGACCAGACGTCCAAAGCCTTGCTTAAACCGGATAACTGCTTGCGGTATAGACAATTTCATAAACGGATTTTGCTTCTTTCTCTGCAGCAGCTCCGCCTTTGCCTCGGCAACTGGATGGTTGGGCGGCTGGAACGGCAGGCGGACGATAGCCAGACAGGTCAATGCTTCTCCTGGAATATCAACGCCCTCCCAAAAGCTGCTTGTACCCAATAAAACAGATTCGGCCTGCTGCAGGAAGCGGCGAGTCAGCTTGGTACGGTTGCTGCTGTCGATGCCTTGGCCAAGCACCTGTATGCCGGAAGCCTCCAGCGGGTCCTTGAGCAATTCGTAAACTGCCCTGAGCATCCGGTACGAGGTAAACAGCACCAGCATTTTGCCCCCCGTTTCCACAGCAACATCATGTATGGATCGGGCTAATCGTTCCAGATAAGAGGAGTCGGGAAAAGCGCCTTTGTAGGGCGGAAAATCTCGCGGCACGATGACAAGCGCTTGCTGCCTGTACTGAAACGGCGATGGGAGCTGCACGGTTTGCAGCCTGTTCTGTACCTCGTAGCCCTCCAGCCCCAGCTGCTCCATCACATATTGAAACGATTTCTGGACGGTTAACGTTGCCGAAGTCATGATGACGCTGTCTTTTGCATCAAAAAAATACGTTTGCAGCTGCCTGCTGACTTGAATTGGCGCCGCATAGAAATGCAGAGAGCGATGACGCATAACCGGGCTGGCTTCCAGCCAGTATACAAAATCCGGCTGCTCCATTTTGGCCAAAATCCGCAATTCATCCTTGATCCGCGCAAAATTTCTCAACTCTCCGTTTAAATCCGTCAGCGCTGCCTGAACGCCGTGATCATCAATCCGTTCTTTAATATCCGACGCAAGCTTCTCGCAATCTTTAAGCCACATGGACAATGCCGTATGAACATTTTCCTCGCAGGATGCGATATCGTCCCACCCTTCGGGAGGCTCGCTGCCTTGAAGCCTCAAAACAGCCGCTCCGTTGTCACCCGGGCCTTCTCCGGAAGTGCCGATAAGCCCAAATAACTGCTCAAACAGGTTATCCCAATATTCCTTCATGTTCTGAAGCTTGGGAATAAGCAGCGCGTCTATGGTTTCGATCCATGCATTAACCCGCTCGTCATCCTCCTGCTGTAAGCGATAACGCAAATTCAGAAGCATTCCGCTGCGGCTGTCCTTGAATAAGTGCATAGAGGTATTGATGAAGGAATAATAGTTTACGTTGAAGCCCAAATGTTTGCTAGCCGTCTCCTCCACATGATGGGCCTCGTCTATAACGAGATGGGAATAAGCGGGCAAAAGCCGGTGCTCTGATTGCACATCGGTAAACAGCAAGGAATGGTTGGTTATGCATACATCGGCAATATTGGATTCGTGCTTGGCGCGATGGTAATAACAACGCTTGAACCACGGGCAAGCCCGATTCAGGCAGGAATCTGCGTCACTGGCTACGCTTTGCCAAAAATCCGCTCCCCTGCTTCCAAAATTCAATTCCTCCTGATCGCCGGTTTCGGTTTCGCCAAGCCATACGATCATTTGAGAAGCGGTAACGCCATCATCATTCGGCGTTGCAAAATCCAGCGTGTTAACCTTGCTTTCAAACTTCCGCATGCAGAGATAATTGCCTCTGCCCTTAAAAATCGCCGCCCGGAAAGGAAACGGCAATACCTCCTCCAAAAGCGGCACATCGCGCCCGCGAATTTGCTCCTGCAGGTTGATGGTGTGCGTGCTGACGACAACCTTGCTGCCGCTCTGCACGCCGTGATATAGCGCCGGAATCAAATACCCTAACGATTTCCCTGTTCCCGTTCCTGCTTCAATCAGCAGATGGCTGTCGTTCGACAACGCTTTGTAAACCTCGTCAAACATCATATTTTGCGGCTCTCGTTCCTCATAGGCAGCAAACTTGTCCATCATGGCTGATTTGATGCTGTCGAGATATTCCTGAAAGGTCATTGTAATGGCTGGACCTTCATTGCCGCCTTCGCCTCGCGGAGGCTGCTCCTCGCTCCACTCCCTTGCCTTGAGAGCAAACTGGCGGTAGTAGTCGTATTCAGCGGATTCCAATACCGTCGTTTGTTCCAGCTCCTGCTCGATCAAGCGCAGAAACCAGTGCAGATCTTTGGTGGTGTCAATTAACGCAGAGAGCCGCTGCAATGTAAGCAGCGGCAAAGAACGCAGTTTTTGGACGGAGCGAATAAAAATCTCCGCTGTAGCCATCGCGTCGCTGTCAGCCTGGTGCTGACGTTCATGACTTATGCCAAAAAGATCCGCTACAGCTCCCAGCTGATAGGTCGTTATGGAAGGAAACAGAATGCGCAGCAAATCCATTGTATCCAGCCTGCGGCCGTTAAGCGGAAGGTATCCGCAGCGCTCGAGCGCTTGATTCAAAAATGAGGCATCAAAGCCGACATTATGCGCAACAAGCACCGTGTCCTCCAAAAGCGGCAGCAGCTCCTTCAATACTTCGTGCAAGGGAGGCGCATCTTTAACAGTATCGTTAGTAATTCCGGTCAGCCCGGTAATAAAGGATGGAATGATAATGGCGGGTTTAACAAACGAGCTGTACGTATCCAGAATAGCCAGCTCATGTGAGACAAACACAACGCCAATTTGTATAATTTCATCATCGGCGCTATGTCCGGTTGTCTCTAAATCCAGAATCGCATATTTCATCCATCCCTGTCCTTTCACAAATAAATCAGCTCCGTACTGCCAAAATACAGCGACAATTGTCCGGCGGCCGACTGCCTGCATGATTGCAAATTGCTTAAAGAATCGGTAAACTCGGGATAAATTTCATGCGCTTTGCGAAACAGCTCTTCGGCTAAAGCCATATTCATTCGTATCGCATGAATGCACCCAAGCGCATTATATCCTAAAGCAACCCATTTGGGAAAGTCCGACAAAACAACAAGCAGTTGAAAATGACCCTGCGCCTCGTTCCAATTTCGCAAATGCATCTGGCTCATGCCAAGAAACAGCCGTGCCATATTGCATTCCGGAGCTGCGGCAACCATCAATTGAAAATATTTTGCCGCTTCATCAAACATAAATAATTTATAATAGCCTTGGCCTTTGTCCATCATGCCGGAAAATTCCTCGGGAACGGTCAAATCATTGGCATTGCACGGAAAAGCCCCGCCCGGCTTATTTCCGGTCTCCCCCGCCTGCTTGGCGGCAAACATTTCATAAGCCGGCAGTGCTGGTACCGGAGCCAGCTCGCCAAGCTCCGCAAGCTTTTCCTCGAATTGAAGCCATTGCTCGATAAATTCGTCGCTTAGCGCCTTGAGGCCTGCAATCTGCTCCAATAAAAGACTTTTTTCCTGGTCAGCCGAACCCGGATACTGCTGTTTGATCCCGTCAAGCATTTCGTTCATTGCCGCGAACACATGCCCAATCATGCCGCATCCCGCCTTATCAATGGAGTAGGTGTGATACGGTCATTTTTTGTTTGCAGGGGTCTTTTCATACGGCATGCCAGCCGTTGCATAAAGCAGGCGGCAACATCCCATGTATGAGCTTAAAGGATTGTGGCGTGCAGCTCTTCATTCAGCAGCTTCACGGGTTTGTTCTCGCTGTCCAGAATCGTAACAATCGGCTTGTAGCTTCTGGCTTCTTCATTAGTCATGGAGGCATAAGAAATAATAATAACCTGATCCCCTGGCTGCACCAGTCTGGCCGCTGCGCCATTCAGGCAAATAACGCCCGATCCTCTTTCACCGGTGATGACATACGTTTCAAACCGAGCTCCGTTGTTGTTGTTGACAATTTGCACCTTTTCATTGGGCAGCAAGTCCGCTGCATCCATTAAATCCTCGTCTATGGTAATACTGCCTACATAATTCAGATTTGCTTCCGTTACGGTTGCACGGTGCAGCTTGGACTTCATCATTGTTCTGAACATGCTGATTCACCTCCGGTGTGATCAAACAAAGCATTATCAATCAGTCGAGTTGTGCCAAATTTAACGGCAAGAGCCACAATAAAGGTTTCCCGCAGCTCGTTAAGGGGCTGATCCTCAGGTACAGGCTCCAGCGAAGGATAAAGCAAAAGCTCCACATAATCAATAACGGCATCCTGCGCGCCATTAATGGCCTCTCTCACAGCCTTAATCAGGCCTCCTGACGTCATGCCAGGCTTCATGCACATTTCTTTCGCTTCCCGAAGAGAACGCGACAGAACCACCGCCTGCTCGCGCTGAACGGGGGATAGATACACATTGCGCGAGCTTAGAGCAAGGCCGTCAGGCTCTCTGACAATTTCCCCGGTTACGATTTCAACGTCAAAATTCAGGTCTGCCGTCATCGTTTTTATAACTGCCACCTGCTGAGCATCCTTCATGCCAAAATAAGCACGGGTTGGGGAAACCAGATTAAACAACTTTCCAACCACCAGTCCAACGCCGTCGAAATGGCCGGGCCTGCTGGCTCCGCACAGCCTTTCCGTCAAGCCGCTTATTTTAACAGAAGTCAGCGGCCTTGAAGGATACATCTCTTCCTGGACGGGCAGAAATACCAGATCACATCCGCAGCTCTCAGCAAGCGCCAAATCCCGCTCCTCATTTCGCGGATACCGGTCCAAATCCTCTCCCGGCCCAAACTGCATGGGATTGACAAAAATACTGAGCACAACCACATCGTCCCGCTCGCGGGCCTTTCTTAGCAAGCTGGCATGTCCTTCATGCAAATAACCCATTGTCGGCACAAATCCAACGCTTTTGCCGCCGCTTCTTAATGTATGAAGCTTTTCCTTCAAATCCGCAATGGTTCTGCAAATGATCATTTTACCGTCACTTCCTTGGCGCTTTGAGACCTATTCTGCTCATTAACGACGTCAGCCTCGCCGCCGTAAAGCCGCTCAGGTCCACGGCTATCCGGCTGGAAGACATGCTCCTCGGCTGGAAAAGCCCGCGTTTTTACATCCTGCACAAAGCCTTCAATGGCGCCTCGAATCGTTGTTCCAATATCCGCGTATGTTTTAACAAATTTTTTCTCAAAATAAGGAGAAGAATATTGCAGCAAATCATGAAATACAAGCACTTGCCCGTCGCAATATCTGCCTGCCCCGATCCCGATAACGGGAACGGACAGCTTATTCGTAATCTGAGCGGCAACCTGCTCCGTCACAAGCTCCAATACAATTGCAAAAGCGCCTGCTTTCTCCAATTCGATGGCATCCTGCAAAAGACGGGCAGCATCCTCTTCCGTCTTCCCCTGCACGCGATAACCGCCCAATTGATGCACGGATTGCGGCGTAAGTCCAATATGTCCCATGACTGGAATGCCGGCATTTACAAGAGCTTTTACATCGTCGGCAATTTCTTCGCCGCCCTCCAGCTTAACCGCCTGGGCTCCGCCCTCGCGCATAATGCGTGCAGCATTCAGCAGCGTATGCTCGCGGCTTGCGCCATAGGTCATAAACGGCATGTCCGCTACAATCATCGTCCCGCTAGTGCCTCTTGCCACCGCTCGAGTATGGTAAACGATATCGTCAAGCGTAACCGGCAACGTCGTTTCATAACCCAATACCACATTGCCTAAAGAATCCCCCACCAGCAAAATGTCGATTCCAGCTTCCTCTGCCAAAATAGCCGACGGATAATCATAGGCCGTCACCATTGAAATTGGATTGCCTTCGTTTTTCATCTTCCGGAGGGCATGTATGCCTAACCGTTTCCTCATCCTCTTCATCTCCTAGTTAAGGTTGTTCAAAAAATCCGCTTACCATTACGAAACATGCCTAGTGGCATAGTCGACATCGAATATGGAATTCAGCCGAAATGTCCGTTGCTCACTTAGCTTTCACTAAGCTCCGCTACTCCATTTCTAGCTTCATCCCATCTTCTCGGTACTGAAAACCGGACTTTTTGAATTCTCTCCTTGTAGTGTAAACACAAAAAAACCTTTTAGCCGCCGCTAAAAAGGTTCCCACAGAGAAAAGGAAACGTTTGTCTGGTATGCTTCCTTCTGTCTCGGTCCCTACGGCTCAGAGCAGAATGCGTCATTCATTCCTTGACAAAAAGCTTTGGTTTAATTGCGACAGTGCAGCTTCGTTCAGAATACCGCCTGCCCTTACAGTTTACCAAAACAACCGGCATTCGTAAATATGATTACCCCTGTCTAGGCTCGCCCATTTCCGCCGAAAAAAGAGTAACGACCTCGCCATCATCCCGCTTTACAATAATAGCGCCGCTCCCATCCAGTCCTATGGGCACGCCAATCAGCTTGCCTTGGGGCGTTGTAAGCTCCATTTTTTTGCCAAGTGAAACAGACAAGGATTCCCACAGGGCGGCAATGCTCTGAAAGCCTGTTTCCAGATACAGCTTGTAGAGCGTTTCCCACTCCAGTAAAAAAGCAGTCAGCAGCTGCGCCCGGTTAAAGCTGTTTCCAGATGCTATCCGCAGCGAGGTCGCTTTTTCCAGCAGCTCTTCGGGATAATCGCTTTGCGACATATTTACGCTGATGCCGATGCCCGCGATTATATATTTAAGCCGTTCATCCTCCGCTGCAGATTCCAGCAGGATGCCGCTAATTTTTTTGCCATTAATCAATAGATCGTTTGGCCATTTTATGCCGATGTCGAGTCCTGTTTCCCTTCTCAGGCTCCGGCATAAAGCGACAGCAGCGAGCAAGGTTAGCTGCGGCGCGCAATGGATGGGCACCAAAGGACGGAGCAGCAGGCTCATCCAGATGCCTTTGCCTCTTGGCGCAAGCCATGAGCGTCCCATACGACCCCGGCCCGCTTGCTGCATGTCGGCTATAACAACAACGCCTTCGGCGACCCCTTCCTCCGCCAATTCCCTGACTGCATTTTGAGTGGAGTCGATTTCGTCCCGGTAATGCAGGGGAAGGCCAAAGGATTCCGTTTTCAACAAGCTTTGAATGGTTTTTTCGTCAAGCTTGTCCGGCTGAAACAGCAGCCGATAACCTAGCTTGGTGGAGGCTTCGAATTCATAACCCGCCGACTCCAGCTTACGGATGCTTTTCCATATGGCCGTACGGCTTACCCCAAGCACCTCGCTTGCAAGGGCCCCCGATACATATTGTCCCTCATTTTTAATAAACAGCCCAAGCAATTCATTTTGGCTCATGATTACTCTCCATTGTCCATTTCATCCCTTGGGAAATCAGGACCTCTTTGTGATTGAGCAGTTCGCCGTCCGCGACGGCATGCAAAAGACGCAGCAGCATTTCACGCGTCCAGGGTCCCGGCTTTTTCCCCAGCGCCTCCGCGAGCTCAGCGCCGTTGACGCTCAGCTCGCGAGCCGAAGAAACGGGCAGGCTCTCCATGACATGCCGATAGCCGCCGCCTTTGCCCGCTATGCCGGGAGCCAGCTCGTCCGGCAGCAGCAGCGCCATCTCCAGCCACTCGGCAGCCGCTTCCCTGCCGTATTCCAGCACAGTTTTGCGCCAAAGCGAGTCTTCGTCGGCTTCCTCCGGCACTAACAGGTAACGAGCGTGCATATCCAGACGATTCCTGACAGCATCCATCCGTTTGCCTGAAAAACGCAGCTTGCTCATGCATGAAAAAGCGGCGGCACCATCCATACCGCATGCGATAAACAAAGCCGCATAGCGGTTGTCCTTGCCAGGCAGCTCACCCAGCCATGAAAGGTCAATGCAATCTATCGGCTCCGGCAGATTCAGCTCTTCCCGTGTATGCTTCAGCAGCCCGCTGAGGCTCAGCCAGGCCAAGCTGCGCTCAGGCGCAGGTCCGTCTACCATTTTGTCCAGCTCAGCCTGAACGCGCTCCATGGCGACATGTCTCAGCAAGGCGCGATGCCGGCGCAGCGCCCTCCAGGTGGAGAGCGTCGGAGAAAGTCCGTAAGTACCGATAAAACGAACGCCGCGCAGCATCCGTAGCGCGTCCTCCTGCAGCCTCGCGTCTGGATCGCCAACGCATCGGAGGCGACGGTTTTTCAAATCCTCCAGCCCGCCAAACGGATCATGAAGCTCTCCATCTGCTCCCAGCGCCATTGCGTTTATGGTAAAGTCGCGCCGCAGCAAATCGCCTTCCAGATTGCCAATGAACTGAACGCTGCCCGGACGTCTGTGATCCTCGTAGGGGGATTCCTGACGGTAGGTAGTCACCTCGTAGCCGTTGCCTTCCACCATGACGGTAACTGTGCCATGCTGCAAGCCTGTGCCTATGCATTTGGGGAATAAAGCCATTGTTTGCTCCGGCAAAGCGGAGGTGGCAATATCTACATCCTTGTCCTCCAGCCCCAGCATCAGGTCCCTGACGGCGCCGCCAACAAAAACCGCTTCATGCCCGTGCTTAATCAACGTCAGCAAAACCGGCAGCGCAGTCTTCATTCCCGAGCTAAGCTCCGTCTTCATTGGGATTGACACATCGCCTTCTCCGCCTCTGCTTCAATGCCCAGCACGCGGTAATAGATCGCCTCATATTGATCGGTTATCCCGTCATTGCAAAACTCCTCATGCGCGCGGTAGAGGCAGGCCTCCCTAAACTGCGCCCGAAGCTGATCGTCCGTAAGCAGCAATTCCGTATTGTCCGCCATCTCCTCCACATCGCCAATGCTGGACAGAAAACCGGTTACGCCATGCGTAACAAGCTCCGGGATGCCGCCCGCATTGGAGCCGATGGTCGGAACGCCGCAAGCCATCGCTTCCAGCGCAACAAGCCCAAAGCTTTCCTTCTCGGAGGGGAGCAGCAATACATCCGCCATAGAGATGACCTGCGCCACATCCTCCTGCTTGCCCAGAAAATGAACCTTGTCCTCCAGCCCCAGTCCTTTGATCTTGCACTGGATTTTGGATAGCTCCGGCCCTTCTCCTACCAGCAGCAATTTGGCGGGAAGGCGCTTCGACACTCTGTCGAAAATATCAATGACGTCGCTTACCCGCTTGACAGGTCTGAAGTTGGAAATGTGCATCAGTATTTTTTCATGAGGAGCGGCATAATCGCTGCGCAAACTCGCCACCTCGCGAGGATAGTAGACCCGTTTGTCCACAAAATTATAGGTCAGGTCCATCGGCCTTGATATATCAAGAAGTCGTCTTGTTTCTTGAATCAGATCGCGTGAAACCGCTGTGACGGCATCGCTCTGGTTAATGGCCAGCGCGATGAGATCCTTCAGCGATTCATCCTGTGCAAGCACCGTGATATCCGTTCCGTGCAGCGTTGTTACCGTCTTCAGCTTGTCGCCTACCATTTGTTTGGCCAAATAAGCGCAGACGGCATGCGGAACAGCGTAGTGAACATGCAGCAGGTCGAGGCCTTGCATGTTGACAACCTGAGCCATTTTGCTAGCAAGGGAAAGGTCGTATGGCGGGTAACGAAACACATAATAATCGTTAACTTCCACTTCATGAAAAAATATATTTTTATGAAACTGGCCAAGCCGGAAAGGAATGCTGTGAGTTATAAAATGAATTTCATGTCCGCGTTCCGCAAGCAGCTTGCCCAGCTCCGTTGCAACAACGCCCGAGCCGCCAAGCGTCGGATAACATGTAATGCCGATTTTCAGCTTTTTTGCCATGCTTTTTGCACCTCCGCGTTTGTCGCATGGAATAGTATATTCCGAATGGGCTGTACGTTTTGTCAAAATAATGAAACGGACAGCGGTGATTTGATGGCAAAGCCTTCGGCATAGGTCCAGCCCTTGCTCTGGCCCAGCAAATAATCTCTTGCCTCTACTCGCTTCAAATAGCCGTTGGTAAGCGGCGTTTCGACGCTATTGTCAGTAGCCTTCACATTAAATTGAGAGGCGTACGCCTCCAGCGATTTCGTTTTTTTATCATAATGGCTGGTGATGTCTACCACAGCCGACGGATGTTCCATGTCATTAATGTAATAATAAATTAGCCCTTCAACTCCAACGGAAGGGATGTCCGGCAAATAGTTGCGCAGCTTGGCATTAAAAACCGCTTCCTCAACCAGCTTGCTGCAAGCAATATGATCGGGATGGCGATCGATCCAATAGGGAGCAAAAACAAGACGCGGTCTCCAGCGCCGAATTTCACGCACAATGGCTTCAATCTGTTCCGGACTCCCCGTCAGTCCCCGATCAGGGAGCCCCAGGTTGGTGCGGGCCGATAAACCAAGCACCGCGGCGGCCGCGGCGGCTTCTTGCCGCCTCAGCTCCACGGTGCCATTGGAGGACATCTCGGCTTCGGTCAGATCGCATACGCCAACGCGGGAGCCGGCTTCAGCGTGCTTGGCAATAGTGCCGCCCATACCAATCTCCGCATCGTCGGCATGCGCTCCAAAAATGAGAATATCCAGCTTGTCCATTGTCCTTACTCCAGTCCCGGCTTGTACTTGTGCACAAGCTCGCGCCATGCAAAATCGCCGCGTTCTACCGCTTTAACAAGCAATTCAGCCGTTGCAACGTTAGTTGCGACCGGTATGCCCTGAACGTCGCAAAGACGAAGCAGCGCAATAATATCCGGCTCGTGAGGCTGGGCCATCAGCGGATCGCGCAAGAAAATAATCAGATCCATTTCGTTTTCGGCCACCATTGCCCCGATTTGCTGATCTCCGCCAAGCGGCCCCGACATAAAGCGGTGAATCTTCAATTGCGTCTGCTCCATGATGCGGGTGCCGGTTGTGCCGGTGGAATAAAGCTGATGAGGCATAAATACGTTTTCGTATGCCGTTACAAAGTTAACGATTTCCTCTTTTTTACGGTCATGCGCAATAAATGCAATTTTCAACATGATGTTCTCCTCTCAAGCTGGAGCGGATTTGGTTTGGATGAGTCCTTCATTTAATCCATAATGTGCTCAAAGCCGTAGATCAGGCCGCTGTAGGTCATTACCTTTTTGACGGCAACATTAACCCCTGGCATATAGCCGGCGCGTTCATAGGAATCATGGCGGATTTTTAACGTTTGCCCATGTCCTCCGAACACAACCTCCTGCTGGGCGAATACCCCTGGAAGTCTGACGCTATGTATGCGGAATCCGTTATAATAAGCTCCCCTTGCTCCCTCGATCAGCTCTTCCTCGGCGGGATTGCCCTGTTTCAGCTCTTGTCTAGCTTCGGCAATCAGCTCGGCGGTTTTGATCGACGTGCCGGATGGCGCATCCAGCTTTTGGTCGCCATGATATTCAATAATTTCAACATGCGGCATATATTTGGCGGCTTGAGCCGCAAATTTCATCATCAGGATTGCACCGATGGAGAAATTCGGCGCGATTAGTCCGCCAATTCCTTTTTGCTTGCAAAGCTCGTCCAGCTCGGTAATTTGCTCAGGCGTAAAGCCCGTCGTGCCAATAACGGGACGAACACCGTATTCAATGGCGGTTCTTGTATTGTTGTAAGCGGCCTGAGGCACCGTAAAATCGACAAGCACATCGCTTTGGCTTGAAGACAAGGCTTCCTCCAGCGTTGAGCTGACCGTAACTCCGGTTTGTTTGCCTCCTGCGAATATGCCTGCATCAACAGGACCCGCTGAAGGATCAACTGCAGCAACAAGCTCCAGCGCTTCATCCTCCAGCACCATTTTGATAACCTCGCGGCCCATTCTTCCTCCTGCTCCGGTAACTGCTACTTTTATACGTTGATCTGCCACTTCTAATCACCTGTCCTTTTTTCTGCTGAATGTTGAGGTTATGGCTCTAAACCTGCGTTTGCGGCGAATATCGCCGAACAGCCGCTTCGCAGCGGCATGCTGCGGATCGAGGCGAAGCGCCTCGCGCGCGCATACATATGCTTCTTCCAAATCGCCTGCCCTCTGCCAAACGAGCGCAAGCGTATAAATAGCGTCAAAGTACAGCGGATCCAGCGTCACCGCCTGACGAAGCATCGTAGCGGCTTCGCCTAACAGGGGCGGCGTATGGGACAGCAGGCCATTTGCTTCCACAAGCAGAAGCCTGGCCCGAATCACTCCAGAATGGTAGCGGTATTCCTCATTGTCCGGCTCCAGCTTTTCCGCATAATCGGCATAAACCTTTGCTTTGCTCCATTTGCCGCTGCGAGCGCAGGATACCGCGCATTTATGATAAAAGGACGGATTGGCGGGGTCCGCTGCAATCGCCTGCTCAAACCATTCTATAGCCGCTTCAAAATCGCCGTTTAATATATACTCGTACGCTTTTCGGACACAACTTTCCCCATCCATCTGCCCATCCTCCTGTAACAGGATTATGGTACAGCATATGTAGGGGGCTTGCTTACAGTTCGCCGGTTTTCCGCGTCCAGCGATTAGCGTCGCGGGTATTGAATTTGTTCATGACCTTGTCATGAGCCTGACTTAGATCAATCCCCAAGGAGTTGGCAAAGCATGATAAAATAAACAGAATATCCCCAAGCTCCATCTCAATGGAATTATCAGCTTCATCGCTTCTTTTGGGCTTTTCCCCATAGGAGTGATTGATTTCGCGGGCCAGCTCACCGACCTCCTCGGTCATACGCGCCATTAAAGCTAACGGGCTGAAATAGCCTTCCTTGAATTGCGAGATATATTCGTCAACCTCGCGCTGTATATCGGACATCGTTTTTTCCGCCATAGGAGACTCCCTTTCACACTATATAGCTATACGATTCTTATGTTACCGTATTGCTCTGATGAAAATCAATGTTTTTTACATGGCCCGTTAATTGCCCATACTATATAAAATCAACAAAAGAATAGCTGCGTCAGGCCTACGGAAACAATTGTGACCGGGAGAACTTCACAAGCCGGCCCACACTGCTGAAATACATTTGTTCAATTAATGTAAGAAGTGAACCTCTACATTAGAAAGGAGCTGCAACAAGAATGAAACGATGGATAGGACAGCTGAAAATGATTGTGCCGATTATGCTGGGCACGGCCGTTTATGCATTTGGCCTGCATTACTTTCTCATTCCCAACCAGCTGATGGAAGGCGGCGTAACGGGCATTGGAGTGCTGCTAAATTATGCGGCGGGATGGCCTTTGTCCATAACGACGCTGGTTCTCAACATTCCGCTATTTTTGTTGGGCTGGAGGACGCTTGGGAAATTTCAAATGCTTTATACGATTCTGGGCACGGTTTCCTTGTCTGGATTTCTAGCGCTGATAGAATGGTTTATCCGGCTGGGATGGATTGTGCCTTTCAAAAGCTCGGGGGATCATATGCTGATCGCTTTATATGCAGGTGCAACGCTGGGAGCAGGCCTTGGCATTGTATTCCGGTTCGGAGGGACAACAGGGGGGATTGATATTATCGCGCGCATCCTCTCACGCAGAAGAGGGTACAGCATGGGGCAGATCATTCTTTTTTTTGACGCTATCATTATTGGCCTTTCCCTGTTCTATATTTCACTGGAAAAGGTGCTGTATACGCTCGTTGTTGTTTTTGTCGCCTCCAAGCTCATCGACTTTATCCAGGACGGCGCTTATTCCGCCAAAGCCTTCTCCATCATTTCTGATCATAGCGCGGCCATTGCAACCGCAATAACGCAGGAACTGGAAAGAGGCGTTACGCTAATGCAGGCAAAGGGGGCTTTTTCGGGACAGGACAAAGAGGTCGTTTATTGCGTAGTCGGGCGTTATGAAACCCGGCGCCTGAAAGGCATTGTACGCAAAATCGACCCCCATGCATTTATCGTTATTAATGACGTCCATGACGTACTGGGCGAAGGCTTCAAGGAGGAATGAGCGCTTCCGCGCGACGAAACGCTACCCGTTAATGCAGCGTTTTCACGCCAAACGGATCTTGCTTGTATTTCCTCCAGCCCGTCCATGTCAGAACGGCGGCAATGACTGTTCCAAAAAATAAAACCCACTGTGTGACATCAGGTCCGCCTGACGATTGAGCTATCGGCTTAAAGGCGCTGCGGTATGCCTCCCCTTCAAACATCGCCGACGACGACGCTTCCATTGAGGAAAAAGCGGCTTCAATCGCCAGCTGGAGTCGCTGATGATCATCGGGAGCCGCCATCTTGGCTTTAAGCAGCGCTGAGGCTTCCTTAATGCCTTGAATAAGCTGCTCCGTCTCATGGGCGGAACCGGCCATCAGCGCGGCAGGTCCTATCCGGCTGGCATAAACTTCGAAATGATTAAGACGCGCAAGAGCAGCGGCAGCGGGATCGCCTGCGCTGCGCTTCCAGGCTTTACGAATGGCCGCAAGATCATCCTCCAGCAGCTTGTCGTATTGAAGCCACAAACCGCCGCTGCCAGAGGATATTGCATCAACAGCCAGTGCTATGCGGGCCGCTCCTTCGTTCCAGTCGCGCGATGGAGAACCGGACAGCAGCAAAACCTCCGTCTCGGCCATTTCGTTGTCAAGCGCCTCCCAGCCCGCCTCTGTGCCAAATCCTCTGAGCATGCCGGACTCAGTTTGCTGCTTCAGCTTCATAAGCCGATTGTAAGCAAGGTGCTTTTCATTGGATGCAGCAGCAGCGTAAAGGGCGGCAGCCGTCTCGTTCATTCGTTGAAGCTGGATATGATGACCGCTGGCGGCTTGATCCAGATGCTCCGCATTAATCGGACGTATCCATACCGACCATACCGAAGCCAGCGTAAATAGAATACATAATAGAAATGGAGCTGCAAAACGGGCCTTCATGTGGACATCCCCCCATAATAGAAGCTTATGAGGGGATGTCCGGCTTTATGATGCGGTTTTGGACCGTTTTTTCCATATCCATAAAGGAAGAATAAAGCTGATGACGGAAAGAGCCATTGTAAACCATTTAATTTCAGTCAGATCATCCTGAAGCTCGTTTGGCAGGCTTGGGAAAATGCCAAAGGTATAATCCATTGTATCGTTCAGCAGCATCCAGCCAAGCGCTATAGCCAGACTTACCGCTCCAGCCTTCATAAAACGGAAATAAAGCAGCGCCTCCAGCGCCATCCCCAGATGGGAAGCAATAAGCATATAATGGCTCCAAATCAACACATCCCCTTGAGCTGCGCCGGCCCAGATCATGGCAACCGCCCAAATGCCGTATTTGAAGGAGCACGCAACAGCAAGACCTTCAATCAATAATCGAAATCCATTCGTCACAACCGAAGCCTTACGAGGCGGAAACAGCAAAAATAATAAAGCCAGCGTAAAAAATAGGCTAGCCGTCGGAGAATCAGGCACAAATGGCAGCATCCATAACGGCTTTTCCTGAATGGTCATCCGAATTTGATATTCATACCAGATGTATCCGTAAATCGTCCCCAAAAAGTTAACCGTAAACAAGATCCACAAAAAATTCCGGTTTAACAAAAAGTCCTTGCTCCAAAAAAAGCGAAGATTCATCCTTCGTTACCTCTTCCATGTTCATATGTAGCGAACGGTTTGTCCGCACTTTCTATTGTGCGAAAAAAAAGGCTGATCGTCAAATGACAATCAGACCTTTTTGATCCTTATTGGGTTTGCTTCGCCAGCCAAACAGCCAGCTGATCAATTTCTTCGGCGGAAAGCTTGTCGTTGAAATGCGGCATTGCCCCATTTTCGCTGCCGTTGGTAATGATGGCGGCGATTTCCTCCTGGGTCATCCGATTGCCTACGCCAATCAATGCAGGTCCTACAGCACCGCTAAAGTCTGCCGCATGGCAACCGATGCATTGCGCTTGGGCAATGGACATGGCTGGATCATCAGCTTCAATAATCGCCGCTGCTTTTTTGAGCGGATTAGGCCGCGGCTCTCCTCTTTCAATCGCTTCCCTTGCCTTGTCCGCACGTTCGTGATGCTCAGGGATTGTGTTGTTCTCAGCCAGCATGTGCTGGTAATGATCCCAGGAAACGACGGTAAGGTATACGCATGACGCCAACGTTAGCAGCATCAGGGACGAGGCTATGGGACGGCGGTAGAAGCGGCGTTCCTTGCCAGTGTCAAGAAACGGAGCCAGCATCAAGGCGCCAAACATAATTCCCGGGATGCCCATCGTGCCCAGCAGGACGTAATCCTGCGAAACGTATGGATATTTCAGGAATTGATACAAAAAGAGAAAATACCAGTCCGGCATCGGAATAAAGGATGCGTTAGTGGGATCGGCAGGATAACCTAGCGGAGCAGGCTCCGCAATAACCCATACGAGAAACCCGACCAGCACCACGCAGCCGACCATCCATTCCTTTAACAGGAAGTTTGGGATAAAAGCTTCCGATTTTCCCGGAAATGCCGTGTAATCAGGCGGCGTCTGAAACATGCCGGCTTTTTTGACGCGAGAGTCGCCGACAAAGACAACCTTTTCGTTCGATTTATGACCATGAGCCATAAGTAAGCCCTCCCTCCCTTATAGTACGTTCAAAAAGTCCCGCTTAAAGAGGTCCTGAGATGCCTTGTTTCCGAATCATAAGGAAATGCGCAGCCAACATGGCAATCAACGCGCCAGGCAAGAAAAATACGTGAATCGCGAAGAAGCGCGTTAGCGTTTGCGCGCCTACAATGTCGCCGCCGTACAGGAAGTCGGCGATGTAAGGCCCGATGTAAGGAACGGAAGCGGCAATTTCAACCCCTACCTTGGTCGCGTAATAAGCTTTGTTATCCCATGGCAGCAGGTAGCCGGTAAAGCCCAATCCTAACATAATAAAGAAGATGAGCATTCCGACTACCCAGTTCATTTCGCGTGGAGCTTTATACGAGCCCGTGAAGAAAACGCGCAGGGTATGTAGGAACATCATAACAATGACAAGGCTTGCTCCAAAATGGTGCATGCCCCGAACAATCTGGCCAAATGCAACCTGATGCTGCAAAAAGTCAACGCTTGCATAAGCGTGGATGATATCAGGCACATAATACATGGTCAGGAACATGCCGGACAAAATTTGAATTACGGTAATAAAAAACGTCAGACCGCCAAAGCAATACACAAATGCGGAAAAGTGATGCGCGGGATTGACATGCTCCGGCACCTCGTGATCCGCCACGTCTCTCCAAAGCGGCGTAATATCAAGACGTTCATCAATCCAGTTGTATACGTTTTTAAACATCCGAAAATACGCCCCCCTTAGACTCTAGTGTTCGGCTTGATGGCCCCCAAATAAACAATGCCGTCATCAACCTTGACGTCATATTCGTCAAGCGGCAATCTGGCTACCGTAATGTTTTTGCCGTCTCGGGTATAACGGGCATCGTGGCATGGACAATCATATTCATTGTGGCCTTTCGTATTCCAGAAGATCGTGCAGCCCAAATGCTTACATACCGGCGACAAAGCAAAAATTTTGCCTTCGGCATCCCGTGAAATCCAAGCGACCAGCTCCGGCTCGCTTTCATACCACCCGTCAACCTGATGCACTTTGAATTTGAACTCTTGCGGTTCTGTTGTAATCTTGCTCTCTTCAACAACCTTTACGAAAGTCCCTTCACCCTTCTTCACGAGAAGAGGGTCAACTGCAAAACGAACCATCGGCAAAACCGCTCCGCCCATCATAAAAGCTGTAGTGCCTCCTAGCGTATAGGACAAAAATTGACGCCGGGACATTTCTTTTCTCTGAACGGGCCGATGCGCCGACTCATGCTGTTCATGGTTACTCATTTTCTGTTCTAACCCCCTTTGCCAACCATATCTCGCGAATTACTTTCATGGCAGGTACCAAGACATTACTTATCATAGCTTAGGCGTTAGGGAGCGTCAATAATTTGGTCACAATTTTGTGTCAAATACGCAAACTTGTTCAATGATTTGTTAATACTTTGTCACAATTAGATGTTGCTAAAGCTTGTTTTGCCCATAATAGCCCAAAACTATGCACTTACATTTCCATATTGAAAACTATTTCCCGTTCCATAATGACCGGATTATCATAGAGACCTCCCCCTGCGCAGGAAGCTCGTCATCGCTGTTTGGGGAGATAACGGCATCTGCTCCGCAGTGCTCCAGAGCAAGGCTTGCGCTGGCAGCGGCAAGCACGACATATTTAAAGCCCGTTTGGCGCAGCGAATGAATCCATTGGCGCAATGCCTCGTTCAAATGTTCTTCATCCTGGGCGTAATGGCACGCAGGATAGGTGACGACTCTTCCTTTAAAAGGAATTTCAATAAGATCCAGGAGATCGCGAAGCTTCTCCAGCGCCATAGTTGCTTCCGGCGGCGTTTCTGTTCCGTTTAACCCCGTCACCGGCAAAAGGCATGTATCCAGGTAAGGCTGCAGCTCGTCCCAGTCAGAAAGGCTGATATCGCTGAATTTCATTATAACTTCCCCTTCTATGTATAATTAGTTAATATAAATGCACGCTCCTTAAAATCCTTTCCATTTTACATAAGAAAGGCTCCGAATGCCAGAGAAGAAATGCTCTTCCCGCATACGGAGGCCCCCTGGTCAGGTTTGAAGTTCGTTAAGCTGCCGGACTAGAAGATGAAACGTATCCTCGTCGCCAGCAGAAAGCGCATTGTCGATAGCATGCTGAAGCCTGTTTGTCTGAAACCGGAGGACTGCATCATCAAGCACCATCTCCGCTGCCAGTCCCAACATGGCTTCGTACGTCATTTTCATTTTGTCCATAGGATACACCTCCACGCCGGCGCTAAGAGATCCTGAATTCCACCCCTTTTGTCACATAACCCTCCATCGTTTTTTTCATTCGCAGCAAATCGTCCTCTGTCAGCTCCCTGACGACTTTGGCGGGTGAACCCAGCGATAGAGTATAGGGTGGTATTTTTTTGTTCTCTGTAACGATTGAACCGGCTCCTATTAAAGCATATTCACCAATATCGGCGCCGTTAAGTACGATGGCCCCCATTCCGATTAATGTGCCTTTGCCCAATCTGCAGCCATGAATGATGGCGCTATGGCCGACCGAAACCTCGTCCTCTACGATGAGCGGCTGGTTCGTATTGACGTGGCCCACTGTCCCGTCCTGAATATTGCAGCTGTGTCCGATCATAATGGGGGCAAGATCGCCTCTCAGCACCGCATTGAACCATACCGAGCTTTTTTCACCAATTTGCACATCGCCTATTATCTTGGCGCCTTCCGCTATAAAAACATGTTCTGCAACTACAGGATGTATGCCTTTAAACGGCAGCAGCATAAGCCACTCTCCTCCCTCAATATGGGAGTGATTCTAGCAGTGCCTGCTCATCCTGTCAACGTCGGTCTGCAAGCCCTTCTCCCTTTACGATCGCATTTCCGGCTCTCGTCATCCTAAGCACCGTCCCATGAACGGGATGTTCACCGATCCGCAGCAGTCCGAGGTGTAGCATCATCGTCCAGACACGTCTCTCCAGCACGGCTTCGGCGCTATCGTAATAATAAGGCTTTACGAACGGAAGGAGATTTTTTTTGAGCGATTCGGCCGTGACCCATTCCGACGCCAGCGCTTGTATCCAATGGACTAGAGACAACAGATTGGATACCGGCGTTTTATAAAGCTTGAGCCAATACCGGTACAGCCTTTCATCCTCATTACGCGGCGGGTCCGCCAATCTGGCGCGTCCACCTTCCGTTAACGACAATTGCCCTCCGCTCTCCTCCAATGCCCCTATGGACATGCAATAATCATACAGGAGAGAAAAGCGGTCAGGATAATGATTGAAATGCCTGCCATAGCCGAATCTCCACTCGCCCTTTGAAGGAAGCTCCTCCCGGATCGCCATATGCTCTAGCGCCTGTTGAACAAAGCGCTTATACATGGAGCCGTCCGGCATCAGCCCTATTTCATGACGCTGCACGTATTGTAAAAACAAATGGATGTCATCCTTAAGCAGCGTCTGCTCATCCCTATAAAAAGGCGGTTCGTCGCTGTAGACCAGCGCTTCCGCAAATCTTCTGCGCAGCGTTTCCCGGAAACGATGCTTCAAATCGCCGGGCACCTGGAACATATAACGGCTCGGTCCGCTGTAGCCGTTAAACAGCCAGCCCTGATGCTTGAAGCGGGCAATCATATCGCGCGGACTGAAGGGCTGCGGCTCAGGCTGCTGCTTCTTTTTCCGCTGTTTTGATTTGGAAGGAGCATTCTCCGGCGCCTTGGCTTCCCCTTCAAGCCCGAAGCGGCTCTGCTGGGCTCTGGCGATCAAATCTTCCAGACTATATGATTCGCGGCTTTCAAACAATAGCGAATTCAGAAAGCGCAGCTCATCCAGCTTCATTGTATCAATCTGGCTGTCAAATACATCATGCCGGCTGACAGTTGACAAAATAGCTTGAATCAAATCATTTTTTGAATTGCCATTGCACTGGCAACGGTATACGGCGGCTATCCGGCTTAGTTGGCCAATATCCGCATATCCCAGCATATCCGATAAATTCATCATGCTCTCCTTTCTGATGTACCCCAGTAAACAATCACTTGGAGGAACCGGCGTTTTTATCGTGCTGCCTGCATGGAATGCAACAACCTCTTCTAGTACCATTATTGGACAATTCGCAAAATTCATACCCGGAAATCATGCAAAAGCGGGGCCTATTATCTTGCAGTCATACAAAAACAAAAAAATCGCAAGCTCAGGCGGTCCAATTGTCCCGGGAGCTTGCGATCGATATGATGGCTGTAGCTTGGAAGCCTGTTGAGCTTCACAATGATTGAAAATTATGGCAAAGCGACGGAGTCGCCTTCCTTCAAACCTTCCAGCACCTCGGTTTTATCAGAGGTTTCCAGACCGGTCTTAATATCCCTGCGTTCGAATTGACCCGATCCGTTATCCAGCATAACATAAGACGAGGTTGTGTCCTTCATGATGGAAATGGATGGCAAGGTAAGCACATCTTCTTTGCGCGTTGTTTCAATATCACCGGTAAGCGACAAACCCGCAATCAAATATTCGCTTGGCTCAAGTGCAATCGTGACCTCGAACTGGGCCGCCTGATTAAGCGAGTTTTGGTCGGTTCCTGTTTTAGCAAATTTGGATACTTTGGTTACTTTGCCTGTCAGAGGCACTTCCTTCATCGCGGACATCGTAACCTGTACACTCATATCCGGCTTTATGCGGAATACGTCCTGTTCTCCGACAAGAGCTACAAACTCAAGCTTGCTTAAATCAACGATTTTTCCGACATACTGATTATCGCCCAATACCCGGGCTTTTTTCGAAGCAGCGTCAAACAGGAAAATCCCTGTTGCAGGGGAGCGATAGGCCGCTTCCTTCAGCTGCTGTTTCTTTTGCTCAAGGCCTTTTTGCTGAATCGACTTTTTGACATTGTTCAATTCCGTAGTCAAACGGGAAATTTCCCGATTAGCCAGCATTTTTTTGCGGCTTTCTTCGGTCAGATCAGCACCTGCCGTCTCATCGTCTATCGTTTTGAGATAACCCTGCAGTTCCGCCTCAAGAGCCGATTGGCGAAGCTCCGCTTCTTCTTGTGTTATAGCATTATTTAGATCCGTTTGATCCAGTGTGAACAAGATATCGCCGGCATTAACCTGCTGTCCGTCCTCAACCTTCCATTCCGTTACTTTAGAGCTGAATGGCGAATAAACGGAGGTTTCTTGCTCATACAACGATTTCCCCTTAACCTTAACCGTATGCGACAAGGTTTCCTTCGTTACCTGAAAGGTGATGGCATCCATTTCCAACGAAGGATCGGCGATAGGCGCCGGCTTTGATATCGAATAAAGAAAAAAACTGACTCCTGCCAAAACAATAGCAATCACTATCCACTTTATTTTTTTCTTCACTTTCCCTTTCCCCTTTTCTGCAAGTTGATATCCTCCTGCTCCTCAAAACGCCCATTGCATCATTAATCTCGCTTAATAGCTGTTAACGCATCCGTTCTCGAAGCGCTGACCGCTGGATAAATACCGGATAAAATGCCTGTCATGATGGCAAAAGTCATACCAACCGGAATGGCGGAATATGGGATGAAAATAGAAATATCCGTTTGTCCATTATTCAACGAAAGAATTAATGCGTTGATGCTCCAAACAATCCAATAAGAGAATAAAATGCCTAGCAGGCCTCCCAGCAAACCGAGCAATGCAGCCTCAATAATAAACATATTGCGGATCTGCGACAGGTTGGCTCCTAAAACCTTCATAATGCCGATCTGCCTCCGGCGCTGGTAGGTGGACATAGTCATCGCAACAATAATAGAAATGGAAGCAATAATAAGAATAAAGACACCCGCTCCGATTGCTATAGCTTTAAAAACAGCAAACTGCTCTTCCAGCTGTTCCCTTTGCAGCAAATTCGTTTGAGTGGATACCGTCAGCTTCTTCAGCTTTTCTTCAACCTGCTTGACATTTTCTTCAGCGTCTACTTTGATTTTGACGGAATTAAACGTAACTGTGCTTTCCGCGGCATCGGAGGAGGGCTTTAGCTCTGATTTAAGCAGCTCCGCCGTTTCCATCGACACATAAATAGTGCGGTCAAAGGAAATGTTCATATCGCTTTGCCCTTTTGGCTTTTTCAATACGCCAATGACACGGTAAGCCGAGCTTGTCCTTTGTTTGCCGTTCTCATCTGTACTGGTAAATTGAATTTGCTGATTAAACATGGATGTCGGCACGACCATCATATTTCGATATTGCTCCTGCACAGAAGGATCATACGGATTGCGGTCCATCGCATCATACAGCTTTTGCCTGTCATCAGGATCAATAAGCCCCATTGTCGCCCCATAGCTGAGCACAACCCCGGTTACATCGCCGTCATCGGCCTGCCCTTGCATAAAGGTTGAGCCAAAGCTTACGAGACTGTTCAGGTCAGTCGCGATGATATTAGCGCTGCCCTGCTTGTTGTCAACCGTCGCATATTGCGTATACTCAAATGGCTGGTACGGGGCAACGGCTTTCACATGCTTCAGGTTTCTCATAATTTCCAGCTTTTGCTCTGTGATCAAGCCTCGTTTTTTAGCTTCATCGCTGCCGCCACCGTTATCGGCCATGACCGTAATCTCATCCATCTTTAAAAATTCATTCAGCTCTGATTCCACAATTTTTTGTGTCGATTCGCCAATGCTCATGGCAAGAATAATGGCGGCGCAGCCAATGGACAAGCCCGCAGCGCACAGCATGGTAACAACCTTGCGGCGCCGGACCTGATCCCAGGACAACCTTGTCAAATCGCTTATTCTCAAGCCAGCACCTCCTCTGCATGCGTTTCCGCAGGAGCATCCGACTTTTCACGGTTAGGCCTAAACGAGGATTCCAGCTTACCGTCCCGCAATGTAAGGATGTGCTGGGTTTGCTGAGCTACCTCGTGTTCATGCGTAACGATAATAAATGTCGTATTCATTGTCTGGTTCAACCGTTTCAAAATTTCCAGAATTTCCTCTTCCGTCTTTGTATCCAGATTACCCGTAGGTTCATCAGCAAAAATAACGGACGGCTCCGTTATCAGCGATCTTGCTATACTGACACGTTGCTGCTGCCCGCCGGACAATTGGGACGGAAACAATTCGGCCTTTTCGGGAATGCCTACCTGCTCAAGCAGCTTCAACGCCTTTTGCTTGCGCAGCGACGGCTTGATCGACTGAAAAACTAGCGGCAATTCAATATTTTCTCGCACCGTCAAATTAGGAAGCAGCTCATAGGCCTGAAAAATAAAGCCGATATGCGTCCTGCGGAACTCAGCCAGTTTATTTTCGCTCATCTTGACAATATCATGATCCGCTATGTAAATATGTCCTTCCGTCGGTTTCATAAGCCCGGCCATCAAATTAAGCAAGGTAGATTTCCCGGAGCCTGAGCTGCCAAGTAAAGCAAACATCTCGCCCTTGCGGACGTGAAAGTTAATTTCCTGCAAAACTAGCGTACTTTCAGTTCCATTTTTGAATGCATGGGATAAGCCTTCTACACGAAGCAATTTCTCCACTCCTTTATGCACACAATCTCTCTTCTAAAAACAGACGAACAAAGCCGCTTAAAACCCTGCAAAAAAACATAAATGTACTTTTTTCCGAACACCCTCTCCATATCTCCGGCCCTAAAAAAATATGCCTTCTGTCATACGCAGAAAGCAGTAACAGGTTTCATTTTTTCCCATAATTACTGCATAAGGCCGTAACGAGAACACTTATTACTTATTTTTACATATTGAAAAGAATCTGCGAATCTCTTTTTACCATATCAGATTTTTACAGAAAAAAAAACGCGACCTTAGTCTACGTTTTTTTTAGTCAGCCTACCGCTTATTCATTTAGATGCCTGGTACAGTTATGCAGCAGCGGATGCCAGGCGTTCACCCGTTTTTCAAGAATGGAGTAGGAAACATTGCCAAGCTTGATATCCTCAAGCCCTTCACACAATTCCAGCAGCATCTGGGCAATAAGGCTTCCATGGGAAACAACAAGAATATTTCTGCCGCTCTCGCGCTCCTCCAGTTTCCGCACAGCCTCCCGGCCGCGCTCTCTAAGGGCCTTGTCGCTTTCAATGCCAAGCTCCCGCTGCTTCCAGTCCAATCCCCATCTGGCCTCACGCTGAGCCAGCGTGGTGCCTTCCGCTTCGCCAAAATGCCTCTCTCTCCAGCGCATATCCGGCTCAAGCAGCGGAATCGACAGCTTGTCAGCAATTACCTTCGCCGTAGCATGCGCCCGTTGCAAATCGCTGGACACAACGGCATCCCAGAGCCGCGACTCCTCTGCAAGGCGTTTAGCCAGTCTGGCAGCCTGCTCCCTGCCTTCGTCATTTAAAGGAATATCGCTTTGGCCTTGTATGATGCCCCGCGCGTTCCAGTCTGTCAAGCCATGTCTGACCAAACCAATTTTCACTCTATTGTTCAACTCCTAGTTTCTTGTTCGGGAAAGCCAATTCAGCGTCAAAAGTGCCATAACAAGACCCAGCAGCGACAAAGCAACGTAATATTGCGGGAAAGCGGGAACGACTTTTAACACAAAGGGATCGCTGATGCTCGCAACCGGAACCTCGGCATAAAAGCCCGCCGCCATGATGCTATTGTCGCCTGTTACATTGCCTGTATCCATCAAGCCGCTTAACTGCATGATTTCCTGTTGCGGCGTAGCGTCGCGGTAATCAAAAACAAATACAAAAAACGCACATGCAAACATGGCCATGCATGCCGCAATGATGATAGCCAGATTTCGGCGGAATGAACGGGAAAATTGATAGCTTTTGCTGGGTACCGGCATCAGCCAGGACTCTTCCGCATAAATTCGGTCCATAACGGAACGATTAATGTGTTCGGACGGTCCAAAAAACGACGGTTCGTTAGCCAGCTCGCCCAGCATTTCGTCGGTGTCCTCCCAATCATGAAATAAAATGGAACAGTGAGGGCAATCCAGCACATGGGCCTCTATCGCAATCCGTTCTTCATTGTCATCATCCATATCCCAGTACTGGGGAAACCGGTTTTGCACCTCAACACATTTCATCATGTATTCATCCTTTCAAAAGGCTCCGATGCGGGAGAATTCCCGAAATAAGGCTCCAGCTGCGACTTGACGCTGGCCCTGGCCCGAAAAAGCAGCGACTTGACCGAACTGACCGTTTGCCCAAGAATGCTGGCGATCTCCTGATAATCTAGTTGTTCGTATTCCCGAAGTATAAGCGCCGAACGCTGCTTCTCCGGCAAGTTGTTAATGGCATCGCGCACCATATCCACCCGTTCATTCCGCAGCAAGCTTTGTTCCGGAGTAGCTTCCATCGGAGCAGCAGGCTCGTAACCGGCCTCATCCAGCGATACATTGGCCGATTTCTGCTTCCTGAGCTCGCTTAATACGGTATTGCGGGCAATCGTATAGAGCCAGGTCGAAAAAGAAGCATCCATTTCCCTGAAAGAATGAAGACTGCGATAGGCTTTATAAAAGGTTTCCGAGCACAAATCCTCAGCCAGCAGCTCAAGCTTTGCGCTTTTCAACATATGAAAGATAAAGGCCATGATTTTTCGCTGGTAACGCCGCATCAGCTCGGAGTACAGTTCGACATTGCCATCCTTTATCTCGCGTATTAACTGGGAATCCGTCATGACAGGCGAACCTCCTCACCTGCAGAATATTCCCGGACCTCTCGATACATTGTACCTGCCCGGATTCAAAAAGTTGCGGTCATTCCATCAAAAACCCAATTCATACGGGTAGGTTAACTATTCGTGTTCCGTAAGCAAATTCCTGCTTCATTCGACATTTGTACCCTCCAGAAGTCATGAAATTATTCTAATAACCCCTTTGAACAAAAAAAAACCACTCCGAGGAGTGGTCATCGTTCATGCCGAACGATACAGTTATTGGATAGGAGTGGAGAGAAACCATACTGTACTTTTATTATATGTATACGCTTCCAAATTGTCAATAAGCGTTTTCATTTTTTATTAAGAAAAAATAAAAGCGCTTTGGAGGGGAAGAAGAGATTTGCACAGAAATATGTGTTTGCTCAAAAATCCCTTGCTCCGCCCCCCATCTCCGTTGAAATCAAGGCCGATTTCTGTTTTGCTGATTTTGTTTCCAGACAAAAACATTTTATTGATGAACGTCATAACCTCGATCGCCGAGCAAGGCAATCGCCAGGTCCAGCTGCTCCTGGCTGCGGAACGAAAGCCGCAAAGTACCAGGCACGTCTTCCCTGCTTTCGATAATTTGCAAATTGCTGAGATTGATCCCGCTATTGCCAAGCTCCGTGGCAATACGTCCGATGATCCCGGGATGATCCGGCACATCCATATAACAATCGTAGACGGAATGAATCATGCCCTTGCGCCTCTCCGGCATCCGGCTGCGGAACTCTCCGGCTTCACGGAAAGCCTGCTCCACCGCTTCGCCGTCCATCGCCTCCAGCTGATTCGCAAACTTCGCCATTTCCGTATTCCAGTCGCGCAGCAGACGCAACAGCACATCGCGGTTATCCAGCAATATATCGCGCCAAAGCGGCGGATCGCCCGAAGCGATCCGGGTAATGTCGCGGAAGCCTCCGGCCGCCAGATTTTCATAGACGCCGTTGCTGTCGTTGTAGCCCTTGATTTGATTGACCAGCGCCACCGCAATGATATGCGGCAAATGGCTGATTGCGCCTACGACATTATCGTGAGAGTCTGCATCAAGCGTTACAATGTTGGCTCTTGTATGCGAAAGCAGCTCCTTCAGCCGGTTCAATGCCTCGGGGGAAGTTGACTTTTCCGGCGTCAGCACATAAAAGGCATTTTCCAGCAAATGATAGGATGCCGCCTCCACGCCAGAGCGTTCGGAACCAGCCATGGGATGGCCTCCGATAAAGCAGGCTTCCCCCAAATTCAGAGAACGGGCATAAGCTGCGACGGAGGCTTTGGTGCTGCCCACATCCGTAATGATGCAGCCCGGCTTTAACGGATATGCGCTAATTTTGTCCAGATATTCCGCCAAATTGCCCACCGGCATGCACAGGAAAATAAAATCCGCTCCGGCAACCGCCTCTTCGATAGAAGTAGTGCCTTCGTCAACAACCCCCCTTTGCACATATTTTTCAACGGAGGAGGCACGGTGCGAATATCCCGTAACCTTAATCCCCGGTTTTCCCTTCAAGCACAGTGCGATGGAGCCGCCGATCAGGCCGACGCCAAATATAGATACTTTTATCATATTAGTTTCTCTGCACCGCCGCTTCCTGAATGACTTGCTCCAGAGCCGCGATAAACTTGGCGTTTTCCTCCGGAGTGCCTACTGATACGCGCACATGGTTCGGATACTTTGCCCAGCCCGAACGAACAATAATGCCTCGTTTGAGCAAGCCTCCAAACACTTCCCCTGAAGGACGCTTGGCGTCAAACATAATAAAGTTGCCATGCGCAGGGAAATAGGTCAATCCGAGCCTGTCAAACTGCTCCCGCATATAGGCGAGACCCTCCAGGTTCTTCTGTCGGCTGCTTGCCACAAACGCATCGTCGCGAAGCGCAGCTTCGGCAGCGGCTTGTGACATCCGCGTCGTATTAAAGGGTTCCCTTACCTGATTGATAGAGCGAACGACATCAGAATGTCCTACGCCATAGCCGATGCGGAGCGCGGCCAGTCCATATGCTTTGGAAAAGGTCCGCAGAATCACCAGATTAGGGTAATGAGGCAGAAGCTTCACTCCGTCGCTGTACGAAGGATCGTCGACAAATTCGCCGTAAGCCTCGTCCAGCACAACCATGACATGCTTCGGCACCGCTGTAAGAAAAGCAACCAGCTCATCATGGCTTACGATGGTGCCGGTGGGGTTGTTGGGGTTGCAGATCCATATCACTTTAGTCCGGTCGGTTACGCGGGCGAGCATCTCCGTCAGATCATGCTTGCCGTCAATTAGCGGCACAGTAATAATGGCGGCATTTTCGACCTCGGCGTTATGCCTGTATTGGGAAAAGGTTTCGTCGGCCATAATGGTTTCATCGCCAGGAGCCAGAAACGCCCGGGCTATCATCAAAATAACTTCACTGGAGCCCGTCCCAAATATAATCTGGTTTGCAGCTACGCCCAGATGCTCCGCCAAGGCAGAGGTCAGAGATACGCTTGCTCCATCGGGATATATGTTGGATCTGGACAGCTCCTGAATCGCTGCTTCTCTCGCCAGCGCGGAGGAGCCTAGCGGATTTTCATTGGAGGCCAGCTTGATCACTTCTGTTAATCCCAGCTCGCGCTTTACATCTTCAATCGGCTTGCCCGGCTGGTAGACTGGCAAGTGGACAATATTGCTTTTAGGCTGCATGCGCCGTTCACCTCTTCAACTTTTTAGTCGGCAAATCAACTATTCCCCATTGTCTCATATCTCTTTCACGATTTAAAGTATAAAACAAGCAAAAACAAGAGTAAACAAAAAAAGAGAGCTGCACCCCCTGCTAGGCATAAGCCGGGCTTGCAGCTCTCTAATTCGTCAAATCTATCATCAGGGCTTATTTTCTGCTTCTCTCCATGTTATTGCAATGAATGGATGAATGCCGTCATTATCCCTTCAGCTGCGAAACAAATTGCCCGATTCTTTGCAGCCCTTCCGCCTTGGTCGCCGGGTCATGCAGCAGAGGAAGCGACTCCTCGATCACTCTTACAATCGCGCTGCCTACAACAACTCCGTCGCAGAGCGCCTCAAAGCGCTCCACCTGCTCCCGGCTGGAAATGCCAAAACCGATGCTGATCGGCAAGTCGGTAGCTTCCTTCACCGTCGCCAAAAAATGATCGATATCGTTGTGAAACTCTGCCCGTACTCCCGTTACGCCAAGGGAGGATACACAATAAACAAATCCTTTTGCCCGTTTGGCGATAGCCGTAACGCGCTCTCGAGAGGTTGGCGCAACAAGCGGAATCAGATGGATACCGTAGTTTTCCGACATTGTACGAACCTCGCTGTCTTCCTCCAACGGCAAATCAGGGATGATCAGTCCGCTGATGCCTTTGTCCTTTACCAGCTCAAAAAATGGCTCCAGCCCGAATTGCAGCACCGGGTTGTAATAGGTAAACAGAATAAGCGGAATGGTTACGCCTTCCGCTCTGGCCCGCTCTGCCATCAGAATGCAGTCGCGGAGCGTGACAGAGCTTCGAAGGGCCCGTTCGGAAGCTCGCTGTATAACAGGACCGTCCGCAAGAGGGTCGGAGTAGGGAACGCCAAGCTCGATCATATCCGCCCCGGATTGCTGCAGCTGCTTCAGGATATCAAGCGACAAATCAAGATCGGGGTCGCCTACCGACACAAACGGCATTAGCGCCGTTTTCCCTTCCTCTCGCAGCCTGGCAAATGTTTGATCAATGAGATTCATGTTCTGCGCCTCCCAAATAACCCATGATTGCTTCTACATCCTTGTCGCCGCGGCCGGAAAGGTTAACAACAACAATTTGGTCCTTGTCCAGTGTTGGAGCCAGCTTAAGCGTTTGTGCAATTGCATGGGCGGACTCCAGCGCCGGTATAATGCCTTCCGTGCGGGAAAGCAGCTGGAGCGCCTCCAGTGCCTCTGCGTCTGTAATCGGCACGTATTCCGCACGCCCCGAATCCTTCAGGTAGGCATGCTCCGGTCCTATGCCGGGATAGTCAAGCCCTGCGGAAATGGAATGCGCGGGCAGCACCTGGCCATGATTGTCCTGAAGGACATAGCTTAGCGAGCCCTGGAAAACGCCGTGGCGGCCCTTGGTCATCGTTGCGGCATGCTCATTGGTGTCCACGCCGCGTCCGGCGGCTTCAACCCCCAGCAAGCGCACGCCCTCATCCTCGACAAACGGATAAAAAATGCCCATCGCATTGCTGCCGCCGCCTACCGCCGCCACCACATAGTCAGGCAAGCGGCCTTCCGCTGCCAGCATCTGCGACCGCGCCTCGTCGCCAATGATGCGCTGGAAGTCGCGCACCATCATCGGATAGGGATGCGGACCCGTAACGGAGCCCAAAATGTAATAGGTGTCCGTTACATGGCTAACCCAATAACGCAGCGTTTCATTGCAGGCATCCTTCAGCGTTCTGGTGCCCGAAGTTACAGGCACAACCTCGGAGCCCAGCAAATTCATGCGAAACACATTCAGCTGCTGCCGCTTCATATCCTCTTCGCCCATAAACACCTTGCATTCCAGCCCTAGCAAAGCCGCAATCGTAGCGGAGGCGACGCCGTGCTGGCCAGCTCCCGTTTCGGCGATAATTTTGGTTTTGCCCATTCGTTTGGCCAATACGCCTTGCCCGATCGTGTTGTTAATTTTGTGCGCGCCCGTATGGTTCAAATCCTCGCGCTTGAGATACACCTTGGCCCCGCCGAGATGCTCCGTCAGCCGGCGCGCGTAATAAAGCGAGGTTGGCCGGCCGGAATAGCGGTATAACAGCTCTTTCACTTCGGCCTGAAACGATTCATCCTTGGAATAATGGGTATAAGCCTCCTCCAGCTCCAGGAGGGCATTCATCAGCGTCTCCGGCACATATCTGCCGCCAAACTTGCCAAACCGTCCGCTGCTGTCCGGTATTTGTGTCATGATTGAATCACCTTTCTCACAAATGCTCTTATTTTGTGTATATCCTTCACTCCGTCTGATTCTACTCCGCTGGACACGTCGACGCCGTCCGGGTTATGGTTCAGCAATAGCTCCTGCACATTCTCCTCGCGGAGTCCTCCCGCTACATAGAGTGGTACGCCCGCTTCCTGCGCCGCTGCCTTGTAAGCCTCAATAACCGCCCAATTAAAGGGATGCCCCGTACCGCCGCCCGGCGCGTCAATCAAGCAAGCATCGATTATACCCCCATAAGGCCGCAGCTTTGCTTCTGCATCGCTCCGCGCCGCCTCATCGCCCGAAGCCGTTTCCTTGACGGAGATGACGCGCCATATCAAAACATCTGGATGGCGGGATTTCAGCTCCCGGCAATAATCCGGCGATTCGTCGCCATGCAGCTGCACAACGTCCAGCGGCGCGATATCCAGAATCCCATCCAGCTCCGGCGGGGCGGCGTTGACAAATACGCCAACGGTTCGCGGCGAAACGCCGCCCGCTCCGCTGATTTCATGCACGCTCCGGATCAATGCAGCGGCCTGCGCCGCACTTACTCTTCTTTTGCTTGGAGCAAAAACAAAGCCGATTTCATGGATGGGCAAACCGTCCATTTCGGCAATGATGCCTTCGTCCCTCAAACCGCAAATTTTGATGCGGGTTTCCCGGCTTGTCATCCCTTCACCGGTCCCATCAAGCTTTCCACGGCTTCACTGACATCAGGCTGGCGCATAAAATGCTCGCCGATCAGCACCCCTTGCGCACCAATGCTTTGCAGATAATCCATATCCCCGTTCCCGGCAATGCCGCTTTCGCTAATGACCAGCACGTTGTCCGGTATGGAGCCGATCAGTCTTTCCGTTGTTTTCAAATCCGTAACAAAGGATTTCAAATCACGGTTGTTAATGCCAACAAGCGTTGCTTTGCCCATGGACAGAACCGAATCCAGCTCTTCCTCGTTATGAACCTCGACCAATACGTCCAGGCCAAGCGCCTTGGCCAAGTCATGGAATTCCTTAAGCTTTTCGTCGGACAAAATAGCAGCAATAAGCAATATGGCATCCGCGCCGATCAGACGCGCCTCATAAATTTGCCGGTAGTCGATCGTAAAATCTTTGCGAAGCAGCGGCAGAGAGACCGCCTCCCTGACCTGGGTCAAGTAATCATTCGCGCCTTGAAAATAATCTCTATCCGTCAAAACGGAAATGCAGTCCGCACCTGCCGCTTCATAAGAAGACGCCAGCTGTACGGGATGAAAATCCGGCCGGATCAGCCCTTTGGAGGGGGAAGCCTTTTTCACCTCGGCAATCAGTCCCATATCGCGCTTGCGCCGGTTTGCCGAAAGCGCGTTTTCAAAACCGCGGCAAGGCTGAAGCTCCGCAATGCGGCGCTCGCAATCCGCCAGCCAGAACGAGGCGGCAAGCTCCTCAACCTCGGCTTTTTTGGTGGTAACGATTTTATCTAGAAACATGGGCCAACTCCCCTGTCATTTGAATTAACTGCTCCAGCTTGGCGGAGGCTTTGCCTGTGTCGATTATTTGCCCTGCAAGCTTTGCTCCTTCAGCGATGGATGAAGCCAAACCGCCGATATAGATGCACGCGCCGGCATTGGCAAGCACGATATCGCGGTAGGCCCCTGTTTCCTCGCCGAGGAATACACGGCGAATGAGAGCCGCGTTAACGTCTGCTTCTCCGCCTTTTACGTCCTCGATGGAATACCGGGCAAAACCAAGCTCCTCCGGTGTTACATCATAGGTTTTCACTACGCCGTTTTTCAGCTCAGATACCTGCGTCGGCGCGGATATGCTGATTTCGTCCAGGCCGTCATGGCTGCTCACAACAAGCGCCTGACGCAAGCCAAGCTCGCCCAGCACCTCTGCAATCGTTTCCGTGCGGGAGCGGTCGTACAGCCCCAAGAGCTGGCGGTCGGCTCCCGCCGGATTGGTCAGCGGTCCCAGCATATTGAATATGGTCCGCACTCCCAGCTCCCGGCGCGGTCCGGCTGCATGCTTCAGCGAAGGATGGTACAGCTGGGCGAACATAAAGCAAATGCCTATTTCCCGGAGGCACTCCGCGGCGGCTTCCGGAGACAGGTCCAGCTTGACGCCCAGCGCCTCCAAAACGTCCGCGCTCCCGGATTTTCCCGACATGGCGCGGTTCCCGTGTTTGGCTACCTTGATTCCGGCCGCCGCCGCTATAATGGAAGAAGCCGTTGAAATGTTAAATTTATGAATGCCCGAGCCGCCCGTTCCGCATGTGTCCAGCAGCTCCTTATAGTCCGTCACCACATGGCTGGAATGCTGTCTCATCGCCGCAGCGAATCCTGTAATTTCGTCCTTTGTTTCACCCTTCATTCGCAGCGCCGTTGCAACAGCGGCTATTTGCGCAGCCGTTGCTTCGCCGCTCATGATACAGCTCATTACAGCGGTTGCCTCTTCCCGGCCAAGGCTGCGGCCTTCCATCAAAGCGCCAAGCGCTCTTTGCATCGTAAGTGGAGAGTTCATATTAAACCTTCTCCCTTCCGGCAGGAACCTCGTAATCGGAATTAATGGAAGAGCCGGAAAAAGGCTTCCCCGCAGCAGGAGTTAATTCGCCAAAGCTGGCTTCAGCCGCTCGAATGGCCTTTAAAAGCGCCTTGGCTTTATTGATCGTTTCCATGTATTCATTTTCCGGCACAGAATCCCATACAATCCCCGCTCCGCTCTGAACATAAGCCTTTCCGTTTTTAAAAATGATCGTCCGAATTGTGATGCACGTATCCATCGTGCCGCCAAAGCCCAAATAGCCGATTGCTCCAGCATAAGCGCCGCGCGCTTCATTCTCAAGCTCCGCAATGATTTCCATTGCGCGCAGCTTGGGCGCTCCCGATACGGTTCCCGCAGGCAAGCAGGAGATGAAGGCATCAAAAAAGTCTTTATCCGGGCTCAGCTTGCCCGATACATTGGAAACAATATGCATGACATGAGAATAACGCTCAATCTCCATAAAAGAATCGCATTTCACCGTACCAAACCTAGACACCCGGCCAATATCATTTCTTCCCAAATCCACCAGCATCAAATGCTCCGCCCGTTCCTTCTCGTCGGCAAGCAAATCGCGCTCCAGCGCTTCATCCTCCTCCGGCGTTGCGCCGCGGGGTCTGGTGCCTGCAATCGGCCTTGTCTCCACATGATCGCCGCGGATTTTGACAAGCGCTTCAGGCGAAGTGCCTACAATAACCTCTTCTCCCATCTTCAAATAGTACATATAAGGGGAAGGATTCATCGTTCGCAAAACGCGGTAAACAGCCAGCGGGTCTACCTCCGTTTCAACGCTGAAGCGCTGCGACAGCACCACTTGAAAAATATCGCCCGCGCGTATATATTCCTTGGCGCTTTCAACGTTCGCAATAAACTGCTCCTTCGTCAAATTGGATTGTACATTGCCGAGCTCAGGGTCCGGAGGATAGGTCCCGCTCATGGACGGCAGAGCCTTTATCGGCTCTCTGAGCCGGCTAATCAATCGATTCAGCTTGGCTGATGTATCATTATAGCTTTTTTCTATATCAGCATCGGTTGCGCCCGCAGGAATATGGACATTGCCGATGATTTGCAGCTGCTGCTTGAAATGGTCAAAAACGATAACCTGATCGCAAAACATAAATTGCAAGTCGTCCATGTCCAGATCATCCGTTTTATGAGGCGGCAAATTTTCATAATATTGAAGCAGGTCGTATCCAAAAAATCCGATGGCCCCTCCGGTAAAGGGCGGCAGCTCCGGCAGAGCCGGACTTCTGAACGAACGCAGCTTGGCTTTAAGCAGCTCAATCGGCTTATCGTCCAGCACCGTTGTTTCTCCTCCGTGCTCCAGCACCATCTTGCCGTTTTTTCCATGCAGCTTCAGAAAAGGGTCGTTGCCGATAAAGGAATATCGCGCCCATTTGGCGCCCCCTTCTACGCTCTCCAGCAAAAAGGCGTGTTCCTCGCGCGCAAATTGCTGAAAAATCGAAATTGGCGTTTCCGTATCCGCCATCACATGTCGGACAATGGGAATCAGATTATATGTTTCCGCCAGCTTTTGAACCTGCTTCAATTCGTTTGACATTGCAAACAACCTCCATCCATCAAATAAAATCTCATTTTCGCCCAATAAAAAAGCCCCTGCCTGAGCAGGGGGGCTTGTGATAGGAGAATGATGAAGATGGCTGTTGATGTTCTGCAGCCCTGCAATACGGTAAAGACCAACAGCAAAGAGAAGCATGTTTAGTTCATCCCGAACTCTCTGCTCAAGCCTTCTGGCTCTTATCTGATCTACCTTCTTGCACTCGCTCTATGCTCTTCTCATCTCGTCTCAGCTAAAAACCTGCTCTGCTCTAACTCATTCTATGCGTATTAATATAATTCAAAAGGATGCCCCGCGTCAACCGCTAGTTAAGGTTGTTCAAAAAGTTAACTTCCCATTACACGGCAAGCCTGGCGTACAGCCAGCATCGGAACAGGGTGTTTTACTTGCTCAAATCCGGTCGAAGCGCCTTGGCGCCCCCAAGATAAATATGCTTGATGTCACGCTGCGACTTGTCCGTATTTACCGTTACCATAAGCCGGATACAACGCTCAAGGCTGCCCTTTACAGGAACCTCCAAAGCGCACATCAAGGGCACAAGCTCCCAGCCAGGCAGCTGGCGGATGCTTTGTGCCGGGAAAGCCTGGTCCAGATCGCCCGTCACCGTAATCAATACACTGCAAATATCCTCAGGCAGCACCTCGTTTTGAGCCATAACTTCCATAACCATGGTTTTGGTCGCATCGGCAATTTGCGCCGCATCATTGGCTTCAACCGTAACTGCTCCACGTATTCCCCGTACACTCATAGCTGTTTATGCCTCCCGTTTTAATTCCTCAACGATTTCCCTCACCCACGCTAACGGAACATCCGGCTTGATCTCGACAGAACCAATTGAAGTCGGAACAACAAAAACGGCTGTGCCCTCCGAAAATTTCTTGTCGTGCATCAGCGCCGCCATAATGGCATCGGTATCCATATGCGCCGGCACGGCAACCGGCAAGCCGCAGCTCTGAAGCGCTCGCTTCGTGGTTTCATAAACCTCGACAGGCGCGCCATATCGCACGCCAAGCTTCGCGGAGCCAATCATGCCGATAGAAATCGCCTCGCCATGCTGCAGCTCGTTGTAGCCAGCCACAGCCTCCAGCGCATGACCGATTGTATGGCCCAAATTCAGAATGGCGCGCAAGCCGCTTTCCCGTTCATCCTGCGAAACCACATTCGCTTTCACTCCGCAGCCCTTGAACAAGGCGTAACCCAAGGCGTCGGCATCCAGCTCTAGCAGCCGGTTTGCATTTTCCTCACACCAGGCTGTAAACTCCGCATCCCAGATCAGGCCGTGTTTAACGACCTCGGCAAGTCCCGAAGAAACCTCGCGTGGCGGCAGCGTTTTGAGCGTAGACAGATCATACAGGACAAACTCCGGCTGATGAAAAGCTCCGATAATGTTTTTGGCAAGGGGATGGTTAACCGCAACCTTGCCGCCGACACTGCTGTCATGAGCCAGAATCGTTGTAGGAATTTGAATAAATTTAATTCCACGCATATAGGATGCTGCCGCAAACCCGGCCAAATCGCCAACCACGCCGCCCCCTAAAGCAACAATGGCAGACTTGCGGTCCAAGCCCGCTTCCAGCGCTTTGGTGACCAGTTCCTCCAGCATAGCCAAGCTTTTGGAGCTTTCGCCGGACGGCACAGCCGCAGCTGCCACCGTGAAGCCGCCTTGCGCCAGATTGGCAGACAAAGCTTCCAAATAATGCGGGGCAACCTTGCTGTCGGTCACAATCATAAGAGGAGACTTGGTGCTTACGCCATGTTTTATAAAGTAGGAGGAAGCCTCCTGCAGAAGGCCCTCTCCTATATAGATGGGATAGGAACGGTCGCCAAGATCAACGTGTACGCTGCGCATCGTCTAATACCGCTCCAATTGCTCTTGATAGCTTTTCAGATTGGCGCGAATTTCCTCCATGGAGTCTCCGCCAAACTTCTCCAGGAATGCTTTGGCCACTTCCCAGGCCACAACATGCTCCATCACAACGCTTGCAGCCGGAACGGCGCAGCTGTCGGAACGCTCAACCTGTGCGGTAAAAGGCTCCTTAGTGTCGATATCTACGCTCCTGAGCGGCTTGTACAAGGTTGGAATCGGCTTCATAACGCCGCGAACGACAATTTGCTCGCCATTTGTCATGCCGCCTTCAAAGCCGCCAAGACGGTTAGAGGCGCGATGGTATCCCTTCTCCTCGTTATACATGATTTCATCATGCACCTGAGAGCCCCGCAAACGGGCCGCTTCAAAGCCGATGCCAATTTCGCAGCCTTTGAAGGCATTAATGGAAACAACGGCTCCGGCAATTCGTCCATCCAGCTTGCGGTCCCATTGGACATGGCTGCCAAGACCAATCGGAACGCCTTCGACGATACATTCAACAATGCCGCCGATGGAATCGCCTTCAGCCTTGATTTGATCAATGTACGCGGTCATTTTTTCCTCGGTCTCCTTGTCCACCACGCGAACGGAGGATTCCTCCGTCAGACGGATCAGCTCATCTACGGGAAGCTGATTGGGCGGAGCCTGAATTTCGCCGATGGAAATCACTTGTCCGGCAACCTTGATGCCAAACTCGGCCAGAAGCTGACGGGCAACAGCCCCGACGGCAACGCGCGCAGCCGTCTCGCGAGCGCTTGAACGCTCCAATACGTTGCGCAGATCCTTCAGGTTGTATTTCAAGCCGCCGTTCAAATCGGCGTGGCCGGGGCGAGGACGATGCACACGGCGTTTTTCCTCGTCGCTGCCTTCAATGGGTTCAATGTTCATAACGGAAGTCCAGTGCTTCCAGTCATTGTTTTCTACAACCAATGCAACAGGAGCGCCTGTTGTCCGGCCATGACGAACGCCGCCAACAATAGCTGCCGTATCCTTTTCGATTTGCATTCTGCGGCCGCGGCCGTGACCCTTCTGCCGACGATGAAGCTGGAAATTCAGCTCTTCAAAATCAAGGGTCAGATTGCTTGGCAATCCCTCTATAATGGCGGTCAGCTGCGGACCGTGGGTTTCTCCAGCTGTCAAATAGCGTAAACTCAAGTAAAAGCTCCTCCTTCAATGCCAGGCCAGTTGGCGTCAGGCGTTGTCTTTATCCCGTAACATCTTTGCTCATTATAGTACAGCACCGACCGTTTGACAAGAAAACTATTTTTTTGCTTCAACGCGTCAGAGCAAATGGGCAAAAAGGAGCCGGGAGCCCATTTCAGCAATGGATTCCCGGCTTCGGCCGCCGTTATTGATGAGGCTGCAGAACGTCCCGCCTGGCCGCTGTTGCGGCCAAACCCGCGTCCATGCTCCGTGTCCAGACCTTCATCAATTCCTTCATTTGCCTTCCCTCTAAACCAATAATTTGCGCGCATTCCTGTATCGTAATGTCTCCTCGGCGATAAGCAGAAATGACTTTGCGCTTGTCCATTGTCCGTCTCCCTCCATATCCAGGAGCTGCTGCTTTTAAAACATGCACAGGAAGTGCCTGTTCCTAGTATAGGAGAAGTTGAAAGGGGCTATACCCGGCGATAAAAAAACGTATCCGCCGTTTCAAAGCCATATTGCGCCGGAGAAAAAATTTGTTCCGTGCTTCCAACAAACAGAAGTCCTCCCGGACGGAGCGCAGCGGAAAATTTATGATAGAGCGAATGCTTGGCTTCCTCTGTAAAATAGATCATAACATTCCTGCACACAATGAGGTCAAAGCCGCTGTCGAACTTATCATGCAGCAAATTTTGCTGACGGAAGGTTACGGCTTTCTTCAGCTTGTCCGACACATGGAAAGCGCCCTCCGACTCGGAAAAATATTGCTTGCGGCATTTAGCCGGAACGTCGCGGAGAGATCGCTCCAGATAGACGCCTTCCTGAGCTTTGGCCAACACGCCGTTATCAAGATCGGTGGCAAGGAGCATCGATTTTTCCAAAACGCCCAGCTCCGACAAAATCATCGCCAGCGTATAAGGCTCCTCGCCTGTGGAGCAAGCGGCGCTCCAAATTTTCGGCTTGGCGCTGTGCTGAATCATCTTGGGCAAAAATGTATTCATCAGCACCTCCCATCTTCCCGGGTTGCGCCAAAATTCGGAAACGTTGATGGTCATCCGATCCAAAAATTCATTCATTAGCGCGCGGCTTGATTCCAGCGCTTCGCCATAGGCCGCAAAGGTGGAATAGCCGTGCTTCATGCGGAGTGTAGTGAGACGCCGTTTCATTTGCGCTTCCTTATACTGCGACAAATCAATATCCGTTTTCCGTTTGATGCGTGTAATAAACTGTATGAAATCCTGGTCCTCGGACATATTGGCCTCCTGGTCGCGTGGCTAAATCCACCGCTGAATGCTATGCTCGTATTCCACAAGCTCGTGAGGGGCAAAAAACAAGCTGATTTCGCGTTTTGCGTTTTCCGGCGAATCGGAACCGTGAATCAAATTAAAGTTGGTATGTACGGCAAAGTCGGAGCGAATCGTGCCAGGAGCCGCATCGACGGCATTGGTTTTTCCAATCAACGCTCTGGTCAGGGCAATAGCATTATCTCCGCTCCATACCATGGCAAATACCGGACCGGATGAAATAAAAGACAGCAGCCGCTCATAAAAATCTTTGCCTTTATGCTCGGCATAATGATTTTCCGCAAGCTCTCGCGAAATGACCATGAATTTCGCTGCTTTCAGCTGCAGCCCCTTGCGTTCAAACCGGGAAACAATTTCACCGATAAGTCCGCGCTGGACGCCGTCTGGTTTGATCATTAGAAATGTCTGTTCCATGCCCACTTCATCCCTCCATTTATTAATAATTACGCTTGCCCACAAAATGGGCGATGTCGATCAGGTTTTTGCGAGCGGGAATCGCAGGCAAATCGTTAAGGGCTTCAAGCGCTTTGGCAATATAGCGATTCGCCATTTCGTCCGCCAGCTCTCCTCCTTCGCTGTTCCTGATAAGCGTAATAGCCCTGCGCGTGTCAGCCATCCCTTCCTGTGAACGAATCATACTGATTTCGTTTAACAAGGGACCGCGAATCTTCTGATCCCTCAGCGCAAGCAATACAGGAAGCGTTATATTGCCTTGCCGCATATCAGAGCCTGGCGGTTTGCCGATCTGCTTTTCTGTGCCGTACAAATCAAGCAAATCATCACGGATTTGAAAAGCCATCCCGACGTTGTAGCCAAACCGGTATAGCGCGCTGGAATGCGTCCGGCTTACCCCCGTCGCCACTGCCCCAAGCTCACAGCTGATTGCGATCAGCAATGCCGTTTTTCTGCGAATGCGCAGCAAATATTGACGCATGGTTTGCTCCGTGTTGAAAAAATCGCGGATTTGCTCCATCTCGCCAATACACATTTGCACAAGCGCTTTGGATAATAGCTGATGAATCCGGGGATTGGGAAGCTCCGTTGCTATGCTGAGAGCTCGGCCATGTATATAGTCTCCCGTATACATCGCGATACGGTTGTCCCACTTCGATTTAACGGTGGGCTGCCCTCTGCGGGTGTCTGCGTCATCAATGACATCGTCATGGACAAGCGAAGCCATATGTATCAGCTCAAGCGGAACGGCAACCCGCTTCAGCACATCGAGATTGTAGTCTCCGAATTTCCCTGCAAGCAGCACGAACACGGGCCTTATTCGCTTGCCGCCCGCTTTCAGCAGGTGCATGGACGCTTCGCTGAGCAGCATATGGTCATCGCTGACGCTGCGCTCCAGCTCCTGCTCGATCACAGATAGATCGCCTTTCATTTTGGCATACAGATCTAATAGTTTCATTCCTTCACCTTTAGAGGGGATTGTAGTTCCAAAAAGGATAACTTGACGTCCTGCGGCAGCAGCTCCATCTCTTTGGCTAGCCGGAAATAAAGCTCCAGCCCTTCTTGCAGCCGAGGGCAAAAATCGTATTGCAGCGTTTCAAAATACATGCGCCAATAGTCGCGCGTTCCGCCAAGCCGCGAGCAAGCTTCGTCAACAAGCGGCTCCGTCTCAGCGCAGTTTCTGATTCTGCATTCTTTAAGTAAGCGATATACATCCGCAATGCCGTCCGGGTTTTTCTCCACCGCTTCCTTGCGTGCGGCTACGACGGCATAGGTCATGCCCAGCCCCGTCCATTCCTGCCACAGCTGGCCAAGATCCAAAACCTCGTAGGAATGGTTTTGCCAGGAGGCGGCAATGGCAGGGTCCCCGATCAGCAATGCAGCATCCGCTGTTTTCAGCATTTCATCCAGATTCGGCTCCGCCGGGATATAGCTGGGATTACACTGAAATCGTTTAGCCATAATGATTTTCAGCAAATTGACCGACGTTTCGGATGTTGTCGTGACGGCAATGGTGCCTGGCTTTGCCTTGGCGATCGGCTGCTTCAAAAACAGCAAAATGGAATGGACCCGTCCAACCGTGCCAACCGACAAGCCGGGAAGCAGCGTATATTGATCGACATGTTTTCCATAAGAAAAAGAGGATATCGCCGATACGTCCAGCTCTCCGGCAGACAACATTCCATTTAGCTTCGAAGGCACTGCGGCTACCAGCCGGTAAAGCCCGTCCATTCCTTTGTCATCCAGGCCATGAAATAACGGCCAGGCATTTGCGTAATCAATTTCACCGATGATGATCGGGCGTTTCAAGCCCATACTGCTCATCTCCCCATCTTCTGTACAAATCATGCTCCACATCCATGCTGTCCAGTACTTTGCCAACAAGGAAATTGATCATCTCATCCATGCTTTGCGGCTTATAGTAAAAAGCGGGCATGGCAGGAAGAATTGTAACGCCAAGCCTTGCCAGGGTCAACATGTTTTCCAGATGAATCGCGTGCAGGGGCGTTTCCCGCGGCACCAGCAGCAGCCGCCGCCTCTCCTTAAGCATAACATCTGCGGCTCTTGTCATCAGATCGTCGGATATGCCGTGAGCGATGGATGACAAAGTTCCCATAGAGCAAGGGGCCACCACCATTCCGCTAACGCGGAAGGAGCCGCTTGCTATAGATGCCCCGATGTCGCTATTGGGATGATAAACCAGCCTTCCATTGACAACGAACTCCCCAAAGCGGTCTTGAAGCATTTGAGGACGCTTGGATGCTTGCCAGCCCATTTCTTCCTTCAGTACCCGCCATCCGGCTTCCGTTACGACAAGATGAACCTCTTTGTCGCGCTTCAGCAGCTCCTCCGCCAATCTAATCCCATATATGGAGCCGCTGGCTCCGGTAATGCCGACAACCCACCTGTTATGGTGCGGGGCAGTTCCCTTTTGTTTCTCTGCCATTAACGAAACACCACCACATCGAGCAGCGCAAAGGCGAACAGCACGACGCTAAGCGTCCCGTTCATACCGAAAAACGCCGTTTGCACCCGGGATAAATCATCTGCCCTGACCATGTAATGCTGATAAAAAAGCAGCGCCAGCGAAAGCAGGACGCCAGCCAAATAAAGCCAGCCCAAATCGGCTACCCAGAACAGCGCCACAAACCCGATCCCAGTTACAATATGCAAGGCCCGGGCGATCCAAAGCGCGCCTGAGAGGCCGAACCTTGCCGGAATGGAATGAACGCCGTTGCTGCGGTCGTATTCATAATCCTGAGTCGCGTAAACAATATCAAAACCCGCGATCCAAAGCGCAACCGTGCCGAACAAAATCCAAGCGGCAGGATGAATTTGCCCGGTTACCGACAGCCAGCCGCCCAGCGGCGACAGGGCGATGGTTACGCCAAGAAACAAATGGCAAAGCCATGTAAAACGTTTTGTGTAGGAATAGATAACGAGAAAAAAAACAGCGATCGGCATTAATTGCATGGCGATCGGGTCCAGATTGGCCGCTCCGAGAAACAGCATGCCGAAGGATATCGCTACAAAAAGCAGCACCTCTGCGGATTTTAATATTCCGGCAGGCAAGGCGCGGTCTTTTGTCCTTGGATTTTTTAGATCTATCGCCTTGTCGATTAACCGGTTAAGGCTCATGGCGGCGCTTCTTGCGCCAAACATGGCCAAGGAAATCCAGCCAATTTCCGCCCATGACGGCAGACGATTATCCAGAACGATAGTGCCCAAAATTGCGCCCAGATAAGCAAACGGGAGCGCAAAGATGGTATGTTCAAACTTAATCATTTCAAGAATAATGCGTAATTTGCGTATCATTGCCCAATTTCAGATCCCTTCGTTCCCATATGAAGAGCGGCTACGCCGCCAAAGAACAAAGAAATATCGATTTTCTCCAAGCCGGCCTGCGTATAAAGCTCCGCCAGCTCCTTATGGTTCGGAAACAGCTTCAGGGAATCCGGAAGCCACTGATATTCCTTAAATCTTTTTGCAAGCAGTTTGCCGAATTGCGGCATTACCCGCTCGAAATAAAAATAATAAATGCTTTTGAACGGCTGCCAGGTAGGCTTGGACAGCTCCAGGCAAACGACCTTGCCGCCAGGTCTGACAACTCTGGTCATTTCTTTGAGCACCTGCAAATAATCAGGCACATTGCGCAGGCCAAAGCCGACGGTCACATAGTCAAAGCTGTTGTCTGCAAACGGCAGGCTCATCGCATTGCCCTGCACCAGCTCGATGCTGTTCTGCAAGCCGGAAGCTGCAATTTTCTCGCGGCCAACCTGCAGCATATTGTGGCTGAAGTCAAGACCTACAATTCTTCCGCTTTCGCTCGCCTTTGCAAGGTCAATGGTCCAATCGCAGGTTCCGCAGCAAATATCCAGCGCATCGTCGCCTGGCTTGACAGCCATTTTGTTCATCGTAAATTTGCGCCAGGCCTTATGTCTGCGGAAGCTGATGACGTCATTCATGAAGTCATATTTGGGCGCAACCGTCTCAAACAGGGCATGTACATGGCTTTTGGCGTCGTTGCTCACGGTTTCACCTCGTTTCGTTAAGTGCGGGCCAAGCGCCAAGCTTGCTGGCAAAATGGTCCACTATGCTGTTCAGCTCGCCGGCCAGTCCTCCTGATTCAAGCCTTGCCGCCACGCTGCTAACAGCATCAGCGGCTTGCCTGAACTTAGCCGCAAGCTGGCTTGTTACGTCGTATTTCTGAACGAGCTCGAAAAAATGCCCATGATCCGTTTTGCCGTAAGCCAGCTGATGGCGCTCCTCTTCATTGCCGACCTGAAGAAGATGCCAGTAAGCCCAGCCCTGCTCGAAACGGTCAGGGTTTTCACTGCGTCCGATTTCCTCGATCGCAACCTCGCAACGGGCAACGCCTCCCAGCAGCTCCGGCCATAAACGCGCGGATTGCCCGTTCAGCAAATTCGCAAAATGCTGAAACATCTCGCTCTTCAGCTCAACAGCATAACCATAATACTCGTCGGCGTTTATTTTCAATCCCCGCATCCGAGTGTACAGATTAACCTTGATGCGATTGACCTCGCATACCGCCTGGCTTAGTCTGGCTATCATGTCGATTTGCCCCGCAGCCGCAAGCAAATGATAGAAACGGGCGCTGAAGTAGTCCCCGGCAAGGACGTTAAGCTGTCTCGTTCTCATTTTGCTTTCCCGTTGCTTGCGGGTATCCACATCAATCAAGTCATGGGTATCCATGCCAAGCTGTACCAAAGATGTCGCTAGCGTGTACAACTCACTGCGCCCCTTGATGGCGCCATCCTGCTCCAGCGCCGCGTAAAGTATGCGCAACCTGGGACTTGACAGCGGGGGCAGCTCCGCATGGCTTTGAATCATATCGTGTTTAGTGTAGTGTTCCGCCAGTTCCGGAATACGGTAAGTTTTCATGGTAGAAGCCTCCGAACATAAATAACAGGATTGCCGCCCGATAATCTAAATTATTATAGCATAAACTGCACAAAAGGTCATACAGCTTGCCATCGTTTCATCAAAATCTATCCAGCGGCGTCGCAATATAGCCTGAGGATGCTCCAAACCGCTCCTTCCAGGCATCAGTAAGCCTTAATCGGAGCCGTTTGCGCCATACTTCATCGTGCACAGGATTAATCTGCGCAAGAGCGTCCAGCTCATCCTTCAGCCATGTGTCTTCCGCTCTTACGTCCATGACGGCAAGCAGCCTTCGCTCGGCTCCATAGCCGCTTTCCGTTATCCGAAACAAAAGACGCTTCACATTGTCAAGCTGGCCGAAGGACAGGGCAATAAACGACTTTGCGTCGTCAAACCAGGCCTCAGGTCTTCCTTCATCAGCAGAAACGCGAAGCTCCAGCGTCAATACGGAGCCGTTCCATTCCACTCTTCCCAAACGCTCCTTAAGCTGCACTCCGGCCAGCACCTCTACCAGATTGCCATCGCCCAGCCGCTCTGGCGCTTCATGGTGAATTGCGGGAAGAACGCCTTCCCTGCTGCCGAGCCCGTCCAGCGCCAGTCCCAGAAACATGGTAACAACCAGCGTGGCTACGCCAGCTTTCAACCATGGCATTATGCTTCGCAACCCGCAGCGCCTCCCACAATGGATATAATAACCATTTTGTTCATTCTGCGCCGCTTCCATACGGCTCACAGAAATCCCTACTCCATTGTACGAAGACGCTTGGCTCATTATGACGCTTGTCTTCAAGCTTGCTAAACCGTTTTCGGATTCCAGCACGCCAAAAACAAAAAGCAGGCTGCGCCTGCTTCCTCTCTGTTGCTTTTATTGCTTTTATTGATCCGTTTCCACCGTTCCGTATTTGGTCATTACGGTAGCTTTGCCTCTAATCTTGATGGCAGAGGTGTGATCGGTAAATTGACAGATCAGCACTTCATTGCGGTCAAGCTTCTCCATATGATGAAATCTTGTATCTTGCCCGCGGGTGAGACCGATGACTTGCACTCCCTGGTCCTTCGCTTTGATGACTACATAATCGCCAACCGTCGGTTCCATGATGTTATCTCCGCCCTTCCTGTTCCCAAGGCTTGTTTACAAACACGCCTAATGAAAAATTATAGAACAAGTTCTCCCAATGCGCAACGGTGACGTCAGCTAATAGGAAACGGCCTCCGGACACCGCCGTTTATAAAGCAAACGGCTTCTATGGTGAAAATGATGCAAAAACGCTCAAAACGTTGACCGTTCGAGCGTTTATGCCATCATATACGTTAATTGGATACAAGGTCTTTAAGCGATTTACCTGGTTTGAATGCCGGCATTTTGCTTGCGGCGATATCGATTTCTTCGCCTGTTTGCGGGTTGCGGCCTTTACGGGCTTGACGCTCGCGCACCTCGAAATTACCGAAACCAACCAGTTGAACCTTGTCACCGCTTTGCAGCGCATCGGAGATGGCTTCAAAAACAGCGTCCACCGCCTTAGTTGCATCCTTCTTGGACAACTCGGACAGCTCGGCCACTTTGTTGATCAGATCAGTCTTGTTCATTTTCTCACCTCCTTAAAAGTTTGCCAAGCAAACTTGGCTTCGTAAGCATCGGCTTTGAGTTTGCGAAGCAAACTTGGCTTCGTAAGCATCGGCTTTGAGTTTGTGATCTTATCCCTCTTATTAACGGAAAACTTGAAATATATACCTTTTCGACCGAACAAACCTATAGTAATACAGCAGAATGGCAATTTCAAGTGCCAATGCCTCCAAACAAGCCAAAGCCGCCCCTGGCAATTAAGCGGGGCGGCTTGATTTATGGGCGTTATACGCCCGATTATTGAAGTTGCATTGTCTCCCGAAACCTAGAGAATAATCGCAATCAGTCCGCCGGAGCCTTCATTGATGATGCGGCCCAGCGTTTCCTGAAGCTTGTAGCGGGCATTATCCGGCATCATGGCAATTTTGCCCTGAATGCCTTCCCTCACGATGGAATGAAGCGAACGGCCGAAGATGTCGGATTCCCAAATTTTGATCGGATCGTTTTCGAAATCCTGCATCAGGTAACGCACCAGCTCTTCGCTTTGCTTCTCGGTGCCGATAATCGGCGCAAACTCCGATTCCACGTCGACCCGTATCATATGGATGGACGGCGCCGTTGCCTTAAGCCTTACGCCAAAGCGCGAACCCTGTCTGATGAGCTCCGGCTCGTCAAGCGCCATTTCTGCAAGCGATGGAGCCGCGATGCCGTATCCGGTTGTTTTGACCATCTCCAGCGCTTCCGCAAAGCGGTCGTATTCCCGCTTGGCGTGGGAGAAATCCTGCATCAGCTGGAGCAGATGGTCTTTGCCGCGGATTTCGACGCCAACAACCTCCATCAAAATTTGGTCATACAGCTCGTCGGGCGCATACAAGTCGATTTCGGCCACGCCTTGCCCCATGTTCATTCCGCTCAGACCTGCCCGAGCAATAAAATCATAATCCATAAATTGGCTTACGACCCGGTCAACATCGCGTAATCTCCGGATGTCCTTTACTGTGTCGCGCACCGAATTTTCATAATTGCTGCGCAGCCAATGATTTTCGTTCAGCACCATGACCCAGCTTGGAAGATTGACATTGACTTCATGCACAGGGAATTCATAAAGCACTTCCCTCAGAACAGCCAAGCCTTCCTCCTCGCCCATCGTTGCGGCGCTGATCGCCATAACCGGAATATCGTATTTGGCCTGGAGCTCGCTGCGGAGCTGCTGCGTCTCTTCGCTTTTGGGACGGGTGGAGTTGATGATGAGCACAAATGGCTTGCCAACTTCCTTTAATTCCTCTATCACTCTTTCTTCGGCAACAACATAGGAGCTGCGAGGTATTTCAGCAATGCTGCCATCTGTCGTCACCACCACGCCAAGCGTGGAGTGCTCCTGAATAACTTTGCGGGTGCCGATTTCGGCAGCTTCCTGGAACGGGATCGGCTCTTCAAACCATGGCGTCGTAATCATGCGCGGGCCGTTTTCATCCTCGTAGCCTTTGGCGCCCTCCACCGCATATCCGACACAATCCACCAAACGAACATTCACCTCAAGTCCATCCGCCACCTTCAGCTGAACGGCTTGATTAGGCACGAATTTTGGCTCGGTCGTCATAATGGTTTTGCCTGCGGCGCTTTGCGGCAGCTCGTCAACGGCTCTGGCCCGGTCCGATTCATTTGCAATGTTAGGCAAAACAACCGTTTCCATAAACCGCTTGATAAACGTTGATTTGCCTGTGCGAACCGCACCTACCACGCCGAGGTAAATATCCCCGCCGGTACGTTCGGCTATGTCCTTGAAAATGTCCACTTTCTCCACTGAATATCCCCTCCCAATTGAATTTCCGGTTCGCCGCCTTCCACCGGACAAAAGGGCAGGCCAGCGACGCAACTCGTACATGCTTTTTGGACTAGTAACATCTTATGTCCAGACTGTCCAAATATGCTTATTTCCTCTACGAAAATTGTTGTTATTTTCCCGTCGCGAGCTTCGCAGTCTTCCCTTCCAAGATTGAAATATATGAAAGCCCTGGCTGAACTATGTCGCGGAAATAAAAAAATCTCTTCCCGGGTTAGGAAGAGATTTCATATCGATGGGCTTAAGCATGGAGTATAGCTCAGCTCTTGACCGCAACGGGCTCGCCGTCTTCATTCAAACGGTAAGCCGGCGATTTGACGGGTACAAATTCGGTATTGTCAATAAGCAGCCTGCGCAAATCTTCGTTTTTCCATAAGGAAACATCCTCCTCGCGCTGCAGGCGCTGCATGATGTCAATCCCGTAATCGATAAAAACGGTTCCTTCATCATCCAGCATTGCCGGAAGCGTACCGCCCGAAAACATGCTTTTTATAACAGGCTGCTTGCCTCCCAACGCCTCAAAATCAATACCGTAAAAGCCTGGGTAGAGGGCTTCTGACAGCGGAGGTTTTCCATTGGCGGCCACATAGCTGCTAACGCGCTTCTGCAAATCATTAACTTGCTGAAAAGAAACGATGTCCTGCAAGCGGATTAACGGCTTGCTTTCCTCGTCGATAATAAGAAAATAATAGTTTCCTCCATTTTCAAAGGCAGCCGCGGGAATCGAGCTGATGTAGCCCTTGCCCTGAAGCTTTTTGAAATCAAGCCTGAATTTCTCATACACCGGCACTTCCTTGCTGGCATTGACCATCGGAAGCAGCCCCTGCTCGCTGTAATATTGATCAACAGCCGACTGAATATTGCGCACCGCCTCCTTTGGCGGAGCAGATTGGCTGTTTTCCTTGGGATATAGACAGCCGGAAGTCAACATTAGCAGAATCGCACAAGCAAGCGCGGCAGCGGGCTTGCCTACAATGCGACGAATCGCCCTATTTGCAGCCACTGTCATGTTAATTCCTCCATTTCGTTACCATAAGTCATCTTCCTGCTGGCGCGCCAGCTGTCTTGCAACCGCAGCGCGAAGCGGATCGGGCGGAATTTCAACTTCGCAATTACCGTTCGCTCTGGCTTGACATGACAAACGCATGCCTTGTTCTTCTAATCCGGCAAGCTTTCGGCTCTCTATATCGCCAACCGGCAGAAGCTTGCTTCCCGGGAGTACTTGAACCTTGCACATAAAACAGGAGGCTTTACCGCCGCAGCGCGTGGCGATATGAACGCCTGCGCGTCTTGCCGCATCAAGAAGCGTTGTGCCTTTGCGTACCTTTATCGACCGGCCTGAAGGCTGGAAGCGTATTTCAGCGTCCAATCCCTATCACCGCCCTCTTCCTGATTTATCCAATTATGAACCTGCGTGACATATCCATTCGGAAATCCATTTCGCTCCTCGATCGCATTCATAGCGGTCCAATGCTTTTCCCGATGGAGCGACATTCCGCCAACGATGGTTTCCACTCTGTCCGCCCTGCCTCGAAGCGCATTGAACCATAGCTCATGCGCAAGCGGCACCAGCGTTATGGACTCACCATCGCCAAACGTTACAGCTTCACCCAGAGGGAGCAGCACCTCTTTTACTTCAACCCGGTACCGGCAGCCCATAGCCGCGACTTGAAACCCGGCCACAAGCTCCACGCGCCAGCCTCCTACTGCATAATGGCTCAGGGTTGAGCGGTAAATATCACTTTCACTGTAATGAGGAGTATTCAGTGCATACTGCTTCAGTCTGTGATGAAGCTCCGCTCCGTCCTCATCGTCGCAATAAAGATCCAGATCCCGCGGAGACGAAGCAAGGGGCAAGCCGCGAAGCATAAGCGCCGCGCTTCCCCCTGTTACCCAAAGATCATTGCCGGCCGCTTGGACAATTTGAGTCAGTGCATCATGAAGGGGTAATTGTGTAGTCATGTCCAGCACACCTCTAGAAATACGTTTTATTTACGGCGGCAATCCGGCCGGCGCCTTCCTTGACGACGGCCTGGCAGCCAAGGCGGAAACCTTCTTCAAACTCCTCAGGCTCCAGCCGGTCCCATTCCTCGTCCGTCACTTCCTCCAGAAACTCCGCCCCTTCCGTGACAAGGCATCTGCATCTGGCACAGGTCCCGCGCGTACAGGAGAAGCTCCAGTCAATTTTGTGCTTGATAGCGTGATCCAGCAGCGTCAATCCGGACTCCGCCGGAACCTCAGCCGTTATCGTTTTTCCCTTTAGCTCAATCATAGGTTACCTTCCTTTGCTTTTGACAACATGGCTTTATGTAAACATCCACCCTGAACAGAATGACTAAATAATTGAAAAGAATCCGTAAATAAATCCGAAAACGAGTAAAATAAACGCTACAATCGATAAAACAACCTTCAGCACGCCTTTCGTTTTTGCCCTGGCGAACGTAATCAGGAAAGCGGCAATTGCCATTAAGCCAATGCCTACAAACGAAATCCACATCTTAGTCATCGGATCCATTATGATACCATTCTCCTAATCTATGTCGAATTTATGCTTTTCATTATAGCATCAGGCCAAAAAAAGGACAAAAGGTTAAACCAAAAACGGGACTGTCCAAAAAGTCTGTTACGGTGAATCATAATTCAGCAAAACCGGTTCCTGCCGGAAAAGGATGTCTTGGAAGCTCAAACATTTTTGTACGCTTTTTTTGATCCTATTTTTTACTGGATAAAAGCGGACAAAAAAACTCGCCCTCAAGACACCCTTTCCCCTCCGGTCCTCTCTGCTGAATCCTTATTCATTCCGCTTGACTTTTCGGACAGCCCCGTTTTGACAGACCTTTGCCGCCTGACCGCCAGCCTTTATTTTTTCAACATCATTTTGACCAGCGATTCCATATTGGACGGACTTAAGCCACTGGCTTTGACCGCTTTGACAATATCGTTTATTGCGCCATCCGGCACTTTAATATTGGCCATGTCTGCCACTTGCTTGATCAGCTTGCGAAGCTCAGCCTCGTTTTTCATCGTGTTTGCGTCAACGCCGCTGGCCAGCTTTTTGACAGCACTTTCGGAAATGCTTTTGCCGGTCTTTTTGTTGATGGCGCCAAGGATATCCTTCGGCGTTCCTTTCGACAAATGCTTCACCCTCCTCGACGATAAGTTCCTGACATCATATGAGGAGGGATAACCGATGGTGTAGGCGCGGGCTTATCCGATGCTTTCAATCTCGTGCGTTTTGAGCCGTCCCATCAGTTGTTCCACAGCGGCCTTTGGTTCTTTGCCTTGAAACAAAACCTCATACAATTGATGGGTGATTGGCATTTCCACGCCAAAACGCTGTGCCATTTCATAGGCGGCTTTAGTCGTGCGCACGCCTTCAACAACCATGCCCATCTTCTCCAGCACGACGGGCAGCGGAGTGCCGTCAGCCAGCATGGAGCCGGCCCGCCAGTTGCGGCTGTGGGTGCTGGTGCAAGTGACGACCAAGTCGCCAACGCCGGCAAGGCCCGCAAAGGTCAACAGGTTAGCGCCCATAGCTGCGCCCAGCCTGCCGATTTCCGCGAGTCCCCGTGTCAGCAAAGCCGCCTTGGCGTTATCGCCAAATTTCAAACCGTCCGACAAGCCGGCGCCCAGCGCAATAATATTTTTGATGGCGCCGGCAACTTCAACGCCAATGACGTCGGGATTGGTATACACGCGAAAGTCGGAATTCATCAAAGCATCCTGAGCCTTCTCGGCTTCCTCCAGTTGCTCGGCGGCAACCACAATTGTCGTAGGCTGCTTGCGGATCACCTCTTCCGCATGGCTGGGTCCGGACAACACAACGATAGATGCTTGCGGCCTGTTCAGCTCCTCCGCCAATACAGCAGACATTCGCTTCAGGCTTTGCTCCTCGAAGCCTTTGGTTGCGTGAACAACCAGCGCATGAGCCGGGAGCCACTCTGCCGCTTGCTTTGCGACCTGCCGCATGGCGGAGGAAGGAGCAACAAATAACGCAAGCTCCGCTCCCGTAAGAGCCTCCTCCATGCTGGAGGTTGCCGTTATAAGCGGCGGCAGCTCGCATCCAGGCAAATATTTGCCATTGAAGCGAGTCGTATTGATTTCACTAGCCTGCTCCGCGCTACGGGTCCACAAATAGACGGAATAGCCGTTGGCAGCAAGTACCGAAGCCAGAGCGGTGCCCCAGCTTCCGGCCACTAATACAGCAGCTTTGCGTCCCTCAGATGATGGATTCAAAGTCATATGCATTACGCTCCTTTTTTGGCGCCCAGCTTATTTTCAGTTCCCTTAACCAGCTTGACAATATTGCTGCGGTGACGGAAAAACGCAAACAGGCAAAACGCCAACGTTCCATAAAACAGCGGCATGGGATAACCCAGCAGCAGCACAAATAATGGGGTTAACAGGGCAAACAGAAGAGAGCCCAGCGACACATAACGCGTCAGTACAATGGACGCTATTGCGACGATGCCGGCATAAAGAGCGGGCAGGAAACAAAGCACCACCACAATTCCGATTGCAGTAGCGATTCCTTTGCCGCCTTTAAAGCCAAACCAGATCGGCCAGTTATGTCCCGTGATGGCGGCCAGCCCGCATAAAACGGGAATCCAGCTGTTATCCCCTAACCAATGTCCGATGCCTACGGCCGCTATGCCTTTAACGATATCCAGAGCAAAAACGGCAATGCCGGGTCCTTTGCCTAAAACCCGGAGCGTATTGGTCGCTCCCGCATTGCCGCTGCCATGTTGTCTGATGTCAATGCCTTTAACCCATTTGGCAATGACAATACTGAACGATACAGAACCAAGCAAATAACTGATGACAATTGCGATAACGTTTAAGACCAACTTTCTTCTCCCCTAGTCCTCGTCTGATTTCCTGCGCGTAAAGATTCGGACTGGCGTGCCCTCAAAATTAAACGCGGCTCTAATTTTATTTTCAAGATAACGCTCATAGGAAAAATGCATCAGATCCGGATCATTAACAAAACAAACGATGGTTGGCGGCTTGGTGGATACCTGAGTCACATAATTGATTCGCAGACGCTTGCCTTTATCCGTCGGCGGCGGATTAATCGCCACCGCATCCGAAACAACATCGTTCAGCAGATGCGTCTGAATACGCAGCGCATGCTGCTCGGATACATGATTGACAACGGGAAGCAGCTTATGTAAGCGCTGTTTGGTCAAGGCCGACAGGAATACTACAGGCGCATAGGTCATAAACAGGAAGTGATCGCGAATTTTTTGCGTAAAACTCGCCATCGTTTTTTCATCCTTTTCGACCGCATCCCATTTATTCACGACAAAAACAGAAGCTTTGCCCGCTTCATGAGCATATCCGGCAATATGCTTGTCCTGTTCAATGATGCCTTCTTCGCCGTTAATAAGCACCAAAACAACGTCAGCGCGTTCGATTGCCTTCATTGCGCGCATAACGCTGTATTTCTCTGTTGTTTCATAAACCTTGCCCCGCTTGCGCATGCCCGCTGTATCTATAAGCACATATTTTTGCCCGTCATGCTGAAAAGGGGTGTCGATAGCATCGCGTGTTGTTCCGGCCACGTTGCTGACAATAACCCGGTCTTCGCCGAGCAGCGCATTAACTAGCGACGACTTGCCTACATTGGGGCGTCCAATCAGAGCAACGCGGATGACGTCTTCCTCATAGCCGTCGTCTTCAAGCTCGGGCAGCAGGTCGGTAGCTGCGTCCAGCAAATCTCCGATACCGATACCATGCGAGCCGGAAATAGGGACAGGTTCGCCAAAGCCGAGGCCATAGAACTCATAAATTTCGTCTCTGCGGCTTTCGTTGTCCACCTTGTTTACCGCAACCACCACAGGCTTACGGGAGCGGAACAGCATCTGGCCAACTTCTTCATCGGAATGGGTCAAGCCGCTTTTGGCATCTACCATAAAAATGATGACATCAGCCTCTTCGACGGCCAGCTCCGCTTGCATCCGAACCGACTTCATAATTTCATCTTCGCCATCAATTTCGATGCCGCCGGTATCTATGATGCTGAACGGCTTGCCGTTCCACTCGCCAGTTCCGTAAATGCGATCGCGCGTTACGCCAGGTTTATCCTCAACAATTGCCAGCCGATCGCCTATTATTCGATTAAATATAGTCGATTTCCCCACATTGGGCCGCCCGACGATGGCGATAACAGGTCTAGCCATAATTGGTTTTTCACTCCTTCAATGTTACTCACGTTACCCATCATAGCAAAAAACGATGAACTTGGCTAACAAATACTTTACAGCAGTTGTATTATTTTAACGATGATTAACCAGGATCATGGTTCCGTTTTTTAAATCATGGGCGCTTGCGTCCAAAATTTTTTCCAGCAAAAACGCGGACGACTGCAGTTCCTTTTCATCCTCCGCTATAAAGATAGGGGCGCCGCCGCCAACCTTGGATGGATGGACGGAAACAACCGCAACAATTTCACCCATGCTCCTCCGCCTCCTTCCGGTTAACAGCCGATTCCGTTGGCATTCGCACCGCGGACTCCAGTATAGGCACCCTTTTGACCACTTCTACTCCTTTATGTCCATCCAACTCTTGAGGCAACACAAATACGGCAAGGCTGCCGTTTTTCATATCCAGTTTGGCAAGCGGCACCAAAGCCGGTTCTCCATCATCGCGATATACGCCTAATATAGTCGCAAGATCGTAAAGAATAGCCTGGCGTTGCCCAAGGTTCGACAATGTGGCTTTGCCGTTGGCGTTAAAGGGTTTGATAACAAATCCCATACCGCGCTCCATCATAATGGCTTGATTTTCCTGAAGCCCAACATTCATAATATAGATGCCGGATACGAAAAGGTCTGGACCGACAACCTCGATTTTACCCAATTGAACGTCCGCAATATGGCTGATGGACTTGCCCGACTTTAATTTCAGCACAATAAGCAAAGACAAAAGTCCGGCAGCAATGCCGTACCAGATCGATAGCATAATCGCAAACAGACTGGTTAGCAAAGCCGTCATTATCACCAAATAGTTGCGGCCTTCAAAAACCATCGCTATCCCTTCAATGTAAGTACTGCCTCTGCCAACCAGCTCCAGACTGTCGATTTTTGTTAGCGTGTCCCGCTCCATTTTACGTACATCCCTGAATTGCTGGGCGGCCAGCGTCAAAAAGGTTATCGCCGTATAATCTTTATTGAACAATGCCGGAACGGCAACCGCTCCAAGAGCTGCTGCAATGACGCCAAGCGAAATATGAATGATTCGCCCATGCGGATAGGTAGGGTATTGTCTATAATCCGTTTTGAGCATGACCAGCCTGGCGATAATGCCAAACATAATACCTAAAAGAACACCGATCAAATGATGATTTTCCGTAAAAAAACGGCTCATAGCTCCCTCATCCTCCCTTTGGACCCAATCGCGCAAAAATGCGGCTTAGTCTTAAGCCGCCGGCCTTTGCCAAAGCTTGAGCGCCATTACCGCATATTGCGACGGCATATGACAGCAAAACAATGTCCCACCAGCGCGCCGAACCCATCACCGCATAATAAGAGCCCTGGTCCAGCCATGCCGCAAAACCTTCCCCCAGCACTGAGCACCATATCAGAAGTCCCGGTTGCCTGCGGACATCGCTAATTAATAAGCTGACCAATAGTCCGCACAAAACCGGTATGTCCCATCCGGGCTTGAGCCAAGCCAAAAATGGCTCATAGCTGTACAAGCTGTGCAAGCAGCCCCAAATTAATGACAGCAGACAAGCTACCATGACAAGGTAGCAGCTTCCCGTAAAAGTGCTGCGTGCAAATAAGCTGACAATGCCCGCCAGCATCAGCGGGATTGCGAACGGCTGGATATACACAATACCTTGAACGGGCAATTTCCAGGCAGGGAGAACATACAAAATCAGGGTTAATGCTGCTATGACACAGATGGAGACATTGGATAGGCCGGGGGCCACATATGGCTTCCAGCCGGTAGCCAAAAGAATACAACCGGCTAGCAAAAGCAGACAAGCGATATATCCTGGCATCATAATAGTTCACCTCGCGTCTACCTATTATGGCCCAAAGAAAAGAGGCTATTCCTGCAAATTGCTGCAGGAATAGCCTCTATAGAAATTACAAATTACTTCAATTTGCTAAGCTTATCGCCGAAACGCTCGCCCAGGGAATAGCTCATGCTGGAGCTGTTCAGGCTTACGTTAGGATTGTTGATTTCTTCCATCTTAGGAGCACGCGGAGTACGAGGGGCGCGAGAATCGCGCTCTCCTTTTGGAGCCGAAGCCGGCTGCTCCGGTGCTTCCTCGGTTTCCTTAATGCTGAGGGAAACGCGTTTTTCAGCTGCATTGAAGTCAAGAACTTTAGCTTTAACTTCTTGACCTTCCGTCAACACCTCGTGCGGAGTTCCGATATGACGGTGTGCAATTTGGGAAATATGAACCAGGCCTTCAACGCCAGGAGCAATTTCTACAAACGCGCCAAACGTTACAATACGGCGAACGGTGCCTTCAACAATATCGCCAATGTTGAATTGGCCGGCAGCCGTATCCCATGGACCCGGTTGAGCTGCTTTAACGCTCAAGCTGATTTTGCCAGCGGCTGGATCAACTTTAAGCACTTTAACGTTCAGCTTTTGGCCTTCGGATACAACATCCTTCGGATGAGCAACATGCTGCCAGGACAGCTCGGATACGTGAACCAGGCCGTCTACGCCGCCGATATCAACAAACGCGCCAAATGGAGTCAGGCGTTGAACCGTCCCTTCAAGCTCTTGGCCAACTTGAATGGAGCCGATTACTTGCTGTTTGTTTTGCTCGAACTCAGCGTCCAGCACGTCTTTTTGGGAAAGGATTACTTTTTTGTTTTCAACGTCGATTTCTTTCACTTTTACGCGAAGCGTACGGCCTTTGTAGTCGCTGAAATCTTCAACGAAATGACGCTCTACCATGGAAGCCGGAATGAAGCCGCGAACGCCAACATCGGCAACCAGACCGCCCTTTACAACGTCAGCTACAACAACTTCAAATACTTCGCCGGATTCAAAGCGGCTTTGCAGCTCATCCCAAGCCTTTTCTCCGTCAACAAGCTTTTTGGAAAGAACCAGGCTTTCCTTGTTGTCGTCAATGCTGACAACCTTCAATTCAACCTCTTGGCCAACCTGTACAGCATCAGCCGCATTTTCCAATTGAACGGAAGAAAGCTCACGCAGCGGAATAACACCGTCATATTTATATCCAAGGCTTACGTAAGCTTGGTTATCTTCGATTTTGACGATAGTGCCTTTTACGGAATCGCCTTTTTTCAAAGACACGAAATTATCCATTGCGTCTTGAGTAACTTCCTCCGCAACGGTTTCTTGCACATTGATCTCTTCTGACATTGAAATAACCTCCTCAGTTCATACCCCAACTTTATTTAAATCCGATGGACGAAGCCCTATCGGCATTTAAAACAACTTAAACAAAAAAAACATTAACCATATTGCTTTGCCGTCTTATGAATGCCATCCATAATAATTTCCGTCGCGCGCTCCAGCTGATCGCCCTCGAAGTCTTCCATGCGGGCCGCCAAATCGATGGGTTCGCCATAGCAGACATACATTTTGCGAAAAGGCTTATACGTGCCCACAATAGCGACAGGAACAATCAGCCCTCCGCCTCGCAATGCGATCATGGCCGCTCCTTTTTTGGCCGCTCCTGTATGGCTGCGCGAGCCTTCTGGAAAGATAGCAAGCATTTTGCCTTCCTTCAAAAAGGTAATCGCGGACTTGATCGCTTCTTTACTGACGCCGCCCCGTTTGACGGGGAACGCGCCGAATGAAGTAATTAGCGATCCAAAAACCGGAATTCGGAACAGCTCCTCTTTAGCCATAAACAGCACCTGACGTTCCACCTTGACGCCAATCGTAGGCGGGTCAAAGTTGCTGATATGGTTTGACGCCAGAATAACGGCCCCGGAGGATGGTATATTGTGCAAGCCTTTTGGCTCAAGACGGAATAAAACAGCGTAAATCGCATTAAGTAAGGATCGAAAAATGACATATAACATAGTTTACTTCGCCTCCGCCAATTTGGTTCGGCTCATTTTGACAATTGCGTCAACGACCTCGTCTATGGTCATGTCGCTGCTGTCCAGTTCAATGGCGTCGGAAGCTTTAAGAAGCGGAGCAAGCTCGCGCTGCTCGTCCAATCTGTCCCTCTCGGCAATCTCTTCCTGCAGCTGCTGAAGCGTTACGACGGCTTCCTGACCCAATTCCTTGAATCTGCGCAGCGCGCGCTCCTTGACAGAGGCAGTAAGAAACACCTTAAGTTCGGCATCCGGCAACACATGCGTGCCGATATCCCTTCCATCCATCACGATCCCTTTGCGCAACGCCATGTTGCGCTGCATTACGCCAAGCACTTCGCGCACAATACCGCTTGCGGCATAATGAGAAACCGCCCCGGTAACCTCTCTGGTGCGAATCAATGAGGTAACGTCCTCTCCGTTCATATAAACGAATTGTCCGTTTGCCCCCGGTTTCAGCACGATGTCCAGGCTTTTCATAAACTGCGTAAGCCTTTCTTCATCGTCTGCAGCTAATCCTTGGCGCTGAGCGCCTAACGTTACTGCCCTGTACATCGAACCTGTATCGACATACACATATCCCAATTGCGCGGCGACCATTCTTGCAACCGTGCTTTTGCCCGCGCCTGCCGGCCCGTCAATTGCAACATTGATCAAATCGCTGTCGCCATCTTGCTGCACCACGTACAGTCAACCTCCTTTAATCAAGGCAAGACGCGCTTTCAAAGAAAAAGCAGGCATTGCCTGCGAACGTGAAAATTATACCACACTATCCCCCAAGATGCAAAAGAGAAGCGCTAGCCAAGAGAGGTTCCCTCCCATCTGGCAGCGCTTGTAAGCCACTCTCTTATCGTCTCGTTCTGTAATGCCAGCTGCGATAAAACGATGGCTGCAAGCAGCGCCAATACGGCAATACGCGCCACTTTCATCGCCTTGTCCATACGGGCGGCAAGCTTCTCCTTGCTATGTAGCAACGCGTTAAGTTTTGACAACATCCTATTTTCCCTCCACTGCTGCAGAATGGAATTAGGTTGCTCCAATAATGGTTCACTCATTCAACGATTGCGATATTCCAGCTGCCTTTCAAAGCAATAACGAATAATTTTTTGCCGCTCGGAGTCGGAAATATCAATGAATTTAATCATGGCTTGTCTGCGCCCGCTTTCCAACTCCTTGATCCGGACCACCTCGGCCGTAAAAGAAGCATGGTCAACCGAGCCGTTTTTGTAAGGAAGCAGCAGCCAGCACTGAATGGCGTCTTCGCTTTTCAGCCCTTGCGGTTCGCGATAGAGAAAGGATATTCCTCCTCCGCCAACATCATCCGTTTTGCAAACAAAACGGCCTTTCCCGGAAATCTTGACGGCCAGCTCCAATTCCGCCGGCACGCGCAAAAAACTGCGCCGCTGAACCCTCGTCATTTTTTCGGGGTCCGGCTTCATGATTTTGACAAGACGGACGCCATCCTCCTTAAAGCCGATGACATGAGAGTCAAAGTAATGTTTAACTCCGTCGGCTTCCACAAAAAAAACCGACATTTCGTCACCAAGATACAGCCTCTTGGTCCGACCGGTCTTTTCATTTAATGGATATTCGATTAAAAGGCCGTCTTCTTCTTCATCTGCGATCCTGGATTTGTACTCCACTGCAGCTTCCGATTCATCGGAGGAAGCAATGTGATAATAAAGCATGGTATTAACTTTTGGCAACAAAATAGCTCCCCTCCCGTATACCAGACATTATAGCATGCCTGTGGTCGGGGAGCTATAAGAGGTTGCTCAAATTAGAACCTGTCTTAAGCCGCCGCCTTTTTGTCCTCAGGGCTAATAGGCTCAATGGCTTCCTCGTAGCCCGTGTCCGCGTTAATATAAATTTTATACAGGTAGCCGTTAATGCCGCCGGTAAATTCATGGCAGAGCACTTCTTCGCCCATCTCGTTTTTAATAAGCGCCAGTTCCTCGCCGGATACCTTCATTTCCGGATTTAGAGACTTCCTCGCCTGCTCCTTCGACATAATGGGGCTTGGCATTTCGCGTTTGCGGTGCTCATACACATAATCGTTTGCTTGCATGGCAACGACCTCGCCTTTGTCCAATGCAACCTTGACAGTCAGCTTTTCAGGATAAATCAATACGCCGTTTTGTGTTGCAACGTAAGTAAAGCTTCCCGAATCTCCATATTGGTCATAGCTGACTGGCTTCATTCCTTTGAAATCATGACTGTCGAGAAATTGATCCGCTGCAATGCGCGCCTTCTGGAAATCTACTGTGCTTTGACCGATTTCCCGGCCGTTTCGGTAGGACAGAAGCTGCCCCCCTTTTGCTGTATATTCCAGCTGGATCAAAGAGCCATTGCTTTCCGTCTGCGCGGAGTAAGACGCGTATTCAGTGTCCTTGCCATTTTCCCCAACCTGAATGCCCGAAGCATCCATACCCAAAAAAGAGGCTGCCTTCGTTTTGATAGTATCGGCGGTAACCGGCTCGCCGGAGAGAAGCTTGATGGAACGCCGTTCATACATGCTGCTGACGGACGGACCCCAATCCAGCTCTGGGTATGCGCTCACCTTTTTGTCCATAGACCTTAATCCGTCCACAATCAGGTTCCCGCTATTGGCCTGATCAGCCGCAATAGCTACCTCTACATCCATCCATCTCAAATTGCTGGCGATGACGTCCTGCTGCATCCGGTTCAAATCTTGCACAATTTCGCCGGACTTATCATACAATGCCTTTAACGTCTTGAATTCACCCTCCGTCAGGGGTTGGCTGGACAAATCGCGGACTGCGGTTTTGTAGGCGAAATTGGAAATGTGGGACAAGAAGTTTTCAGCTTCCGTAAACGGCAAAAAGCTTAGCGGCAGCTGGCTGATTTCATTTTGCGCCTGGCTGGTCAGCCTCCACACATTAACAAGGCCTTTACGGTGAAAGTCCTTTGAAGTGGAATTTACCGCAAGCGTATTGCCCAACTGCTCATGCAGCTTGTCGACATGAAAAGCAAGATCGTGAAATGCCCGCTGATATTGATTTTCCGCTTTAATCAAAATCGAGTTTTTTTCCTGATGCTCCTGATACCCCCAGAATAACGCGCCGGTCAGCAAAACGGCGAGCACGGGAAACATAATGGAGCTAAGCCTGCGATATACCATACAAAAAGCTCCTTTCTCGTTCCAAACCTGCCATTAGTTTGGATTGGAAAAAGGAGCTTTATGCATCCATTGCCTGTTTAACTGCCTCTTCATATTGACCGTTTCATTACAAGCCAGCGTGCTCCTCGATATCGAGGTCGCTGCTGTTGTTGCAAATGCACTGGCGAAAGCCGGTTTCAACGCTTCCTTTTTCCTTCCGGCCTCGCAGCACAAACTTTTCGCCGCATACATTGCAGCGAATGGTTACCTTGATCCTTGCGGTGTCCATATCTGCCTCCTTTGGTCAGTCATTAAACCACTATAGAGGTTGTTCAAAAAGTCCGCTTTTTGAACACGCACTAATAGCCAGTATGGACGGAAGCCTTACAATTTAATCTCATCTTCCCGTCTAACAAACCGAAACGGAGAGCGGCTGGTGGCAGAGTTCATCTTGTGCAGCCCCCACATCCAGAGAAGTACCATAAAAGGGATAATGAACCAAATCCAGACCTGCTCCAAAGCAAGCAATATCCAGTCATATACGCCATGCAGCAGCAATGGCAGCAGCAACGAAGTGGAAAGTAACCATCTTCTGGATTTCAGTTTTGTTGAAAACTTGGCCTTGCCCAAATAATAACCCATCATAACGCCGAACAACGCATGGCCGGATACGGGCAAAAGCGCCCTCAGCAGCAGTTGGCCGAAGGATGAGGTGGAATACATGGCATAGAGGACGTTCTCCATGGTAGCGAAACCAAGCGATATGGATGCCGCATAAAGGATGCCGTCGTATGGCTCGTCAAATTCAGTATGATTGTAGATAACGTGAAACAAAACAAACCACTTAACAAATTCCTCTACGCCTGCCGATTGTATAAAGGTTGTAGCAAGCAGCATATCCTCGCCAAAATAAATCTCCAAGCCCCGCTGAATAACCATGATGGGCACCACAACCAACACACCCAGCAAAAACATGCGTACGATCATATGAATTGGCTCGGCATCGTATTTGTCGCGCAAATACAAATAGGTAAGCAACGATACGCCTGGCGCAATCGCTGCAATTAAGATAGAAAACAACACCACGCGCGTCCCTGCTTTCTTGTTATCCCTGTCCGGAAGGACGGGAACAGAAATGACACTGTCATGCCTTAATTATACATGGGCAAAGCTTTCCCGGAAATAGCAAATACTGTCGCGGAGACGAAAAAGGGCATCGGCGGTAACAACCCGCCGTTGCCCTGTCATGTAAGTGATGAATCAAAAGGAAAAATGGCCGCATATCTCCCGAATCGCGTACTCTGGCATAATTAATTTCCCATATTCCTCCAGCATAGCATAAGTGACCGAGGTTGCTTCGCCATACTCCGCCAATAGCGCAATGACGCCATGATACTGAGGAGGTTCCATGCCTGCAGGCTCAAGTGTCAAAATCCATTTGCCGTTGTAGGAGAACAATTGGCCTCCCTCCGTTAAACCGGAGCGTTTAAGCTGCTCGGCTGCGGAAATGACATCCTCGAAATCCCTGAATGCATACATAACCACATCGCTTTGCTCCATCGTTACTTCCATGTCCAGAATGTCATCATCGGCATCGTCAAAATCATCTCTGCCATGTTCGTCCGATGAACGATTGAGTTTGCCGCGTGTTACAATGATCACCATACCTTGAGCCGGCATAGCCAACACTTCCACCGCCAGCGGGCCGGATGCTTCAAAACCCAGCTCTGTATATGCCTGGTCCATCATTTCCATAAAAAGCTCTTGAAGCTTGGGCGGTTCGCGCCACATATCATCCTTATGGATCCCCCGCTCCAGCAAATCGTCAAATGTCAGGAAAATCCGTATCCGGTCCTGACTCAGCCGCTCGATCTTCATGATAGGATCCTCCTTTGCAGCGTCTATCGTAATAGCGTATGAAGCCGCATTTTAATGGTGAATAAAATGGACTTTTTACGTTATGCCTTTACTTTACCATGTTCGAACGGCAAATGCACTAGGATTGAAGGAATAATGGACGAAAAAGAATCGGCCCGCCAAAGCCCCGCTTGGGCTGTGCTGACCGATTCTCTGTACCAAAATCATGATCTAGTGCATTGCGGCGGAGGCTTCCGCTTTAATTTTATCCACTTCCTGTTTCACTTCGGGGTCGCTCTGAATCCATTGCTCCATCTGCATCCACGTTTCACGGGAAGATTTATCCGTTTTTCCGGCATCGCGAGTTGACGATTTGGATAGCTGCTGCGAGCTGCCGTTTTTGGAGCGGAGCATGCTTCCCACCATTTTGCCCGTTGCCGCATGGCAAATGCCGCTCATAGCGCCTGCGGCCCAGGCGACAGCTCCTGGACGCTTGCGGGCCATATACAATGTAGCACCTGCCCCAATCAGTCCGCCAAGTAATAATCCGCGCCACTTCATCAGTGTTGCACCTCATTTCAAATGAATTACAACTATTAGTGTCTCATGGCGGGAGGCCGGCCATTCCCTCTAAATTCAGGAAATTGTCCTTGCTTATACGCTGCCCTTTGTTAGCGCGGCAAGCTCCAGCTTGTCCAGTATCATTCCGTATTCATTGCTCATTTCAAAATGGGAGGGCATGGGAAGAGAATCGAAATAAGCTGCAAGAGTTTCCCCTGAATGAAACCAGTCGCCTGGCTCCGGCGGTTTAAGCTCCACATCGTCCCAGGCATCCCTTAGCTCAGGACTATACAGAAGCGGCGCATCCTTTTTCAATTTTCCTCCCGCCAGCTTCTCTACAGGGGGAATACGCGGAGGCATATTTTTTTGAAACAGAGAAGGGGCGTAATCCGCCCTGGACCCCGTGTGCCTGACCGCCGCCGCAAAGCAGCGCGCACCATGCAGTACAGCAGGAATACCGAACAACATGGCATACAGCCTTTTGCCAAACTCGATTCGCTCGCTGATATCTCTGAATTTTTCGATAATCAAGCCTGCAAGCTGCAAGCCGGAGCCGCTTTTTCCATCACTTGTGCCAACCCCGTAGGGGAACACGACTCCGTTAAGCTGCAGGATGGATTGGAGCTCTGTTATCAGGGAATGAACCGCAGGTTTGTAGGCAGGATTCTGTACAACCCGGCCTTCAATAAAATGCTGCTCATTAATAATTAGCGCAACGGACAGGAGCGCTGAATCTCCCTCACGCAAAAACTGCGACCAGACCGGCCCCATAAAGGAGGAAACGCCAAGTCCAGGCAGCAAATGAAACAAGCTGCGTCCTTCCCTGCGGCTCCATTGATAAAGTAAAAGCTGGGGGTAGGCGTCTCCGAATATAAGCGCGTTGCATCGCTCCAGAAAGTGAAACAGCTCTTTCCTCTGCGGCTCCTTTAACAGCCGGGGCAGCCATTCGCCCTTGAGATCCGTCATATTCCAGCCGCCGTTACGCGACACCAGATGGGCCAAAAGCGACCAGTGCAGCTCCGGCGAATGAAAATAAACGGTGCGGTACGCCTCTGTCCGGGTCACATTATTGCGGTTGTGACGCCTTGTTTCCCCAATGATATGGTTCAGCAGCTCCCGCTCCTCCGGCTGCCAATCCCTTGGCGTCCCTATACGGTTTTTCCGCTCTGCCTGCTTTAAGCCCTCCAGGAGGCGGTATCCCGCTCCAACGGACAACACAGGGGGCGCAGCATGCTGGAGAAGCTCCCTGGAGTACTGGAACGCCTTGAATTTGCCCGCCGTATAGGCAGCAGCGGCAGCGGGAAGCTCAAGCAAATAACGCAGCCAATTCACGACTCTCGACCCCCTGCGCAAACATTTCGGCAAAACCCTGCTACCTATAAGTTTGCGCAGAAAAAAACTTTATAAGCATGGAAGGAACTTCAACGAAACATTCCCCACAGCTTGAGCAGATGGAACGTATTGTTAGGATCGATTTTTTGGGCTATAACAAACGCAACAATACCATCTTCCTGGGATTCTGTAAGCTTCTCCTGCAGAATAACAGAGGCGGATTTCACAAGCCTCCGCACCTTCGCCCGATCCTGAAGATCATGCTTGGTTACGTGAGCCAGCAGACCCCGAATGCGTTCCTTCACTGCCGGGTTTTTCATTTTTTGCTTTACGCGTTCTACAAACTGCGGTTTAATGCCGTAATTCTGATAACTCATTAGTTCTGCACCTCCACTAGGGCATAGTTCCTCAATGACTAAACTATATGCCAAAGGAGAGGCGTTGTTTCCTAATCCAATTGCTCGCTCTGAAATAAACCATCCTTAAGTATGGTTTCCCTCAGCGCCTTATATGTATCTCCGCTCCAGAAACCATCGCTTTCCGTAAGCTCGCCGGCGTCCTCCCGTGCAATTTCAAGCCATTCATAATCGCTGACCAAATCTGCAATTTTGAATTCCGGCAACCCGCTTTGCTTTGTTCCAAAAAAATCCCCGGGTCCTCTCAGCTCCAAATCCCTTCTTGCCACCTCAAACCCGTCCGTCGTTTCCGTCATTACCTTCATCCTTTGACGCCCCGTCTCCGATTTAGGGTCCGCAATCAGAATGCAATGGGATTGATGCTCGCCCCGTCCCACTCTTCCTCGCAGCTGGTGCAATTGGGACAGTCCGAAACGCTCCGCGTCCATAATGATGATTAACGTTGCATTTGGGACATCCACTCCGACTTCAACAACCGTAGTTGCAACCAGCACCTGACAGCTATTGCTGGCAAACTCGCCCATTGCCTCTTCCTTCTCCGCAGCCGTGAGCCGGCCATGAAGCAGGCCGACCTTCAGCTCGGGACATGCCTGCTGGAATTGCATATAGGCATCAATGGCATTTTGCACATCCAGCTTGTCCGACTCCTCGATCAAGGGACAGATCACGTAAGACTGGCGGCCCGCCGCGGCTTCTTTTCGGACAAAAGAAATCACCCTGTCCAGCGCATTATGCTTCACCCAATAGGTTTTGATCGGTTTTCTGCCCTTGGGCATTTCCTTAAGCGTAGAAACATCCATATCGCCAAAAGCCGTAATGGCCAGCGTGCGCGGTATAGGAGTAGCCGTCATTGTCAACACATCGGGGCTGATGCCTTTGCGGCGCAGCACGCTTCGCTGATTAACGCCAAAACGATGCTGCTCATCCGTCACAACCAGGCCTAGACTATGAAAAACAACCGGCTCCTGAATCAAGGCATGCGTTCCGACAACAACATGAACGATGCCCATTTGCAAACCTGCGATGACGTCCCTCTTTTTACGATCGCTCAAGCTGCCTGTAAGCAGCCCCACCACAATGCCCGTCCCTTGGAACAAGCGCTCCAGCGACCTGACATGCTGCTCGGCCAAAATTTCCGTAGGCACCATAAGCGCGCCCTGATGGCCTGCTTTAAAGCTGCCGAACAATGCAATGGCTGCAACTACCGTTTTGCCTGAGCCCACATCGCCTTGCAGAAGCCGGTTCATTGCGCTGCCGCGGCGCATATCGGTTAAAATTTCGTTGACGACTTTCTTTTGCGCATCCGTTAGCTCAAAAGGAAGCGTGGAAGCAAATTCTCGAATAGACGCACTGTCGATGACATGGGCGATGCCGTCCTTTCTTCTTTTGCCCAAGGAGCGATAGGCTTGAAGCTTGAGCTGAAAGAGAAACAGCTCCTCATAGACCATTCGGCGTCTCGCTTCCTGGCCTTGCTTGACGTCATCCGGCAAATGGATCAGCTCCACAGCCTTGGCTCTGCTCATTAGCCGATGCTTCTCAACCAATTGTGCCGGAAGCACCTCTGGAATCCATTCTCCATACTGCTCAAGCGCGGCTCCAATCAGCTTGCGGATCCAGCCTTGCGTCAAATTGCCGCCTATGGAATAAACGGGTTGAAGACTGCCTGCCCGGCCGCCCCCCGCAGCGTCGGCGAACTCGGAATGTGTCACCGTTATTTGCAGCCGCTGCTGCTCCCATTTTCCGGTCAATATTATTTCACGGGATAACGTCAGCTGCTCCGCCAGATAATGGCGGTTAAACCATACCGCTGTAACTAAAAGACCGCCAACCTCCACCTTGCAGGTCAGACGATTTTTTGCCCGGCCGTAACGCTGAAGCATGGGCATGCCTCGAATAATGCCTAGAACCGTCGCTTTTTCTCCGTTCTTCACCTCGGACAAATCGACTATGCGATAATCCTCATACCGAAACGGAAAATGGTTCAGCAAATCCTGTATTGTATAGATGCCAAAGGCGTGAAGCTCCCCCTCTTTCAGGGCGCTCACGCCTTTCAATTTCCTGACTGTTATTTCATTAAGATTATTCATAAATGCTCACACCTTGTATGCAAATACGGCCGATGTTCCCGGTCCTGTATGCGTGCCAATGACGGCGCCTACGGTTGCATAAGTAATAGACTCAACGTTTAATACTTCCCTTACCTTTGCCTCCAGCTCATCTGAGTTATCCAGCTCGTCCGTTCCCGCTATCGTTACGGCAACAGGATCATTTCCAAACTGCTCCTGCAGCATTTCGCCAATTCGCGCAATCGCTTTTTTAATTCCGCGCGCCTTATCGGCAGGCATAACGGTGCCTGTCGCCTTGTCCAGCGTCAATATCGGCTTAATATTCAGAATGGAGCCGATCAATGCTGCCGCTTTGCCGATTCGTCCGCCCTTGCGGAGCCATTCCAATGAATCCACGAGGAAATAGATACGCGTTTTTTGCTGCAGCTCTTTGATTGCGGCAAGTATTTCTTCCTTGGATTTACCCTCCTTGGCCATCCGGGCCGCCAGCATAACCTGTAAGCCTATGCCGCAGGAAGCGGAGCAGGAATCCACGATTTCGATATCCCCCTCCTGCTCCAGCATGGATTTGGCAATCGTCGCGGATTGATGCGTGCCGCTGAGCACGGACGCAAGATGAATGGAAATAATGGAGCAGCCCGGCTCCTCCGTCAGCAAGCGCTCATACACCTCCGAAAAATCCAGCGGCGACGGCTGCGACGTCGTGGGCTGTACCTGCGACGTTTTTAGCTTGGCGTAAAATTGATCCGCCGTCAGCGTCACGGCATCCAGGTAGGTTTCCTCTCCAAACAGCACCTGCAAGGGAACAACTGTAATATCCAGCCCTTCTTTTAGCTCCGCCGGAATATCGGATGTGCTGTCAGTCACAATTCTTACCTTGCTCATGGCATGACCTCCAAATAATCAATATTGGCATTACTCAACGCCAAACAGGTATGGGTAAAGAGGCTGTCCGCCTCGTTGAACTTCGATTTCAAGGTCGGGATATTGATTCTGCGCCCAATCGCAAATAGCCGCAGTATCGTCATTATCCGCCTCCTCGCCTGTCAGGATAGTCAGCAGGTCTCCGCCATCTGCCAGCATGGTGCCAAGCAGCGACGTGCAAGCTTCCACAAGATCCGCATGGGAGACTACAATCGCTTTTTCCCGAATGCCAATATAGTGGCCTTCCTTTACATCAACGCCATCTATTGAGGTATCCCTTACCGCTTTAGTAACCTGCCCCGATACAATGCCTTGCGCCGCCCCGCTCATCCAATCCAGATTGCGCTGAGGGGACTCGTCCTCCTTGAAGGAGAGAACGGCCGCCAGACCTTGCAAAATAGTTTTCGTTGGTATGACCGTAACGTCTCGTTCGCTCAGCTCGGCAGCTTGCTCAGCCGCAAGAATAATATTTCCATTGTTCGGCAAAAGAAAAATATGATCTGCCGATAACGCATCAATTGCTTTCAGGAAATCCTCCGTGCTGGGATTCATGGTTTGACCGCCGGACAATACGGTGTCAACATCGCTGGCCAGAAAAATATCTGCAATGCCATCTCCCATTGCAACGGCAATCATGCCATAAGGAGCCTTCTCATAAGCCTGGCTTGGATTGAACTCGTTAACGGCGCCGCCTGCAAGCAGCTCGGCTCCAGACAAATCCGCAGTTGCCAATTCCTCTTGCTCCAGCAAATCACGGTGCTGCTCTCTCATATTCAAAATATGAATATCAATCAATTCGCCATAAGGAAGCGAAAAATTGAGCACGTCCCCAGGCTTCCGCGAATGAACATGAACCTTAATAATGTCATCGTCGGCAATAACCAGAATGGAATCTCCGTCCCGCTCCAGCTGTTTTTTGTAAGCGGATTCATCAAATAACACCGGGGCTTTTCCCGCATGCTTGCGATCAATGAAAAATTCCATATCGTAAAGGAACTCGATATCCTCTGTCGAAAGGCGCGACTGGGCAGAGGAATAATCCTTCTGCGCAAGCCCGCGGCTTCCGGCCGGGAGCGCAACTTCGTCCGGCATTGCAGCTTCCGAAGGCTGCATATAAAGCTCCTGGTAACCGGAGTTTTCCCTTTCGGAAAGGCTTCTCACAAAGCCCTCATAAATATAAACGAGACCTTGCCCGCCGGAATCCACTACGCCAACCTGCTTTAAAACCGGCAGCAGATCCGGCGTTTTTTGCAACGCTTCATTGGCTTTGCGGTACACTTCCTGCATCAAATCGGCAACATCGCTTGAGCGTCTGGCATAATGGACAGCATGTTTAGCCGCTTCTCTCGCAACAGTCAGAATCGTTCCTTCAACAGGCTTGACCACGGCTTTATACGCCATGTCTACGCCATGCTGAAGCGCCGCAGCCAAATCGGCGGCGGTTGCCTCCTGATGGCTGGACAACGATTTGGCCATGCCGCGAAACAGCTGCGACAAAATAACGCCCGAATTGCCCCTGGCGCCCATCAGCAATCCTTTGGACAAGGCTTCCGCGCTTTTACCGATATGATCGGAAGGTTTGCTTCTCAGCTCCCTCACGCCTGAGCCCATCGTCAAATTCATGTTGGTTCCCGTGTCTCCGTCTGGAACCGGAAAAACATTTAATGCATTAACGCGTTCCGCGTTGTTTTGCAACAGCTCCGCACCGAGCAATGCCATTGCGGCAAAGTCCGATCCGTTAATAGAGCGCTTACCCAATGAAAATTCCCCTTCCGCTACCTGGATACCCTTACATCCTGCACAAAAATATGAACTCCGTCAACCTGCAGGCCAATTACATTATTCAGAACGTATTCAACTTTGGATTGAATATTGTGAGCGACCTCGGAAATTTTGGTACCGTAACTTACGATAATATAAAGATCGATATGCAGCTTGCCGTTTTCCCGTCTGATCTCTACGCCGCGAGACATATTCTCGCGTCCAAGCAATTCTGCAATGCCGTCCTTCAGCCCTTTGCGGGAAGCCATGCCGACAAGCCCATAACAATCCAAGGCTGCGGAGCCGGCCAACAGGCTTATGCAATGATCTGAAACGTAAACGGAGCCAAGCTCGCTTTGAAGCTGCAGTGACATGGTAACACACTCCTTACTCCACTAGTATGAACCAAGTCTTATTGTACTATAAAGAACGACGTTATTGAAGTCCGTACAGAAATTCATTCCATTTTCCTCACATTTGGGTTGAAGAGAACTCGTCTTTATGATACGATATTCAAGTGTGTTCAGCGTAAAGCTCAATGATCGTCCTGAAGTGGCGCCGTATTGGCTTCGCGATGAATGATCGGTTCGGCATGTATGAACTTGAATATGTTTACTTGAATTATGCTTAGGAGGTGTAGTCATGTCCCGCAAATGTTATCTGACTGGCAAGTCGCCGCGTCAAGGCAACAACGTATCCCACGCCAATAACAAAACACGCCGTTCTTGGGGAGTCAACGTGCAGAAGGTTCGCATTCTTGTTGACGGTAAACCAAAACGCGTCTATGTGAGCGCCCGCGCTCTGAAATCCGGCAAAGTGACACGCGTATAGTTTCGGCTTGCGTGCATAGACAAAAGCACCTGTATCCCAGGTGCTTTTATTTTTTTGCCTCATCGCCAATAATGCCCGGAAGCATCAACTTTTCTGAAAAGTGTTCAGGATGGCTTTTACAAACCCGCCTAGAAATTTGGGCAGCTTGATCGTATAAAACTTCATGCCTCTTCCCTCCTCGGACACGCTCATGGAATAACTCCGCAACAATTCCATCACTATATGTAATCATCCTATGCGAAGGCATATTGTCCTATTCCATTGCAAGCGCTCCAAAAAGCATCATCTAGGCCGCTCCCGACATAAAATCGGGATTATCCCGTATAAACAGCACTGCGGTAAAAATGATGGCGGCGGCAAAATAAAAAATAAGGGCCAGGACTACGAACAATATCCGCAGCCCTGTCGTTTCCACCTTGCGAAAATACAGAATTCCCATTAAAAGAGCCAGCAGCGAAAACAAATATTTGATAAAGTGGTCCAGTTGGCTGAATACGGCCAGGAAAAGCCCGGCAAGCAGGCTGTACAGAAATACTCTCAGTATGGTTTTGATCCGCTCATTCATAGCCCTACCGCCCTAGCGCAATGCCGCGATTGCGGCGGCACGGTCTGATTGTCCAAATACGGCATTGCCCGCAACTAACACATTTGCGCCTGCTTCGCGAATGCCCGGGGCCGTAACCGGATTGACGCCTCCATCTACCTGAACATATACGCCGTCAAGTCCCCGCTCCTCCAGCATCGTTTTGACCTGGCGCAGCTTCACCAGAGAATAGGGAATAAAGCTTTGCCCGCCGAATCCCGGATTAACCGTCATCACGAGCACAAGATCCAGGTCATGGATAATGGGCTCCAGAACGGAAACCGGAGTTGCGGGATTAATAGCAACGCCCGCTGGCAAACCTCGCTCCTTGATCCAATGAATGGTCCGGTGAAGATGCGTACAAGCTTCGGCATGCACGGTAATCCGGCTAGCCCCTGCCGCAACATAATCAGCCAGTGACAGCTCCGGCTGCTGAATCATCAGATGAACATCAAAAGGAAGCGTTGTTGCGGCGCGGACTGCCGCAATAACAGGCGGGCCAAAGGTCAGGTTCGGAACAAAATGTCCGTCCATGACATCCACGTGGATCCAGTCCGCGCCGGCTTTTTCTGCACTGGCTATTTCTTCTCCCAAGCGGGAAAAATCCGCTGACAATATGGAAGGCGCAATCAAGGTCATGGCAGTTAGTACCTCCGTTTAGTATCTTTCATCTCTTCCATAAACAATAAATAGTGATCATATCGGCTTTTGGCCACGGTCCCTTCTCCCACAGCGGCAATGACGGCGCAGCCAGGCTCGTGGACATGAGTGCAGCCGCGAAATTTGCAGCTCGGCGAAAGCTCCCTCATTTCTACAAAACAATAACTTAAATCCTGTATGCCAAGCTCGTGAAAATCAAGCTGGCTGAAGCCAGGCGTATCCGCAACCAGACCGCCCCCGATATTAATCAGTTCAACATGGCGCGTCGTATGCTTCCCACGGCCGAGGCGGCTGCTGATTTCATTCGTTTCCAGATCAAGTCCCGGCACAATAGCATTCAGAAGCGAGGATTTGCCAACGCCGGATTGACCCGCAAACACGGCCAAATGCCCCCGAAGCCGCTCCTGCAGCTGCTCTACGCCGTCCCCTTTGCGCGAGCTGGTGCCAAATACCTCGTAGCCCAGCGCCCCGTAAATACGGTTGACGGACTCCGCTGCCGCTTTGGCTTCGGCCGTTTCCTCGCCTTCTTCCTCCAGATCCTGCTTGCTAAGACAAAGCAAGGCGGGAATGCCGGCATGCTCGATATGAACGAGAAACTTGTCCAGCAGCTGCAAGTTCAGGTCGGGCTCTGACACGGAAAACACCAGAATGGCCAAATCAACGTTGGCCACCGGCGGGCGAATCAGCTCCGATGTCCGGGGAAGGAGCTCCTCTACGGTTCCTTCCCCATTTTCAGTCAGGCTGTAGCGCACGCGATCGCCAACTAAAGGAGACTCTCCACGCTTCTTAAAAATCCCTCTGGCGCGGCATTGAACCGTCTCCTCATCAACGTCGCCATCACTCGACCGCACATAATAGTAGCCGCTTAATGCCTTGACGATCACTCCGCTCAGCATGCCCGCAGCGCCGTCGCTAGCCTTCATTGCCATTGCCTTGTTCTGATCCGTTTTCATCATTATCTCCATTTACCTCCGCTTGCGCAGGCTGTTCCTCTTCCTGGCTCGGTTCCTCTGTTTGCGGCGGCGGCTCCTGCCCTGGTATTTCAAGACCTGGCGAATGGTTGCCGGACAACGCATCCTCATACCTTATTTCCTTGATATCCATAAAGTTTCCGTCACGAAGCACGGATACTCGGGCTACGGTATCCGGCGCCATTATAACCGTTACCGGTATATCCACCGTACCGCTAATCGTTTGAGTTCCCGCATCAATATTTTCGCCGGTTGCATCGGAATAAAGAATTTGAACCTTGCTGGATTTCCCCGAAACTGCGGGTGAAATCCGGACAGTAAAGACATAAGAGATTGCATCCGCAGGCAAGCCTGTGCTGACCTTGAGCTTTACATTGGTACCCTTGGCGACCATTTCGCCGGGCAATATTTCTTTATCGCCCACTTCCTGGAGCGTTATATGATCCTTTTTGTGCAGGTAGCTTGGAACATAGCTAATATCGCTTTCCTCCAGCACCAGCTCCAGAGAGCTGAGCAGCGTTCTTGCGTTTGAAAGCTTCATATCTATGAGATCGGGCATTTTGACCTGCTCCCTGCCTTGGCTTACCACAAAGTTGATTTCATCCGTCTCCGGATTAATCATTTCTCCTCGTTCCGGGCTTTGGCTAAGGATCGTTCCCGGCTCCTCTTCGCTGAACTCTTGCTTCACCTTAATCCGGTCCTCGGATATCCCCAGACCCGTCAGTTCATCCTTAGCCTCCTGAAGCAGACGTCCTACATATTGCTTCAGCTCCTTAAGCTCAGGACCATCGCTGACGGTCAGCTGAATAGTCGTGCCTTTTTTGGCATTCATATTCTTTTTGGACTGCTCCATCACTATATCCTTAGGGATATCTTTGCTAAATTCGCGGGTTACGGGGTCTTCCACCCGAAGCCCCTCCGCCTCCAGCTTCTCACGAGCCTCGGTCTCCGTTATGCCGACTACATAAGGAATCTTGACCTCCTCCGTGTCAAGCTGCTTGAGCAGCCACCGGAAGCCCATAATAAGCAAAAAGAGCAATACCAGCGTAATACCCGCAACGATTAGCGGCTTTCGCCAACTGCTTCGCTGTGGAGAAGCTTCAGCCGGTGAAACCGCCGCTCCTGCTCCAGACGGCTTATTGCCCCCCGACGAGCGAATATCCTGTTGTTTGTTTTCAGGACGGTACATAGGTTCATCACTCCGAATCGCCGGCATCACTTTTGTTTCATCCAAATCGTTAAAGGTCTGGAACACGATTGGAGGTTCGTTCAGCCGTTCTTCTAACAGGCAAGTATCCAAATCCTCCTGCATATCCCGTGCTGTCGCATATCTCTCAGCCGGATTTTTACGCATAGCCTTCAAAATAATATTTTCCACGCTTTGCGGGATATGCGGATTAACCAGACGCGGATCTTCAAATGACTCCTGCAAATGCTTCAGCGCGACACTTATTGGACTTTCTCCCAAAAAAGGCAGCTTAGCTGTAAGCATCTGGTAAATGACAATGCCAAGGGAATATAAATCCGATTTTTCTCCCGTGTTGATGCCTTTGGCATGCTCCGGAGAAAAATAATGGACCGAGCCCACAACAGAGCCTGTATGTGTTATCGTCGATGAGGTAACCGCTCGGGCAATGCCAAAATCCGTTACCTTGACTCGACCGTTGTTTCCGATAAGTATGTTATGAGGTTTAATATCCCGGTGAATAATGTGATTCTGATGCGCATGATCCAGAGCATCGCATATTTGCGCTGCAATGCGCACGGCCTCCTGCACTTGAAGCGGCGCGCGCTCTTGAATGATTTCATTCAAATTGTGGCCTTCCACGTATTCCATAACAATATAATGCGTATCGTCCTCTTGTCCTACATCGTATATGCTGACGACGTTGGGATGAGACAAAGCGGCGGCGGATTGCGCTTCTCTCCTGAATCTGCGAATAAATTCTTCATCGTTGACGAACTGCTGCCTGAGCACCTTGACCGCGACATTGCGATTAAGCAATACGTCGTGGGCTTTGTAAACAAGCGCCATGCCGCCGCCGCCGACTCTGGATAAAATTTCGTATCTTCCGCCCAAATCATGTCCTATCATACAGCCTCCTCCTTCCGCTTCGCGCCGGCTGCTTCCTGCAGAAGAACGACTGTTACATTGTCTTCTCCCCCCGCTTCAAGCGCTTGCTGAATGAGTTGGTCCGCTTTAGCCGCAAGATCGTCGCTTTCCTGGGCCAATACGGCCAAAATTTGTTCCTCGCTGACCATATTGGTCAAGCCATCGCTGCAGAGCAGCAGCATATCCTCAGCATCCCACGAAAGCGACTGCACATCAATGTCCACATGCGCGTCGGTGCCGATAGCTCTGGTCAGTACATTTTTGCGGGGATGGTTGGCTGCTTCCTCATAGCTAAGCTGGCCCGATTTGAGCAGTTCGTTCACAAGAGAATGGTCCTCGGTCAAAAGACTTAGCTTCTCCTTGGAAATCCGATAGGCGCGGCTATCCCCGACATGGCCAATAACGGCGCTTCCGCCCCCCAGCAAGGCGGCAACAACAGTTGTCCCCATGCTGTGGTAGCGTTCATTGCGGGAAGCCATCCCATAAACCTTCTCATTGGCTTCCGCAATGGCCTGGCGAACCAGCATTTTGGCTTCCTCCTGGGAAACCTCTGCTTTCTCATGCTGGCGCTCCAGCATATTGCAGAAGGAATCTACAGCCAGCTTGCTAGCCACATCCCCGGCTTGATGCCCGCCCATGCCGTCGGCCACAATGGCATACGTAAGTCCGCCGGAAAGCTGGCCGACCCAGGCATGATCTTCATTTACGTGTCTTACCCGTCCGATATTGCTGCGATTTGCCGTTAACAAAAAACTATCACCTCGCCGTGGACTCCATATGTTTCGCTCTTAACTGGCCGCATGCGGCCGCTATATCATGTCCTTGCTCTCTGCGTATGGTTACATTGATTTTATTGCGCTCCAGCACTCTCTGGAATTCAAAAATATCCTCGCGCGGCGTGCGGACATAGTTGCGCTCCGGCACGTGGTTGACGGGAATCAGATTGACGTGGCAGAGCATATCCTTGAGCACGTCGGCAAGCTCCTGAGCATGCTCGGCGCTGTCGTTTACGCCGCCAATCAACGCATATTCAAACGACATTCTGCGTCCCGTTTTGGCAATGTAGTAACGGCAAGCTTCCATTACATCCTCAAAAGGATACCGCCGGTTGACCGGCATCAGCTTGCTTCTTAATTTGTCATTGGGAGCGTGAATCGAAAGCGCCAGATTGATTTGCGTGTTTTCATCCGCAAATTTGTACATGCTGGGCACTATGCCGCTTGTGGAAACCGTAATGTGGCGCTGCCCGATATTAAGTCCTTTTTCGTGAATCATCAGCCGCAGAAAGGTCATAGTGGCGTCATAATTTTCGAAAGGCTCGCCTGACCCCATAATAACGATGCTTGAAATGCGCTCGCCTGTAGCGTCCAGCATTTGCTGGGCCGTTACGACCTGGGCCACGATTTCGCCCGCGGTCAGATTACGTTTCAAGCCGCCAAGCGTCGAAGCGCAAAATGTACAGCCGATCCGGCAGCCTACCTGCGTCGTTACGCAAATGCTATTGCCGTAGCTATGTCTCATAATTACCGTTTCAATCGCATGGGCGTCATGCAGGCCGAACAAAAACTTTACGGTACCGTCGCGCGATTCGAATTTTGTTATTTCCTGAAGCGTAACAAACTGAAAATGCTCATCCAGCTTCCTTCTCAATTCCTTGGACAAGTTGGACATGTCCTCGAATGTGCTGACCCGCTTCACATAAATCCAGTCAAACAGCTGGTCGCCGCGAAATGCGGACTCGCCGTTTTCTTTCATCCAATCGCGAATCTGCTCTAATGTATAATCATAAATAAACGGTTTCATCTCATCACACCTGTATTTAAATTAGACAGCAGCAGCAATGCCGGCTGATGCCGTCGTTTTATTCTACCACAAACGTCCATGCCGAGCCATAATCGCGGTTTTGCGCCTTGTATTAAACCGTTACACGCGCCTTTTCATGCGGGCAATAAAAAATCCGTCGCTGCCAAAATGCTGCGGAAGCAGCTGAAGCTGTCCATCAAAGGTTTCATCAATCAGACCTGCGGCAGTCAGCCGTTCAAGCAGAGGCTTGGGCCAATTTGCATCCAATTCAAAATGGGGATGGTCGCTGAGAAAACGCTGGATTTGATCCTCGTTTTCCTCACGCAGCATCGTGCAGGTGCTGTACACAAAAGTGCCTCCAGGCTTGACCAGATCGCAAACCGCATCCAGAAGGGAACGCTGGATGGCGGAAATATCGGCGACATCGCCTGCCGTTTTGGTCCATTTGATCTCCGGCTTGCGGCGGATAACGCCAAAGCCCGAGCAAGGAGCGTCCAGCAAAACGGCGTCCATGGAAGCAGGAGCAAAAATCTCGCTCAGCTTAAGCGCGTCGCCGGTTGTTGCCTCCACATTACGAAGCTTTAGCCTTTCGGTTTGACCCGCAATGATTTTTCGTTTGTGGGCATGCAGATCATTTGCCCAAACCTTTCCTTTTCCGCCCATCAGCTCAGCCAGATGCGAGCTTTTGCCTCCGGGCGCCGCACAGCAGTCCAGCACCTTCATGCCGGATTCGGGGGCAACGACCTCCGCAACCAGCATGGAGCTTTCATCCTGGAGCGACCAGCGCCCGCCCGCATAACCTGCAAGCTCGGTCAGGTTGCCTCCGCCGCGAACCGCAATGCCGGATGGTGTTAACGGGGAAGCTTCGCCTTCAAGACCGGCCTCCTTGAGCTCTGCAAGCACCTCCTCCAAGGTGGCAGCCAGCGGGTTGACCCGGATGCCGGCATGCGGCGCTTCGTTGCCGGAAGCGCACATCGCTTCCGTCGCCTCAATGCCAAACTGTGCGCTCCACTTTTCCACCAGCCATAACGGATAGGAATGGCGCAGCGCAATAGTTTGCGCTATATCCGGCAGGCTGATCAGCTCCGGCTTTAAATCAGCGCGATTCCGGTCAATGCTGCGCAGCACGCCGTTCACCATGCCCGCTATTCCGCCATGCCCGCGGCGTTTGGCGATTTCCACCGCCTCGTTAACGGCTGCATGCGTCGGAATGCGGTCCAGATACAACAGCTGATAAGCGCTAAGCCGCAGCAGCTGGTGCACCCAGCCCTGCAGCTTGCCAACCCCTTTTGCCACAAAGCGGTCCAGCCAATAATCAAGCGTCGCTTGCCTGCTGATAGTTCCATATACAAGCTCCGTGGCTAACGCGGCGTCGCTGCGCGACAACCCCGCTTCCTGGAGTGTTTTGTTGATCTGCAAGTTACTGTACGCGCCGGAGGTTTCAACTCGCACAAGGATGGTTAAGGCGGCTTCACGGGCGGTTCCAAGCGCAGCCTTGCCGGAGCGTTGCTTGCCCCGCTGTCCGCCCCCGCCCCGACCCGGGCGCGGCTGGCGGCTCATCGTCCGTCTCCTTCGCCAAAGACCGCTCCAGGCGAAAGACGGGAGCCTTTAAGCCATTCCGAAGCTTTCATGACAACCTTGCCTGCTGGCTGAATGTCCTTTAGCAGCAGTCGCCCTTCGCCGCATTGCACCACGATGCCTTCAGAGCCGGTTTCAACAACCGTGCCCGGCGCGATCCCGGACGAAGTTGCCCCGCCCCCCTGCATTGGCGAGCAGGACCAGATTTTGAACGTTTCCCCATTAAGAAGCGTAAACGCTCCCGCCATTGGATACAGGCCGCGGGTCTGGTTGAAAAGACTGCGCGCGCTTTTTCCCCAATCTATACGTTCGTCCTCTCTTGTCAGGTTGGGGGCGTAGGTAGCCAAGGAATCATCCTGAGGGATCGCTTTTGCCGTGCCGTCCAGTATGGAAGGCAGCGTTTTGATGAGCAGCTCCGCTCCCGCGATGCTAAGCTTGCTGAACATAGTCCCGGAATGATCGCTATCTTCAATCGGCAGCTCCACGCTGCTGATCATATCCCCGGTGTCCAGCCCCTCCGCCATATACATAAGGGTCACGCCCGTTGATGGCTCGCCGTTTATAATAGAACGCTGAATGGGCGCTCCGCCGCGATATCCCGGCAGCAGCGAGCCGTGAACGTTGATACAGCGGTACCGGGGCATTTCAAGCACCGCCTTGGGCAGAATCTGGCCATAAGCCGCCGTCACAATGAGATCAGGCGCGTAGGCCCGCAGCTCCTCCACCGCCTCCGGGTTACGCATACGCTCCGGCTGCAGCACCGGCAATCCAAAACCTAAAGCCGCCTCCTTTACAGGAGAAGGCGTCAGCAACTTCTTGCGGCCTTTCGGCCGGTCGGGCTGGGTAACAACGGCAACAACATTGTACCCTTCATCCAGAAGGGCACGCAAAGAAGGGACGGCGAAATCCGGCGTCCCCATAAATACGATACGCATAACCTTATTCGCCGCCTTTTCTTGGTCTTTCCGAAATGTCGTAAATGCTTTCCGCCAAGTCGGTAAATAAAATGCCGTTCAAATGGTCGATTTCATGCTGGAAGGCGCGCGCAAAAAAACCGCTGGCATTTACGCTAAACGTATTGCCGTCGCTGTCTTGTCCCTGCACGACGATAGTGTCCGCGCGGCGTACATCTCCGTTCAAATTCGGAATGCTGAGGCAGCCCTCCGGTCCGAATTGCTCGCCTTCCCGGGATACGATGACCGGATTCACCATTTCCACCAGCCCGTGATCGTCTCCCACGTCAACAACGATTACTCGTTTGGATATGCCCACCTGCGGCGCGGCCAGCCCAACGCCCTCCGCATCGTACATCGTTTCAGCCATGTCCTTCAGCAGCTTTTTGAGATTGGCGTTGAACTTCGTCACCTCCCTGGCGACCTCGCGCAATACCGGATCAGGGTCCTTTACTATCAATCTGATGCTCATCTTTCGTTCCCATCCTTTGTTTTGATCTATTCCTTGGCATATCCTATTTAAAAATCCTTATAAAATTACCTGCGGATCGACGTCCACGCTAAACTGCACGGTATTGCCCGCCGCGCCTTCCGTAAAAGGCTTCAGAGCCAGCCGTACAAGCGAGGATATGTCGATGCTTCCCCGATATTTTATCACACATTGAAACCGGTAGCGATCTTTCATTCTCGAGATTGGAGAGGAGACGGGGCCCAGCACTTCTATTGCTCGTGGAAAACCGCCGGAAAGCGGCATTAATAACCCCTCATGCTCCGCCAGCGCCCGCAGCTCCGCAGCAAAGCCTTCGCTGACTGATGCCAGCAAAGGCAGCTGCTCATGCGACATTGTAATTAATACAAGTCTGCAGTATGGAGGGTACCCCATGTTCGCCCGATGGCTCAGCTCCTCGCGCAGGAACGCCTCGTAATCATGCTGCTGCGCCGTCGTTATGGCATAGTGCTCAGGGGCATAGCTCTGCACAACAACCTCGCCGGGCAGCTGGTGGCGGCCCGCTCGGCCCGCTACCTGAGTCAGCAGCTGAAAGGTGCGCTCGGCCGCCCGGAAATCGGGCAGATGCAGCGACGTATCCGCCGCAATGACGCCTACGAGCGTCACGTAAGGAAAATCCAGTCCTTTCGCCACCATTTGCGTTCCCAGCAGCACGTCCGCCTTACGTTCTCCAAACTGCTTCAGCAGCTTTTCATGGCTGTTCTTCTGGCTTGTTGTATCCACATCCATCCGAATAACCTTTATGCCGGGAAACAGCTTGGACAACTCTTCTTCAACCCGCTGCGTGCCCGTGCCAAAATAACGGATGTTTTCACTCTCGCAGGAGGGACACTTGGACGGAGCTCCCTCCGCATGACCGCAATAATGGCAGCGCAGCACGCGCGTTTTTTGATGGAAGGTTAGCGAAATGTCGCAATGGGGACATGTGGAGGTATAGCCGCAGGAGCGGCACATCACAAAGGTGGAATAGCCTCTCCTGTTCAGCAGCAGCACGGACTGCTCTCCGCGCTCCAGCCTGTCGGCAAGAGCGGAATGCAGCTTGCGGCTGAACATGGAGCGGTTGCCCTCGCGAAGCTCCTCGCGCATATCCACGACTTCAACCTGCGGCAGCGGTCTGCCTCCCACCCGGTCCCGCATAGGCAGCAGCGCCGGCTCCTCGCCTGCCGCGGGAATGCGGCTGGCAGCAGCATAGGTTTCAAGCGACGGCGTTGCGGAGCCAAGCACTACGGCGGCGCCGTGCTGCATCGCCCGTCTTACCGCAACATCCCGCGCATGATATTTCGGACTTTCCTCCTGCTTGTAGGATGACTCATGCTCTTCGTCGATAATAATAAGCCCAATGCTGGAAAATGGCGCAAAAATCGCGGAGCGGGCGCCAATCGCCACCTGCGCGGCGCCGCTGCGGATTTTGCGCCATTCGTCAAAACGCTCGCCGCTGGACAAACGGCTGTGCAGAACAGCCACAGCATTGCCGAAACGGCCTTTGAAGCGCTCCACCATTTGAGGCGTTAACGAAATTTCGGGCACCAGCACAATAGCTTGCCGCCCCGAATCCAGGCAATGCCTGATGCTTTGCAAATAAACCTCGGTTTTTCCGCTGCCGGTCACGCCATGCAGCAGCATAGTTCGGGCTTTGGCCCCGTCGAGCGCCCGCCTGATCGTCCCATAGACTTTGTCTTGCCCTTCAGTCAGCGGCAGCGGTTCTGTCGCCGCAAAGCTTCTATCGCCATATGGATCGCGCGATTTCTCCACCTCGCGCAACGCTACCAGCCCTTTGTCGGCCAAAGCCTTGATGCTGGAAGCCGCAGCCCCCGAGGCGGCTGCAAGCTCCTGAAGAGGCATCGGCTCTCCACGTTCAAGAAGACAAAGCAGGGCAAGACGCTGCTTTGCCGCACGCGGGGGGAATTGTTCCGCAGCTGTGGCAGCGGCGGCCGGATCAACATCCAAAAACACCGTCAATACGCGCCGGACGGACAACCGATCGCGAATAGCCGACGTTTGCTGAAGGTCCCCGCTTCGCAAAGCCGCCTTTACAGCAGAGGTATATTGAGGATACCTCTCCAGCAATGCATCCAGCCTGACAGTTCCGCCAGACGCGCTGACCCATTCCAGAAGCTCCGGCGGCAAGCCGCAGCTCTCCCCATATTCGCCCAAAGAAACTTTCCGTTCTTCTTTGCCCTTTAACGCAGCGGGAATCATCGCCTGAAGCGCTTGAATGCGGGAGCAGCAATATTTGTCGCTCATCCATCGGGAAAGCTCCACCAGATCGGGCAGGAGAGGCGGCAAGGCGTCCAGCAGCTCCGCTATCGGCTTGAGACGGCTGCCCTCAAGCGATGATGATTCCGCCAGTCCGATAACAAAGCCTTGCAGCACCCTGCCCCCAAAAGGGACGCCAACGCGGCTGCCGCATTCAATCCATGGCTCCATCCCTTCAGGAACCAAATAATCAAAAGGCCTGTCGTTCTGCCGGCTAGGCACATCCACAATGACTTTGGCAATCATTCACCTAGTCCTCCGAATGGCGTCGACGCAAGCCTTGCAGCCATTATGGCCATCAGACGTCCGGCCAGCTCCCGCTTCGGCATAACGGGATAACGCTCCACCAGTCCATTATGATCAAAAACGGATACGGCATTTGTATCCACGTTAAACCCGGCGCCTGCCATGCCGATATCGTTCGCAATGATCAAATCGCAATTTTTGCGTTTGAGCTTGTCCATGGCGTAATGATCCAGCTGCTCCGTTTCGGCGGCAAATCCGACCAGCAATTGCCCCTTTTTGCGTTCACCCAGCAGCTGCAAAATATCCGTTGTACGCTCAAGCTCCAGCTGATAGCGATCACCGGTTTTTTTCAGCTTCTCGCGGTGGACCTGAACAGGCCGGTAATCTGCGACGGCCGCCGCTTTAATAACAATATCCGACTCATCAAAACGATCCAGCACCGCCTCCAGCATATCCTGGGCCGAAACAACCGGCACAACGGCGACGCCCGCCGGCGCTTGACCGGAGGTGCGGCCGGCAACCAGGGTAACATCGGCTCCCATGAGCTTTGCGGCTTCAGCCAACGCAAAGCCCATTTTGCCGGAGGAATCATTAGTCAAATAACGCACCGGATCAAGCCGCTCGATCGTGCCGCCCGCCGTAATCAATACACGCTTCCCGCGCAGCGCATCGGATTTGGCAAACAAATTGTTGGCAGCCAAAACGATATCCTTGGGCTCCGCTAGTCTGCCTTTTGCAACATACCCGCATGCCAGCTGTCCTGTTCCAGGCTCGACGAATAAAGCACCGCGCTGAGCCAGCTTATTCATGTTTTCAACAACGGCGGGATGCTCGTACATATGTACGTTCATGGCAGGCGCAATCAATACCGGGCAAGTTACGGCCAGCATCGTTGTGCTGACCATATCGTCGGCCAGTCCATTTGCCAGCTTTCCGATTATATTGGCGGTTGCAGGCGCTATAATGGCCAGGTCGGCATGATCAGCCAGATGGATATGAGAAACAACAGATGGGTCCTGCTCATCGAATGTATCAACAAAAACATGATTTCGAGATAATGTCTGCAGGGTAAGCGGCGTAATAAATTGGGTGGCGGAACGGGTCATCAGAACATGCACATTCGCTCCGGCCTGCACCAGCTTGCTGCACAACGCCGCTCCCTTGTAGGCGGCAATTCCGCCCGTAATGCCAAGCAATACGGTTTTGCCCTGAATCATGATGACATCTCCTGTTCATTCTGGGGCGTGCCTTAAACCTCCACAGTGGTAAGACATGCCCTGGTTGGTGTTACCAGTTATTGCGCTCTCTGAGACCGGAAATATGTGCGACATGATGTCTGGCATGCCAGGTTACATATCCTAAATAATATGAAAGCTTAAACTGGCGGCCTTTGCCGGGATGATAAAATTCGCGTTCGAAATCCGCACGGTCCAATGAACGAAGAAGCAGCGCCCATCTGGCACAGGTGCCTTCAATCATGCTGATGCTGGTTTCAGTCGGGGCATGCAGGCCGTCTTCGGTAGCCGCCCACGCCTCCTCATCAAACGGTTTAATGGTTGGATTGGATTCTGTCAAGGCAAGCTTGAAGCGGCTATAGTTGTTAATAATGGCGTCGGCCAAATGATGAACAACCTGTCTGGAAGACCATCCGCCCTTGCGGTATGCAAGATCCAATTGAGAATCATCCAGTCCGCTTATCGTTTCACGCAGCACCTTAGGCAGCTCCTCCAGCTCGGAAATCCACTTTTCCTGTCTCGCCGCATTCATGCCTTCAAACCGGTAACGCCCAATAGGATAACGCAATGCATCCATAACAAATCCCTCCTGAATATTAGTATATAAGTTGAGCAAAAGAGTCTCAGCAGTGTGGGCCGGCGTGTGAGAAGTTCTTCCGGGAACACAAGCGACCGCTTAAAACGTTCTAGAAGAACGTTACTTCGTAAGCATATGCTTTTCTCCAGAACCCCTCACACTCTGGCCTGATGCTACTGTTCTTTTGTTCGACTTATATTAGATAGTTCACGACGCCAATGCCAACTAACATAACACCAAACACAATGACAAAAGCAAGGATTGCCCGGCTCCAGAACGAACTTTCTGTATTGGAATGGCTCCGCAGCCGCTCAACCTCGGCCTCCAGTGACTTTACCCTCTCCAGCAGCTCCTTGTTATCGGGGGCATGCTCGCGGCGGGTTTCGGAATCAGGCAATGGTTCCACCTCTTCCTTTTATCTCTTTAAGCTCCTTGCGCAGGATTTGAATCTCGACAATCAGCTCATCCAGCTTGGCAGAGGTTTTGGATTGATCAATAGCAGAGCGAATAATGAATAGCAAAAGCCACAAAAAAAGCGCAACGCCTCCAATAGCCAAAGCATAAACAAGTATTCCCAGACCGAAGGAACTATCCACGTTTTCCCACCTCCCATTTGTACAAAAAAAGAGGTGTCTACTGTTGCCAGCGCGCACCCCTTTTTCTGAATTAATACTGATCATGCTGCTTTTTGGAGACGTTATTCTTCCTTGCTGGCGATTGTTTCGACCTGCACAATGTCACCGTAAATTTCTTCCAGCGCCACGCCTACAAATTTGTGAGAGCGCGGATTGACCAGCTCTGTTTTTTCACCGTTGCGCAGCATGCGGGCTCTTCTGGAGGCCGCTACGACCAACGTATATTTGCTGTCAACCTTTTTCACCATTTCATCAATGGACGGATATAACATTGTACATTCTCCTCACTCAAGCTTTCTCGATTGCCGTTCTCATATGGGCTACAGTCGGCATAACCCGGTAGCCCTTGCAATGCTCTGCAATAATAATACTGCGAATACGGTCGCTTGCAGCATCGATTTCGTCGTTAACAACGGCGTAATCATAATGGCTGAGAAGCCCCAGCTCTCTGTTCGCTTCGTTCATTCGGCGTTCGATGGTATCCTTGGTTTCCGTGCCTCGACCTGTAATGCGTTCCTTAAGCACGTCAAACGACGGCGGCAGCAGAAAGATAAAAATGGCCTCCTGGAACTTTTCCTTTACCTTCAACGCGCCTTGTACATCAATTTCCAGAATGACATCTCTGCCGCTCGCCAGGGTCGTATCCACAAAATCACGGGGCGTGCCGTAGTAGTTGCCTACATATTCAGCATGCTCAAGCAAGGCATCCCGCTTGATCATATCCTGAAACTGTTCTCTGGTTCTGAAAAAATAGTTGACTCCATCTATCTCGCCCTGTCTCGGCTGCCTGGTGGTAGCGGACACCGAATATACAAGTTCGGGCATCCGTTTCCGCAGCGCGGCGCATACCGTGCCTTTGCCTACTCCGGCAGGACCGGACAAAACAATTAACAATCCCATTTGCTCCAAGCTCCCCGTACTATTCGTCGTTATCGTCATCCTTGGTGGACAAACGATGGGCAACCGTCTCCGGTTGAACCGCTGATAAAATAACATGGTCGCTGTCCGTAATGATGACAGCCCGGGTACGGCGTCCGTAAGTTGCGTCAATCAGCATATGACGGTCGCGCGCCTCCTGAATAATTCGTTTGATTGGAGCCGATTCCGGACTCACAATAGAAATAATGCGATTCGCCGAAACGATATTGCCGAATCCGATATTAATCAGCTTTATAGCCAAGCCAGATCCCCCTCCGCGTTCGTTATGAACGCAACTGTCCCATTTCCAACATCCACGGCATACATGCGAGAAAACATTTCTAGTTTAGTTTGGACAAAAAAACGAACAAGCAAACGTATTTTCCCGCCTGCTCCGACTCGTATGCCTATTTTAATTGATTTTGAAGCCATGAACAAGCAAAAAATAACATGGCAGCGTCACTTTTGATAAATCGGCTATTATTTTTTTGTTTTTTGCCACACATAACGGGTTAGTTGAACCGCCATATCATGGTACATAAAAGGTGTTATCAAATAAATGCCGTTAAAATGAGGCAACGCCGCATCCAGCAGCTCCTGAGCGATCCGAACGCCCTCCGCCCGGCCGGCTTCGCCTTCCAATCCCGCCATGCGCTTGCGTACCTCGTCCGAAAGCTGAATGCCGGGCACCTCGTTATGCAAATATTCCGCGTTGCGTCCGTTGGCGAGCGGCATAATGCCGATAAATACCGGCACGCCGATATTTTTGGTCGCTTCCGCAATCCGCACCATCAGCTCGGGATCATAAACGGGCTGCGTCATAATATAGTCGGCCCCTGATGACACCTTGCGCTCCAGACGCTGCACGGCCTTGTCCAGATGCTTCACATTGGGATTAAACGCCGCGCCCACGATAAAGTTTGCTTTTTGCTTAAGCGGCTTGCCCGAAAATGCCGTCCCTTCGTTTAACTGCTTGATCATGCGGATCATTTCGAAGGAGGTCAAATCATAAACCGAGCTGGAGTCCGGCAAATCGCCAAACCTGGCGGGGTCGCCCGTGACAGCCAAAACATGGTTGATGCCCAGCGCATCCAATCCCATCATGTGGGACTGCGTGCCGATCAGGTTCCGGTCTCGTGCCGCGATATGGACAAGCGGCGTAATATCGACCTGCTCCCGCAGCAGCGCCCCCAGCGCCAGATTGCTCATGCGCGTGACGGCAAGCGAGTTGTCGGCCATGGTGATCGCATCGGCGTTAACGGCTTTCAAAGCAGCTGCTCCCGCCATAAACCGGCTAATATCCAGATCGCGAGGCGGGTCCAGCTCCACAATAACGGTATGGCGCTGCTTCACGAGATCAACGATGGTTTGAGGAGCGTCTCCGCCCGTTCTGGAAAACTTTCCTGCTGTTGAAGCCTGGTTCGGCGCAGATTCTGCAACTGCCGCTTTAGGCCGTTGAATGGCTGCTTCCGACTGAGGGGCGTAGCCCTCAATTGCCGCAGCCATAGCGGCTACATGCTCCGGCGTGGTGCCGCAGCAGCCGCCGATAATTTTGACGCCGCGATCGGCAAAACGGCGCGCGCACTCTCCGAAGTATTGAGCGCCTGCCGAATAGCTGTATTTGCCATCGACATAATCCGGTATACCGGCATTGGGATATACCGACAGCGGCAAATGGACCGGCCCTTCAATGGACTCTACCGCCTTCAAAATGCCGTTAGGACCGCTATGGCAGTTGAAGCCAACGACATCGGCGCCAAGCTTCTTCAATTGCTGGAACGCATCGGCCAGCGCTACGCCGTCACGAGTGCGGCCGCTATCCTCAACCGCAAACTGGCATATGACGGGGATATCCCCTATTTTTCGGGCGATGGACAAAGCAAGCTTCATTTCCTTCAGGTCATAGAAGGTTTCGAGCAGCAGGCCGTCCGCTCCCGCCTCCACCAGCGCTGTCATCTGGCGTTCATAGGCTTCCTCCACCTTGGAGGTGCGAACGTTATTAAGCTTGCCATCCCGCACCGATCCAATAGAGCCTATAACAAAGGCATCTTCGCCAACTGCGGAGCGGGCAATCGCCACTCCGGCCCGGTTAATGGCCTCCATCTGGTCCTCTAGCCCGTATTTAGCCAGCTTCACCAGGTTGGCGGAATACGTATTGGTCTCGATGATTCGCGCTCCTGCTTCATAATATAGCCGATGCACATTTTGGATTACCTCGGGGCGAAGAACGTTTAATTCCTCATAGGAAACTCCGATCGGAAAACCAAGCTGATACAGGTACGTGCCCATCGCACCGTCCCCGATCAGGATGCGCTCCTTAAGCGCCTCGCGCAAACTTTCTCTCTGACGTTCCACTTCTTCCGTTAACCTCCTCTACCTTTTCCCGGAAAATACGACTGCGGCCGGTCCCGTCATATAGACATGGTTGTCTTCTTCATTCCACTCAATAAACAAATCTCCGCCCTTCAGCGACACCGTCGATTGACGGTCCGAAACACCGTTCAGCACGGATGCTACCAGGGTTGCGCAAGCGCCGGTGCCGCAAGCCAGCGTTGGACCCGCTCCGCGCTCCCATACCCTCATGTCCGCTTGCGAGCGGGAATTTACCGTTACAAATTCGACATTGATCCGGCGCGGGAACAAGGGATGATTCTCCAGCTTGGGTCCCCAGGTTTCCAGATCAAAGCTTGCTGCGTCGTCCACATAAATAACGCAGTGGGGATTGCCCATAGATACAGCAGTGAAGAGGAACGTCTTCCCGTCCACCTCGACAGGGTAATTAACAACCGGATCGGCATCAATGGTGGTAGGAACCTGCAGGCCATTCAGCACCGGCTGCCCCATGTCGACGCGTACGGTCTGAACCTTGCCGCCCTCAACCGTCAGGCCAACCTTTTGCACGCCCGCTCCCAGTGTTTTTATCGTAATTTCCGTTTTGTCGGTCATTCCATTGTCATACACGTATTTGGCTACGCAGCGGATTGCATTGCCGCATTGCTCGGCTTCCGAACCGTCGGAATTGATTATGCGCATGGCAAAATCCGAATTGTCCGAAGGCAAAATATAAACCAGGCCGTCCGCTCCAATGCCGAAGAAGCGATTGCAAAGGTCAAGCGCCAGCTCCGATGCGTTCCCTGGAAGCTCTTGTTCACCTGCTACTACAATAAAATCATTGCCCAACCCATGCATTTTGGTAAAATTCATTCCGTTTCCTCTCCTTCAGCGATTGCCTGGCAAGCCTGCACGCGTGTCCCATAGACTATTCTCCGTGCGTCTCGCCTCTCTATTATTCCTATTAGCATACCTTAAAGACGAGAGAAACGCTATTCACAATTTGCATCAACATTTGCATAAAAAAACCGGGAGGCTGGCTTAATCTCGCCCCCCGGCTGCATTATGATTGCATAATTTGCACTTTTTGAACTCCCGTCTTTCGCTTTAACGGGATACTGTCTGAGGACCGAGAGGCCATTTTGCGTTTTTCCCTTTTCCCGGTTTGCCAAGCACGCTTCCGATGCCCATAACAAATGATGGAATGCCGGCGGCCACAAATACGAGACACCATTCCCGCAGGCCTATCGGAACGGTTTTGAATATAGGCTGGAGCGCTTCAATGTACAGAACGCCCAGCATCAGCAGCAGCGAGGACAATACCGCCAGCACCAAATATTTATTTTGAAGGGGGTTGCGATGAAAAATGGATCTGGAGCTCCTGCAATCAAACACATGGATCAGCTGCGCCATAACGAGGGTGGCAAACGCTACCGTCTGCGCCGTCATCAAGCCCTGAGGACTGGAGCCAGCCTCCTTCAGCGTAATCCAGAACGCGCCCAGCGTGCATATGCCGATCAGGATCCCGCGACTAATGATTTTCCAGCCTAATCGTCTGGAAAAAATACTTTCTTTGGCTTGCCGCGGCTTTTGCTGCATCAGATCCTTCTCCGCCTGATCGACGCCCAGCGCCATAGCAGGGAGGCCGTCCGTCACCAGGTTGACCCATAAAATCTGGATGGGAACAAGGGGCAGCGGCAGTCCCGCCATCATCGCAAGGAACATGACGAGAATTTCTCCGACATTCGACGCCAGAAGATAACGGATAAACTTGCGAATATTTTCATAGATGCCGCGTCCCTCTTCAATCGCCGCCGCAATCGTAGAGAAGTTGTCATCGCCCAGCACAAGCGACGATGCTTCCTTGGACACATCCGTACCCGTGATGCCCATAGCAATCCCGATATCCGCCGCCTTGATTGCCGGCGCGTCGTTTACGCCGTCGCCGGTCATCGCCACCACATGTCCTCTGCGCTGGAGCGCCTTGACGATGCGAAGCTTATGCTCCGGCGAAACTCTGGCAAACACGTAAACGTTGTCCACAACGCGATCAAGCTCGTCTTCGCTCAGAGCCTGAAGCTGCTTGCCGCTCATTGAAATACCGCCTCGCGGAATAATGCCAAGCTGTCCTGCGATCGCTTCGGCCGTCAGCTGATGGTCCCCGGTTATCATGACGGTTTTGATGCCCGCTCTGCGGCAAGTAACGATAGCCTCCTTCACCTCTCGTCTCGGCGGATCAATCATTCCGGTCAAGCCGACAAAAATAAGGCCGTTTTCAGCTTCGCCTTCCGTTTCACAGCGTTCATTCGGCTTCAGCTCCCGATAAGCAAAGCCAAGCACGCGAAGCGCCGATTGGGCCATCCCTTCTCCCGCCTCGGCGACCTTCCGCTTGAGCGTCGAAGTAAACGGCATGACCTTGCCGTCCCACAGCACATACGTGCACAGATCCATCAAGGAATCCGGCGCTCCCTTTGTGCAAAGCAGCTTTCCGCCCTGATGGGACAAAATGACCGACATTCGTTTACGCTCGGAGTCAAACGGAAATTCCTTTACCCGGGTATAGAGCTTTTCCAGCGATCTGGCGGATGAACCCAGCTTCTCCGCCAGAACGGCGAGCGCTCCTTCGGTAGGGTCGCCGCTCAGGCTCCACTCCGCTGCTGACTCCATGCCCTTGCGCTTTTTGGATTCCTCCTGCTCTTTGCGCTCCAATCTTGCGTTATTGCATAACGCCCCGATCTGCAGCAATCGCTTCAGCGGCTGCTCTCCCTTTATATCCAGCGGTTTTCCATCCTGAAAAATACCGCCCGACGGCTCGTACCCCTCGCCTGTTACCTGCAGGCTGCGGCCGCCCAGCCATACGGAGGTTACTGTCATTTTGTTCTGAGTCAGGGTGCCCGTTTTGTCAGAGCAGATGACGGAGGCGCAGCCCAGCGTTTCCACGGAGGGCAGCCTGCGCACAATCGCCTTTCGCTTGATCATCCGCTGCACGCCAAGCGCCAGCGCGATCGTTACAATTGCAGGCAGCCCCTCCGGAATGGCCGCCACGGCAAGACTGACGCCTGCCAGGAACATGCCGTAAGCCGGCTGTCCATGCAAAATCCCTGCAACCACCACCATGACGGTGAGGCCAATGGCTACGGCTATCAATATTTTGCCAAGCTGCTCCAGGCGATGCTGAAGCGGCGTTTCCATGCTTTGCGCGTCTTGAATCATTTCTGCGATTTTGCCCATTTCCGTTGCCATGCCGGTACGCACGACAACCCCTTTGGCCGTGCCGCGCGTCAGCATCGTACCCATAAATCCGATATTCCGCTGGTCGCCAAGCGGCAAATCCGCCTCGTGGATCGCATCTGTATATTTGCCAACGGGAACCGATTCTCCCGTCAGCGCCGATTCCTCGACATAGCAGCTATTGCATTCAATAAAGCGAATATCTGCCGGAATGCGGTCGCCGCTCTCCAGATAGACAATATCGCCCGCTACCAGCTCTCGTGCGGCAATGCTGCGCAGCTCGCCTTCCCGATACACCTTGGCGGTCGGAGCGGACAGCTCCTTGAGCGCGCGCAGGGAGCGCTCCGCGCGGAATTCCTGGGCAAAGCCAAGCACCGCATTTATGACGATGATGGCAATAATCGTGATGGCGTCAAGGTATTCGCCCAGCAGGCCGGATATAAGAGTGGCTCCCATCAGAATCAGCACCATAAAATCTTTGAACTGATTCAGGAACAAAACGAGAGGAGATATCTTTTTTCCTTCCGAAAGTTCATTATGACCTTGCTGGGCCAGCAGTTCCGAGGCTTGACCGGCCTCAAGCCCTTTTTCCAGCGAGCTTCCGAGCGCTTGGGACAGCTCCTCCGCGCTTAGTTGATGCCACTTTTTTTGCTCCATGTTCCCTTTCCCTCCCGTAGATCGCCTATTACGGTGACATTCCCAACCTAAACAACCTCGTTACAAAGCTTGTCAAATGGTTGTTAATCAAGACAATGGAAGTTCAAAAAGTTCGGTTTTCAGTGCCGAGAAGATGGAATGAAGCTAGAAATCGAGGACCGGAGCGTAGTGATAGCTACGTGAGGACCTCAAATGTTTCTGAAAGAAACATACTTCGTAAGCATATGCTTCTTTCGGCTGAATTCCATATTCGACGTCAGCCATGCCGCCAGGCATGACCTGCAATGGAAAGCGGACTTTTTGAACAACCTATATAGGGAATGTATTCGGACAGCCTATAAAATATCCCAGCAGCACTTAAGTTTTTGTCCGTAATATGGCATGATAGAGTCATACTGCAAGAAGAAAGGAAACAAGCAACATGTCATTAGACGGTATTGTTACTGCCGCGATCGCGCACGAGCTGCAGCGCTGCGTTGGCGCGCGCATTCATAAAATTCATCAGCCGACGAGCCACGAGCTGGTGCTTAGTATTCGAGGCGGAGGATTTGGAGGAAAGCTGCTATTGTCCGCTAATCCTACCTATCCGCGCGTCCATTTTACCAATGCGGCTTATAGCAACCCGCTGGAAGCCCCTATGTTCTGCATGCTGCTCCGCAAGCATTGCGAAGGCGGCGTCATTACCGCCGTTTCCCAGGTAGGACGGGAACGCATCCTCCATATCGGGGTCAGACACCGGGACGAGCTTGGCGATACCTCGCACAAAACGATTATCGTAGAAATTATGGGAAGGCACAGCAATATTATTTTGACGGACACCGGCTCGGGAATGATTCATGACGGCATTCATCATGTAACGCCCGCCATCAGCAGTCATCGCATCATCTTGCCGGGCAGCCTGTACACACCGCCGCCTCATCAGGGGAAAACAGACCCTCTGACTGTTGTCAGCGAAGCCGCCTTCCTTGAATGCCTGACTGCGCAGGAGGACAGCGACGCTCCAATGCATAAAGCGCTTGTGGACGCATTCAGCGGCATAAGCCCCCTGCTGGCGAAGGAGATGGTGCATCGCGCGTCAAAAGGCGGAAATCAGCCGGAGCCGTCCTCCCTCTGGAGCAGCTTTAATGACTTGATGGAAGTGGCAAGAAATCATGTCTTCACACCCGTCATCGCGACGCAACGCAGCAGCGGAAAAGCTTTTTTCTCCATTACGGAGCTGACTCATATTGAGGATGCGGAGGTCCAATCGTTCCCATCGGCAAGCGAATGCCTGGAGGATTTCTACGGGGACAAAGCGGAGCGCGACACCGTCAAGCAGCGCGCTGCGGACCTGATCCGGTTTGTGCAGAATGAACGGGCCAAAAACGGCCTCAAAATCAAAAAGCTGCAGGATACGCTGCAGGAAGCCAAGGATGCCGAAAAATACCGCGTGCTGGGCGAGCTGCTGACCGCCTATATGCATAATTTCAATCGTGGCGACAGCGAAATAACGGTGATCAACTTTTATGATGAAAACGGGGCGGAAGTAACGATCCCTCTTGACCCGCAGCTGTCGCCTTCCGAAAATGCACAAAAATATTTCCGCCGTTATACCAAACATCGCAACAGCGTTTCGATTGTCAAGGAGCAGATGGAAATGGCGGAAAACGAAATCACGTATTTCGAAAGTCTGCTTCAGCAGCTGGAAAACGCCTCTCTTGGCGATATCGAGGAAATACGGGACGAGCTGGTCCAGCAGGGCTATATGAGGGAGCGTCACAAGCGCGGCCCGAAACGCAAAAAAACGGGAAAACCCTCCCTGTTATGTTATACATCCTCGGAGGGCATCTCCGTCTATGTCGGCAAAAACAATACGCAAAACGAATATTTGACCAACCGGCTTGCTGCCGCCTCTGATACATGGCTGCATACCAAGGATATTCCCGGCTCCCACGTCGTTATCAGGGGTACCGGCTTTGGAGATGCAACGCTGGAGGAAGCCGCCATGCTGGCAGCCCATTACAGCCAGGCTAAAGCGTCCAGCCTGGTGCCAGTGGATTATACTCAAATCAGGCATGTGCGCAAGCCAAGCGGAGCGAAACCCGGCTTTGTCATTTACGACAATCAGAAAACGCTGTTTATTACTCCCGATGAAGGCCGTATAAAGGGGCTTGCCTCGGAAATCAAGGCTTAATGCGTAAAAAAACGGAAGCATCCTCATGCCTGCGACAGGCCGTTGGATGCTTCCATTTTTTATGGTCGCTATATTTTTTGTATGTTGGCTATAAATGGCTTGCCGATGGCTGGCGGCGTAGAGCCTCCAATTCTTCAACCCTGCTCAAGGGCACATTTCGGCTCCCCAGGTCGCCATGGTAGCTTTGATTGCCGCGCAAGCCGTGAAAGTCGGAGCCGCCTGTCTCCAGTATGCCGCACCGTTTAGCCATGGCCGAATAACGCTTCTCTTCCGCGGGGCCATGATCGGAATGAAAAACCTCCACGCCGTCCGCACCGCTGCGGCAAAGCTCCTCCACTAATTCATCCGCTCCATAGAGTCCCGGATGAGCGATGACGGCGACGCCTCCCGCTTCCTTAATCCAGCCGATAGCCTCCAAAGGATGCACTCGCGACTGAGAGACATAGGCGGCAGCTCCTTCCGCAAGATAAACGCGGAAGGCCTCCTCCATATCGGAAACAAAACCGTTATCGATCAGCGCTTGTGCAATATGAGGACGGCCTATGGTGAGCGCGGATAAAGACTCAGGACCAACTCCTGCTCTCTTCATTGCCGCCGCATGTACATCAGCCATTTGCACGGGCAAGCCCAACTGCCGCAGCTTGCTCAAAATCTCTTCATTTCGATGGGAACGGCCGCCTCGAAGACGGATAAGCCTCGACAGCCATTGTTCATTACCGTTATCCGTGAAATAACCCAGCACATGAATGTCCTGCCCTCCGGCATTTGTGCTTAATTCGACGCCAGGTACAATTTGTATGCCCAGCTTCATACCTGCCGCCTGCGCCTCCGCAACTCCGGCTATCGTATCATGATCCGTTATCGCAATAGCGGCCAATCCGGCTTTTACCGCCATCGCTACTACTTCCCCCGGAGCGTGCAAGCCGTCCGACGCTGTAGTATGGGAATGCAAATCTGCGAGCTTTGTTATAGCCATTGCTGTAAATCCCTCTCTCTCAAAAAAGTTAGGAAGGTAACGGCTGAAATAGGCAGCAAGGCCGATTTCAAATAAATAGAATAAAACTGGCGCTTGAACGTGGTATCGCTTAGCTCGATTATTTTAATCAGTCCCAGAGCAATCTCATGCTTGACGGAGGAAGAGGACAAGATGGAAATGCCAAGTCCAGCTTCGACCGCCGACTTAACCGCGCCTGTGCTGCCCAGCTCCATCCCGATTTTCATGGTGGCGGGATTCATGCCTCTGCGGACAAGCTCATCCTCCATAACCTGCCGGGTGCCGGAGCCCTTTTCCCTCAAAACAAAAACATGCTCCAACGCCTCCTCAAGCGTCGCTTTGCCGACTGACGCCAGCGGATGGCTGCTTGCGGCAACAAGAACAAGCTCATCGTTCATTACAGCCTCCATATGCATATCAGGATGGCTGACTGGCGCCTCCACCAAGCCAAAGTTGAGCTGATGGTTCAAAATTTCGTCCAATATTTGCGTTGTGTTCATAACCTTCATGCTGATTGCTATTTGAGGATATTCCTGGCCAAAAGGCCCCAATAACCGCGGCAAAATGTATTCTCCGATGGTAAGGCTGGAGCCTAGCAGCAGCTTGCCCTTAAGCTGGCGCGTAAAAGCCGACATAGCCTGATCCGTGTTCCGTATCAGCTCTATGCTGCTTTTTGCATACGGCATCAAGGCAAGGCCGGCTTCGGTCAATTCGATTCGTTTCGTTGAACGTTGCAGCAGCTTTGTCCCAAAATAGTCCTCCAGCGATTGAACCTGCATCGTCACAGCAGGCTGAGTCATATGCAAAGCTTGAGCGGCGGCGGAAAAGCTGCCGCGCTCCGCTACGGTATAAAAGATGTGCAGCTGATGAAAGTTGAGTGCCATAAGGTCCAATCCGTCCTTTCTTCTTGCTGTTATTATACTACAATGCAGGTAACCAATTGTACACAAAACGACAGAAAGCGCCATCCCTCAAGGAGGCGCTTGTCTCCGCTTTGCTAAGCTTTGTTTTTAAGCTTTGCTCTGCATTGCTGTATTGAAGCAGGCCGGATTTATTTCCGCTTGCGGCTATTTTTGACCAGTGTCATGCGGCGAGAATGGCGCAGCCAGGAATAATAGGATTTAAGGTCCCTAAGCTCGATTGTTTCCGACATTCGCCCAAGAAACGTAACAACAATCATTTTTTGCAGAGGATTGCCAAGCAAATCCATATCATTGGGCGCATCCGAAAATTCGGCGACAAACACCAAATCGCCATCGATTAAATAAACATCTTCCTCGTTTCGATAATAGGATTCAACCCGTCCCTTCTTCAAACATTCCCATAAAAATTCGGCAATGTCGTCGTATCCGGTATTGGCGCTTTCCACACGGTCCAGCCAGCGGGTTTGGGCATGATTCGTAATGATAATGTCGGATATTTTTTTGTCGCCAAGCTCTACATAAAAAGCCTCATATGTATTCCATCTTCTAGTCATTTTATCCTTCATATCGTCCCGCACTCCTTCTACAGAACCAGTTCTTTATGCCTATATATCTAGTGCCTATTTTACCATGTCCGTCCGATATTTCAACAAAAAAATAAACGGAAGGCATAAATGTAAATAAATGTATTTAAATTCAAATAAATAACGCTTTTGCACCAGAAATTTCCGATACAAAAGCGTTATTTCCTCGTCTATTGAAAACGCTTGGCTACAAGCTGTAAAATCTGGTTTTATCTTCGCTGTCCTTGGTGTATTCCGTCTTCAGCTCGCTTCGATAGGAACGCTCGACCTTGCGCACGAAGGAAAGCCGCGACATTTGCTTGACTGCTTCCTCCGCCCTGTCGGCATTCATGTACAACACCACGTAATGAAGTTTTCTGGACATGTAATGAACATTCCCGAAACGCTCCAGGGATCGTGCTGCCTTCAAATCGCTAACCCATACAATAAAGCCTGTCCGATCCGGCAACATGCCTTCTTCCCCCTTACAGAAATTATCCGCAGCCGCCGCTTCCGCAGCCGCATGAGCCGCCGCTTCCGCAACCGCCCCCGCCCTTTTCGTTACCGGGGACTTTGATGGTATGCGATACCGATTCGGCGATAATCGTCGCCATATCATGCAGCATATCATCAACCGCTGCTTCCGCCAGCTTGAAGCGCCGAACCTCCTCCAGCTCCCCTAGCGCTTTTTCCGCTTCTTTCACCTTGCCGCGCGCCTCGTGGAAGTCGGGATGAAAGCGGCCAAAACGCTCGCAGTCCGCAAACTGCTCCTTGGCTTTCAGAAAAGCGGCCTGAAGCTTTTTGGCTTCCGCGCTTTCGTTTACGGCTTTTTTCCAGTATGCATATTCGGCTACTTCAGCCGATAAATTAACCATATCGCCCAACTCATAAGCTTTGAGCAGCAATGACGCCATATCTAGTGAAGCATAGGCGTCTTCTGTCAGATGTGCAGCCGAGTCTCTATATTCGGCAACCGCCATTGATCCACCTCTTTCCTCCAGCTTGCTATTACATTATCACATAACAAACTATTAGCCAATAGATGAAGGGTAAGTTCGGCAGCTGGCATTATTGCCGCTTTCTGCCGTTTGCCGCCTCCGTCGGGAGCACCAGTCTGATTTCATCCCATTGCTCCGGTCCCAAAACATGATTTTCCAGCTTACGCTCGCCGTACAGCCTGCCGCTTACCGCCCACTCATTTCCCCGCTGCTCCGTCGCTTCAGGAATAAACAAAACGCTCCTCCCCTCCAGGGAAAGTTCAACCGCGGTTTCCAGGGAAATCGCCTTTGCAATTAGCTCCCTGCTGGTGGAGGGATGATAGGAGCGGCGCTGCTTCAGCCACATCGCCGGAACGGCAGCTATTTTTTCGCTAAAAGCATGATGCATGTCCCGATTTATCTCCAGCCGGTATAGCCCTGCCCGATCCTGCTCCAGCCGCATAGGAACAGTCTGCTGTGGAATCCCTGGGAACTGCTGAGACCGCTGCTGGTTTGGAAGCCGGATGATTTCCAAAAAACATGGCTGCGAGCTATAGCTGCTTTGCAGAGACTCGCCCGATTTTTGGGGACCGGATTTTTCTATACCGCAGAAGGAGGATCGCTTGGAGCCTTTATGCACCCAGCTTTGATGCCATTGCTGCAGCATGTTATGCACAGCTTCCGGAAGGCTCTCCCTCCCGCTTATGTTTTGCAGAATAGCTTCGATTTCCTCCAATTGCGCGCCTCTCCCCAGCTTCCAATGAAGACGGTTTTCGGACAGGCGGTATAGCGTAAACCAATCATCGCTTACCCGGTCTGCTATTTCCTCCAGCTGCCAGCGAATAGAGCCGCTTATTTGCGGTCCCGCAAGTATCTCGCCGTCAGGCTGGAGCATCACTTCATTTTCAATAACATGGCTGAAGGGACGCCAGCGAAATACAGCTTCGGGCTTTTCACCCTCTATATAACCGCTCTCAAGCCAGCCGCACTCACAAAACAAATCCAGCCAGTTTTGCGCGTATTGAAGCTGCTCCATAACCGCCTCCCGGCCCTCGCCTGCCGCAATATCGTCAACGAAGCGAGGTTCTGCGTACAAATCCTGAACGCGGCGCCAGCTGCCATCCTGAATCCGGCACATTCTCGCCCCGCAATGAGCGGCAGCGCCGGCGGCTGGAAAAATCAAATCGCACAGCCAGCTTCTCAGCTCTATTTCCCTTGCTTGTTCGTCTTGCTTCAGCCATAGCTCAAGCGCAACTTCGTTTATGCAAAAGCCCTTGTCACCGGCAATCAGCAAACGGAGTCCCAAGGCCGCCTCAAGCAGCAGCGCAACGCTTGGGGAATAGCCGCATTCCTCCTTGACGCCAAAGCCAAATGCTTGAAGAGCATCCCGCGAAAACGGGAAAGCACGCTCCAGCCTGTCGCTCATTTTGCGAGATAAGACGCCTTTTGCCGTAAAACCGGCTGAAGGCTCACGGCTAAGCCGCGACAAGCCATACAGCAGCGCTCTGCCCAATGGCAGCGTGCCGCCAGTTCCTGTGCCCGCTTGGCCAGCTTGCAGAGAAGCAGCGGGATAAACGTCGCCGCAGCAGGGCGAAGAAGATGCAGAGAGCGGTAACAAACACGGCAATAAGGCCGCATAAAGATCGCTTGGAGCAAAGATGAAGCGTTCGCCCCATGCCTTGCCGAGCGCAAACAAAAAACCTCCGCGCTCCAATGCATCCAGCCCCAGCCTGATTTCCGCCCCGGTCAAAGCGGAGCGCTCCCGCAATATGACAACAAGGGCCTCCTCTTCGACAGGTGAAGCGCCATGCAGATCCATATGCAATTGCAGCACTTGAAGCTCCGCCGCGCTTAATTCCTCCAACGGCTTGCCTGAAGCAGCCAGCCTCAACGCCTCATCCCAATCAACGGCAGTCAAGCTTCCTTCTACGGAGCCTTTAAGCCAAAAATATTCACAGTTGAGCAGCTGCTCCTCCGTGAGCTTTTCCGCGACTTCCTTCAGCCTCATGATGTCGGCCTCCCGGCTTCGGAGACAGGTTCCGCCTCCCCCTGCTCCGCCATCCGCTCGTAGACATACCCTTGCTCCATCATAAATAGCTGGCGCTTGAGTGCAAACTGTGTTTCCTTTGTCCCCTCTGTAACAATGCTGTAGAACCAGGCCTTATTGCTTCCCGCCTTGGGCCGCAGCAGCCTGCCGATCCGCTGCGCTTCCTCTTGCCTGGAGCCAAAGCTTCCCGACAGCTGAATCGCAACGGCCGCATCGGGCAAATCAATGGCCAGATTGGCCACTTTGGACACAACAAGTACCGAAATATCGCCTCGTTTGAAGCGGCTATACAACTCCGCTCTTTCCTGCGGCGGCACTTCTCCGGTTAATATCGGCGCGTTCAGGCTTTGCGCAATGTCATTCAGCTGCTTCAAATATTGGCCGATAACCAAGGCTGGCTTGCCCTCATGCTGACGCAAAAGCCGTTTTACAATTCCAAGCTTGTTATGATTTTCGGCCGCTATCCGAAGCTGGCCCCTGCCCCCGGCCGCATGGTAAAGCTTCCGCTGCGACGGGTGAAGCGGAACGGTAATTTCCTTGCAGCTGACAGAAGAGATGTAACCCCCAAGCTCCGCATCCTTCCATGCCATGTCGTACAGCTTGGGTCCGATCAGGGAATACACGTCCTCGGCGCAGCCGTCCTCGCGAACCAGTGTTGCCGTAAGACCCAGCCTTCTTGTCGCTTGAATGGAAGCAGTCATTCGGAATACCGGCGCCGGCAGCAAATGAACCTCGTCATATATGACAAGCCCCCAGTCCCGTTTGGTCAACAGCTCCATATGACGGTATTCATCCCCTGCGGTCGCGCGCCGGGTCAGCAAATTGTAAGTCGCTATCGTCACGGGAGCAATCTCGCGCTGCTTGCCGCTGTAAATGCCGATGGAGGAAATGTCCAGCGTTGTTTTGTCCAGAAGCTCGTCACGCCACTGGAGCGCGGCGCTGTGGCTGGAAGCAAGAATGAGCGCCGCTGCTCCGACGCCTGCCAAAGCCGCTAAACCAACAACCGTTTTTCCAGTGCCGCAGGGCAATACAGCAACTCCGCTTCCACTCTGGACGGCCCCTTCCTGCAGGAAGCGGTCCACGGCTGCTGCCTGATACGGACGCAGGCTAAAAGGACGGCCGCGCAGCGTCAGCTTCCGCAGCCCGATATCCAGCGCTTCGCCGTCATGATAGCCGGCATAATCCAATACAGGGTAGCCGAGGCGCGTCAGCTCTTGCTTGAGAAGTCCGCGGCAGTGCCCGTGAAGCACCCATTCGCCTTCTGCTGTTTTGTCCTTGATCCAATCGGCTAGCTGCTTTTGCTGCGCTAACTGCGACAGAAGCGCTGTATCGCCGCCAAGCACCAGTTCTCCTTCCCTCAGCTGCAGTCTAAGCTTGCCAAAGCGTTGTCCCCAGCCCCGGAGCGTCGCCGCGGCGGTAAAGGGCAATCCGTACCGTGCATGACGCTCCAGGCACTCCAATGCGTTTTGCCAGGAAACGCCCGCGCTCATGGCATTCCACAAAGCAAGCGGCGTAAGCCTGTAGGTATGCAGGCTGCCCACCGTTTTGACAACCTCTCCAAACATCAGCAGCTGTTCGCGCGCTTCGCGCGCCGTTTCTATTTGCTCATCCAGCAGAACGGTCATATCGGATTGAACGATTAATGCGCCTTTGCCAGCTGTCATAGTCAACAACCCTCATTTCTATATTCTTTCATCAGTATGAAGGGTTTTTCGCCATTTTATCCCTACGGATAGTGGCGCCGATAATTTGCCGGATTGCGGTCCTGTATAGTAAGATGAAAAAATGGAGACATCATTTTATTTATTTGCTGGAGGCATTTGACCCATGAGAAAGCTTTTTACATCTATAATCGCCATGTTGTCTCTCCTGCTCGCCAGCTGCGCCGCTTCCAATTCCGAGGCAACACCAACTGTCAAAAGCGATACCTGGTATCCCGTTTCCGGCTATGTGGATGGAGATACATTCAAAATAGACACGGGCTCCGGACATGCTGTTATTCGAATGCTGTACATTGATACGCCCGAAGCCAAAAAGGAAAATACGCCGGTCGAGCCTTTTGGACCGGAAGCCTCGCAGCTAACTGCCCAGCTGCTGGAGGACTCCGGAGAAGTCCGCTTGACCTTCGATAAAGAAATCAAGGACCATTCTAACCGGACGTTAGCGATTGTTGAGCTGAAGGACGGCGCCATTCTGAACGAGCTGCTGCTCCAGGAAGGCCTTGCCAAAGTGATGATTATTGAGCCCAATACCAAAATGGAAAACGTCTATAAACAATTGGAGCAAGAAGCCAAGCAAAACAAGCTGGGAATCTGGAGTACGGGCACCGAAACCAGCCAAAGCGATTTGCCGGTGCGCAAGGCTCAGCAGGTCGGCATTGAGCTGAAAGTGGACAAGCAGGCCGAGCTTGTGACCATTACGAATACGTCCCCTCAAGCCATTGATCTGGACGGCTGGAAGCTGATTAGCGTTCGGGGAAACCAGACCTATACCTTTGAGCCTTACATGCTGGATGGACAAGAAAGCCTCATTCTCGCTTCGGGCGAACATGCTGTTGCTAAAGAAGGCGTCTTGTTATGGGAAGTCAACAATGTATGGAGCAACAATGAATCCGACCCCGCCGAGCTGTATAATGACAAAAATGAGCTTGTAGCGCTATGGGAAGACGAATGATCCTTCGTCCTCCCGCGTTGCAAGCTCATTTGTATAACCGGGACAGCGGGCCGCCGACTTTCACGATCCTCTCTCCCCCGTATCCCAATCCATCTTCCAATCCTTATGGCTCAACCGAATCCGCCACGTAGTTCTCCGCCATGGCAATCATCAGCTCCGCCGCTTTTAACATGGCCCGCTCGTCAAAGTCAAACATGGGATGATGGTGAGAATAAACCGCTCCGCATTCCGGATTTCCGGCGCCAACAAACATAAAACAGCCAGGCTTCTCCAGCAAATAATAGGAGAAGTCCTCCGCAACCGTCAGAGGCTCCGATTCGGTCACATGCTCATCGCCGAAAACGGTCTCCGCCACCTTGAAATATCGGGCCGCTTCCGCTTCATTGTTAACGACTGGCGGATAACCGATGCGCATGTCGTAGTGGAAGGAGGCGCCATGCATTTCGCAGGTATGTCTGATTATCGTCTCCAGCCTCTGACGTGCCAGAAGGCGCGTATCTTCGTCAAAGGAGCGGACAGTGCCTTTGATTACACATTTTTCGGCAATGACGTTTGTGGTTGTTCCCGCCTGGAAGGAGCCGAAGGTTACGACGGAGGGCTGATTGGGGCTAATATTGCGGCTAACAATTGTTTGTGCCGCTTGCACAAGCGCAGACCCAATCATAACGGTATCCGTTGTTTGATGCGGCATGCCTCCATGGCCGCCCCGGCCGACAATTTCCAGAACAAATTCATCGGCCGCGCTCATTAAAGCGCCGGCGCGCGAGAAGGAAGAGCCGTAAGCCAGCGGCGTCCACAAATGAACGCCATAAATAACATCAACGCCTTCAAGCGCTCCGTCGCGGATCATTTCGATCGCTCCGCCAGGCGTTACCTCTTCCGCTGGCTGGAACAAGAGCCGCCGCTCTCCCCGCAGATATGCCTTGTTTTCCCAGTAGAAGCCGGCAATGGCCAGCAGAGCGGCCGTATGTCCGTCATGTCCGCACGCGTGCATGACGCCGGGCACTTTTGAGGCGTAATCGCAGTTTTTTTGATCCTGAATCGGCAAAGCGTCCATATCGGCGCGCAGCGCTACGACGGGGCCGGGCAATTGCCCTTTAATGGAAACGATCAGCCCGTTGCCTCCTATTCCCTCCGTAACCTCGCAGCCTGCCTTCTTCAGCTGGCTGCTGATCCAGGCTGACGTCCCCTTCTCTTGAAAGGAAATCTCGGGATATTGATGCAAATGACGGCGCCAGGCGACCATTTGGTCGTAATGCTCCGATAGCCAATCCTTTGCCACGCTGTTCAGCTTCATTTGGCGCAGCCTCCTTTTTTTAAAATTGCCCTCTGGCGTAGTCTTCTTCTATTAACAAGTGTACCAGCAATGAATCCAATAACTCCATCCTTTTTTCAATTTCCCGCGCCGCTCTTCGCAAGCAAGCCCCTGTTATCCATTTGACGCCCCGCATTATGCCGACTAAGGCTTGCGCTGACTGGGGAAACATACTATCATGGGTAAAGAATGCACAACATATGATTGATGAATTTGGGAGGAACTGTGATGATCATTGAAAACTCCGGGCTGAATGGCCTTCAGAGCGAACTTGCGCATTTGGATAATGAGGCTGAAAAAGCCGGTTTTGTTCGGTGGCAATGGGAATATTACCGCGCTACATATGATTTGAAGCTGGTTGATCGGGCTAGCGGAAATGAATATTTTCTGCGTCTGAATACGCGCGCAGTGGAAGGCAAGCTGGAATCTCCCCATGCCGTGCTTGTTATCGAGGCTGTTTACATCGGCCGCGCCACCTTCCCGCACGGCATGGAATACGAATCTCCGGTTCCCCAGCATATTTTGGACACAGCCGAACAGCGCCTTGCTCAATTGAAGAAAGCGCTGCTTTAGAGACTCACCATGAAAGCGACAGAAAAAGCCAGCCGGGGAAGGCCTGACTTTTTGCTCCTCATCATGACACTTCTGCTTGTCGGATTTGGTCTGGTGATGGTTTTCAGCGCCAGCTCCGGCATTGCTGCAGTAGAGGCCAAGTTTCAAAACGATCCTTTATATTTTACAAAAAAGCAACTCGCCTTTGCAGTTCTTGGCCTTTTTTCAATGTTTTGGGCGATGAATGTACGCTATCAGGCATTTAAAAAGGGCTATATTCTTTTTTTTATTCCTGTTGTCATCATGCTCATACTGGTTCCGATCGTCAGCGACCCGCTTCATGGCGCGCGAAGCTGGTTTAGAATCGGCTCCTTTGGTATTCAGCCAACAGAACCAGCCAAGCTTGCACTTATCCTTTACATGGGCGCGTTAATCGCCAAAAAAGGCGAGAAATTCCGCGATTTCAAGCGCGGCCTGCTGCCGGTTATTGTTATTGTCAGTTTTATATGCGGACTTATTATGCTGCAGCCTGACCTTGGCTCCTGCCTGGTTCTGGCTACCTGCGCACTCGTCATGATCATTGCGAGCGGGGCCAATTTGAAGCAGGTTTTTGCAGTAGGGGCCATTGGGAGCGTCGTTCTGACACTGCTAGTCAGCATATCCATGGCCATTAATCCAAAAGCCTGGGTATACCGGATCAAGCGGATTACCTCCTTTATGGACCCCGAAGCCCATGCACAGGATGGAGCGTTTCAGGTTACTTCATCTCTGCAGGCGTTAAGCCATGGCGGCTTGACGGGCGCAGGCTTTGGAGAAAGCGTACAAAAGCTTCACTACTTGACATTTGCGTACAATGACTTTATTTTTGCGGTAATCGCAGAGGAATTTGGTTTTATCGGCAGTGCTATTTTCCTGCTGTTTTTTCTGTTTTTCCTGTGGCGCGGGCTGATCGTTTCCCTCAGATGTCCCGACATGTACGGGACGGTTGTGGGGGTCGGGATCGTAGCGCTGCTTGCCGTACAAGCCTTCATCAACATCGGAGGCGTAACGTCAACCATTCCGCTTACAGGCGTTACGCTGCCCTTTATAAGCTACGGCGGCTCCTCCCTGCTGTTCTGTCTGTTCGGCATGGGCATTTTGCTCAGCATATCCAGAGAATCCAACCGGCTCGAACCCTCTGGCGACAAACGCAGATCACGGACTTGATTGTACCGCATCAGCTCATTTCTAACCAAATATGCAAACGGCGCCCCCTGTTGTCAGGAGGCGCCGTTTTGGTTATCCGTATTATTTCAACCGTAGCTGCGGCTCTTCTACTTCCTCTTCCTTGAAAGCAACGCCTTCCACCTTGACGTTCACTTCAACGACCTGCAAACCAGTCATGTTTTCCACGGATTCGCGCACATTAAGCTGCAATTGGCGGCAAACCTCCTGAATCGGAATGCCGTAATGTACGATAATGCGCAAATCGATGGCGGCTTCTAACTGACCGACCTCAACCGAAACGCCTTTTTGTACGTTTTTGCCGCTAAGCCGTTTTGCCAAACCTTCTGATATGCCGCCCGACATGGCGGCAATACCCGGCGTTTCGAGTGCTGCAAGTCCTGCTATGGTAGCTACTACATCGTCGGAAATTCGGATAATGCCTGTTTGAAGTTCTTCGGTCATGTCATTCACTCCTCGTATTTGCCATATATGTTCATTGTAATAGAACGGAAGGCGCGAAGCAAGGCGAATAACCCCGTCCACAATGGTTCTCTTCGACAAAAAAAAAGCAGACTCCGAGGAGTCTACCCTTTACGTTCCATAGCTTCATATAACACAGCAAGATTGCGTTCCAGCTTGCTGACGATTTCTTTGCCCGCTAGCTCGCCGATCAGTCCGGCGCGAGTAGCAAAATCGACTTGACGGGACAAGCCGTACATTTGAGTATCCAATACCTCTTCATAAAGTGGACAATGACGAGTCGTCAGGTTTTCCATCTGAACTTCAATCAGCTTCTCTATCTTACTCGCGTCTTCCTGAAGAAGACGAAGCGCTCTTTCATGCAGAACATCAGTGATTTCCGGTGCAGTCATACTTCTCCCCCCTGTGCGCGTCCCCGCCAGCATCTATATCCTTTATATTAGACGAAAACCGGGGAATACACAAGGACAAAACAAATGAGCGCCCCCTCCTAAAGGAAGAAGCGCCCATTTAATGAAACATAATGTTATTCAGCAACAATATTTACATTCAAATTATGCTTGGCGAACACTTCAGCCATTGCTTTTTTGGCTTCGTCGGCATCTGGACCATGTACATGCAGCTCATAGTCATGGCCTCCCACCAGAGTAGTGAACAGACCCAAAATGCTTTTTACATCGATATATTTGCTTTCGGCTTGAAGAACGATTGAGGATGTAAATTTGCCGGCTGTTTGAGAAATTTCTACGATAGCTGCGTTATTGGACATGGGAGATCCCTCCAGTTAGATTAGTAAAGCTTACCTTTCCATCATGATAACCCGAATCCACCTATCCATCAATAGGTTTTGCGAAATTAAAGACTTCATTTTCAATTATTTCAAGTTATCGGGGTTTAGCCCTTCCAGCTCTGGAATAACAAAAAGACCGTCCTTGCGAATCAGCACATCGTCAAAATAAATGTCGCCCCCGCCGTATTCCGGTCGCTGGATCAGGACCAAATCCCAATGCACCGCGGAGCGGTTCCCGTTATCCGTCTCCTCGTAAGCCTGGCCCGGCGTAAAATGCAGGCTTCCCGCGATTTTTTCATCAAACAACGTATCGTTCATGGGATGAAGGATATGCGGGTGGAAGCCGATAGCGAATTCGCCGATAAAGCGAGCTCCTTCGTCCGTATCCAAAATTTCGTTCAAACGCGCGGAGTCGTTACTTTCCGCTTTGACGATTTTGCCATCCTTAAACGTAAACACGATGTTCTGAAACGTAACGCCAGAGTATACGCTAGGCGTATTGTATGAAATGGTTCCTTGCACGGAATTCCGCACCGGAGCCGAAAACACTTCTCCGTCCGGGATATTGCGATGACCTGAGCATTTTTTAGAGCCAATGCCCTTGATGGAAAACGTCAAGTCTGTTCCGGGAGCTACGATGCGTACCCGGTCCGTACGATCCATTAGATTTTTGAGCGGCTCCATCGCTTGCTCCATTTTGGCATAATCCAGATTGCAGACGTCAAAATAGAAGTTTTCAAACGCATCAGTGCTCATTTGCGCCAATTGCGCCATCGACGGGCTTGGATAGCGAAGCACAACCCACTTTGTATGCTTGAGGCGCTGCTCCATATGTACGGGCGTATTGTAGATCAGATTGTAAAGCCTCATCTTTTCCTCAGGCACATCGGACAATTCATTCACATTGTCCCCAGATCTGACTGCAATGTAGCCTTGCATCTGCTTCATTCGCTCCAGATCATGCTTCGCCCAAAGCTCAAGGCTTTCCTTTGTGGAATGGGTCAGCAGCGTACGCAGCATGGAACGGTCCATCGTATCCAGGAACGCGTTTCCGCCCCGTTTTGCCACTTCTTCAATCAGGCATTTCGTTAATTCTCGCTCGTTGCCGATCATATGAATCAGAACATTTTCGCCCGGCTGGACATCAATGGAATATTGCACCAGGTTGCGGGCCAGCGTCTGCAATCGCGGATCTCTCATTGGTTATTTGCTCCTTCATGGTTAGACATGTCTTCAACATACCTAACATCCTACCATGATTTTCATTTCAATGCACTTTAGTCGCTCACAGTTTTCAAAAATGCTGAAACCGAATTGACGTGCTCCGCGTCTCATGCATCGGGACGCCGTTCCGCTTGTAATTAAATTCTGTATTTTCCATCATTTTTAGAGGAAGCAGCTTTTTGCGATGAATGCCGAGCTGATAGACGGACGTGGCGTTCAAGGTTGCCAGCATGCCTTCAAGCTCCTCCTTTGCCTTCAGCAGCGTCTGCTCTCTCAATGCAGTCGTCTCGCGGCTTGCTGCTGACATGCCTATCCCGTTTAATTCAGCCAGCCCGTCCCGCAAATGCTGCCGCCAGCGCTCTGTCGTTTCCTCCGGCTTGCCCTTTATTTGAAGCCAAATTATATCTTCTGCGGGAAACTCGCCGTCTCCCTGTCCTTCGCGATTTATCGCCACGCCGTCGTTGCCGCGGTTTAACCTGGCTAGCACATCGGCCGGATTGCCGTAGAGCGCATGCTGCCCCTCTGCCTGCAAGGTGAGCTGATGATGGTCCACGACCTTTCCTTCAAACGTTTGCGGCTTGTTCATAACCCCCTCGTTCATTCCCATTGTGAGCGATCCGGCAAATGAAAACTCGTCTAATGCAGCCAGTCCCGAATAAGAAAGACTTAGCCATTCCTGTGGCGTTCGGCGCTCCGTCATTCCCGCGCATCCCCAGACCATTAATAAAGCCAGTAGAGCAGCGCTTAACCTGATCCAGCGCAGCCTGCTATTTTTACCCATCCTTATTCACCTCGTCAGCCGTCTTGTCATAGGGAGGTATACTTTCCTTGCCCTATAGCTATCACTACTTAGGGTTTGTGTTATGGGACCGTAATATTCTCAAAAAAAAGACGCCCTTCATGCATGTCCTGCTGCTACAGGATTGCGATTCGGGCGTCAGCCAACCATTATGCAGTTTCTGCCTCTGTTTTTGGCATCGTACAAGGCCATATCCGCCCTGTAAAACAGCGATTCAACACTGATCTTCTCATGATCCAGCGCCCATTCCGAAACACCGCAGGATACGGTTACGGACGGCTCCGTTTCCTCAAGCACCCTCTGCCTGATCCGTTCTGCAATGAGCTGGGCCTGCTCCTTGCGCACATCGGGCAAATAAACTGCAAGCTCCTCGCCCCCCCAACGCGCCGCTATGTCCCCCTGGCGGATTACACTTTTAATAATTTCGCTAACTTTAATTAATATCTGATCGCCCACCTGGTGGCCAAACGTATCGTTTACCTGCTTGAAATAATCAATATCCACCAATATAAGCGAACCAAACGCATCTTTATGCAGCCTGTTTTGAATTTGCTCATCCAGATAATGTCTGGCATGCAGACCCGTCAAATTATCCGTAATGACCATTCTTCTCACCTCCGCATGCAGAGAAGCATTGGTGACAGCGAGTCCGATATGCGTGCTCATAACCTGCAGCAGCTTATAGTTTTCGTAGGAGAAAAAATTAGGAACCTTGTTGGCGACAAATATAACTCCCACCACCTCGCCTTCCACAAAAATAGGCGTGGCAATCAATGAACGAGAGCCTGTATTATCCATTAGCTTGGATGTGACAACCCTTGTATTCCAGTAGTCGGAAATAATTAAAGGTTCCTTTGTACGATAAATGATGCCGCAAAAGCCGTATTCCGTAGAAAACGCCTCTCTGGACATGGCCGGGATATTGCTGGCCTTAACTTCAAAAATCCCGTTGCTTCTATCTAATTGCAATACACAGCAATAATCTGCTTCGAATATGGTCAGGAGCTCATCGGTTGCAAACTGGAAAATTTCTTTCAGACGCAACGATTGGTTAAGACGTTTGGTCATTTCATTAATAAGCCTCAGCTCGTTGATCAGCAAATTCGACTGCTCGTATAGCTTGGCGTTTTCAAACGCGGAGCCCGCAGTATCGGCAAGCAGCAAAAATGCGGGCAGGTTCGTCTCATCCCACTTCTCCGCTTCCATGGAAATGCACAAAACGCCATACGCCGCCTGCTTTCCCGTTAGCGGAACCGCAAGGCGCATATTGCCATGTCGGTCATGCTCCCTTGCAGGCTTGCCGTCCAGAAACGCCTTGGCGACGATATCATGCGCCGTGTTGCGGAAGACAAGAGGTTTAACCCGGGGATCGCCTTCAACGTAATCCTGGGAAAGAAACAAATTGACTTGCGATTGCGGATAAAGCGCTTCGAGACTTTGCAGCATTTCCGAAAGCACCTTGGTGGCGTCGATCTGGTCATAGAGCTTTTTGGCAGTCAGGAACAAGGCGTCTCTGCGGCTTGCCTCACGGTCCGACCTCTCTTGCTGCTCCATAATTTCCTTTACATAAAGATGCTCAAAGCTTCGGTAAAACAAGCTTCGAAAATGAAGTGCGCCAGACTGCAGCTCGCCGGCCGGAAGCCCCGCGTCGGTGACGGCGGCATACGCCAGCAGCGCAAATATTCCATCATTGGTCCGCCTTCGCAGAGGAATGGCGCAAGCTTGAAGGTTCTCAACCGCTGCAATGCGGGTTTCATTGCTACGCAATGCGGCCCTCAAAGCCTCGTTCACAACAGCGTCAAGGCCTGCACTGGCTTCAAGCTCCATTCTGCCGGCAGCACCGTGACATTGAAGCGATATGCTGTATAATCGATAGAGCCCGCTTTTGAAAGCAGGCAGCTCGTCATTTTCCGATTTCCACTGAAGAAAGCTTTCTTCCAGCAAGGACGGAAGATAAGGCTCGTCCGCGTCATGAATATCTTCATTGGTAATCCAAATGGGATGATTCATCTTCCATTCATTAACCATGCAGCGTCCAACCCTTTCCTTTATAACCAGGGAGATAAGCTTTTCTATTCAGTATCATACTTTATTTTTAAGAATTTTGCACTAGCAATATCCAAATTATATAGGACTTTAGGCGCGTCAGCCTATATTGCCTTTAGTCATTGCCATTAAACATTTGCTTTCTCCCCTTCAAGCTGTCAATTTTTCTTACATATAAGCTGAATCCCCTTTATGTCGCTACACAGGATTCACTTGACATTTCTGTTGAATTTCATATAATATAAGTTGTTGGAAATATGGGCGTACGGTTTTGTGTCACCCTCAGGAGTAGGACTCGCAAGCAAGCCAGCGGCTGAAGTGTTTGCTTGGGACGAGCAATTGTCCGTAGAGTGTTATTCCGCGCAACACAACCCCATTCTCAAAATTTACTTTGATGAAGGAGTTAATAAGACACATGTCACGTTATACTGGACCTAAATTTAAATTAAGCCGCCGCCTCGGCATTTCCCTGAGCGGAACAGGCAAAGACTTGAAACGCCCATTCCCTCCTGGTCAACATGGACCTAACCAACGCAGAAAAATCAGCGGTTACGGCGTTCAATTGCAAGAGAAACAAAAGCTTCGCCACATGTACGGTTTGAACGAGAAGCAATTCCGCAACCTGTACGACAAAGCGGCTAAGCAAAAAGGTAAAGCCGGCGAAAACTTCCTGGCCCTGCTGGAAAGCCGTCTGGACAACCTTGTATACCGTTTGGCATTTGCCAACTCCCGTGCAGGCGCGCGTCAGCTCGTTGCTCATGGACACATTACAGTAAACGGCAAAAAAGTTGATATCGCATCCTACACTGTTTCCGTAGGCGATGTAATCAGCTTGCGCGAGCGCAGCCGCTCACTGAAATCCGTTAAAGAAGCAATTGAAGCTCGTCATCACCTTCCTAACTACATTGAATTCAACGAGCAAGCTGTTGAAGGCAAGTACATCCGCCTTCCAGACCGCTCCGAGCTTACGCAAGAGATCGACGAGAAACAAATCGTCGAATTCTACAGCCGTTAAGCCAAATTCCAGAACAACCTTGCATGTCTTGGACATGCAAGGTTGTTTTTTTTGATTAATCGTTACTGCCCACATTAGCCTTGCGCTGGATGAGCCGACACGGATTGCACTCCGTGCGTCTACATCTTTTTAGTGCTAAAGTCCCGTTTTTTTCCACAACAAATAAACAGCATGGCAGGCATGCTGTTTATTTGTAAAAAGCTTTAGGTTCAAGCCGGATCTGTCGTATCCAGCGCTTTGATGTTCCTGGCAATAGCAGCCGCTGCTTCCCCGCTTATTGCAGGCTTTGCTTGCGCCGGCGCTTCAGACGCCTTGCTTGAAGGCGCAATCGCTTTGGAGGTCAACCCCTGAATGAGCTGATTGACGTCGATGCCGGATACGCTCTTCAGCATTTCAGGCGCTGTTGACATAAGCGAAGTGACATAGTTGCTCAGGCGAGCCGCCCCTTCCCCATTGCCGGTATCCACAACTGTCAGCTTGTCAATGGAGCTGATCGGCTCAGCAACCTTGCCAGCAAGCTCAGGCAGCATTTTGACGATGATATCGAGGACTGCCGCTTCTCCGAACTTGGCAAACGCATCCGCCAGCTTTTCCTTCGCTTCCGCTTCCGCAAGACCGCGCAAACGAATAACTTCCGCTTCCGCCGTACCTTTGGCCCGCTCCGCGTCCGCTACCGCAAGACCCTCCAGACGCTTTTGCTCCGCTTGGGCCTTCGCTTCCGCTTCGATGCGGTATTGAAGCGCGTCGGCTTCACGCAATTGCTTGGCTTTGTTCGCTTCCGCCGCTTGCTCTACCGCATAACGGTCGGCATCCGCTTTTTTCTTAACCTCAGCGTCGTATTGCTTCTCGCGACGCAAAATTTCTTTTGCTTCAAGATCGATTTCACGCTCTTTGCGAACCAGCTCAACCTTCATTTGCTCCTCGACCACGCTTTGTTTGGCGCGGGCTTCCTGAATGGAATACGCCTGGTCCGCTTCCGCTTTAGCCGTATCCTGATCACGTTTAAAGGAAGCAACCTTCATTTCTTTATCTTTTTCGGCTTCCGCTATATTGGTATCGCGCAGCAGCTCCGCTTTTTGCCCCGCTTCCGCCGCATGCGCCTTTTGGATACGCGCGTCGCGCACCGCTTCGGCTTCCGCAATTTCGGCGTCGCGCTTTACCGCTGCAATACGCGGTTTGCCCAGCGCGTCCAGATAACCATGCTTATCGCGCAAATCCTTGATTGTAAAGGAAACGATCTGCAGGCCCATCTTCTTCAGATCCTTCGCAGCTACGCCCTGAACCTCCTGCGCAAACTTGTCCCGGTTCCGGTAAACCTCCTCTACCGTCATCGAGCCCAGAATGGCTCTCAGGTGACCCTCCAGCACTTCCTGAGCTTCTCCTTTAAGCGCTTCCGTAGGCTTGCCCAAAAATTGCTCCGCAGCTGTCGCCACATCATCGATGGCTCCCCCGATTTTAATAATCGCGACGCCGTCCGCCATGACAGGAACGCCTTGCTCCGTGTATACCTCGGGAGTGGAAACGTCCAGTTTATGGGAAAGCAAGGATAGAAACTCCGCTTTTTGGAAAACCGGCAAAATAAATGCGCCGCCGCCCCGGATAATTTTTACTTTACGGCCAGATTCGTCAACCAGCGTATTGCGGCTCCCCAGAAACGATCCCGTAATCAGCATCGCCTCATCGGGGCTAACCGTTTTGTATCTGGCCCAAAACGCCAGACCCAATACAACCAGCACAGCAACAACAATAATTGGAATTGACAACCACTCAATGTCTCCCATACCATATCTCCTTTCATGTACGGGCTGCCAGTCCGGGTAACGGAAACAAATCCGAGATGGCCGGACCGGCCGCCCTTAGACGTTCAGGTCGATTTCCGATACGTAAAGCACGCTGTCCTTCACTTCCACCACGACAACACGGGCCGAGGAAGGAATTTCTTTGTTGTCGAAGCTTGCGGCAATCTGGTTGGTATGGCCGGCGCCAACTTTGACCAATACCTCGCCGTAGCCTGCTGCAGGGATGGGGACTGTGACATCGCCCAATGCTCCAGACAGCGACTGCATGGTAAAGCCAATCGAATTTTCGCTATTCTCCATTGGCTTCACATACAGGAAGAAGACGGCTATGCCCGCAACAACGGCTATGAGCAGCGAAATCAAACCGACGGGCCAAGCTCCCAGCGATGTATAGCGGGAGAGCATTACGCCGGCACCGCCAAACACCGTGATTCCTCCCACCAGCGTCATCGGCTGTAGAAAATCCAACGACAAGAAGTCAAAAATGCCGTCCAGCAAATCGCCGAAAATGACGCTGACTAGAGCATAAACAACTCCACCGATCAAACACGCCATATACAGGCCTTCCATCTTCCTCCTCCTTCACATGTATCATCCATAACCTGCTATCATTTCCTTATTATTTACGCTATAGCGTGAAAAAGGTTTCAATAATAACTGCCGAATTTCGACAGAACCGTCCAAAGCTATGAGGGAGACGTTTTGAACAAGCTCTATAATACAAGCTTGACGAATTTGCGTTTGCCCACCTGCAGCACGTCGCCGGCTTGCGGCGTCACGTCAGCGGCAGGATCACTCCATTTTTCTTCATTAATACGTACAGCGCCCTGTTGAATGCTGCGTCTTGCTTCGCTTGCCGACGATTGCAAGCCCAATATCACAAGCAGCCTCGCCAGCTTAATACTACCGTTCGCAAGCTCCTCCGCAGGCACGGTGACCTCCTCGATGTCCTCCGGCAACGCCCGTTTCTGGAAAACGGTAATGAAATTTTGCTGGGCGGCTTCCGCTTCCTCTTGCCCATGGTACATACGGACGAAGGAATGAGCAAGCGCCATCTTGGCATCGCGAGGATGGACGCTGCCGTTTTCCAGCCCCGCCTTCAGCGCGGCAAGCTCCTCCTTGCCGATATCGGTAACCAGCTCATAATATTTAAGCATAAACTCGTCAGGAATCGACATTGATTTACCGTAAATCTGGCCTGCATCTTCGTCGATTCCGATGTAGTTGCCCAAGCTTTTGCTCATCTTGTTTACTCCGTCAAGCCCTTCCAGCAGCGGCATCGTAATTGCAACCTGGGCTTCCTTGCCATATTCCTTCTGAAGAGTGCGGCCCATCAGCAGGTTGAATTTCTGATCCGTTCCGCCAAGCTCCACATCGCTATCCATCGCCACGGAATCATAACCTTGCATCAGCGGGTAGAAAAATTCATGGATGCTTATAGGAAGCCCGTTGGTATAGCGTTTGGTAAAATCATCTCTTTCCAGCATTCGGGCAACCGTTAATTTAGCCGCGAGTGTAACAACGTCCGCAAATTGCATAGGCGCCAGCCAATGGGAGTTGAAAAACAGCTTCGTTTTTTCCTCATCCAAAATTTTAAATATTTGCTTCTGGTAGGTCTCCGCATTTCGTTTGACATCCTCGGGAGTAAGCTGCTTCCGCGTCTCCGACTTGCCCGTAGGATCGCCGATTTGGCCCGTAAAGTCGCCAATCAGCAGCTGCACCTCATGTCCCAATTCCTGAAACTGGCGCAGCTTGTGCAGAACGACGGTATGTCCGACGTGAATGTCCGGCGCCGAAGGGTCCAGTCCCAGCTTAACCTTCAACGGTTGTCCCTTGCTAATCGATTTGATCAGCTTCTCCTTCAACGCTTCCTCCGGCACTATTTCAACAGCGCCTCTTTTCAGCGTATCCAGCTGCCTTTCCACCTCTGCCTGCTGCTCAGGCGTCAACTCTTTCCACTCTGCCATAAAACTTTTCCTCCCTTTCATGCGTCCAATAATAAAATACGTGCTGAAGCAGTCTTGCGAAAACACAAAAAATCCTTCCAGCCCCAAGGGACGAGAAGGATTAGCTCGCGGTACCACCCTCGTTAGAGACATGTCTGAGCCAGCTAAGATAGTTCAAAAAGTCCATTTTTGATCACGACACATGACCTTTCTGAACACATACTTATTGGAATCGACGCGCTCTCACTTCGTTGCTTGATAACGGAGCTTCACTCCGAAACGGACTACTGAGGGGCCGGCCCCGTTCCTCCGTTTGGCTCTGGACGGTAATTCAACAAGCGGCGCCAGCCGGTTCGCACCAACCACCGGCTCTCTGGGCTTTAACGTCACGCTTCCTACTGATGTCCTTCATCGCCTTAAATATATAGACTTTTATACCATAGGCCCTACCGGAAGTCAATTGTTCCTGTGAAGCGCCGCTCATGTACCATTTGGCGATTTATGCTATAATAAAAATGCTATTTTGGAGGAGGAGACTAAAGAATGCAAGAGGAACAGCAATCACCGCCCAAACCATACAGCAAGTGGCGGCTATTTGGACTGATTTCATTTATCACTGTAAAGTGGATTATTTATTTCGGAATATTCTTCGGCTTGCTGGCGGGCGGAGCGGTAACGGGGTATGTCGCCGCGCTCGTCAAGGATGAGGAAATCCGGCCAGAAGCGGAAATTCAAAATAAAGTCGGCGAATATTCCATGACCGGGTATGTCTATTTCCGTGACGACTCTCTTGTGGGACAGCTTCGTACGGATGAAGACCGCATTGTCGTTGAATACGACGACATCCCGCAAAACGTCATTGACGCCTTGCTGGCGATTGAGGACAACGAGTTTTTTGAACATAGCGGCGTTAGCATCAACGGCTTGGGCCGGGCTGTCAAGCAAAAGCTCTTTAATGAAGATACGCAAACGGGCGGAAGCACGCTTACCCAGCAGCTTGCGCGTCGTGTCTTTCTAAGTCTTGATCAGACGGATAGCCGTAAAATAAAAGAAATTTTCCTTTCCTTGCGGATGGAGCGATTTTTAACAAAGGAAGAAATATTGGCTGCTTACTTGAACAAAATGCCGTTTGGCAACGGCTCCAACGGCTATCAGGTATTTGGCATTCAAGCTGCGGCAAAGGGCATTTTCGGCATCACCGACCTGAAGCAGCTGAATGTTGCGCAATCCGCCTATTTGGCAGGTTTGCCGCAGCTGCCTTCCCTGTACAATGCGTTTACAGGCTCCGGCAAGTTTAATGAAGCCGGCTTCGAGCGGGCCATGAAGCGGCAGCAGCGGGTGCTGACCCAAATGCTGGCCAAAGGACGAATCACGCAGGCGCAGTATGATGAAGCCACGAAATTCGATCTGAAGGCTTCACTGGCTCCGCCAGCCGAAAAAGCGTATACGACCTATCCATATCTCATGCTGGAAGCGGAGCGCCAGGCGGCGGAAGCTTTGCTGCTGCAGCAAAATCCGGAGATGACAAAGGCCGATCTGCGCAAGAAGGAAAATTCGCAGCTGATCGAGGAAGCCCGAGACCAGCTTCTTCGCGGCGGGTACCATGTTTATACGACCATTGACAAGCAGGTCTACAGCATCATGAGGGAAATCGGCAGCAACCCGGACAATTTCTCCCCTTACAGCGAAACCAAAGGGCTGGAGCAAATTGCCGCCATGATGATCGACCACAAAAGCGGCGCTATTATCAGCATGCTGGAGGGCCGCGATTTTTACGAAGAGCAGATGAATTTTGCGACACAAATGATTCGCCAGCCAGGCTCAGCCATGAAGACGCTAGCGGCATATTTACCCGCTATCGACAAAGGGCTTGTGCAGCCGGCCAGCATTTTGGACGACGCGCCCGTTGTTCTGAAGGACGGCCAAAAAGGCTATCATATACCAATGAACGTTAACCGCAAATTCGCCGGACTTGTGACAGCGCGCGAAGCGCTTAACAAATCAATGAATTTGCCCGCTCTTAAAATTTTCAACGAGGAATTAACGATTCCGGTTGCTCTGGATTTTGTCAGAAGCCTTGGCATTACTACGCTGACGCCTGAGGACGAAGGTGCTCAAACCGGCGTTATCGGCGGCTTGCGACAGGGCGTTTCCGTTGAGGAAATGACCAATGCCTACGGTGCAATACCAAACGGCGGCGTCTTAAACGATGCCTATATGATTGAAAAAATTACCGATGCCAACGGTAAAATCGTATACGAGCATAAAGATAATCCAAAGCAGGTATTTTCGGAGCAAACGGCCTTTTTGATGACGGATATGCTTCGGACCGTCATTTCGGATCGTTCCGGAACAGGCAATTCCTTGACCAAGCAGTTTAAGCAATACGGAAAAATACCGATTGCCGGCAAAACGGGCACAACCCAAAGCTATGGCGACGTCTGGTTCGTTGGCTTCTCTCCAGACGTTACCCTTGGCGTATGGGCTGGCTACGAGGAGCAAATCAATGCTTTGTCCAATGACGGACGAACAAGAGCCCGCTCCATTTGGGCGCTCATTATGAACCAGGTATCGGAGCAAAAACCGGAAATATTCGCCACCGAGGCGTTCCCTCAGCCCGATGGAATCGTCAAAGCAACTGTATCGTCTGCCAGCGGACTTCTGCCTACAGCCTTGACGAGAGAAGCCGGCATGACAGTTACCGACTGGTTTAATAAGCAATATCTGCCTAAAAAACAGGACGACGCTTTGGTCAAAATGGCTTATATTACGTACGAAGGCGTTAACTATGTGCCAAATGAGCTGACCCCGGCTGATATGCTCAAGGAAAAGGTCGTTATCAAGCGCAAAAAACCGCTTGACGAGCTGATGGATGAGATTAAGCAGGCCCAATCCAAGCTGCCGGGCAAAGATCGCCGTTCAATGGAAATTTATTTGCCGGCAGATGCAGGCAACGATGCGCCGTCCAAGACCGATCCGCGCAAGGACGACGGAGCGAATCCTGCACCGCCAAATGATGCCAAGCTGACTGTGGCTGGAGAAGGCAATTTGACGATCACCTTTACCGGAAGCAGCTCGCCGGATGTTGTAGGCTACAGACTTTATCGTTCCGTTAACGGCGGGCCATTTGCCAAAACGGGCGATTCCATCCTGCTAGACGGAGAATATGTATTCAAAGTAACCGCTTCTCCGCTTGAAAAAACCTCCTATTATGTCGCTGCGGTTGATGTAGTCGGCAAGGAGTCAGGATCAACTCCAGGTATGGAATACGGCGCTTCGCCAATTGTTCCTGAAATACCTGAGCTGCCTGAAATACCGGGTATTCCTGGATCGCCGGGCAATGACGGCGGCGGCAACGCCGGTGGTGAAAACAATTCCGGAGGTTCGGAGGCCGTAACGGCTCCGGGAGCGCCAAGCGGCCTGCACGCGGAAAGCACCGATCTTGGCGTTACTCTGAGCTGGGCATCCAATCCCGTTTCGGACCAAGTCGTTCAATACAGTGTTTACTACAGCGCTGCTAACGACAGCCATTACGTCAAGCTGGCTTCCACCAGTCAAACCAGCTTTGAGCATGCGTCGCCTATGATATCGGGAGCGTATTATATCGTAGCTGAAAATAGCGCAGGCGCCTCAACGCCTTCGGCTAAAATCGTCATTGGCGGCTAATCTCCGCCTTGACGATTTTCCCTAAGCGGCGCATGAATAGCGTATGAAAAAGCCTCAATCTCCACTGAACGCGGAGATTGAGGCTTTTTTTGTAGCGTATAGCTGGGAGCGTGGTTTTTTTACATTTTTACATTGTTGAACTACTGTTGCGGACTTTTGCTCCAGGTCGCTTTCACCGCTTTCACTCAGTCCGCGCTCTACTCCCTATCCTTGTCTTGTACGTCCTTTAATCCTCGATTGTGGACAAATCTCCAGTCGGCAAGTCAAGCTCCCATGCTTTAAGCACGCGACGCATAATTTTGCCGCTGCGCGTTTTCGGCAGCTTATCCTTAAACTCAATTTCCCGCGGAGCGGCATGAGCGGACAAACCCGCTTTGACAAAGGATGATATGTCCTTCTTTAACTCCTCGGAGGGCTGGAAGCCTTCTCTAAGCGCGATAAACGCTTTGATAATCTCTCCCCGCACGGGGTCGGGCTTACCGATAACCCCTGCCTCCGCCACAGCGGGATGCTCAACCAGCTTGCTTTCGACCTCAAACGGTCCAACCCTCTCCCCCGACGTATTGATAACGTCGTCTATGCGGCCTTGAAACCAGAAATAGCCGTCTTCGTCCATATAAGCGGAATCGCCGGATACATACCAGCCCTTGATCCTGAAATATTCGCTATATTTGCTTTCGTTGTTCCACACTTTGCGCATCATGGACGGCCAGGGCACCGCTATTGCCAAATTGCCCATCCGGTAAGGCGGCAGGACATTGCCCCCGTCGTCGATAATAGCGGCTTTTACGCCGGGAATCGGCTTGCCCATAGAGCCTGGTTTAATATCCATGGCGGGATAATTGCAAATAAGCTGCGCGCCGGTTTCCGTCATCCACCAGGTATCATGAATGCGCTGCCCATATACTTTAAGTCCCCAGCGCACAACCTCCGGATTAAGCGGTTCTCCAACGCTAAGCACATGACGAAGGCTTGAGAGATCATAGTCTTTGACCAGATGATCGCCCGCTCCCATCAGCATGCGGAAAGCCGTTGGCGCGCTGTACCATACCGTGACGCCGTATTTTTGAATGACGCCGTACCAGTCGCCAGGGCTGAAGCGTCCTCCCCGCACGACCATCGTTACAGCATTCAGCCAAGGAGCAAAAATACCGTATGAGGTGCCTGTTACCCAGCCGGGATCCGCTGTGCACCAATAAACATCATCTTCACGCAGGTCCAGCACAATGCGGCCGGTATAATAATGTTGAACCATTGCATTCTGGACATGAAAAACACCCTTTGGCTTGCCGGTGGAGCCTGATGTATAATGGAGAATAAGACCGTCTTCCCGGTCAAGCCATACGATATCGGCTTGATCGGACGCTTCGTTGACTGCATCCTTGTAGCTGATTAAACCGGAATCCTCCGGTATATCACCGCCATACACAATAATATGCTTCAAAAGAGGCAGCTCCTCCCTCTTAATGCGAGGCAGCAGCGCGGGAGTGGTTACGATAGCGACTGCGCCGCTATCCTGCAGCCGGTCCTTCACCGCTGTTTCCATAAAGGCTTCAAACAGCGGGCCAACAACAGCGCCAATCTTTAGCGCTCCAAGCACGCTGGCATACAGCTCCGGCGTTCGCGGCATAAAAATGAATACCCGCTCGCCCATTGTTATGCCAAGCTTGCCCAGCACATTGGCGAAGCGGTTAGACAATTTCGCCAAATCGCGGAAGGTGTACGTTTCATCACGTACGCCATCGCTGTAATGAAGGGCTGCTTTATCGCCTTTTCCGGCTTCCACGTGGCGGTCAATCGCCTCGTAAGCCATGTTCACCTTGCCTGTGGTATGCCAACTGAACTGCTTTTCAACTTCCTCCCAAGAGAAGGAAGCCACTGCTTCGTCGTATTGCTTGAGATGACTGTTTGCTGCTGTTGCCGGTATACGTTCCTGATGCAAGTTGACCATGGATTCACTCTCCTATCCATTCCTATTGTGATCAGAAAAGAGTATGCGCTTACAAAATTGCCTACCCCATTATAGCACAATTAAATTCATTTTCACTACGGTTTTAACTCCTTATGAAAGGGGCAACTGTGATATGGAGCACCGCAAGTATTATCAACAGATAGAGCTGCCGGACAGAAATAGCGGCTCGCTCGTTCTTGAAGGTCCAGTACCGCCGGAGCAGCTGGCTGCCTATGAAATGCATCCTTCCCTCCACGCATTCCGCCGTCCCGCGGAGCAGCATGAAGCCTTGATTGAAATTGCCGGGCTACCGGAGGGAAGAATCATTATCGCGCGCAACGGGGCAACCATTGTGGGATATGTCACGTTTCATTATCCGGATGAGCTTGAGCGCTGGTCAGAAGGCGGCATGACGGATTTGCTGGAGCTTGGGGCCGTAGAGGTAGCTAAGGACTACCGCTCGCTTAGCTTGGGTAAAAAAATGATTTCCCTTGCTTTCGACAAGGAACAGCTGGAAAACATGATCGTTTTTACAACGGAATATTATTGGCATTGGGATTTGGAGGGGACCGGGCTGAACGTCTGGGATTACCGCTCCATGATGGAAAAGCTGATGAAATCCGCCGGCATGATCTGGTACGCCACGGACGACCCTGAAATCTGCTCCCATCCCGCTAACTGTTTAATGGTTCGCATTGGCAAGGAAGTGCCGTTGGACTCCATCCAGCAGTTTGACAGCGTACGCTTCCGTAACCGCTACATGTACTGATATGAAACCGCTCCAGGCGGGAAAGGACTTGAGGACTCTATGAATGGGAATGCTTATTTCTTTCATCATCGTGCTGCGGAAGCTTATAAATTTAACGAGGAACATCCCTTTGATCCTGTCAGGTTAATGTTGAGCATAGACCTGTTAAAGGAAGCCGGCGCCCTAAAGGATGAGGAAATAAGGGAGCCTGACGTTGAAGCTAGCGACGAGCTGCTAGCTCTCGCCCATCGAACGGATTATATACAAGCAGTCAAGCAACTCGACAATGAAGCCGATCCCCGCAGCAAAAGCGTGTTAAGCGAGCAATTCGGGCTTCAGGATGGGGACGATACCCCTTTTTTCCCTGGCCTGCATGGAGCTGCCTCCAGCATCGTGTCGGGCACCGTATCCGCCGCAGCAGCTGTTATGAGCGGCAAGGTTCAGCATGCCTACCATATGGCCGGCGGGCTACATCATGCCTTTCCGGATCGTGCTGCGGGGTTTTGCGTCTATAACGATGCGGCCATAGCTATAGCCTACATTCGGCACCACTACAAGGCAAAGGTTTTGTACATCGACACGGACGTTCATCATGGCGACGGCGTTCAGTGGTGCTTTTACGACGATCCCGAGGTTTGCACCTATTCCATTCATGAAACGGGAAAATTTCTGTTTCCCGGAACGGGATATGTTTATGAAAAAGGAACGGATAAAGGATTTGGCAGCTGTGTCAATCTCCCTCTGGAGCCTTACACCGAGGATGATTCGTGGCTGGAATGCTTTGAGGGCAGCTTGAGGAAGGTCGTGGCCAGCTTTCAGCCCGATGTCATTTTGAGCCAACACGGCTGTGATGCCCACGCCTTTGATCCATTGTCTCATATTCATTGCAGCATGAACATTTATTCGCGCATACCTGCCCTTATTCATCAATTAGCCCATGACCATTGCCAAGGCCGCTGGATTGCCGTAGGAGGAGGCGGATACGACCACTGGCGCGTAGTACCGCGCGCCTGGTCAATGGTTTGGCTGGAGATGACCGATCACAAACTGGCACGGGAAATCGCAAACCATAAAAAGCTGAGGCTGCCAGGCGGCTGGCTGAAGCGCTGGAGGATGCGCAGCCCGTTTCCTCTGCCCCGTTATTGGCTCGACGAAAAAAAGGACATTCCCGCTATACCTAGACGCGAGCAAATAACCGAAGCCAACCGTTCCATGCTGGCAATTGCCATTCAAGACCTTTAACGGCAAAAAGAAAGAGACTGCCCGAAAAGTCTGTTACGGTGAATAATGATTCAGCAAACCGGTACCTACCGAAAAAGGGTGTCTTGGAAGCTCAAACATTTTTGTCCACTTTATTTTGATCCAATTTTTTAGTGGATAAAAGCGGACAAAAAAACTCGCCCTCAAGACACCCTTTTCCCTCCGGTCCTCTCTGCTGAATCATTATTACTTCCGCTTGACTTTTCGGACAGTCTCTTTCGATACGATAAAACGGACTTTTTGAAGCCCGTTTATAAGCCTTTAACGATTTCCTGAATCATCAGGAATGAATGCTCCGAGGCTTGTATAGTAAATTCCGCAAAGTTAACATGTGCTGAACCATCCGCCTTGTCCGACATGGAGCGAATGACGACAAAAGGCGTTTCATTCATATCGCATACCTGGGCGACTGCGGCGCCTTCCATCTCGGCGCAAGCTCCGCCGAAAGTACGATACAGCTCATCCACAACGCTTCTGCTGGCGATAAATTGATCGCCCGATAATACCTTTCCAACCAGGCAGCGGCCGGTAAACAAGTTTTCTCCTGCCTCCTGCGCCAGCCGTACCAATGTTTTGTCAGCAACATATTCAGAACGGGCCTGATATGGAATTTCGCCACGCTTAAAGCCTAGCGGCGTCACGTCAACATCATGCTGAATGCAGCTTGAGGAAATAACGATGTCCCCAATAGCAAGCTTGGGGTCCAGCGCTCCCGCAACTCCTGTAAACAATATGCTGGTTGCTCCCGCATCCAGCATGGCTTGCGTACAAACAGCCGCGTTAACTTTTCCAACACCAGATTTACAGAAAATAACGTCCTTGCCGTAAAAATGGCCTTCATAAAACGAAATGCCTGCTTTTACAAAATGCGACGCCTTTTTGACCTGCTGATGCAGCAGCTCGATTTCTTCATTCATAGCGCCGATGATACCGATTTTCTGATTGGACATGTTGCCTAAATGCCTCCAACTGACTGGCGAACCACTATTTCATGCGGCAATACAACCTTGGATTGCTCTACATTTTCTTTTTTCATCAATTTGGTCAAAAGACGCATGGAAACAGCGCCAATATCGTACATTGGCTGTGCTACCGCAGTCAATTGAGGACGGACCATGGAGGCCATCCGGCTATTGTCCACGCTAATAATGGAAATGTCGCCAGGCACCTGCAGACCTGAATCCTGAATGCAATGAATGGCGCCAATCGCCATTTCGTCCGTTGCGGAAAAAACCGCAGTCGGGCGCTCAGGCAGCTCAATAAAATATTTCATGGCTTCCACGCCGGATTCATAACGGTAGTTGCCAATTCGAACCAGGCTTTCATCATAAGCAATGCCTGCGGATTCCAATGCGCTTTTATAGCCTTGGAATCTGGCATAACCGTTAGAAGGGTCCTGAAGAGTGCCGCTTATCATTGCGATTTTGCGGTGGCCCTGATCAATCAGCTTCATTACGGCATCATAAGCAGCCGCTTCATGGTTAATGTCCACGGAAGGAATGACATTATGGTCATCGCTTGTCGCGCAAAGCACGATAGGAACATTAGCGCTTTTGAACGCGCCAACATGATCCTCCGTCACGGCTCCGCCCATAAAGAGCAAGCCGTCTACCTGCTTCTCCAGGAGCGTGTTAATGACGCGGATTTCCTTATCCTTTTTCTTGTCGGCATTGCACAAAATAATATTATAGTGATACATATTGGCAATATCTTCTATACCACGCGCAACTTCCGCGAAAATAGCGTTGGAAATGTCGGGAATAACGACGCCAACCGTCGTGGTTTTTTTGCTTGCGAGACCACGGGCAACCGCATTGGGGCGATAGCCGAGACGCTCGATTGCTTCATAAACCTTTTTTCGGGTAGCCGGCTTCACATTGGGGTTGTTGTTGACGACCCGGGAAACCGTAGCCATGGATACACCTGCTTCTCTTGCTACATCATAAATTGTTACCGTCACGGATTCTCTCCCCATTTGCTCAGATTTTTAATCTATCGCTCGACGCATATTAACGTAATCATACGACAAATTATTACTTTTCGCAATGTTACCGTGAAAATGGAATGAAAACGGCGCAAGCCAGATGAATCCAAATCAACCTGTAAAGGCTGCTATATAAGTGGAAAAAGGCCTATGTATGCAACTGGCGGCGGCTTAACTGCCCCAGCCGTTTTTTCAAATCCGCCAGCCATGTCTCGTCGTTCAGGCTTTGAGCCAATAAGTACATGTCCAGCAGCGCATTGATCCGGTGAGTGATAAGCTCCTCAACGTCTTGCGTTTCGGGACGGACTTTGTTTACCTTGGCCTCCACTAACAAATCTGCCCATTCATTGCATTCATTAAACAGGAAGGTCTGTTTTCCCGGCTCAGAACCAAGTCCGGCAATCAGTCCGGTCAGATCCGGCTTGACTTCAGGAATGACTTCGCTTCTGCTGCATGATTGGCAGGAGAAGATTGGTACGTTATCAATTTCAACTTTGCCGGAGTAAATGACCGTACGCAGCTTCATGGTCATCATTTCTCCGCAATTGCATTTTTTCCGCAAGTGGGTCCACTCCTATCCTTCTAATAGCGTGGTAACGCTATCCATTCTTACATGTGCATAATGAGACAGAGTAAATTATTCGACCTTTTTTGCCAAAACTCCTGCTTGTCTGACGTATGTAATTTTTGCTACAATCCGACCCTTAAAAAGACCGTTTTTCCTTCTCCGTCCAACGTCTCCACCGTGTCCTTACGAACGGAACGGATACAAAAAGACACCAGATGGCGGCTCCGATCATATCATTGCGAAGATCAGCGGCGTCCATCAGCCTTCCACCAACAAACTGCTGATGATATTCGTCCGTCACCCCGTATAAACCGCAAAGCAGTATAATCAGAAGCTTGAAAACAATCCGGTCGCTGCGCCGGCCAAAGCCGTAATCAAAAGCCGCAGCCAATATAAAATAGGCAACAAAATGGCCCCAGTTAAAGTCCGTCATAAATGGAAACAGCTTCTGGAACAATGGCAGCACGCTGCCGATTTCATCTCCTGTGCGAGAAGACAACCAAAAGATGACGCCCATCCAGATGAAGGCGGGAATAAATCGAGCCGCGCGCCGTAGCCAATCTCTGCTAGCGGCTTTATGGATTTGCTTCATGATAGCTCCTTCGTTACAATGAATTTGTAGGATTTATTAATACGATCGTATGGATTTTGCTCTCTTTTATTGAAGCTCTTTTAAAAAAACACTCACTTTAGGAGGAATTGGAGCATGACGTTGCAGAACAAAACCGTCATCTGCCTGCTGGATGATGAATTTGAGGATCTGGAGCTGTGGTATCCCGTTTATCGGGTCAGGGAAGCCGGAGCAACTGTATTGTATGCAGGGCCGCAAAAAGGGAAAACCCATATTGGCAAATATGGCGTGCCTGCCGTTGCCGATTTGTCCTTCGACGAGGTTTCAAGCAGCGATATCGCCGGGCTTCTGGTGCCGGGAGGCTGGGCGCCGGACAAGCTGCGGCGTTATCCCAAAGTGCTTCAGCTTGTTCAGGAGCTGAATGCGCAGGATAAACCGATCGGTCAAATCTGCCACGCAGGCTGGGTATTGATTTCCGCCAAAATTTTGGAGGGCAGAAGGGTTACCTCAACACCTGGCATCCGTGATGATATGGAGAATGCAGGAGCAGCCTGGTACGACGAAGCAGTTGTTGTGGACGGCAATCTGATTTCAGCCCGCCGCCCGCCCGATCTGCCGCCTTATGCCAAAGCGTTTGTTGATGCGCTGGAACAGCGAATGGGTTAACCATTCGCTGTTTTTTCATCCAACTTATCCATAAAGATTTGCAGCTCCGCGATCAGCTCGCGGCTAGTGCGGCAGCGCTGAAGCTTTTCCCCAATTCCGCTGCATGCCTTGCGTTCAGTCAGCAGTACTCTTTCTTTCATCGGCAGAATGGAATGCGCCGACATGCTGAGCCCGTCCACATCCAGACTGAGCCATAACGGTAAAGCTCGCATATCCCCCGCCAATTCGCCGCATACGCCAACCCGAATGCCTTGCGCCTTTGCAGCATCCACTGTCAGCTTCAGCATCCGAAGCAAAGCGGGATGAAACGGCTCATACAGATGTGAAATCTCCTCGTTCATCCGGTCTACAGCCAGTGTAAATTGCACTAAATCATTTGTTCCGATACTGAAAAAATCAACCTCACATGCCAGCAAATCCGCAATCATAACAGCCGCTGGCACCTCAATCATAATACCGACCTCAACATCCCTGTCATAATCCAGACCTTCCGCATCCAGCTCGCTTTTGGCCTCGGCCAACACTTCGTTGGCAGCCCGCACCTCATCTACTGATGTAATTAGCGGATACATCAGCTTAATATTTCCATAAGCGCTTGCTCGCAATATAGCGCGAAGCTGCGTCTTGAACAAATCCTTTCGATCCAGCGAAATTCGAATGGCGCGGTATCCCATAAAAGGGTTATCCTCTTCCGGGTGCTGGAAATAATCCAGATGTTTATCGCCGCCAATGTCCAGCGTGCGAATGACCAGATTTTCCCCGCCCAGCTTTTCCGCCACGCTGCGGTAGACAGCTAACTGCTCCTCTTCCTTCGGAAAGCGATTGCGGTCCATGTACAGAAATTCGGTGCGGAACAACCCAACGCCCGCCGCCCCTCCGGCCAAAGCAATATCCAGCTCTTTCAGGGAGCTGATATTGGCATCCAGCCTTAGCGCTTTTCCGTCCGGCGTAATCGAAGGGGTGTTCACCAAATGCTGAAGCCGCCGCTTGTCATCGCTCTGCCGTTGCTGGAGCTGCCTGTAAAAAGAGATGGTATCCTGATCGGGCTCAATATAGACCGCCCCGTCCGTACCGTTGATGATTAATGACTGTCCCGTTGTTATCGGCTCCTTTAAGGCGGCCTCTACGCCAACAACCAGCGGAATGCCAAGCGCGCGCGCCATGATGGAAGTATGGGAGGTTGTGCTGCCCGCAAGCGTCACGATACCTAATACATGATCGGAATTAGTATTGACCAGCTGGGAAGGAGACAGCTCCTTTGCAATGAGAATAAACGGCTGCGTATCCGACGGCAGCTTGATTTCGGGAACTCCCAGCAGATGCTTGAGCAGCCGGTTGCCAACATCCTTGATATCCAGCGCGCGCTCCTTCATATAATCGTCATCAAGCAAATCAAACATGGTGACGAAATGATCTATCGCTTCCTTGACGGCAACCTCGGCCGCTTTGTATTGCCGTTGAATAATGCCTTGAATTTCATTCATGAAAACAGGATCGTCCAAAATGGCGATATGCGCATCGAAAATATGGGATTCTTCCCGTCCGACCACCTCGCACAGCTCATCTCTGATTTGCTGAATTTCGTGTTTGGATGTTCGGATGCCCTCATAGACCCGTTCAAACTCTCTGGCGAAATCAGCCACATCGATTCGCTGCTCGGGCACCTCCCATTCCCAGTTCGGCAGCACAAACGCTTTGCCGATCGCTATACCCGGCGAAGCTCCAATCCCTGTAATCATTTTCTTTCCCCTCCACTGTTTCTCTCTTTAAGTACAACAGACATGACCGAGGACTGTCCCTTTTTGACCGCTTTAAACGGCGCATACCGCCAGGACTGCACCATATCGGGATTTGTAATAACCATGGGCGTTGCCAGCGATTTGCTTTCCTTGCGAATGCGCTGCAAATTAAAACGCACTAGCAGCATGCCGGGGGTGACCTCGTCGCCTTCGCCAACCATCGCCTCGAAATACCCTTTTCCAGCTAGCCCGGACGTATCAATCCCGATGTGCAGCAGCACCTCAAGTCCCTCCGGCGTTCGGATGCCGAGCGCGTGCATCGTAGGATAGATATGCATAATTGTCCCTTTTACAGGGGAAACCAGCTCCCCCCTATCCGGGAGGAAAGCAACCCCTTGCCCAACCAGCTTGCCCGAAAAAATGGGGTCTGGCACTTCCTCCAGCGGAATCATGCGCCCTTGCATAGGCGAGTGGAACAACACCTGCTCCTGATCGCGCTGTATCGCCTTCAGCATTTCCGCCCGAATCAATTCTGAATAAGTTCCGAAAACAACCTGCACATGTCCCCCGCCAAGCTGTATGACGCCGGCCGCGCCCAAGCTGCGCAAGGCGTTAATGTCCAATACGCGCTCATTAGCCAGCTTTAGCCGAAGACGCGTAATGCAAGATTCCATCTGGACAATATTTTGCTTGCCGCCGATGGCCTGCAGAATAAGAGGGGCGCGGTAAGGAATGTCGCCCGCCCATTCATCCAGCTGCGAGCCCTCCTCGCGTCCAGGCGTCGGAATGCGGAATCTGCGAATGGCCCATCGGAACAAGGTGTAATACAACACGCTGACGACGATGCCAATGGGAAGGATCAGCCAGCCACGGGTAGCCAAATGCTGATTGAGCAAATAATCAATTGCTCCTGCTGAAAATGAAAAGCCGTGCAAAATGCCTAGCTCATAGGTAACCCACATAATAATGCCGGACAAAATAGCGTGCACGATATACAGATACGGAGCGACAAACAGGAATGCAAACTCCACCGGCTCCGTCACTCCGGTTAAAAAGGAGGCCAACGCCGCATAAAGAAACGTTTTGCGGATTTTGGGCTTTAAATCCTCGCGCGCCTCATGAATAATGGCAAACGCGATAGCGGGTAATGCAAACATCATGGTGGGATATAACCCCGCCATATAAGAGCCCGCCGTTGGATCGCCGGCAAAGAAACGAGGCAGATCGCCATAGACAATATTTCCAGCCGCCGTTTCGTAACCTCCGATCTGAAACCAGAAAACGTGGCTTACCAAATGATGCAGCCCGAAAATTACGAGAATTCTTTGAATAAAGCCAAATAAAAAAACACCAAAACCGCCGCTTTCTTCCGTCAGCTTTCCAAGCGCAATAAGCAAATGCTCCAGTTGGGGAGCAAAATTAATCATTCCGATGGCAAACAGGAGCGACATTACGCTCATAAAAAGCGGCACAAATCTCGGGCCGCCAAAAAATTGAATATATTCCGGCAGTCTTAGATCCTTAAACCGTTCGTGGCTCATCCCTGAGGCGATGCCGATTATGGCTCCGATTAATACGGTTGTTTCGATATCAGGATTGGCCGAGCTTGTAATGCCGCTGTAGATAAACATTCCTACTAGCGAAGCAAGTCCGGCGGAAAGCGCATTTCCCGTCATGCCTAAAGCTATCCCTACTGCAAATATATACGGTAAATATAAAAATATAACATCGCTTGCGGCGCGCAAATGCTGGGACATGTCGGGCAAACCTATGTAATCCCACGGCAGTTGGCTCAGGCTGAGAAACACCGCGGCTGCCGGTAATACGATCATTGGCAGCATAAAAGCCCGGCCCAACTGCTGCAGGTTTCCCATAAATGACATAATGAACCTCCTACCAGGGACAAAATGGATAAATTACAATTTACAAGCCAGAAAGCGCTCCCTTTTTCTCTCTCTCGATGTTACGCGCTCCGTTGCTTTTTGTCAAAATACTTTTGCATGAAAATAAAGGGGCATTAAAAAGCGGGCCGATCCGGCCCGCTTTGTTGATGATTCTTGGACTGCGACAGTCAGGAGCGATTGTTAAAACCGGCTTTTAACGGTTGCCGCCCTGATATCCGCCTTGGCTGTTATTTTGCCAGCCGCCGAAATGCGAGATCACCGGACCTGCTTGTTCATAAGCATGAGTCGCTTGATAAACCGGGTTTAACGGCGTTTGGGAATGTGCTGGCGTCCCGAAATTTTGGGATGCATTCATGTTTCCGTATGGCTGCCCCGCCATCGGCGTTTGAGCCTGCTGCTGGTAACCAATAGTTGACGGTTGGTACAGTGAATGTTGCCCGCCGTATTGTTGCTGCGTGCCGGCTTGATAGCCGACATGGGCGATAACCGGTCCTACATCGCCAAATGCCGTTGCCGGCGAGCTTGCATGGCTCTGTACTTGCCCGTGCGACACATACGATTGGTTCGAAACAGCCGGCTGCGTATACATACGGGAAATAGGAGCAGCTTGCTGCATGCCTCCAAAACCTCCGGATTGCATGCCGGAATATCCGCCTTGCGGGTTGCCTACAATGGAATTGGACTGTTGATTAAACGTAGGCTGGCTGAGCTGGCCCTGATAATGGGATTGCACATAACCGCTTGGCTGGTATTGCTGCTGTTGCTGAAAACCTTGTCCCTGATACGAACCAGACTGCTGCGAAAATTGATTCACGTAAAGTCCTCCTTGGCCTAAGCTTAGGGTCTTCCGTCTGGAAGCCTTTCTTATTGTGCTGGAGAACCGGTCATTTTATTACCGTCAGGTTTTGGATTTTCCATTCGGGAGCAAAATGGAGTCTTCTACTTTAATGCAGCGGTCCATAATAACTCTTAGTCCGCCCTTTCCGGCAATCGCAGCAGCGTCCTCGTTTAATACGCCGAGCTGAAGCCAGAGCGTCTTCGCGCCAATGGCAACGGCCTCCTCCGCAACGGGAGGCGTATGCTCGCTGCGCCTGAACACATTAACAATGTCCACCGGGACCGGAACGTCGCCAAGCGATTTGTAGCTTTTTTGCCCCAGGATGGCTTCGGCATTGGGGTTAACCGGAATAATGGTGTATCCCTTCTTCATCATAGCCTCCGAAACCATGTAGGAAACGCGCTCCGGATTATCCGACAGTCCCACAACGGCAATGGTTTGACTTTCATTCAAAATATCGCGTATTTCCTCCCGCGAAGGATTCTGGAATGTCATCGCTAACCCCTCATTTCCTGATTATGCGTTATTCTCCCTGTCCCGCTTCAACCCATTCCACTTGTGCGCCCAGCGCCTTCAAATGGTCAAAATAAATGGGATAAGACTTCGCAACATGATGCGCATCGCGAATTCTGATCGGCTTTTTGGAGCGAAGGCCAACAATGGTAAGCGCCATAATGACGCGATGGTCGAAATGTGCGTTAATTTCCACTCCGCCCTCCACGCCTTCCGGCCGGCCATGCACGATAATTTCACTCTGGCGCTCCTCTACGGAAGCTCCCGCCTTGCGCAGCTCGTTCAAATAATCGGTAATGCGGTCGCATTCCTTGTACCGTAAATTTTCTACATTATAGAAGCGGGAGGTACCTTCCGCAAACACGGCCGCAGCCACCATGGCCAAAACAGCGTCTGTGGCGTTATCGCCGTCATACTCCACAGCTTTCAGCTTGCCGTTGCCTTTAATGGTAACGATATCGTTATTGTGGCTCAGCGGCACCTCCATCATGCGAAGCACGTCCACAACGGCGCGTTCTCCTTGCTTGCTGTTTTCCACGAGGCGGTGCACAGTGATATCGGACTCCGTAACGGCGGCAGCAGCCAAAATGGCAGCGGAGCCGGGATAATCTCCCTGCACGGAATACGTTTTGGCGGCATAACGCTGATTGCCCGGTACGCGGAAACGCATGTAATCCTCGTCTGCATGAATGACGATGCCCGCTTGCTCCAGCACCTCCAGCGTTTGACCAACAACCACCTTGGATTTCAGATCATGCAGCACCTCGATTTCACTATCTTCCGCCAGAAGTGGCGTCAGGAAAAGCAGCGCGCTTAAAAATTGGGAGCTGATGTTGCCGGATACTTGAATATGCCCGCCCTTAGGTGAACCGCCCTTAATGTTGATCGGCAGTTTGCCTTCCCTATGCTCGATGGAAACGCCCATACTTATAAGCGATTGAATCAAATCATCGTGGGGCCGTTTTCCAAGCGATTCCGGGTAACGGTTAATAAAAGTAACATCAGGACATAAACTTGCAATTGCCATCAAAAACCGGAGAACGGCTCCCGCATTTCCAACATCCAGTTCTTTAACAGGCTTTGGATTCCGACCAAACCCCGTAATGACGATTTTTTCGTCATCCTCTTCCACAATTGCGCCCAAATCGCGGATACAACGACGCATAGCATCACTGTCCTCGCTATGTGCGGGATAATAAATCGTGCTGGTGCCCTCCGCCAAAGCGGCAACGAGCAAATAACGGGTCGTATAATTTTTGGAGGAAAGCGCCTGCAGCTCTCCTTGAAGCTTGGGCGTTGGCGTTACGATAACATCCATGATAGGCGATATCTCCTTTATTTAGACAATAGATTGGGGTGTTTTTCCAGTAGAGCCTTCATAATAAGATTAGCAACTTCTTCTGTAGATAACGAGGTTGTGTCAAGGCTCAGGTGAGCAAAGTCGTATGCGTTTCTGCGTTGCTGCATCAGCGTACGAACGCGCGTTTCAACATCGCCTTGCAGCAGCGGACGCCCCTTGTCGCCCATCACTCTGGCGATAATGGTTTCCGGGTCAGCAGTGAGCGCCACCACAAAACCATTCTTGAGCATGGTCTCGCAATTATGCTTTCGCAGCACAGCCCCGCCGCCGGTAGCGATAACAGCCGGTTCAGGTTCAATCAGAAGGCGCCTCAATGTATGCGCTTCGATATCCCGGAATGCATCTTCCCCGTCGCTGGCGAAGATGTCGGCGATGCTTCGGCCCTCCGATAGAACGATCTCTTCGTCGGCGTCCTTTCGGCTCCAGCCAAGCCGTTCGCTAAGCAAGCTGCACACGCTGGATTTGCCTGTTCCCATAAATCCGACGAGCACCAGCTTGTTTGTTGCTGTCGATTCCATAAGGTTCATCCTCACATCATATCATTTTTTTGCTAGCACGGGGTATAAAAAAACGGATTAAGCCGTATGGTGAATAAGGAGTCCCTTTATTCCATTTTTTCAGGAGTGATGTTGATATGACGGGCGATGCCGCCTACCCTTCAGCCGATTCCGTGGAACGGCGCATCCGTACCATTCTGGATGTCCAGCACCCTCTATGCCGAGAGGACGTTGTATGGATGCTGGGTTACATTAAAAAAAAGGTGGCTGACGTCGACCCAGCTATGCTGAATCTGTCGCAGCCACGTTTATTGCTTAACTTTCTTGCTTTCGCCGAAGCTTCGATGGCGCTGATCGAACGAAGACATTATTCCGACCAGGAAGCCGGAAGGCTTCGGCGTTGGCTGGCGGAGGCCTCATACGGCCTGACCGCCGAAAAAAGAGATTAGGACTGCAGCCAGTTGAAGTGGAAGGTGCCTTCCTTGTCAACGCGCTTGAACGTATGAGCGCCGAAGTAGTCGCGCTGCGCCTGAAGCAGGTTGGCAGGCAGACGCTCGGTGCGGTAGCTGTCGAAATAAGCCAGCGCGCTGGAGAATGCAGGAACCGGTACGCCGCATCCTACGGCTGCCGATACAACCTCGCGCCATGCGCCTTGGTACGATTCCACGATGTCCTTGAAGTAAGGATCCAGCAGAAGGTTGCGCAATTCCGGATCACGGTCGTACGCGTCCTTGATGTTTTGCAGGAAGCGGGCGCGGATAATGCAGCCGCCGCGGAAAATCATGGCGATGTCGCCGTAACGCAAATCCCAGCCGTACTCCTCCGATGCGGCGCGCATTTGAGCGAAGCCTTGAGCATAGGAGCAAATTTTGCTGGCGAACAGAGCTTTGCGAACTGCTTCGATAAAGGCCGCTTTGTCGCCTTGGAACGGAGCCTTTTTCGGGCCGCTCAGCACTTTGCTTGCAGCGACGCGCTCTTCCTTCATAGCGGACAGGAAGCGGGTAAATACGGATTCTGTAATGATGGAAAGCGGAACTCCGAGATCCAATGCGCTTTGGCTTGTCCATTTGCCAGTTCCCTTTTGACCCGCGGAATCCAAAATAACGTCAACCATCGGCTTGCCGGTTTCAGGATCGTATTTGGCGAAAATATCGCGCGTAATTTCGATCAGGTAGCTGTCAAGCTCCCCTTTATTCCACTCCATAAAGATTTCATGAAGCTCTTCCACGCCCAGACCCAGCACGTTTTGAAGCAAGTCGTAAGCTTCGCAGATCAGCTGCATGTCGCCGTATTCGATGCCGTTGTGCACCATCTTCACATAGTGGCCTGCGCCGTCCGGACCGATGTACGTACAGCAAGCATCCTCGCCAACCTTTGCAGAAATTGCTGTCAGGATAGGCTCAACAAGCTCATAAGCCGATTTTTGTCCGCCTGGCATGATGGACGGGCCTTTCAGCGCGCCTTCTTCGCCGCCGGATACGCCTGTGCCGATAAAGCGGAAGCCTTTGGCTTCAAGCTCTTTGCTGCGGCGCTGCGTGTCAGGGAAATAAGCGTTGCCGCCGTCGATAATGATATCGCCTTGGTCCAGGAACGGCACCAGGGAATCGATTGTAGCGTCAGTACCTGCGCCGGCTTGAACCATGATCAGGATTTTGCGCGGCGTTTCGAGCGATTGCACAAACTCTTCAATTGTATACGTAGGGGTCAGGTTTTTGCCTGCCGCTTCTTTTACGAGATCATCCGTTTTTTCGCGGGAACGGTTGTAGACCGATACCGTGAAGCCTCTGCTTTCGATATTAAGGGCAAGGTTTTTACCCATTACAGCAAGTCCAATTACACCAATTTGTTGTTTTGACATCAGGTTTTTCCATCCTTCATCTTTATTTTAGGTGGCAATAGCTTTATTCTACTCTTTTTAAGCCAATATGAAAACCGTTTGCCCCGAAAAAGGTCATTTTGAAGCCATCAAAATTATTGAAGCGTAGCTTCAGTTTTACTTATGAACCGCAGCTTTTTTCGCCCCGTAATGGAATCCCTTTATTTGGTTGGCCCCTTTAGGCGCTGCCTGATATAATAGATGGATTCAGCTGGAAGCCGGGCGTCGCTATTAAGCGTGTCGGCTTGGCATAGATACGGGATGGAATACTGGAGGCTTTCTGGATGTCAAAAGGACTTGGATATGCATTGCTTGCTTATTTGGCTTGGGGATTTCTGCCGCTGTACTGGAAGGCGCTTGACCAGGTGTCCGCATGGCAAATATTAGGACACCGGGTTGTCTGGTCGGCCGTTTTTGTCGCCATTCTGCTTGCTGCAACCCGTAAATTCCGGGCTTTTGCAACGGCGCTGAAGAACAAAAAAACGGTTTTTTTGGTTATCGCGTCTTCGCTGCTCATCAGCTGCAACTGGCTTGTTTTTATTTGGGCCGTCAACAACGGACATATGGTGGAAAGCAGCCTTGGCTACTATATGAATCCGTTGCTTAACGTGCTGCTTGGCGTGCTTTTCCTCAAGGAAAAACTGCATGCCGGGCAATGGGCCGCTATCGCTCTAGCCACAACAGGCGTTGTCATCGTTACAGTCGAGCATGGAAGATTGCCATGGATTTCGCTTGTGCTTGCAGGGTCCTTTGCTCTTTATGGTCTATTGAAGAAAAAAACCGGGCTTGCCTCCACCATTGGTCTGGCCTGGGAAACGGCTTTTGTTACGCCGATTGCTGCCGGTTATCTGCTTTATGTGCAAAATGCCGGAACTTCGGGAACAGATGCGTTAAGCACAGGCGGCTGGATACTGCTCTTGCTGGCGGGCGCCGCTACGGTGATGCCATTATATTGGTTTGCGCAAGCTACAAGAACGCTGCCTCTTTCCACGATCGGAATTATCCAATACATCGCTCCTACAATTACGCTTGTTATTGGCGTTGCGATTTATAAGGAAAGCTTCGACGCCGCCCGCCTGGTCAGCTTCGGCTTTATCTGGTGCGCTCTGCTCGTCTATACGATATCCTCTTACCGCTTTTCGCTTCGTGCGGCAAAGGCGCATATTTAAGAGGCTGCTCTAACTGTTCACTTTCCATTACAAGTCATACCTGAACACATAGAAATCAAGGCATAACGTATTAAGCCCATCAAAAAAAACGGTTCTTATCCCATCCTTCCGGATGAATAAGAACCGTTTTTTTACGGGCAGAAAACGCCGTCATCATCCCTTGTTACCTCCATGCCATACGCTGCGGGCAGCCTATTTTCATTCGTCTTTAAGATTTGAATGCCTTACTATAGCTCCAGCTGCAGCATTTCGCTTCTTAAGCCGCGAAGCTTATCTTTGGAGGCTGCAACCGCTTCCTCGTCACCGGATTCCAAAGCCTCGTGCAAAACGGCCAGCTCGTAGTCCAACTCGTACCTTAGCACCAAAGCTCTTTCCTCCGCACGCTTCGATTGAAAAGCCTTGATCATTTCTTCTATAGTGACAGACGGCTTTTTCTGATAAATAATGCGATGCTCCATGCCAGACACCTCCACAAGTCGAATAATTTCACCGAACATAATGCTTTCAATGACAATTTGACGATCCTTGATGCGTTTGACAACTGCATGTCCGCGGGAGTCATTAATCAGCTTTTCAAGCAGCTCCGAAAGCTTTTCATCCTTGATCACGTAGTCTCCGACTATTCGGTACCGGCTGCCGAGACGCTGGAATTGCAGCTTTACCAGCTTGCGGCCGGTGCGGATTGAAACCAGGAATTGTCCTTCGGTTTCGCTCCAGTATAAAGAGTAACCTTCCTGAATGAGCTCGCGGATCAAATTCTGGATTTGCCGGCGTTCGAACCGCAACTCCAAATTGCAATATTCGACCTCGTAGTTCTTGTTCACGGCAATCCCTCCCCCAATTAACGGAATGTTCAGATAATTTGTTCTTATCATTATCTTATACTTCATCTTATGTTATGGCAACTTGGTTTATTGACTAATTTTATTGCTGCTTGCACGATTATTGCTAAGGGAAGGACAAGCGAGGGGAATGATTCAGGACTTGGCCGCCTATTCCCCCCTTGAGCAGTCACACTTTGGCCTATGCTTGTTTTTATCAGTCAACTTTTATTACTTTCTCTTATCGTTTGATAAAGTGATTTCCTCTACTGCTTTTTCCCAAAGGATTTCGCGGCTTTCTCCATTGACCTTCCATTCAATGATACCTTGAGCAGCGCTTCGTCCGACAATCAGACGATCAGGAATGCCAAACAAATCGGCATCCTTTAATTTTACCCCTGGCCGTTCATTCCGCTCGTCCACCAGCACGTCGAGATTAGCGGAGCTTAACGCCTTTGCCAATTTTTCTGCCAGTTGCCGCTGCTCCGCATCAGCGATTGCGATTACCACAAGATGAACATTATACGGCGCAACCTCACGCGGCCAGACTATGCCCGTTTCGCTGCCATGCTGCTCTACCAATGCGGCCATCAAGCGCGATACGCCAATTCCGTAGCAGCCCATCACATAGTGGCTTTGCCGTCCGCCGCGATCCTGAAACGAAGCGTTAAGCGGAACGCTGTATTTGATGCCAAGCTTAAAAACATGGCCTACTTCAATGCCCCGGCGAAAGACCAGCTTCCCCCGGCTGCATGTTGGACATGCTTCTCCTTCCTTAACATTGCGAAAATCCCCGACAGACAACGGCTGAAAATCAACGCCGGGCCTGACTCCGCCAAGATGCCAATCCTTCTCCCGGGCCCCGACTAAGGCGTTTTCCATTGCCATAACGGCTTCATCGGCATAAACAGGAATATTAAGGCCGATTGGCCCGGCAAACCCTTTGGCCGAACTCGTAGCCGCTACTGTAACATCGGCGCCCGCCAGCTCCACCATCACGGCTCCGACAGCCTGTTGCAGCTTTGTTTCATTAACCTCATGGTCGCCTCGGACAAGAACCGCTATCGGCTTGCCGTCCGCTTCATAAATGAGCGTTTTGATGATTTCCTGGGGTTCGATGCCAAGAAGCCCGCATAATTCCGGTATCGTGGAGGCGTCAGGCGTATGAAGGCGTTGACGTGAATCCGCTATTCCGTTAATTTCTCTAGCGTTGTTTGCCCCATCGCCGCTTTTGCCAGGCGTCCTGCCCGAGGCTTTCTCCAGATTCGCTCCGTATTCACAGCAGGAACAGGTTACGACGGTGTCTTCGCCAATGTCCGCCAGCGCCATAAACTCATGCGTTCCGCCGGCATCTCCAATTGCGCCTCCATCGGCTTCGACAGCAAGATAATTCAAGCCAGCCCTGGAGAAAATCGCCCTGTATGCCTGAAACATGGCTTCATAGGAGACATCCAGACCCTCCATGTCTTCGCTGAAGGAATAGGCGTCCATCATCACAAATTCGCGGCCCCGCAGAAGCCCAAAGCGCGGTCTTTTTTCATCGCGAAATTTAGTGCCGATCTGATATAGCGTTAGCGGCAATTGCTTGTACGAATCCACATCGCCATGTATCAGCGCCGTCACCACCTCTTCATGAGTGGGACCAAGAGCAAATTCCCGATTATTCCGATCCTTGACCCGCATCAGCTCCGGGCCGTAATCGTCATATCGTCCGCTCTGCCGCCAAAGATCGGCCGGCTGCATCACAGGCATGGTTACCTCCTGCGCACCGGCGGCGTCCAGTTCCTCTCGAATGATGTTCTCAAGCTTGCGCAGCACTCTTCGCCCAAGCGGCATATACGTATATACACCAGAGGCAAGCTGGCGAATCATTCCGCCGCGCAGCAGCAAACGATGGCTAAGCGCCTCTGCCTCGGCAGGCGTCTCGCGAAGGGTCGGCATTAGCTGTTTGCTTTGATAATGGATCATGTTTCCACACTCCCTGCTTCTATAATGGTTAAAGACTCGTTCAAAATAGCCCGAAAACACAAAAAAGAGCATATTCGCCAGGGACGAATATGCTCGTGGTACCACCCTGTTGCCGTACATAACACATCTGTGGCGTTATTGTACGCTTCATTGTTATAACGGAATGTTCTATTCCGTCAGCGCTTGTTCCATAGGGAGTCGCTGAGGCTGCAAGGCGGGAGCTGCGGTTCCTCTGATGAATGCCTTTCAGCGGCGGCATTCTCTCTGTAATCAGCGCCTTCCGTTGCTATATCCTTGATCATGGCCTTTGGGATATTATGGTTTTTATCATTCTAGACAGGAAAACGCAATTTGTCAAGCACTTTAAAAATTATGCTCTAAAGAAGTTGATGACTGATTAATTTTGACCGTAACGGGTCCTTGATTCCGTAAACCATTTCTGACTTTATGGGATTGACCTTTGCTATTTACGGCGCAAACGTAATAATTAGTTCCGGCCTGTACTCCGTTCCTCCTGCTTGCTCTCCACTTTCAGCACGTCAGAAGCTAGCCCTACTGGGACATGGAGTTTGTCCGCAGCGGGCAAAATTCCATCGGCAATTCCAATAGCTTAAAATTCCAAACACTAGTAACATGATGACCAAAAAGCCAATGGCTGCTATACTGTGTAAATGTCCCGAGACCAAATTTCCGAACTTCCCCTTTATGGAAATATTATCAGTATTTGATATAGGTCAAAAACACAAGAAAGAGGCGTCCAGCGTAAGTTCGAAAGACTTTCTGAACAACCCCCGTTGATAGCTACTACATGATGAAACAGTACATCTCGTCTTGCTTATCTTCCGAGATTTCGACAGAGGAGTCTATATCATCAGCGTGTCTTATCCTTGGAATTACAGTGGAGCTAAGTTCATGCTCTGCGGGTTTTAGTATTTTCAGACTGAACATTAAGTCCAAATCCTCTACTACTCTCGGGAGAACAGTGGATAGAAGATCAGCGTCCCCAACTGCTCTGACTAGAAAACTAGAGGATAAATGATGCTCCCCGTCTATCCTTACCGTGACACTTGAGTTAATAAAGTCAGATATTACAAATAGGCTGGAAGGTAAATCATCATTTTGGGCAGAACGTATCGTAACCGCTCCACTAAAATCACGATATGACCTTACAATAACAGAGCAATCTTTGTCAGGAGTGTTGACCATAATGTAGGATGGAAAAGTACTGCATCCTGCTCCACGGACCTCCAATGTTCCCGCCATATCAATGTAAGGCCTTACGATTATGGAACCTTGTCTCTCGGGAGTATTCACGGTAACTGAGAAACTCAGGTCCTCCGCCATAGAACCAAATACAAAAAGTAAGGCTTCCAAATCAAAGTGTGGTCTTATATATATGGATACTGGAATTTCCGGCTTAGATATCTGTACCAGACTCTTTAGATCATCTGCGGCGTTTAATCGAATCATTACTCTGCTTGGCATATCTTCTCTGTCGCTCTGTACGATAACCATGCTACAAGGCAATGTATCGCGACTGACATGAACAGAGGAACCCAAATCTTCCACGGAAGGTTCGTAAGGATCTCTTACAAAAACACTTCCTGGAACATCTTGCGTCTCTAGGTAATTAGAGACTACTACGGAGCTCTCAATTACTTTGGAACCCAAGCCAACAATGAATACACTACTTCTAATTTCTTCTTTCTTTATACTGTAGACCACAGGGTCGTAATATTCAATTTCCAAGCTCGGGAAAAGATCGCTTTCCCTTGAGCCGTATTGTTTGTATGCACCTACGGCAAATTCGTCCAGTGTCCTGAGCATGAAACCGTTATGCTCTCGGCGTCCTTCGTACCACTCTTCTATATAGGAGGTTAAATCAATTTCGTTAAGTCCTGCATAAGTTCCGCTATCATACGTTTTAATCAAAGCTCCTTGACTTGGTTGATTACCCCATGTCAACCCGTACTCTGTCCAAATCTCCCCAACGGGTATATCATACAAACCAATGGGGATAGCGGGTCTTGAATTTAGCCTATGCAATACTAATGTTGCCTTCTTTATCTTTTTGTCCAAAGGAATAGAGTCGATCCTGAATCGCAAGAACCCCCTGTATCTATTCCCTTCTGAGGATCCTGCTCCCACAAACAAATCGTGGTCTCTGCCGTAGTTAAATCTGGGATTTGATTCCCTTACATGTGTGTCCTCAATCGGACTAAGAACCATTTTCACTAAAGGCGGCTCTACAAGCTCTAGTTGTACTTTCATTCGGTTATGATGCCTAATTCTGATAATTGAATCCAGATCATAGGAGTGGTTAATGATAACTGTGCCATTTAGATCATTGTAATGAGCCCCTATGATAGATAGCTTAATCGGCATCTTATTCCAAAAAGAGGGTTTGTTTTGTTGTATTTCATTATCTTCAGGCATCATGTCCTCCGCCCCACTCCATTGCATTGGAATCGAACCATTAATCTGGGTCCGCTACTACAACTATTTCTTCTATTCCTGCACCTGGTGCGCTACCAAGGACTGTAACTACTCGCGCAAAAAACGTTACTTCCTCGCCATGTCCAAGGGTTTCAGGGAATATCAATTCCTTGTCAGTTTGGAACAGTTTATTTGATTTGCTAAGCTCCACTTTCGCCCCAACAGGAAACGATGACTGCTCTCTCCACAGACGAATGTCCTTGATGTTTGTTCCTGTTTTATTAATAAGCCTGATTGGGTAAGTATCCGATATTTGCCCTGCTATCATAATACCTGCATCCAAGTACTGTAAGACTTCCTCAAGATCGGTAGAGTAATATCCCCCCAGTTCATCTGCAAACATAAGTCCAGAATACTCCCCTACAAAGTTAACGGTTCCATGGCTCTCTCTGCCGAGCTTGTCCTTTACTACAACGGTCAAGGTGTTGTTAGTGCCTATATTGATTTCATTACTCCTAAACGATCTAGTCCATGTGATAGGCGGGTGGGCAAGGCCTGTGAATTCCCCATCCACCTGTGCTGCGGGGTGTATTTGTTTGCCATTAAGGAGGACTTTTAGAGAAACCGTATCCCCGTCAGAGTCATCTATTGTCGCTTGCGCCCTCATCCCTAACATAGACACGATTACGCTAGGAGCGGTATTGATAAGAGTGACTGTGCCGCTATTGATTACAGTGGTTCCGTTATCCTGTTCCACTGTAACCCTGATAGTATATGGATTGTCACTGGTCACATATTGACTTTTTATTACAGCGTGATCGCTTACAGCAGCCTTTCCCCACGAACTCCATGGCTTTAGTTCCCCATGTCCTTCCATCTCCACTTTATAGCGATAGTTCATGTACTTCTCCCCCTCCACTCTTAAATTAAGAGGCCTGTCAGAGGGCACGTCACTCCAGGTTATTACATCAACGTCTCCGTCCAAAAAGTCGATTGGTTTGAACGTATCGTATGTCTCCGTTACCATTACGTTTACCTTATCCGGACTATCTGTCCAAGAGTGAATCTCATATGGACCGTTTATAGATTGCCATCCGGACTGAGGAATCACAAGTGAATTGACGATACCATGCTTGTGAAAATCAGAAGCTGTTGCATTTGTACCCAAGCTGATCCATGCGCCATTTGAGTAAGTTTTAAATAAACCCTCATGCTTGATCAGGAATACATCAGGAAAAGCGGATATAACATCGTTATAGATTTCTAGCTCGTCAATATCGCAAACAGTGCCTCCATTTCCAGTAAGCCCCCCCAACGTTACATAAGAATAAGTATGGATAAAATCATTACTTATCGCTGCGCTTGCTACTGCATTCGGGGTGCTCATATCGTCTACATAGAGTTTCACATTATCTGTACCGATTTTACCATCCCAGGTAAAAAGAATATCATGCCACTGGTTATCGGCAATATTCTGTGTTGATTGTACGTAAACAATAGGCAGTCCAACTCCTCCAAAGCCAAAATACACCCCCCCTGTTCTCCAGTCTACACATGCAGTCATTCCACGTTGGGTTGCATATGCAGTAAGAGTTCCCATAAAATAAGCCCAGGTTGTGTCAAGCCTTGCTTTTCTAATTTTAACTCTAATGGAAACTGCTCCAGTTAAAGTAAGCCCGTTAATCTGCACTCTGTTTGTTGTTCCATTAAATCTCCTTGCGTTGCCGCTCACTCCCTGAATGACCGTACTGCCGTTATTTGTTCCAACGAAGTTCCCTTTACTGTCTACCAAGTTGCCGCCTGATTCATCCATCTTGAACCAAGCCACGCCACAGCGTTGCATATTATCGACTGTATTAGCCATATAAACCCCCTTCACTGTACATGGATTGATTTAGTTGGTATAGCCGAGGTAACCGGCGTTACAAAGACTTTTCCCGCACCTGACGAGTAGCTGGATGTAGAGTTAAATCGATGTGTCGAAACATCTTCTGTCCACTCCTCCGGTGTCATTACCCCATGTTGATCTAAGATCGACTTTGTAAGGAAGTTTCCTACGGCTCTCCACTCCATAAATCCAGGGAAAAACTTGAAATAATGACTATCCTTGAATATGACTGAACGATCTGGCTGATTAGAAATGACATCGTTATATACCTCCAGCCCATCTAACGTTGCAAGGAGAAAATTGGAATTAGCTTCAGGGTTTTTACCTATCGTAAGGTTAAAGCCAGGTGCAGCAGTCTCGTTTCTTTTAGCCGTTTTTCGAGATTTGGGGTTAACCATATCATCTACAAAAAAACGAGCACCTTCCACATTAGTGGTCCCATCCCAAGTGAAAAGAACATCATGCCACTCATTGTCACAGATATCTATACCTGAACCCAAATTAATATTAAGGTCGCTCCATCCCCTTGCATCAAGAACAGCTATTGCTAAATGTCCGGCTGGCTCGACTGAACAATAAATTCCATTTCTAATAGTCGCATCAACTGCATTTCCCCACACAACCTGAGCAACTGCAGGCCTGCTTGCTTTTTTAATTCTAAATCTCACGCTCTTTTTTCCTAAAGGGATGACTGGGTTGTTAAATGTGATGTAGCTGCTGCTTCCATTAAAGTTCCGAGCATTTCCGCTAACTCCGGGTACACTAGTAGTCCCGAAATTTGTTCCGACGAAATTGCCTTTACTATCCACTAAATTGCCGGTAGATTCATCCATCTTGAACCAAGCCACACCACAGCGGTCCATATTAACTATTGTACTAGCCACATGAGCCCTCCTTTACTGTACGTGGATTGATTTTGCAGGTATTACCGTTGTGACTGGCGTCACCAAAACTGTCCCAGCCCCCGATGAATAGCTGGCTATAGAGTTAAATGCATGAGAAAAAACATCCCTGGTCCATTCCTCTAGAGAGTCCTCGCCGTATTGATCCAAAATTGACTTAGTTAGTGACGCTCCAACTGATCTCCACTCCATATACTCAGGGAAAAATGTTAGATAACTTCCGTTCTTGTGAATGAGCGATCGGTCAGGCTGAGTCGTTATGACATCGTTATATATCTCTAGCTCATCTAGTTGCCCTCTAAAGTAATAAGGATATCCTCCCCAACCTAGGCGCAGATTTACCGTATGAATTTCGCCGGGAAAACTCTTCGTATTCATTGCCTTTGGTGTTATCAGGTCATCCACATACAACTTCAAGCCATTTAGATTTGATGTACCATCCCATGTAAAAAGGACATCATGCCATAGGTTATCTGAAATATTTAGATGCGATACGTAAACAGCTTGCGTTGCAAATATCATGCCAAAATAAAGGTTTCCCTGATAAACAAAACATACCAACCCTCCGCCGGTTGTTAGATTGGTACCCCTAGTATCAAGAACAAATGCATAGTCGCCTGCGGGAGATATCTGATTTGTTTTAATTCTGAATCTCACGCTCTTTTTCCCTACAGGTATGACTCTTCCATTAAATTGAACCACGTTGTTAATACCGTTAAAATTTCTCGCATTGCCTGAAGTACCTGGAACTATCGTTGTTCCTGTGTTGGTTCCAACAAACGCCCCTTTGCTGTCTATCAGGTTGCCTGAGGCCTCGTCCATCTTAAACCAGGCTACCCCGTACCTATCCATGTTTATCGCTGTACTAGCCATATCCCTTACCCCTCAGTTCGCATTCTGATAATTCTATCCCAGTCATTCAGTTTGATTGTAGACTTCCATATGTGTCCGCCGCCAATAGTTCCATCCTCAACCATGAGGTTATTCTCCACTGTATCTAAAGGCGCGGTGGGGAATATGGAAAAATTAAAGGAATAGTCGGTATTTCGAGCTAAAAGAACATCCTTATCTTCATCACTGATTTGGAGTTCAACCCTGCCAAACAAATCCACTTCTGCATCTGCCCATCTTACAGTACCTAGAGAAAAGTTATGTTTAGTGATTAGATCAGTCGTATGTGGACCAGCCCCCTCCAGAAATCTGAGATACCTGGTGAGACCAATCTCTTTACCTGTTAGCATGTAATTATAGTTATTTCTTATCTGAAAATCTGCTCGCTCCACACTCCAAATCCTAAACTCATCCAGAAGGCCGTTGAAAGGTCGAGATGAAGCAAATCCGCAACCAAGCACTATATTGTGAAACTTTGTTGGAAACGAAGTGTAATTTTCCAGCTCAAATACTTTTGCACCATTAAGGTACCCTTTATAAGTCATTTCTGCAACATTCCAGGTTACGGCCAAGTGATTCCAAGTATTAGGCTTAAGTCCAATTTTAATGAAGTAACCGCCTGAGTAAACACCAGAATCGTTACCCATAATTGCACTTAAATTACCTGCTGCATCGTACTCTACCCGAAAACCTATATTCCCTCCGTTAGCCCCATTAGTGCTAATTGGATTCCGATAGTTGGCCAGATCATAATTCTTCATCCAGAACTCAATAGTCCCTTGTTGAGTAAAGGGCATCTCACCAATCGTTAAAAGAGATCCGTTATTAAATTCCAGCGCATGCTTGTTGTTTCTCGCCATGTCACCTCACCGCCCACATTAATTTTCCGCCAACGCCTTTCTTGAGCGGAGTCTCAAACTCAGATATTTCAGTTCCGTTTTTCTTAAAAAGCAACTGCCCTTCCAAGTCAGTATCCGCTACAATACTAACTTGTAAGTTTACAGGAGCATTGTACGGAATTGTTACAATTGCTTTGATACTGAACTGGACTCCGCTTACATCAAGCTTAGTCTTCCATCCGAAATTAAACGCAGTTATGCGAGTAGGAAACTTGTGTGTATCGCTATGCCCTCTGGAGGACCATGCCTCTGCATCCTTGAACGCAATTACGTCATTGTAAGGATGAAATTGACCCGTTAGATAATATTCTTTATTTCCTACTCTGTACACGATCTCATAAAGTGAGCCATTTAATTTAAAAAACCCTCCGCCTACTTCGTAGTACAGCCTCATCCCGTGTCCAATTAGACCAAATCTAATGAGTTTATCGCGCTTAATGGAATAGAAATCAGACCTTTGTTTCGTATTGATGTCATATTCATAAAGACAAGTGCCATCGATGTACTCTCCTATCCATGTATAATCTTGTTCTACAATCGAGTATGGACTTATGTTGGCTAACAATGCAGCTGCCTCCTCCATGGTTGTCCTGTATTACACAAACTGGAATGTTGTTCTTGAACGGAAGTTAACCAAACCCTGAGATGCATTTCCTGGTATTCGGCATTGCAGGGTTACTTTAACGAAATTCCCTTTAGAATTTGCTAAAGAACCGTCGTTGGCCACCCCAAGTATGCTAACCTCTCCGTTTGTTGTTGTGTGAGGAGCTGTGTTAGGTGTAGAATTCACTCCGTTAAATGTTGTGCTTCCTGATGCCTTTAAAGGATGAGCTACAGGTTGGTTGGTTAAAGCGTCCCACCCTACTTTATGGAAAGTGGAATCTTTTTGGTCTACCTTAACCTCAATCCATTGACCCTCCACCAATTCTCCTGTATTGCCGCCATGTTCGTCCTTTGTCATAAATACAGCATTCTGCATGTCAGGGACATCCGTGTCCCCTTTGCGGTTGTTCCAAATCAAAAATTCGAAGCCTTGGGACACTTCCGATGCATTAACTACACCTATATCCCAGCGATTTATTTGTTGATTGTCCTGGTTTGTTGCCGCATACCAAGACACGAGTGGTTGATTGGCCATTTTATATTCCCCTTTGCTTTTGTGTTGGTAGAGCGACTACTCGTCCCCTACCTGCTTAAGTAATGCCTGAATAAGTTTCAACATTTCATCTTGTTTGGCTTCCATCTTCCTGACGGCTTGTAGTAAGTCAACCTTTTCGAAGTTACTCTCGTTATTTAATGAAATCTCTGTTCTAGACAAAAATACACCTCCCGTCGTCCTATTCATTATAGGAGTCAGGGAGGTGCTTTTAACTTATACGAGAACTGCAGTTGATAATACCTTGGTGGTAGTGCCAGCCTCCAGAAACAGCTTGACCCTTACCCCGGTGGCGTTCTCCATGTTATACATTTTGCTATTGAATTCGGATAAGATAAATCCGGCATAATCATAAGATAGTTGTACACTTACATCTCCCTCAAACTCAGCAGTAACCATCGTATAGTAAGAGTACTCCGGCAGCAGGACTGTGTCGAGAACGACAGAACCGCTTTGACTAGGATTGAGCAACGCTAGTTCTCCGTTAGAATTTATACCTACGTTATCCATTGATTCCAGGTAGGTAGTGCCGTCAAATCTTTCAATTACGATGTTATTGAACTTCTCTCTTTGTCCCATTGTTATGGCAGTATTATGGAATATCATCTTAGCAATGGCTATTTTGGTTTGTTTAAGGTCTTCAGCCACCTTGTAAAGGGAAGCGTCCATTATCTCCTTGTCCGAAATAGTGTAGTTGACGGTCGCCTTATCAAGCATAGCGCTGGCAATTCCATCGGCAGTCTTGCTATAGAATTGAAATTGGAATCGTGTTCCTTCCGGAGATAAAACTGTGCTATCTGCGTTCAAGTCCGACCACTCGGACCAATTGCCGTTAATAAAGGTGCGTGTTTGGATGTTGTATTGTTGCCCATCAGATGTAATCTGAGCATCCATTGTAGTGAACCTACAAAGATATCCGGAGTCTAACACAGAGGATCTATACCAACCCTCATTCTTAGTGTATAACCCCGCCTGAGCATGTAGCTCTAGCGGCAGTTTATCCGTTACCTTTATATGCAAGCTCTGTGACGGGATGTCTGTGTACGTAACTACCCCCTTATGACTGACTTCTCTCAGGAGCTTGCTGTTTATAGCAGCCAAACTGCGCATGCCATGGTTTTCTAGAACTTCAATTAGTTCTGTATCCGACAAAGGTAAAACAGCTACTTCTTGCCACTTCCCTTCGTGAACTTTTTTGAGTTGGCCTCCATCATTCCAAAGGGCCAGCATACCTCTCAGATAAGCGGAAGATATGGTTGGTTCTGGCCATACAATGTTTCTATAAATAGTATCAGAAAAAATTGCTATGTAACCTCCACCTCCTCCTCCTCCTCCCCCCCAACAGTTGGAGTTTGATGTCCCGCCCGCTCCACCCGCTGTAGCGTTGGCTGCGCCAGCAGCAATTGTAGCATTACTCCCCGCCTGCGCGCCTCCTCCCCCACCGTTGCAGCGAAATCCCCCACTAGCCGTTCCGCGTATAGCTCCACTCCACCAGCCCGGCTGCCCGTTTCCAGCTGCTGTGTTAGTGGGTGCTCTAAATACAGGAGGCGTTCCTGTTCCGCTAAGGTTTCCTGTACCACCGGATGCATTGCACCCTACTTTATAGTCCGTCATCCCCTTGATTAAAACAGCATGTATGATCGCAGTGCCTCCTGCTCCACCTCCTGCTCCGGGTAATCCCCATAGTGTTCCGTCAGCAGTACCATGACTGTTTATTTCACCATTAGTTATATCTAGAACTTGGCAGGTGATATAAACGATACCCCCGCCTGTACTGCGGGGATTAGTGACCCCGCTGTGCGGTGAACCACTGCCGCCAGCCCCTCCGAAAGTCATCCGTTTCGTTAAATCGATGGCACCTAGGCCTACTCCTCCTATACCTCCATTACCTACTGAGGGAGACCTACCTCCGGCGCCACCTGAGAATTGATTGGCTCCACCTCCGCCACCGGAGCCTACATAGTTCGTGCCAGAGGCGCTGCCTGAACCAATTCTGCCGTTTGTAGGCGAGGCTGCACCATAGTAGAAACCTTTACCAGTAGCACTAATGGTACCGTCTACTTGCAATGTACCGGAGACGTCAATAGCCAATATCCCCCCAACTGTTCCATCGTATGGTACAGGAGATACGGTTGCGCCTGATTTTACTACAAGGTTAGAAAACGAAACGACTTTGACCATCTGAAGAATACACGCGGGCAATTGTGCCTTGGTTATGATCCCCCCAATTGGTTCTGACAAGGTAAAATCACGCCCATTGACGTGAGTAATCTTCAAGCGCCCATAATTTCCAATGACCGCCCTGTCGGTTCCCCCGCTAACATGTACAATAACCGTATCGCCAATCTCAAAGTCCCCGCCGTATTTCCCAAGTTTGGATTCATCAGCAGTCACAGTCAGGAGATCATCTGTGATAGAAATTATTCTGGCACAAGTATTAACTCCCGTCATGTCAGACTGTATGGCAACATCCCCTAAAGCAGTAGAGCTATAAGCTTCTACAGCTTGTATCTCCATCATTCCCGTGGAGATATCTGTAGACTCTCCGACAGTACCTGTACCTAAATCGCGGGAGGTTAAGCCGATCTTATTTTTTCGAGAAACGTCATAGAACGAGAATTTACCGGATGTGTATGATTCATCCATAATATCAATAAGCTTTATGGTATCCCGCCAAACCGTTATGTTAGAGCCATCCATGTGCAGCTTGAATACATAGGGCTGATTTTCCAATAAGATATAATTCAGGGAGGTCAATTTCTCATAGTCACCTGATTTTATTTTGAAGATTTCAATGACATTGCCGTATATACTTCCATCCCTGTCTCTTCCCAAATTCCGCTTGAATGAGAGCAGATAGCCTGATGTAAGATCCGCATTCATATGGAACCCAAAATAGACTTCCTGCATCTTTCCGTGCAGAGAAAATGAAAGAATGGCCTCTAGATCCGAGTAGTCCATGTGAGACGAATAGCCTTGTAGGAACCCTCCACCTGCTCCTGTTACTGATTCTGTCAACATGGGCAGGCCATTACTTCTTAAATCCACAGTATTCCAAGCGAGTTCGTCCAGATCGCCGTAATGGTCATCCACGGACTTTAACATTCGTTTTGCTAGCACTACTCCACCATTAAAAATGGTACCCTCGTATGTGCCTCGATCAAAATCAGTTTGAGTCTCCAGGCTCCAGTTACGTATATAACCTTCTAAAGCATCCAGCCTTTGTTTGATAGAGTAATAAGGCGCTGCTGCCTCTGACATGTCGTCTATTAGCTTGCGGATAGTAGTCATTTCTTCTTCGGCAATTCCAACGGGTATCCAACCAGTTGCCGTATACCTGTAAAACTTGTTTTCGTCTTTTACGATACGAATGTCGTCCAGAACATTAGCTTCTGCAGGCAGGTCATCCTTGCCTTGTACTGCTGGTTTTAAGCTAAATTGTTTAAATTGATCTATGGATTCCTGAGCTTTAAGCAAGGCCTCTTCCGCTTTGTCGTCAGACGCACTTGCTACTTGAGAAGCGATATTGGCAACAGACCTAGCGTTGTCGGCAGTCGTTCTAGCCATGGTAGCGGAACTAACAGCAGTACTGGAATCTGATTTAGCTTGACTAGCTTTAGCATCAATTCCGTTAGCTGTATTCCTTGCTTCAATTGCTATGTTCTCAGCCCATTGGGATAAGGAAGCAGCACTACGGGCCACTGTTAGGGCATCGTCGGCATCGTTCATAGCTTGAGTAGCTTTTTCATCTAAACCTTCTGCGATTTCTTTAGCGCTTGCAGCGACCAGTTGGGCCTGCGCAGCTTTTCCATCAACACCGTCAGCCACATTTTTTGCCTCATTTGCAATAACCAAGCTAGCGGCGGAATTTGACAACGCCTGATCTGCTTTCCCATCCACGCTGTTTGCTATATTTTTAGCCTGATTTGCTATCGTCTCGGATGATGTAGCCCTAGTTAAAGCGGTGTCGGATTTAGTATCTGCTGAGCTTGCTTGACTTAGCGCACGGGATGCATCTGAAACAGCACTGCTTAAACTTCCGCTCATACTATCAGCCGTATCTTTTGCTGCAGTCGCCATAATCAAAGACTTTGAAGCGTTAGCATTAGCTTTAGTGATATCGTCTTCAAATCCATTTGCTTTAACACGAGCCAAATCAGCCGCGCTCTTGGCCGCATCAGCTTTTGATACAGCCGAATTTACCTTTGTATTTAATTCTATTGAGAGGCCATTTACTAAAGACTTAGTCTCATTAGCCATAATAATAGCTGCAGAGGAATTATTGGACGTAGATGCAAAATCCCCCTCCAAAGACATCACCCTGGCAAGAGCTTCTTCCGCTTTATTGTCGACTCCATTAGCAGTTGTTAAAGCTAATTCAGCTTTGTTCTTTGCCTCTGTGGCCTTGGCGTCAGTAATTAACAATTGATTATAAAGTTGATCTGTTGTTACGTCCCCCTCTACCGGTGTCGGGAGATTTTCCAGCGCCTCTTCCACTGCCGAAGCCATAGCATAAGCTATATCCGCCGTATGGTTAGCTTTAGTAGCCGTGCTCTTGGCCAAAACCACGTCAGACTTTACAACAGGAATGTCTATATTGTATGAGCTCTGTACGTTAGAAGCGATGAGATGAGCCTCGCTAGCTCTCTCCATGGCCGTCTGTGCAAGTTCCGTTGCATTGGACGTGCTTTCACTCATCCATTCCTCAAGAGCTGCTGTTCTATCCAAAGCCGACTGCGCTTTAGCGTCTGCTGCGGTCACCTTAGTATTCATTCCGATCAGGCTAGATTCCACTGAGAGGGTTTTAACAAGTGCAGTGTCTGCTTTGCCTGAAGCAGTGGATATTTGGGCATTCAGGCTTTCGGCCAAACTACTTGCTGAATTAGCTTTACTCATTGCATTCGTTGCTTGAGAAAAGGCGTTATCCGCTGTGTTTATTGCGTTAGCTGCATTAAAATTGGCCTGTTCCGCCGTCGCAATTATATCTCTCATTGCATCTGAATCTATGTCCAAAGCATCCAAGTCATCCCTAAGTTCTTTAATAAGTGCCAATGCCTCCTCGGTCATCCCATGATGATCGGACCACACGACATCAACCTTGTTTTTGTTTATTTTGTGCTCTTCGCTGAAATGGCTATCCCTTAAAACGCCTTTTCGAATCTGTTCCCCACGAAGACCTGCAAAACCGCGAGTTCCTGCCAATAAATCCACATCCTTTCGCAAAAAAAATGGGGTGAGCCCCACGTCTGAATTAAGTACATTAAGTATGAACATTATAGGGAATGATTAGAGGTTTTTTTCGTCAAGAGCGTAATGATTTGCGGTTCCAGGTCACAATTTAGACAAAACACTAAAAGAAAACAACATACAAAAAATGCCTGCATCATTTCGATGCAGACATAAAGAAGGTTTGATTCTTCAGACCGGATATTTAACTAGCCAACGGCTGCGAGGCTTTATCCAGATAGAGGAAACGGAACACAAGGCTTAATGCGGCTAGACAGAGAATGCCGCCAGCCAAATAAGGCAAGCCCAGCTCCACTGTAAAAAGCAGCGATCCCATCATCGGTCCCGCTATACGTCCCAAGCTGTCCATAGATGAGCTTAGTCCGGAAGCAACCCCTTGGCCCACCGTCGTTTTCTGAGTAATCAGCGACGTCACGCAAGGGCGAATCAACGCATTGCCGATTCCGAAAATGGCCAGCGACGTAATGGCCCACCATAGGGAATGCGCAAACAGAAGCAGGAAAAAGCCAATCGCGGATATCACTAGTCCCGCCATAATATAGTGCGGCTCCTGGCCTTTGCGGATGCGCCTGCGCACAACGCCGCCTTGGACAAGAGCGCCAACAAAGCCGCAAACAAAAAACAGCAGCCCGACCTGCAGAGGCGTCACGCCAAAGCGCTGTATGCCAAAAAACTGCAAGGTTGCCTCCATGCCCGCCAGCGTAAAGGTAACGAAAAAGGCTAGAATATATAAATATTTAAGCGGTCCGCGAAATGCGGTCCATCTGGATACGGCCTTGGTCTGGCTGTTTTTGCGTTTCTCTGGCGGCAGTGACTCCCCCAGCTTGGCGGCTGCCAGCAGAAAGGTTATGAACGCCAGCGCCGATGCGGCAAAAAACGGCATTTCCAATGATATTACACTCAGAAAACCTCCTACCGCAGGGCCAAAGGTAAAGCCAAGACCAATGGACATGCCCACAAGCCCCATCCCTTTGGTGCGTTCCTCGGGAGGCGTAATATCGGCCACGTAAGCTACGATAACAGAGGCCACTGCTCCTGAAAACAGGCCGCCCATCGCACGGGAAAGGTACATTAGCAGCAAATTGCCAGAGGATAGTCCAAACAGCAAAAAGCTGGCGGAAAAGCCTAAAAGGCCAATCAATATAATCTTCCTGCGGCCGATTCGATCCGACCAGTTGCCCCAGAGCGGAGACAACAGAAAGGAAATAGCAGAATAAAGCGCCAGCATGCGTCCGGTATGTAATTCCGCGCCTTCTTTGTCGGCTGCCAAAATAATTTCCGGCATAACCGGGATGATAATGCCAAACCCGATAAAGGTAATCATCAATATCGCCATTACGATTAATAGACGTTTATCTTTCATATTTCAATCCCCCTGTCCATATATCCTATCACATTTACAACAAAATAACCTTGCATTCCCTCTTGTTTTTGTTATACTCAACTTTGTTTGTACATCTAATCAATGAAAGGCAGGGATTACGACAATGGATCATACTAAAACTCCGCTATTTACAGCGCTTCGCCACCATGCGGAGAATAATCCCGTTCAGTTTCACATCCCCGGTCACAAAAAAGGACTGGGCAGCGACTCCGAATTCCGAGCTTTTATCGGCGACAACGCCTTGTCGATCGATTTGATCAATATAGCGCCTCTGGATGATCTGCACCAGCCAACAGCCGTCATTGCGGAAGCTCAAGCTCTCGCTGCTGATGCTTTCGGCTCCGATTATACTTATTTTTCCGTTCAAGGCACCAGCGGGGCCATCATGACGATGATTATGACGGTATGCTCGCCCGGTGACAAAATTATCGTGCCACGAAATATTCACAAATCCATTATGGCAGCCATCATTTTCGCCGGAGCTAGACCTGTTTTCATCTCGCCGGCAAGGGACAGCAATTTGGGAATCGATCACGGGATCACGACACGCGCCGTTCGCCGCGCTCTTGAGCGCCATCCCGACGCTAAAGCCGTTTTGGTCATCAACCCCACTTATTATGGCATCTGTGCCAATCTGAAAGAAATTGTAGAGCTTGTCCACAGCTACGACATTCCTGTATTGGTTGACGAGGCGCATGGCGTTTTGATTCATTTCCATGAAAAGCTTCCTATGTCAGCCATGGAGGCCGGAGCGGACATGGCGGCTACCAGCGTCCACAAGCTGGGCGGCTCCATGACGCAAAGCTCGGTATTAAACATTCGCAAGGGCAGAATTAACCCGCATCGCGTACAAACGATTATCAGCATGCTGACAACAACCTCCACCTCCTATATCCTGCTGTCCTCGCTGGATACGTCGAGACGCAATCTGGCGCTGCACGGACATGATATTGCGGAGAAGGCCATCGCTCTTGCAAGCAGCGCCCGCGAGCAAATCAACGAAATAGAAGGCCTGTATTGCTTCGGCAAGGAAATTTTGGGCGATGAAGCTACCTTTGATTATGACCCGACAAAAGTAACCGTTCACGTGCGTCATCTTGGCATTACCGGATACGAGACGGAAAACTGGCTTCGCGAGCATTACAATCTGGAAATCGAGCTAAGCGATATGTACAACATCCTGTGCCTAGTGACGCCGGGCGATAACGAAGAGTCGATCGCCAAGCTGATTGAAGCGCTCAAAGGCTTGTCGGAAGCCTTCCACGAAGGAGCAGAAGCGCGTGAGCTGGTTGTCAAAATTCCTGAAATCCCGCAATTGTCGCTAACGCCGCGTGATGCCTTTTACGCTGAAACAGAGGTTGTTCCGTTTAAGGAATCCGCCGGCCGAATCATTGCGGAATTTATTTACGTCTACCCGCCGGGCATCCCTATCCTTCTTCCAGGCGAAGTCATCTCGCAAAAAAATATCGACTACATCGTGGATCACGTGGAGGTCGGCTTGCCTGTCAAAGGCCCCGAGGACCGCAGCATCCAGAATGTTAAGGTTATTGTGGAGGAAACGGCCATTTTCTAAGCCGTTCCTTCACAAAAAAAGGCATCCCGCGACGAAACCGTCGAATAGGGTTGCCTTTTTCTTATGCCAATCGTTCAGGATTGGTCTTTACGCTTCGCCGTTTTCGGTTTTTGCGATTTCTTCGTAGATTGCCGTTACGCGCTCCCACTCGGCGTCATCCTCGATGCCTACCAGGTAAGCCTCGTCGTTTTCTTCTTCAATGCGGAAAATAACGCCGTCTTCCTCTGGATTTTGACGATCCAGCAATACGGCATATGCATTATTTTCGGATTCAAATGTATACACCATGACCATTTCGCGTTCTTCGCCTTCATCGTTGGAAACGATAAAAACATGCTCTTCGTGCTCATGATCATGTCCGCAGCCGCAATCTTCACCATGCTGATGCTCGCTCATGATTGTTACCCCATTTCAGTGAATTAATCATACCTGCCCATCGTACCATGACAGCTTACAGCGGGTCAAATATATGCTTTATTTTAGCAGCAGAAAAAATAGCTATAATTGAAGTATCCGTAGCACAACCTATATTTGCAGCTGTAAGATGGATATTAGCCTGTTATACAGAAGGAGAAACATAGTATGAAATCTGTTCTTTCCGATTGCGAAGATCATCTTTTTTCCATTGAATGCGAGGATATTATTTTACGTGAATTTTTGCCCTCTGATCTGGAGTCCTTTCATTCTCTCACATGGCAGCCTGAAATCCACGACTATTTGCCCGGCTGGAATGTCTCGAAGGAGCAGCGGGAGGAGTGGTTTTTCAATTATGAGCTACCGGAGAACAAGCAATTTTTGAGCGCGGTATCCAATAATGAAGACATTGGCGCACTTAGGCTGCGGCTGGCCATTATTTTGAAGGAGACTGGAGAATTGATCGGCTGGTGTTGTTCAGGAATAAAGGATGAATTGCCCTCGCCAAACCGGGAAATCATGTACGCCATCTCCAGGGACTACCGGAATAAAGGACTCACAACCCAGGCTGCACGAGGAATGATTACCTTTTTATTTGAAAAAACAGACATCAAGACGCTTAACGCTATTGCTCTTACAACTAACCTATCATCCAATAAAGTAATCCAAAAATGCGGCTTCGCCTTTCAGAACGTCATCGAGCTGGATGACGAGCCATACAATCATTACACTCTCGAAAAAGAGGCCTGGGATGGCGGGCTCTAGAAAAATCAAAAACCCCCAACCGCTGTTTGGCGGATTTGGGGGCTTTGGCTTATATTCACTGATTGCGGCTTACGGATTTCTTGAAGTAATCAGCTTTTCCGAAACAACAAACCATTCGTCCGTACTGGACTGCTTCATATGAAATTTAACGGTGTATTTCCCTACCGCATCGAATTTGTAATCAAACTCCTGCGTGACAAACCAGAAATTATCCGCCTGCTTGTCTATCGTTTTGCTTTCGATTAGCTTTTCCTTGTCGGAAGGGTCCGTAATCGTTATTTTCACTGCACTGATATCGGTTGTAACATTGTCAATTTGGGCGAATACTTTTATTTTACCCTGGTAACCTTTGTCGACCATGCCAAAGGGAGAGTTCCCGTTGTACATGAACATGTGAACGTTGGGCTTGCTCAAAACCGCTTTTTTGGCATTGTTGTCCCAGTCCAGCATTGCGCCAAGCGTTACCGCCATTTGCCGGAGCGGCAAATAGGATCTTCCTTCAATCAACACCCCGCCTTCGTCAAATTCCGCTCCATTTACGATGACCTTCATCTTCTGGGAAGCGGTATTGGCAAAAATCATGCTCCCTCCCCATAACGACAGCAGCATCAACAAAATCGCTACTTTTCTGAACCTCATTGCTGCTCTAACCTCCATCCGCCTGATCTGGATGTTAGTTTATACTCAAGCTTTATCGTAAAGTTGCGAGCTTTATTAAACTTTTTTAACCTGAATCAGAAAAAACCGAATTTGTCAAATGCTGTTGAAAGCTGCGCTTGCCTGGGAAATAATCCAGTCTATTTCCTGTTTTAATATTCCTGCATTTACGGAAAGGGAGATTGTCAACTCTCCCCCACTTTTGATACAGTGTAGGAAAGAATGTTGGAAGGGAAGGTTTCCATGAGAGTAACCATGGCGGGAACCGGCAGCGCTTTTGCCAAAAAATACGATAATAACAACGCGCTAATCCAAGCGGAGGGCCATACGCTGCTTGTTGATTGCGGTATTACGCTTCCCAAAGCGTTATATGAAATGGGACATAGCTTTGATGAGCTTGACGCTGTGCTGATCAGCCACATTCATGGCGATCATGTTGGGGGGCTGGAGGAGCTGGCCTTCCAAATGATGTTTAAATACAGCCGAAAGCCTGTCCTTTATATAGAAGAACGCTTGGTGGCGCCGCTATGGGAGCAAACGCTGCGAGGAGGGATGACGCAAGGCCCGCTTGGCAGCCTGGACGATTTTTTTGACGTTCGCCCGCTTAAGGAGGGCGTAAGCTATACGCTGTTTCCCGGCTTGACGGTGGAGCTGATTAAGACGCGGCATATCCCGGGCAAAGACAGCTTTTCGTTCCTGTTTAACAATAAGCTGTTCTATACGGCGGATATGCGCTTTGACGCCGGGCTTCTGACAAGCCTGCTTGCGGAAGGGCGCGCGGAAACGATCCTCCATGACTGCCAGTTTGAGGCCCCGGGAGCTGTTCATGCTTGCCTGGACGAGCTGCTGACGTTGCCCCCGGACATTCAGGAGAAGGTTTGGCTGATGCATTACGGCGATGCTATGGAGGATTACCGTGGCAAGACAGGAAAAATGAGGTTTGTAGAGCAGCGCGTGGCTTATGAATTCTGATCCATTATCGACGATTTGCTAAACCGGCAAATGCCGGCACAGCAACAAAAACGCTTGAAGGCTTCTAAGCCTTCAAGCGTTTTTGTTGTCCTGCAGCCATATAAGCTGCTGCACGTTTGATAAGTGCAGCGCGTCTATGCTGCGTCAGAGAGATAGTCTGTTGCTCAGAACAAGGGAAGCTGATCCAGATTGTTAGTAGGATCGCCATCCGCATCTCCCCGAATGTACAAATCGCCATCCTTGCCTTTAAACACATTAACGCCGGCAATGACGCCGTTTTGCACCTCTTGAAGGGCAGTAGGATAATCCAGCACCCTGCCGTTGTCCGTTTTGAAGGAAATCAAGTCTCCGTCGCCGTTTTTCTGAACAGCTACAAAGGTTTCACGCTTATTCTGAACACCCTGACCATTGTTATCCAACTGGTAAACCTCCCGTTGAAAGCATTTTCTGCATACGAATATACTATGCCACGGGGTTGTATTACTTATTCTTTCTTTTTGCGCCGCGGCCGGGAGCTGGCTTCGACCTTTTACTTCTGGCCTGTTTTCCATTCCGCGGACTCTTGCCCATCAATCTATCGGAAATCCTCAAGGAGGACCGCAAGCTGCGTCCTCTTGCATTTACCGGAAAACCGGTAAATTGGCTGACGACTGCCGCAAGAGGGCCGCTAATGCTACTAGTGGTATCATCACCGCTGCTTTGTTCATTTCGGGCTGCAACAACGGCCCACAGGGCAACCGCATCCGCGATAACAACCAAAATGGCGGCCAGCAATGCCAAATCATCGGCAGTTAATTCGTTTGGAGTTTCTTCGCTCTCCTGTTTTCTCGGCATCCCCCATTCCCCGCCCATCCAACTGGTATGATAGCAGTCTATTCAATCCAGCCGGGATGGTTTGGGCGAATAGGCAAGAACAGGTATCAATGAGGTAGAAAACGCCGAATTAACTCCTTTTGCAGCTCCCATACTTTGACGCTGAGATCAACGGGGTATTTCTCCGGATTCAGCTTGCGTAAATATTCAGGCCAAAATAGCGCAAGCTGCGTTTGATGATACTCCCGTATGTCCTCCAGATCAGGCAGCGCGGCAACTAGCTCCCCGTTCTGGAACACAGGCTCCAGCATGGGAATCGCCTCGTAGTCATCTACATATTTGTGAAGGTAGGGGTGCTGGGGATCAAACAGCTTGATCGCCTCTCCCTTCGCCACATCCGTTTCATCGCTTAGCGCAATATAGTCCGCCTCCGCCTTGCCTGTGGTTCGATCCACGATCCGGTAAACGTTTTTGACGCCTGGAATGGTTACCTTCTCGGGGTTGCCGGATATTTTGATAACCGGCTGCCATTCGCCTTCTTCTTCCTTGGCTGTAAGCTTGTAGACGCCGCCCAGCGCAGGATTGTCCGCTGCCGTTATAAGCTGCGTTCCAACGCCCCAGGAATCAATTGCGGCGCCTTGCGCCTTCAGGTTGAGCATTATGTTTTCGTCCAGGTCATTGGAAGCTACGATTTGAACATATTCCAGTCCCGCCCGATCCAGCATGGCCCGTGCCTTCTTGGAGAGATATGCAAGGTCGCCGCTGTCCAGGCGGATGCCGCGCATTCTTTTGCCCCTGCTCTCCAGCTCCTTGGCTATCCTGATCGCGCCCGGCACGCCGCTTTTGAGCGTATCATAGGTGTCAACCAGCAAGGTTACGCCATCCGGCAGGCTGTCGGCATAACGCTGGAACGCCTCGTCCTCGCTGGCATGGAATTGGACCCATGCATGAGCGTGGGTGCCCTTGACCGGGATGCCGAACAGCATGCCCGCTCTCATGTTGGACGTCGCATGGAAGCCGGAGATGTAGGCTGCCCGCGCCCCCCACATGGCCGCATCCGCCTCCTGGGCGCGCCGGGTCCCAAATTCCATCAAGGTATCCTCCGGGGCGACGCCTTTGATTCGGGCTGCTTTTGTCGCGATCAGCGTCTGGTAATTAACGAAGTTAAGAATGGCCGTTTCGATCAATTGCGCTTCAAAAATAGTGCCCTCCACCCTGATGAGTGGTTCGTTTGCAAAAACAAGCGCGCCTTCTCTCACGGCAAACAAATGCCCGCTAAAGCGAAACTGGCGAAGCTCCTCCAAAAATGCCGGCTCGTAATTTTCTTCTTGCTCCGCCAAAAAACGAAGCTCCTCCTCGCCAAAAGAAAGACCTTCAATATAACGCACCACCCGCTCCAATCCGGCAAATACGGCAAAACCGTTGCCAAAGGGCAGCTTGCGGAAATACATATCGAACACAACACGGCGATGCATCGTACCTTGCTTCCAGTGAGCGTACATCATATTAATCTGATATTTGTCCGTATGCAGCGTCAAATTGTTATAGCTCATCGTCAGCCCTCCCGTTCCTCAATACCTCCGCCCCCAGACATCCCCGAAAATGGCCTAAAGCCCATTCATGCCCGGCAGGATTAAAGCTGGCAACCGCATCCTCGTGAACCTTGACAACAAAGCCTTTGTTATAAGCATCTACGGCTGTATGGAGCACGCAAATATCGGTGCAGACGCCTATCAGATGAAGTTCCGTTATCCCTCTTGCGCGCAGCCGCAATTCAAGATCGGTGCCGCAAAAAGCGCTATAACGTGTTTTGTCCATCCAATAGATGGTATCCTTGTGTTGCTTGTAAACCTCGCTTAGTTTTCCGTAAAGCTCCCTGCCCTCTGTGCCCCTAATATTATGGGGGGGAAACAAGGCTGTTTCGGGATGATAACGATCGTCCGCTTCATGCAGGTCTACTGCCATCACAACCTCGTCGCCCGCTTCGGCAAACTGTTTCGTCAATTGGCAAATCCGGTCTTCAATAGCAATGGCCGGATCGCCGCAAGACAATTTCCCCACAACAAAATCAACGGTGTAATCAATGACGATTAATGCTTTCATTGTAATCCCTCCATCAAAAAGTTATTTTAATAGTATTATTGGGACAATATCAGAATTTCAAAAAAACAGGCAGAAGCCGCTTCACTCTCAGCTCTATACGCCTAAATGTTAGAAACAAGCATCCGGCGCTATACCTGAAATTTTGGGATTAGCTTATATGACTTCTGCATCAGCCGGCCGCCGTCAGCGTTGCTTCATGCAGGCGCGGATCATGTATAGATAGACAACAGCGGAGGCATATGCTCCGTAAATCGGTATAGCTGGGCTGCCCGCTGTGAATACCGGTTGGACAGCTTCTTTTCTCCTTTATGATCCAATACCTCTTCAATTATGCCCTTCCGGCTTTGCGTCGATGTGATTTTGCGAATAAAATTACGCTCCTGAAATTCTGGCACAACGGTTTGGATCACCTGGTATAGCTCGCTGATCGTAAATTCCTCGGGAAGGAATTCTTTAGCAATTGTAGTGGTCAGCATTTTTTGCTGTACCCTATGGAAGGCGTCGCTCAAAATTTCCCGGTGATCAAACGCAAGCTCCATGTTCAACGCTTCGTGGTATGGAAAAAGTCTGACATCCGCCGCATCGTCGCTGGCCGATCTTCCCGCAAGCAGCTTTTCGTTAACGAGAGCAAAAAAAGCATGAGAGATCATCCAGCCGCGAGGGTCTCTCCCGGGTGTGCTGTACACGCCGAAATATTCCATATGGATACGGTCGACGCCCGTTTCCTCCTGAAGCTCCCGCTTGGCGCAATCGTACATGCTTTCATCTTCCCCGCAGAAGCCGCCCGGCAGCGCCCAGGCTCCGGCAAACGGCCATCGCTTCCGCTGAATAAGCATGACTTGCAGCTCGCGGTCCGGCAGCGCCTTTTTCCCGGCGGCCTTTTCCTTTGTTTCAATCGTAAAAATAACAATATCGCTTGGAGCCCCATCCGGCGTCCGATAATTGCTGGGAGAATATGTGGTCTGATTTTCGATCAAGACGGTCAACTCCTTCAGTCGTGTTTTTCCGCTGTCAGCTTACTTTCAGTAGCGGGAAAACCATCTCGTTATGCTAGTGAATCCAATGTTATTAACTTTTTGATAATATCATTATGACACAATAAAATGATTTGTCAACTGCTGGATGTCCATTTTTATTTATTATACAGGATTTTCTGATATCCTTACATGTGCACTTTGAAGGAAGTGTCCCTCTTGCAAATATCTGATAGTAACTATTTGTATAGATTATTTTTTTACGGATAAAGCCGCATCCATCTTGGCTGCCGTTGCATCGCGCGAACGCTGCATTCGTTGTTAAGTATAAGGCTCGAGTATATGAGAAATTTTATTAAGTTGTAAAGAAGCTATAAAGAATGGTTTATTTGGTCAGGTGTTCGATGGGGAATTTTATATCGAACGAGAGAAGAGAAACACTCGACAGCCGCAATGAGTTAACGGAGGATGGCATAATCGTTACTATCAATATTCGCAAAAACAACAAGACGAATGAAACTGTAATTCAGCAGATAGAATACATTCCCACATGGGTCTATCGTGATAAGGTAGAAGGACAATCCCGATATACTTACCGCATTCTTCCCGTAGACGCTTTTCTTGATAGCGGTGATCTGTCTGAGGTGTTTAAATCTACGGCGTGTAGACACACCCGATAGACGGAGGTTCGAGCCATGAGAGGTATGAAAAGGCGATTGCCGCGCCGAAAAATAATCGTATTGCTAAGTCTTCCACTCATGATCGGCTTGCTCTGGTCTCTCAAATCGCCATTAGCACCGGACAAGCTGTTGTATAGCGCACGGCAGATGTTTGATGATGAATCAGCTAAACCCGCTCCAATCTTCGGTTCTGCTCCCTTTGTCATCGTTCTTGATGCAGGTCATGGCGGACATGACCCTGGCGCAGACGGCGCAAGCGGCCAGTATGAAAAGGATTTTACGCAAGCGATCACGCAGAAGGTTTATCAGCTGCTTTTAAAAGAATCGGCTTTCATACCATATATGACACGAACAGAGCATACGTCTATTGAGTTGGAGGATCGTGCCGCTTTTGCTAATTCGCAGCGAGCGGATGCCTTTTTATCCATTCATGGCAATACGTTCCCAGAAGAGCCAACCGTCTCAGGCACAGAAATCTATTACTACAAACCGGACAGTGTTGCGTTTGCCCAGACCTTGCAGAGGGCGGTTGTGAAGGCAAGCGGCTTTAAAGATAGGGGCATCAAAAAAGAGGAATGGCGGGTGCTCCGCCTTAGTGAAGTTCCCGCGGCATTGCTGGAGGTCGGCTTCTTGACCAATGCCCGGGAGGAGTCCTATTTACTTGGAGAAAAGGGACAGAATACAATTGCTCAAGGTATTGTTGCTGGGTTGAGAAATTATTTAGACATCAGATAAAGGAATCCACCCAGCAATAACAAAAAATAATGATAAAAAAACATTGTCACCTATTTAGCGTGATAAAAAAAGTTTAGCGATGCTTGCAAAAGCAGCAGGTTAAGGAATATTTTTATTTGCATCTTTCCGACACAAAAACAATATATAACATCATTTTCTATTATGATTTTTCAAATAGAGGGTATCATTCATTAAAAAGAGCCACCCTATTGGATGACCCTTGATTAATCTATTATTTACCTATTACAACTCTACTATAGTAAAAATATACTGGGCTGTATTTGAATGATCCGAACTCGTTTGTCCTCTCACTTGAAAGTAATATGTGTGAGTAAGTGTTGATCCGAGAGTGTCGAGCGTCATATAATCAAGTCCACCCTGACCAGTATCCGCCCCCGAGGCAAATGGGTAGAGCCACCCACCAGATTCAACTGCAGCATGAAAATCATAATTCAATCCAGCTGGCGATTGTAGTGTTATTCTATATATTCCTGGTTTTGTTACTGTGAAAGAGTACCAATCCACATCAACAGCCGAATTAATTGTTGTTGAAACCCCATTTATTGGGCCATTCAACGAATGTACGGTTTGGTATGTGTCGGCCCAGCCGTCATAGGCATATACAGAACTGGCACCAAACAATACATGACGGACATAACTGCACTTATGACAAGCTTTTTACTAAATCTCTTGATCATGTATGCTTCACTCCTTGACATGTTTAGATGCCGGACATATATTTTAATCCAAATTTACCATATATTGCTTTGATTACTAATGGGGCTAAATAACCGTAATTTGTCGTTTTAGGAGCGATATTGTCGAATGAGCGTAATATTCTGTTTATCTATTGATTAGGCATCTTCATTCGTCCCCAAGACACTTTTTTTAGGTTTTTACAAAGCCCATATAAAACAAAAGAAGCCTTGTGTACCAAGGCTTCCCAGGTATGATCTGTAGTGGGCTCGAACCACTGACCCCCACCCTGTCAAGATGGTGCTCTCCCAGCTGAGCTAACAGATCATGTATTAAGTTTCGACAAGAAATAATATACCAAATGAATACAGACTCGTCAACCGTTTTACTAAAATTCTTGTTTTTTGATTTGTTGGACTAAAAAATGGAACTTAGAAACTTCGCCCAATATGGTTATAGAAATTTTCAATCGTTTTTAATGTGCGAACCTTCACTTTGTTGATCACATACTCAAATGACCCACAAGAAGGTCACTTTTCCAAAGTAACCTTCTTATAGATCACAGTTCACCTTTTAATTAGCGTACTTCTTCTATAAACTTGTTAACCATTAAACTTTCCAGAACTCTTAGCGATAAAACAATTGCCATTATCCTCGATTGCTATAGTCTCATCGGTTGACACTTCATTGATTGTATATTGTTTTGTTTGTACCTACTGGTACTTATTAGAGAAAACTTTAGTTGAAGTCGTTGTTTCATCAACTGAGAACTCCTCAACACTTCCCGGTTCAAAATCCATGTTGTCAGCACTTTCAACAGAGACATTCTACATATATCCATCCAAATATTAACACTAAGAAAAAAGAGGGGATTTCTGTCACGCATATACGTATATTACAAATACTTAATCCCCTACAATTACACCAGTAAGACCTAAATTGCTCATAACGTTAGATAGTTTGCTAGAAATAAATAGTTGCTGTCCGTCAAACTCCCCACCTCCGCTTAGAACACCGGTTAATTTAGAGCCAGTCTTGCCATTATAAGTAGCGTTTGGATAATATGTCGGTGAACCGCTGTCACCTGCTTGAGCATCCGCTGCAACCGCAAATTGATTTGAGAGGTTTACGGTACCTAATGATGTGACCTGAGTATACGATACAGTGCCATAAGTAATCGTACCACATGTGACTCCTGTAGATATACCTGATTTACAAACGACTGCACCAGTGGTGTAAATTAAGCCTGTATTTATGTCCACTACGTTTGCATCTCCGTATATTTTCCCAGATTCATTATTTATGTTTACAGCAATACCAAGAGCATCTGTATTACCCGAAAGTTGTCGAACTGTAACTGTACCCAGACTCAGCCCGCCTTGGGTAAACCATTCTCCAAGTCCACTTGCGCAGTGACCAGCCGTTACAATAAAACGTTTACCAGCGTTGACTCCGGTAAAGGCTGTTGTACATTTTCCTGAGTTAGATGTATTTACTATTTCAAGTCCTCCGTAAACTGGCCTTGTATAAGCCGATCTACTTAAACCATTAATACCATTAGCCTCTCTAACGTCATATAACTGTTTGTTAAATTTGTTACTTAAAATCTCATTAACTCTTTCGTAATTATTCTCGGTTGCAATAACTATTTTGTTCTCTTTTGTAGATATTGCTGTAAACCAGTCACTAATCTCTGCGTTCACCAATTCATTATCAATCTGCGAGTGTATTTTTTCCAATTCATTATATGAGAATGTAACATCGTAGAATACGATATCCCCTTTTTCGGGTAAGTCAGAAAACACTTTAATTAGTTTATCTCTTGACTTTCCTTTCGACACCAATCCAATCTTTAAGACTCCATTTTTTTCATGATGGTCAAAATACATACCTCCATACGAGTCCGCTATGTCAATGATATTTTCAATATTCTCCTGGAGCTTTGATGCTTCATCAATTTTTATAATCCGTTTCTCCAATAATGCTAGTTCTTCATCTGTTAATAGAGCCCCATATTTCTCCTGGGCTTTCGAGGAAAAGAGTTTTCCATTAATTGAACCTAGTTCAGTATCTATCGGTGGGAATCCTAGCTGTTTGCGGAAATCATTTGACTTACTTACTTCTTGAGCAGTTAAGTTGCTAAACCTGTCGTCACTGACACTTCCATTACTTGCCCAAGCAGTAGAAGCAAAAACCAGTGACACCAACAAAAAGATTATTGCAACCTTCCTAAATCGATACACTAATATCCCTCCAGTAGTAATGATAGTGTTTACCACACTTCATAGACATATTAACATTTGGTAGGTATTGGGTCAACCATATTATGGAACTTATGTATCTTGTTGTCGTTGTAAATTTTACATATATGATTTTCATACATATATCCCAACCATAGAGTGATGGTGGCAGGCCGTCATCAGCTTGTAATGAAGCGCCAGCATCTAGAGGGGATTCGCTCTGCTAACGGTAAGCCTGTCTCCGCACCTTTGCCCCGACTGGCACCGCAGCAGGTTACACAGCGGGAACTCTCAGTCAACGAATAGTTACTAGAGTAGGGAGTCCCGTCATGGTCGTCATACAAGAATGTCTGAAAGATTCATTTGAACAAAACGGATGGAGCCGAATCCCGGAAATTCTGTATAAGCATGCGGAAGACGCAGCCAAGCACAACCATTCGTATCTAGAATTGCAGTTCGGAAGAATACTTCCATGCGCCAGCGTTTTCTATAGACCTCAAGTGCTTTGAGAGGAAAAGTCTGGTGATTGGTAATGTTCAAATAGGCACCTTTGTAGTTGGCAAGGGAATCCTGCCCTCCTCAGTTGTAAATGTGCATTCTTCATCTTTTTTTAAACGAATATCAACGACAGCAGCAATCGCAAAAAAGCGATCCTTTGGGCTGTCCTTCTCGTCCCATAGCGGGGAAAGGCACATGGTAATAGGAATCTTGTCTACCTGGCTCCTTCATGAGTCGAAAAAACGGTAACTCTCCTATTTTTATTAGTGTTGGTGCAAATACCCTTAACCGAAAAAAAGTACAGATAATTAATCTTTTGAAGATTTTTGAAAATTCTTTTGAAACCATTAGAACTGTTTGGAAGTATAATGTGGACTGTAAGATAAATTACTTTATTTTTTGGGGGGAATAATCAATGAAAAAGCTTCTACTTGTACTGACCGCCGTTTCCACCCTGCTACTGTCCGCATGTGGTGCAGCGCAGAACAACAACGAAGGCACAGTAAATGAATCAAAAGAAACCGCAGGAGCACCTGCTGAAGGTAGCGAAAATGCCGCTCCAACTGAGGCTGCTAAAGAAGAAAAAAACGAAGCAATCGAGGTTGACAAAGGATTATTCAACAATGAGGTTACGTTGCCCGCCAGCATGTTTGAAGGGCAAGCCTATGAAGAAATAGTTGCCCAAGCCAAAGAGGAAGGCATTGACGAGGTCATTCAGAATGATGACGGATCAGTCACTTACAAAATGTCTAAATCCGTTTACAAAAAGATGATGGATGAAATGGAAAAAGGCATGCTTGATTACGTTAGTGAGTTAAAAAGCGGCGAAAATTTTGCCTCCATCAAGGATGTGACTCATAATAAAACATTTTCCGAGTTTACTTTGATTGTGGATAAAGCAGCTTACGAAGGCGGATTTGATGGCATGGCGTCACTGGGTATTGTGGTTGTTGCTTCCTACTACCAATTGTTTAGCGGCGTTTCTTCCGATGATTTAAAAATTACCATTAACGCGCAGGATGAGGCGACAAAAGAAATATTCAACACACGAGTATATCCCGAAGCGTTAGAGCAATAGAGCAACAGAACAACAAATCAATAGATCAATAGTTGATTAGTTAATATTAATAAAGCATACAGCAGGCTCATTAATCAATAGGGATTAATGAGCCTGGTTTACAATCTGCCCCAACTAAATACGCGCTGCCGAACTTATTTGTAATACAGGAGCTGGCCCGACACGGAAGCAAAATTATCTCTAGAGGATCCTCCATTTCTAAATGAAAGCCTGATGGCTGCTTCCTCCCCCACAGAGAGATCATCGGGAATTGCTCCCGAGGCCGTTGCGATAACATAACCCCGATCGTCATAAAAGCTGAGTTCAACCCCTTGATTAGTCCTGCTTCCAGATGAACTGCGCCAATTAAAATCTGCCGTGACAGATGAGGAGCTTCTCACTTGAATGTTGTCCACTCTGTATTCCCACGTTTCAATTGCACCAAAAGCAGATGAACCGCTATCCTTCCACTGCGTCGTAGCGGCAAAAATGCATACCACTACGGCGACAATCGAAACAACAATGAACGTAAAGATCTTTTCAATGGCATAAGGCTTTCTGATTTTGTCAGTCATCAGGACATGACCGCATTGCGGACAATGCGTGAGGTTCTCAGGATAATACATCTTGCAGGAATAACAGATACTGCTTAATTTCGTATTTACGCTACTATTCATGTTAGTGTTATTCGTCTTCCCTTCTATTGCCCGCTTTTATATCATCCAGCAGCTCGATTATTTTTGCCACTCCCAAGCTCAATGCCCCGCCTATAACACTTGCTATAACAACGCCCATCCCGATTATCCACTCACCTGTCGCAAATACAAATACCCCCCAAAAAATGCCGACAATTAAAGCCAAATAACCAGAAATATAAAGGAGGTCAATAACGAACATTCCTTCACCTTTTCTTCTTTGGAACTTATTCAAGTCAAAGGGCTTATCGGTGTAAAGCGGCATATACTCCTCCCTCTTGGCTTGACTCCGATCCGAATTCTGCTTTTGGATTGACGGGTCCCCCATTCTTTTCAACCTCCTCATCTGAACTAAACCTCTCCCATTCTCTTCTAAGATTATCACATTTCCTTCCATTCTTCTCCACACAAACTCCAAATAGATAGGTTATACTGCAAATTGGGAGTGATTGGGATGAAGCATATTTTAGTTATTGAAGACGATCCTGATATTCAGGAGATGTTATGCGCCTATTTGAGGGATGCCGGTTATACGGTGGGAGCTGCGGGGGATGGCCTTGAAGCGCTTGACCTGTTTCATAAGGAAAAATGGGATTTGATCCTGCTGGACATTATGCTGCCCAAAATTAACGGCTACGGCGTTTGCGAGCTGATTCGGCGCGAATCCACCCTCCCCGTCATGATGCTGACTGCGCTTGATTCGGAGGAGCATCAGCTTAAAGGCTTTGATTTAAACGTCGATGATTACGTCACAAAGCCGTTTTCCATGCCGGTTCTGCTTCGAAAAATAGCGGCGATTCTGCGGCGCGCCGGCGGCGAGGATAACCAAAGTCGGATGTTGGCTTACAAGGATTTGACGCTTGATCTGGATGCCTATAGCCTGACGGTCGCAGATCATCAGCTGGAATTGACCAGCCGGGAGTTCGAGCTGCTGAAGGAGCTGCTGCAAAATCAGGGGCGAGTGTTAACGCGTTCCGTTTTGCTCGGCAAGCTGTGGAATTATGATTTTTTGGGCGATGAACGAATCGTGGATACCCACATTAAAAATTTGCGAAAAAAACTGGATCGCGATTATATTGAAACGGTTCGGGGGGTGGGATATCGTGTTGCGAAAGCTAATTAGCAGGCTAGCGGGCAGCCTGACGACACGCATTTTTGTAATTACGGCGTTGGTTCTGACAACGGCCTGCTGTTTGACGTATGCTTTTATCGTTTGGGCCGCCCCAATAACGTATACTTCAATGATGAACAACGAGCTTGTGCAGCGCTCGGAGCAATTGGTCAATGAATTGAGTCTGATCTCTACGGAAGATAGCGGCCCGTTGCTCTCACGGTTTATTTTGGAAACAGGCGCAGAGGTGAAGGTTGTTGATGAAGAAGGCAAAAGTGTCGTTCCCACACTTTCCATGGGGAACAAGGAGCCAGAAAACAGCCAGTCTGAACGATCCTCATCTTCGCCTTATCTCATGAGCGTTGACCATGATCAAGGCACCATCACAACTTTGCAATCCACGGTCGAAGTGATGGATGCAATCAATGATATAGAAATGTCGGACAGGACCATGTCGGATGTAGTAATGACGGTTTCAGATTATGACGCCTCTTACCCTGTTACCTTTCGAAACTCCACCGAGCCGTATACGCTGACCGTATTGGCTGGCACCGATGTCGCCAACCAGACCAAGCAAGCACTGGAGCAGGTATGGCCTTATTTGGCGCTGGTTGTGCTCGGCATTTCGGTGTTAGGCGCATTGCTGTATTCCCGGTTTATTACCAAACCTATCGTGCGGCTTAGCGCAATCTCTCAGCAAATGGCCGATCTGGACTTCACCTGGAAAAGCAAGGATACCCGCTCCGATGAAATCGGCGTTTTGGGCCGCAATCTGGATGAGCTTTCCGGACGTCTGTCCTCTGCGCTGGCACAATTGCAAAACGCCAATGACTCTTTGTCGCGGGAGCTTGACCGTAAGCAAAGGCTGGACAAGCAGCGGACGTCCTTTTTTTCGGCTGCCTCGCATGAATTAAAAACACCCCTCACCGTCTTGAAAGGCCAGCTATCCGGCATGCTGGCCGGCGTTGATATTTACAGAAACCGCGACAAATACCTGCTCCGCTCTCTCGCCGTAACAAACCGCATGGAGGCGCTGGTAATCGAAATGCTGGCGATTTCCAGACTGGACAATACGGATGTTGAGTTCAAACGGGAATTGGTTGTTTTATCGTCCGTGCTTCTTTCTCAAACCGAGCAATGCACGGAATTGGCGGAGCAAAAGGGACAGTCGCTTGACGTCCATATTGCTCCTGGATTAACAACCAGCGGAGATGAAGCTATGTTGAGCCGTGCCATTGCCAATCTTTTGACCAATGCTATCTTTTATTCGCCGGAGGGAGCAGCCATCGCTGTTTCCCTGCTGCCGGACGGACCCCAATCTATTTTGACCATTGTCAATAGCAACGCCTCCATCCCGGAGGAGGATTTGCCTCATTTATTCGAGGCCTTTTACCGGGTAGAATCCTCACGGAACCGGGACAGCGGCGGAAGCGGGCTGGGGCTCTATATCGTCAAAAAAATTCTGGACCGGCACGGAGCGTCATGCCAAATACGGAATACGGGCAATCAAGTCAGAGTAACCGTTACTTTTAAAGATGATTCGGAGCTTGCTTTTTAGTCGATGGTAACTTCGAATTCTTTTACATAAACAGCATTGCCGGTCACCTCGATCACATTTCCATCCTCGCTCACGGACACGCCGACCCTCCCGTTTCGGCCGATTTCCTGGCCTTGTTCAATTAAAAGCTCAAGGGGAGCATTTTGCTTGTTGATGTATCTGGCATAATAGGCTCCCATAACCCCCGATGCCGTCCCCGTCACAGGGTCCTCGATGGTGCCTGAATATGGAGAGGAAAAATGCCGTGCGTGCATATGCGCGTTGACATCATAGGTTTCCAGACAAAACGGATGGATCGACGCTTTCGGCATTTCCTTCAGGATCGACGGGAATCGATTGTTGTCGGGTACCATACGCTTGAAAGCTTCAAGACGCTTAACGGGAATCAGTAACGTCCATGTGCCCGTGCTTCCATATACGGTTGGCAGCTCCGTTGCAATATCGCTCTCTTGGAGCCCCATAGCGTCAGCCAGCTCTTTAAGCGATCCGTTAAACGGCTGAAACTGAGGCGCGGCTTGTCTCATCGTCATATAGAGGCCATCCTTGGAATGAAAGCGTATCGGTAAAATACCTGCTTTTGTTTCCAGGGTCAGGCTGGATTTTTCATGTAGCAGCCCCCTTGTTTTTAAAGCGTACAGGGTCGCCATTGTGGCATGGCCGCAAAGATTAATTTCATGACCCGGCGTAAAAAAGGCAATTTTCAAATCCGCCTGATCCGATGACAACGGGAACGCCGTTTCGTTAAAGCCAACCCGCTCTGCCACCTTCTGCATTTGTTCCTCCGTAAGCGCCTCTCCCCCCAGGACCACCCCTGCCGGATTTCCCATATCGGGAACATCGCTAAACGCGTCATAATGATACACCTTTACCTTGTTCAAATGCCCACCCCCATCTTATGTATACTGTTTATTTTAACAATTACGGATGAAATTGAAAGCTGCCGGCAAAAGAAACGTTTTCGGATACTCCATGAAAACTACATATGAACTCCAAACCGCCTTCAAACAATAGCTTTAAGCTGGATGCATGGCCGTCACATAATAGAAAGGAAGGGTGACACATGCAATTTACTTTAGACCGGCTCGGAATGATTTATCCTTCGGGCAAGCAAGCGTTAAAAAATATCAATATGACGTTGGAGGCCCCTAATCTGATTGGTCTGCTAGGCCCAAACGGGGCTGGAAAATCGACCCTTATGGGACTGCTGACAGCAGGCCTTAAGCCCTCGGAAGGGTCCATTTCCATGAATGGAAGCCCCCTGCTCTCCCAAGAAAAAGAGCTAAAAGCCAAGCTGGGCTACCTGCCCCAAACCTTTGGTTTGTTTGACGAATTGACGGTTTGGCAGTTCCTGGACTACATGTCCGCGTTAAAAGGCATTTCGGCCAGCAAGGAAGCCATACGCCAAGCTATTGCCGATACCGGCCTGGAGGATAAACAGAAAAGCCGCATCCGCACGCTCTCCGGCGGCCAGCGCCAACGCGTCGGCATCGCCCAGGCTTTGCTGGGAGAGCCTGAATTATTAATTTTGGACGAGCCAACGGTAGGCCTCGACCCGCAGGAGCGCATCCGGTTTCGCAATTTGTTTTCACGTATCGCGCAGAACAGGATCGTCCTCCTGTCCACTCATATCATTGAGGATGTTCAGTCCGTGTGCAACCGTCTGATCGTCATCAAGGATGGCATGCTTTTGTTTAACGGCAGCCCGGAGGAGCTTATTTTGCTAGCGCAGGGGCATGTCGGCAGCTTTATGGAAAATGAAGCAAATAAGGCGGACAGCAGCATTCGGATTACATCCCGAATCAATACCTCGCGCGGCATATGCTGCCGGGGCGTAGCCGACCGACTGCCCGGTTATGCGGAGTCCGCGGAACCAACACTTGAAGAAGCCTATTTGTTTCTGCTTGAAAAAGGAGGCAGCGGAAAATGAGAGTTGTTTCCTTGCTGCGGGTAGAAATCCGCAGGCTGCTGCTAAACCGGATGACCTGGTTTATGTCGCTTCTGATCATCAGCTCCCCCGCATTGGGGCTGACGCTTTATCGGCCTATCTCTTCAACTGCCGGAAGCGGCTATTCCACCTCCATCAGCGGCACTTTTATCGCCAACCCTGCTTTGGCGGGCGCAATAGCGGGCGCCATACTCTTGGCTGTGCTAACGGCGATGGAGTTCAGCCGGCCCGCCCGTCATCGCATGAATGCGTTGACGGATGCTGTTATTTCCCCGTTTCAGGGTGCTGTTGTTCGAACAATCTCGCTGCTCATAACTGCCGCAGTCATACAAGGCTTAACGCTGCTGGCTTGGCTGCCGTTTACTTTAGTCCAAACCGGAGCCATTTTCCAGCTTGATGTATACGTGTCGCTTTATTTGGCCATTATGCTGCCTGCGATGATTTTTGCCGTTTTGATGACTGCCTCAGCTTATCTCCTTACCTATCGTATGGATCTGACTTTAGCTCTGTTTGCGTTTTTTGCGCTGCTGAGCTTGACGGTTTGGGATGAAAATTGGCTGCTTCGATGGATTAATCCTTCCATTTATTATGTATCCGACGCCTTTAGCACGTCCCGTTTGCTGCGTTATATTCTTTGGAACCGCCTGCTCTGGGGGACTATTTTGTCCAGCATCTGGTTATTATCCTGCCTAAGCATTCGGCGCTATGGCAAAGGCTTAGTTCGTTCAGCTACCATCAATGTTCGAAAAGGCTATATCCCTGCATTATCTGCGCTGCTTATTGTCTTCGGATGGATGGCCTATACCGGTCAGCCCTTTCTGGATCATAGTAAAATGGAGCTAGATTCCAACAGCAAACGTTTTCTATACAGCGACGAGTTTGTAACGATTTCGTCCATTCACGTCAAAGCGTTTCCCGATTTCACCAGAGCACGCCAGCATGGAATCGCGGAGTATCAACTGCAGAACAGCAGCGAAAAACCGCAAACGATCGCTTTTTCGATTAATCCCGGCTATTCCCTTTCTTCGGCATCCGTCAACGGCAATCCTGCAGTTTTCCGGGATTTACATAACGACGAGGAAAACAGAAAAACGATAGAGGTAGATATTCCGGGCGACAAGGAAATTGAAGTTACACTGGAGTATGGCGGGTTTCCGCAGGAATGGAACATTCTGGCGCTCCGTCAAGGCCTGGACTCGCAAATTAGCAGGGACTATCTCTATTTGGCCAATCAGGATTTCGCCCCTATTCCCCGGGACTTGATTTGGGGTAGCGACGAACCTAATCCCTACTATATTGAGGTTGACCTCCCTTCAGGCATGACGCCCGTTGTTTTCGGGACGGAAACCGCTCAGTCGGTTGGCAAAAGTAGCGATGGCTCCATACGCTGGTCCATTGAGACCAACGGCGCGAGTGTTATCCTGTACGGGGGGGATTATATGTCCCGCCAGATTGACGCGGCCGGCATTCAGGTAGATTTTTGGCATAGCGCCAAGCATAACGTCTTGATGAATGCCTTTGATGCCGATGATGTCATCCGCCAGGTGTTTCAATATTGCACCAGCAAATACGGGCCGTTGCAATTTTACAAGGACAACAAAATGAGAATTATCGAAATCGGCTCTGCGGGAGGCGGTTATGCTAGTCAAGGAGCCAGCGTGATGGGTGAAGACAGCTTTAGCGCGCGAGGGTTTCAAGACATGCGCAAAGGGGCTGGCGGCAATGAAGTGCTGGCGCATGAAATCATTCACCAGTGGTGGGGCCTTGGCAATATGTTTGCCCAAGACGACAGTGAACGGAGCTGGTCCTCGGAAGGACTTACCGTCTATACGACTTATCGTCTAATGAAGGAGCAATATGGAGAGGCTTACGCCAGGGAAAATTATGTGGACAAGTGGCAAGCCGAGGTAGACGATTATTATCAAAACTTCTACATCCGAAATCCGGCCTTTCTGGACAAATTGCCAAAAGCCTATCGGACCCGCATGGACAACGGGGTTGCCCAGATGAAGCAATATTCCGAAATGCCCCTAAAACTGCTGAAGGCCGAGCAGCTTGTTGGCGGAGAGCAAAAAATGGACGACATTTTGCACGCCTTGTTTAATCGGGAAATAGACTATGCCTCCCCCTTTTTGACGTATCAGCAATTTTTGGACGCCTGCGGCCTAACAAAGGAGGATTTGGAGCTTGGGTAAACTATTCCGTTATGAACTGCGCCTGATTGCATTCAACCGCTTTTATATTGGTTTTTTCGCCGTTTCTCTTTGCTTCGGCTGGCTGATCTTAAGCACTGGAACCATTCAGGGCGTGGCGCATACCGCTCCGTTTTCGCCATGGAGCTTTGGCAGCTATTTGACAGACTTGATGCCCCTGCTGTCCATTGCGTTGCTCTTTATGGTGTGGAGCTTCGACTCTGGTCAAGCCCGCCGGGCTAAACCATTGCTTAACGCGGCAACCATTGCGCCATTCCGCCATGCGGCGGTCAAATGCGCTGCGGCCGCAACAGCCTGGCTGCTGCTGTCAGCCGCAATCATGCTGCTTGGCATCGGTTTTCTGATTTTTATATTCGGCAACGCCGTCTCCATACCGGCACTGCTGGCTCCGGCCGTATCTATTTTACTGCCGGTAATACTCTTTTTAATGGGATCGGGCCTTCTTGCCCTGTCCCGCAGCCGGAAGATTTTTTTAGGACTTCCCCCAGCCCTGCTGGCGCTGCATTTGCTCCCTCTGCCATCGTGGATGCACCTGTTGGCGACTAATTTTTATTCGACTTACCCGCTGCATATGGATATGGTTGATCCCGGCTTTACCGTACCTGTTTCTTTTATTGCCGGTAAACTGGGATATACCCTGGCGGGAATGATCATGCTTGCGCTTGCATTGCGCAAAAAATATTCATGTCACACGTGAGTCTATGCAGCCTCCGTGCAGAGGATAATGATAAAATTAACAATCATTTTTATCACATCTGCAACCTATCGGAAAAACCTGCCGTCTAAGGATATGCAGCTGCAAAAAACGGACGAGGTGACGACATGAAGAAAAAACCTATTTTAATTTTGGCCATTACAGCTCTGATGATGCTTGTCCTGGGACAGAGCGTATTTGCTTTTTCCGACACGGGCAGCAATCCCAATGCCGAAAAAATCAAAGCGTTGAAGGAAAGAGGCATTCTTAGCGGCACTGGCAGCGACCAGTTCAAGCCTGATAGCGAATTAACCTACGCCGCCGCAATCTCCATGCTGGTAAAAGCTTTTGACCTGAACCTTGACAATACCAACTTTATAAAGAAACCGGAGGCAACCGACAGCTTCCCGAACCTCAGCAATGATGCCTGGTATTCCGAAGCCTTCATTATCGCGCAATTAAATGATCTTGACATTCCTAGCGACGTTAAAGCAAATGATCCGGTGACCAAAGAGCAATTCGCCCATCACCTGTTCCAGGCCATCAATACAACCGGACAATATGCAATGATTAAAATGTGGATGATCATCAACGATGAGGACGATGTCACACCTGGCTACATGACCAATATTCAAAACGTATTGCTGACAAAAATCGCCGAGGTGGACAAAGACGGAAACTTCAACCCTAAAAAAGCCATCACTCGCGGCGAAGCTGCCGGCTGGCTGTATGAAGGCTTGAATTTCGTGGAGAAGCACACAGCACTCGAGCCTCAGCCCGAATATCCGCAATATGACATCAAACTGGACGTAAAGGCGGTTAATGACGACATCAACAAAGTAACCCTGTCGGCTGAAGTGCCTCACCCAGGCCACGGCTTCCGTATTTCCTCCATCGCTTTTGAAGGCGATCAGGCGATTATCTATACGGAGCCTATCCTTCCGGAGCCGGACAAAATGTATCCGCAAGTGATCACAACGGTCGAGGTGGCGACTTATGTCGATGCGGCCTTCAAGCCAGTACTGGCTGACGATCTGTACAGCATCGAAGGTTCTGAAGGATCGGATCAACCCATTTCCGAGCAGCACCCCCTGCAATAAATTAACCCGTAACCTGCAAAAAATAAGCTGCACCTTTGTACACTTTTGTACAGTACGGTGCAGCTTTTTTCATTTTGGACACGCGGGGTCAATCCCGGATTTCCCAATCAATCGGTTCAATGCCTTGCTGCATCAAAAATTCATTAGCCTTGGAAAACGGCTTGCTGCCAAAAAAACCGGTGCGTGCAGACAGAGGGCTTGGATGCGCGGATTCGATAATAAAGTGACGCGAGGTGTCGATTGCGGCTTTTTTAGCCTGTGCATGCCTGCCCCACAAAACAAAAACAATCGGTGTCTCGCGTTCGTTCAGCAGGCTGATGATGCGATCCGTAAATATCTCCCAGCCTAGCTTCTGGTGAGAAGCCGCTTGACCATCCTCTACCGTCAGCACCGTGTTGAGCAGCAGCACGCCTTGCTTTGCCCATGCCTCAAGCTCGCCATGCGCGGGAGCGCGATGGCCCAGGTCCGTCTCCAGCTCCTTAAAAATGTTTTTAAGCGAAGGCGGCTGCTTGACTCCCCTTCTCACAGAGAAGCAAAGTCCATGAGATTGTCCTTCTCCATGATAGGGGTCCTGCCCCAGTATCAACACCTTAACCTTGCTGTATGGCGTAAAATGAAGAGCGTTAAAAACATCCTCCTTCGGAGGATATATTTTTTTCTCCTCATAATATGGCTCTATTAATGCCCAAAGCTTCTGTAAATAAGGCTTTTCAAGCTCATCCTGCAGCTTGCTACGCCAATCATTATCCGGCAAGTCAATCATGCTATGGTTCCTCCCGTTACGAATATTGCTTTTTTACATACTATTCTATTATACCATAAGCCTCTTCTATTAAAGGAACTCCACTTTATACCTTCGTCTGGAATAATGCTATACTTGGATAAGTATTTAAAATAATTGACTACATCCACCATAAGCAGGGAGTTTAAGAGATGATTGAAAAACTGCGGGGCCATTTTCGCCGACGCCGCAACGTGTGGGTTATTTTGGTTGCAATTGCGGTTATGACCGGTCTGCATATCGCTTGGCTTCATTATTTTTCGACCGCTTCGTACGGGCAGATCGACAAAGGCCGGCTTGATTTACGGGACTGGGATGCAAAAAGCAAGCAAGTTCTGGATCTGAACGGAGAATGGGCCTTTTACCCGCATACGTTTTTAATAGATGAACATGATACTTCATCGATAGCTGACACGCCCTTATGGCTAACCGTTCCCGGCTCCTGGGAAAATGCGTTTAGCAAAGAAAAAAACCGTACCTTCGGCTACGGCACTTACCGGTTATCCATTCAGCTGCAGCCCGGTGACGAGCAGACTTACGCCATTCGCGCAACAAGCGTGCTTACGGCATCGGAGCTTTATATCAACGGCCAATATGCGGGCGGTTCCGGGCAACCGGCAGCGCTAAAGGAAAGCTATACGCCGCTCAACCTGCCGTATACCGTTGAAGCCGAACCGGACGAGCACGGATTCATTGAAGTGGCTCTTCACGTCTCCAACTATATATTTACGCCTTCCGGCGGCATAGAGCTTTCCATGCAGTTCGGTGAAAAAAATACAATCCTCAACCGGGTCCGTCTGTCCGAGACTATGCAGCAAATCGTGTTTACCGTTTTTTTATCCCACGCACTGTATGCGGCGCTGCTTTATTTTATGGGGATTAAAAAGTCCAGCCTGATTAATCTCTCCATCGTTTTATTATCCCTGTCGATTGCGCTGGCGGGCAACAACGACAAGCTGTTGTTTGAATGGTTTCCGCTTTCCTATGGTTGGGATTTTCGCATAAAAGGCATTTGTTTGGCCATTGGAGGAGTGGCCGCAATCCGGGGAACGCTTCCGCCTTCGGACTTGCGCTGGGTTAATGTCATTCGCCGTTTATTTACGGGCATCGGCGTTATGCTTGTTGTATATAGCTTATTCAATCAACAGAACGTTTCCAGTATTAGCTATATTTTATTTCCGTTGTTTGTCATTGCTTGCGCCGTTATAGCTTTTTACGCCATGCTGCGCCTGCATAGATCCGGGATGCGCCGGGACTTGTTTTTAACGCTGCTGTTCGCTTCCTTGTTCAACGCGATTATATGGCAATACATAGCTTTGTTTGCCGGCATCAATGCGATCTTTTATCCTGTTGATTTGCTTATTTCGATTTTCTGCATATCAGCCATTTTGTTCAAAAACCATCTGCAAATTGCCGAACGGAATAAAACATTGGCTGCCAAGCTTCAGCAGGAGGACAAGCTCAAGGATGAATTTTTGGCTCATACCTCGCATGAATTGCGCAACCCGCTTCACGGCATCTTGAATTTATCCCATACCGTGCTGGAGCGGGACTACAACGTATTAGGCCACAAAAGCATTGTTGATCTGCAAACGGTGCTTTCGATCGGCAGGCGCATGAACATTCTGCTTGGCGACTTGCTGGATGTATCCAAATTAAAGGGCACCGGCATTCAATTGCATAAAAGCGAAATAAATTTGCATGAAATTGTAGAAAAAACAATCGGCTCGCTGCACTTTCTTTCAGACAGCAGACCCGTCATTGTTGTAAATGAAGTTCCAGCCCGTCTAAAGCCGGTTTACGCCGACGAAAACCGGCTCGCTCAAATTTTGTTCAACCTGCTGCACAATGCTATTAAATATACGCCGGAGGGTGAAATTGCAGTTAGCGTCCAGGTACAAAACGGCATGGCCGCCATCGCAGTCCGGGATACCGGAATCGGCATTGCTCCTGAAAAGCTTGAGCTGTTATTTCAGCCTTACCAACAGGGGAATATCGGCGATCACCCGCAAGGAAGCGGATTTGGATTAGGTCTCGGCATCTGCAAGCAGCTTGTTGAATTGCATGGCAGCAGCTTGACGGTTGAATCCAGGGAAGAACACGGTTCTATTTTCCAATTTTCCTTACCCTTAGTGAATAAGCAAGCAGATAGAAATGAAGAAACGCGGGTTGAAAGTGATCAAGCCGTTTATGAAAGATATGTTGAAGAAGGCCGCGAAGGGACTGGTAGTGACGGAGCTGAAACGGTCGGCGAGAGTTCATTTGAGACAGATGCAAATAACGCCTTGCTCTCCTCTCCTATTATGGAAGCAGCAAAGCTGACTGCTGTCGCGCGTGAAGCAGAAGAAAAAGAAGCAAGACGCCTTTCGGTTGGCGACAATGAAAATCCGACCGCCATCTTGGCAGTTGACGATGACCCCGTCAACCTGCAAGTGATCAGCAATATTTTGGCTTTGGATAGAGATATTGAGGTGTATACCACAACAAGCGCCCTGGAGGCTCTGGAGAAGCTAAGGGAGAGGCGTTGGTCCCTCGTTATATCCGACGTGATGATGCCGGAGATGTCCGGCTATACCTTGACCAGCCTGATCCGGGACAGCTTTGAAATGCACGAGCTGCCCGTGCTGCTGTTGACTGCCCGCAACCAGCCTGAGAATGTGGAGGCCGGACTGTTGGCCGGAGCCAGCGATTACATCGCCAAGCCGGTTAACGCAATTGAGCTGCGCGCAAGAGTTCGCATGCTGCTACGATTAAAACGCTCCGTACGCGAGCGGCTTAATCTGGAGGCCGCTTGGCTGCAGGCGCAAATCAAACCCCATTTTATTATGAACACGCTGAATTCCATCGTTGCATTAAGCACCGTCGATCAGCATAAAATGACGCAGCTAGTCGAGGAATTTTCCGTCTACCTGCGCTCCAGCTATGAAATGCACAACACGGCCCAGGAAATAAGCTTGTCACAGGAGTTAAAGCTCGTTAAAGCGTATTTGCGCATTCAGGTAGAGCGTTTTGATGAACGCTTATGTATTCAATGGGAGCTTGATGGAGAGCCCGATATGACCATTCCGCCGCTTATCATTCAGCCATTGGTCGAAAATGCCGTTACACACGGTATCCTGTCGCGCAACTGCGGCGGACTTGTCTGCATATCCATAATGGACAATGGAAGCACCGTGTTGTTTAAAGTTTCCGATAACGGCATCGGCATGAGCAAGGAGCAAATCCAGCTACAGCTTAGCGGTAAAGGCGACAGCGGCGTCGGTCTCTACAACACCCACCTGCGGGTACGCCAAATCAACGGCAAAGGCCTCACTATCACCAGTCGACCAGGTGACGGAACTACGGTTTCTTTTGAGCTTCCTAAAGGCTAGAGATTGGTTACGAAACATACAAATAAGCAACCATAACGTAGTGCATATAAATTGAGCCTTTTAAATTAACTATGTGAAAGCCAAGCAGCTTGTTACAAAAGATTTATTAAATGAAAAGAGACCCATTTTAGTGAAAGGGTCTCTTTTGCCTTACAGCAGATAATAGGGTGCCCTAGACTGGCATCACTTCCCCAAAACCCTTTACAACTCGGAAGGCGGGAAAATATTCCTGTTCGTTTATTCTGCGTTACTGACTTTCATAATGTCCATAAAAGGTACTTTGGTTAATTCTCCGTTGTATTCGACATGGACAAGTTTTGTACGCGAATCCAAATAAGTTATGACGCCCTTAACCTGGTCTTCCCAGCCCCATACCTCAAGTTGCACTGTTGTTCCTTCATCCTTGGCTTCCACTAGGCGCTCCCCCAGCTCTTCCAAGACGTATTCGTCTCTTGTCGGCCTCTTAGCCTTTACCTTCGCCATTTTTGCTTCCTCCATTTTGTTTTAGACTTTTAGCAAGTTGATCTGTATACTTCGCTAGTCGGTTTCCGATTTCCGCTTTCAGTGCTTCCCTTGTGATACCAAATCGGTTTTCGTAAACACGGCAAAGATATTTATGGTACAAAATGCCATCATCAGTAACATCAGCAAAGACCTGGATGTTTCTTGATTTCAAGTCCCGTTTTAGGGTGTAATAATCATCCGTTACCGAAAACATAATGACCTCTAGGCAACGAGCAAGGAGTTCTTTTAATGGGATGTTTGCGGTCCTAATTTGATCAATACCCCGATGAAGCATCGAAATGATGTTTGGACACATTACAAAATCACGTATCATTGTCATTTCTTCTGAAGTTGGCATTCCAACGATCTTAGCTTGATGATGCTGCTCATATTGTTCCTTGTGTTCCGTGAGTAACATTTTGGTTTTCCATCGTTCATTCCCATCTATCTTGGTCATTTGAAATGCCCTCCTATCTGCCCAGCTCTTTCACGGGCAACGCCTGAATTAAGCAATGATGATGTTCGCATAATGTAGGCATCTCCAAAACGACCTTTTATCTCATCCGTGACCAACTCCAGATCAAATTGCTTTGCTCGATCTTCAAATAGGTCAAGTTGCTGGATTTTGTCGGAGGACAGACCTGTTAAAACAATCGCAATATGGCTAACCGGCATCCCCTGCCAATATTGATCAAAAAGCGTCTGAACAGCATTGACTAAATCATGAGTTAGTGATGTTGGACGTATCAGCGTCATTTGCCGGTTAAATACATCCTCCCGCTGCCCGTTCGTTTCACCAACTCCAAGGGCAACTACTCTGCCTTGTACTCCCAAGCTACGTGCCCGCCTGCCAACTTCTATGCATAGCTCCAGCAATACAACTTCTATATCTCCCGGCGACTGTATAGGGATGCTCTAAGCGCTTTTCCGTGGCTCACAGACTTGAGTGGAGTGGCTATTGACGGCACAACGGGACTGGGGTCAATGCCGTTGGCCGTCTGCCAATAATACTCCGCTTGGATATCGGATTGTTTCCCCATCATCCGGCACATCATCTTTTAAAAAACGGGCAGCTCAAGCTTTGCTATATCTCCGATGGTGCGTAGACCTTGCATCGTAAATCTTGCCGTCATCCGGGAAGCAACCATGAACATATTACTGACTGGCAGCGGCCATAAATCCCGCTCGATGTTAGTTGCGTTCAACTGAAAAATGCCTTCAGGCCGTTTTTGGGCAAAGTTATCTGTTGCCGTTTTCGCAAGGACCTTTGTGGGGCCAATTCCGATCCTTGAAAGCATGCCAGTTGAAAGTTCAACATTATGTTGTATCTTTCGTGCAATCTCTTCAGCAGAACCGTAAAGGGTAACTGATCCTGTCACATCCAGGAATTGCTCATCAATTGAATAAGTCTCCACCAGTTCTGTAAATCACTCAAAGATGCTTGTAATAAACAATGAGATGCTAATATATCGCTGCATGCGAGGGCGAATAATAATTAGGTCTTTGCATATCGCCAAAGCCTCGCCTACCCTGCCTGGCTGTTGTTACGCCACGCGATTTTGCAATTGGGCAGGCGGCTAATATGATACCGCTTCTTCGCTCCGCATCGCCAACTGCAACTGGTTTATCTTTATATTCTGGATGGGCTGACTTCTCCACACTGGCATAAAATGATTGTCCATCGATCAACAATATAGACCGTTTTCCGTAATCCATCTCCCCCACCCTATCGCGAACGTTTGTTCTTATTATATGCAAATGTATGTTCGGTATGCAATGGCAAAAAAATACCTGTTCCAAAGTATTTCTAATTGCATCCTGATATGTATTCAAACAAAAAAATCCCGCCATCTAATAGACAGTGAGATTTGATGGGAAAGCAAGAACATGAGAAGGAGCACACCTGTTACTGATTGTAAGTTTTTCCCTTCATAATTCGACAATAAAAGTTACGTGATTTTACAAAACAAGGACTTGGGTCTCATGCCCTATTATGGATTATTGTGGTATATTTAAAGTGAGACAGCTGGCCAGCTTCTTAAAAAATCACATCCGGAGGAACTGATGAAGATTAGAAAAATATTCGCAGTTATTATTGCCGTATGTATGTTGACGTTTGCACAATCTGCTTATGCCGAATCAATCCAACCTACTGCCATTGGAATCGGGGACACTCCTGCAACTGCAATTCAAATTACACCTAACTTAGGGTACCTAACTCTATTTCTCTCTAATCAAGCAGATGTTGATTATTTTAAATGGAAAAACACTTCTAGCTCCCCTATTTTCATAAATTTCTCATTACAATCACCCGCAACAGCAGTCTATGACTTCGAGTTTTTCATTAAATACCCTACCGGGACAAGTAGCGCTCCGGTTCAAGCCCTTGATGTAGGCTACGGAAAGCTTGTAAGCAACATATATCTACCACCAAACTGTGAGATTTTTTTCATGGTTAAAGCAACAGTATTTAATAGCCCTACAGATCTTTATCAAGTAGCTTTTAGCACTAGAAGTATTGATTTTTAAAAAACCAGATAGTCTACTTTAAAAAATCAATTACTAAAATGCCCGCCGTCCTAATGGATAGCGGGCCTTGTTATTTTAGTATTCGCTCACTTCAAACATCAGAATACGATCAAATAGTAGATAGTCTTTGCGGTTTTTAAAAGGGCCTTTATTATTGTCATGCTTATTGATAGCGTATGAAGCTTTGCCTGATCCGGCTTGTTTCAATTCATACCAATCAATAAAAGCATTTACTTCCTGCATGCTGAGGTCATATTCTCTTTCGATGCCACCTGCTAGGTGAACTGTTAAGAGCGCACGATCAGCAACAGGGTTTTCAACAAATATATTCACTTCATTTGAATGAGGAGATTCTTCATCTACTGGATTTAAAGAGGTTACATAAAAGGTGTTATTCAGTCCAGGCTTAATATTAGGAATTGTATATTCTGTTGAACTGATCGGTTTATCGTTAATTTTTACACCATTATGGTAGATGTTATAAACTGAGCCCTTATTAATAGAGGCCGTCCATGATAAATTAACAGTTTCTCCAACAAGTGAGCCAATTAAATTAGTCGGTTCAATTGGTGCCGCATAGTAGAATTCAAATTCATGCACATTGACTGTATCCTTACTTAAATTCATTAAGGCAATTCCAGTTACACTATCCAAGTTAGAGTTAAACTCCACAATTTCACCGTTACCGCTATTATTTTCAGAATGTAAAAGCGTTTGAGAAAAATAGCTTATGTTCATGGTTCCTGATGATTGAAGCCTTACAGCTTTCAATGGATAACCTCTACCTGAAGCACCAATGTTTAAATACCATCCCCCTTTTAATGGATAGTATGTATCGCTATCACCATCTGTTACCAGAGTGGTTGTTGTCTGAAACACGTTTCCTTGCCCTAAATATACATTCATAGGTCTTCCAAGTGTGCCTGCACCTTCATAAGCAAATACAGGTGTAACAATTACACAAATAGCAAGTAATAGCACCATAAATGATATTCCAACTTTTTTCACTTTCCAATCATCTCCTAGATGTTTTTTCAAGCATACGCCAGAAATTCAACGAAGAACAGTCTGATATTTAGAATATATTTCCTATACAATAAAGAGTTAATAAAAAAAATCCCACCATCCTAATGGACAGTGGAATTTGTTATGTTTTAATATTCACTTACTTCAAAAGTTAATATCCGGTCAAATAAGATGTATTCTTTGCGGCTCTTGAATGGGCCTTTATTATTGTCGTGCTTGTTAATTGCATACGAAGCCTTTCCTGTTCCTTCTTGTTTCGCCTCATACCAATTAATAAAGTCATTAACTTCTTGCATGCTGAGGTCATATTCCTTTTCAAGACCAGTAGTCAAGGTCACAACAAAAATTGCACGGCTGTCTGTTGGTTGTTCAGGAGTTAGAGTCGGTTCAGGTGTTGCAGTTGGAGTAGGCTCAGGTTCAACAAAATCAGGGTCTGACAACTCTCCATTAGTATCTATATCAATTGCGTCAAACACAAAATTGACAACTGATGAAGAAGATTTCACGAATTCAATAGTCACTTGATGGTATCCTGATGACATATTTGTTTTTTCATAAAGCAAGACTTGTGTAAGGCCTGTAATTGCATATGCGGAAAATGTATCGGTTGCTCCATCAATAGTAATATTCATAGCGTTGGATTTATCCGATCTTATCGAGCCAATTATTCTAAGTTTCGAGCCTTTAAAAGTAAAACTAACTGTTGATCCTTCAACAGTAGCAACATGGTTTGAATTATTATAGTATAGCTCCGAATCACCATAACCACTGGAAGTCCAGGTTCCCTCATAAGAAAACAAACTATTTGTGTCATCATACCGACTCCAGCCATTCTCAGGAGACTTCAATTGATCACCAATTGCGGCAGCGTTGGAGATTGAAGGGATTCCCAGTAAAGCTACCATTAATGTGAGAAAAAATGCCGTAATTATTTTCATTTTTTTGTAACTCTTCAAATTATGTCACTCCTCTGTTTGTTTGATTAAATTTTATATAAGATAAATCCAAAATAACAGTCTGTTTGTTTTTTCCATTTAGCAGTATGTTTAAGAGTTACAAGTAGTTATTCCTGAACTTCTACTCAAAGAAAAAGCCCGCCATCCTAATGGACAGCGGGTTTATTGTTTCTACTATGGAAGAACTGTTATTATTTATTCCCATGAGTATTGCTCTGGGTCCACCTCCAAATTCAATTCAATCAACTTTTCGCGGTTAACGAGCCGAATTCTTTATTTAGTTTTTATTTAGTACGGATTTAATGTTTATGATTACTGGAATAACTTTGTTTCAGTCAAAACAATGTCAACTTGGTCATTGTGAGTTCCAAACTCACCAGTACTAATCCCTTCAAATAAAACCTCCAACTTTAGTACCCCGGACAAATCAACATTTTCTTTGCTGGATCTCCACCAGTTAATTGTTCAGATTTAAAAATTTCAACGCCATCACCAAGAATGGTGACTCTTCCGCGCGCGGCAAAGTTTTTGGTGTAGTCATCTATCCCAATTAATGATGTCAATCTCTTATAATCGCCATTCAAGTTATGTGATACTTTTCCGCTATCGCTGCCATAAAGAATGATTCCCATCCCATTTAAGTACTTAGTTCCAGCAATGTGGAAATTGTAACCAGCTGGATAAGTCCATTCTTTGAAGTAAAGGTTCTTAATTGCATTCCCTTCCGCTCTTGCATATTCAAGATCGGTAATGTATTTAGATCTTCTGCTGCTACTTTGCCAGTAACGATCCCGCTTGCGACTTCAATTTTATATACACATATTAACTGTTCTGCTGTGAAAATTTCTTTTTTTACTTGACTTAAATTTAACGAGTTAACCTCATTAATTAAAACTTCCTCAACTACAGATGAACCTGATGCACTCTCTCCTCCAGGAGTTTTATCTTAATCACCCCGCTGTCAAATCCTACTTTTTTTCCAAGCAATTCAGAAATTTCTATTACTGGAAAATAAGAAGATCCATTGTATGCAAGTGATGCATTTATAAGAGTAACCTTTTGCCCATACAATTCCACACTATAGTCTGTCCGAACAGATGCTGTGACGCGTTCAATTACGCTCGTTGCCGCAGCCGTACCAGCGGTAGCAAACATTGCTCCCGCTACAAATGAAATGATCATTTTCTTCATTTTTCGATACCGCATTTTTTTTGAAACAATTATAACATAGAGCCTTTGAGTTGAGTACAGATTGGAGAGTAGTCTCCCAAGCGTCACAAGACTACATCTGATCTGGAAAGCAATAGATCAAAATTTCGCCCCCAAAATGTCCCCAAAAACAAAAATAACGCCTAAGCGTAGATTTTGTGCTATAAAATTTCACTTATAAAAAACAAAAAAACCCCTTATGTATCAAGGGATTTCAGCTTAAAGCTATGGTGCCGAGGACGGGAATCGAACCCGTACGGTGGTCACCCACCGCAGGATTTTAAGTCCTGTGCGTCTGCCAGTTCCGCCACCCCGGCATGTGGAGATACTTGTGAACAAATGGTGGGCCCTGAGGGACTCGAACCCCCGACCAATCGGTTATGAGCCGACCGCTCTAACCAACTGAGCTAAGGGCCCTCGAATAACGTTTATGTCAACGCTTGATCGAAGTTTTGGTTGCGGGGGCAGGATTTGAACCTGCGGCCTTCGGGTTATGAGCCCGACGAGCTACCGAGCTGCTCCACCCCGCGACATTATTCCATTCATTTCATGTATCTTTAATGGCGACTTAATTAATATACTATAATATCCCACCAATAGTCAACACTTTTTTCATTTTTATTTTTAAGGCAAATAACGTATGCCGTATCTGCCGCTACGGGCCCGGTAAATTTCGATTTCACGAGGGCTGTCATAGCCGTATATCCACCAGTCATTTTCCATTCTGCGCTGCAAACAACCAGCCTGAAATTTGGTATCGTACAGCCTGAGCCAATAAATCCACTTCATCGTTTATGACCTCCCATTGCCTGTACCTCATACACTAGAAGAGATGCTGAACTTATAATGCCCAATTCTGCTAAATTCAAGCATGAAATTGTTCGTTAAACGTTACAAGGCCATCCTCACTGTGTTAGGAAACGCAGTGAAGATGGCCTTGTGCATCATCATGTTATTATGCATCCAGATGTTTAAAAGGGATATTATTTCGTAAGCCTCTTATTCAGTGGTTGCTTGTTCTGTTGTTTCTTCTGTTGCTTCTGTAGCAGGCTCCGCTTCCGCTTCGCCAGAGGCCGCTTCCAGCGCCTTCCGTTTGGCTTCTTCATCGTCAGAGAAACGCGCTACGCCTCCGCCTTCGCCAGACTCGCTCTGGCCTTGCAGGATGGCGTTGCCCCTTGTTTCCCATTCGGCCATTGCCTCAGCAACCGTTTTGGAGCCGTCCCTGATGTTTTCAAACAATTGGTAGCCGATATTCGATACTTCCCAAATGTTTGGCTTTTCGCTATAGATATTATCCATATTGGTAGTTGCGGGCGGGAGCGGCGTCAGCAGCGTAAACGCGTCAATATTATAGCTCATTCCGCCCACCGGCAGAAGGAACTCCTTACGCGCCACCAGCTCGTAGTTGCTTCTGGATTTCAGCTTTGCCCATTCCTTGCTGTTTGAGAATTTGATAAACTCCCAGGCATCAGCAGCGTTTTGGGCCTTGGCATTGATGCCCATCAGCTGGCTTAATCCAATATTTCCTCCGGCACTCGGGTTGTTAGGGCTTGTAGGAACCGTTACAATATCCCAATCCACCATTTCAAAATTACTGATGCTTGCAGCATTATCCGAAAACTTCTTTAATTCATTCACATAGGTGGAATCGCTAACCATCATGGCAACCTTGCCTTGCACAAACAAATCACCGTAGAAGGGGTCGCTTCCGCCTTCATTGCTAATTTTTTCATACATTTGATTCATAAACTCTTGATTCGGTACAATTTTTTCATCGTACAATGAAACGATTTGCTCGGTTGCTTTAATCCATTGCTCGCTGTTAACCATCATGTTTTCAGCTTTGTCGTCCCACATTTTCAGTTGAAGCGCATTTGCATAATTTTGCACATCACTGTAAGGATCCGATGACCAGCGGTTCAGCATAAATCCGAAGGTGCGATCTTCACCTTCGCCGTTTGCCACCTGACGCGCTTTAGCAAAAACCTCGCTCCACTCCATCTTGTCTGTAGGCGGTTCGACACCAAGATCGGCAAATATCTTTTTATTGTAATACAATGCCGAAGAAGTAAAGGATGGCGTCAAAGCAAACACTTGATTGTCGCCAAGCGCTTTGATGCCGTCAATAACGGTAGGCACATAGTCGGACAAATCAAATTTATCTTTGGCAATAAGCGGGTCCAACGGTTGAAGTAAATTATCCTGCGTAAATTTGCGCAGCATGCTGTAGTCGATAACGACGAGGTCAACCGGATTTTGGCCGGTCATCATTTCTTTCATTTTTTCGTAAGGGTCAGGCTGCTTGGCCGGCTCATCCGGGCTTGTAGACTGGAATCGCTGGTCTTCATAATTAATGGCCCCTACAATTTCAAACTTGATGTTGGGATGATTGTATTCATAAATGTCGGTATATTGCTGGCGAAAATAAGGCTCGCTGTCCGAGCCGCCGTACAAAACGCCAATGCGCAAAACGCGGTTTTCAGCATCCGAGGGGGTATTGCTCCCGCTGCAAGCAGCGAGAGTGCCCGTAACCATCGTTAGGGCCATACCTGTTTTTACCCATTTTGACAAGCCCGTTTTGATCATATTATTTGGCTTCATGATCGTTTCCCCCTAGAGATTTTGGCGACGAGATAATAATTTTTTCCCCGTCGAATTCCATGGATGCTTTATCTTTGATGCCTAAGGATGTCAGGTACTCTTTCGGAATTTGAAGGCGCCCTACACGATCGACAACGACATAAGCTTCATGGACCGTTCCCAGCTTTCCGCCTTGGAAAGGCAGCTCTCCGCCTTCCGTAATATTGGGGTTGCGTTTAATAAACTCCGTGCTTGTCAATCCATCCCGTATAGCCACTACCCGGTCTACCTTGCCCGCCAGCGTCATGTCATGCGTAACGATAACAATCGTTACACCGAGCTCCTGATTCAGCTTGCGGAAAATGCCCATAATCATATCCGATGTCGCGGTATCGACGGAGCCTGTCGGTTCGTCAGCAAGCAGTAGCTTGGGACGATTGCACAGCGAGATGGCGATGGCTACACGCTGCTGCTCGCCGCCTGAAAGCTGATGCAGCTTGTTGTTCATACGGTGGCCCAGACCAACCCATTCCAGCAGCTGCTTGGCGTATGGACGATCCATCTTGCCGGAAAGCATCATCGGCATTTCTACATTTTCCAAGGCGGTCAGGTAAGGCAGCAGGTTGCGGGCATTATTCTGCCAAATAAAACCGACGGTATCTCTTTTATATTTCACAAGATCCTCTTCGGAAATTTTGAGCAAATCCCACTGGCCGACTCTCACCTGTCCCGCAGAAGGGCGGTCAAGACCGCCCAGCGTATTCAGAAGAGTCGATTTGCCGCTGCCGCTGTTGCCGATAATCGCCATCAGCTCGCCGGCTTCTACTGTCAAATTCAAGCCTTGGAGGGCAACAACCTCAAGATCATCTGTTTTGTAAATTTTAACAAGACCTTCGCAATGAATCATCTGACGTTAACTCTCCTCTCCCATTTTGACCGCTTGATGCACTCGAAGACTGCGAATGCGCAGGAAGAGCAGCAGCGCCCCGATAATCATCATAAAGCCAACAACGATAAACAGCTGGTTTGTATCGCTGGCCTCAAATACGACCCGGAATGGCGGAACGGTCTCCGCCACATTATCGGCGGTTTGCAGGAATGGAAGGAAAACCAGACTGACCCCTTTGCCAATCAAAACGCCGAGGCCAATTGCAAGGCCTGCTGTAAACACTTGCTCCAGCAGCAGCATGCCGGTTAATTGCCTGCGGGAGAGTCCCATGGCGCGCAATACGCCGAACTGAACCGAACGCCCCGACAGGTTGAAGAACCAATAAAGAATATAACCAGCCAGCGTAATGACAACCGACACCAGGAAGCCTAAGCTCAATATGCCGAATACTCCGCCTCTCGTTGGATGTTTCGCTTGGGTGACCAACTCGCTTCCAACATCCTTGACGGACACCAGCTCAATGTTTTGCTTCTGAAGCTCTTCTACAACCGAAGCTACCGATGCATCAGGCTTCATTTTGAGCCACACTTCATAAGGAATCATCGGAAGCTGATCAAAAATATAATCCAGATTGGCGATAACAAACGGCGATTTGTCCGGGTATTGGGTAGGCCAATATGGCAAGATGCCTACAACCGAAAATTCAAGCATACCATCCGTAAAGCCAACCGAAATGGTATCTCCCAGCTTGAGCTGGTATTTCTCCGCAACACTTGTCGGAATAATCGCGGCATGCTCATAGAGCCCCAGATTAGCCAAATAATGAAACGGATGAACAGGGTACAAATCATCGCGGAACCATGCGACCTTGGAAAAATCCGTATTATCGATGCCAAGAATACTCCCCTGACCAATCGACTTGCCGGAAATAACAACATTTCCTTTAGTCTTCAGCACGCGCGCGGCGGCTTCTACGCCGTCAAGCTGGCGATAGATTTCAAACGGCGGCTCGTTATACAGGATTTTGGTTGGTGTGGGGGCTTGATTGCCTCCGCCGCCTGGATTTCCGCCGCCTCCATTGCCTCCTCCGCCGTTGCCCCCGCCTTGGTTGCCTCCTCCGCTGTTCCCCCCGCCTTGGTTGCCTCCTCCGGAAGGTCTCGTCGCTTCGGGAGTACCGTCCCATGCGCTCTGAATAATGACATCCGAGCCATATTTGTACAAGGTTCGCTCCGTGGAGTTCAGATCAATGGTCCTTGCTGCCGATGCGTTATAGACACCAAGACCCAGCGTAAGCACAAGCAAAATCATGAGCGGATAATACCCTTTGGATGAGCGCGACAGCTGAGTCAGCGTCAAATAAAGCGGTACCGGCAGAAACTTCCTGCCGAGCCAGTTAAACAGGCTCAACAGCCATGGGAACACCCGCAGGAAAAATAATCCTAGCGAAAAGATAGCAAGCGCCGGCACAAAAAATAGAAACGGCTGAACATTAAGCTGATCGGTGGTCATGCCGGTTTGAAACGTCAGCATTTGCCGTTCGTTGAACATATACCATCCATAAGCGGACGCCAGCAGGAGCAGCACATCAAGGAACCAGCGCTGCCAAACCGGCTTCCGGTCAGAACGGGCAAGCTCCTGCTTGTAGCTGACTATGGATGAGCGGGCGTAAATAACCGCCGGAATGACCGTTGCCAGAATCGCCAGCAGCACCGCCGCGCCGCCTGCGATCATCGCTTCTGTCGAAAAGCCGACCGGAATCGATTTCCGGTTGACGAAGGAGAGAAAGCCGTTTGCAGAACCGATGCTTTTGGCCATAAACCAGCCCATAAACGGTCCCGTTGCCAGCGCAATCGCCCCCAGCAGCAAACCCTCCAGCAAATAAATCCATATAATTTGCCGAGTGCCTGCGCCCCGGCTTCGCAATACGGCAATATCGCTTCTTTGCTTGTCAAGCGACTGCCTTGCATTCATTGCAATAAAGAAAAAGACCATTGCAATCATCGGTGCAGCCAATGTAAACAACATGGTTTGCAGCTGCAGGCTTTGTCTTTTGAACTCCGTCAAAGTAGATGCAAAGGAAATTTCCACTCGTGTATCTTTAAGAATCTGATACAGCTCGACATCCAGACGATTAAGCGTCCGTCCAAGCGGAGAAAGCTGGCTGGTCTGCACCTCGGACAAATCAAAGGCGTAATACCAGCTTCCGTTGTGAAGCGGAATTTTGAACTTTTCTAGCAGCAGCTTCTGGAAGGTATCGCCGCTCACCAGCAGCGTGCTCAGCTGGCCTTCCAGACCCTGATACCAATAGGAATCTGTAGCATCCAGCGGGTTATAAGCTCCTACAATCTTGACCCGCAGCGTCAGATTCAATCCGCCGTATACAGGGTATTCAAAAATATCGCCGATATGGACGTCGTTGCGGAACATGGCCTCCTCCAGCATGACGGCTTCAATCAATTCACCGTTGCCAGGCGTGTCTGAAAACCATTTACCCTGCACGATTTCGGTATGATCGACAAGTCCTGACATCGTTGCCAGTGCGAGCTGGCGGCTGCGGCCGGCATCCACCTTGGTGGGATCCTCCGGCGACAAATCCGCGCTGCGGATAGAGTATAGATTGAGATAGGTGTCATAAGAAAAGCCAATCTCGTCAGGCACCTTTTCTTTAATATAGCCCTCCAGAGAAGATAGCGCGGCCAGATCGGTCGCCTGCCCCGGCGTTGACTGGTAGCGCACAAGCAAGGAGCCAGCAGGCAGTCCTGTGCTTTTTTCTTGCAGCGACTGCGCCACAACCCGCTTCAGCGCGCCGTCCGCATACATCGGAATGCTGGTCGCAAACGCTACAGCCATAATGAGACCCGCCAGCGTACTAAGGGTTAGCCAGCGAGTATTCCACATTTTGCGGAATAGGAATCGGAACAGCGGAATACCCATGGCTTATCGACCTACGACTTTCTGTCCAGGCTTTAGCCCCTGCAATATTTCGACGTCGACTGCTGTTTGCTGGCCAACCTCAACGTCAACCTCTCGCTTGCCGTCTTCATCTACAACCTGCACGTACGTTCTGGAGCCGATGCTGCGCAATGCGGATGGCGGAATTACGATTGCATCTTTGGTTCGCTTCGTAATGACTTTAATGGAAATAGGAGTACCCCGATTCAAGCCTGCAGGCAGATCTTTGACATCAATTAACATAAAATCTTCGGGACGCTCCAGCTTGTTTTCCCCGTCACTTCCGCCGCCGTTATTGTTGTTTTCTTCGCTTTTGACCGGCAGCGTCTTGACTTTACCTACAAAATTGCCGACATTGCTGATGCTGACGAGGGCTTCCATACCCGGCGCTACCTTTTCAAGCTCGTTTTTTGTCAGCTTTGAGGCAGGAGTAATAAGCGCGGTATCGGCTACGATGGCAATCGGAGCATACTTTTTGATTACATCGCCTTTTTTTGCGGTTACCGATACGATGGTGCCGGAGAATGGAGCATACAAAACCGCCTTGTTGATCTCCTCCTCCAAATCGGCCAGCTTTTGCCGCTTTTCTTCAAAAGCAATTTGTTTCGTTTCAAAGTCCAGCGGGTCCATCTCATCGCGTTCGCGAAGCGTCTGCTTCATTTCGTTTTCTTGAGCCTTGAAGGAAATTCGCTCCAGACGAAGCGATTTTTTCAGCTCCTCGACATCCAGCTCGGCGATAACATCGCCCGCCTGAACCTTATCGCCAACCTTGATATAAAGCTCCTTCAGGTTTTTCCCGTCAAGGGTAAAATGCATCGTCTCCTCTTCCAGGGAGATCAGCTTGCCGATCAAAGAAATTTCAGTATTAAGATCTTTGGTTTTGACCTCGTATTCCGGCTTTTTGGAAATTTGCGCCGGAACGATTTCCGGCAGCACCTCCTCTTCCTTTTCATCGGGAAGCAAGGCACATCCGCTGGTAAAGGCCAGCGAAGCGCTTAGAGCAATAATCATTGAGCGTTTAAATAAACTTTCCGTCCACCATTTCATAGACATGGTCGGCAACCTCCAAAATCGTAGGATCATGTGTAGTCATACAAATAGAAACGTGTTCAGTAGCAATAATATTTTGAAAGACCGCCATAATTTGAGCGGACATTCCTGTATCCAGCTCAGCGGTTGGCTCATCCGCCAGCAGCAATAAAGGCCTATGGGCAATCGCCTTGGCGATCGCAACCCGCTGCTGCTCGCCCCCGGACATCTCGAAGGGACGGTGATGCATCCGTTTGCCCAGGCCTACCAGCTCCAGACATTCAACCACTCTGCTTTTCCATTCCGAACGCGGCTTTCCCGCCATGCGGAGAGAAAGCTCAACATTTTCATACGCGGACAACAACGGCATCAGGGCAAATGCCTGGAAAATAAAGCCCATATCCTTGCGCCTCACCAGCGTGCGCTGGTCGTCATTCATTTTGCTGAAGGGCTTATCCCTGAACAGAATTTCGCCTTTGCTTGGCGTATCCAGTCCGCCCAGACAATTAAGCAGCGTCGTTTTGCCGGAGCCGGAGCGGCCCTTAAGCATGACAAGCTGCTTCTGCTTTACTTCCATTTGAATGCCTTTTAGCACATGCAGGGCATTGCCGCCTACCTGGAAAATACGCTCTACCTGGTTGACGACCAAAAGCTTGCCTTGATTGTGCGAAGCGGCTTTCTGAACGGCTTCCCTTGTCTCAACCGCTTGCTCACCGTCCAGACTGACGTCTTCTTCGCCGGTTTGCGGAGCGGCTTCTGTCTCCATTCCTTGAGAAATGGCCATTGATCTCCTCACTCCCCTCTTTGGAGCTTTAAGAGGTTGTTCAAAGCAAACCTTTTGAACACGCACCTTCATACACTCCAAAATCTCTGTATGTATTCATAATTCTAATCTACCATCTTAGACGATGCTCATGTAGAAAAAGTTACAAATTCCCTCAATCATTTCATCATTTTTTGAAAAAAAATCCCTTTTGCGGAGTCATGCGGCATAAACGCATGTCTTCCAGCGCAAAAGGGACGGTTTGTTTGCCTTGTGATTATCGTTACACCTTTACCTTAAACTTGGCGGTTGAACCATTCAACTCGGTTACGATTTCATCCAGTCTGAGCGCCGCTGCATTGATGTTGTCCATCAGAGCAAGCTGTTCCTCTGTCGCAGCCGCTACCGTCTCTGCTTTTTGCAGATTTTGAGAAGCGGTGTGCGCAGTTTGATCCATGGACGCGCTTACTTGCTCCGAGCTTGCGGACATTTGCTGGGCGATTGCGGAATTTTCCTGAAGCTGCTCTGCCATCCCGGCAATTGCGGATGCGATAACGTCAAGATTATGCACCACATCCCTTACCCGCTCTCCTCCGATGGCAACCTCACGCTGGCTTTCTCCCATATAGCGGGATGCTTGGCCAATTTCGTCTCTCGTCAGACCTATCAGCTCGTTGATTCCTTCCGCGGACTCCATCGAATTTGCAGCCAGCTTGCGAATTTCGCCCGCTACAACTGCAAAACCACGTCCTTGTTCACCGGCCCTTGCCGCCTCAATTGAAGCATTAAGCGACAAAATATTTGTTTGACTCGCAAACGCGGTAATATTTTCAACAATTTCCCCGATTTGGCGCGAACGATTTTCCAGGGAACCGATGATGCCGGACAACGTGCCGATCGTGGCGCTGATTCCGTTCATCTGCTCCACCAGCCGTTCCAATGCTTGCTGTCCTTCCTGGCTTTGAATGGACGTTGTAACGGAATGATCCGCCAAGACGGAGGTATTGGTTGCAATCCGGCTAATGCCAACGGCCATCTCCTCCATCGCCCGCGACGCCTCGTCCGCGCCCCTCGCTTGCGTCTCCGAGCCGCTTGCAACCTCCTGCACATTGGCAGCGACATGCTGTGCTGCAGTTGAAGATTCGGATGCAGCGGACAACAGCATGGACGAGGATTGCGACACCTCGCGCGTGCCGCTTACAATTCCGGCAATTAACGCATTCATGCTTTGAATCATTTGATCCACCGATCTTGAGATTTGCCCGATTTCATCCGTTCCGTATTTGAGCTCGGCGGACGCTGTCAAGTCGCCTGCTCCAACCTGCGCCGTTTTGCGCACAACGGAGCGGATCGTCCTCGCAATTTGCCTGACAATAACAGCTATTATAGCGCTTAGCGTCAGCGTAACCAGAGCAATGGCTGTATACAATAGAAGCTGGGACGACTCCATGCTTTCCTTGATTTCATCCATACGCTGCTCCATATATGCATCTATAATTCCGTCAATCTCGTCTACACCGCTCCGGCCAGTTAAAAAATCCTGCTGAAAGCTATCGCTTACATCAAGCTTGCCACCCGCCTCCACTGCTTGGACAGCTCGTTCGCTCCATCTTGGAAAATGAACATGAAATTGCTCAAAAATAGAGCCTGCCGTTTTTCCTGAACCGGGATAGGTTAAATCCAGCAAATTCGCATCCTCCATAACCAGCTTTGCTTTTTCGATATTATCGATTGCCTGGTCCCGGTTCAGCACCAAATCATTTTTCGCCCGCTCTCTGTCCGCTTGTTCCAGTTGGCCTGATGCAAGCTCCAAATAAGCGGAATACGACTGATACATATCCCGGTCTCCATTTAAAACAAATGAATTAACCTGAGTAGCTATGTTGTAGATATCCCTGGCCATAGTGTTGTACATATCGCGCTGCTGGCCCAGCAGAACGATACTGGATACAGCGTAGCAAAATATTGGAATCGCACCGATCAGAATAAGCTTCATGCGTAGTGATAATTTCATTATGGACCACCCTCTCGCTCTAGTTGCTTGCAAACTTTATATCGGCATTTTTACTTCTTTTCAATATCTCATTTCAGATAAAAATTAAAATGCCTTTGTACCGTCAGAAGCGGCACAAAGGCATCCTGTTTCTTATGCATTTATTTCGTCAATTATTTCATTAACGGCCGTATTGATCGGGGTTTTCCTTCCAGCCATTCAGCTTGTCCAAATCCCCTGACGAAACAATGCCGCGCTGGTGGGCTGTTTCGATCAAGGCCGTATAATTGCTTAACGTTTCAAGCGTAAAGCCGTCGTCCGCAAAGGCTTGAGCTGCTGCCGGGAACTGATAAGTAAAGATGGCCAGTACGGCTACAACCTCTGCTCCAGCCTCGCGAACGGCTTGCGCCGCCTTAAGCGAGCTGCCTCCGGTGGAAATCAAGTCCTCGATAACAACCACCTTTTGGCCGGGCAAAATTTGGCCCTCAATCTGATTTTTCTTTCCATGTCCCTTTGCTTTGTCGCGAATGTACGCCATAGGCAAATTCAGCTTTTGCGATACAAACGCTGCATGAGGGATGCCCGCCGTCGACGTGCCGGCGATCACCTCTGTGTCGGGGAATCGCTCAGAGATGATGGATGCAAAGCCTTCAGCGATTAAATCCCGAATGTCGGGAAAAGACATCGTCAGCCGGTTATCGCAATAAATCGGCGACTTCAGCCCTGACGTCCAGGTGAACGGTTCGCCGGGGCTTAAAGCGACCGCGCCAATGTCCAGCAGCTTGCCTGCGATTGCTGCCGGCAGCTCCGATAACGTTATTTTACTCATACGGATATCAACTCCTCAATGATGGACTGTATGGCTTCCCTTGGGCTAGGCGCAGCCGTTATGGGCCGGCCGATTACCATATAATCTGTGCCTTGGGCAATGGCCTGCGAAGGAGTCATGATGCGAGTCTGATCATTCAAGGCAGCGCCCGCCGGACGAATGCCGGGAGTTACCGTTGCAAAAGCTGCGCCGCATGCTTCTTTTACGGAAACGACCTCGGCAGGTGAAGAAACGACGCCGTCCAGCCCTGAGGCTTTGGCCAGCTTTGCGTATGCAATGACGGAATCCTCCACGCTGCCGGTTATGCCGATTTCATGATTCAGCACCTCACGGCTTGTGCTGGTCAATTGAGTAACGGCAATCACCTGGGGGCGTTTGGCTCCAGCCGTCAACGCCTGATCAACACCCTCGAGACAAGCCTCCATCATCGCGGACCCGCCGGCTGCGTGAACGTTGAACATATCTGCGCCAAGCGATGTGATGCTATGGGCGCCGCCTTTTACCGTATTGGGAATATCATGCATTTTGACATCCAGAAAAACGTAATAGCCGCGAGTTTTGAGGCTTTCCACAAAGGCTGGTCCTGCAGCGTAAAAGAGCTGCATGCCCACCTTCATGTAGCACGGAATGCCCCGCAGCTCCTCCAGCAAACGTTCGGCCTCTCCGGCATTGCTGTAATCCAGCGCAACCATAATGCGCTTTGCCGCTTCTTCCTTTGTCAGACTCATTTCTTTTCCCCTTCCCAGACCAAGAGCAACCCCCTTGAAAACGCCGTTCGCCAAGTCCGCTATCCTCCTGCTGCTGATAATCGGTGTTTAGGAACAATGCTTTAAGGGTGTTGCTCTCCAATCTTCCTGTTAATTCAATTATTTCTGTGAAGCTACCGGCATGGAATGCGACGAAAAGTTGATTGTCTCCAGCATCCGGAGCAATGCGCGCACCGTATCCAGGGAGGTCATGCAGACCACTCCGTTTTCAACCGCTTCACGGCGAATGCGGAAGCCGTCGCGCTCAGGCGTTTTGCCTTTGGTAAGCGTATTGACCACAAAGTTGGCTTTGCCTTCACGGACCAGATCCAGAATATTAGGCGAGCCTTCGCTCAGCTTGTTGACGCGGGTGACATACAGACCAGCCGCTTCAAGCGCGTCAGCCGTTCCGCCCGTTGCATAAATTTTGTAGCCTATATTATAGAAGCCGCGCAGCAATTCTGTTGCTTCCGCTTTGTCCTTGTCCGCAACCGTCGCTACGATAGCGCCGGAGTTTGGAATTTTCATGCCTGCGCCAATCAGCCCTTTGAACAAGGCTTTAGCGTATTGCACGTCGCGGCCCATCACCTCGCCCGTCGATTTCATCTCCGGCGTCAGCGTCGGGTCAACGCGGCGCAGCTTGGCGAAGGAGAATACCGGAACCTTGACGGAGACATATTCGTCCTCCGGCCACAGTCCATCCTTATGTCCAAGATCAGCCAGCTTGGTGCCCAAAATCGCTTGCGTAGCCAGATTTGCCATCGGCAGATTGGTTACTTTGCTCAGGAACGGCACAGTACGCGAGGAACGCGGGTTTACCTCGATGACGTACACTTGCTCGTTGTGGATTACGAACTGGATGTTGACCAGACCGATAACCTCAAGCTCCTTGGCGATTTTGATCGTAATGTCCACAATTTGCGACTTGATCTCTTCGGAAAGCGATTGTGGCGGGTATACCGCGATGGAATCGCCGGAGTGCACGCCTGCGCGCTCGACATGCTCCATGATGCCCGGAATCAGTACCGTTTCGCCATCGCAAATGGCGTCAACCTCAGCTTCTTTGCCCAGCATATAACGGTCGATCAAAACGGGATGCTCCGGATTAATTTTGACGGCAACCTCCATGTAGCTGAGCAGCTCTTCATCGGAGTACACGATTTCCATAGCGCGTCCGCCCAAAACGTAGGAAGGACGAACCAGAACGGGATATCCCAGCTTTTGCGCGGTCACTACCGCTTCGTCAACCGAAGTTACCGTGCTGCCTTCAGGCTGGGCAATGTCCAGCTTGCGAAGCAAAGCTTCGAATTTTTTGCGGTCCTCCGCAGCGTCGATGCTCTCCAGGCTGGAGCCCAAAATGCGTACGCCCGCTTTTGTTAGCGGAGCAGCCAGGTTGATTGCCGTTTGTCCGCCGAACTGCACAATTACGCCGATTGGCTTTTCCTGCTCGATAACGTTAAGCACATCCTCCAGGAACAGCGGCTCGAAGTACAGCCGGTCGGAGGTGCTGAAGTCGGTGGAAACCGTCTCCGGGTTGTTGTTGATAATAACAGCTTCATAGCCTGCTTTTTGGATCGCCCATACGGCATGCACCGTGGAATAGTCAAACTCGATGCCTTGGCCGATACGAATTGGACCGGAGCCTAGAACCAATACCTTCTGCTTTTGAGTTTCAATCACTTCGTTTTCCACTTCATAAGTGGAGTAGTAATAAGGCGTGGTGGCTTCAAACTCGGCGGCGCAGGTATCAACCATTTTGTACACCGGCTTAAATCCATTATCCAGACGAAGCTTGCGAACCTCGCCTTCTGTCGTATGGCTGCCGTTCGGGAAGCCTTCATTGCGAATTTCCGAAATGGAGCGGTCGGAGAAGCCCTTGCGCTTCGCTTCGTACAGCGTCGCAGGAGACAAGGTCGCTTCCTTGCGCAGACGATCCTCGAACGCTACGATGCTTTGAATTTTGTCCAGGAACCACCAGTCAATTTTGGTAATATCCTGAATGTCTTGCAGGCTGTAGCCTCTGCGGAACGCTTCCGCCACCAGGAACATGCGCTCGTCGTCCGGCTTTTCCAGGCGGGTGCGAAGAACCTCTTCGCTTAAGCTCGCCGCTTCCTTCAGATGCAGGCGATGCACGCCGATTTCCAGCGAGCGAACCGCTTTATGAATAGACTCTTCAAAGGTACGGCCAATCGCCATAACTTCGCCTGTCGCCTTCATTTGAGTGCCCAGCTTGCGGTTGGCGTTTACGAATTTATCAAACGGCCAGCGCGGAATTTTGGATACGATGTAATCCAGCGTTGGCTCGAAGCAAGCGTAGGTTTGGCCCGTAACCGGGTTAACCAGCTCATCCAGCGTGTAGCCGACAGCGATTTTGGCTGCCATTTTGGCAATCGGGTAGCCCGTTGCTTTGGAAGCCAGCGCCGAGGAGCGGCTAACGCGCGGGTTAACTTCGATTACATAATATTGATAGCTATGCGGATCAAGCGCAAATTGCACGTTGCAGCCGCCTTCGATGTTCAGCGCTCTGATGATTTTGAGCGATGCGGAGCGCAGCATTTGATATTCACGGTCAGACAAGGTCTGCGACGGAGCAACAACGATGCTGTCGCCCGTGTGGACGCCAACCGGGTCGAAATTTTCCATATTGCAGACGACGATACAGTTGTCGTTGGCATCGCGCATGACTTCATATTCTACTTCCTTCATGCCGGCAATCGATTTTTCAATCAGACATTGGCTGATCGGGCTGTAGCGAATACCGGAAGCTACGATTTCGCGCAGCTCTTCCTCATTGGCGCAAATGCCGCCGCCAGTTCCGCCCAGCGTGTAGGCAGGACGAACGATGATGGGATAACCGATGGTATTGGCGAAGTCAACCGCGTCTTCAACCGTCGTTACAATTTCGCTCTCTGGCACCGGCTGCTCCAGCTCGCGCATCAGATCACGGAACAAATCGCGGTCCTCTGCTTTTTCGATCGCTGTCAGCTGTGTACCCAGCAGCTTTACGTTTTCGCGCTCCAGCACGCCTGCGCGGGCCAGTTCAACCGCCATGTTCAAGCCGGTTTGACCGCCAAGCGTAGGCAGCAAGCCGTCCGGACGCTCTTGACGAATGATTTGCGAAACAAAATCAAGCGTAATAGGCTCGATATAAACCTTGTCCGCCATATTGGTGTCCGTCATAATCGTTGCAGGGTTGCTGTTGATCAGCACAACCTCGTAGCCTTCTTCCTTCAAAGCCTGGCAAGCCTGAGTTCCTGCATAGTCGAACTCCGCCGCTTGTCCGATAACAATAGGGCCGGAGCCAATCACGAGAATTTTTTTCAGTTCATTATTTCTGGGCATACTGAAGCTCTCCTTTCAACGTCTCCGACAACACGGCCTGACGAGGTTTTTGCGGGTTAGTGGCCTTGTGCTTGCGAATCATGTCCAGGAATTCGTCAAACAGATAGCTGGAATCAAAAGGTCCGGGAGCAGCCTCCGGATGGTATTGTACGGAGAAAGCAGGATAGCTGTTATGCTTCAGGCCTTCAATCGTTTTGTCATTGTTGTTAATATGCGTAACGGATAACCCTGTGTTGGCAATTGTATCCTCCAGCACAGTATAGCCGTGGTTTTGCGATGTAATATAGCAACGGCCGGAGGACAATTCTTTCACGGGGTGGTTGCCGCCGCGATGGCCGAATTTAAGCTTGGTTGTATCGGCTCCGCAAGCCAGGGCGAACAGCTGATGGCCCAGACAGATGCCGAAAATCGGATATTCGCCCAGCAGCTCGGAAATCATTTTGACGGCATGCGGCACGTCTTTAGGGTCCCCAGGGCCGTTGGACAGCTGAATGCCGTCGGGTACCAGCCGGCGGATTTCATCCGCAGTTGTGTCATGCGGCACAACGACAACATCACAGCCGCGCTCCGTCAATTCACGCAGGATACCGCTTTTGGCGCCGAAGTCAACCAACACGATCCGCTCTCCTTTGCCGGGGCTGGAGAACACATGCTTGGTGGACGTGCGGGCAACTTGATCACGCATCAAGGAAGTTGCGCCCAGACGCTCTGTCAATTCCTCAACCGACTCATTGCCAGTTGTGATCAGGCCTCTCATGGTGCCGTAGTGACGAAGCTTGCGCGTCAGCATGCGGGTATCGATGTCGCTGATGCCGGGAATGCCGTATTCCTTAAGCAATTGGCCCAGCGAATATTGCGCGCGCCAGTTGCTTGGCACCGGCTCATGACGGCGAACGACGAAGCCGTGAATAAACGGGCGAATGCTTTCGAAGTCGTCACGCGTAATGCCGTAGTTCCCGATCAGCGGATAAGTCATCGTTACAATCTGTCCGCAATACGATGGATCGGACAATACCTCCTGATAGCCTGTAATGCCTGTATTAAAAACCACCTCGCCCGCCATTTGCGCTTCCGCGCCAAAGGAAAGGCCGGTGAACAATGTACCGTCTTCCAGCAACAATCTTGCCTGCATTCCATTCACTCCTCTGATGTTCATTTGCTCTGTTCCGACCAAACCAGCTTGCCGTCCACAATGGTGTGAACCGGCCAGCCCTGAAGCTTCCAGCCGCCAAACGGCGTGTTATTGCTTTTTGACAGGAAGGTCTGTGGATCTACTTCTTTTTCACTGTCCAGATCTACAATGGTAATATCCCCCGGAGCGCCTACCGTCAGCCTTCCCGTATTAAGGGAGAAGACGCGCGCCGGGTCCTCCGTCATACGCTTCAGCAGGAAGCTGAGCGTCCACTTTCCGGTGGCTACAAATTGGGTATAGAGCAGCGGGAACGCCGTCTCGAAACCAACGATGCCAAACGGCGCAAGATCAACCCCGCGCGCTTTCTCCTCCGCGCTATGCGGCGCGTGATCCGTAACGATCATGTCGATCGTGCCGTCCTCAAGCCCCTGAATGACCGCCTGCACATCGCGCGGCGTGCGAAGTGGCGGGTTCATTTTCCAATTGGCGTCGTCAAGGCCCGGAATGTCCTCGTCGCTAAGCACCAGATGATGGGGACAAACCTCAGCCGTTACGGAAATACCCACTGACTTGGCCAATCGGATCAACCGGACCGATTGCTCTGTGCTTACGTGGCATACATGGTAGTGCACGCCTGTCGCTTCCGCAAGAAGCACATCGCGCCCGACATGAATGGCTTCCGATTCGTTCGGAATTCCCTTGATGCCATGCTTGCGGGAAAACTCGCCTTCTGATGCCCAAGCTCCCTCAACCAGCGAGTCGTCCTCACAGTGAGCGATAACCGGCATATCCAGCGACTTCGCTAGCGCCATGGCGTTTTTCATCATTTGCGCGTTCTGAACGCCTACCCCGTCGTCGGTAAAGCCGATGGCTCCCGCTTCCTTCAGGGCGGCAAAATCAGTCAGCTCGCGTCCCAGCTCGTTTTTTGTAATAGCAGCGTAAGGCAGCACCTTGACGATCGCTTCCTTCTCCGCTTTCCGGAGTACATATTGCACGGTTTCCGGCGTATCAATGACCGGTCTCGTATTGGGCATGCAGGCGATTGTTGTAAAACCGCCCTTTGCCGCCGAACGCGAGCCTGTTGCGATATCTTCCTTATGTTCAAAGCCAGGGTCCCGCAAATGAACGTGCATATCGATAAAGCCTGGCGATACCAGCTTCCCTTCGGCATCTATAACCTCGGCGTTTCCTGTGTCCGCCTTTTCGCTTCCATCTACGATACTGGAAATAACTCCGTCCGCCAATTGAATGTGGCAAGCCTGCAGAGCGCCTTTTTCCTCGTTCCAAATCTTGCCGTTAATAATCCACAAAGACATACTGTTTATTAACCTCCGATTTCATAGCTTCTCCCCGGCATGCTGCCGAGTAACCGCTTTGATGCACTGCTGTCATGAACCGCAACGGCGCATCAGGTCAACGCGCGTTCGATAACCGCCATCCGGATCGGCACGCCGTTTTCCATCTGGGGAAAAATGCGGGACTGCGGATGCTCCACCAGATCGCCGTCAATTTCCACGTTCCGGTTAACCGGAGCGGGGTGCATAATAATGGCGTGGTCTGCTATGGATTTGGCGCGCTCCACGGTAAGACCGTATTGCTCGCGGTATTCCTCCGCCGATTTGATCATGCCGCTATCATGGCGCTCCAGCTGAACGCGCAGCATCATGACAACATCAGCCTTGATTGCTTCATCCATTGTAACATACGGTACGTCAAGCTCGCGGGCTTGCATGTTTTGCGGCGCGCAGAAGCTGACGTTGGCGCCAAACTTGCGAAGCGCGTACAGATTGGATCTTGCGACCCGGCTATGCAAAATGTCTCCGATGATCGATACGTTCAGGCCGGCCAGATTGCCGAACTGCTTCCGCATCGTATACAAATCCAGCAGCGCTTGCGTAGGATGCTCGTTATTGCCGTCGCCAGCGTTGACCAGCGGAACCTTGATGCTTTCCGCAAGCTCCGCGAGCAAGCCGATTGGCTTGAGGCGAATGACGCCTACGTCGATGCCCATAGATTCCAGCGTGCGGACCGTATCGTAAATGGATTCGCCCTTTTCGACGCTGGAGGCGGCGGCTGCAAAGTTGATGACCTCCGCGCCAAGCCTTTTTTCCGCTACTTCGAAGGAAAAGCGGGTGCGCGTGCTGTTTTCAAAAAACATGTTGGCCGCAATGTTGCCCTGCAGCTCCTTATGGATTTTGACCGGATGGTTTTCCCAATAAGCGGCACGATCCAGAATGCTTTCAATTTCGTCCCTGCCAAGCTCTTTAAGACCTAACAAACTGCGTTGCTTCAGCTGCGTCAGCGTCATACGGCCTGCCCCCTTTGATGAATGATGATTACTTCGTCTGAATCGTCGATTTCATGAAGCGAAACCTCGATTTGCTCTTGTCTGGAGGTGGGAACGTTTTTGCCAACAAAGTCGGGCCGGATAGGAAGCTCTCTGTGACCTCGGTCAACGAGGGCCGCCAGTTGAATGCTTTGCGGTCTGCCGCAATCCATCAACGCGTCCATCGCGGCGCGAATGGTTCGGCCCGTGTACAGCACATCGTCGAAAAGAATAATGATTTTGTCCTTTACGCTCAGCGGCGAAAGCCCCGTTGATTGCGGCTCCCTGCCAGCCTTGCCTTCCGGCAGCCGGTCATCTCGATATCCCGTAATGTCCAGCTCCGTGACCGGAACCGGCTTGCCTTCGATTTCGGCAATCCGCTCCGCTACCCTGTTCGCCAGGTAAATGCCGCGCGTGCGTATGCCCACGATGATGCAATTTTCGATACCCTTATTCTTTTCGACAATTTCATGCGCAATACGGGTCAATGCCCTGCGTATCGCCGTTTCGTCCATGATGACCAAACGCTCTTCGTCCGCCATGGCCTTGTCTCCTTTCGACCTTGCTGGTTTTACCGTCAATCAGGTGGTGAATTGCGCTTTTATTGCACGGCCAAGCCGTATAAGCGCTCAAAAAAACTCCTTGCGGAGTCCGCAAGGAGTTTGTGATTAGTCACGAAAGAAAACGTGTTGCACCGAACCTCTTGTCCGCTGCTCTCGCAAGGAGGGTACAGACAAAGACGGCTCTCCGTTTTCACTTCACCATTCGACCATTATTCACGACACCTTGCCAGCCTCACGGGACTGACTTAAAGGTTCTGCTCTGTATCATAGGAATTATCCCACGTTCGACAAGGTATGTCAAGCGGGATAGTGCTATTGTTTACAGAGTCAGCTGGCGAATGCGGTCAACGGCTTTTTCAGTATTTTCCAGGCTTCCAAACGCTGTCAGGCGGAAATATCCCTGTCCGCTTTGCCCAAAGCCGACACCCGGCGTGCCTACGATATGAGCTTCGCCCAGCAGCTTGTCGAAAAAGCTCCAGGAGTCCATTCCGCTAGGTGTTTTTAGCCAGATATACGGAGCGTTCACACCCCCGTAAACCTCAAGGCCGATGGATGCAAGACCTTCGCGAATGATGCCTGCATTTGTCATGTAATAATTCACAAGCGATGCTATTTGCTCCTTGCCCTCCGGCGAATAGATGGCTGCCGCGCCGCGTTGCGTTACATAAGATACGCCGTTGAACTTGGTTGTATGGCGGCGATTCCACAGATCGTTGACAAGCACCGTGTTGCCCGCAGCATCAAAACCTTTGATGTCGCGCGGAACAACCGTGTAGGCGCAGCGCACGCCGGTAAATCCGGCCGTTTTGGAAAAGCTGCGGAACTCAATTGCCACTTCCTTGGCGCCTTCAATTTCGTAGATGCTGTGCGGAACATCCTTTTCCTGAATAAACGCCTCGTAGGCGGAGTCAAACAGGATCAGGCAGTTGTTTTCTCTCGCATAGTCCACCCAAACCTTCAGCTCGTCCTTCGTCAGCGTCATGCCCGTCGGATTGTTGGGGTAGCAAAGGTAAATCAGATCTACCTTTTGCGTTGGGAGGCTTGGCTTGAATTGGTTTTCCGCCGTGCACTCCAGATAAACAATATTGTTGTAGCGCTTTGTATCGGGATTAAAGGAGCCAGAACGGCCCGCCATAACGTTAGTGTCCACATATACGGGATAAACCGGGTCCTGAACGGCAACGATGGCGTCATTGCTGAAAATTTCCTGAATATTGCCGACATCGCATTTGGAGCCGTCGCTGACGAAAACCTCGTGAAGCGCCAGATCGATGCCGCGCGATTTGTAGTCATTTTCGATAATGGCTTTTACCAAAAAGTCATAGCCTTGCTCCGGGCCGTAACCGCGGAAGGAGCCTGGCTCTGCCAGCTCATCCACAGCCGCATGCATGGCGTTCAGCACGGAGCTTGGCAAGCCGCGCGTTACGTCGCCGATGCCAAGGCTTATAATTTCCGCATTGGGGTTATTTTGTATAAAGGCCGTGCGTCGTTTGGCGATTTCAGAAAATAGGTAGCTGCCCTGCAGCTCCAAATAATTTTGATTAATGGTTGTCAAGTTTTCTCACCTGTCCCTTAATGGATCGATTGATTGGATTTAGGTTAAGAATAACCCACTTCAACTCTCAACATAATGAACAATATGAGCAAAAGTTTGTACTTATTTGGGTCTCACCGAGAAATCGCCGAATGACGGTTACTGAAAAAAAACCTCAAACCCAGAAGAGGCTTGAGGTTTCTTCCGCCTGCACGTCCAGCGTAACCCTTTGACATGTAGTCTTTGACGTATAGCTCTTTGATGTGTAATTAATACTTCTGCAAACCCGGGGCCGAATGATTGCGATGTGCTGGTCTTCAGGGCTGTAAGCACTATGAATGCATGTCTGCGATGTGATGGGTCTGCAAGGCTGCAAGCTTGCGGACAGAAATGGCCGTTAGAAGCCAATTATGATTAAAATCAACTGCCTAAAGGACATCCGTGACCGTAAGCCCTGTTTTTCACCGCGTAAAACCAGCTTTTGAGCATCTAACGGACAAAGATGACCGCTATATGAAGCAAAATCAGCTTTTTGAGGCTCTGACGGTCATCCGTGACCGCTAACCGTCTTGCCAATTTTCATTATACAACAGGCTTGCCACGATGAGATCAGCTTGCACATGCAAGACCAGCCTCAGTTCCTGACAGACCAGCCTCAGTCCATGCCAGACCAGCGTCCTAACGCGAACGAAGAGATAACATTACATGCTGAAAATCATCGGGCAACGACGCTGTAAAGTGAAGCCGTTCCCCGCTGCGGGGATGTGTAAAACCCAACTCCGCGGCATGCAGCGCCTGGCCGTTCAGATCAACCGTTTTGCTTCGGCCATAGACCGGGTCTCCAGCCATGGGATAACCGATATATTTCATGTGCACGCGAATCTGGTGCGTTCGGCCCGTTTCCAGCTTCAGCTCCAGCAGCGTATAATCGCCAAGCCGTTCCAGCACGGTAAAATGGGTCACGGCTTCCTTGCTGTTGCGGTCCGTCACCGCAAACAGCTTGCGGTCCTGACCGTCTCTGCCGATAGGCGCGTCAATGGTACCTTGGTCATGCGGCATATTGCCGTGCACCAGAGCAATATACGTCCGGCTTACGGAATGCTCCTTGAGCTGCTCCGCTAGAGAAACGTGCGCCAAATCGTTTTTGGCGGCCATAAGCAAGCCCGTTGTATCCTTGTCGATCCGATGAACGATACCCGGACGCAATACTCCATTGATGCCGGAGAGGTCTTTGCAATGATGCATGAGCGCATTAACAACCGTTCCTGAGGCATGTCCCGGAGCGGGATGCACAACCATGCCGCGCGGCTTGTTGATGACGATGACGTCAGAGTCCTCATACACGATATCCAGAGGGATGTCCTCCGCCACAATTTCCGGCTCTTCCGCAGCCGGAACGTCAACCTGCACCTGATCGCCCAACGTCAGCTTGTAATTGGCTTTTACAAGACGTCCGTTTACAGAAACCGCGCCGGACTTGATCCATTCCTGTACCTGGGTGCGGGAAATACCGCCCTCTCCTTCCTCTTCCAGCCGATCCACTATGTACTTATCTATTCTGTCGCCAATGCCAGTGCTCTCAGCCTGCCATTCCAGACGATTTTCCGAATGCTCGCTATTCATGCTGCGCCTGCTCCTTACCCTCTGCTTCATTTAATGCCTTTTTCTCGTCCCTAGCTCCCAATAAGGTGTCCAACAGAATCAATGCTACCCCGCACACAATGCCGGAATCCGCAATGTTGAATATCGGGAACGTATAGCTTCCAAAATTAAATTGAAAAAAGTCCACCACTTCGCCAAAACGAACCCGGTCGATAAAGTTGCCGATTGCTCCGCCAAGCACAAGCGCCAGACCAGCGAGCAATATGCCCTTTCCTTTATTGCGCATCATCTGCATGTACCAAACCAGGCCGATCAAAATAATAACGGTAATAATGATAAAAAAGATGCGCTGCTCCTGCAAAATGCCAAAAGCGGCACCTTTGTTACGATGTGAGGTAATCAGAAAAAAATTGCCTATTACGCTGAACGATTCGTATTGATTCATTTCCACAACAATCCATTTTTTCGTAAAAAAGTCCACGATCAGGACCACAACCGCCAGCAGGTAATAATACAAAGAACGCATGTTATCACTCCTATGGAAATCTATGCAAACGGACTTGCGTACACGCCCTAGTGTAGCATAACGGCTAAGGTGGAATCCAGTGAAGCCAGTCCGCCTGTTGTCTGAACAAGCGGTCTTCCATGCATCTCCTTAGTGAAAAGGGCATCAAGCGCACATGCTAATAAAGGTTGTTCAATAAGTCTGCTTTCAGCTAGCTTTATTCCAGCATTTCTGCCCTAAAAACAACCTTTTTGAACCCGCATCTTTTTGAACCCGCATTTATTCAAGCTGCAACCTTTTTTACATTGTCTTAAGGAAGGTGCCCGTATGTCAAAAACAATCGATCCTCGAATAACGTCCCTCCGGCGCAGACTGGAGCAGGAACGCGAAGACATCAGGGAACGAATCCAAAGCGGAGAGCGCTACGGCTTGTCCCAATCCATGCGCGACTGGACAGGCGAGCTTAGTCCCATCGACAATCATCCTGCAGATATGGCAAGTGAAATGTATGAACGGGAAAAGGATCAAACGCTGCTTGAGCGCGAGCATCTGCATCTGGAGCGAATCGAAGCCGCCTTGGCAGCAATGGATCGCAAAAGCTATGGCCTTTGCGCAGCATGCGGCGAGCCTATTCCGGCTGAACGGCTTGAGGCGATGCCGGACAGCCTTTATTGCGTCAGGCACGCGGCTATGCTGGAGGCCCACGCTCCCGACATCGCTCCAACAGGCGATTTGTCGCCGGCTATGGGCCGCGCGGGTATTGACCGTCCAGAGCATAGCAGGCCCCAAAACGAATTTTCCTGGCAAACGGTCGAAAAATGGGGCAACTCCGATTCTCCGGCGATGTCCCAGCATCGGGAAGTGGATAATTACGATGATCTTGGCGGCGACGATGAAGAGCTGGCAGGCTGCGTGGAAGCAATGGAAAGCTTTCTTGCTACCGACATTACCGGCAGACACGTAACCATTGTCCGCAACTCCCATTATGACGACTATATGCACAGCAACGAAGGCGACCATACCCTTGAGGAATAAGGCCGCCTTCCCGCTTCAGCCGGAGCATATGCAAGCCCGCTTAGGGAAGCATTGGAAAGCTTTTGCTATCAATAGCCCTTCCCTTCCAGCTGGATTTGTACGATTTTTACAATTTCCGCAATGTAGTCCCCGATAATGGGCAGGTTAAGCGCGCCCAGCAGCTGCAGCAAATACAATATGGTTGCCGCAAAAAACGTAAATCCGATCGCTATACCGACGCCGCGAGCGGTGCCTGCCAGCAAATTCCGCCATATCAGGCTGAATGGCCGGTTAAGCAGGTCCACATATTCCGCAATATGGGTCCTTTCCATCTCGGATGCAATATGCTCCATTCGTTTGTTAAGAACGCCCAGCGATTTCTCCAGCGCATTCAAATTTTGCGGTTCCCCGTTTGCGCCAGACGGCAAGCCGTTACTTCCGCGTCCTCGCTTATTACCGCCCCGTTCGCTCATGTCAGAAATCACCTCCAGCAACAGGGGAAGCCTGCCTCCCGCCGTCACAAGGCAGCGGGGCAGGCTTCCTGTCTCCATACTATATCCTTAACCCTTGATGAAAATGCCTATTTGCTTTTCACCCGCGTCTACGGTTTCCATACCTTCAACTACCCCGTATTCAACGTTTTGAAGCAGCACATTTTCGAAAAGAACATGACGGAAGGCTTCGAGAGCCGCCTGCAGCTCGCTATCCACGTTCAAGACCAGCTCGACCCGTTTTTCGATCGGCAAATCCTGCTTTTTCCGGTTATCCTGAACGGCGCGAATAACCTCTCTCACCCAGCCCTCCTGTTCAAGCTCAGGCGTGATGTCCGTATTAAGCGCAACCGTTACGCCGCCTGCAGATGCGGATGCAAAGCCGCTTTTTGCCTGTTTCTCCACAAGCAGCTCCTCCAGCGGAATATGGAATACATCCTCCTCCGAGGTGGTGAAAACAAAGGTACCGCCGGATACAACCGCCGCAGCTTCTTCAGGGCTAAGCGCCTTTAACGCTGCCTGAATCGGGCCAACGAGCTTGCCGTATTTTTTGCCGCCCACCTTCAAATTCAGCTTCAGTGTAAAATCAACAAAGCCGCTGTCGGATTGCTGGACGGTTATTTGCTTAACGTTGATTTCATCCTTGATGATTTCTTCATAATCCGCAAGAGCGAAGTCTCGGTCCAGCGAAAGAATCAGCTCGGATAACGGCTGGCGCGTTTTGATGGAGGTTTCGTTGCGCACGTTGCGCGCAAGCTCAACAATTCCTTTAGCGCTATCCATATCACGCTCCAGCGTTTCGTCGACCAACGAAGCATCACATACCGGAAAGGTTGTCAAATGAACGCTTCCTTCACCGCCCAGGTTACGATAGACATCATCTGCCAGCAGCGGAGTATACGGTGCAATCAGCTTGGAAAGCGTCAGCAGCACCTCACGAAGCGTTCCGTAAGCCGCCACCTTGTCGGGAGATAACCCGCTGCCCCAGAACCGGTCGCGCGAGCGGCGGATGTACCAGTTGCTCATCTCGTCCACAAACAGCTCGATTGCTTTGGCCGGATTCAGGAAGTCGTTGGCCTCCAGCCCTTTTGTTACAGTAACAATCAGGCTGTTCAGACGGGAGATGATCCAGCGGTCCAGCTTATTGTCCGAAGCTTTTGCTTCATGCTCCTTGTAGTCGTAACCGTCGATAGACGCATACAAGGCATAGAAGGCATGCGTATTGACAATGGTGTCGATTACTTTGGATTTAGCCTCGCTTACGATGCCTTTGGAGAAGCGTTTGCTGTTCCACGGCGCGCTGTCAGACAGCAATGCCCAGCGGAATGCGTCCGTTCCAAACTCATTGATGATTTCCCAAGGATCAATAACATTGCCTTTTGATTTGGACATCTTTTGTCCGTTTTCGTCCAGGATATGACCCGTCGAAATAACGGCCTTATAAGGCGCTTTGCCGTTGTAGAGCGTCGATACGGCCAACAGGCTGAAGAACCAGCCGCGCGTTTGGTCGATGCCTTCGCAAATCATGTCCGCCGGATATTGCTCGCTGAATTGCTCCTCATTGGCGAAGGGATGATGCTGCTGGGCAAACGGCATGGAGCCGCTGTCGAACCAGACGTCGATAACCTCGGATGTCCGGCGCATGACCGCACCTTCCGCAAACGGGGATTTCAAAAGAATGTCATCCACGTAAGGCTTATGCAGCTCGATATCCTCCGCAACCTCGCCTACGGCGCGAGCCCGTAAATCGGCGATGCTGTCCGGCGCGTATTCCTTGCCCGTTGCCTCGCACACCCATACATTAAGCGGCGTTCCCCAATAACGGTTGCGGCTGATGTTCCAGTCCACCAGATCCTCAAGAAATTTTCCGAAGCGGCCTTCGCGGATGTGGCCGGGATACCAGTCAACACTGTTGTTGTTGGCGATCAGCTGATCCTTCACCTTGGTTGTTTCAATAAACCAGCTCTCCGTCGCATAATAGAGCAGCGGCGATTTGCAGCGCCAGCAGAACGGATAGCTGTGCTCATAACGCTCTTTGGAATAGAGCAGCCCTTTTTCGCTCAGCATTTTGACGATATCCACATCGCAATCCTTAACGAAGCGGCCTGCCAGATCGGTGACTTCATCGACATAACGTCCGGCGTTGTTAACTACGCTCAGCATGCTGATGCCGTTTTGGCGGGAAACCTTGTAGTCGTCTTCGCCATGGGCCGGGGCAATATGAACGATGCCCGTACCGCTCGAATCGCTGACGAAGTCGCCGGGAATAACGATATGACCTTTTTCGATGGCTACATAACGGAACGGCGGCTCGTAGGACTGCCCAACCAGCTCCGCGCCTTTTATTGTCGACAGGATTTCGTAGTTTTCCTTCAGCACATTTTCGGCCAGCGCTTTTGCCACAATATACACTTCGCCGTCTTTGGCCGCGCGCACATAATCAAGCTCGGGATTAACGGCAAGCGCAACGTTGGCAGGAAGCGTCCAAGGCGTTGTCGTCCAAGCCAGCACGTATTCGCCGCTGGACGAAAGCTTGAATTTGGCGGTTGCGCTCAAATCCTTGACATCCTCATACCCCTGGGCAACCTCGTGCGAGCTAAGCGTTGTCTGACAGCAAGGACAATACGGGCTGACACGGTGTCCGCGGTACAGAAGCCCTTTTTTATGAATGTTGGACAGGATGTGCCATACGCTTTCGATGTATTCATTTTTGAGCGTAATATACGGATTATCGAGATCCGTCCAATAGGCGATCGCTTCCGTCAGATCGCGCCACTGCTTTTCGTATTCAAACACGCTGTCTTTACATTTTTTTATGAAGGCTTCAACGCCGTAATTTTCGATTTCCTGCTTGCCGGAGATGCCTAGCTGCTTCTCTACGCCAAGCTCGACCGGAAGACCATGCGTATCCCAGCCTGCTTTGCGCACGACGCGATAGCCGGACATCGTTTTGTAGCGGCAAATAAAGTCCTTGATGACGCGTCCCAGCACATGGCCGATATGGGGCGCTCCGTTTGCCGTTGGCGGACCCTCATAGAAAACAAAATTAGGGCTGCCTTTGCGATTTTCGATGGATTGCTTAAACGTATCCTCTTCCTGCCATTGCTTCAATACCCTCAGCTCGCGGCTGCGCGCGCGTTCCTTAACGTCTACACGTTGCATGCTTCTTCTCCCTTTCTTTTGACAAAATAAAAACCCCGCCCCTGTAAAAGGGACGAGGCTATAGCTCGCGATACCACCCTGATTCCGCATAATTCTTCGCAATGAGCGAACAACGCCTGGCTGGGCTTTAATGCCTGCCGGCTGCGGCACTTAGCTGCGGACATTCATCCGCACTCCCTGTAACGGGGGACGCCGTCGACGCTTACTAACCTTCTTCAGAAGAACGTTCCAAAAGGCGGTAAAGCCGAATTTTTGAACATCGTCTGCAAGCAGGTTTCTGCGCCGCTTCTCGGAGAGGATATTCCGCTAGGGTTCAAACGCCGTTTTTCAGCAATACACGGCTCTCTGGGGAATGAAATCAAAGCGTACTTGTTCTCGTCATCGAAGTTATAGTGTAATCCATTTGTATACGTTTAGTTATAGCGTATGTTGCAGCCACTTGTCAAACGGTTCTTGGGACGGCTTGGTTGGACGGCTTCATAAAAAAGATATAGCCATGCCGGATTAGGCATGGCTGTTCAACTAATGAGTCCGATAAAGCCCGGGCCGCCAGGCATATCTTACCCTCTAAGAAGCTCGCGGTCAGCCTCTCGGCCTTGTGAATCCAGCGAATCCCAGCCATCCTGGGACAAAAGCTCAAGCTGAGCCTCAACGAGCGTCCGGAAACGCGCGCGATAGATAGAAGCCTGCTTTTTCAATTCCTCAACCTCAAGCGCAACCTTACGGGATTTATTCAAGGATTCATTAATAATCCGGTCTGCGTTCTTTTCCGCTTCCTTGATAATAAGCTGCGCTTCCTTCTTGGCATTGTTGCGCACCTCGTCGGCAGCTTCCTGGGCTACAATAATTGTTTTGCTCAACGTTTCTTCAATGTTGGAGAAATGGTTCAATCTCTCCTGCAGCCCTAACATCCCGTTCTGGAGCTCTTTATTTTCACGAATGAGCGCTTCATAATCCTTGATGACCTGATCCAAAAACTCATTTACTTCATCCTCGTCATATCCGCGCAATCTCCGGGAAAATTCCTTGTTATGTATGTCCAATGGCGTAAGCGGCATTGGCGCACCTCCTAATCACATATGGTCTCTGGGCAGGCGCTTACTGCTCCGCTCGATATACGCCGCCAGCTTTCTGAGAGTAGAGATTCGACAGCGCCTTCCCTTTTTCCTGCTGTGCCGCAAAACAATTTATGCGCAAAAGTCATTATTTCCGACAACAATTTGTCTTAAAACGCCAAAGAGAGCAGATGCTGCCGATTTTTGATAAAAATATCCGGCAGGCCAAGCATTGATGCCTCTTTTTCATACGAGCCTTAAAACCAGTTTATGAATATTCAAAAACAGCCAGGCAGCTGTGGTAAAACCACTGCCGCTTGGCTTCTACATGTCACACATATTTGCCGATCTTCACTCTGATCCTGCCTTTTTTTGTTACGCCGTCAACCTCTAGCACCTTGAAGCGGCCAAAGCCTTTGAAGGAAACAACATCGCCTTCATGCAGCTGCTGCGACGGATCTTCCTCCGTCTTCCAGTTTACCCGGCAACGTCCCGCACGGATAGGCTCCACGATTTTGGTTCGGCTGATCCGGTACACATCGCTGGCAATCCCGTCAAGGCGCATGGAAGCAACCGTTAGGCCCATCTCCTCCAAGGTCTGGGAAACGGGCAAAAGGTCGGTTAACGGCAGGACATCCGTCAATACGGAGGAGCGGTGAACCTGGCGAAGATGCACATCCAGATAATCCGCAATCTCCTCGCATACAACGACATGAGCAAACATCTCATGGACATGGATATCGCCAATCCGGTCGCGCTTGATGCCAAGTCCCAGCACAGCGCCCAGGAAGTCTCCATGGTCCAGCTCCAGTCCAGCCCCGCCCGGAGCTTCGACGCGAAGGATTGCAATACCGGCGGATTCCCCGTCCAGGCTATAGTAGTCGGGAGCGATCAATGCACGCTTCCGCTCCGCATCGGGGTAGCCGCCGTCCAGCCGCAGTCCGATATCCAGATTGCGCGCCGCCAGCGTGCTTAGGATATGAGCTTGTCTGGGATCCAAAAAATCGGTCCGCTTCAGCTCATGCAGCCGGGCGGACCTTTCCAGCCATTCCATAGCTCTGTCGACAAAGGGTTTTTCGTCGGGGTGAAAATGCTGATAGATAGCAGGCTTCATTGAGGGTCCCCTTAAACCATTTTAAACAGGAAAATAAGAACCGACTGAATGCCAATTGAAATAAAATGAAGCGCCAGCAAGGCAACGATTGGCGACAGGTCGATCACACCGCCGATCGGGGGAATAAACTTGCGGAAGATGCCGACGTACGGCTCCACGATCTTACCCAGCATTTGGCCAATAAAGCTTTCACGCGCATTGGGAAACCAGGATAGAAGCACGTATCCAAAAATCAGATACCGGTAAATCTCCAAAGCGGTTCCTACAAAATTCAAAATAAATAGTTCCAACCCAAGGTCACCTCATTTTGTTGTAATCAATCTCCTCTGCCAACATTTCCGTAATGGTGCCTTGTATTTCAACCGAATCAGGCGTACACAGAAAGATATTGGGGCCAAGCTTGGAAATGCTGCCGCTTAAAGCGTACACTGTCCCGCTCAGGAAATCAACAATTCTCAAAGCCAGGTCGCTGCGGACTCTTTGCAAATTAACGATAACGGCTCTGCGGTTCCTCAGATGATCCGCAATTTCCTGCGCCTCATCATAAGAACGCGGCTCGCTAAGAACCACTCGCGTATTTTTTTGCGAATGGATGCTTACTACATTTCCGCCGCCGCTTATAGCATTGTTTTTCGAAGAATTTCTACGCGCCTCGAACGGCGAGGTTTCAACTTCTTGTTCATCCGTTGTCTGGACTCGCTCTCGCTCAATGACTTCCTCTTCCTCCTGCAAGCCGAAAAAGTTCATAAACTTGTTCATCAGGCCCATAACTCATTCCTCCTCTTTTCCAACCAGAATGGTACCCAATCTGACCCAGGTCGCACCTTCCTCTATGGCTACTTCAAAATCATTAGACATCCCCATCGACAAATGAATCAGCTCATGACCAAAGGAAGATTTTTTCTGGGCTTCCCCGAGCAATTCCCGCAGAGCCCGGAATACCGGTCTTGTTTCTTCAGGCTCAGCCTCGTAAGGAGCCATTGTCATCAAACCGATAGGCTTGATAGAGGGAAACGCCCGCAGGCTGTCCAGAAAGGGCAGCAGCTCCTGTGGCTGGATTCCTTGCTTGGAGGCTTCGCCGGATACATTCACCTGAATAAAACACGGGACCTCAACCTGCAAAGCAGACGCGCTTTTGTGAATAGCTTCCGCAAGCGACAGCCTGTCCAGCGAATGAATGTATGTAAATTTGCCTATGACGTCCTTGGCTTTATTGGATTGCAGCGAGCCGATAAAATGCCACACAGGTTTATCCTCTGCTGCTTCCTCTCCGCCGTTCATTGCAACCCACTTATTTTTTGCGTCCTGCCACCGGTTTTCGCCAAGATGCCGCAGTCCGCCCTGAAAGGCTTCGCGCGCCCGCTCCAGCGAGACATATTTGGTCACCGCAATGACATGAACGTCCTCCCGCCGTCTGCCGGACCGCTGACAAGCTGCATCAATTCTGGCTTCAACGTCTTGAATATGCTCCTGAATCCGTTTCATCACTTTCACCTTTCCGCCATGCCTAAAAAACTGGCCATACGTCCCGTTTTGCCCCCCTCCATCCGGTGGGAGTAAAACAAATCACACCTGCAACCGGTGCACCACTTGCTTAATTCGATACGACTCGGCAAAATTCCTGCTTTTATCATAATCTGTCGGTTTATTTCTTTCAAGTTCAGCCTGGCTTTGCCGTCAGTTGAAAGCTCCATCGCTTCATGGGCGGCTGTAGGCTCAAGCTCCATCCCTTCAATCAGCTTTGCCATCTGCTCGATAACGGGTCCGTCAACCTCATAACAGCAAGCTCCAATGGCCGGCCCAACCGCCGCCAGCATATCGTTTGGAGATGAACCGTATTCTCTTGCCATCAAATCGATAGTGGTTTGCGCAATGGCACCCGCCGTTCCGCGCCAGCCGGCATGAGCCAGTCCAATCGCCTCATTGACGGGATCATAAAAATAAAGCGGAACGCAATCCGCATAAAGTGAGGTCAGCAGCACGCCTTTAACATCCGTAACAAGAGCGTCGCAGCCAAGCAGCGTATCCTGCAAGGAAAACCTGCCCTTGCCGCGCTCTGCGGACGTTACCTTGACCGCTCTGGACCCATGAACCTGCTCCCCGCATGTCCAGGCGTCGAAGCTCCAGCCAAGGCTTTCCGCAACCAGCTGTCTGTTTTTGATAACATCAGCGTCCTCGTCGCCCACATGCAGCCCCAGATTCAATGTATGCCACGGCTCGCGGCTGACTCCTCCATGCCTGCCGGTAAAGCCTGCGCTAAGTCCTTCATGCTTCTCCATCCAGCCATTCAGCAAAAAAAGGGTTGTATCATTATCCGATGTTTGCTCTGTGCTCCCTTTGTTACTGGCCTTTACCTCTTTATTCTCAGCCTTTAATTGAAACGGTTCCATAATTCCCCTCCGTCCAGCAATAATCCTGATGATGCGTATAGATAACTAAAGTGTACTCAATTCGGACGGCAACTTGCAAATGATCATGGAAAACGGATCCCGCCTTTGTGGACCGGCAGGCTACTCAAGGTGGCCATCGTTTTATCATCCATGAAAATCTTCATCCTCGCTTTTCAGAACCTTGGTCTCCTCCATCCGGACCAATACAACGTCCGCTCCAATCTTTACAATGTTGCGCCAAGGAATGACGATTTCGGTGCCGTTGCTGCCAAACAGGCCAAATACTTTTGTATATTGCGGCACAACTATGGAGTCAATGCGACCCTGCCGCAAATCCAGTTCAAGGTCGCTAATATGGCCCAGCTTTTTTCCGTCAACGATATTAATAACATCCTTGGATTGAAAATCGGATATTTTCATAACGGCTCACCTTCATTTCCGCCGGAGCTTTGTCTCCGCAAGTTTGTATTAGTATATGAGCCGTCCGCCCAAAATGTCCCCTTCCGTAAAAACAAGCCGTATAATCAACAAAAGGCTGCCGCGCATCATCGCGCAGCAGCCTTTTGTTGAAACCAATCATTTTCGGGGCGCTATCGTTATATGAACGAAGCATTAACAAGCTATGCTAATCAGGCTCATTCAGGTCTTGACATGCTTCTGCATCTGGCCAATCGCCGATTTTTCCAGCCTGGAGACCTGAGCTTGCGAGATGCCGATTTCATCAGCTACCTCCATCTGGGTTTTTCCTTCAAAAAAACGCATGGACAGAATCATTTTTTCTCTGTCGTTCAGCTTTTGCATCGCTTCCCGCAGGGCGATTTCCTCGATCCAGGAAACATCCTTGTTCCGTTCGTCGCTAATTTGGTCCATTACATAGATGGGGTCTCCGCCGTCATGATAGATGGGCTCAAACAAGGAAACCGGGTCCTGGATGGCATCCAGCGCAAAAACGACATCCTCCTTCGGCACATTCAGCGCTTCCGATATTTCAAAGATCGTTGGTTCTCTTGAATTACGGTTGGTCAAGCTGTCGCGCACCTGAAGCGCCTTGTATGCAATATCCCGCAGGCTTCGTGAAACCCGAATGGGGTTATTGTCTCTCAAGTAACGGCGGATTTCGCCGATAATCATCGGTACGGCATAGGTGGAAAATTTGACATTTTGGCCAAGGTCGAAATTATCGATCGCCTTCATGAGTCCGATGCAGCCAACCTGGAACAGGTCGTCCACAAACTCTCCCCTGTTGTTGAACCGCTGGATAACGCTTAGTACAAGCCGCAGATTTCCGTTGACTAATTTTTCTCTTGCCGTCCATTCCTTCCGTGTTTGCAGCGCTGTAAACAATTCGCGCATTTCGACATTCGTCAGAACAGGCAGCTTCGCAGTATCTACTCCACAGATCTCGACTTTGTTTCGGGTCAACATCATTACCTCCCAAGGAGAAACATTAATCTACATTATCTCCCGGGGTCCTCATTTTATTCCTTTTTCGAAACCATGCAGGCAACCCTTGCCGGCCTGTTTTGACGCCATAACACGCCGCTGCCATCCCTGTCAAATGCCGCTTTATAAAGCGCGTTGCAGCAGCAATAATTGAGCATTTTCGCTCCAAACCTGACTATGATTACTCCTGCAAAATTTCTGCGAAGCGGTAAGATTAAACCATTTTGTTGAACTCCTTGCGCAAACGCTTGATGATTCGCTTTTCCAGCCGCGAAATATAGGACTGCGATATGCCAAGCATATCTGCAACATCTTTTTGCGTTTTTTCCTCTCCGTCCGCAAGTCCAAAACGAAGCTCCATAATAATCCGCTCGCGCTCCGACAGCTTGTCGAGCGCCTTGTGCAGCAGCTTGCGATCCACCTGCTCCTCAATATTCCGGTAGATCGTGTCGTTTTCCGTTCCCAATACGTCGGAAAGCAGCAGCTCATTGCCGTCCCAGTCGATGTTCAATGGCTCGTCAAAAGAAACCTCCGTGCGCGTCTTGCTGTTGCGGCGCAAATACATCAAAATTTCATTTTCAATGCATCGGGACGCATAGGTGGCAAGCTTGATCTTTTTTTCGGGATCAAACGTGTTGACGGCCTTGATCAGTCCAATCGCGCCGATAGATACCAGGTCTTCGATATGAATGCCCGTATTTTCGAACTTGCGGGCGATGTAAACGACCAGCCGCAAATTGCGTTCGATCAGCATAGCCCGGATGGCAGCATCGCCGGAGGGAAGCTTCTCCAGCAAATATTCCTCTTCCTCGCGGGTCAGCGGCGGCGGAAGCGCCTCGCTGCCGCCAATATAATAGAGCTCCTCGCTTTTTAGCCCAAATAAAAACAACACACGATAATAATACAACTGCAATACGAGCTTATACTTGACGAGCATTAGGCCCATCCCTCCCCGATGAATTGTGCGGATTTTTCTGTTACTGCTGTACCATTGACGGATGGATAATCGCTTGATAAGCACCGTCTGCAGCAAGCTTGCCGCCGTCCAAACCAATAAGCACCTTGCTTGTTTCATAAACTTGTCCATTGCGATTGATCTCAACAGAATCCGGCTTGACCGCCAGCATAAACTGCGAGCCGCGATTGATACCCCGGAACGGAACCAGCCTTAGACGATCCTGCCAGGCAAAAGGCTCCGAATCCAAACCAGCAATCAGCCGGTCGACCTGACTGTCGCGTATTCCCTTCAGCCAAGCAGGCGGCAGCTCGTTCTCCCAATTGGACGCCTCCATCACCATGACCGGCGTACGCGTCAGCGGGTCATACAATTGGTTGCCGGTGTCGATCAGCCCCTTGCATGTACAGGTCGCAGAGCCGATAACAACGGTTACCTCGGCGATATGCTGCTGCACCAGCTCCTTCTCTCGTTTTCCTCTCAGAACCGAACGAAACAGATAGAGGCCAATGAGAAAAGCGGCTACCAAATAAAAAAGGCCCATCTTGAATTCCGCAGTTACGCTCCCGCTGACCAGTGAAATCGTTCTCCACATTTCCCCCGAGCCTTGCATGGTCAAATAATAGAGTCCGATAATCGCTCCCGCAGCAACAAAATTTACGCAATAAAAAGCTGCCGTTATTGCCGAAAAATGCTGCAATGAACGGAATCCAAACGCAATCCAGAGCATGAATAGCGAAAAAAGCACCTTGATCCCTAGCGAAAAAAGAAATGACAGTTGCGGAAACAAGGTAAGGGCTACGTAGCTTGCGCCAAAAGCGGAGGCAGCCAAAATTCGCCACTTGCTGGGTCGCATATTTCTAACCCACGCCGTCGTCAGCAGCACAGCGCCGTCTACGAGCAGCTCTCGCAAAAACAAGATGTCAATATAAATGGCCATGTGTAGTCCTTCCTACGTTTGGAGTTACATCGGGCAGCACTCGGCGCGGAGAACGATTGAGACTAGTATAGGTTAATCCTATTTCAAAGTCTGTCTATTCATGACGGCTGAAGGCCTCTTTTTTTGTCGAGGAGGCATATAAAAAACGCCTCTTCGTATAAATACGAAAAGGCGTTGTTCATTTTTATGTCTCTATTCGGTTCGCGTTGCGATTAACGATCGTTGCGAGGCTGCTTGCGCAGGAAGGCCGGAATTTCAAGCTGGTCGCTGGATACGCCAGCGCCAAAAGGCTTAACGCTTGCGTTGCTTGCTGACTGTCGGACATCCTGCTGCTCAACCGGCTGGCTAGCGCCTCTGCGCGTGGTAGCGGCAGGCATAGCCTTGGCTTCAAATCCGGTGGCTATGACCGTAACCTTGATTTCATCCTTCATTTCCTCTTGAATCATAGCGCCAAAAATCATGTTGACGTCCTGATCGGATGCCGAAATGACAATTTCCGCAGCTTCGTTAACTTCGTACAGGGACAGGTTGCTGCCGCCCGTAATATTCATGATAACGCCGCGCGCGCCGTCAATCGACGTTTCCAGAAGCGGGCTCATAATCGCTTTTCGAGCTGCCTCCGCTGCGCGATTTTCGCCGGAAGCAATACCAATGCCCATCAGAGCGGAGCCGCGCTCCGTCATAATGGTTTTTACGTCGGCAAAGTCAAGGTTGATGAGGGCCGGCTCGGCAATCAGATCGGAAATACCCTGAACGGCCTGACGAAGAACGTTGTCCGCCTCGCGGAACGCCTCCAGCATTGGCGTCTTTTTGTCGACGATCTCAAGTAGGCGGTCATTCGGAATTACGATCAGCGTATCTACCTTTTCCTTCAAGGCTTCAATACCTTGCTCCGCTTGACTGGAACGCTTGCGGCCTTCGAAGGTAAACGGCCGCGTCACGACGCCAACCGTCAACGCCCCGCATTCACGAGCGATTTCGGCGATAACGGGAGCCGCTCCCGTACCAGTGCCGCCGCCCATGCCTGCCGTTACAAATACCATATCGGAGCCCTTGAGCTGATTCATAATCAGCTCGCGTGATTCCTCAGCCGCTTTATGACCAACCTCCGGATTAGCTCCTGCTCCAAGGCCGCGGGTCAGCTTGTCCCCGATTTGAAGCTTATGCTCCGACTTTGCCAGGTTTAACGCCTGTGCGTCGGTATTTACAGTAATGAATTCTACGCCTTTTACTCCATTTTCAATCATTCGGTTGACGGCATTGCTGCCGCCTCCGCCAACGCCAATGACTTTTATTTGTGCAAGCTGTTCAAGCTCCAAGTCGAATTCCAACATCGTCATGTGTCCCCCAGTCAAATAAATTCATTAAACATATTTTTGATTCGCTCAAACATACCGGGTTTGGATGTGGCTGGAGAACTCGCCTTGCGGCTTGAAGCTTTCTTCATGGCGCCGGCACCTTTTGCTCCCATAAATTTCGATACGTATTGAATCATGCCAACCCCGCTGCTGTATGCGGAATCCTTTACCCCGATGTAATCGGGCAGCGCAACGCGGACAGTGGCTTCCAGCTCCGCCTGCGCAAGCGCAACCGTGCCCGGAAGGGCAGCCGCGCCGCCCGTCAGCACATAGCCGTTGACTTTATCGCCATATCCCAGCCTGCGCACTTCCTGGCGGATCAACTGGAAAATTTCCTGCATGCGCGGCTCGATAATGCTGGCCAGATCGCGCTGCGTAAATTCCTTCTCCAGATTGGTGCCCATGCGCATAACTTTGAATTTGACGTCATCCGCCGCATCGGCCGCGCTCGCGCAGCCGTATTTCAGCTTGAATTTTTCAGCATGCTCCGTTTGCGTGCGCAAGCCGTAAGCGATATCGTTCGTTACGAATTCCCCGCCGATAGGCAGACTGGATACAGCTGCCAGGCCACCCTGCTCGAATACCGCTATCGTACAGGAACCGGCTCCGATATCCGCCAGCACCGTTCCAATGCTTCGCTCGTCCTTCGTAAGAGACATCATGCCGGAAGCAAGCGACAGAAGGATAACGCCGGAAATGCGCAAGCCCGCTTTTTCCACGCAGCGCATCAAATTATGAATGGCTGTTTTTGCTCCTGTAACGATTGTTGCCTCCACCTCAAGGCGGACGCCGATCATGCCCCTGGGATCCGAAATGCCTTCCAGACCGTCCACTAGATATTGCTTGGGCACAAGATTGATAATTTCCCGCTCCGGCGGCAGCGCGACCACCTTGGCCGCTTGCAGAACCCGTTCAATGTCCTCTTCACCGATTTCCCTGTCCTCATTGGATACGGCAACGACGCCATGATTGGTTTGCAGGCCGATATGATTGCCTTGAATACCGACATAAACGTCCGATATTTGAATGCCGACCATCCGCTCCGCATGCTCTACCGCGCTGCGAATCGACTTGACGGTCTGGTCAATATCAACAATTGCTCCCTTGCGAATACCCTCCGAGTCGGCAGAACCCACTCCAATAATATTAATGGCTCCGTCGTTCATTTCTCCAATAATAGCTCGAACCTTGGATGTACCGATGTCCAAACTAACGATGATGTCATTGCTGCTCAACCCGCGGCACCTCCGTTTCTTAAAAATAATAAGTGCGTTTATATAGTCGCGGTCTCTAACAAGTCTATCTACATATTCAACGTGCTTAATTATTTCCCTCTTTTTTGTTTCAACATTTTTTTCAGAAATGTTTCAGAAAATGTCGAGAGAAAGCTTGTCCTGCGCCTCTATTACGAAGAATACGCTGTAAATCCGCATTTTCGGGCAGGTATACGACTGTATGAAATTGTAGTACATAAGATTTTAACATTCTTTGCGGAAGAAAAGTAGCCACTTAGGACCCAGATTCCACATTTTCTCCCTCACTGGAAAAAGGTACATACGTGTCGGCCAGCAGCATTGTAATCTTCCCAGGCTCTTGCGTTTCAATAACAGCGTTTAATGCTTCTATTTTTTCAGGCAGCACGGAAACAGCCGTGATGACCTCGAATTTGGTTCTCGTAAACATCCGGATCCGGTCAGGATAAGCCTTGGACGGAATCGGGGATATTTCGGACAAATCCGATAGCTGCTTCTCCGGAATAAGCGCCAGCTGCTTGGTCAGCTCCAGCTTGACGGGGTCTTCCTGCTCCCATCCGGTCAGGACGGGTTTGTTCATGAGACCCGCTCCATCCTTGGGCGCGGCAACGCTTGTGCCGCTTGACAGCAATGCGGACAAGGCTCCATCCGCCGTTAGCTCAAAAGCAACAACGGGATGTTCAGTAACTGTAATTTTTACAACTCCGGGAAATATTTTTGTAACCTTTGCCTCTTTAACCTGAGTAAGCTCCTTAACCGCCGCTTCGATCGCCCCCGAGGAGGTTTGGAAAAAAGCGTCGCCTTTGGCAATCGGAATCACACTCCCAATCTGGGCCGCGGTTGCGTATTGATTGCCCGTTATTTGGATTTCCGATATTTTGCTGATAGAGGAATTGAAAAAAAGCACAGCAAGCAAAGCCGCAAACAGCAGAATCAAAATCGCAAGCAGCTTTTTGTTGCCCTTCCGCTTGCGTTCCGGTTCTTTCAGTACAGGCATTTGGGTGTTCACAGCTTGTCCATCATCTCCTCAAAACAGCGGCTTCTCTCTGCCCTTAGTGAATACGCAAGAGGAAGCCGAATGTTTCTATCGTTCATTTCATAGAATTAATTATTAGGCACTGGCGAATATCTTGAAATGGTTGCTCCAAGCCGCTTCAGCATCTCCTCGATCCGGTCGTAGCCCCTGTCGATATGATGCACCTGCTCCACCACCGTGCGTCCCTGCGCCGCCAGACCGGCAATGACCAGCGCTGCTCCAGCCCGCAAATCCGTCGCCTCCACAGTAGCGCCGTAAAGCCGGGAAACGCCCCGAATAAAAGCTGCATTCATATCAACGCGGATATCGGCTCCCATCCGGGATAATTCATCAACATGCTTGAGCCGCCCTTCAAAAATCGTTTCCTTCATGACGCTGACGCCGTCCGCCAAAGCCAGCAGCACCATGACCTGCGATTGCAGATCTGTCGGAAAAGCAGGATAAGGCGAGGTAACAATTCTTTCAATAGCTTTTGGCCTTGCCGCCCCATCGACCCTTATTATATCATCGTCGATCGAGATTTGAACACCTGCGCGGCGCAGAACGTGAATAAGAGAGGACAAATGGGTCGGCTGCGTATCCAGCAGCGTCACGGCGCCGCGGGTCGCCGCAGCCGCAACCATGATGGTGCCCGCCACAATCCGATCCGGTATAATGCCGTATTTGCATGGCGTCAGCGAAGCAACACCCTCCACCGTAATGGTATCCGTGCCCGCTCCGATAATTTTTGCCCCCATTTCAATAAGGAAGGCTTGCAAATCGACGATTTCCGGCTCGCGCGCCGCATTATTGATCGTTGTCCGCCCTTCGGCCATTACGGCAGCCATCATAATGTTTTCCGTCGCCCCCACGCTTGGAAACGCTAGATGGATATCGCAGCCAATCAGCTTGTCAGCGCGGCAAATGATTTTGTTGCCGGTTTCCTCGATTACTGCCCCAAGGTCCTTAAGCCCCTGCAGGTGCAAATCGATTTTTCTTTCGCCGATGGCGCAGCCTCCGGGCAAATAAACCTGCGCCTCGCCAAACCGCGACAGAAGCGGGCCCATTAGAAAAATAGAGGAGCGCATCTGTTTCATTAAGTTTTCCGGCACATGAGAGGTATGAAGCGACGAAGTGTCAAGCGTCACTATCCCGTCGCCATGCTCCGCTCTGCAACCCAATTCGCGCAAAATGTTCAGCATCACGTCGATGTCCAGCAAATGGGGCACGCGTTCAAGAGTCGTCGTGCCTTCCGCCAGCAGGCTGGCGGCCAGAATCGGCAAAGCGGCATTTTTTGCTCCTTGGATCGCTATGGTTCCTGAGAGAGGTTTCCCGCCTTCAATCACCAATTTATCCAATGTATCACCTCCGAATTACCGCTCGCCCACCACCAATACGTCCGGCACCGGCGTGTTTGCGAAAAGACGGCTTCACGGTGCTTTTGGATATGGGCCATGAGGGCGAGTACCTCACCAACTCTCCTGTTTCCAGCAGAAAATCAGCATACATGTAACAAAAATGCGCGGCGCGTCACATCCCGGGTCGTTGGCTTTGACATTGCAGCCCGCCGGCCGGTCCGTCGTCCCCCCCGCGGACTCTGGAACCGGGACAGCTTTTGCCGGGCAAATGCCAACGACTTCTGATCAAGCAAGCGGCGCCTGCAGCTGCAGAAGCCGGGATGGCGGTCACGAATATAATGTATCCTATGCCCTGCCGGAGAGTTATGTGACAAACGCCTATGGCCTGCCGGCTCCCCTATCTGGAATATCGCGATATGTTTAACAGAATGCCAAGAGCGGTCAGCAGCAGCGTCAAGGAAGAACCTCCGTAGCTGACCAGCGGCAGCGTTATGCCTGTGACGGGCATCATGCCGATTACGACTCCGATATTGATCAGCACCTGAACGCCGATGATGCCGGTAATGCCCACGGCCAGCAAGCTGCCGAAGGTATCCGGGGCAAATATCGCTGCGCGTATGCCGCGCCAGATGACAATCAGAAACAGCAAAATTAACATCGTCCCGCCCAGAAAACCAAGCTCCTCCGCCAAAATAGAAAAGATGAAGTCGGTTTGCGGCTCCGGCAAATAGCTGAACTTCTGCCTGCTCATGCCAAGTCCAAGCCCTACAAGGCCGCCAGGGCCAATCGCAAACAGCGACTGGATGATCTGATAGCCTCCGCCGAGCGGATCGGACCAAGGGTCCAAAAAGGAGGTAATACGCTGCAGCCGGTAAGGAGCCGCCAGAATCAGACCAACTAATCCGGCCACGCCAACAAGAGCGAGACTCCCCAGATGAACGAGCCTTGCCCCTGCGGTAAAAATCAGAATGAGCGAAGCGCCAACCATGACCGCGCCCGTGCCAAGATCGGGCTGCAGCATAATGAGTCCAAATGCCAGGCCGACAAGACCAAGCGGCGGAAGAAGACCTCGCGTAAAGCTTGTAATATCTCCCTGCTTCTCAGATAACCATTTTGAAAGAAACAGAATCATCGCCAGCTTCATAAATTCAGAAGGCTGAATACCGAAGGAGCTGATGCCGAGCCAGCTTCTGGCTCCGCCACGCACGACTCCGACGCCGGGAATAAGGACAAGCACAAGAAGTCCAAAGCAAGCAAGCAGCGCAATCGGCGCCCATTTTCTCCAGACTGAATAATGATAATTCATTGTCATAAACAGCGCCCCGGCGCCAAGACCGGCAAACAGCAGCTGCCGCTTGACATAATAGTAGCGGTCGCCGAATTCATGGAATGCCAGCACGGCGCTGGCGCTGTAGACCATAACCAAGCCGATTGACAATATAAGTCCAATGGCTGCAAGCAGCCAAATATCCGGAGCCGAACGGGCTTTGGCCATAACGGACACACCTCTTATCCTGCTGAAGTAGGGACAAGCCCCCTACTTACAAGGTATGCGCCGATTGCTTAAAAATGATCCCTCTCTGCTCATAGGATTTAAACATATCCCAGCTTGCGCAGGCGGGAGAGAGCAAAACGATGTCGCCGGGCTCAGCCATAGAGGCGGCAAGCTTTACGGCTTCTCGCAGTGCGCTTTCGGCGTCACCCTCATCGTTTACCGTTTTTACAGCAGTTAAACCTGCCAGTCCCGCTATATTCTCCAGCTTTGCTCTTGTTTGTCCCAGCGCAACCAGACCTTTCAGCCCGCGAAACAGCGGCAGCAGCTCCATGTAGTCGGAGCCTCTGTCCAAGCCGCCCGCGATGAGCACAACCGGCTTTTTCAGCGATTGCACGGACATGGTTGTCGCTGTAGGATTAGTTGCTTTGGAATCATTGTAGTATTCAACGCCCTGCTTCTCGCAAACATACTCCAGACGATGCTCAACCGCCTTGAAGGTACGGAGCGGCTCCGCAAGCAGCTCCGGCGCAACGCCCGCCGCCAGACAAGCGGCAGCAGCAGCCATCGCATTGGCTGTATTGTGGATGCCGGGAACGCCCAGCTCGCTTACCGCCGCGACAACAACGGGCTCCGCTCCTGTGGCAGCCTCTGCTACAGCCTCTGCTACAGCCTCTGCTGCAGTGTCAGCGATTAAGCCCCCCTCGCCTAACCCCGCACCTGGCGATGCTGCCATAACTCCGGCAGACGCATGTGCCCGGTATACGATATGGCGCTCCGGCTCCTCCTGACCCGACTTGCCGGGAACAACGCCCTTTTCGTAGGGAGGTTCGATATACACGCCGGCGGGCAGCCTTTCGTACAGGGAGAATGGTAGCAATCTGGACTTTAAGCCCTCCGCCGCCTTTCGGCAGAAAGGGTCGTCCCAATTCAGGACAGCGAAATCATCATCATCCTGATTGGCAAACAGCTTAAGCTTGGAGGCGACGTAGTCCTCCATGTCTCCGTGATAGTCCAGATGAGTCTCCGCTACATTGAGAAGAAGAGCAACCTTAGGCTTAAATGACACGGTTCCCTTTAGCTGGAAGCTGCTTAGCTCCGCAACAATCCACTTCCATTCATTATTCTCCGAAACAGCAGCTACATCGCAAAGAGGCACGCCAATGTTGCCCGCAACGATATTGGAAACCCCTGCGCTCTGGAGCAAGTGGCCTATCATAGAGGTTGTTGTCGTTTTACCGTTAGAGCCGGTGATGCCGATAATGGGTATGGAGGACAGCTGGCTTGCAATCTCTACCTCTGTCACAATATCGACGCCCAGCTCCTGCGCCCGTTTTACTGGCGGAGCGGAATACGGTATGCCTGGATTTTTGACCAGCAGCGATGTGTCCGAATCAATAAGATCGTCGGGATGATGACCGCAAATAACGGTTATTCCGGCCTGCTCAAGCTCGTCGGCCTCGGGACACAGATGACGCTCCTTAAGATCGTTGACAACGACCTCGGCTCCCATACCCGCCAGCGCATTCGCTACGCTGAACCCGCTTCTGGCCATCCCCAGAACAACTACCTTGCGGCCCTTATAAATTGATGAGTGACTCATAACGACATCCCTTTCTGATGTGCTTATGCTGTATAAAAGACAGCTCCATTCCTGCGGACAAGAATGACCCTTAGGAGCTATTTTCGACGACAAATCAATGTGTAGCGGACATTGACGTCCGTAACCCCTCTAAATCCCGCCCATATGCGCCACATTGGAGCGCTAAAGGACACGGGTGACCGTTTCTCAAGAAAAATCCAGCACTCTCACTCTATAACGGTCATAAATGACCGACAGAAGCTAGAAATCGAGAACCGGAGCGTAGCGGAAGCTACGTGAGGATCGTAGATTTCGGCTGAATGCCATATTCGCCGCCGGCCATGACGCCAGTCATGACCCGTAATGGGAGGCGGACTTTTTGAACATCCTCTTCCAATGAAAGTTCAAAAAGTTCGGTTCCCAGTACCAAGAAGATGGCATGAAGCTAGAAAATGAGTAGCGGAGCTTAGTCTAAACTAAGTGAGCAACGGAATTTTCGGCTGAATGCCATATTCGCCGCCGGCCATGACGCCAGTCATGACCCGTAATGGGAAGCGGACTTTTTGAACATCCTCTATAGCGCTAGGAGGAGGCCTAGTGCTGCTAGCAGCAGTCCCACACTCCAGAAAACCGCAACGACCTTCCACTCCGACCAGCCCACCAGCTCGAAATGATGGTGAATCGGGCTCATTTTGAAAATACGTTTTCCCCTCAGCTTAAAGGAGCCTACCTGCAAAATGACGGACAGCATCTCCATAACGAATACGCCGCCGATTACAATAAGCAATAGCTCCATTTTGGTCAAAATAGCGACGGCGGCAATCCCGCCCCCGATGCCGAGCGAGCCCATATCGCCCATAAACACCTTTGCGGGATGCGCGTTATAGACTAAGAAACCAAGCACGCCTCCCACCATCGCAGCGGAGAATACGGCAGATTCATGAGACAGCAGCTGAAGCGCAATGACGGCAAACGCTCCAAAAGCGATTGCGCTGGTTCCCGCCAGCAAGCCGTCAAGGCCGTCCGTGAAGTTGACGGCATTACTAGCTCCGAACAGGATGATGACAACAAAGGGATAATAAAACCAGCCCATGTCAAACCCCCAGCTTGTGCCGGGAACGGAGATCATCGTGCTATGGTCCATATTGTAGAGCAAGGCGCAAACAACAAGCGCAAACAAAAGCTGTCCCGCCAGCTTTTGCTTGGCAGTCAGGCCCAATGAACGCTTGAACACGATTTTGATATAATCGTCGAGAAATCCGACTAGTCCAAATCCGAAGGAGGCTGTCAGCAGCACCCAAAATTCGGGGGTTTTGTCCGAGAAACGAAGAAAGGCCACCAGCATAGCGATCATTATAATAATGCCGCCCATCGTTGGGGTGCCGCTTTTTTTCAAATGGCTCTGAGGACCCTCCTCGCGAATTTGTTGGCCAAACTTCAGTCTGCGCAGCAAAGGAATAAACAGAGGGCCAAGCAAAACGGCCAGCAAAAATGAAGTCCCGGCAGAAAACAGGATAACCATCATATCCATGTCCTTATCCCTCCTCCGTCAAAGCTTGGACAATCTGCTCCATCGCCATACCCCGGGAGCCCTTGACCAGCACCAGATCCTGAGGCAGCAGCCGTTCACGCAGCCAAGCCGCAAGTTCGTCCTTGCTGTCAAAATGGCGGACCAGCCCCTCTGAAGCAGCCTCCGGCAGGCTTTGCAGCGCCGCCCGGTGCGTATGCTCCGACAACGGGCCATAGGTCAGCAGCGCCTCGGCCTTTCCTGAGGCTATATAAGCCCCGACCTCGCCATGCATGGCCGCTTCATCTGGCCCCAGCTCCAGCATATCGCCAAGCACCAGCCAGCGGCGGCTGTAGCCGGATAACCCCGCCACCAGGTCGATTGCCGCGCGGGTCGAGGTTGGACTGGCGTTGTAGGCATCGTTGAGCATGGCGGCGCCGTTAAACGCCTCAACCTTCTCCAGACGCATGCTTGTCAGCTTTAGCGAGGCAAACCCTGAGGCGATTGCCGAGGCGGGAACGCCAAAAATTCTAGCCGCAGCAATGGCAGCCAAAGCATTGCTTATATTGTGGCGGCCCGGAACAGGAACCCGCACCGTGCCAACGCTGCTGGGCACGCCCCCTTGCAGCACCATAAAGCTGCTTCCCGCTGCATCCAGCTCAATATCCGCGGCTGTCCACAAATTGCCGCTTCCAAGACCAAAGGTGCGAAGCTGTACGCCTTCCGGCGGGCCAAGCCTCTCCAGCTCCGCAGCAAGCAGCGGCTCGTCGCCGTTATAGAGCAACACGCCGCCTTCCGCAAGCCCGCCCTTTATTTCCAGCTTAGCTTTGGCGATGCCTGCTCTGGAGCCCAAATGCTCCATATGGGATTCGCCAATGTTCGTTACGATGGCAACATCCGGCTGGGCGATGTCAGTCAACAGCGCAATTTCGCCGAAGCCGCTCATGCCCATTTCCAATACGGCAACCTCCGTATCCTCGTCCATGGAGAGCAGCGTAAGCGGAAGGCCGATTTCATTGTTGAGATTGCCCTTCGTTTTAAGTACGCGGTATTGCGTGGAGAGCAGCGCCGCAGTCATATCTTTGGTTGTTGTTTTGCCGTTGCTGCCGGTGATGGCGACGATCCGGGCCATCAGCTCGCTCCGGTATCCGGCGGCCAGCTTCTGCAGCGCCGCCAGCGTGTCCTTCACCAGCAGGAACGGCATGCCGGCCGCAACCAAATCCTCCGGCATCTCTTTACCGCGCTGCCACAGCATGGCTTTTGCCCCGGCCGCCGCCGCAGCCTGGGCAAAATCATGTCCGTCAAAATTTTCTCCTACGATGGGAACAAACAGCTCTCCGCTTCCGACTGCGCGGGAATCTGTCATAATACCCGCCAGAAGCAGCTCCCTGCTTCCTCCTTTTTGCGCCGCCCCGCATAGGGACGCGATTTGTCCAGCCGTTCTTTTAATCAATGTAAAATTCCCCTTATGGCTTCCATCGCCGTTATTCGATCATCAAACGGGAACGTTTGTCCGCCTATCAGCTGATAGGTTTCATGACCTTTCCCCGCAATCAATACTACATCTCCTTGGCTTGCCATTTCAACCGCTTTTTCAATCGCTTTCCTCCGGTCCGTCACCAGCGCGTATTGCGAAGGCGAAAGACCCGCCTGGATAAGTCCTGCTTCAATCTCCGATATAATGGAATCGGGATTTTCGCTTCTTGGATTGTCGGAGGTAACGATGACGTAGTCGGAATACTCCGCCGCTATTTGGCCCATGACGGGCCGTTTGGTCCTGTCGCGGTCGCCGCCGCAGCCAAACACGGTGATGGTCCTTCGGGCCGCAAACTCCTTGACCGCAGCCAGCACGTTGCGCAGGCCGTCGGGCGTATGGGCGTAATCCACAATAACCGAAAAGGGCTGGCCCAGGTCAACCGTTTCGACGCGGCCCGGTACTCCCTGAATGCTTTCCAGCGAAGTCTTTATATCAGCCAGCGAAATGCCCTCCAGCAAGGAAGCGGCAATAGCGGCCAGCGCGTTGTAGACATTAAACCTGCCCGGCATCCTGAGCTTGATCGCCGCCGTTCCGCCAAATCCGCTTACCGTAAAGGAGCTGCCTTCCGCCGAAATCACGATATCGCTTGCTGTAATATCAGCGGCGTTATCCAGGCCGTACGTAATGACCTCCGCTGAGGTAAGCCTGCGAAAAACAGCGGAAGCTTCGTCATCCGCATTGAGAATAGCGTATGAGCGCTCATGCTGCGGGTCTCCATAGGCATTGCCCAGCCGGGAAAAAAGCAGCCCCTTGGCCGCGGCATAGTTTTCCATTGAACCATGATAATCCAGATGATCCTGCGTCAGGTTGGTGAAAATTGCGCTGCGGAACTTGCAGCCCTTCACCCTTCCCTGCTCCAGGGCGTGCGAGGAAACCTCCATGGCGCAATACTGGACGCCCTCATTCAGCATCTCCCGCAGCAGCCGCTGCAATTGATGGGTTTCCGGCGTTGTGCCGGACATAGGCAGCCTTTGTCCGCTATACCTCGCTTCGATCGTCCCGATTACGCCTGCGGTTCGCTTGCAATCATTTAATATTTTTTCCAGCAAATACGTGGTTGTCGTTTTTCCGTTGGTCCCTGTGACGCCAATCACCTTAATCTCGCCGCTTGGATGGCCATAGACATAATCCGCAATAATGGAAGCAGCCAGCCTGCTGTCCTTCACGATCAATTGAGGGGTATCCAGCTCAAGGCGCCGCTCTGCCACAATGGCTGACGCCCCCCTGCTGACAGCCTCCTGTGCAAAATTATGCCCATCCGCCCGCTCTCCCTTGACGCATAAAAACAGCATACCCGCCTGGACCGTCCTGGAATCCTTCTCCAGCCCGATAAACTCCGTATCCCCGTCTCCGATAATCTCCGCCGCAACCAGCCTTTTTGCAAGCTCGCTCAGTTTCATGCCAACCAGCCTCCCCGATTACTCTGACGGGATACTATATGCCGCCCAGAGCAATCGCGTTAATTGCCAGTATGGTCAATGTGAATGCGTTATATCATCCTCGTCGCCCAAATAAATGCGAATGGTTGTGCCGCGGTCGACGCGTTCTCCTGCGGCAGGCGCCTGGCGAATGACATATTTGCCAGTACCGGCTGTTGTCAGGCTGAAGTTCATGTTCAAATCCTCGTACAAATCGGATACTGACTTGCCGATCAGATTGGGAACGGCAACGATAGGCGTTTCCCCATACCGGTACAGCCGGTCTATCTGGCCAGCGCGTCGCGGAACCTCAAGAATTTGCAAGGCGTCCTCCATAATATTGCGGACGATCGGCGCGGCCACCAAGCCCCCGAATTGAATGCCTTGAGGATTATCTACAGCAACATAGATCACTATTTGGGGATCATCCGCCGGTGCAAACCCGACAAAAGATACAATATGCTCGTTTGGCGAATAACGTCCGTTGATGACCTTTTGGGCCGTGCCTGTTTTGCCGCCTACCCTATAGCCGTCGATAAACGCATTGCGGCCCGTCCCTTTTGCCACGACGCTTTCCAGCGCTTCTCGCACTTTTTTGGAGGTTTCCTCGGATATGACGGTGCGGACAGCCTCCGGCTGGATTTCCTTTACCGTTTCTCCCGTATCCCGGTTAATGAGTGCTTTAGTGACATGAGGTTTATATAACACGCCTCCATTAATAGCAGCCGACACGGCGGTTATTTGCTGTATAGGCGTGACGGAGACGCCTTGGCCAAAGGCTGTTGTTGCCAGCTCCACCGGCCCGACCTGGCTCAGCTTAAACAGGATGCCGTTTTCCTCGCCATTGATGTCAATGCCTGTTTTGGAGCCAAAGCCGAAGTTTTTAATGTAGCTGAACAACGTTTCCTTGCCCAAGCGATTGCCTAACGTGACAAAGCCGGGGTTGCAGGAGTTTTCGACAACCTCAAGGAAGGTCTGGCTGCCATGGCCGCCTTTTTTCCAGCAGCGCAGCCGCGCCCCGCCAATTTCAATCGCGCCGGGATCAAAAAACCGCTCGTTCTGCAAATCCACCTTGCCTTCCTCCAGCGCCGCTGCAAGCGTAATAATTTTGAAGGTGGAGCCTGGCTCGTAGGTCATCCAGATAGGAAGGTTCCGGTTATATACTTCGGAAGCCACCTCCCGGTATTTGTCCGGTTCATAGGAAGGGCGGCTTGCCATGCCCAAAATTTCTCCTGTTTTCGGGTTCATCGCAATCGCAATCGCGCTATTTGCCTGCAGCCCCGTCATAGCGCTATCAAGCTCGCGCTCCATGACTGTTTGAATATTTTTGTCAATGGTAAGCTGCAGCGTCAAGCCCTCCATCGGCTCCACATAGGTATCGGAGGAATTGGGCATTTGACGTCCGGCGGCATCCGACAGGAAGGATACGTTGCCCTGCTTGCCCCTTAACTCGTCGTCGTATTTGGCTTCAATTCCCGTCAAGCCTTGATTGTCAATGCCGGTAAAGCCCAGCAGATGGGCAGCAAGGCCTCCGTAAGGATAAAACCGTTTATTGTCCTCCGCCACCACAATGCCGGGCAAGCCCAAAGCGCGAATTTCCTCCGCCTTCTCCGGCGTCATTTTACGCCCGCCGGGCCCTAGCTGTACGATCAGCTTTTTGGTTTTGATTTTTTCCAAAATCTTCTCTTGCGACATATCCAGCAGAGGAGCAAGCTTGCCAGCCACAGACTCGTGCTCCTTGACCTGCACCGGTATGGCCCATACAGTTGGAGTGGTCACATTATATGCCAGCTGAATGCCATTCCTGTCCCATACCTCGCCGCGCTTAGCGGCATAGGGAATGTCTCTGCGCCAGGAATTTTCCGCCCGCTCCGCAAGCTCCGAGCCTTTCCACAGCTGCACATAACCAAGCCTTGCGCATAAAGCGATAAAGGCGATGCCCGCAAGGATCATCACCAGAAACAATCTTCGTCTTACCGTAACGCCGGATACCTTCATAAAAGCTTCCCCCTCCGCCCGCTAGTTCGCTAGGGAGCGTACGCTAACGCTCATTCCCAGCCTATTCGGGACAAGAGGGGGATAGAACAAGCCATGCACGGACTACAGGGTCAATTTTCTCCGCCCTGCACGCCCTCCGGCAAACCTGCCGGGTCTGAATCAGCCGGCGTGGAGGAATTACCATTTCCCGCTGACGCGCTCTCGCCAGACTGCTCGCCATCAGCCGGCGCGCCTTCGCTTTGGCTGTCGCCTTCGCCCTGTCTCTGACCGTCAGCTCCTTCCTCGCCGACCTCTGAAGGAGGCACGTAAGCATCGGAGCCTTCCGGCGGCGACAGCGATACGCGAACGAACCGTTCACCGTTTTTCTCCTCAACCTGCTGGGCGTACACATAGCCGGTCCCTTCCGGAATCAGCTTGACGCCTATGAGCGAGGTCAGCTCCAGCGCATCTCTAAGCGACACGCCGGTCAGGTCGGGAATTGCCAGGTTTTGCTTTTGCTCTGTAATTAGATAAACGGCTTGGGTCGGATGGACTATGGAGCCCGCTTTTGGAATCTGGCTAATGACCATGGAGCCATTTCCGACAAACTCCGGCTGAAATCCTTTGGACGTCAGCTCAGACTTGGCTTGGGCCACGCCCAGATCCACGAGATCCGGCACCGAAATCATAGCGTCCTTTCCGCCAGCCGGGGTATCATCTGAGATGTAGTTTGGAGCTACCCCCATCTTGCGCAGGCTTTTCAGCACAATTTCCTTAAAGGCCGGCGCCGCAACGGCGCCGCCGCCGCTTACAACGGGGTCATTTGGTTCGTCGACCGCAACGTAAAGCACGATTTTGGGATTGTCCACCGGCGCGTAGCCAATAAAGGAAACCAAAAATTTGGTGGTGGAGTAACCGCCATTGATCCACTTTTGGGCCGTACCGGTTTTACCCGCTACGCGGTAGCCTTCAATATAGGCGTTTTTACCGCTGCCCTTCTCCTGGTCGGATACAACCTGCTCCAGGTATTGGCTGACCTGTCTGGAGGTTTCCTCCGAGATAACCTGACGAACCAGCTTGGGCTCGTGAACCGTCTTGGTTTGTGTGACGGGGTCCGTAATGCTTTTGACCACATGAGGCTCCATCAGCCTGCCTCCGTTGGCTACCGCAGCAACTGCGGCAACCTGCTGTATCGCTGTAACGGAAACGCCTTGTCCATAAGAGGCGTCCGCGATTTCCCGGTTGTACCGGAAGTTAACTCTTCCGGCCAGCTCGTTTGTCAGCTCAATGCCTGTTTTGCTCCCGAATCCGAATCTTGTAAAATAATCCCTCAGCTTGTCCGCGCCCAGACGTTCAAAGCCCAGCTTAACAAAGGCTACGTTACTGGAATATTTTAAACCATCCAGAAACGTGATGGTGCCCCAGCCCTTCCGGTTATGGTCGCGGATCGGACGCGGCTCTCCCGGCACGGTAATGCTGCCGGACTGATAAGGCTCGTCGGGATCAAACACGCCTTCCTCCACCGCGGCGGCAAGCGTAGCGATTTTGAACGTAGACCCTGGCTCGTATAGCGAGCCTACCGCATGGTTGAAGTAATTGGCATATGGATATTTGCTGTATTCGTTAGGGTTGTAATCCGGCATGTTCGCCATAGCCAATATTTCCATCGTGTTGGGATCAGCCGCAATTGCGGTGGCGCTTTTGGGTGAATATTTGGCAACGATCTCACGTAGCGCCTCCTCCACGTAATGCTGAATGTCGCTATCAATCGTTAACTGGACATCGCTGCCGTTTTCCGGCCCCTTGTAGTCAAACTTGCCTTTGGCGAGCTGAACCCACTTGCCGTCTTTTTCATAATGCACATAGCCGTCCTGCCCCACCAGTTGATCGTCAAAATAAGCTTCAATCCCTGTTTTATTGACGCCATCCTGACTGACGTACCCGACAAGCTGGGAAGCCAGCTGGTTGCGGGGATAATAACGCTTCAGCGTCTCCTGGATGTAAATACCGGCATCCGCCGTTTTTTTGGCTTCGCGCAAACTTGCCTTCAGTTTATCGTTAGCCTCAGTCAGCTTGTCCGCCTTTTCTTTGTCAATGCCCCAGCCGCCTTTGCGAATCTCTCGCTGGACATAGTAATTGCCGGAATCGTTTTTGGCAGTCACATAGGATAAGGCTTCATCCTTGGTCAAGCCTAACGTCTCTTGAAGCGCAGCCGCCACCTCATTTGCGATCTCCTGTTCATTGATCAATTTGGGATTTACCGACACATTGTAGGCGATTGTATCCATCGCCAGCACGTTGCCTTCCCTGTCCGTAATGCTCCCCCTTTTTGCCGTTAACGTTTCTTCCGTAGCCCAACGCTGCTTTGCTATATCAAGCCAATAATCGTCTACAATCTGCCAATAATAGATTCTGCCAATCAAAACGAGAAAAAGGAGGGTAATGATCCCTCCAAATAATAGCGTGCGCATTCTTATCCTTTTAATCATAGCCGCTCACCTATTCAGACATGACCGTCTGGCGGTCGCTGTCGCCCTTTTTCACTGTAATACCCTTATCCAAGCTGCTTGTCATGCCTTGCGTCTCCGCCATCTTGCGGATACGCTCGGGATCGCTCAACATCTCAACCTGCCGCTTCAATTCTGCCATTTCTACGTTCATGGTCTGCTGCTCGTTCGTTAGCTGTCTGATTTGCAGATTCATATCATAGATTTGTGCATAGCGGAAAATGATTACGCTGGCCACTACAACGCACACCAGAACGGTAAACAAGTATAGCAGTTTTTCCTGTACAGGCAAAGACTTTCTTTTGACAACTTTTCTCTTCGTTTCACGAATCCTATAATCCTGCTCTTGCTTCCGTTTGGGTTGTAGAGCCAGGTTTCCATTTATATACGCCATTGCACAATCCCCCTTGTCATATAAGTTGAAACCTAAAAATGTAGCGAGTTAGCCGCCGTATCAATAGATTTACATTTTTTCCGCAATTCTCAGCTTTGCTGATCTGGCGCGCTGATTCCGCTCCAGCTCCTCCTCGCCAGGTACGATTGGTTTGCGGCTCACCAGTTTCAAGATGCCTTTTTTGCCGCAAACGCAGATCGGAAAGTCGGGAGGACAGGTGCATTTCTCCAAATAACCTGCAAAAATGCTTTTACAAATTCGATCCTCCAGCGAGTGGAAGGTGATGACCGAAATTCTACCCCCGGGAGCCAGGCATTGGATCGCCGCTTCCAGCGCTTCCTCCTCGGCTCCCAGCTCGTCATTGACGGCAATGCGGAGCGCCTGGAAGGAACGCCTTGCGGGATGCGGACCAGTCCGTCTCGTTGCTGCCGGTATGGCGTTTTTCACCAGCTCGGCTAGCTCAAGCGTGCTTTCAATCGGCGCAACAGCTCTTGCTTTGACAATGCTGCGAGCTATGGAACGCGCAAACTTCTCCTCGCCGTACCGGTCCAGAATGCGGGCAATATCTCGTTCTTCCCATTCGTTCACGATGATTCGAGCCGTCAACGTTTCCTCACGGTCCATTCTCATATCTAGCGGCGCATCATGGTTGTAGCTGAAACCCCGCTCCGCTTCGTCCAATTGAGGGCTGGATACGCCAAGATCGAACAGGAAGCCGTCCACCTGCGGTACACCGTCCTTCATGGGCACGCCGCAGCCGGCGAGCTCTTCCTTCAAGTAACGAAAGTTGCTCCGAACAAGCGTGACCTTGTCCATATAAGGGGCAAGCCGCTTGCGGGCGTTGTCCAGCGCCCAATCGTCCTGATCGAAGGCGATAAGCCTGCCGCCTTCTCCCAGAGAGGAAACAATCAACTCACTATGGCCCGCGCCGCCAAGCGTACAATCGACGTATATGCCGTTTGGCTTGATGGCAAGCCCCGCCACCGTCTCCTCCAATAATACCGTTGTGTGCTGAAACACGCCTTGCAGCCTCCTTGCTGATTATGTTTGTCAGAAGTTGATATCGAAATCGGAAAGCGTTTCTGCGATTTCGTTAAATTTCTGTTCAGATTGCTCATAGTAGCCGTCCCAAAGACTTTTACTCCAGATTTCCATCCGTCCCGATACGCCAAGCACCATGCAATCCTTGTCCAGCTTGGCATAGTCGCGCAGATGTGCGGGTATGTTTACCCTTCCCTGCTTATCGAGCTCGCATTCTGTAGCGCCGGAGAAAAAAAACCGGGTAAAAGCGCGGGCATCGGATTTCATAAGCGGCAGCGACTTCAGCTTTTGCTCCAGTACGCTCCATTCGCTCATGGGGTAAACAAACAAGCAATTATCGAGGCCTCGTGTTGCGATAAAGGTTGGTCCCAGGGCTTCGCGGAATTTGGAAGGAATAATCAGACGTCCCTTCTCGTCTATACTGTGCTGATATTCGCCCAAAAACATAATTCCGCTCCACTCCTTCCCCCAAACACTCCACTTCGCTCCACTTTCCTCCACCTGATAACACTATTTCGCCACATAAAATAAAAATCCTGCTTTAGTAAGCAGGATTTTTAGAAATTTAATTTATGAGGTTAATTTCCGGATGGCTGCCCGGCATTGCGGAGAAAGGCAAAGCAAATCAAGGCAAGTCAAGGTAGATCAAGGCAGATCAAGGAATCAATGCTCGTTCCAGCTATCCAGATAGGCAATTTGCTGAGGCGTCAGGCTGTCAATGCCAAAGCCAAGCGATTCAAGCTTCAGACGGGCAACCTCCTGATCCAGCTCGTAAGGCACGTTTACGACTTTATTGCCGATCGCTTTATATTGCTCGTTTACATATTTAAGCGACATCGCTTGCAGCGCAAAGGTCATATCCATAATTTCCGCCGGATGTCCGTCACCCGCAGCCAGGTTGACCAGACGGCCTTCCGCAAGCAGATACAGGCTGCGTCCATCCTTTAACTGATATTCCTCGATGTTGCGGCGAACGACGCGTTTGCCATTCGACATGGCCTCCAGCTCCACTTTATTCACTTCAACGTCAAAATGGCCGGCATTGGACAGGATAGCGCCGTTTTTCATCACCTCGTAATGCTTGCCGGTAATGACATCGCGGTTGCCCGTTACTGTAACGAAGAGGTCGCCCAGCTTGGCTGCTTCCAGCATTGGCATAACGGCAAAGCCGTCCATATAGGCCTCAACGGCCTTGATTGCATCGATTTCCGTCACAATGACGTTGGCGCCAAGTCCTTTGGCGCGCATCGCCACGCCTTTTCCGCACCAGCCGTAGCCTACAACTACAACTGTTTTGCCTGCAACAACAAGATTAGTTGTCCGGTTAATACCATCGAACACAGATTGTCCAGTACCATAGCGGTTGTCGAACAAATATTTACAGTAAGCATCATTTACGGCTACCATCGGAAACCCTAAAGAACCTTCCTTTTCAAGAGCCTTCAGGCGGATAACCCCGGTTGTTGTTTCTTCCGCACCGCCGCGCAAATTGACCGCATGCTCCTTGCTTTCGGAATGAAGCAGAGTCACCAGGTCGCCGCCGTCGTCAATCAACAGATCCGGCTTGCATTCAAGCGCCTTCATGTTCAATTGCTTGAACTCCTCCGGCGTAGGATCGTATTTGGCAAAAACCGTGATGCCGTCTTCGACAAGAGCCGCGCATACATCGTCTTGAGTGGATAACGGGTTGCTTCCCGTAATCGTAACCTCTGCTCCTCCGGCTTGAACGACCTTGGCCAGGTAAGCCGTTTTGGCCTCCAGATGCAATGATATCGCAACCTTCAGGCCTTTAAACGGAAGCTCCTCTTGAAATTGCTTTTTGATTTCATTCAGAACAGGCATATGAGCGCTCGCCCATGCGATTTTCAAATGTCCTTCCGGCGCCAGCGCCAAATCCTTAATGATGCTATTTTCCTTGCTTGTCATTACTATTCGCCTCCTAATAATAAGAAAACTCAACTTTTATCCGGCAACGGCTAGCCTCAAAACTTATAAATAAACGACTTCGTGTCCGCCTGTCAGGCGGTATGGCGCAGCCAGCAGCTTGGTCAGCCATTCATCTCCATACCGGTTCCAATAAGCCGCCATGGTCAACACGCGTTCCTGCAGCTTTCCGTTAGGCGCAAGCGATAACCGGACCCGGTCAAGCTGGCGGGTGGCGGCTTCAAACTGCTTGTTGTGCGCATCAACCGTTTTGCCTTCCATATAGTTGATTTGCTCCACGATTTTGGCCAGATTGGTTTCGCCCAGCTTGGCCAAGCCCGGCTGTATGGATGCCGCAAGCTCCAGCAATTGGCTATAGTGCTCCGTAAAGCTCACCCTGACTGCCTCAAAGCGGCTCTCCAGAGACAGATTATCCTGCCGCTTCAGCCACTCGTCCTTGCGCTCCTGGAATCTTTCTACGACATCAGAAAACGTCAGCTCGTATTTATCCATGTTTTTGGCGATCACGCCTTCAACCAGCGTATACGACATGCGAGGCGCAATGATTGGCATCTCCATGCCCATCGCCTTAAAGGCGCCTGCAGTTAATGCCCAATATGCAATTTCACCGGGCCCAAGCACGGTGGACAAAACAGGCAGCAAATAGTCCTGCATAAGCGGACGAGTCATAACATTATTGCTTAACTGCCATGGCTCCTGGTCCGCCAGCTTAAGCAATTCCTCAAGCGTCCAGCTTTCGCTTTCCTTGCGGTCATGGAACCTGCCGTCCTTTTTGAACAGCAGAAGTCTTTCATCCCCGCGCTCCTTATGGAACAGAAACAGGTTGGCGCCGCCAGGATGCACATCCGCCTGCAGCGTATAACCCAGGGACTGGATATAACGGGCCGACTCGTGGTACGTTTCCTCCAACTCGTCATTTTGCTCCAGCAGTTTCCTGAACATACCGGCTTCAAGCTCCCTGACGCCGCGATCGTCGGCATCCAGCAGCACAAGTCCTTCCTCCGAAAAAAGATGCAGCATCAGCCGGGAAAACATATCCGACAAGGAAGCCGCTCCTTGCGCCAGCCCTGTAAGCTTTTCCAAAATATACGGCTTGAACTCGGAATGCGGCAATGCCGCCTCTAATTCCGCTATAACGGATTCCCATTGCTCCTGCTCCAGCTTTGTCCGGCTGACCGCCGTCCTTGCTCCTTCTGGGCGGGTTATTGCCAGCTTGCGCAGCTCCTGCTCCTGCGTCACAACAAACGTATGATTCGCCTCGTCCCAGTCATGGTCTTCGCCCGCTACCCAAAACACCGGCACAATAGTGGCGCCCAGCTTCTTGGACGCCTCGCGAGCCGCACCGATAATGGACACCGCTTTATGAATAACGAGCAGCGGTCCCGTCCAAAGCCCCGCCTGTTGTCCTCCAACGACAACCGGCGCGCCCTCCGCGATTGCTTTAATCGCAGTTAAGGTTGCTTCAGAGGCCCCATGACGCCGATTGTAGCTCATCAGAACATCGCCCAGCGCAGCCGCATCAACCCGGCCTGCGCCAGATGCCTTCAATCTATTAAACCGCCGTGCCCAATCCCCCTCATTTCCGGGATGGTAACCAAACCATGCAGCCAGCCTTTCATCCGACCGATCTACATAAGCCTTTGTCAAAGGCTGTGCAATTGGCGGTTGGTACGTATCTGTTGCAGTCATTCTGCCATCGCCCCCACCTTCGTCATAACGATCTTCTATTTCATTGTTCATAATTTGCCAAAAAGCAACGCCAAAGCTCATTGTACAGGAATTTGCGACCTTCCGTCAAAGCAAAAACGCCCCCGCATAAACGGAGGCATTGCTCAAAAAGCAATAACAAAGGATTTCCCGATTGCAACAAGCATCAGAATGATATACAAAACCGAGGTAAGAAAAAACGTCATCCGCCATACGGCCCGAAAAATGCGTTTGGCGTTTACGGCTCCCCTTTTGCGGAATTGGGCGTTGCCAAGCAATCCTCCGCCTAGCAGCATCATCAGCAAAATTCCATAAAAACCAAAGTTTGTATTAAGCATAACAACAAATAAAGCGCCGACGCACGGGATTAAAAATGCGGTAGAAACGTCCATTGCCATTAGAAGGGCTTTCTTCCGATCCTGTATGTATGCTCCATAGCCAAAAAATACAATTGCAAACGGCAGAAGGGGTATAATTGCGAGTGCGGCGTAAATGGATTTGAAAACATCCCAAATTGCGCCCATATTTCTTCACTCCTTTCTGTCAGGTCAAGGCATTATGGTCATTGCCGCTATGAGGTCTGTCACCGCACGGTTGAGCGGCGCAGGCTTTTCATATTGATTGGCGAGTGAGATGATGGCTCCATTAATGGATTGTATTTCTGTCTCCTTGCCATTGCGAACATCGCTTAACATAGAAGAAACATTTTCAGACGTTCTGCTGCAAACCAGAAGCAGCTCCTCCCACGTGTTTTGGCCAGGCTTCAAGCCCGCCTCCATAAGGATGAGACGGCTTTCTTCATGCAGCCTCCTCATCAGCTCAAGACGGCGGGGATGACGCGGCAATTCCCCGTTTGAAACGTCAAACAATGCCGTCAGCGGATTAATAACAGAATTGATGAGCAATTTATAATAAATGCGGTTATGAATTTCATTCGACAGAAACGAGGAAAATCCTGCCTTCCCCAGTGCATCCAGCAACATTTTTTGTTGATATTTCCAAGGATTCGTTCCCTTCTCTCCATTTTCGGGAAAATCTCCAATCCAAATCTCGCCTTTTCCGGTATGCAACACTTCATTTAGACCGATTCGTCTTGCTCCCGCAGCCGTTACGGCAGCAAATACCGGAATGGCTCCGTTAGTCGCATCCGCTATTTTGTGTAAATGGCCGATTCCATTCTGCATACACAGTATGGCTGCACGTCCGCCAACCCTCTCTCCAAGGAGCCGCAAAGCATGCAGCAGCTCGTCCTCCAGCTGGGTTTGCTTGACAGTCAGTAGCAGCCAATGAAAACAGCCGCTATCATCATTTTGTAGAAAGCGAGGGCTCTCGCAGCCGCGCCCATTTTGAACCGCCAGACCGCCTATCCATTCCCCTTCAACTCTGGCAACTAATTCATCTTTTTGCTCGCTGCCTTCATTCACCTCTCTCAGTCTGATTCCTTCACGATTTATTAAGTCTGCTTGCTCCGGGGTCCTCGTCCATACCGTAGCTGGGCTTCCGCCCAGCGACATGCGGGAGGCAAGCAGCAGCCCGATTGAACCGCCGCCAATTATATGAATTTTCAAAAAATCCCCCTCATTCCGCTCTTTGCTCTTTGTTTCGTATTATAGCGTGCAGCCAATCAACTTGAAAAGCCCGCCGTTTGAATAACGGCGGGCTTTCAACCAAGTGACGGAACCTATTCAATCCGTTCCAAATTTCCGTTGGCATCCATTTTAAAGCGCGGTTTTGCATCGTCCTCTTCTGTCAAAACAGTAAGTCTGCGAGCACGATCCATAATCTGAATCAATGTTTTGTAATCGTCGTTGACGGTCCGGTAATCGGTTTGTGCGCTGTTCACTTCATGCGACAACCGTTCGTTTTCCGCGCGAAGCCGAATCAACTCTTCTTCCCTGTCTTTTACTTCTCTTTCAAAAGATCGGATTTGACGAGACAATTCTTGATACGTTGTTTTCCATGTACGCAGAAAACGAATGACCGCATCGATAGACAACCCTTCATCAAGGCTTCCGATATCGCCTTTGAATCCGCGTTCATCCTGCTCCAGCACGGCAAGTGATGATACTTGCGATGTTGCGGCAACATTTTGCTTTCTCAAATAACTGCGCTTCTGGCGCTGCTGCTTGGCAATCTGGATGGCATCCTCGTAACGCTTGCGTACACAGCTGTTCCAGCGAAAACCGCAGGCCGCCGCCGTGCGGGCAATCCGTTCTCCAACTTCCTCAAAAGCAGCAAGCTGGGTACTTCCTTCTCTAATATGGCGCAGCGTAACCTCGGCGAGAATAAGATCGTCGTCCGGACTCCACGCATCTTGTCTGACTGCTGTCATGCAACAAAAACCTCCTAACGTAAAGGCGCTTACTTATCTCTATGCTCTTGGTAGAGTTCATAGAATCTATCGGATACTAATTTGTATAACCATTTTTACGGCTGCTCATACATGATATTCTGCATTCATGTACAAACTAAACATACAACCATTCATAAAGGCCGCTGGAGAATAATTTGAAAAGGATTACAATAAAAATGATATTTATCACAGTTTTCGGTTTACACTCCAAAGCGCAACCGTTATAATGAGGGGTAGAAAATGGCTTGAGGGGGATTATTATGGCACGCATGTATCGGGTGCTGGGCTTCTGGTGCCTAGTTATCGGACTTATGGCTTTTGCCGGTCATATGACTGAGTTTGCTCTTCTGTTTTTTGCGCAAGCCGTCGCATTTGTATTTCTGGGCTATTTGAACTTCTCCGAAAGAACATACATATTGATGTTCTGGGGATACATGGCGATTTCGTTTGTCGGATTTACTTATTGGTCCGTCTTCAAGCTGGATTTGCCTTTTTAACAATAAAAAGAGAAAAACGCCGTACGGCGACAGGAGCTGTCCTAGGAGGACAGCTCCTTTTGCTGTGTTCAGGAGCAGACGCAATTCGCCTTCCCCCTTTTGGCGGCAAAGGATATAATAGGTAGGACTGACGCATAAGCTAGTCTAGGGAGGGAGAATTCTGTTGATTAGCAACGTCAATGTAAAAACGGCTTCGGCAACGCTCCTGCTCCTGCTCGTTTATGTATTTTTGACTGCTACATGGCCAGCCATGGCGGAGCGCAGCGAAGCCCCAAAAAACGACGATGTACACGGCATGCTTGAGAAAAGCCTGTCCGTAGCCGAAATTGATAAGGAAATGGTCCGGATAACGCAGGAAAAGCAACAACTGCTGGAATCCATGACTGAAACGGATGCCGAATTAGCCCGGCAATCTCTAAAGCTTGAACAAAAACGCGAGCAAGCCGGAAAGGTGCTGCGAACGTATTATATGGGCGAGCATGACAGGTTGTTCGCCTCTCTGTTGTCGTCGGATTCATGGACTTCTTTTTTTACAATATTGGACTATATCGACCTCATTATTACTCATGATAAACAAACATTGGATAAATACATTGGGGAATATCGAGGCCTTCAGGAGCGTCAAGCGGCGCAGGAAGCCAAGCAGCTGGAACTGCTGGCTATGGAAAACAGGCTCAAGCTGCAGCGGCAACGCGTCACGGAGCTGGAGCGCGAGCTTGCGGATCAGCTTGCGGGACGAACGGACAGCGAGCGGCTGCTGTTGTTGATGAAGGAGTTAAACAAATTTTGGGAAGAAAAAGGACTTGCAGAGGTTCGTACATATTTTAAAGCCTTGTCATCCGCGATGGGCAAGCTGCCGGAATGGGTGCAGGACAATAAGGATTTGCTGCATATTAAAGGATTCCAATACACCATTACGGTACCAGAAGACAAATTGAATCAATTTTTAAGAGAGCAGAATGACGTTTTTAATGATTTTGCCTTCCGCTTTGAGGAGGGTCTGATTACGGCATCCGGCAAACGGGACAATATCGAAATTGCCATATCCGGCCATTACAGCGTTCAGGACGAGCCCAAAAACGGCATCCTTTTTCATGTGGATGACCTGCTCTTTAACGGATTTACGTTGCCCGACACAACAAGAGCCGCACTCGAAAAGGAGTTTGATCTGGGCTTTTATCCCGGGCTGATGATTTCTTTCCTTAAAGCCAAGGAGGTTGAAATAAAGGATGGCGAGCTAATTATTCGCCTGACGTTATCTCTGTAGAATCCGCAGCCGCCAGACGCTCCGGGAAACGGCTCCAGTCCCCTCCAGGCAGCATCTCAAGCTCCTCCTGCCAGCGCTGCCAGCGAAGCGGCCAATCAGCGTCAGTTCGCGGCATGCTCTGCTCGGGCAGCTTGGCGCTGGCGGCTTCGTACCACCAGACTGGCGGCGATAAGGTACGAGGCAGCACGCCGCCGATTTCGGCATACAGGGACGCCCTGACGGGAAGCTTGGCGGAATATTCGTAAGCGAGTCGGCCCGCATCCGTTCCCGTCACTTCCTCGATCCACAACATGGCTTCAACAGCCGCTTTGCTTCTGGAGGATACGGTAAAGCTGCTTCCCCCGAGCCAGGCATAAGGCAAAACTCTTTTGTCGGGAAGCAGCTTTTCTCTTGAGGATTCCGGCAGCTTGGCATATTGCTCCCACGTCATCATAAAGGCGAGCACCAAATCCTTTTCAATCAGCTCTTGCAGCATCTCCTGCGAGCCTTTTCCTGCCTCCGCCAGCGTCAAGCGTGAAGCGTCCAGCCATTCCAGCCCCTGCCGCTGACGTTCGGTCATCCCTTCCAGATTAAGAAGAGCCTCTCCTTTGCCATAGAAAGCCATGCACCACAATAATAGCTGTCTTAATTCCCCTCTATTTGCCTCTGCAAGGGAAAGGTACGATCCATCGGGACTTGTGAGCGCAGAGGCTGCTTCCTGTAAGGAAGCTTCATCGCGCGGAGGGTCCTTCAGTCCGCTTTTGGCCAGCAAACGTTTATTCCAGAGAAGCAAATCGGGATTCGCTTCCTTCGGAACTCCCCACAAATAGCCGTTCCAGCGCAGAGGCTCTGTGAGACCCGCCAGCTGATCGGATAAAGCATCCACGCTCATCAGGCTTTCCGCCGGCTTCAAATAACCCTTTACAGCAAAGGGCAAAACCCAGCCATTATCCATCAGCATCACGTCGGAAGCCAGCCCGCTCCGGCTTTGCTCCAGCCATTTGCCGTAAAGGCCTTCCGCCTCCCCTTCATTATGAATATGCACCGTTATGTAGGGATATTTGGCCATAAAGCCTTCGTTGTATTCCAATAGCTGAATATAGGCTTCCTTAGGCAAGGAAACGTTTACATTTAGTTCAACATCCCGAACCGGGTAGCGTTGTCCGCTGGCGGGCACAACCGGCTCCTCGTGCTTCAATAATTGACCGGCATTCCAGCTGAAATCGAGTCCACGGGTTAAAAAAAGCAGCAACAAGGCAACAAGCGCCAGCGCGCCGGCTGCAATGGGCAAATATTTGCGAGAAGACACCCTATTCTTCCTCTCCGATTCCTTTGTTGCGTATAGGATATCAGGATTAGGACCATTTGTCCAAGGCGATTTCCGCAAAAAGGGGCTGGCCGAAAAGTCTTTTACGGTAGATAACTATTCAGCAAAACCGGTCTCTCCCTGAAAAGGATGTCTTGGAAGCTCAAACATTTTTGTCCGCGCTCAAGACACCCTTTCCCGTCCGATCCTCTCTGCTGAATAGTTATTCGTTTAGAGTAAATCTGCAGCAAACTGTGCCAATCTGGAGCGTTCCCCCTTCTCCAGCGTAATATGGCCGCTAATGCTTTCTTGTTTGAAGCGTTCCACTGTATGCGTTAATCCGTTGCTGACGGAGTCCAGATAAGGATGGTCTATTTGGCCGGGATCGCCAAGCAGCACGATTTTGCTGCCTTCGCCCACGCGTGAAACAATCGTTTTGACTTCATGCCGCGTCAGGTTTTGCGCCTCGTCAATAATGATGAATTGTCCCGGTATGGAGCGGCCCCGGATGTAGGTCAACGCTTCAACCTGTATACTTCCCATACCCATCAATATTTTTTCGATATCGCCTGCTTTTTTTGTATCAAACAAATATTCAAGGTTATCATAAATCGGCTGCATCCACGGTCTCAGCTTTTCCTCCTTTTCGCCAGGCAAATAACCGATATCCTTGCCCATAGGCACCACGGGTCTTGCAATCAGCAGCTTTTTGTACTTGTGCTCATCCTCCACTTTAAGCAAGCCAGCCGCAAGCGCCAGAAGCGTTTTTCCCGTTCCCGCTTTTCCTGAAAGCGTCACAAGAGGAATATCATCGCTTAGCAGCAGCTCTAGCGCCATTCGCTGCTGCGCATTGCGGGCGGTAATGCCCCATACGGGGTCATTGCTCAGGAAAAGCGGCTCCAGCCTGGCGCCGTCCAGGCTTACCTTAAGCAGCGCGGATTTGCTGGTTCCCATCTCGTCGCGAAGAATGACGAACTCATTGGGATAAAGGGCGCTGCGAAGCTGGAGATGGCTGACGCTAAGAAATCTGTACGTATAAAATTCATCGATAACGGAGGGATGAACATGCAAGGTCAAGCAGCCTCCGTATAATTCGGAAAATTCCACAACCCGATCGGACAAATAATCCTGTGCTTCAAGTCCCAATACATCCGCCTTGATGCGAACCAGCACATCCTTGCTTATAAGCACGACGCTGCGGCGTTCTTCCTCCGGCAGCTTCTCCTGCTCCAGATGATAGTTTAACGCAACCGCCAAAATCCGGTTGTCGCTTGACATCTCACCAAACATCTCTTGTACCCGCATAAAGCTCCGGTGATTCAGCTCAACCTTAAGCACCCCGCCGCCCGGCAAGCTGATGCCTTCATGCAGGCGTCCCAGCTCTCTCATGCCGTCAAGCAGCCTGGAAACCGATCGCGCATTCCGGCCTAGCTCGTCTGCCAGCCTTTTTTTGGAATCAATCTCCTCAAGCACGACTGCCGGTATAATCAGCTCGTTGTCATGAAAGGAATAAAGGCTTTGAGGATCGTGCAGCAGCACATTTGTATCGAGCACGAAAATTTTTTTCATGTAAACCCTCCCGGCATCATAAATGCGTTTCATACATAGCCTTGGCTGACGGCGGACAAACTACAGAGCAAGAGCAATACAACCAATAATGAGGTGGCTTACATGTCCAAATGGGTATTGGCGACATTGACCGCTGCGCTGATTTTGACGGGGTGCGGCAATGGAGCAGGCAATAATAGACCCCCGGCCGAAACACCCGGCAATAATGTTCAAGCTCAGCAAAATGAACCCGGCAAAAAGCTGATTGAGGATCCCAAAGCTGTAGAGCTCCATCTGGAGGAGCTTGCCGCAAGCGTCGACGGTGTCGAAGCGGCGCATTGCGTCGTTATCGGCAACACCGCCATCGTAGGTCTTGATGTAGGCGGCGAGGTCGAACGCTCACGCGTCGGAACAATTAAATATGCGGTTGCCGAAGCATTCCGCAACGACCCTTACGGAATCGACGCCTTTGTTACGGCAGATTTGGATATGTCCAACCGGCTTGCCGAAATTCGGGAGGACATCGTCAAGGGCCGCCCTGTTGCAGGATTTGCCGAAGAGCTTGCCGACATGATCGGACGCCTTGTCCCTCAGCTTCCGCGCTACCTGTCGCCCGTTCAGCCTGATCCCGATGCCATTGACCGTGTGCTTCAGCCTATAGAAGGCAAAAGCAGGGGGAAATAAGTAAAGCTTTTGTAAACCTCCCCCCAGAGACAGAGAAAGCCTAGCGATGGTTGCAGCCATCGCTAGGCTTTCTTGCGGCCTCATTTCCATTGCTGGAAACTCGTCCATCTCTATGGGCAATGCAGATTCCTTCCACAGCACGGCGGGGCCGCTTGAACGAGAGCATGGAGCTGATTGTGAGCTTTCTTTCGCCTCGCGCATCGGTCATCCGCATACCCTCCCTGGAACCCGGATTAATAAAGCTGTTTTACACCCTTATTATAACCAGTATATGTACCGGAGTCTACGGTCATTCAGCCATTTTGGAGCTTAATGCCGCCTTAACCTCCTCCAGACTGGTTTTATCCGCATAAACATAGGGACTTCTCCATACCCCTTCCAGAGACATAAAGGAGAGATCAGCGCTGCGCACGCCAACGTAGGTTTCCAGCATACGCCGGATTTCCGATTCCGGCATATCCGTATCGATATTGGCGCTGGCTGCTTCAATAACCGATCCAACCTTCGTTAATCCGCCCAGCGATATCAGCTTGTCCAAAATGGCGCTGATAACCTCGCTTTGACGGCGCCCGCGATCAAAGTCGCTGGATTCCTGACCGCCGCGATTGGATTTGCGATAACGGACAAAATCAAGCGCTTTATCTCCATCCAGCGTTTGAAAACCTGGCTCCAGATCAATGTTCGTTCCGTCAGCATTGTCTATATACTTCATGCGGATATCGACGTTTACGCCGACGCCTCCAACGGCGTCCACCACATCGGAGAAGCCTTGGAAATTGATGCTTGCGGCGTATTTGATTTCAATGCCTAAATATTTGCCTAACACATCCCGCACTGCTTTTTTGCCGGCAAGATCGGCATCCTCGCGATCCTTGCCTTCCTTGCGCGCCGCGCTGTAGAAATCGGCATAAAAGGCATTGGCCTTGCGTGGCCGATAACCTTCCACATCTATATAGGTATCGCGCGGAATTGATATGACGGTTGCCGTTTTAGAGCCGGGAGCAAATGCAGCAACCTTGATGACGTCCGTATTGAGAGAACCGCCTTTAGGCCTCGCGTCCAGTCCAAGAAAAACAAAGGCTACCGGCTTTTCCTTGACGGATTCCTGAATAGGCACCTGGGTTGCTTTGTTCTCATCGATTCCAATATCTGTAATCGCATCATTTGTTTTCATGACCAGATAACCGAGATAAAGTGCAATAGCAACCAGCAGCGTCAAAAAAATACTGAAAAAAATCGTTAGAAACCGGGGTTTCTTTTTTGTTTTTTTCTTCTTTTTTACCAAGCCGCGAACTTCGGAACGCGGGGGCATTGATTTTCCTTCTTGACTCATATGTACCACCTACAATGGTTGTATTGAACGACCCTTGACACCATTATTGGCTTTCGGGCCGATCTTTTCCGGGAGCGCTTTTTTTGTTTCTCCGTTTGTCATACATTTGGCGTCCGCGAAGCATCAGCATCATAAGAACGGCAATGCTCATACACTGGATAATAGGCAATTTGTCTACTTGCAGTATCATAAGAACAAAGGAACCAATTACCATCAGCAAATAGACCATGACTTCTTTCAAAATAGGAAGCTTCTGCCCTGGCCGGAAAACCTGGTTAAATATAAAAATAGTAAAACCCAAAATCAATAGATAAGATACCAGCTTATGATCGCTAAGCCATGCCTGCATGTTCATATCCTCCCAGCACAATACTAATGCGCTGCCGAAGGTTGCCCCCCGGCAGCGCCGATTGAATATAGAGGTTGTTCAAAAAAAGGAAATGTTTTTGAAATTCCTAAACGCTAGCCTGCGACATCTTGCGATGTTTCTCGGCGCGTTCGCGCTCGCTTTTAACCAGTATCTTTTTGCGCAAACGAATGCTTTTTGGAGTAATCTCGCAATATTCATCATCGTTCAAATATTCCAGTGCATGCTCCAAGGAGAAAATAACCGGCGTTTTCAGCTTAACCGTATCATCCTTGCCTGCGGAACGAACGTTGGACAGCTGTTTTTCCTTGCAAATGTTGACGATGATGTCATTGTCGCGGTTATGCTCCCCAACAATCATGCCTTCATAAATTTCGGTACCCGGCTCAAGGAACATCAGACCGCGGTCTTCAACGCCCAGCATGCCGTAGAAGGTGGACGTTCCGTTTTCACTGGCAACCAATACGCCTTGATGGCGTCCGCCAACACCAGCACCTGCAAGCGGTCCGTAGCTGTCGAAAGCGTGATTCATAATGCCGTAACCGCGCGTCAGTGTCAGGAAAGACGTGCGGTATCCAATCAATCCGCGAGCAGGAATAATAAATTCCAGGCGAACCTGACCGTTACCGTTGTTGATCATGTTGACCATCTCCGCCTTACGGGTTCCGAGGCTTTCCATAACCGCCCCCATGCTTTCCTCCGGCACGTCGATCAGCAAACGTTCGTATGGCTCCTGCTTTTTACCGTCAATTTCCTTGATAATAACTTCCGGCTTGGACACTTGCAGCTCATAGCCTTCACGACGCATATTTTCGATCAAAATCCCCAGATGGAGCTCGCCGCGGCCGGACACGACAAAGGCGTCAGGGCTTTCCGTTTCGTCAACGCGCAACGCAACATCAGTCTCCAGCTCCTTGAACAAACGCTCGCGCAGCTTGCGGGAGGTAACCCACTTGCCTTCGCGTCCTGCAAACGGGCTGTTATTGACAAGGAACGTCATTTGCAGCGTTGGCTCGTCGATCTTCAATACAGGAAGCGCTTCAGGGTTTTGAAGATCCGCGATCGTTTCTCCGATGTTGATTTCGCGGATACCGGCAATCGCCACAATGTCTCCAGCGCCGGCCTCCGGAATTTCAATTCGTTTCAGACCCTGGAAGCCAAACAGCTTTTCAATCCGCGCTTGTTTGACTGCTCCGTCGCGGTTAATAACGGCAACAGGCTGGCCTTGCAAAATTTTTCCGCGGTTAACGCGGCCAATCGCAATGCGGCCCAAATATTCATTGTAGTCAAGCAGGGTAACAAGAAATTGCATGGGCTTGTCAACATCCTCCGTAGGAGCAGGAATATGGCCCACAATTGTTTCATACAACGCCATCATGTTGCCGTCCTGCTTCGCGGGATCAGACTCCATACTGGAAGTGCCCATCAATGCGGAAGCATAAACAACAGGGAATTCCAGCTGTTCATCGTTGGCGCCGAGCTCGATAAAGAGATCCAGTACTTCGTCGATAACTTCCTCCGGGCGCGCGTTGGGACGGTCGATTTTGTTAACAACAACGATAGGCGTCAATTGACTCTCAAGCGCCTTGCGCAATACAAACTTGGTTTGCGGCATACAGCCTTCAAATGCGTCGACAACGAGCAAAACGCCGTCAACCATTTTCATAATACGCTCAACCTCGCCGCCAAAGTCGGCGTGGCCTGGTGTGTCCATAATGTTGATATGGTAGTTTTTGTACGTAATAGCGGTATTTTTGGCCAAAATGGTAATGCCGCGTTCCCGTTCCAGATCATTGGAGTCCATTGCCCGCTCTTGAACTGCTTCATGCTCTCTGAAGGTTCCGGATTGTTGAAGCAGCTTGTCAACCAATGTTGTTTTGCCGTGGTCGACGTGAGCGATAATTGCGATATTACGTATGTTTTCTCTTGCTTGCATAAATGATGATCCACTCCAATGTTTTATTTATAGAACTGCTACTAGCACGAACTACCTTGCTTGCTTCCTACCAACGCTTGCGCTTGCCGAACATCAGGAAGGCTCCGGCGGCAATAAAGAGCGCGGCGACGAGATAAACGCCCCAGCTCCACATCAGCATAACGACAAAAAACAGCACCGATGCGGCGGCCAATACAATTGCAGCCGTGAATACAATGCGCGGAACCGAGGAACCGAACATGTAATATTCGTAAAGACCGATGGCTGCCCCCAAAATGAATAACGGCCACAGATATTTCAGGCTGTCCCAACCGACAATGTTGCAAATGATAAACAATACTGCGTAAGACACAAGCATTCCGCCAGGCGCCAGCATAACAGCCGGAACAACTCTGCCGAAATAGAGTACATGCAGCAGCACTCCCGGAATCAAAACAAGCAAAGGCCAGAAGATGGCGCCCAAAAGACTGAATACACCAGCTTTGCCAAGCAAGATCAAGACCCCGACCAACAGCAAAATAATCCCGGCGGAATATTTGTTTTTAGGCATATCCATTCCGCTCCTTACAACCTCATTCGCAATGGGAAGCGAAAGTCGGCAGATTTTATCTTTATTAGTTTATAGGAAGTGAAGCAAAAAAACCAGTGCGCAGAGTGTAACTTTCGCAAAAAAAAGCCGCCGCATGATGAGCGGCGGCAGGACAGCCCTTGCCTGGCCTAAATTACTGAGCCCTCCGGATCATTATGGAAGCTGCGATAACAAAGGGCACGCATAACAGCGGAATAAGCTCGGACAGCATTTTGGAGCCGTGAAACAACAGCTCGTTCAGCCCGGGGTCCTGCATGAGCATTTCTCCGGATGCAAAAGCCAGCAAGGCGGCTCCGATGTAAGACAATGCGGGAAATTTAATAAGCAGCGTTCCCAGCAATTGGCTGCCCCATACAATCATCGGTATACTTAACGCGATTCCAAGCAAAATAAGAACAAGGTCTCCGCCGGCAACAGCAGCTATAGCCAATACATTGTCCAGGCTCATAACAAAATCAGCGGTTACGATCGTCCAGATGGCAGCGCCGATCGACCTATTGTTTTTGATGCTGTGGCTTTCCCCCGCATGTCCGGCATCTGTTAGGAGCTTGACCGCAATGTAAAGCAGCAAAAGGCCTCCTGCGGCCTGCAAAAACGGTATTTTCAGCAATTGAAGCGCCACGACGGTCAACAGGCAGCGCAGAACCACTGCAGCCATTGCGCCCCACCAGACGGCTCTCTTGCGCTGCCGCGCGGGCAGATGCTGGCTGGCCATGGCGATTACGATGGCATTGTCCCCGCTCAACAATACATTAATGAGCATGATTTCGAGAAAAATAATGACATTTTCCACGGTTGTCCCCCCTCCTATGTTCAGAGTTATGAACAAGCCTTGGAGAATATGTCCAAAAATAATGAACCTCTCTTTTCTATTGGACAAAATTGGTGTAGACTTCATTTAGACTTCTAGCTATTCAGACATAAGGAAAGGAGGAATTATTCCTATGGATTTTTTCTCGGTCGAATTTTTCACCTCGCTTGCCATTATTGTTTTTACAGACCTGATCCTGGCCGGGGACAATGCCATTGTTATAGGGCTCGCCGCCCGCAACCTGCCTAAGGAGCAGCAGAAAAAGGCTGTTATCTGGGGAACGCTGGGAGCTGTGGGCATCCGGGTAATCGCCACGCTGCTGGTCGTTTATTTGCTCAATGTGCCATGGCTCAATCTGGTTGGCGGCTTGCTTCTAATATGGATCGCTTACAAACTGGTGGTACAGGAAAATGATCACGGGGACGTTAAAGCCGGCAATACTCTGCTGCAGTCGATTCGCACGATCATCATCGCGGACGCCGCAATGGGCATCGACAATGTGCTGGCTGTTGCGGGAGCGGCTCACGGCAATACCGTACTCGTTGTTTTGGGCTTGCTAATCAGCGTGCCTATCGTGGTTTGGGGAAGCACCTTGTTCATCAAGCTCATCAATCGCTTCCAATGGATCGTTTACGTTGGGTCAGCCGTCCTGGCCTTCACCGCGTCCAAAATGATTTCGCACGAGCATAAATTAGGCGGAGCGCTTGACAGCAACCCTGTCATTTATTGGTCCTTTATCGCAGTTGTCGTTGCGGTAACGGTCTATCTGGGCTATTGGACCAACAAACGCAAACAAGCCGCCGCATTGGCACAAAAAAGCAGACAATCCCATTAGGATTGCCTGCTTTTTTTATTTTTATCTGCGGAGACTCAAACACTCAGGTACTCCTTTAAGCTATTTGATATTCCATTGAGCTTCAGACACACCCTAGAACCAGCTGTCTTCTCCCGCCTGAGCAGCGCTGTTGTCGCTGTTTGGGGTAAGCATGAGCGTTTCCGTATTTTGCAAGGCGACGGCAATTTTGTCGTCAAGCTCCTTCATGCCGGCCTCGATTCGCTCCACAACCCGCATGTTGGGATTTGTGCTGGGCGATTTGGGCAGGAACAGCGTGCAGCAGTCCTCGTACGGCAAAATCGACGTTTCGTACGTGCCGATCTTTACGGCTAGATTTATAATTTCCTGCTTGTCCATCATAATCAGCGGCTTGAGCATAGGCAATGCAGCAGCCCTGCCGATCACATTCATGCTGGGAAGCGTCTGGCTTGCAACCTGGCCCAGGCTTTCGCCGGTTACGATGCCAAGGGCTCCGTGGCGCTCTGCGAGCTGCTCCGTTATGCGCAGCATCGCTCTTCGCATCAGCGTAATGATCAGATGCTCCTGGCCGGCCTGAACAAGCGAGGTTTGAATATCGGTAAACGGCACAAGATGCAGCTTGATCGGCGTTCCGCTGAAATAGGAAAGCCTTTTTGACAGTTCAATTACTTTGTCCGTCGCTTGCTGGCTTGTAAAGGGATAGCTGTGAAAATGAACGGCCTCCAGCTCAAGCCCCTTGCGCATGGCCATCCACCCTGCCACAGGGCTGTCGATGCCTCCTGAGAGCAGCAGCATCGCCTTGCCGTTGGAGCCAAAAGGAAAACCGCCAACCGCTGGAATGACCTCGCAGAAAATATAAGCGGATTCCTCCTGAATATCGACGCGAAGCTCCACCTCGGGCTCCCGTACATTAACGGATAGCTCGGGAAAGGCGCGCAGCACATGCGCCCCGACCAGATGATTCATCTCTTGCGAATTGTGAGGAAACTTTTTCCAGGCCCGCTTGACGCTCATCTTGAAGGTTTTCGGCGGTGTAGAAAGAGCGGACATAACCGCAAGCGCCGCCGCGCGAATGTCCTCCAGATCGGGAGAACAGCTTCGGACGGGGCTGAGTGAGGTCAGGCCAAACAGCTCCTTAAGCCGATCCGCTACCGGGCCGTAAGGATGGCCGTTCAGGCGAACGTAAAGCCGGCCATACGTTTTCCAGTAGGTGACTCCTTCAAAGCCTGTCAGTGCGTTTTTGACCTGCCGCAGCATCTTTTTCTCGAATTGATTGCGGTTTCTGCCCTTCATGGTCAAATCGCCATAGCGCAAAACCAATTGATCGTATACCACTATCAGGTACTCCTCCCCAAATGCTTCAGTTGACTGATGATGCTTTCAAGCGCTTTGATCAGCACATCGACATGCGCCTCGCGGTGACAGTTGCCAAAGCTTATTCGAACGCCTCCGGATGCTTGCGACGGACTTGCGCCCAATGCCAGCAGCACGCGGCTTGGCTTGCTGTCCTTGGAAGAACAAGCAGAGCGCGTCGAGGCCAAAATGCCATGCTGCTCCAGCATATGAATAATGACCTCCGGCTTCATGCCGGGGTACGAAAAGTGCACGATATGAGGAGCAAGCGGCTCCGCCCCGTTTACTTTCAGCTCGGGCGTTGCCTCTGCAAATGCTCGCAGCTTGTCCCTAAGGGGCTTCATGGCCGCAGCGGATGCTTCGGCGCCCTCGGCTGCCAGCCTGACAGCCTTGGCTGCTGCAACGATCGACGGCACGTTTTCGGTACCGGGACGCAGCCCAAACTCCTGCGAGCCTCCCGAGAGCAGCGGCTGGAGCGTAATGCCTTCCTTCACATAAAGCAGCCCTACCCCCCTGGGTCCGCCAAGCTTGTGTGCAGACGCGCTAAGCAGGTGGATGCCGCAGCCTTCGATATCAAGCGGCAGCTTGCCTATGCTTTGTACCGCATCCACATGAAAAAGCGTCCTCGGACGGCTGCTCAGCAAACGGCCAATTTCCTGAATGGGCTGAACGGTGCCGATTTCGTTATTCACATGCATAATGCTGACCAGGATAGTTTCGTCCGTTAACGCGGCCTCCACATCGGATACCGATACATGGCCCTCCCGCCCTACAGGCAGAAACGTCACCTTAAAGCCTTCCTCCTGAAGCTGAAGCATGGATTCGTGTACAGAGGCATGCTCGATGGCCGTTGTAATGATATGCTTGCCGCGGTTGCGGTATTGTCTTGCCGCGCCCTTAACGGCTAAATTGTTGGATTCCGTTCCCCCGGATGTAAACAGCCAGTTGCCCGACGCGGTCCCCAGCTTTTCAGCAACCAGCGTCCTGGATCGCTGAATGAGCTTGGCTGCCTGAATACCGCCTTCATGCAGCGAAGAGGGGTTGAAATAAATTTGCCGCGTTACCTCCAGCAATGTATCCGCCACCTCGCTCAGAAGCGGTGCCGACGCGCTGTAATCCATATACAGCTTCTCCTTCATGCCGCGTACCTCCCTTCCTCCAATGAAAAGAAAAGGATCGCCGCCTGCGCTGCTTCCGTACGAACGGAGCGCCGGCCGTGATCCCGTTGCAAACTAATCTTTCGCCTTATGCTTTGGCCTGCTGGACCTTGACGACATACCGCTGTGTTTCTTGCGGAAGCTCTTCCATCCGGGAGAGCAGCTCTTCGTCAGAGTAAATCCCCAGCCGGTCCATCCGGCCTGGTCCGGCGTTGTAGGCTGCCAGAGCAGTCAGCTCATTGCCGTTATATTTGCGCAAAAGCAGCGACAAATATTTGGTGCCGCCATCAACGTTTTGGACTGGATCAAAGGAGTCTTGCACACCTAGCCCTCTCGCCGTTCCGTCCATAAGCTGCATCAGTCCCTTGGCTCCCGCATGGGATTCCGCTTGAGCATCAAAGCCGGATTCCGTAGCAATAACCGCAGCTATCAGCGAGCTGGACACGCCGTATTTGGCAGACGCCGTTTCGATAAGTCCGGCATACGCCGCCGCGTTTCCTCCAAGCTGTTGCCAGTCGGCAGCTTCATAGCCGCTCCTGTGCTCCACGTCGCTCAACAGACTTGCCCAGATGGGATAATAGCTTGCGGACTCAGCGTTCACACGTCCCCACAACCCCCCATCTCCCGTCCATACCGGCTGGCCCGATGAATCCAGGCCCATCATCTCTTCGATGCCAGCGGCATCGGGGCTGTTGGAAGCAGAACCAATGGAAGCGGAGCTATCGTTCGCGGAGGAGAGCTGCGCGGACAATATTGTATTAAAAACGGAAGATGCCCCGTCACTGTTCTTTTCGTCTTTCCTGGCCGTTGAGCCGAAGCTCAGGCTTGGTGCCAGCTGCGATTGCAGCATTGTTCGCAATGTGCGGGGATCCATTCCCATTATGACGCCTCCCTGTTCTTTCGCCTTCTACAGAAAGTATATCGGTTTCCATTGTACATGTTTTTAGCTCTTGCGGCTAGTCCAACGTTGAACGCCCCGTAAGGTTGAGAAAAAGCTTATACAGACACAATAGGCTTTTGCCCCCGAAACCCTGACATGTAATGGAGATTCCGTCTTTTGGCGAATATGCGCATTGGCCCTTCAGCATTTGCTATGTGAAGCGGCTAGCCCCAAAATGAGCGACCAGATGCTGAATGAAAGCGGCTGTGGATGGCCCCGGATAAATGTCCTTGCGGCAGACGACGCCGATGATTTGCCCCGGAACCGGATCTGTAATCGGCAGAGCCTGCATCTGATAGTCCTGCAGATTCGCTACATAAGAAGCGGGCAGCACAGCGCCGCCTACGCCGCGTCGAGCTAGCTCAAGCAGGGAGTCCAGTGTGGACACCTCCACCTGCGGCCGCAGGATGAAGCCTGCTTCCGCGCAATAAGCGTCGATCATCTGGCGGACGAGAAATTTGGGCTGGAGCAGCACAACCGGGTGGCGCTGCAGCTCCGCCAGCTTCACTGTAGCTTGTCCGTATAAAGGGTGGCCTGATGAGATAACGAGCTGCAGCGTTTCGCGAAACAACGGAACGCTTTCCAGCAGCTCGTCCTTGAAGGGAAGAAACACGACGCCGATATCAAGCCGGTTGGCGAGCAGGCCTTCCCGGGTTTCCTCGGTAGCCAGCTCGGTAACCGACAGCTCGATGCCCGGAAAGGTCTCATGGAAGCTGATGAGCGCCGACGTCAGCAGATGGTTGCCGGAGCAGCCGATCCGCAGTTGTCCGCGTTTTAGTCCCCGCAGCTCGTCCAAAGCAAGCTGGGCCTGCTCCAGCTCATGGAAGACGTTTAGCGCATGACGGCGCAGGATGTGCCCGGCTTCCGACATGTACACTTTTTTCCCAATACGGACAAATAAAGATGCGCCGACCCGCTGCTCCAGCAGCGCTATCTGATGACTAAGGGTCGGCTGGCTGATGCCGAGCCGTTCCGCCGCTTTGGTAAAGTGCAGCTCCTGACAGACAGCCAGAAAATATTCGAGCAGCCGATGATCCATCAGAATCACCCTTTCTCTAGTATCATAGATCACAACTATGATCTTAATTGAAAATACCAGATTGATCAATGAATGGGCATCCCTTAAAGTAGATAAATAAATCCATACGGATGTCCGTATGAAAGGTGGAGCCTGACGATGCAGCAGCCTATAAAAATGGAACGGACCGGCAATCCAAAAGCCAAGCCTGCACTGACAGATATGCAGCTTGGCTTCGGCCAATATTTTAGCGATCATATGTTTCTGATGGATTATACGGATGGACAAGGCTGGCATGATCCGCGTATTGTTCCTTATGCGCCTTTGATGCTTGACCCAGCTTCAATGGTATTTCACTATGGGCAAGCCGTATTTGAAGGGATGAAGGCGTATCGGACAACCGACGGCGAGGCGCAGCTTTTTCTGCCGGAGCGCAATGCGGAACGGCTAAACCGTTCGCTGGAGAGGTTAAGTATGCCGCCTCTTGAGCCAGGTCAACTGCTGAACGCGGTACGGACGCTCGTTCATGTTGATCAGGACTGGATTCCTCGGCAAGAGGGCACTTCGCTATACATACGCCCCTTTGTCATTGCAACGGAAGCTGCGTTTGGCGTGCGTCCGTCCTCGCGCTATTTGTTCACGATTGTGCTGTCGCCAGTGGGCGCTTATTTTCAAGAAGGGCTCCAGCCGGTCGATATTTTGGCGGAAGCGCAGGATGTGAGGGCGGTGCGCGGAGGTACAGGATCAGCGAAGACAGCGGCCAATTACGCCGGTGCACTGAGAGCGCAAGTGGAGGCGCGCGCAGCCGGATGCTCACAGGTGCTGTGGCTGGACGCGTTGGAGCGCAAATATATTGAGGAGGTTGGCAGCATGAACGTATTTTTCCGGATCGCCGGACACGTCTATACGCCTTCGCTGACGGGGTCTATTCTGGAAGGCGTGACCCGGGGCGCAGTGATGGAGCTGCTGGATGACTGGGATGTACCGTGCATAGCCCGCCCCATTTCGCTGGATGAAGTGCTGGAGGCTGCCGAAGCCGGGACGCTGGAGGAAGCGTTTGGCACGGGGACGGCGGCTGTCATTTCTCCGATCGGCGGCATTCGCTGGAAGGACCGGTTTATACCGATCAACGGTCGTCAGGTCGGAGATCTGTCGCAGAAGCTTTACGATACAATGACGGGCATTCAGCGCGGCTTGATCCGGGACGTATATGGCTGGACGACGCGTATTTAGGCACAGGCTGCAGATAAACGCTAGAAGTGCAGGGGCTGTCTGAAAAGGCAAGCGGAACGAATAATGAATCATTATTCACCGTAACAGACTTTTTGGACAGCCCCTGACGGTCAAATACTAATTTCTATTGTTGGCATTCCCTAGATTCATCTTAACCCGCTTACTTTTGGTCACCCTCATCTGGACTTCCCCCATCGTTCCTATAGCTATTCTTCTCGCGGGACCCCTTCTTGTAGTCCATTTCGATATCTTGGCCTCCAGGATAGGAAGCAGGAGTAGAGGTGTTATTTGCATTTCTTTGTACTGCACCTTGGTTTATTTGCCCGCCCTGGTTACCAGGCGTATAGCCTTGGCGGTTCGGTTGCACACTCTGATTGCCAGGCGCGTAGCCTTGCTGGTTCGGATGCACAACTTGATTGCCAGGCGCATAGCCTTGGCGGTTCGGTTGTACGCCCTGATTGCCAGGCGCGTAGCCTTGCTGGTTCGGATGCGCTCCCTGATTGCCAGGCGCGTAGCCTTGGTGGTTCGGATGCCTTCCCTGATTGCCAGGCGCGTAGCCTTGCTGGTTCGGATGCACACCCTGATTGCCAGACGCATAGCCTTGCTGGTTCGGTTGCCTTCCTTGATTGCCAGGCGCATAGCCTTGGTGCTTAGGTTGGCCCTGCATAGGCTGGCCTGCTGGCGGGAAGCCTTGATGATTAGGCTGATGCGATGTCCAGTTCGCTGGCGCAGCATGAGGATTCACTGGCATGTTATGCGGATGTGCCGCGCCATATGGATTCACGCCGCTGTTCGGCATTCCTCCCGCATTTGGCATTCCGCCGCCGTTTGGCATCCTTCCCGCATTTGACATCCCTCCGGCATTTCCGGAATTCCAGCCGGGGCCGCCTGGAGCAGCCGGCGATCCCGGGCCGGGGTTTAGCGGAGGATTTCCTTGCCATTTGCCGTTAATCCATGTAACGGCAAACGAGATGGCGCCCAGAATCAGCAGCGCGATGACTTTAAACAATGCATCCTGATCGCTCAGATCCATAAAAATAGCTTTGATTGCAACGATGACCAGCACGGCGGAGCCAAACCATTTGAACAGCCCCTCGCGATAGTAGGCTCCCCATAATACCAGAATCAAAGCGTATACGCCCCATACGATAGAAAGCGTCAAAGCCATATACACCTTTGGCAGGTCGGTTAAATATTCAGTAAAAACATTCTGGACTTGACGGGCCATCAAACCTCCCACGATCAAGTGGGAGAACAGCGCAAACAATCGTGACAAAATACGTACTCCGCTGTCGGACAGGCCTGGCACCTTGAAGGTTTTTGCATAATAGAAGCCTAAAGCGGCAAGCGCCATCCAGGCGATCGCGCCCCAATTCAGAAATGGAATATATACGCCAAACCATTCGCCGCGCGGCGTCCACCAGGTGACCGAATACCAGTAAACACCAAGATATAGCCAAATGATAGCGGCTATGATTGTTGCGGGATACCAGCGCCAGATCCGTCCGATAGCCGTCAGCAGCGCAACATACAGTGTCCAGATCAGTACCCTGACCAAAACGCTTTCGTTCAGCGTATTCAGCGACATCAAAATGAGCACAACTCCGGTTATCGTAAAGCTGATTGCGGGTACCGACATTTTTCCGCTGAGCCTTGAAATCACCAGACCCGAAAACGTATAGAGCAAGCCCATGCCCAAAATAACATAGCCATAGCTGAGTGTGCTTCCCCAGATGAACAACGCCCATACGCCAAACAATACTCCGTTAAAGGCATTCAAATATAAATCGGTGCCCTCGAAGCTGGACTTGCTCTTCCAGGAAGAAAGAAGCAGGCCCACTGTATAGAACAGATAAACGGCAACGGCGTATCGCATCGGCATGTTCCAAATTCCGGTGGTCGCAGGAAAATAGTGAATAAAGTAAACGAAATAGAGCACCCAGCTCCCCAGGAAGCCTACGATCCGAAGCTCAAGCCAGCCCTTCACAATACTGAGATAAAGAAAAGCCACATTCAATACTAGCAGATATAGGAATAATGCAAACACAGCATCCCTATCCGGGCGAAGCAGCAGCGGAGCCAGCAAACCGCCCAACAAGGCAATGTTCATCAGCATGCGGGATTGAAACTTGTAGGCATAATAGGTAATTCCCGCCGTAATAGCCGTCATACCCAGCAGCACCAGCAGCGGCGACCACATGTCGTAATAAATTCCCGCAAAGGAAAAGGTGGCGTACAGAATACAAGCGCCGATGCCGAGCAAAATTTCACCAATCATAACCCCTTTTGGCTTTTGGGCAAGCTTGGCTCCAACAATTGCAAAACCAATGCCCCCCGCCAGACCAAAGCCGATTTTCATAACGTTGGTGATCCAGCCTTTTTCAACTGAATATTGAAACAAAGTGATAAAAGCAGCAACAACGAACAGGGCCCCCAGCAGCGATGCCCAATGCTTTCTTAAAAGCTCTCTCATTGTGATCTCCTCCTCGTCTTTTTATCCAGCCATTTCAAGCCTCCATACAGGAGCAGGAACATGGCAATAGCAACAAGCTCCAATTGAAGCAAATACCAGGGCCAAGGCGCCAAGACATCCAGCAAAGAAGCGGTTGACGGCTTACGCGCCAAAAACATAAAGTTGGTCGTTCCGGTAAGTCCGTTCACAATAGCGGCAGGAACGGCAAGAATGTGCAGCCAGATCCAAGCCTCGGCCGTTGAACGCAGGGTGGGACGATATTGCCGAACTGCAACTGCATATACAGCCGTTGCCATAATCCCGATATGAGCGATAAAAAATTGAAAATAACGGAACTGAGGAAACGTCTCATCCAGATTCGGCGTCAGCAAAGCCTGCAGCGCTCCCAGCGTTCCCAGAAAAACAATGACAGGAAGCAGGGATTTCCACCCGGTCAAAAGCAATAATGCGGACAGCAGCAGGGTGAGGCTGCACAGCTGGAACGGTAGCGAGCCTGCCCACCAGCTTCCTTCAAAAACGTAGGATAGCTGCAAGGAAACCTCGCAAAGCAGCAAAATTGCCGCTAAGCCCTTGCGAAACGCTTTGTCTGCCCTTGGGCTTCTGAGCGCCCTGCGGCCTGCAGCAATGCCTAGCAAAACCAGAGCCGCTGCTGCCAAAGCAGCATAATGCGCCCCGGAAAAAGCTTCAAACATGCCGTCCCACATCCTTCCGCGTTTAAGAGATGCTTACGTTTTAGTACCAGGCCTTAAACTTATCTTACCTTTATTTGCATAAAAAAATAGTACCAACTATTCATGGTACTATTCCTTGTCCCTTTCTTTGTCCTTTGCCCCATCCAGCAGGCCAAGCTCCCGCGCTTTGCCGGCGGCCTCCTTGGAGCCTTGCGCGCCAAGCTTCCGCAGGATGTTTCCTACGTGGTTTTTAACGGTACGCAGCGTAATAAACAGCTTGTCTGCGATTTGCGGCTGGGAATAGCCTTCATCAATTAGACTTAACAATTGAAGCTCGGATGGCGTAATAAGATCGCCAACCTTTCTGGCTTCAAATTCACGCTCGATTCCCTTCAGCCTTCTGAATTCCTCGCGCAGCTGCTCTGCCGCCGCAGGACTTATGGGCGATTGCTTGGCATAAGCGGCGCGTATGGCGTCCGGCAGGTTTTCAAAGCTTGATTTGAGCTGGTAATCAATCGCGCCGGCCTGGAACGATTTCAGAATCAGCTCTTTTTCCTCCATGGAGGTTAACATAATGATGCGGGCGCCGGTCGAAATCGCCGTCTCCTCCGCCAGTTTGACGCCTTCGGGCTTGCCGTCGATCATAATGTCCATCAGCATCACGTCCACACCTGCCGATGCGTCGCCGTCCATTTTGCCAAGCGCCTGCCTCAGCTCTTCCCCATCTTTGGCTGACCATATTAATTGAATATCGGGCAAGGAGCCTAAAAAATCAACAAGACCGCGCCGCCAGTCGGGATCATCCTCCAGAAGCCCAACCCTTATCATCATATCGCCATTCAATGCAGGTCACTCCTCCTAGTTAATATAAATGTAACGTAAAACGGTTTTTTTGAAACCTATGCTTTCAATTATTGACGAAACGCCTGAATCGCCCGCTTGGGAAGCGAAATAGTGAAGATCGCTCCTTCTCCGGGACGGCTGCGCAAATATAGCGAGCCTTTATGCTTCCGGGCAACATGATAGGAATAGGACAACCCAAGCCCGAAGTTGCCGCCGCGGCGTTTGGTTGTATAAAAGGGCTCGAATACGTTCATCCGCTGTTTCCGGCTTAAGCCCGGCCCATTGTCCGCCACTTGAATCAGAAGCTCGCGCTTGGTCGACTCCAGGGTAATACGCAGCCTGGCGCCTTCGCGCCCCTCCATCGCTTCAAATGCATTTAGCACCAGATTGCTGAAGGCCTCGGCAAGCTGATCCTTGTCTACAACACACATCCAGCCCTCCTCAAGGCTGGACTCCACGCTGGCGGAACGCGCAGCGGGCTTAAGCTGCTCCATCGTTTCGGCAAGCAAAACGGTCAAATCGCAGGTTTCCGGCTTCAGTTCCAAATCCTCCGTTTTGCGATGAACCCGTCTGATCATTTCCTCCATGTGGCGAGACGCCGCAAGCACGGCTTCAACATCCTTCAGCAATTCCTCCTGTGAGGTTGCAAGGGCGTGCCGCTTCATTTTTTCTCCAAAAAGCCTCAGCTTGCCTACATCGTTTTTGATGGCGTGATTCAACATCGCCGTTCCCGACGTTACCGCTCTGAGCGTGGAATCATAGCGCCGGCGATCAATCAGGATGCGCATGCCCATAAACCCGTATGTAAATAGTCCAATAACAAACACAGCAGACGACAAACCTACAATCCATGTATTATATACCCACATTCGCAGCATGCCCATGGTGGGGAGAATATAGTTCATGAACATGACAAACAAAGCAGGCGGCAAAACCGCAAAGCAAAGAATCCAGTGCGTCCGCGCATAGAGCGAAGGCGGCACCCGTTTGGATAAAACAAGCGCCGTGCTTGCCAAAATATACGGCACAGCCCACCAGACAACAATTTTATACGATATGGGATACATCGTATTATAATAGGGCGTAAAAAGCAGACAGAGGATGATGGGCAGCAGCAGAAGCGCCGGCAGCGCAAGTCTGATTTTTTTTGGTATAGGAAGCTCGCTATACGATACTGCAAACATCAATAAAAAATATGGGATGCCATAATAGGAAAAAAGCGAGGATACAGCCTGCATCTCATACAACAGAGCTTGCATGCCCGGACTTGCGCCCGCCTTTACGGCCTGGGGCAGCCAATGCATATCCAGCACAGCCGCAAGCGCGCCCGCTCCTCCGCTAAAGGAAAAAGCCCCTAACCAGCGATTGACCGGAGAACGCGGCTCCGATATCCATATAATAGCAGCGATTGCCCATAAAACAAACAATACAAACAGCATAGCCAGACTCCTTCGCAAAAGGCTGTTCAATGACTCAAGGGGTAGGGCTCCTTACAGAGCGTTATTTCCTGCCCAAATATAAGGTCTCCTGGCAATAACGGCGCGCCATCGCCTGAAAAAAGGCCGATTGCACGGAAATAACCGCAAGAAGAAGCAAATTTTTAATGGCTTGACGAACGCGTTCATTACATTGAGACAAAGCAGGCACAGCCGCTTCGGCGCGCCGGCGTATCTCATTTTCCAGCCGTCTGGCCGTTCGCCGGTCAGAGGCCAGATCGTTTTTCAGCTCTTCATAAATATCGGCATAGGCGGCATAAATATCAAGCGGCGACAGCCGGCTGCCGTATACGGAGCAGCCCTCCAGCCCTTCATCCGACATAAAAACAATCGAAAACAAACGCCGGAGCGATTCAAAATCAAGGTTTGTTTTCAAGTCGTCAATTATGAGCAAAAGAGCAGCCTGGTCAAGCGAATATTTTTTTCCGGCCTGCGGGGATTCAAAATAATCCTTGAAATCGCGTTTTACCCAATTTTGCAGCGATGTAGCTGCGGGACAAGCATATTCCGCCAGCTGTCCAAGCTCCGCAATTTCATGAAGCGATAATCCCTTTCGATCGCCGCTTCTCATTAGCTTTTCAACAATGGAGGGGAGCGGCTCGGGAAGGCCCCCTCCGCTCCGTTCCACGGCGCTCGTCATGGAGAGTTTCCAGGCCTGCCGCAATATATCCGCCGTTTTTTGCTTCTCGCCGCATTTTAAGGAAACTAGCACTTCTGCCAGCTCGCTTCTGGTCATTCTAAAGCCCTCCATGCATCTGCTCCCCCCTCCATCAAACATCCATTCCATGAACAAGTTCTTATGAACTCATCTTAAGCTTGTAAATTTCATATGTAAAGCAGAGAGAAACAGGGAGAACCTTGCTCTTTCCCCCAAATTTGACCCAATTCGGACCAAAAACGCTCATATTGTTTCTTTTGGCAGTTGTCATAAGCTGTAATCTTTAGCTATAGTTATTCATAAGCAAAAAAAATTCAAATGAAAAAAGGTAGTGAGACGCCGACATGGATATTGGTATAGGAATTAATTTACTCATGATTGCCCTTCTTATTTTATTAACTGCATTTTTTGTTGCGACAGAGTTTGCGATCGTCAAGGTGCGCTCGAGTCGAATTGATCAGTTGGTACAGGAGGGCCGGAAGAACGCGTTAGCCGTTCAGAAGGTTACGGGCAATCTGGATGCCTATTTGTCGGCATGCCAGCTCGGCATTACAATTACCGCGCTTGGCCTTGGCTTTTTGGGAGAGCCGACAGTAGAAAAAATTCTTTTACCTTTATTTACAGATATTCAGCTGGGAGACGCTCTCAGCCATGCATTAGCCATTGCAATCGCTTTTATATTTATTACGTTTCTGCACGTCGTGGTTGGCGAGCTGGCCCCTAAATCATGGGCTATTCAAAAGGCGGAATTCATTACCTTTATGACAGCCCGGCCGATTATCTTTTTCCACAAGGTGATGTTCCCGTTTATTTGGGTGCTTAACGGCTCAGCCAACGGACTGGTTCGCATGTTTGGGTTAAGGCCCATGAAGGAGCACGAGGAAGCCCATTCCGAGGAAGAAATCCAGATCATCCTGAATGAAAGCTACCAAAGCGGTCTTATCAATAATACGGAATACGGCTATGTTAGCCGCATCTTCGCTTTCGACGAGCTGCTAGCCAAAGAAATCATGGTGCCGCGCACCGATATGATTTGCCTTTATACCAATAATACACTGCAAGAAAATCTGGATATTATTCGCAAGGAGCAATATACGCGTTTTCCGGTTGCTTCGGAGAGCAAGGACAATATTGTCGGCATGATCAATACCAAGCAGCTGTTCCTGTCACATGAGGAAAACAAGGAAACCGACTTTAAAGCGTTGATTCATCCCGTACTAAGCGTATCGGAGGTTACTCCGGTCAAAACGCTGCTAAAGCGGATGCAGCAGGAACGCGTCCATATCGCAATCCTTGTTGACGAATATGGCGGCACCTCCGGCCTCATCACGATTGAAGATATTTTGGAGGAAATCGTTGGCGAAATTCGGGATGAATTCGATGCCGACGAGCGAAAGGAAATCGAGCAGCTTGCCGAAAACTGTTATTTGCTGGACGGCAAGGTTCTGCTTGACGAACTGGGCGAAATATCGGGACACAGCTTCGAGGATGAAGAAGTGGATACAATCGGCGGCTGGCTGTACAGCAAGCTCCAGGATCCCAAGCCCGGCAAAATTTATCAGCATGAAAATCTCAAATTCATTATCCGCGAAACAGGCAAAAACCGGATTCGCAAAATCGAGCTGCTGATCGAGCAGCATGAGCTGGAAAGCGAAACCGCATAATAATTGCCTCATCTATACCTATATACCAGGCTGCCGCCAGAGCTGTTTAACCCGCTCATGGCGGCTTTTTTACTGTCTATATAAGTTGAACAAAAGAAAAGTAGCGACAGGCCAGAGTGTGAGGGGTTCTGGAGAAAAGCATATGCTTACGAAGTAACGTTCTTCCAGAACGTTTTAAGCGGTCGCTTGTGTTCCCGGATTTCACCATTTGAACCTATCATTCAGGGAAATCTGGGAACAACTGCGATCGGAAGAACTTTTCACACGCCGGCCTACACCGCTGAAACTCTTTTGTTCAACTTATATAGTTTCCCATGATAATCGCAGCATTTTTTGAAAATTTAAACTTCGCCAAAACGCTTGCAATTCTTTTAAAACCTGTGCATAATACATTATGTAGAAAGCGCGATGAACAACATCGCGGAATACAAAAATATGCCGTTGTAGCTCAACTGGTAGAGCAACTGACTTGTAATCAGTAGGTTGGGGGTTCAAGTCCTCTCGACGGCATCACTAAAAAACGCCAATTGCTTCTGCAACAGGCGTTTTTTGTTATGATGCTTTATTCATCGGGCTCATCCCACTTTTTGGAGTAAGCTTTTTTTGTCACCCACAAAGTGACCCATGTAACCAGGACAATAATGACGATTGTCCAAAACCAAACGGCGCCTGGAACATCCCCCATTGCCGCACCTCCTTTTCTAGGCTGCTTTTTTAATGCAACCGTTTTCCTCGTCCGATCTATTTTACATGATTTTTATCACAAAAAGTAACCGTAATTTAGACAAATTTTAGAACAATATTCTTTTTATGAGGAGATGAACCTTCTATGGACTTTCAGCTTGATTTGATCGATACCAAGATTGAATGCTTCGAGGCCTACAGCATCAAAGAGCTGGAGAAACAAATACAAGCCGCCATCGAAATCAACAAGGCGTTATTGCTGGATGCTTATGCCGTTCAACACAACACCGTCTTTCATCCCGGCAAGGAAAAAATGATGTATACGGCCGTTGTTCATTTCAAATTAAGCAGGGCTGTATGAAAAGTCAAGGGCAACGAATAAATATTCAGCAAAATCGGTCCCTCCCGGAAAAGGGTGTCTTGGAAGCTCAAACCTATTTGTCCGCTTTAATTTGATCCTGCCGCCTGGATGGCTTTCTCCATTTTGAGATGCGTTTCCTTGACGATATCGGCAATTTGCTCTCTGGTAGGGTTTTCGACATGAATCCCTGCAAGCACCGTAACCGTAACGCCTAGCCGGGAGGCGGCCATCGCCGCCAGCTCCTGCGCCAGCTCGCCTTCACGATGGCCGGGCAGCTGCTGGAGAGCGGTTACGACTTCGCCCTCGTTATTCCAGTAAGCAGTTGCCGCTGCGCCAATGTGAGCGTCTCCCCCTGTAATCAGAAACGCAATGTCCTTCCCCATCATGACGGTTTGTATGTGGATTAGCGACAACGTGAATGCCTCCCTTCCTTTTAGACCTCTTCTTATCCTTAGATACCTTAGTTTTACCGTTTAAGCAAACTGCCCACCAGCACCTCGGAGACCAGCCACTTGCGAAAAATAATAAATAAAAGGATCGGCGGTAAAGCAACAATTCCCGCCAGCAGCAGAACAAAGTGATAATACCCGTCAGCAAACAGAGAAAATTGCTGGCCCATATTCCAAATCATCATTAGGGGCGATTGCATCGACGGATCTGAAATATAAACCCTGGAAGGCATCGAGGCTTCCCACATCGCCACAAACTGAAGCACGCCGAGAGCAAGTATCGTTTTCCACATTTTGGGGATGAATAGCGAAACAAAAGTGGATATCTCTCCTCTGCCCTCGCGCTCTGCCTGCGTTTTGAGATGGCCATAGCGACTGTTAAAGATGGCTTTTAAAACAAACACGGAAATGAATGGCTGAAAGCCGGCCAATAAGACCGGGAAAATGGTGTTTACCATGCCTAAACGCTGATACATCAAATAATCATGAATGCTTATGGTTGTTGTTACACATGCCGCAAGGAGCAAACAGATCCGATAAACCATGCCTCCCGGCAATTTGCGTACCGTAAGCGGGTATGCCATCAACGTTATAGATATAACTGAAAACAGGGTTACAATCAAATAACCAACGCCGTACTGCAGCATGCCAAACAGGGATAACGCATCCGGAACGCGGGCTGGATACGGAGCGGCGCCCAGATGAGGATAAACATATAACTGATATAGCAAAAACAGCGCCAATACCGCCGCTATAAGGCCGATGGCGTATCCGGCAACACCTTTTGTCCCACTGTATGCGTGCGAAACAGAAGGCGAAGGCTCCTCCTGCGGAAACAAATTTCCCTTAAAGAGATTTCGGATCAGAAAATAGGCCAGGGCCATAAAGAGAGCATTTACGGAAAGCTGAATAAGCCAGGCAGCCGAAGCCAAACTGAAGTTCACCATCATAAAGCCTTGCCTGAATATGAAGAAATCAACGGTTTCCTTACCGCCAATAACGATCGGGTCTAGAAAGGAATCCAGCAGCTCCCGGTCTGTCGTAAGCATAAAGGCCGCTTGAACCAGAATAGCCGCTGCTACGGCTCTTGCAGCAGGTTCAGCCGTTGACTTCCAATACCCTCCGGCTGATACATGAAGCTGCTTGGTATTGTCTAGGCTGTTTCGTTTGGCTGTTATTGCTCCAAGCGCAACAATAAGGGTTATGCCGCCGTATTTTATCGTATAAAGCAGTATAGGAACTAGCCACAAATAGATCGGATAAAGGAGACCTCCATCTCCCTCAGCTCCCAATGGATGTCCCAAAAACAGTTGAAGATAGTGCAGCCCCAGATACGCCAAAATGGTTGAAGGAATAAAATAAGGAAATACCATAATAGCCGAAATCCAATGTCTGGTGCGAGCCGATGCAATGCCGCTAACGGCCAGAGCAGCCAAAAAGGCCGCTGCGCCTGAAAAGACCAGAAAGCTCAGCTTGAGCTGGACCGTGTTGGCTATAGCTTCAGCGAAATCAGTATGTTGAAACAGCTCCGCAAAGTTGGAAAAGCCAATCCAATCGCTGTCCAAGACACCTTTAAAAAATTCAAAGTCTTTAAAAGCCACCAATAAACCATAGATAACAGGCATGCCTTTAAATAACAACAGATACAGGATGACAGGAACAATAATGAGGTAATGGATCCAATATTGCGCGATAGTCTGACTAATGGTCCGTCGGGGCATGCCGCCAGGATCGTTTTTCGTTCCAGGCGATTCCATTAAATTCATTCCAACACTCCTAACGTATGGCAATTTTGCTATAATGCTACCATACTCCACCAGCTTTTCCTATGAATTTAATGATGGGCACGACCTGCAAAAACCTCTGTCAGCTGTCTTTCCCGATTTTTTTCAATGCCGCAGTTCCGATAAAGCTTCCTGCCGAAGCAATAATTAAGCTAGAATAGACGAGCTTCAACGCAAAATAAATGCCCGTCCCTGCAACCATATCCAAGAGGAGAAATCTTTTTATTGTTGAACCCTTGATTACAATAAATACAACCTTGCCACTTTTTATTAGCCTCACTCTTTTTCACACACCTTTATCAAATAAGAGAAGATATGTGAAAATAGCTTGCCATAGTCGGCCTAATTCGGCAGCCAGCAGGAGAAGACTGAGCCTTTGTGCATTTCGCTTTCTACGGTAATGTCGCCGCCCATCAGCTGGATGAACCGCTGGCTGATGGCAAGACCAAGGCCGGTCCCCCCATATTTGCGAGTAGTTGAGGCGTCCGCCTGCGTAAAGGGCTGAAACAGCTTTGCGATCAATAGAGAATTCATCCAAAGCATTGTCGATGTTACTCAACACGCTTGGCCTAGTTCGCTCCTAACCGGCATTGGATTCGCCTAATAACCCGATGAATGCATCCACAATCCGAGGATCAAAATGCTTGCCTCGTTGTTTCGTTATTTCGACCATTGCTTCTTCCGGTGTCCAGGCTCGTTTGTATGGACGTTCATGGGTCAATGCGTCGTAAAAATCAGCCAGCGCAACAATCCTTGCTTCAAGCGGTATTTCTTCTCCTTGCAGCCCAAGAGGATAACCGGAGCCATCCCATTTTTCATGATGAGACATCGCGATGACCTGGGCCATCTTCAATATGCCGAAGGAGCTGCCGTCCAGTATGCTGGAACCAATTGTGGTATGCGACTTCATTCGTTCAAATTCCTCTGGTGCAAATCGCCCGGGCTTAAGCAAAATATCATCGGGAATGCCAATTTTTCCGATATCATGCAAGGGAGCTGCCAGCCGGATCAAGCTGGCCCTTTCTTTGGGGAGCCCTAATCGTTCAGCGATCACCCCTGATAATGTCCCTACCCGCTGCGTGTGGTCTCCAGTCATATCGTCGCGATATTCAGCCGCGCGGCCTAGAAGCTGGAGCATCTCCAATTGCGCCTGCTCCAGCTTTTTTGTCCTCTCCTTGACCTTTTCCTCAAGCTGATTGTTATAGTGCAGCAATTGCTGGTGCAGGAAGCGGGTTTTCAGCAAATTGGATATCCGAAGAATGACCTCCATCCGATCATACGGCTTGGTCAAAAAGTCGTTAACCCCTGCCTGCAAGCCTTGCTGCCTCGCCTCCGTGGTCAAATCGGCCGTCAGCATCAAGACCGGCAAATAGTCGTCGGGTCCCAATCTCTCTTGAATTATTTTCAAAATTGCAAGTCCGTCCATCCCCGGCATATGCAGGTCCAGCAAAACAATATCGGGCTCCACTTCCCCAAGCAATCGTTCGACTTGAAGAGAATCCATCGTGCTATGTACATTTTTAAAGCCAGCCCGTCCCAATATCCGTTCCAGAAGACTGACATTATACTCTTGATCATCTACAATCAGAATCTTCCCCGTCATGATGTCCATTATAAAGGCTCCATTCCTGCATCTTCTCTACTTTGTTAATGCCGCATGTATCTTCCCAAGCAATCTGTCCAGGTCAACCGGCTTGGTGTCGAAATCGTCACAGCCCGCGCGATAAGCCTCCTTCTCATCGCCTGCCATCGCATGGGCTGTCAAGACAATAATGGGAATGCGTTTTGTGTCCTCCATATTTTTGAGCTGTCGCGTTGCTTCCCATCCATCCATAACAGGCAGGCTCAAATCCATTAAAATCAAGTCGGGATGTTGCTGTTGCGCCAGATCAATCCCTTCCTTCCCGTCTTCAGCCGTCAAAACCCGAAAGCCCTTCCTGCTCAATCGGCGGGAAAGCATATCGCGATTCATTTCGTTATCCTCTACCAGAAGAATAGTCTGCATGTTGCTCCTCCATTCCATTGACGCTTATTCATTTTCAGGCTCCGGAGCAATAAACCTGCCGATTTCAGCCAATAACGATTTGTGATCAAGCGAGCCTTTTTGAATAACGCCTTTTACATATCCATTCAGCTTTAGGCGGTCTGCAGCCGTAATCGATTTTGCCGTCACAACAACTACCGGTATCGCGCTCCAGGCGTCCCGCTTGCGAAGCTCAACAATGAACTGAAACCCGTCCATTTCCGGCATCATAAGGTCAAGCAGGATCATTTTGGGCACAACCTTTTCCATGCTATCCAGCGCAACAAGGCCATTGGAGGCCTGATTTACGAAATAGCCCTCTTTTTGCAATAACCGCGTAAGCAGCTCGCTTGTTGCCGCATCATCCTCGATGACCAAAATGGTATGATCCCTATGCTTAGACACGTATTTATCCATTACCTGAACAAGATGCTCCCGGCTGATCGGCTTTGTCAGAAATTCGGAGGCGCCCAGGCTAAAGCCCAGCTGATTGTCATCGGTCATGGAACAAATCACAACGGGAATGCTCCTCAGCTCGGGATCGCTTTTGATAGCGGATAACACGCTCCAGCCGTCCATGCTTGGCATAAGAATATCCAGACAGATCACTTTCGGACGAAGGTTCCTTGCCAGCTCCAGCCCCTCTTGCCCGCTAGAAGCAAAGGCAAGCGACCATCCTTCTCCCGCAAGATAACGCTTCATTAATTGATGATTAAGAGGCTCGTCGTCGATTAGCAAAATGCTGACCCCGCTGTGATAGGCCGTGTAGGCCTGTTCGTCTGTTTGCTCTTCATTGCCTGAATCGCCATCTACTGCGGACGGAAGCCAGCATGTAAACAAGCTCCCTGCGCCAAGCTCGCTTTCCACATGGATAGTCCCCCCCAGCAGCTCGCAAAAGCTGTGGCTTATCGCAAGTCCAAGACCGGTTCCGCCATATTTGCGTGTTGTGGAGGAGTCTGCTTGCATAAAGGGCTGAAACAGCTTTCCGACCTGCTCAGGCGTCATCCCGATCCCAGTGTCTTTAATACGGAAGCTATAGCCTGTCCGATTGTTTCGAAGCTCGCGTTGCACCTCAAGAGACAAGGTGCCGTTTTGCGTAAATTTGCTTGCGTTGCTGAGCAGATTAATCAGGATTTGACGTATTTTTGTGACATCCGTCGTGATTTCGCCTTGCTCAAGACTGCTCTCCAATACATTTCCGTTTTTTTCGATGAGAGGTTTCACGGTTGTGATGACATCCTGAATAAGTGCTGAAAGCTCAAAGGTCTCCAGATGAACCTCCATTTTGCCAGCTTCGACCTTGGAGATGTCCAGAATATCGTTAATCAGCGCCAATAAATGCTTGCCTGCATTTCTGATTTTACCCAGATCTTCTACAAAAACCTGCTCGCCAAGCTCCTCCGCTTCTTCCGACAGCATTTCGCTGTAGCCTATAATTGCATTGAGAGGCGTGCGCAATTCATGACTCATATTGGCCAAAAACTGGCTTTTAATCATGTTCGCCTTGATCGCTTCGTCACGCGCCTGCTCCAGCTGCGCGGTCCGTACCTGCACCAGCTGCTCCAGATTTTCATTGAGCACCCGCAAATTCTGATTCATCTGATAAATCTCGTCCGTTTTCTCTTGAATCTGTGAATCTTTAGTAGAAAATTTGTTGGAAATATAAATGCCAAGCAGCGAAAATGCCAGCGTAAATAAAGTACCCGTTGAAATCAAATAACCGAGCCACTGCTGATCCAGCAAAATGCCCATCGAGGACTGCGATTTATTGCCTAAATAAAATTGAGCTGCCGCCATGCCCGTGTAATGCATGCCTGCAATCGCAGCACCCATAATCAATGCGCTGCCCAGCTTTTTCACCGCCGCGCCGCGTTCGCCCTTGCGGAAGAAAAAGGATAGCCACAGTGCGGCGATTGCGGCTACTAAAGCAATAATAATAGACAAAATAACGTACAGGGGATTATATGTAATGTCGATAAGCATGGCGGCCATTCCGATATAATGCATGGCGACAATTCCGCTTGCGAGCAGCACGCCGGCGACAAGAAGCTGCCGAAGCGTGACATGGTCCCGGCCTACAATATACAAGGCAATGAACGAAGCAAGAATAGCTGCGATGACTGACAAAACGACTATAAAAAGATCATACGCGACGGGGAACGGAAAGGAAAACGCAAGCATGCCGACAAAATGCATCGACCATATGCCCATCCCCATGGCAAAAGCCCCGTAGGACAGCCAAAACCAACGGGACCGCCCGGCCGATGTCGCGATTCTCCCTACCAGATGAAGCACCGTATAACAAGCCAGCGTAGCTACGATATAAGAAAAAACAACCAATAATGAATCATATGAACCGTGAATGTGTTCGATCTCGATGTGCCTCCCTCATCTGCAAAACTAATAGAATGTAAAAAACGTTATCCCCTTCATTCAAATTGCTGTCTTAACGTTCGGCCCAAGGCATCAAGCTTAATAATTTCCTGATCAATCTGCTCGGCCCGCTCCATCTGTTGATCACTCCAGGCCCGTAAACCATCCATTGCTTTGAAGCTTTCTTCAATAACACGTGAAATATGATGCATCTCATCCACCGTGCCCATAGTTTCGCCGCTAATCTCCATCATCATGTTGTGCATAGAAAGAGTAAATTGCATCATATGCTGAGTCAGTACGCTCATTTTTTCGAATTCAGCTTTGTAACGAGCAATATCGCTTGAGAATTGAGCAACAGCCGCATACCCCTGATTCACGTGACCCGCATTGGCAGCTCCCTCTTTACGCAATGCAAACATGATTCCCTGGATTTCGTCCGATGCCTGGCGGCTTTGCTCCGACAGCTTGCGTATCTCCCCGGCTACCACGGAAAATCCCGCTCCGTATTCCCCGGCTCGCGCTGCCTCTATTGAAGCATTTAACGCAAGCAGCTTGGTCTGATCGGCAATGCTCTGAATCACTTGAACCTTGTCTTGCGCTTGCTCAGTTGCAACGAGCAGCCTATCTATTGCTCCTAATAAAGCACTAACAATATTATATACATCCATATTGCGCTTCTCCATCGCTGAAAGCAAGCCCCGATTTCCGGCCATTGCCTCTTCAACCGTATAGGCCTCCTGCTTCATCGTTTCCGACGCTTCCAATGCGTGCTGAGTGGACTGATTGATACGAGACAAGTTTTGATCCACCTGCTCCAGCACTTGACTCTGCTTGCCAAAGCCGCCCGTCACATTCTCAAACGTATGTCTCATATACTGGCTTGCCGCAAGGTTGGATTTTGAGGTTTCGGAGATGACAGAGGTCGCAGAACGAATATGCTGTGATTGCTGTTCCACCTGCTCTAGCAAAACAGAAACCATCTCTTCTTTTTTCCTTTTTTCCGACTCAAGCTGCTTCGTCCATTTCTGCTTGGAATACGTCTGAAAGGTTGTTGCGCTAGAGGTAAGCAGCAGAAACAACGCATGAACAACCAGCATCAGGAACGGATAATCCTTAACGCCAAATACCAATTCCGGAAACAGAAAAAAACCAGCAATATGCTGGATGGCAAAAATAACGGTCATCATCAAAGTAAGTTTAATCTTTTCATAATAAACGGCAACAGCCAGCACCATAAAAATAGAAAAGTGATATTCAACGCCTCCGCCTCCGCCGCTGATCATCGCTATGCTGGATAATGTCAGAGTTAGCGTATTCAGCCATGGCATCCAGCCATGGCTTTTGCTTCGACGATAAATCCATGCCGCCATCATTAATGTAATAAAAGGAGCAGCCGCAAGCCAATACCGGCCTGTCTGCGTCGCAGCATTCAACGCTTCTCCGGAATTATGCATGCTTCCGTGTCCCCCTGCGGGCAAATACGGCTCCAACATAAAAATAACTATGCTTAACCCTGTGCTCAAAGCTGATAAAACCAGCATCAGCTTATTCTTTTTCCAATCCATTCTGCTTTCTTCCTCCTAGTCCCAGCTATATGTAATCAAATCTGTATTGTACTGAATACATTTGAAACTTTTCTGAACACGGCTTATACATTTCTGCTACCACAAGACGCATTTTGCGTATTGTCCATATTGGTTTACTATATACTACATATATCTGCAGCTAGAACAGGAGAGAGTCCATGAGAAAGTTAAACATCTTTATCCGGGTTTGTATTGCGATTTTGCTCGCGCTTGGCATCATTTATTTAAGCTCGCTCGTTCCATTTATTTTCACTCCGCTGTTATCATTTTTCAGTATCATTATTACGCCGCTTCTCATATCCGGCTTTTTCTACTATTTACTGAGGCCCCTGATCAGCTATCTGGAGAGAAAAAAATTAAACCGCACTATATCCATTCTGCTGCTATATGCGATCAGCTTTGTTCTGCTCGTTTTCTTTTTCATCGGCGTTTGGCCAGCCTTGAAAACTCAATTGCAGAACCTTGCGCATAACGCGCCTTATTTGATCAGCTCCACAAATAAACACATTGATCAGTTGATGCAAAATGAGCTCGTAGCTTCGTGGGTGCCTGAGGATATCAATATTTCAGAGAAAATTACCGAATACCTGAACAAAGGCTTTATATGGGTCAGCAATTCTGTAACGGGGATGTTTGGATTTTTATCCAACTTCGCAATCGTCCTATTCACCTTCCCGATTATGCTTTTCTACATGTTAAAAGAAGGCAGCAAGTTCAAAAACAGTCTTGTCCGTCTTTTCCCGGCCCGATACAGAGAGGATGGACGATCCGTTCTGGATGACATTGATCAGGCGCTTAGCGACTTTATCGTTGGTCGCGTCATTGTTAACGTGGCGTTAGGCGTGCTGATGTACATCGGCTTTCTCATTATTGGACTTCCCTACGCATTGCTATTAACGGTGATTGCGGTATTAATGAACTTTATCCCGTTTTTTGGCGCCATCCTTTCGAGCATACCGATTGTAATCGTTGGTTTAATCGAATCGCCCGCTACGGCTATTTGGTCGCTTATCATCATCCTCGCCGCGCAGCAGGTTCAGGATAATTTAATTGCGCCTTACGTATTTGGCAAAAAGCTGTCCATCCATCCGTTGACCACCATTGTTCTCGTGTTGGTTGGCGGCGATATAGCGGGCATTGTTGGTTTCCTGCTCGTCATTCCGGTTTATGTCATTGTCAAAATCGTAGCTGTCAAAATGTATGAGCTATACATTAAAACGCGCGGCAGCAAAGAGGAAACGCCTCCGGCTCAGCCCTGATCGCAAGTAACAATTCGCGCATACGTATTTGTTGTCATCAATGAAAAACAGCCTGCTCCTTGGAAGGAGCGGGCTGTTTTTGGAATGGACTAAGGAGCAAGCTGCTAACTTTTGCTTATACTCCCTTAAATCCGCCTAAAAAGTTATTGTAATAAGAATAACACCCAACACAATATAAACTATACCACTAATTCTATAACGTCTTATTTGTGCTTTAGTGGGTTTCTTCTTTAAAGTATTCAAAGCAGTTGTCTTTACAAAAAAAGCCGGAAATGCTACAACTAAAGCCCCACCTACTACTAACAACAGAAAAATAAAGCCTGCTAAAACCATCTTGCTTAGATCGGAGGAAAACGAATGGGCAATCAACCCGTTACAATACAAGACAGGCATCGGTTTTTAGTTTATCAATCCATGGATTACATAGAAGAGCATCTGAATGAAAAGCTTTCACTCCAAATGATGGCGGAGCAGGCCGCCTACTCGCCATTTCATTTTCATCGTCTTTTTAAAGCGGTTACAGGCGAAAAGCTCAACGATTATGTCAAACGAACTCGTTTGGAGCGCGCACTACTCAAAACTATACTTTTCCATGATCAAAGTCTCTCGGAAATAGCCATAGACTGCGGCTTTTCTTCGATCGGCGATTTTTCCCGTTCATTCAAAGGTTACTTTGGAAAAAACGCTTCCTGGTTTAGAGAGCAAAGCTATGATAACAATCGCAAGATTTGTGAAGTCGATCGCAAGATTGCCGAAAGATATTTTGATACAACCTATTACAATAGAATTAGTCCGGACGGAACAACGCGCGTTGAAGCAAAAAGAGCGTTAAAGGTTACCGTAAAACAACTGCCCTCTTACCATGTCATCTACGATCGGTGTATCGGAGGATCGGATTTTTACTTTGATCAAGAAAGGAATCAAGAAAGCATACGGCAGGCGTTTGTGAAGGTTTTGAGCTTGTCCAGGTTAAAATCAAATGCCGTTTATCAAGCCATGAACATCGGAATCCCATCTCCTTATCCTTTTCCTTTACTTGGAGATCAGGGACGTTGCAGAAGGTATGATGCTTGTGTAACGATTCCTGCAAATGCGGATGTTAATGGAGATGAGGCAATAGGCAGCCGGCGGCTTGCTGGCGGATTATATGGTGTCATTCAAATTGACAAACAAGCCAGCCTGTATCCTTTCATCCTGGAATTCTTTTTGTATGAGTGGCTCCCCGCAAGCGGATTTGTTCTGGATGATAGCAGGCCTGTGCTAGAGCTATTCCCCGTGTCCGATGTCGGACATGCAATCTATATAGATTGCTGCATTCCAATTATAAAATGAAGGTAGGAGCGATGTCCTGTGAATGTTCAAACGACAGCTCTCGATGCTTTATTTCTGGTAGGCATCACAACCGAAACAAATGACTCAAGCGGCAGAGACTACGCAAATTTGACAAACGCTCTCATCAAGCGTTTAGGCGACATTCCCGGCCGTAAAAACAATACCTTATATCTTTTCTCCACGTTCTCCGAGGACTATATGCCCGGGCGGGCATTCACCCTTTTTGCCGGCGTTGAATCAGAGGAGCAGGAGCTGCTGCCGGACGGTATGTCGTGTAAACATGTACATGCTCATCAATACGCGGTTATTTCTCATAACGGCCCTCTGCGCACTACAGGCCAAACCGTAGATTTTTTTCAAAAGCAGTGGCTGCCGAATAGCGATTATGTGGAGGCTTCTCCATTCTTTTTTCAAAAAGGAGAGCTCTTGGGGAGTGATGGGCCAGCCAACGAAATAGAGATATGGTTTCCTGTTGTCTTAAAAAAAGAAACACAAGCTGCAGCGCCTAGCACTGTTCCTTCTTTAAAATATGATGGAGGCTTTATCCATGTGTTGTGGGACTATCATGAAGCGGCTTCGGAATGGTACGCCCGGCATTTTCTTTGGAAAAGCGGCGAGACGTTTTCCTCCCCCTCGGAAAAGCTGACCCGGCATGCGTTTGGCACCTGGATAAAGTCCGTTTTATCCGAAAACGGGCCGCATCCTGATTTGGTTGAGCGCGGAGTCGATTCCCATATACGCTGGTGCTGGAATACGAAGGATATAGTGGCGGCTCATCACTATTTTAAGGAACATGGGGTTCGCGTATCAGACATCTATTGGGGTCCGGGGGAACGTTATTATTTCGAGCTTTGGGCGACTTATGAAGGAACACGTCTGACCGTTTGCGGGTACCCGGAGCTTGAACAGGATTATGGAGCTAGGCTTTGTCCCGGTTGGGTTCGTATAGGAGTAAGAGATGTAGAAGCAGCCATGGAATGGTACCAAAAGTATGTCGGCATGTCTGTCGTCAAGGATCAGCCCGAACAAGGCTGGGCACTGATGTCCCTCGGGGTAGAGCATCATCCGGGAACCTCCTTATGGTGGCTGGAAACACTGCCCCCGAATGCATATACAGGGGCAATTAGCGGGACGGCTGCTCCCTACTGCGTCCTTCATGATAAGTGGGTATTTCAAAACTATCATCAATTTTTGCTGGACAACGATGTACCTGTTTCCGACATTTCCGGTAATCTAAACGGCTTTGCGCGGTTCCATTTCTTCGATCCTGACGGAAACCGGTTTAATATTCAAAAATATTAAGGAGCATAAAGCGTTTCCACTCCTATAAGTCCATACGGCAATCGGAATCAATGTCTTTTATGGAGAGCGCTGCGGTGGAGCTGATCCACCGCGCCTCCCTTATTATTCAAGCAACGTTTCATACGTTAGGTTGTATTTACTTCGAGCATATACGTCCAGCACTTCCTACCGACCTAACACTTCCTAGCTACTAACACTTGCTACCGGCTAACACTTGCTATATCCGCAATTGCCGCATTGCTTGCAGCCCTCGATGTTGATTAAAGATGCCAAGCCGCAGGATGGGCAAAGATCAAGCGAATTGTCCTTCTTAAAGCCTCCTTCATACGGAGGAAGGGAATCGCCTTGCGACAAAAAAGGCTGGGGCTGCTCTTCTTCCGGCCGCTCTTGATACTTCACATCAGCTCTACGCTCCAAATGCTCTGAAGAATCACCATTTCGCTGCTCAGCGAAGCTTATATGCTGCTCCAGCGCCTTCGCCACCGCATCGGCGATCGACTCGACCCGATTGGCGCCAAAGCCGATGGAGCCCGACCCGCCAATTCCTTTTAAATGCTTGATCAACAGCTCGACCTTATGTCCATGGTCTCCGTATCTCAGAAACAAGGAGCAGACCCGGCCTAATGCCTCCGCCATGGCAAACACATCGGAGCCCGCCTTGCCCACATTCAGAAAAATTTCGCCCGGCGAGCCGGAAAGATCATTAATCGTAATATAGGCCATGCCAAATGGCGTATTGATTTTGTACGTCGCGCCCCGCAGCACCTGCGGACGGCTCTTATACGCCTTGTCTAATGTACGTTTGCCTCCAGACTCCACCCGATGTGCCGGCATATCGTCTGGCCGCTGATCTCCTGTCTTTTCTTCCTTGATATGTTCTTGCTCCAGTTTTGGCTCCTGCTCTCCCGCCTCCTCCCGCTCCTCCGTATCCCGCTCCTCCGTCGTGGACAATACCTGCACATCCCGGCTCCCGTCGCGGTAGATCGTTACACCCTTGCAGCCAAGCTCATAGGCCATTTCGTAAAGCTCTTTCGTCTCCTCTATTGTAAAATCATTAGGACAATTGGCCGTTTTTGATATCGAGCTGTCCACCCAGCGCTGAATGGCCGCCTGCACCCGAATATGATCTTTTGCCGATAAATCCATAGCCGTAACAAAATAATCCGGCAGCTCTTCACCAGGATGAGCATCCTTCCACTGCTGTGCGATGGGAACAAATTGCTTATCGAAGCCCAGCCTGCTTTGACGGAAATATTGGAAGGCAAAATACGGCTCGATGCCCGTCGAGGTGCCAACCATCGTCCCCGTGCTGCCCGTTGGCGCCTGCGTCAGCACCGTCACGTTGCGAATGCCGTATTGCATAATCGCCTCGCCAACTTCAGGATATTGTGAGATCAGCCCCTTCATAAAGCCGCTCTGAAGAAAAAGCTCCGCGTCAAAAGCGGGAAAGGCTCCTTTTTCAGCAGCAAGCTCTGCCGATGCCAAATAGGCTTCGCGCGCCATAAATCCATAAAGCTTCTCAAGAAAATGAAGGCATTCCTGGCTGCCATAACGGATTTGCAGCTTGATCAGCAGTTCTGCAAGGCCCATCGTACCAAGCCCGATCCTTCGCTCCTTCTTCTGGTTCGCTTCATTTTGAGGAAAATGATACGGAGTGGCGTCGATGACATTATCAAGAAATCGCACCGACCAGCGAGTAACCTTTGATAGCTCCTCCCAATCCACATCCTCTTTTCCTTCGTCATAAAAACGGGAAAGATTAATGGCCGAGAGGTTGCAAACGCCCCAGCCGGGCAGTCCTTGTTCACCGCAGGGATTAGTACTATTGATGGGATTAAAATACCAGCTATTAGACATTTCATTGTAATATTCCATAAAAACGACGCCGGGCTCTGCCGATTTCCAGGCCGACTCCATGATGATATGCCAAATGTCACGGGCGGAAAGCGTTTTGTACAACACCACCTCTTTGCCAAGCGCCTTCCAGGCGTCAAGGTCCCCGGTCCATAGCTCGTCATAATCGGGGTCTTTTGTATCTGGGAATACGAGGTTCCACTCCAAATCCTCTTTGACCGCCCGCATAAAAGCATTGCTGACGCATACCGACAGGTTGGCATTAGTCACCTGACCCATGCTTTGCTTCACCGTAATGAATTCCAGCAGGTCGGGATGCCAATCGTTGATCATCAGCATCAAGGCGCCGCGCCGGCTGCCGCCTTGCTCGATCAGCCCCGTCGTATAGCTGAATAAACCTCCCCACGATACTGCGCCGCTGGACGTTCCGTTAACTCCTGCAACAACGGTTCTTCTTGGACGAAGCGAGGACAGATTGAAGCCAACGCCTCCGCCGCGAGCCATAATTTCCGTCATATTAGCAAGCGACTCCATGATGCCGCCCCGGCTGTCCTTTGGCGAAGGAATGACATAACAGTTGAATAGCGTCAGCTCCTCGCTAGTCCCTGCTCCAGCCGCAATTCTGCCCCCGGGAACCAGCTTGAAGCCGTCCAGCATTTCTCTGAACTTTCCTCTCCATTCCCGCGCCTTTTCTTCTGTTTGTTCTACAGCGGATATGGCATCCGCAATTCGATCCCACATCTCCCCGGGCGTTGTTTCAAGCGGATGCGACAGCTTGGTCAAGTCACTGTCCAGCGTATCCCCGTTTCGCAGCTTCACCTTAACCTTGCTTCCCGAACGCTCCGTTACCTCGCCAACCTCCTTGACCGGAAACCTGGAATCCTCTTTTACAAGAGCCAGTACCAGATCGCCAGGCTTCACCCCGGAAGAATCCTCATGCTTCAATGCGTACCTGTCCAAAAATATTTTTTCGCCCAGTCCCTCCAGCCTCGTCATAACTGTTTCCCTCCATCTCCTAAAAATAGGCCAACAAAACAGCACAAAACCAACATATAGTATGATACATCCATTTTAGCACACAATATATTGATTATCAGTTTGTTTTTATCCTTTATTATGTTTATTACAGAAGAGGGCAATACTACTTGGGAGCTCTATTTTTTTGTTTTTTATCACGACTTATCGGGAGGGTGAACGCCATGAACGACCTATCGTCTAATGAACAAGCATCAACCGGCTCCAGACGCAAGCTGAACGAGCTGGTTGAGCTGCATTTTGAAACCGGCTGGCATCAGGAATTGCAAAATCGCATCCAGCGCGGAGGCCCTTGGGATGATTGGACGTTATATCAATTAACGATGGAGGCCGAGCAGGCGAGGCGCGTAGAAAGCTTTGAGCAGCTGCAATGCCTAAGAGCGCTCCCCGATCTTACGCCTATGCCCCATCAGATCGGGACAGCCAGCAAGGTGCTTCACGAGATGGGCGGACGCGCCATTCTCGCCGATGAGGTTGGTTTGGGCAAAACGATAGAAGCCGGCCTCGTTCTCAAAGAATATATGGTTCGCGGCCTTGTTTCCAAAGCGCTGATTCTCGTCCCGGCCTCGCTTGTCCTTCAATGGGTGCGTGAGCTGAACCAGAAATTCGGCATCCCCGCCGTTGCGCAAAAAAAGGCGTATACCTGGGGCTATGATGTTGTCGTTGCATCTATGGACACCGCCAAGCGCGATCCGCATCGGGAAACGGTGTTAGGCACGGACTACGATCTTATCATCATCGACGAGGCCCATAAGCTCAAAAACAAAAAAACAACCAACTACCAATTCGCCACATTGCTCCGCAAAAAATATTGCTTGCTGCTAACGGCCACGCCTATCCAGAATGACCTGGATGAGCTATATAACCTCATTACTCTGCTGAAGCCCGGCCAGCTAGGCGGTCAAAGCCAGTTTGCGGCCAACTTCGTCGTGGAAAAGCGGCTGCCCAAAAACGAGGATCAGCTCCAGGAGGTATTATCCGGCGTCATGATTCGCAATCGGCGCGGCGACGGCGGCATCCATTTTACAAAACGCCATGTCAAAAACATACCGCTTGAGCTTTCGCCAGAGGAAAAAGCGCTTTACGATGCCGTGACCGGATTTGTGCGGGAGCGCTACGACGAAAGCGGCGGCGATATGAGCAGCATGCTTTCTCTTGTAACGCTTCAGCGCGAGGTATGCAGCAGCCGGGACGCTGTTTTTTTGACGCTGGTCAACCTGTTCAAAAAAACGTCCGAGGACTCTCCGCTTCGCCCGAAAATTTGGGAGCTGGTCGAAAAAATCCGCAGCATTACCGCCAATACCAAAGCTGAAAAGGTGCTGGAGCTGGTAAAGGAAATGAACGAAAAGGTCATCATTTTTACGGAATATCGGGCGACTCAGGAATATTTGCTCCAGTTTTTCCGCAGCCATGGCCTAAGCGCCGTTCCCTATCGCGGCGGCATGAACCGGGGCAAAAAGGACTGGATGATGGACCTGTTCCGCGGCCGCGCTCAGGTTTTGATTGCGACGGAGGCTGGCGGCGAAGGCATCAATTTGCAATTTTGCCACCATATGATCAACTTTGATTTGCCATGGAATCCCATGCGGGTGGAGCAGCGAATCGGCCGGGTGCATCGTCTGGGGCAGACCAAGGACGTTCGCATCTACAATCTATGCACGCTTGGCACGATCGAGGAGCATATCGTTAATCTTTTGCATGAAAAAATCAATTTGTTCGAGCTGGTCATCGGGGAGCTGGATCATATTTTGGAGAAGCTGGAAGGCGGGGGCACGATGGAGCAGCGTCTGGCCAAAATGCTCCTGGAGTCCGGCAACGAGCAGGAGCTCCAACAAAATCTGAGAGAGCTCGGCAGCTCGTTAAGTCAGCTAAGCAGCGAGGCCCAAAGCAGCGACATGCCGCTTAAAAGCAAAGCCCAAAAGCCGGATGTTGTGCTAAATCTGGACCGCCTTGGCGCAACCGTGGAGGTGAATAAATGAACGAAAAGCAAATTCATCGTTTTGTCGGGCGGTTTCTGGAGGCGACGGGCTGCTCCATTATAGAAAAATCCCCGGCGCATTATATGGTCAAGCTGTCGCCCCAGGCTGACCGGGAATTAACGAATCGCCCTTATTACTGGAGCTTTGTGGACCGGGTAGGCTCGGAGCCGGAAACGATGACATTTCTTTTTGTCACGGACAAGCAGCGTTACGACAACGTCAGCGCAACCGTAACCGGCTCGGCGGCAGGCGCTGCTGCGCCAGCAGGGACAGCTCCCCCTGCAACCGCTCTTCCATCTGGCGGAAATGCGACCGAAAGCGGAGCAGCTATCGGCCATAACGAAGCAAGCGGGAACGCGGCAGCCGTTTCCGGCACCACAGCTGCCAACGGCTTATCGCCATCCGCGACGGGAGCCGACGCGGCAGCTAACGCTTCGTCCGTTCAAGGCGCAACGGATGCCGCGCTTGCCCGGTCGTTTGGTTTTGTGCAAAGCAATTTGGCAACGGGCGTTCGAATTCCGCGCGAGGACTTGTATTTTGGAGCGGGAAAGCTTGAGCGGCTGTTCGGGGCGGCCAAAGCAAGCGGCAGCTATGTATGCTTGTTCCAGGAGCCGGAGCGCAAAGGCATCAGCCCCTTCAGCTCCACACCCTATACGGCATGGCTGGGAGTCAATATTAAGGTTGAATTTTGCTGCGACCGGAAGCGGGAGGAAATCTACAGCTTTGGCGTGTCGCTTGCTACCGGCAACTGCCTGGAGTCGTTTTACGATATGCTGCTGTCGCACAAGCTGACTCCCCGCCTGCCGGCTAATGTTCATATGACCAAAAACGGCATCTCCTATGGAAAAGCGTTATCTATTGTCGAAGCTGCGCTGGAGCGCAAATTGAAAAACCAAAGCTATACGTGGGCGGAGGAAGCGTCGGCAAGGCTCGCAGAGGAGCTTGAACGCATTGATTCCTATTACAGCCCTATTGTCGAACACGCGACCGATGAAAACAAAGGACCGGTTCAGGAGCAATACCAGCAGCGACGATCAGAAATCAAATGGCAATATGAGCCAAGGGTGACGGCTTCCGCTATTAACTGCGGTCTTTTCCATCTGGAAGGCATTCATTAAAGAAGAACAGACGGGAATCGCACATATCCGGCAAAAAAAGACGGATTAATCACCGGCATGGCGCGACAGGTTGCAACAGCCTTCTTGCAGCTTGTCCCCTACAATAAAAAGAGGATAGCAAAAACAAGTTGAGGTGTAATAAATGAGCAAAAAAAATCGTACCCGAATAATCGCGGCTTCCATTGCCGCTTCGCTGATGCTTTCACTGATGGCCCCTTATGTCTCTGCAGAAGCGGACAGCAGCGATGATTTGCCTGTATCGGCTCCCGTTTACGCTTTGTCCGAAACGCCTCTAGAGTCACAAGCTAAAGAATGGATTGGAGCATTGGCTGAGGAAGGAGGAAAAACCTCGCCTTTTGCAGCCTGGAAAAATGCCACACTGGAAACCTCGCCAATCGGGCCGGGAACCCATAGCTGGATCGTGCTTGTGAAGAAAAAGGCGGAAACGTTAGGTTATTTGGTTATTCATGCCAAGGAGGAGGGCGGATTTCAGCTTGGCGAATACGGTACGGGGGAATGGCCTCTATTTAATGAACATTCGCTGAAGCTTTCAGGAATACAACTACAGCCCATTATAAAAGCCAGATCGGAGCGGGTTTATATTCATCCCCTTCTGAATGCCTGGAGAGTAACGGATGGAGCAACGGTGCATTACATGGATGCCATTACCGGGGAGATGCTGCCTGCGGACGATGACAGATGGGACAAGCAAAGAGCGCAAGCGGAGAATTCGGCAGTGGGGGAAAAACGGGCCGGAACGGCCGATGCCCATGGCAAATTGGCGGCAAGCCTCGCCGTGCCTTCCTTCAATCCTTACGAAACCTTGCCGTGGTTAACCCGCAAGCCGCTTAAGCTGGACGGGCCGGACAAGCTTGCCGCTGTTTTGAACGATTTAACAAAAGAGCAAAAAATGCGTTACACCACGTTGAGCTTTGACAATGCTTATCGCGCAGTCTGGTCCGTGGTTGGATTTAATAAATGGAGCGATAACCAGATTTATGTCGCGCTTGATTCCGATGAGCAAGGCGCTGACCGCCGCTACATCCCGGCGGAATGGCTGCTTGCGATAGGCGATTTCTATAAATAAGCGAATACAAAGGGCTAACGCTGCCGTCCGCTTCTGCCCCTCCACCAAAGCATAAGCCCAAGCGGTCCCCAGCCGAACCAGCGAGTCAGCCAAGGCTCTCTGCCGGCCTTGGCCTCCGTCCGGGCTTGTTTGCGCACGTCGCGCGGCGTCTCCATATAGGATACAAACTGCTCCGTCATAAATTTCACAAGCTCATCGCCTTTTACTTTTGCCATTTCTGCACCTCCTTCTTGGACATTGAAAAATCGCTACATATAAAGGCTTCCCCATTCTTTCTCCCTGTAACCATGCATGACTTTGCCTGTAAAAAGACACGCTAATAACAGCATTCCTCTAAGCTCGGAATGCATGAATTGGTGGAGGGCGATCTCTTTATGCGACTTGTTCTGATTTTTTGTACATTTATAGCCTTATGCCAGCCCGTTGCTGCCGCTGGACAAAGCAGTAATGCCATTCACGAAACGCGCCCAGGCTACGATGAAGGCTGGACGATGCCAAGAACCTCGGTCATTATTGATGTTGGTCATGGCGGAATTGACGGCGGCGCGTTTTATGGAGATACACTGGAAAAAGACATTAATCTGGCCATCGCCAAAAAGCTGTATTTGCTTCTGCAAAGCCAAGGCATACCTGCCGTTATGAACCGGACCGGAGATTATGCGCTTAGCGATGACAACCGCTGGCATCAGACATCCTCTCGCCATCGCCGCGATTTGTCTCAGCGCCGCCAGCTGACAGATGAAATCAACAGCGAAATTTTGGTTAGCCTGCACGTCAATTCGGTGAAAAATAAATCCCGTCGTGGCCCGCTGGTGCTTCATCAAGCGCAGGGCGAAAGCGCCTTGTTGGCCTTTTGCCTGCAAAATGCGTTAAACCGCCAGCAGCAAACAGCCGGAACAGCCCGCGAGGGGAAGCCGTTTTATTTGCTGCGGCGGGTCGATCAGCCTTCGGTCATTGTGGAGATGGGCTTTATAAGCAATGCGGAGGATCGGAGCATGCTGACGGATTCAAGGAGACAGCTTGAAATTGCTCAAGCGATCGCCTCAGGGATTTGGCAATACAAATGGATCGCTCATTGATCCGTTAACCATCTGGGATAGCTTGACGACGGCAGCTTCATTCTGAAGGTCGGGTAAGCTCAGCTTTAAGACAGCCGCCGTTTTTTTGCCGGGAGGTCCGACATGTCCGATGGTGACGCAATCCCCGCGGCTTTTTAGCTGCTTGCGCAGCTCGGTTACTTGCTTCGCAATATGCTGCTCGGTATATACATCGTCAAGAAACACATGATTGGAGACGATCGGGAGACCAATTTCCTCCGCCACCTTGGGAATAACGGTTTTGAAGGTAGTTCGGCTATCCAGAAAAAACAGCCCGCGCTCCTTGCATACGCCAAGCACAATCCGCATCACTCTTTCGTCAGCTGTCACCTTGGACCCCATGTGATTATTCATGCCGATAGCATAAGGCACATTGTCAATGGCGTCCTCCACCCGCTTGCGAATTTCATCATCGCTCAAATCCGTTGTAATTGCACCTGGACCAAGCCAACTTTTGAGCCCTTTGTTAGGCTCCATCGGCATATGGACTATGACATCATGGCCCCGGCGGTGTGCCTCTTCCGCATCCTGCTTTGTTGTAGGCATAAACGGCATAACAGCCGCCGTAAACTTCACCGGAAGCTGAAGCATGTCCTCTGTGCCATTCATTCCGTTGCCAAAATCATCAATGACGATCGCGAGCCTTCGCTCCTCTTGTTTACTCCGTTCCCCCTCGTCTCGTCCAGTCTTCTCAAAACCAGCTGCTTCCGCTACTTGCGGGACCAACAAGCAAAAACCAATAATGGCCGCCAGTCCGATACGGGCCATTTTTACTGTCATGACATATCCCTCCGCTTCTGCACAATAATGCGCATATTACCATATCTCCATATCCTTCATAGTATGGATGAACATTCAGGAAAATATGCTCAGAAACGGCCGCTGCAATTACAGCGGAGAGAGCTGGCATGTGCAAGGCTCTTCTGATCCCAAATGCTCTTAAATTCCCTTGTGCAATTAGCTGAAAATTGGAACTTTTCATTCTCGCTTGACCTGCTCTAATCCGCCATGCTATTATAACTTACGTTGCAGAAAACATATGCGGTCGTGGCGGAATTGGCAGACGCGCTAGATTCAGGTTCTAGTGTCAGCAATGACGTGGAGGTTCGAGTCCTCTCGACCGCACCATATCTTCCCTAACATCAAGCTTCCTTCGCTAATCAGTAGATGGGAAGTTTTTTTATTTGTGGTAATAAACAAAACCTGCAGTCCCCCTCGCGCTTCCGGGAACTACAGGCTTCATTTAAAAATGGGATGACACGCCTTCCCATTACTCCTGCTGAAGGTACTACGGTTATTGGTCTCATGCATTTGCTTGCTTTAACGAAATCCCTTCCACCCGTATATTAATTGCTTCGATGGTAAGCCCGGTGAGGTGTTCAACCGTTTCTTTTACATTATGCTTGAGCTCCCTGCACACCTCCTGAATTTTCACGCCATACTTCACAACAATTTTTATGTTGATTTCAAGCGTAGAGCGATCCACTTTCAGATCAATTCCGTTTTGCAGACTGCCTCCGCTCAGTTTATTGGTTATACCCTCCAGCCAACTGGTTGGCATTGAAGCGATTCCGCCCGTCATCTTTGCAGCCATTCCTACGAGCTTGGACAACACAACCGTCGAAATATGGGTAGAACCCGCTACAGTTTGCAATTTCATCAAAAAACCTCCCTTTTGTCGTTTCTCGTGTCATTCCTTATGTCGATGATTTAAAACCATTAAAAAACGTATCCAGCACTAGCTCCGCCGCTTTGTTTTTGGCGATATGTCCGTCTTGAACCTGCTGCCAGGTAAGAAAAAGCAAGCTGTACAATACATCCGCGATCCACTCCCGTTGGTGAGCCTTGCGAAAATAGCCCCTCTCCTGCAATAGCTCGATGTTGCGCAGCAGCGGCTCTCTCAGCTTTTTGTCCGCCTCTTCGATTTCTTTATTGTAATGAACCGAAGCATCGTGACCTAAAAAATAAATTTTGTCTCCGATAGGAATTAACGCCTTGATCAGCTCCGGAAAATAGCTCTCGTAACGTTCCTCCTGGAACGTTATGGAGCCTACAATATCGGTGACGACCTCGATTGCCCGAAAACCCAATTGAGCCATCAGTTGCTCACGGCTGTCTACATATCGGTGCAGGGTTGCGATGCCAATGCCCGCCCGTTCCGCTATTTCCGCCATGGAGGCGCCCGGCTTTTCAATCAGGAGCGATGTTGCCGCATCAAGTATCGCATTATAACGGCTTTGCTTAACCGCTGACATATCCTTTTTAATTTCAAGCTCCTCCTTGCTTCATTTTGTATTTTGAAACAAAGTACTATCAATTGATTATATAATAAATCATTTCCAAGCAATATACAAGCAAGCTTGCTGCTGTCAGGAACGCGATTTCACCAATTTGGAGCGTTAAAGGACACGGATGACCGTTGCTCTAGGAAACTCCAGCCATATCAGGCTATAACGGACATTAATGACCAGCAAGAGACGGGTGACGTCAACACTCCTCTTCATGTTCAAACTGTTACTTCCGTATTCAGTAACCTGCTTGCTCTAAGCTAAACGCTGATTATTAGGTAAAGCTTTAATCTATGGTATAATTCTTTTCAAAATATTGTTAGTTGGAGGTTTTATGGTGCATATTAGAGGACTTATTTTAGAGGGATATTCACATGCAGGAAAGACGTCTGTTCTAAAAGCTCTGAAGCTGCTTCAAGCACAGGATGAATCATCAGAGCGAAGCATCATTGTTCTTAGCGAGCATTACTCCCAACTATTAAATAATGTTCATGGAGAATTTAAATGTTTAAATCGCGATGAACATCTTCATGTATTGAAGGAACGGGTTGACATGTTAAAACAACTAAATGGATGGGCAACCTATTTAGGTCCAGATGCATCCAAGGGATCTAGAGGAATATTTTTTATATTGGAAAGATTCCATTTGAATCACAGAGTGGCATTCCCTGCAGAATCTTTATATGAAATTGAAAAAATTGAAAATGATTTGCTTCTGCTTGGCGCTAAATGTGCATTATTAACCGTTTCACCCGAGAACATAGAGCAAAGAATGCAAACCCGAACGCCTCACGAATGGAAAAACAAAACAAAAAACGAGATCAGAAAATCAGCCGATGAGTTTTTACATACTCAATCAGAACTACGTAAACAATCTTCTTTATCTATCCTGCCAACTATAGAGATAAATACGGATAATAAGGATTGGGCTGCATACGCAAAGGAATTAATGGATTTATTAATATGATATGAATATACAGGTCAGGCATAATCGAATAAAGAAAAGGAACTATCTAAAAAGCAGCTTTAAGTTTACGCCCGGCAAAAGGAATAAGCCCAGGAATGTTGATTTTTCGGCATTCCCGGGCCTGAAATTATGGTTTAATTTATTTAAAAAGACTATCTGGACAGCAGCTTTTCAAATATTGAGCACCTATTCAATATCGAACAACTATCCAATATCGACCATCTTTTGCATATCGGACAGCTTTTCAATATCAAGCAGCCTTCCGCTCTCATTTACTTTTTTTACTGGGGGCGTTTGTGCAAATTTTCACCCTGGCGCAATGCGCTACAGCTTCACCGGCTGCATTAGCCCGTCGGCCCCGAAGGAAATCGGAGCAATACACGTTTCGCGGTGATAGCCTTTTCCCTCCTTGAAGCGGGTAAGCGGCGTTACGAAGCGGTGATAGGCCATTTTGTATTCATCCTTGCCAGGCTCCTGCATAATGGAATGATGGCCGGTTCCCAGCATTTCCTTCTCCGGGTTTTTGACCAAGACAGGATAATGATACGTAACAGGACCGTATAAATGCTCCGAGGTTCCATATTTAACATGGTAGTTTTCGCTGCCGGTATCGTCGCACGACCATGTGAAGTGATACAATCCGCCGCGCTTAAGCACCGTTACGGCCTCCCTGAAATCCTCCAGCCCATCCAGGTTTGACATCGTTTCTTCACGTACGCTGATCATATCGTCATTAAGCTCGACAATCGCTCCGTCGCCGTTGCCAAACAGCATGTAGGCGGCTCCGCCTTCTTCGCTGTAGATGGAAGGGTCGATCGTTTGGCCCATTTTGATTCCCAGACGTTTCATCTGCTCCATCGTAATAAGCGGCTCCGGCTGAGCGGTGTAAGGACCTGCCGGATGATCGGCAACCGCAACGCCTATTGCGCTAACGCCGTTTGCTTCTTTGCCGCAGAAATAGTAATAATATTTGCCGTTGCGGGTTGCGATCGCGGGAGCCCAAGCGCTTCCGGTGGCCCATGGCACTTCAGGCGAAAGCAGGTCCACTATAACGCCTTCATCCTTCCAAACTTTGAGATCGGGCGAGGAAAAAACATGGAATTGCGTACCCGACCAGCCCTCGAAGCCGTCCGTTGTCGGATAAAGATAATAACGATCGCCAAATTTGGCCAGATCAGGATCGGCGAATTGGCCCGGCAATACTTGATGGCCGTCGCCATAAGCCGCCAGCAGCAGGCTGCTTTCCTCCGCCGTAATTGGAATAACGCCACCATGGCGTTTTTTGTTTTTGCCCAAATCAAAATCTGCGTCCTCAAGCACGCGGAATTCTCCGCTGTCCAGATCGCTGGTTAGCAGCGGCAAATATCCTTTGCCCTCGGCAAAACGGTCTATAATGAGGCACCATTCATCGCGATCATTCATTTTGAAAATTTGCGGGCCTTCCACGCCCATAATGGCTTCCAGCGTTGGCGCTTTCAACAGAGCAAAAGCATCCTTGTCCAACGTCGCGCCTTTTTCCATGGTAATATTTTTGGTCGTTTCATCCTTGGAAAACCGGTAATAAGCGCCTCCATGAGCAATAATCGTGGTATCGATAATATGATTTTCGCGCTCTATATAAAGCTCTGTTGGCGTGAAGGAGCGGAAATCGGTTGTTCTGGCGCTATAGATTTTGTGCTTCCGCTCGGTTTCGCCCGGCCCTTGCGTTGCGGACGCCCAGAATACGAGGAAATTGCCGGCTTGCTCGTCGTAAATAACCTCCGGGGCCCATACGCAGCCCGCATCCGGGACGCCAACGGTAACCGCCCAAGGCTGTGACCAGTTGACGAGATCGGACGATTCCCACAGAATCAGATCGCGGCTGCCTTCGTGGGCTGCAACTCCCCAGCCTTTGCCGTTTGCTATGCGAAGATCCGTCGCGATCAAATAAAACGATTTATTTAGTGGCGAGCGAACAAGAAACGGGTCTCGCACGCCTTTTTCCCCTAATCCGGAGCGCAGTACGGGCTGGCCTCCGTTCAAATCCTTCCAGTGCAAGCCGTCTTCGCTGTATGAAAAATAAACCTGCTCGCCAATCGGCTCTTCGCCGATAAAGTGAGCCAGCAAATAGCCGCTGTACGTTAAATCCTGAGCTGACATTAAACTTCCTCCCTAATGGCCAATGCCTACAAATAATTGGAATCATGGACAGCCATGACCTCTTCCATTGTAACCGATTTCACTGGCGCAAAGAAGAAAAAATTCATTTTTACCTGAATCGTCACTTCTTGCAACACTTCTTGCAATACATAAAGCGGCTCCGCTCTGCCGACGACGACAGGAGCGGAGCCGCTTAATCGTTTTTACGAATAAAATACTTAAAGTGGAGGATCGGCATGCAGCTCGCGATCCGCTTCCGTCCATTCCCACCGGGTAAACGTTACCTGCAAGGAGTCTCCGACCGGGCTGCACACCATCGGCCCCGCCTTAATGCCTTCGGGATAAGGAAATCTGGCCACCCTTACGGTCTGCCAGCCGTGCCTGCTGCTGCGTGCCCGAATAATAACGCCGTCATTTATAATCGAAGCCCGAATCGTCACTTCCTCTCCATCCCAATCGGGAACCGGGGTAAGCGACCAGTCGGAAAAGCCGTCCGTAACGACAATCGCAAGGCAAGGAACGCCGTCGTTCATCTCAATCCCCGCCTTGATCCATTGCTCCTCCCCACGATAAAGCAGAATTCCGGCTTGATCGTACAGCTGCGTAAAGGACTCCAGACGAAACGTTACCTCCACCGCGGATTCCTTATTCCAATCACTCAACAAGGCATGTCCATTATCATGTACGAAGCCATAAAGAGTATGTCTCCAATAATCGCTTTCCTTCTCGGCCGTAACAATAAGATGGCCCCCATCCTGATAAACCGATTGTGGCGAACGGGTCCATGTCCCTTCCTCCCACCTTACATTTCTTCTCATCATGTTGTGCCCCTTTCTAACCTAAATCTAGATATCCCGGGTCTTCGTCTGAAACCGGCTGGCTACCTGGGACAGCAGATCGACATCCTTCGTCGACAACGTGCTTGCAATCGACATTAAAGTCTGGAAGGGTGGATAACGCTCCGTTTCGCTCTGCACGGGCCCCCACTCTTCCGTGATATTCCAGGATGTCTGAGCGTCTCCCGGTGATTTTCCAAGCAGCAGCCAATCGAGCGATACCTCGAACTCCTCCGCAATGGCAATCAGTGCTTTTGTCCCTGGCGTAGAGGACCTTTTTTCACTTTCCCAATCCCCTACATTTCCAGCCGATACATGAATTCTGGCGGAAAATTCCGCCATAGTCAATCCGTGTTTTTTCCTCAAATATTTAATTCTTCCTTTAATTCCATCCATGATTATCACTCCTGTCCTTCTTTAACCAGGAAAATAGTCCATATACAATATTCACCTTAGTCACACGTAAATACGTAAAATTTAATTGTAATTAATCGTTTTTACGATTATAATGTCGGAAACAGGGCAATTTTTCCTATTGACTAATTAGTTAATCTTTTTTTATTCCATCTCCATCCATTCCTAGCGAACACTGAACAACAGAGGTGATCTCCCAAACTCCAGCATAACAACTTTGACCATCAGGTAAGGAGGATGAAAATCACAATGTCAGGCTCAATGTCCACCGATGACCCCTTGCTGGAAATGTATCTCTTCGAATCAACACAATTAATTGAACAATTGGAAGCCACCTTTTTACGCTGTGAATCCGCAAACAGCTTTAATACCGAAGCGATCGGTGAAATATTCCGCCATATGCACACCATTAAAGGCTCTGCCGCCATGATGTCCATCATGAGCATTTCGGAGGCCGCGCATATTATTGAAGATTTATTTTATCGCATTCGGGAAAACAGCTCCGCCCCCCATGATTTTGATACCCTATTTGAGTTGATATGGGATGGACTTGACTTCATCAAAGTCGAAACCCATAAAATCCGCAACGGCAATCAAGCAGACGGCGATCCCTCGGGTATTGTTGCAGCCGTCACCCGATATTTGGAGACCTTCTCCGCAGATACGGCTCCCGAATACAGCTATGAGGCAACCGTTACCTTTACGCCCGACTGCCTTATGGAAAACGTTCGCGCCTACGCTCTGGTGCACCAGCTTCGGGAATATATGACGATCATCAGCTTTATTCCGGAGGATATTGCAGAAAATGAACAAAGCGCCGAAGCCATTCGCAAAAACGGGTTTGTTTTCATTCTGCAAAGCAGAGAAGCAGAAGAGCAAATCATGGCGCATATCGAACAAACCGCCTATATCCAGGAAGTCCGGCTTTCTCCCGTCTATGACACAGCGACAGCTTTTGAGAGCGCTTCTACCTCTGAGTGGGATCGGACTGCCGGCAGCCAAAGAGATAAAAACAGCGACTCCCCTAAACAAATGCCAGTAATGAGAGAACCCCTCGTCTCATCCATGATCAGCGTCAATGTAGACAAGCTTGACAAGCTTATGGATCTCGTAGGCGAAATGGTTATTGCCGAAGCGATGGTAACCCAGCACGAATCGTTAAGGAATATCGTCTCCGAGCATTTTCTGAAATCGGCAGCCCATCTGCGCAAAATTACCGGAGAGCTGCAGGATGTCGTCATGTCAATTCGCATGGTTCCATTAACCACGACCTTTCAAAAGATGCATCGCGTAATCCGGGATATGGGCAAAAATCTGGGCAAAGAGGTTCAAATCCAGATCAATGGCGAGGAAACGGAAGTAGATAAAAACATCATTGAGCAAATTTCCGATCCTCTCATGCACCTGGTCCGAAATGCGGTCGATCATGGCCTGGAAAGCAGTCAGGAACGCGCCAGCTCGGGCAAACCTCTGGCGGGAACGATTACCCTGGAGGCAAAAAACGCCGGAAGCGATGTTCTGATCATCGTCAAGGATGACGGCAAAGGACTGGACAAAGCAAAAATTATGCGTCGTGCGCTGGAGCAAGGCATGATTCAGGAAGATTCCCCCGAGCTCAGCGACAAAGAAATTTATAACTTGATCTTTTTACCTGGCTTCTCGACCAAGGAAGATGTTACCCAATATAGCGGACGCGGCGTAGGCATGGATGTTGCTTTCCGAAACATTGAACAGATTGGGGGCGCCATTCTGGTAGAAAGCCTCCCAGGCTCCGGCACAACGATTTCACTAAAGATTCCGTTGACGCTTGCCATCATTGACGGGATGAATATAAAAGTGGGCGGTTCGCATTATACGCTGCCAACCACCTCTATCCAGGAATCCTTTAAGCCAAAAGCCCAGGATCTGCTCTATGATCCCGACGGCAATGAAATGATCATGGTGCGCGGCGAATGTTTTCCCATTCTTCGTCTGGACGAACGGCTCAACACCGGCGGCAGTACCTGCAATATTTCCCAAGGCGTGTTAGTCATGATACAGCAGGATGAACGAAAGGTTTGCGTCCTGGTGGACGAGCTCCTGGGACAACAGCAGGTCGTCGTCAAGACTCTCCCGCCATACATAAAAAAAATCAAACCTATTAAAGAGCTTGCCGGCTGCACGCTGCTTGGGGACGGCAGCATCAGTCTGATCCTGGACCCTGCCGCGTTAGTGAGCGGCGCTGTTCGAGCCAGAACGCCGGCCTTGTCCTCACTTCACTAAAGGAGCTGACATTCATGAAACAAAGCCCTCTCCAGGACCTTGAACTGGAAGAAGATTCACTCAAAAACAAATATTTGACGTTTGCTCTAGGTTCCGAGGTGTATGGAATCGAAATCCGCTACGTTACCGAAATTATCGGCGTCCAGTCGATAACGCCGGTGCCCGAGCTGCCGGAATACATTAAAGGCATCATCAATCTGCGCGGCAAAATCATTCCCGTCATGGATGTACGCCTGCGCTTCCGAAAGCCATTCCGGGAATACAACGACCGGACCTGCATTATTGTCGTGGATATTAAAGAAATATCCATTGGCCTCATTGTTGATGCGGTTGCTGAAGTTATGACGATAGAGGAAAGCAATATTGTATCTCCTCCCGATCTCAACCAGCTCAGCCGGCGTTATATCCAGGGCATCGGAAAATCAGGCGACGAAGTGAAGCTTTTACTTAATTGCGACGAACTGCTTAATCATCAAGAAACGGAAAACCTGTCCGCCATCGGCCAGGTCTAACTCAGGGAGGCTAATCCAATGAAGTGGATTTACAACATGAAAATTTCCAAAAAGCTAACCATCGCATTTATTCTTGTAGCCTTGCTGGCAGGCATCGTAGGCGCCATCGGCGTTATGAATCTCAAAAAAATTGACACGGACTACAGTAATATGTACGTTGATTACGGCATCTCCATCGGCGATCTGGGCGAAGCAGGCATCCGGTTCCAAAACAACCGGGCAACGGTGCGACGCATCCTGATGTCGGATAAAACCTCGGACATGCAAAAGCTGTTTTCCGATATCCAGCAGCGGGACGCCGACATCGCCAAAAGTCTGGATTCCTTCGAAAGCAGCATCAAAGCTGACGGCACCCGTGATGTCTTTCTTTCTTTAAAAAGCAATTTCGAAGAATACCAGACCATCCGCGACGACGCCATAAACCTGGCGATTTCCGGCAGAATAGCGGAAGGGATCGCGGAGCTTGAAAAATCCCAGCCTATCTCCGACGCAGTCAGCGACTTGCTGAACCAGTTGTTTGAAGAGAAACAATCCAGCGGACTGAGGGTATCCGGCGATTTGAGCAAACAATCCAATACCACGGTACTCACAATGGTTGCTGTCGTTATTTTTGCCATCGTGGTTGCGCTTGCCCTGGGCATCTTTATTTCCCGCATCATTAGCAATCCCATCACCAAATTGATCAAGGTGGCGGATCTTATTGCCGACGGCGATCTGGATGTCGATATCGAAATCAACAGCAAGGACGAGGTTGGTACGCTTGCAGCGGCTTTCCGCAAGCTTTCCAGCAATACAAATGAAGCTTTGCTCAGCATTCAGAACGCTTCGGAGCAGGTTGCATCCGGAGCCCAGCAAATTTCCGAAACCGGAATGGTATTGTCGCAAGGCGCGGCTGAGCAAGCAAGCTCGGTGCAGCAGCTGACGGCATCTCTGGAGGAAATCTCCAATCAGACCCGTATTAACGCTGACACGGCCGTCCAAGCCAATCAACTAGCCGAAGAGGCCCGCGACAACGCTCTTCAAGGCAACCAGCAGATGCAAGGCATGCTTACGGCCATGGATGAAATCAATACCTCTTCCGAAAACATTTCTAAAATTATTAAAGTTATTGACGAAATTGCTTTCCAAACGAACATATTAGCTCTTAATGCCGCTGTGGAAGCCGCACGCGCAGGTCAGCATGGCAAAGGCTTTGCCGTTGTAGCCGAGGAAGTCCGCAATCTGGCCGCTCGCTCCGCAGGTGCCGCCAAGGAAACAACGGACATGATTGAAGGCTCCATCAAAAAAGTGAAGGACGGCATGCATATCGCTGGAGAAACAGCCGCAGCGCTGGATAAAATCGTAACCGGCATTACCCGTGCCGCCAGTCTGGTCGGCAGCATTACGGATGCCTCCAACGAGCAAGCCGCTGGCATCTCTCAAGTGAATCAAGGCATCATTCAGGTATCGCAGGTTGTTCAGACCAACTCCGCAACTTCAGAGGAAAGCGCCGCAGCCAGCGAACAATTGGCTGGACAAGCGGAAGTGCTGAAGGAGCAGGTAAGCCGCTTTAACCTTCGCAAAGGCAGCCGCATATCCGGCTACCGCGATCTTGAAGAGCTGAATCCCGATATTGTACGTATGCTGGAAAACATGTCTGAGCGCAATCGGGGCGTTTCCCATGATGCGCATTCCGCTAACGCCGGAGGGCGGAATGCCAAAGGGCCTGGCCGTATTTTGCTAAGTGACAACGAGTTTGGAAAATACGGATGACGCTGTCCATAACGAACCGCGAATTCCGGCAATTGGCAGACTACATTAAAGCCCATTGCGGCATTCACCTCAAGGATGAAAAAAAAATATTGCTGGCCAGCAGACTGGAAACTGTATTGCTGCAGCATCGCCTGGACAGCTTCACCGATTACTTTTATTATCTGAAGGCCGACCGCACCGGCGAAGCTTTGTCGATGCTCGTTGAACGAATAACGACGAATCACACCTATTTTATGAGAGAGCCCGAGCATTTTCATTATTTGGAGCAGCACGTTCTTCCACAGCTGTGCGGAAGCATACCTGACCGGGATTTGCGCATATGGAGCGCAGGCTGCTCCTCCGGCGAGGAGCCTTATACATTAGCTATGATTCTGGACCGTTATTTCAAGAGCATGCTTATGATGCAAAAATGGGATCGAAAGGTGCTCGCAACCGACCTATCTCCCGCTGTTTTGGCCAAAGCCGCCAAAGGCGTTTATTCGCCCCAGGCGGTGCAGGCTTTGCCTCAAACCTGGCAGAGCGCATATTTCAGCCGAACGACCGACGGCAAATGTCAGGTTGTTGATTCCTTAAAACGGGAAGTGATCTTCCGCAAATTCAATTTAATGGAAGAAAGTTTTCCGTTTCGCAAAAAGTTTCACGTCGTCTTTTGCCGCAACGTTATGATCTATTTTGATGCCGATACAAAGCTGCGTTTGCTGCGGCGTTTTCTGGACATTACCGAACCCGGCGGTTATTTGTTTATGAGCCACACTGAATCTCTGGATTCGCGGCTTACCGGCTACCGGTATGTAAGGCCCGCCGTTTATCAAAAAGAATAAGCCGTTTTATCGGCCGTGACGGGAGGCTCAGCGTGACGACCAAACGCCCGATCAAGGTGCTGATTGTGGACGATTCCTTGCTGTTTCGCGAGGTAATCGACCGCGGCATCTCGACAGATCCGTATATTACAACCGTTCCCTCTGCTAAAGATCCATTCGACGCAAGAGACAAGCTGCTGCAATATCATCCCGATGTAATGGTGTGCGACGTTGAAATGCCGCGTATGAACGGCATCGACTTCATCCGCCGTCTGCTCCCCCAATATCCGCTGCCGATTATCGTTGTAAGCGGGGCAAATCAAGCTGTGCTTGATGCTATGTCAGCTGGCGCGGTGGAATTTGTGCCAAAGCCGGACATGAAATCAACGCAGGATGTTGGGCGATTTATACAGGAGCTGATTGCAAAAATAAAAATAGCCGCCGGCTCAACAGTAAGCCGAAGCCGTCTGGCTTCAGCTCCGGCTGCCTCATCCCGCCAGCATGCGGCTGTGGACAAATCCTTAGGCAAGGATCCATTAATTGCAATAGGCGCCTCCACCGGAGGAATTGAAGCCATTGATGTGCTTCTACGCTCCCTGCCTTCAACCATGCCGGGAATTGTCATTGTTCAGCATATACCGCCGCAATTTTCGCGCATGTTCGCTGAACGTCTGAATGCCAGTTTGCCCTTTACTGTTCAGGAAGCAAAAGATGGCGATTTGGTAAAGCCTGGGCATGTGTACATCGCTCCCGGCGATTTCCATATGGATGTTGTCAAAGCGGGCAGCACATTCAAAATTCGCTGTTACTCCGGGAGCAAGGTCAACGGGCATTGCCCCTCCATCGATATTCTTTTTCAATCGGTGGCCAAAGAAGCCGGCAATGCGGCCATTGGCATTATATTGACTGGAATGGGCTATGACGGGGCCAGAGGCTTGCTGGCCATGCGCAGGCGTGGCGCTCGCACCTTGGCGCAGGACGAAGCTTCATCCGTCGTCTACGGTATGCCTAAGGCCGCTTTTGAGCTCGGGGCCGCGGAGAAACAAGTCCCCCTTTCAAAAATGAGTCAAACGCTTCTGTCCCTGATCTGATATTCCCAATCTGTAAAGTATCAAGGGACCAAAGAAACGATTGTTACTTTATAGGAAATTATATCAAAAAGGATGTCTCAATGGGAGAAGACATCCTTTTTTTGTATCTTATTGTTCGCTTAATCATTGCTGTGAATCGGGAACACGCACAAAAAAGCGACTGCCCAATATATTCCAGGGCAGCCGCTTTTCCTTCTTTATCGCAACGTTTGCAAATAATCATCCAAACGGCCAAGCGTTTCGTCAATGCCTTGCTCCATGCCCATCTCCAGCACCTGGCGGAGCGCTTCCTCCGAATCATAGCGAGCCTTGCTAATAAGCAAAGTCCGGTTGCCTTCCATCGGTTTAAATTCCCACACATTATGCGATGGCGGCATATTTTCAGCAATGTTGCCTTCCGCATCCGAGAAGTAATCTGTGTGTTGAATTTCTTTAGGTGCGTCAATGCTTTTGTAAATGCTTTTTCCCCAGGATTCCATACCGAAAAATTCACCTTGACCTTCATCCTTGCAGGTCATGCAATAGTGCCAGACTCCTCCAGGACGAAAATCAACGGTGCAATACGTCAGCTCCCATCCACGAGGTCCCCACCAGTGCTTGAGATGCTCCGCTGAGGAATGTACTTCGAATACAAGCTCTTGCGGCGCGTCAAATTCCCTCTCCAAAGTCAGCAACGTGCCTTCAACCTTCAGCTTTAATTTGTTTCCCATTTGGCGATCCCTCCGAGATAACATGTTTGGTTTGCTCTTGTGCCTTGAGCTGCTGCAAATAGCGGTCGAGCCCGTCATAGCGCTCTCCCCATAAGGTGCGGTAGCTTTCAAGCCACTGGTCCATTTCTTGCAGCGGTTCGGTTCTTAACATGTACCTGCGCCGGTTGGCCTCTGCCTTGACCTCCACCAGACCGAAATCCAGCAGTGTTCGAAGATGCTTGGATGCCTGGGGCTGTCGAATGCTTAGCTTGACTGCAATGTCCCCTACAGTCATAGCGCTGCTTAGCAGCAGCTCAACAATGCGCAATCGGCTCGGATCGGATAAAGCCTGGAAAATGCTTGCGTTCATTTCCATCCTCTCCTTCTTCCAAAGCCCGAGGCCGAAACAGCAGCATAAGACATCTGCCGTCACCCCTCACAGGAAATATACCACACAAGGAATATTCCTGTAAAGGAATATTCACTGGAGGGAATTAAATTTTAAATCTTTCAACCTGCGCCTGAAGCTTCTCGGCAAGGCTGGATAGCATCGCCGCCGAAGCGTCTACCTCCTCGGTTGCTGCAAGCTGCTCTTCCGATGCGGCTGACATGCTTTGCGCTCCTCCCACCGTTGTATTGGCGATTTCCACCAGCCTTTCCATTGCTTTAGCCAGCTTTTCAGCCTGCTGCGACAAGCTGACTGCATTGTCCGAAACCCCTTCAATCGCAAGCATGGTTTGACCGGCGGACTGTTCAATGCCGCCAAAGGCTTGTCCTGCGCTGCGGACAAGCTCCGTTCCTTTAGCTACCTCCGCGCTTGTTTCCTCCATGGTTATAGTCGCATTTTCCATTTGCCTCAATATTTGATTGATAAGCACGGAAATTTGTCCAACCGATTCTGCCGAACGCTCCGACAGCTTTCTGACGGAAGCGGCGACAACCGCAAAGCCCCGTCCGTGCTCCCCGGCTCGCGCAGCTTCAATGGCGGCGTTAAGTGCCAGCAAATTGGTTTCTCCGGCAATAGCAGTAATAATATCCAGTATAGACTCGATTTCATGCGACAAGCTGTTTAAGTCATGTACAATCGCCGATAAAGCAGCAACCTTATTATATACGATGGCCATTTGATCATTGCTTAACGCGATTGTTTTTCCGCCTTCATCCGCAAGAGCCGAGGAATGGGCGGCGACCTCCAAGACATGCTCGCTATTTCGCGCGATCTCTGTCAAGTGCTCCGATATGACGTGAATGCCATCCGAGCTGTCCTCCAGTTGATTAAGCTGCTGCTCGGCGCCATCTGTGAGCTCCTGAATGATGGAGACCGTTTGCTCGCTCGCCCTGCCTGTTTCCTGGGCTCCCGCTGACAGCTGAACGGACGAGGAAGCCACCTGGCCGGAAGCATGATTAACCTCCGCAATCAGCGTTCGCAGATTTTGTGTCATTTCATCAAAATCGCGCGCCAGGGAACCAATCTCATCCTTGCTGCGATAGTTCAACGGTTGAACGGTCAAATCTCCTTCCGACACGCGATGCACCCGGGCGCTTAATGCGGCGAGCGGCCTAATCCGGATTCCTATGTACAAATAAACAGCTGCGGCGGCCACAAAAAATACAACAGCACCTGTTATAAAGGGCATCTTTACAATATCCATCGTACGTTCATGAATAATAGAAGCGTCAAAGTTGATGGCCATCAAAGCAACGATTTCATTATTTGGATCATGAGCTTTATAAATGGGGCCATAGCCTGTCATCAGACTTGTGTTATCGAAGGTAAAAACGCTGGAGTACATGGAGTGTTTCCGGGATTTGATCATTTCTTGCGCATCTGGGTCAAAAAAGAAGGCGTCCCCGGCCTTGTATCCGCGAGCCTTCAAATTTTGATCAGCTGCAATGATAGTTCCGTCCAACGACAAAATAAATACTTCCTTGAACAATGACTTATGCTCAACCGTCCAGTTCAGCCGTTCCTCCAAAGCGGCCAAGCCCGAACCGTCTCCTTTCAGTAGTGCTTCAATATCGCCGGGATTAACAAGACCCGTCGTAATGTTGGCGCAACCAACAAGCTCAATGCCAACCGCCGCCTCGACCTGCCGATAAGCCGTATTGTAGCTGAATATTCCGATTGCCGCGCCTACCAGCACCAAAAGCCCGATGATGGCGGTTGTAATTTTTTGAGCTAATCCCATACCGAACACACAATCCATCCCCTTATGTTTATGCATGCCTATTATTATAAGGGTGAGCAGGGGACGGTAATTGTAATTAATATCATATTAATGAACAAATATTTGTTGGTTTCATGCAGTTTTTTGCTATCCTTTCCAACAAAATTACGTTTGTGTTGTTTAAGCAATATTTTTTCTTTTTTGATGGTTGCGAAAAGGACCAAATCTGTTTACTATAAGCAATACAGGTTGGATTAGCGACATGTGTTGGTTTGACCTACAAACAGAGATTAAGAGGAGAGAAATCACATTATGGCAAACGTTTTGGTAATTAAAGCTAACGATCGTCCCGCTGACCAAGCTGTTAGCGTTAAAATGTATGACGCTTTTGTTAAAAGCTATAAGGAAAGCCATTCCGGCGATAACGTAACGGAGCTTGATTTGTTCAAGGAAGCTCTTCCAGACTACGGCAATGTTGCCATGACCGGCCTTTTCAAGCTGAATGCAGGCATGGAGCCAACTGCCGAAGAGGCTCAAGGCGCTGCAACCGTTAAAAAATACCTGGACCTGTTCCTGGCTGCCGACAAAGTTGTATTTGCTTTCCCGACATGGAATACAGTTGTTCCGGCACCTCTGGTTAACTTCATCAGCTACATTTCCCAAGCTGGCGTTACGTTTAAATATACGGAAGCAGGCCCTGTTGGTTTGGCCGGCGACAAAAAAGTGCTTTTGCTGAACGCTCGCGGCAGCGACTACAGCTTGCCGCAAATGCAGCCATATGAAGTAGCTGTTAAATACGTAGCTACAGCTCTGAACCTTCTGGGCATTCAAAGCCCTGAAGTCATTGTTATCGAAGGCCATAATCAATATCCGGACCGTTCCGCTGAAATCGTTGCAGACGGCATTGCCAGAACAGCAGCAGCAGCTGCTTCGTTCTAAGTTTCCAATACCTCAATGCTTAAAAAAAGAAAACAGTCTCCTCCTTCGCAAACGAAGAGCAGACTGTTTTCTTTTGTTTACAGGGATGTAAGCTTATCAGAAACTTCCGACAGATATTGCTTCAATACGGCTTGATCGGTATAACCGTTTATGCCGCCAAAGATCAGCTGCTCGGCAACCTCTATGCCAACAAATTCGTAAATGCCGGTACTGGACGTTTGTTTGAGCGAGTTCGTCATTCCCACGCCGTCATAATATTCTTTTGGCGAACCGTGCGTATTGATGATAACTCCTTTTTTACCGCCTAGCAGCTTGTCGATGCCGCCTGATTCATTGTATTGATAAGCAAACCCATAGGAGAAGGCGCGGTCTACGTAACCTTTAATAATGGCAGGAAGACCGGTCCACCAGATGGGATAGATAAAAGTGATCAAATCCGCTTTTTTAATAAATTCTTGTTCTGCGGCAATATCGCTTGGCACGTTGCCTCCATGCAGCGCAGCCAGATCTTCTGAAGACAATACGGGGTTAAAGCCGAGCTTGTACAAATCGCGAACGACAACCTCGTGTCCCTTGGATTCCAAAGCGGAAACCGCCGTTTTCAGAATGGCCTCATTAAAGCTTCCTTCATTGGGATGTGCATATACTACCAGAACGTTCATAGATAAATGGCCTCCTTATGTGCATTCTCATAATGTGATGTCGTTTGACCTCACGAATGTAACTATACTAGTTACATTAAAAGCTGTCAAACCATTTTTGAACGTTTTTTTATTTCTTGCACCACATGCTCCAGCGTAGTTTGCGCCAAGGAACGTTCCAGCTCAGATTGGGCATGACTAAGCGAACCATGCAAAACATCCTGAATATTGGACCCTATCGGACAATCCGGATTGCTGTTTTGATGAATGGAGAACAAATCTTGTTTCTCCGGCGGCTCAACAGCCCGAAGCAAGTCCAGCAGCGTAATTTGTGAAACCGGCTTTAGCAGCCGGATTCCCGTTACGCCGGGACGCGATTCGATCAGCTTCGCCTTACCCAGCATACTCATTAGTTTACGGATAACGGCAGGATTTGTATTCACGCTGGAAGCGATATATTCGCTGGTAACCTGTCCTTCAAAGATATGAACCATAGATAGGATATGCGCGGCAACAGTCATTCTGCTGCTGATCATGCAAGCACCCCCCTGTCATTTTCGTCATTGTATCCTCGCGCCAAATAGAAGTCAACAAACCTCCCGTTCGCCCAAAAATAAAAGCAGCGCCAAAAGCGGCATTGCGCAGCCGATCCAGACCGATAATCCCCAGCCGAATACGGCGGTCAACAGGGCCGCAAAGGTTAGCGGGCGGATCAAGCCTCTGTCGGCATAACGCCCCACAATTGGAGCCGCTGCAGCACCGCCAACGCCAACCAGAGCAAAAAAGGCAATCCCTTTCTGCGACAAGCCATAAGCATCTGACAGATAAAGCGGCGCCGCCGTCCAAAAGAGACTAAAGGCGCCAAACAGGCTGGCCTGGCACAGGGCTCTTCGCCGCAGCACCGGAGTCTCCTTCAGCAGAGTCCACAAGGAAGCAAGCAGTTTTCCATAGCTGCTCCCGATGGAGGGCTGCCTCTCTGGAAGTGCAGAGATCAACAAAACAGCCAACAATGCGGAGACAGCCGCAGAGCCCATAAAAAGCGGACGCCAGCCCCATTCATCGGCAACCAGGCTGGCCACGGGGCGAGCCAGCATAATACCAAGCAGCAATCCGCTCATGACCTTGCCCACGACGCGGCCGCGTTGATCCTCAGGAGCCAAATACGCAGCAAACGGCACAAGCACCTGGGCAACGACCGAACCAAGGCCAATCAGCAGCGATGATGCCAAAAACATCGTTGCATTCGGCGACCATGCCGCACCAAGCAGCGCCATGACCGCAAGGGCCAGAGAAGCCGACACAAGAGTCCGGTTTTCTACCCTTTTCAGACGAGGAAGACCCCGCAGCATAAAAACTAAAGAAAACATTCTGTCGGCATCATATGAGCTGCTGCTTGAAAGTGGCTTTGACAATGTCACAATTGAAAAAATCGCGGAACGCGCCGGGGTTGGCAAAGCGAGCATTTACAAATGGTGGCCGAATAAAGCGGCCGTTATTATGGACGGTTTTTTTGCCGCTGCGGCAGACCGGCTTCCCTTGCCCGATTTCGGTACGGCGGTGGAGGACATTTACGTCCATGCTTCAGGGCTGTGCCGGTTTATAAGCAGTGCAGAGGGGAAAATGATTACAGAAATTATCGGCCAGGGGCAGATGGACGCCGCTCTTGCCGAAGCATACCGGACACGTTACATTGTGCCGCGCCGGCTGGAGGCGATTCAATTATTGGAGCGTGGAGTGCAGAGGGGCGAGCTTAGGGAAAACCTGGACAAGGAATTAAGCGTTGATTTGCTGTACGGTCCCATTTTCTACCGCCTTCTTGTCACCGGCGAACCCATTGACGACTTTTATGTCAGATCCATTGTTGATGAGGTTTTTAAAGGTTTTCGTTCTTAACGGGCCACGTTCAAGGATGACTTAATCAACCCGTTTAATGGGCACAAAATAGTCCATCTGATTATAGCCCATCGCTTTGGCAGCCGTAGGCGGCGTTGGTATAGTACCCAGATAAACCCGGGAATCATCCTCGGCAAAACAGCCTTTTTCTTTTATAAATTGCTTGATTGCCGTAATTGTATCCGTACTGTCCTGACCGTCGATTTCGCTCGCGACCGCATACAAGCCGCCCGGAAAATCCACAACCTCAAAGCCTTCAGGCACCTGCATGCCTTCGCTGTGGACGTAATACCAGACAAAGCCGCCGCGTTCGTTGTCCTGCCACAAAAAGTCTTTGGGATAAATGCCGCGTTCCAGTGTGCTGAACCACTCGTCAAAGGCTTCAAGCTTGCCGTCGCCAAACATGCCGCATTGCGACGAGACCATTTTGCAGGGGGGAATTTCTAATACCCGAACATATTCCATATTCTCTTCTCCTCCGGACTGGAAATTGACGTCATGACAGATAACGCTTTCACCACTATAAGTCAGTATTCTGAAAATGTCTGGAATATTTATCACAGTTTGCTAATTTGTTCTTCGCTCCATTGCCATAACCGTTTTGCCGCTTCGTCATCAATCGCCCTTCCGGAAAGCGTTTGCTGTTTTTTCTTATAATAGTAGTTGCCGCTTGCAGTGCCGCCTTCCTGTGATGAAGCCAAATATAACGTGGTTTCGGCGCCTTCCAGCGGCGTCAGAAAAAATGGCCGGAGGAGCGCATAAACGCTTTTGCCAAACCCCGTTTCCCGATTAACGCCCAGCGACGTGCCAACCGCACCGGGATGCAGACAATTAACTGTTACGCTAGTGCCCTCCAAGCGGCGTGCAAGCTCTCTTGTAAACAAAATGTTAGCCAGCTTGGACTGGGCATACCCCTTCACGACATTAAAGCCACGCTGCAAATTCATGTCATCAAAATGGATATGGCCGACCTTGTAAGCTCCGGAGGAAACGACAACAATTCTCCCTTGCGGCGAAGCGTGAAGCAGCCCAAGCAGCTCGGTTGTCAGCAAAAAATGGCCTAAATGATTAACGCCCAGCATGCTTTCATATCCGTCATCCGTTAACTGCCGCTTTAAAGAGACAACGCCAGCATTGTTGATCAACACATCCAGCCGCGAATAACGCTCCGCAACTGAGGCGCAAAAAGCTCGGATGCTTGCAAAATTGCCCAAATCACAAAGCATCAGCTCGATATGGGCAGCTCCGCTTTCAGCCAGTGCCTTAGCTCGCGCCTCCTCCCCCCGCTGCCTGCTGCGGCAAGCCATAATAACCTCGGCCCCGGCTTTGGCAAGCTCAATAACGGCTGCCAGCCCCATTCCGGCATTGGCGCCGGTAACAATCACAACTTTTCCAGTCATGCTTTTCAACGGACTCGCCCCCTTCTCCCAATAGATCATTTTGGTCGTGATTTTAGCGTAAAACATTCCATTGCCGGAAACAAGATGATTTCCTTTACATTTTCAAAAAAACAAACTTTAAGTTAGTTACTTGATTTATGTATGATCTAGGCGTATAATCTAGGAGTAAACCCATTTATTGCATGAGGAGGCCATTTAGAATGTCCAAATTAAACATCGGAATTATTCTGGGCAGTACGCGTGAAGGACGTGTTAGCCCTCAAGTCGGAGAATGGATCAAAAAAATCGCAGATGAGCGCGGGGATGCGAACTACGAAATCGTGGATATCGCCGACTACCGTTTGCCTCTTCTGGGAGAAGCCGACGCTTCGGAGCAAGCCGCAGCGTGGAATAACAAGCTTGCAAGTCTGGACGGCTTTGTCTTTATCGTTCAAGAATATAATCACAGCATAACAGCAGCACTCAAAAATGCACTGGATTATGCACGCGATGCCTGGAACAACAAGGCCGCTGGCATTGTCAGCTATGGCTCCGTAGGCGGCGCACGCGCTGCAGAGCATCTTCGCGGCATTCTTGGAGAGTTGTCCGTTGCCGATGTTCGCGTACATCCTGCATTATCTCTGTTTACCGATTTCGAGAATGGAACCTTTAAACCTGCCGATCTGCATTTGACTAACGTAAACGGCATGCTGGATCAAGTGCTTGCCTGGAGCGGAGCGCTTAAAACCATTCGCTCTTAACCTACTGCGACATAGATGCTTTCCTGAATAAAAAACCGTCAACTGCTCCTCACGGAACAATTGACGGTTTTTCTGACTGCAAGAGTCTTTTACTCAATCGGTCTTTGCCGAATCAAGGCTGTAACGATGTCCTCCATGGCGCTGCCCCCGTCGCCAACAAACCGGACCTGGAACAATGCCTCGCCCTCTTGCCAAAAATAGCTGACAAAATCCGTTTCGTCCGGGCTGCTAAGGGCGCCGTCAATTTTATAGGGCTCCGTTCGGAACACCTCTTGTCCTCCCAGCCGAACCACGGATACAGGGGCTGTAAAGCGCTGACCGTCAATTCTTTCAAAGGAGGCGGCGCCGCTATTTTTCAGCTCCTGGATTATCGTATTGCTTTTGGTCTGCTTAAAGCTAAATTTCTGTATGCCGTCCGTTTCTTCATCCGCTTCTCCATTGCTTGCTTCAGCCTCTGGCAGTGCATACCCGATCGATAAAACCCGTTTGTCTAGCTCTGTTTTGTCGTTCGCATACCCGAAATTAACCATTGACGTATAAGCCGCGTCGGTTGCCATATAATGATTTAACACCTGAATCGGAAGCTTTGGCGTAAAGCCTAGAGCATCTACACCTCTCCAAACATCGTCCGTATCGTAAATAGCGGCATTAAGCAAATTTTCATTAACCAATGGCTTTGATAACGGAAGCTCCGGCTTCTTCATGGATGATACAAGCTCCCGAACGATTGTGCCATCCTCTTTTCCGAATGGTCCCATCCTATATTGAATGTCTTCATCCATCCAGAAGTACTGTACATAATTAACCTTCCCTCGGCTTATCTCCGCCTTTAGCACATCAATGCCATTAATATGTTCAGTTTGCTTTGAGAGTTTAAGAGCGGCCTCGGCTGTCGTTGAAGCATCCCGAATAGCATTGGTTTCTTCCGCTTTAAATTTTTCATTTTCTTCCATGGCGCTGTACGCCTGTTCAATACCCGGACCTCCAAGCTCTGCGGTAAAACTCCAGTTATTCTTTTCTCCCCCGATAGATCGGAAAGCGATTCTTATGCGATTCAATTTTTCTTCTCCATCCCTATTCTGGACCATCGACAGAGAGGCTGATTCAAAGGAGTAGACATCTGGAAGCACCTCAGGAACTTTAAAGGAAAAATCGGCCATAGCAATTGCCTTTTCGAGGTTGTTGTAAGTCCGCGAACCTGATGGCTCAAATAAAACGACATTTTCGGCCAGCCTGCTATCCAATAATGATCCATCCGGACGGCTATTGTCCGGCGTTGCCGCATTCGTCAACGTACCAGCGCAAATGGCAATAACACATAATATGGAAGCTGCCGTTAGCTTATAAGAACCCTTTTTATACCCTTTGATCATAATTAATCTCCTTTCGAGCTGCTTGCGGGCGCCCGCCCCGTATAAACCTATGGCCTGCCCCTGCTCCTGTCTGGATGCAAATGTTTTCAGTACCTCAAGAATGGTTTGCCCGTACGACAACACCTCGCGCGGGTCAAGAGCATTCAGCACACAAGCGTCGCAGGCAAGCTCCCTGTCAGCCTTCATTTTATGTATAGCCAGCCAGACAAGGGGATTCATCCAATGAATAGCTATTGCCACGCTCCCTAGCCAATTCCAGAGAACATCGTATCTTTTGCGATGCGCTAATTCATGCATAAGAACATGCCTTAACTGAGTTCCGCTCAAGGATCGGCACAAAGCCTCGGGGATATATACTTTTGGCCGAAATACGCCATATATAAAAGGGCCCGATGTTACAGCTCCTCCCGTATAAAGCCGGATTTCCCCCTTTATTCCCAGCTTGCTTCGACATTCCTCCATGATGTCAGTCAAGGAGGAAGCCTCTACTGGGCGCATTCCTTTAAACATTTGCTTCAATCTCAAGCCGTGCCTGATAATAACAGCAAAAAAGGTCATAACGCCCGCAAGCCAGAGCCAGGCAAAAAGGCCAAGCACAACATTCGTTTTTTTCTCCGCCTCCAGCGTCCATTCCCCGCCGGGTTGAGCGAGAGAGGTTACCCCCTCCTCTGCCTGCTCGCTCCTTTCCTCCAGTGAGGCCGCTGGCTGCTGCATGACTGGCGATACCGGTATTGCTTCATCGCTGCCGCTGGAGGAAAAAGACAATACTTGTCGCATGTCTATATTCGTCAATTGCATGAGACTAAAGGGGCTGCTTGGAAAAGCGGGCAGCAGCAGCCGAATTAATACGACCAGCCAAAGTACATGTCTGACCCGGGCCGAAAACCGGTGACGAAACAGAGCAATCGCCGCAAGGACGGCCAATATGGTTATGCTGCCTCCAAGCGTCGAATACAAAAACCATTTAAATGCGCCTTCTACCATATTCCTATTCTTCCTCTCGGAACAAGCGTGCCGCCGGATCAGGCTTTCGGGGCATCATCATTTTTCTTTTGTTTGCTTTCCAATATTTTTTGAAGCTGTTCTATTTCCTTTTGTGACAATTCGGCTTCCTCCAAAAAATTGGTGACAAGCAAATTGGAAACCCCGCCAAAAACGCGCTTGATAAAGGAGCGGCTTTCCGCCAAAACACATTCCTTTTCCGATAAAAGCGGGAAATAGTTGTAGCTTCGGCCTGTTTTCGTAAAGGCAATCACGTTTTTTTTCAAAAGCCGGTTAATAAACGTACGGATCGTCTGATCGCTCCACTGGATTTCCTCCGGCAGCTGCTCCATGATTTGTTCCGCAGTCACAGGATTCCTTTTCCAAATGACCTTCATGATTTCCCATTCCGATTCCGATATTTTTGGAATTCCATCCATGTGCACACCCCCTTCTCTTCAACTATTACAGTTGTAAATTTATCTCCCGAATATAATATTACATTTGTAATTTCAATAAGTCAACTGATAGCTCCCTTGCTTTCTCTCCCGGTATAAAAGTAAAGCGCCGTTCCATTCCCACCATATGAGCACAAAAAAACCGCCATTGCTTCAGCAACGACGGACCGGATCTATAGGAATGAATCCTGTATTTGTCCATTAAAATCAGATTAATTGAGCGAATTGTTTGGCCTGAAGCTCTAGCTGCTCCGCTTCTTTGCCGATCTCCTTGAAGCCGTCTACAGCTTCCTGAATGCGGTTGCGGTTTTCCATAATGGCAGTTTGGGATTGAGAAGTCCCTTTGGCAATATCAGCAACCTGCGCTGTCACAGCCTCCAGATTGCCGTTCACTTCTTTTACTGCCTGCTCGACCTGTTTGGAAAGCTTGCGGACTTCATCGGCAACAACATTAAAGCCTCGTCCGAATTCTCCGGCATGAGCCGCCTCAATCGCCGCATTCAAGGCTAGCAGGTTAGTCTGTGAGGAAATCTCCTTGATGGTTTGCAGAATTCCCCGCATGGCGCTCACTTTTTCCTTGAGCCGATCCAGCGATTGCATATTTTCCTCGGCGCTTTGGACTACCCGCTCCATAGTCACCTCTATTTCATGATTGCGGGCGATGCCCGCCTCCGTTCGATCGTACAATGCTTCGGCCATGCCAATCAAACCTTTTGTTACCTCGCCCACTGCCTCTTCTCGCTGCGTAATGTCCGTTGCAATTTTGATAACGCCGCACACGATGCCTTCAGCATCAAAAACCGGTGTATACGTTGCCTCGAAGCACAATATCTTTTTACTTTTGTGAACGCGGAAAATCTTTTCCTGAACAGGGCGCCCATCGTTGAGCTTTTTCCAAAAAGCGGCATACTCAGGGCTATCTACAAACGAGGAGCTGCAAAATTGCCGATGATGCATGCCGGGCATTTCAGCAGCCTCATATCCCATCGCCCGGGCAAAATGATGGTTTACCCAAAGCACCTTGCCTTGCAAATCAAATTCAATCATAGCCAGCGAATTTTCAATTGCGGCCAAAACGGCTGACTCATTCAACACTTGGGTGCTAACCGGAATATCCTTTTTTTGCTCTAACATTCAGCATCCCTCTTTACTAGGATTTAGTCATGATGCGGATTTCTTGAAATGTCTCCCAGTCCTATAATAATCATTAAAATGGCAAATCGGACATGTAGCAACGCATGAATAATAGTGCAGCGCAACAATCATTATATGCCTATTCCATTTTTTCTACAATGAAAAAAGCCTTGATGAAAAAATTACGCGTTCACAGCATCCATTCCTCCGTTTTCCTCCATGGAAACTGCCTCTCAATAGACTGCAACAGCTGCATAATGATAACTCAACTGAAAATCGTCCTGCAACTTCGCCCTTGCACCTACAGTTACTGGAGGTTGTAAAATGGAGTCAGGAGGAGAGAACAGATGAACAATATATGTTATTCCATCGGAAAGTTTTCCGAATTGAGCGGCATTTCGATACGCACACTTCATTATTATGAGGAAGCCGGATTGCTGCGCCCGGATCGTCAGAAAAACGGACATCGGATTTATGGTACCGGGGATCTGATCACCTTGCAAAAAATTATCGGATTAAAATCGCTTGGTTTCTCACTTGAACGCATTCGCAAATTTATTCATCAAAGTGAGCAGGAACTGGGCTTGGCCGAAACATTGCAGCTGCAGCAAAAAGCGCTGCAGGCCTCACGGGCCGAACTGGACAAATCGCTTGAGATATTAGGTCGGCTGTTAACGATCGTACAAGATGAGGGTGAACTGGAGCATGAGATGTTGTTCCTTCTGCTTCGGAACATGCTAAGGGAAGAAAAGCAGCGCAGCTGGGCGGCCGAGCATTTGTCGGAGGAAACCGCAACAGCCTTGTTTGGTCTCTCCCAGGATGCCGCGGCTGAACTAGACCGGGAGATGCTTGCCTTTGCCGAAGCCGTCAAACAATTATCAACAGGAAAGCCGGATACTCTGGAGGCCGAGGAAATGCTAAATTTCTATTTACAAAGGATTCTTGGATTTCTGGATGAAAAAGCGTTAGTAAACATTGCACAAGTTCCAGAAGAGCAGCACGAGCACCTGAATCAACTGGTGGATATGCCGTTTAATGAGCGGGAGACTGCGTGGCTGGATGAAGCGCTGGCGCATTATGCAAGCAAATTCGGTCTTCCAGGTATCGACGGGCAGGACGACGGATAGCTGGCAGCAGAGTAAAAATAATGACGAAAGGAAGCGGACATTTAAATGAAATTATTTGAGTATGTTTTGCTTATTGCCTCTATTTTGGGTTGTCTATATCTTATTTGGGCAAACTCCCGCGTCCGTCCGCGAACGGCGCTTATTATTTTCGCTTCTTTGCTCGGAACCCTGTTCCTTCATTTGGTGATCGAACACTTCCGTTGGCTCATGGTGCCTGTATACGGAATTGTTATCGTTGCAGCGATCGGCTGTATACTCAAAATACGCAATTACGCCTCCCTCCAACCGAAACGTCTCAAATCAGTCTTGCTCAGCCTGTGTGCGCTGCTTGCGGGAGGACTTACTGTGGCAATGACAGGTTTTTTGCCGCTATTTCAATTTGAGAAACCAAGCGGCCCCTATCGTGTAGGCGTAATTGACTATACATGGACCGATTCTGGACGTTCATTAGCAAATGGATCAAACCGTCGGTTAAATGTGCGAATATGGTATCCGGCGAGTGATGAGCCTTCAACACCTGCATACTATATTCCTCAAGCTGATTTATTTATCGAAGCAGTAAAAAAACAATATGGACTGTGGTCTTTGCTACTGAGCAGCTATCGACGGCTTGAAATTCCCGCTCAATATGCGGCTCCTTTTTATAACAATGCCGATCCTGTCCCTGCTATAGTCTATTTGCACGGCAATCATCTCGGCACCCGGTTTACAAGCACTTTCCAAGCCATTGATTTAGCAAGCCATGGCTACATGGTCATAGCGATTGAGCATCCCGGGACCGCATTTTTAAGTGTATTCGATAAGGACAACTACACCCCGTTCACTAATTTGTTCACTGAATTGCCGGCTCAATTCAGTGCCCATAATGCCGTTTCTATTCCGCTGCTAGAAGAAATGCATTCCGATGTGCAGTTTGTATTGGATTATATTCAAGACATTGATCATCACGACTCCAATTCTCTGCTTGCGAATCGAATGGACCCTGATCGAATCGCATTGGTTGGGCATTCCTTCGGCGGCGCGGCTGCTGCGCATATTCTGGCCCACTCAACAACTGTCAAAGCCGCTGTTAATCTCGATGGTTATTTGTATGGTGAATATCCGGACGAAGCTCCACAGAAGCCACTGCTGATCATAAATGGCGGTTTGGATATCGAAGGCTTAGAGGAAACGATGAATGGTTTGGAAGAGGAGCGAGAGATTCGCAATCGCATGCTGGGCGATACAGGGCTGGAAGTGACTCTTCCGAAAGCCGGGCACTTGAACTTCACTGATCTGCCGCTTTATTCGCCTTTGCTGAAAATACTTGCTCCTGATCCTAAAGAGCAGCATCGCTTGATTAATGAGCAGACCTTGCAGTTTTTAAAGAAGCATTTGTAGAAATGATTCAGCGAATTTCTACAATCTCCGTATGCACAAAAAAATCCTGAGTCGTCCATGGACGATTCAGGATGCTGTTTATTGAATCGATGCGGTCAAGAGGACTCGAACCTCCACGTCATTGCTGACACTAGAACCTGAATCTAGCGCGTCTGCCAATTCCGCCATGACCGCATATTTTGTTTCAACGAAAAATAATATACCATATATCGATAAGGCTCGTCAACTCTAGTTGCGAAATTTTGTCATTCGCTGCACATCTCCTATAATAAGAGAAGATACATAGGAAAGAAAGGTGGATATCCTAGCATGAATGAAACACCATTAGCCCGGCTGGAAGCCGGACTGACGGCGCAAGGCCTTGATGCCGCGCTGATCACGGACCCCAAGCACATTTATTATTTAACCGGCTTTGCAAGCAATCCGCATGAGCGTTTTCTCGGACTTATCCTGACCCCCGGACAAGAGCCGCTGTTGATCGTACCTGCTCTTGACGCCGATGACGCCGCAGCGGCCTCGTCTGTCAAAAATATCGCCACACACTCCGATACGGATAATCCCTATTCCCTGCTGCATCGTTATCAGGGGCAGCTAAAAAAGATGGGACTGGAAAAGGATTATGTTACAGTATCCCGCTACGAGCAGCTGACCGCTGCGCTTGGTTCCGTTGAATTTGCGGATATCGGCTCTCTTCTACGTTCGCTGCGGGTGAAGAAAACCCCGAAAGAGGTCGTGCGAATCCGCCGCGCGATTGCTTTAATCGAAGAGGTTCTTACGCAAGGCTTGTCTCATGTACGCGCAGGCGTTACCGAAATCGAGCTGGTTGCCGAGATGGAATACCGAATGAAGAAGCTGGGAGCTGACGGTCCTTCCTTTGATACGATGGTATTGTCGGGACCAAAAACAGGCTTGCCCCATGGAACGCCCGGAGATCGAAAGCTTCAGCATGGCGATTTGCTGATGTTTGATATGGGCGTGTACGCCGAGGGCTATGCCTCCGATATTACCCGCACCTTTGCATTCGGCGCTGTTTCTCCCGAGTTAAAAAAAATGTATGACACTGTGCTGGAGGCTAACCTGGCTGCGATTCGCGCCGCGAAACCCGGCCTGCCCTGCGCCGATGTAGACCGTGCCGCACGAGCGGTCATTGAAGCCGCAGGCTATGGGGAACGTTTCGTTCATCGGGTCGGGCATGGGCTTGGCCTTGATATTCATGAATATCCCTCCTTACATGCACAAAACCAGGACCCGTTGCAGGAAGGCTGCGTGTTTACAATCGAACCCGGCATCTATATTGCCGGGGCCGGCGGCGTACGTATTGAGGATGACGTAATTGTTACCTCCAACGGAGTCGAGGTATTAACCAGCTATCCGAAGGAGCTAATCATTTTGGGATAAATGGACTTATGCGTGCATCCGCATGAGGGCCACAATTGGCAGCATGCCTTCCTCTCATTATCAGTATGTTGTTGGCATGTGCCCATTTACGTTGTCCATATGTTGATGCGGCCAACGGACAAAAACGTCCATCAGCTCGCCATTCCAAACCACATTTTTACACAAAATGTGGTTTGGAGGAGCTGCAACGGACGTTTTTTACCGCTATACTTCAAAAATCCAAGTATTATGGCGGGTAATGGACGTTTTTGTCTGCTGCCAATTTGTCTTTTATCCACCCATTTTATACAAATATGCCTACGTGAATAGAAGCTTTCTTTTTCTATTTAAACACTTCCGTTTGCGGAACGTATAGTTTCAATAAGATTTTTGCTTTTGAGCTGTGCTACCGAATAACGCATCGTTCCCCATGTAATTGCAAATAAAAACAGCGTGCATAAAATAATGGAGAACCATGGAAATGTATATTCAAATTGTACAGAAACCAAAACTGCCTTATAAATCAGAAATGAGAAAACAACGCCCAAAGGCAGCCCTATCAAAAGTGATTTTAATGAACATAACAGGCTTTCCAGATTTAGCATTCGTTTCAACCCATCATATGACATCCCCGCGCTTTGTAAAATGGCAAATTCTTGAGCACGAGAACGTACGTTTACTGAGATTGTACTAATGACATTAGTTAAACCGATTAACGTTAGCATACCGATAAATCCATAGGTAAACATCAAAATCAAATCGGCTAAATTGCGCAATGTTTCATTGGTTCTTTTAGCATCTATTATTTCCAGGAACATTCCGTTTTCTCTACTCCATAAGTCCAATTCATTAACGATGCTTCCGGCATATTGCATGAACCCCTCTGTATGCTGCGGATTTACAAACCACGAATAATTAATTGCATCGAGTTTGGGTACCAAGATGTTAATATCGGTAGTCTCGACATCATACATCATCTCATCGGGCACCTGCTCTTGCTTCAATTCACCATGCAGAGGCAACTGAATAGCCGAGTTGTGGTCATCTACTAAAGTTAACGCCTGAAAATTCCATACAAAAGGGGCGTATTCATGCAGCTCCAGTTCTGTTCCATCACCAATGCCTACATAATAGCTGTTATGATTAATTAATAGATTGGAGCCGAGTGGAACTCCTGCTTGCTGGCATAGCAGATTGTAATGTTTTGTGTCGGTTACGATGAGGCGAACCGGAAGCGTATAGCCCGATGAATCATGGGTATAGCCAAAGCAGTTGAGGGAATCGCGCATTTCCGGGGTAACCGAATCAAGCTTTATAAACGATTGATAAACAAGGTTATTGCTGCCAAGCCCAAATACATCGGTGTCTGGAAAGTCGCGCATTTTTTCGGTAATCTGCTCTCCATAGCTATTGTTAATAAAAGCATCATTCGCACGGCTTGAAAGCTTAACGACAACATCGGCGCCAGCGTTTGCTCCCGCGTTTAATAAAACGGTTGTTTCTGTCATCATTGTTCCAAAACTGTTCACAATAATAAAGAGAACGATACTCGCGGCAAGCGAAACAACCGCTGTACGGTAATTGCGCTTGCTGCGTTTCAGGGATTTAACTGCAAGCTCGCCCTCAAATCCAAACCATCTTTGAATAAAGGGGCTTGTACGAAGCTGTCTTGCTTTAATCTTTATATCTCCTGCTCCTCGAATGGCGTCGATAGCAGCAATTTTTGCTGCTTTTCTAGCGGGTACCCATGCTGATATCAAGACCGTTATAAAGGCAACAAGTGCGGACAAAAAAATGGCCTGCCAGGATACAACAAAATCAACGGCGAGAACAACTCCGGAATCCGTAAATAAAAGCTCCCCAAATCCGGTAAGATACATACTGGCGATTTTCAGCCCCACAAACTCTACAAGCAATCCAAAGACAATACCCAAAGGAATACCTGCACAACAAAGCAGGATGCCTTCATAAAGAACAGTCTCAATGATTTGCTTTTTTGTAGCGCCGACACTTTTAAGTATGCCAAATTGTACAGTGCGTTCACTCGCACTGACACGAAAAGCATTAGATACAACAATTACTGAAAAAGTAATGACCAATATTTCCAAAGCTATAGCCATAAAAATCAGAGTAATGCTATAAAATATTTTATTTTGCAGCCCGGAGAATGCTTCAATTCCACTTGCAACAAAACCGCTTACGGCAGTTATCATGGCCGTTGACAACATAATGCCAATAAGTGTCCAAATCGTGCGATTGCGGGTGACGGCAAGTTGGCTGTAAGCCAATTGTGCAGTAAGCTTCACTGACGTATCACCTCGTCTTTTAGAATGTTGCCATCGCCTATGGTAATCACCCTGTCCGCTTGTAAGGCAATCTGTTCATCATGCGTAATGATAAGGAGTGTTTGATTGTAACGCTTGTTTGATAACTTGAGAAGATCAATAATATCACGACTGGATTTGCTATCAAGATTGCCAGTGGGCTCGTCTGCAAGAATAATAGCAGGGTCATTGATTAAAGCTCTGCCGATTGCAACTCTTTGCTGCTGTCCCCCGGAAAGTTCATTGGGCAAATGATTATTGCGATTAGACAAACCGATAGTCTCAAGAATGGCCTTTAGCTTATCATGATCCGGCTTGCGATTATCAAGCAAGCGGGGCAGCATAATGTTTTCTTCAGCCGTCAGTGTGGGAATCAAATTGTAGAATTGGTAGATAACTCCGATATTTCTCCGACGAAAAATGGACATCTCGCTCTCATCCAGTTTGTGGATTTCATTTCCATCAATGGAGACGCTTCCGGATGTGGGGCGGTCAACACCGCCAATCAGGTGCATAAGCGTTGATTTACCAGATCCAGATGTCCCGACTATCGCTACAAATTCTCCTTTTTCCACACTAAAGCTCACACCATTTAATGCTGTTACGATTGTCGTTTCTTTGCCGTATATTTTTGTTAGCTCACTGACCTGTAAAATTGACATTTGTTTTTCTCCTTCTCTCTTTGATAAGAAAAACGATAACAAGTTAAAATGACTTTACGGTGACTTTTACGTTATTGAAAATGACGGATTATTCATTTAAAAAACTTGAGCGTAAAAACTGCGCCAGTATCATTTCCCCTATCAATTCGAATATCGCCATTTTGACCTCTCATTATAGCAAGAGCCAGCGGTAGCCCGATGCCATACCCCTCCTTGCGTCGTGATCCTTTATATTTTTTAAATGCATTTGAAATTTCAGCATTAGTCATTCCCGCTCCGCTATCTATAACGGAAATCCATGTGCAAATAGGATTAGTGCCCATATCCAGGCGTATAATCCCGCCTTCCGGAGAATGCTCAGAGGCATTTTTGATAATATTGGTCAATGCTTCCGCAGTCCAGCGCATATCACAGAAAAAAACCGTTTCATTATTGACTTCAACCTTTTGATTTTTTACATCAAGAACTATTTTCAAAGGTTCAAGGGCGAGGTTGATGAGTAAGGGGGATTGAATTCTTTCTCTTGAAAATCGGATGATGCCTGCGTCTATTTTTGCCATTTTTAAAAATGCAGATACAAGCCAGTCCATTCGAGCCAGGCTCAATTTTATATTAGTAATAAACTCCGCCTGTTTATCCGAAGGTGCGCTATCCAATAAATCAATCATAATTAACATGGAAGTAAGCGGCGTTTTCAACTGATGAGAAATATTAGTTAACATATCAACCATAAGTTTTTGGTCACGCTCGAGTACATTAACCTGCTCGCTTCTGCGATTTGCCAGGGTATGAATATCATTTTTAAGCATAGAAAAAAGATCGGATCGATTATCGCGCAAGTCAATATCTTGACCATCAATAATTTTTCGAATGTCCTCGGATAACTTTTTTATTTCACGTTTTCTAATCCACACGGTAGCCTATCCCCCTAACCGTTTTAATCTCCAATGCATCCCCGAGCTTTTCCCGTAACCGCTTGATATATACGGTCAATGTATTATCCTCTACAAAATTACCCGTTGAATCCCAAATATGCTCCAAAATCTGCAGCCGGGTCAGCAATTGACCTTTATTTTGTGCAAATGTCAGCAATAAGCGATATTCCAAAGCGGTTAGTTCAATCAGTGTTTTGTTCATATACGTTTTTCCCGCTGCCGTATCAATTGTAATGCCGCCTAAACTTAAAACAGTTGTTTGGCTTGCTTCGCTATAGAGGCTGAGTGTACGTTTTATTCTTGCAAAAAGCTCGCGCAAGCGAAATGGTTTTATTATATAATCAGCGGCGCCTGACTCAAAAGCCCGGACTATGTTCCCTTCATCATCAACAACCGTTAAAAAAATAATGGCCGTATCTGTGGCTTTAAGCATTTCTTTTACATCAAACCCGCTTCCATCCGGCAGTTGCATATCCAGTATAGCAAGATCGAATCTATTCTCCAGTATGTGCATTTGGGCTTCGCATACACTATTGCCGTGGATGACAGCGTAACCTTCTTGCTCAAGTGCGTATACAAGCCCAGAGACAATGATTGGATCATCTTCAACAAGTAAGATACGTTTCAAAGGTCAACAGCCTCCATTCCTTCTTCAAAACATCTTTAACGCAAATAAGCAGCACCTGTCGAGGCACTGCAAACTTCAGTTACTCATTCACATATGAAAAAAGCCGCATCTTCATTGGTTTGGTACCAATAAAAATACAGCTTACACTTTAAATGCGGTCGAGAGGACTCGAACCTCCACGTCATTGCTGACACTAGAACCTGAATCTAGCGCGTCTGCCAATTCCGCCACGACCGCATATTTAGTTACGAAAAATAATATTTTACTATATATTCACGTTTGCGTCAACATTTTTTTATCGAGTTCCACGTAAATGATATGGTAAACAAACTAATCAAACAAGTCGCCTAATACATCCAGCATATTTTTTTTCTTTTTTGGTCTGCCATATTTATCGTAGCCATATTTCCCTTGGCCCCCATATTTATCATTACGATATTGGCCTTTGCCGTAATACTCCTGGCCGTAGCCTTCGTTGCCGGAACCGCCTTGCGGATAACCTGCGTTTGGAGGAGCTTGTCCAAAGACCGGCGATTGATTCGGGTAACTGCTTCCTTGCGGCTGCTTGGACGGAGCATTGTATGGATTTCCCGCTCCGGGACTGCCTTGTGGAAACGGCTCATAAGCCTGACGCTCCAGCCGCTCGTAGTCATCACGCACCTCGCGAACGCCCTGCATCAGCTTCTCCAATTCGCCTCGATCCAGCCAGACGCCTTTGCAGTCCGGGCAAACGTCGATCAATACATCATCCTTAACGACTTCCCTCATCCGCACATCATCGCAAACCGGACATTTCATTGGACACTCTCCTCCCGATTGTTAAACCATTTCAACAAATATTATAAGGATGGCCGTTCCTCGGATTCTGGCAGATATTGATAAGAGCGGCTAAGCTTTACTACCCGTCTGCTGGGCTTGCGAATCACGACAGAAGAGTCGTCCCAAGCTACCACAATGCCCAAAACATCGTTGCTTTCAATCCCGTCCCTGACGACTCTGACCGTTTCACCCGATTGGCGGAACCGGTCCAACTGCTCCTCGGCTACCATAACTTCCCTCCCAAAAATGTGCAAAGCAAGCTGCTTCATATACATTAACTTAAGTTTGTACAAATAACATACTTCGTAAGCATAAAAGAAAGCCCTGTGCGACAACAAAACCTCAATGTTTGCATACGCAAAACATTGAGGTCCGTTTCAAACCTAACTACATTATTTATTCGCACCCGCCGGCAGCTTGCGCGATATTATCCTACATGCTCCTTGGAGTCATTGGTTTCATACCATTCATCCAACACACGGGATGACATAACCCGCTTGCCGATATAATCGACTTGTTTTTCCGAAAACTGTTCGTGCCATTCCATGGAGAGCTCTTCGCACAACTTAACAATCGTCAGCAGCTCCGACCATGCAACATAACGTTTGTACCAGAAAAACTGCGGATGTTCAATCATATAAGGATACAGGTCGTCAAACTCCGTATGCTTGCAATCCAATGCCCTCTCGAAGTGCGTTTTGGCATCGGCCAGCTTCAACTGAATAAAATCAGGTGACATTTCCCCCATCTCTTGTGCCTCCCCTCGATCACTTAACCCCTATTATAAGCCATAATCAAGCTGCGGAAAAGAGCTAACGCACTGGTACATCTTACTCAAAATGAATTTCGCCGTTCTCCAGCGACTTGATTTTGACCAGGGATTCTACGTTGATGCCTTGCTCTCTCAATGTTCGACCGCCGGCTTGAAATGATTTTTCGACTACGATGCCCATACCTGCCAGCTTGGCGCCGGAGCGTTCAATAATTTTGATTAATCCCCGAGCCGCATCGCCGTTAGCTATAATATCATCAATAAACAATACATGATCATCCTTGGACAAAAACTGCTTGGAGACCATAATGTCGGTAACCATTCCCTTTGTAAAAGATGGCACGCGTTCGCAATACGCGTCCGGGTCGGCAATAAGCGTTTTTTTGCGTCTGGCGAATACCAGCGGAACGCTAAGCACATAGGCTGTGGCAAACGCCGCAGGAATGCCGGATGATTCAACCGTTATAACCTTAGTTATTTTTTGCTCGCGGAATCGATTGGCGAACTCCTGTCCCATCTCCATCGTCAATGCCGGGTCGACCTGATGATTGATGATGGCGTCCATCCTCAATACATCATTTGACAAAACTGACGATTCTTCCAAAATACGCTGCTTCAACTTTTCCATATTCATAACCTCCGCCAATAATCCCTTTCCGATAAAGTACCATAGGATGAGCAAAATGCGCAACCTGACATCACAACCGGACGCCATAAAACCGATAAATAAAATAAAGAGGCTATTCATTTGCCAAAATGCCGAAAAAGCAAGCAACCTCCGGCACCTGCCATGCGTTAAATATAATAAGAGAAAACCTTGCTGGGAGGAAACCATATGAAAATCAAAAAAACGTATTATCATCATGTTATGCAGTGGGCAGCATTATCGGCCCTGCTTCTCCTTCTGGCAAGCTGCCAAAGCGCTCCGCAGAATACTACGGTTAAGCCGGAAAGCATTCCTGAAGCAAGCGAAGCCGCAAAAGGACCCCAGCAAGCGTACCTCGAGAGCAGCCAAGAGGAAGAAGCAGAAGAAGAGCAGACGGAATGGAGTAATCAAGCCGAAGATATTGAAGGTCACAGCTCGGCGGAAACCTCTTCATTAAACAAAAACAAGCGCGATGAATCCAATCTATGGGAAGATGGAAACCCACAGCTTGGCGGTGTTCTTATTGGCAGCACAAAAAAGCAGCTTGAGAAGCAATTTGGACAAGCTCTGGACAGCTATAAGCTGGAGGACGGCAAGGAGCAGATAACGATATACGAATACAGCGGCTTTTCTGTCGGCTTTGGACCGGACGGCACCGTCAGTCTGGTTGAAATCTATGACAGCGAGGTGGATTCAGGGCTCAACGGCCTGGTTGTTGGCGATCCCCGCGAAACTGCTATCAAGCTGCTGGGGCAGCCTGGATCGCAAAGCGGCTATTTGCTGACCTACTCCGACGATGACGCCTCCTTGCGGCTGGATGTTGATCCCTCCACCAACGAAATTGTATCCATCAAGCTAATCGCAAGCAGCTGATCGCCCCCCTCCATTTTTCAGCTTTTAGGCATGTCCCGCTTTTCCCGCACATACCCTCTTTAATATAGGCAAGAGGGATCGGAGGGAACGCGGGCATGTGGAGGTCATTGGGCAAAACGCTGCAAATCGCCGCAACCTATATGGGTACCATTGTTGGAGCCGGCTTTGCGACAGGACAGGAAATTTTGCAATTTTTTACCCGTTTCGGTTATTGGGGAACGGCTACGATCGCGCTGGCAACCATACTTTTTATATGGCTCGGGGCAAAAATGATGCTGATTGCAAGCGATATATCCGCCAAATCGTACGAGGATTTGAACAAAGCGTTGTTTGGAGAAAAATACGGCCGGTTGATCAGCTATTTTATGCTGGTTATTTTGCTTGGCGTCACCGCCGTCATGCTGGCGGGCGCAGGCGCCATTTTTTACGAGCATTGGAATATTTCTTATCAGGCCGGCTTACTGGCGACCATGGCCTTTTCTTTTCTTTTGCTTCGAAAAGGGATGAAAGCCATCCTGGCCGTTAATTCAGTTGTTGTGCCCGTCATGCTGGTTTTTACCGTATTTGTTATCATTGACACCTTTAATACTCCCGGTGCAGGCAGATTTACTACGCTAACCACCGATTATTCCGTATGGGCCGCATGGGCCTCCCCGTTTCTGTACACTGCTTTTAACCTATCGCTTGCCCAGGCGGTGCTTGTTCCGCTCGGCGCAGAAATCAAAGACCGTAAAACAATTATTTGGGGCTCCTGGATCGGGGGCATCGGCATAGGGTTCATGCTGTTGGCCGGACACATAGCATTGTCGCTTCACATGCCCGGCATTCAGCAATTCGCCATTCCGATGGGGGGTATAGCCAGAGGGCTTGGCTACTATGTGCAGCTGATTTATATCTTTATTATTTTTGCTGAAATATTTACAACGCTGATCGCCGATATCTACGGCTTGACGCTCCAGCTTCAGGAGCGTCTTAAATGGCCGCGCGAGATGCTTACGTTCGCCGTCCTGGCCGTTTGTTATTTTACAAGCCAAATCGGCTTTGGCACGCTGCTCTCTATCCTCTATCCGATATTCGGTCTGATCAGCCTGGGATGGCTGCTGCTTATCATATCCAAACGAATGAAATTAGGCGGCCTTTAAAGGGCCTGGACTTTGTATGCCGAGCTTGGGTTTTAATCTTGTGTTTCAAGCTTGTGTTTTAAGCTTCTGCTTTAAGCCAATTGAACGGCTCCGATATCCAGCAGCTTCGCCGAGGGATTGGCGGCAAGCAACTCATCGCGAATATGCTCATGGCATGTAAATAATACAATTTGCCGCTCCGCGGACAACCCCGAAATCAATTGAGCCGATGAGCGCAGCCTGCGCCGGTCGAAATTAACAAACAGGTCGTCCAGCAGCAGCGGCAATGTATTACCGCCTGCAACCTCTCTTGCAAGAGCAAGCCTCATGCACAAGTACAGCTGCTCTGCCGTTCCACGGCTCAACAAGGAGCTGTCTATCCGCATATGCTCTCTGCTCTCCAATTGTATAGACGCCCGTTCGGGAGACGCTAGCACTCTCCGGTAGCGACCCTCCGTTAATTGCTCCACATAGGCTGAAGCATTTCTCAATACGGCCGGTTGACGCTCTTGCTCGTATTTACGTCTCGTTGCGGCAATAAGTGCCTGTGAAAGAGCCAAAACGGCATACCTCTCCATATGGGCATCCAATGAAGCCTGGGCCATCTCGCGCTCCTCCAGCAGCTGCTGGCGCTTCGTGCTTTGAAGCAATCTCTCAAGCTCCGCCCGCCGGCTTCCCCGCCGCTCCAGAAGCTCCCGTTGACGTTCCTTTACTGAATTCAGCTCCGCTTGGGCCATTTCCAGCTTTTGTTGAAGGGCTTCCTCATCGGCGCTTTTAAGCAATGCCTCAAGTTTGCTAATAAACTCCGGCAGAAGGCCAGCCTTAAACTCGATGCCCAGCTTCAAATCCTCATCATCAAGCTCCTTCAGCCTGCCGAAATCCTTGATCGCCTGCTCCACAGCCTCATCGCCGGACAAGCCGCAACGCTCCAGCAATTGAAGGCGCTCTTCGCTCAGATAGGCTATGCGCTCCAACGACTCCGCCATTTCATGCTCCAGCTCACGCAAGCCGGCATCCAGTGCCAAAGCTTTGTCCCGGGCAGCGGCATGGCGTTTAATATCAGCCTGCAGCAGCCGGAGGACAGCTGCTTCCTCGTGTTCGCCACGACGCAGCGCCGATTTCGATTTTTGACATAGGGACCATACCGCTGCTTCAAACGCTTCAAGCTCTGTGTCCCTTTGTTTTATCCGCTCCGTCAAACGGTCATACTGTCTCAAATGCTGCAAGGCAGACTCCGCCAGATCAAACGTTTCCAATACAGCGGAAGGCGACATGGATTCCGGCAACGCACGCTTGCCAAGCCAGCTTTTCCACTGAATGGACTCCAATTCCATTTCCGCTTTAAGCTCCTGAAGCTTTTCCTGCCGTTCGGACATGTATTGCTCCAGGCTTTGAAGCCGTCTTTGCGCGTCTGCAAGCTCCGTTTCAAGCCGGCTTTCATCCTGCAAAGCTCCAACCGTTTCCTGCACAAGCGTCTTAAGTCTGGACCTAAGCTGCAATGCCGCAATCATTCCGTCTTCGCCGTTCACCCTGCCCATCCATTCATCAGCCGCAGGGCCTGGCTGCTCCAGCAGCTTGGCCAGCGCATCCCTGACAGCGCGTTCAGTCCCATCGTCATAACCTGCCGGATTTGCTTCCTGGCGTTTCTCTCCGCTTCGCCGCGATCTTGTGCCCGCGCGTGAACTTTCCTGCCTGGAGCGCCTCAGCCCGCCATATCCCAATGACGTAACGGAAGCCGCGAGCAGCGCTGCTGATGAAATCCAGACTGCAAGAGACCACTTATCGGCCGTTCCTGTCACGGCAATCGCCAACGCAACAGCTCCCAGCGCCAGACCCAGCAAAGGCAAAATAAGCGGGGGCGGTTTTCCCGTTGATTGCCGTACCTCTGCCCGGTCGACTAAACGGGACGCGCTTTGCCTGCGTGCAGTCTCCATATCTGCCAGGCGGAAGGCTTCATCAAGAGCGTTCCAGGCAAGAATGAGCTGCGAGGAATCCAGCGGCTGCAAGGAAAAACCGTTTCCGCTGCCGCGGCGTCCCGAAGCAACAGCAAACAAGCGTTCCTCCGCAGCTTTTACACGTTCAGCCTGTTCTCTTGCCTGGAGGCGGTACGTTTCCAGTTCACCCGTCAGCCTTTCCGCCTTATGCTGCGCAACGGAAGACAGCTCCCGGCAAGACCTGACATAGTCGCGATCAGGCACCGTCACAGCCAGCTGCCGCAGCTGGCGCTCTGTCCAATGCGGCGAGATGGAGGCCATCATGGACCCGATAACTTCATCCAGGCTTTTCCGCTCATTATCCCATTCATTTCTTTGGTGGCGCAAATCCCTCATCCGCCCGGAGTCCTCCAGCAGCTCTGCCGTCTCCTCCTCCAATGCAATCAGCGACTCATCGAAAAACAGCAATTCCCTTTCCGAGCGCCTGAGCGCCTTATTCCGGCTTAATTGGGATACCCGCTCCTCGACTATTCGCCTCTCTTCCTGAAGCTGCTGCCAGGTCTGCCCAAAGCCTGCCGGCAGCAATCCGGCATAAGCAAGCCCCTCCCGCTCGGCGCTGAGCTCCATCCTGCGCAGCCAAAGCGGCCGAACTGCCGTTGCCTTGCGCAATAGCCGCACCTGGCCTTCATTCTCTTCCAGCGCACGCTCCAGCCCGCCCATCTCCAGCTCGGCCGCTTCCGCCTCTGCAAGCAGCTCGTTATAAGCGGCAATGCCGTCGCCCAGGCTGCGCAGCTCGCTGTCCAGCGACTCCACGGCTTTAGCCCCGTGATAAAGCTTTTGATTGCTTCCCCTCGGTTTGAACAGTTCCTCCAGCTCAGCCGCTATTTTTTTCTCCGCAGCCGCAACTGCCCGGCCTTCTTCCCAGCCCGCCTGATACAGGTAGCGGCCAAGCTCTTCCCCCGACAACGCTCCGGCCTCGCGAAGCTCGCTTAAGGTAACGGCATATAGATGGCGAAAAAGGCGTTCGTTGACGCCGCCAAGAAATTGCTTCTCCCAAACGGCTTGCTCTAGCCAGCCATCGTCCGCCCTATCCAAATCCTGCGATTGCTTCTCCTGATCCTTGCCAAGCCCCAGCCGTTTTAGACTCAATTTTCCGGCTGGACCATCCGCGTAACGCTCCAGCACATAGGAGGCATTTCCGTCATCAGAAAAAAGCAGCCGGCCGCCATGCCGTCCTCCGGCAACAGGCTCCATCCGCTCCGCAGGCAAATTGCGCCTTGCGAATCCATAAAGCATGCTTCTCAAGAAGCCAAAAACGGTGCTTTTCCCGGCTTCATTTGGTCCAAAAACGATAATAACCGGCGCATCAAGCTCAATGCGCCGGTTATTCAGTTGGCCAAAACCATCAATATGCGCCTCCAGCAAACGCATGTTCAGCCCTCCAATGCTTACTCATTCCGCCGACCCGCCGTTAATTGGACGGCCAGCTCGCGCGCCTCCTCCAGCAATCGGAGTGGAAGCGCCTCCCTCAGCTCCCGGCTCCGCCGGCCCAGCTTTCCATGACTGGCCAGCTCGCCAAGCGCAGAGGAAGCAAAGCGGCGCCATTCTTCCTCATTGGCCTCCAGCTGCATGCCAAGCCTGTAAAGCTCGCCGGCAAAGCTGTCCTCCTGCAGCAAGGCTTGCCAATCCGTCATTGCGCCCGTTTCAATCTCCAGACTATAGATATAAACCCAAGCCTCTCCCTGAGCAGGCTCCAGCTCCCTTTGCAGGCTTTCCAGCAAGGCGGCTGCCGCTGTTTGCTCTGCCAGCTCGCCATGCAAGGCTCCCCTGCCGTTCAGGATCAGCCGGAGCATGACCGGCCTGCCTCCGCTCTGGCCTCCAATATCGTCAGCCAGCTTCATCAATTGATCCAGCAGCTCTTGTTCGGTTTCGGCACCGGCAATCGACAGCTCCGCCACCTCCCACAAAACCGGCCCAAGCGGTGAAAAAGCCAGCTCAGCGAGGCCGTCTTCGCCGACCCTTGCTACGTAACAGCCTTTAACGCCTCTCTCCCGGGGATTTCTGCCCTGCGTGTTTCCAGGGTATACAATACAAGGATGAGCCTCATTCAGTATCTCGCGCTTGTGGATGTGACCAAGCGCCCAATAGTCAAAGCCGCTTTGCTTCAGCTCGTCCAGCCGGCATGGAGCGTAGGAGTCATGTTCAGCATCTCCGCCTACATTGCCATGGAGCATAGCAATATGATACGGCCCGTCCTCTCTTCTGCTATATTGAGGCACGAGATTTCGCGTTACTGCCCGCTCGCCATAGGAAATGCCATAGATATATGCAGCAAGCTCCCCGTCCCGCCGATAGGCCGGTTTGCACTCCACTGCCTCTGCCCCGAAAATGTGGACATTGGAGGGAAGCGTCAGTGCCGCCCTTCGTCCACCCAAATGATCATGATTGCCATGAATGACATAAATACCAACGCCATGCCGATCCAGCTTCTCCCATTCCCTGACAAGCGCAAGCTGCGCCTTGAGCGAACGGTCAGCCTCGTCAAACAGATCTCCCGCAATAACGATAAAATCAGCATTTTCCGCTATCGCGGTTTCCGTAAGCCTCTGCAATGCAACAAAGGTTGCTTCAGACAGCGCATCCCGCACGGCGGCAGGCGTTTTGGTCAACCCCCGAAACGGACTGTCCAGATGCAGATCGGCCGCATGGATAAAGGTGAAGGGAACCCCCATTTTTCCTCCTGTCCCGACCGGAAGAGGTTACTCCGCCGCCGGCAAAATGTTGGTATATACTTTTTGAAGCTGCGCTATGACGCGTTGGAGGGAATAGGCCTTTTTGGCTTTGTCCCAGGCTGCGCGCGCCAGATTATGGCGGAAGATGGGATCGGAAACGACCTTCTCTAATGCATCCGCCAAAGCGTCGTGATCCTCGACGGGCACCAGCAATCCGTTTACCCCGTCCTGAATCTGCTCCGATATGCCGCCCACATTGGTGCCGACCAGCGCCAGCCAGCATAATGCGGCTTCCGCAAACACCGAACCAAACGCTTCCGCGCGGGACGGCAGCACGAACACATCAAAAAACGGCATAAATTCCTCTGGATGAAGCATGTATCCGTAAAAAATAATATCGTCGTACAAATCAAGGCTTTGGGCAAGCTGCTCCAGCTCGTTGCGCACCGGGCCGTCGCCGATAATATGCAGTACGAAGGGACAACCCCGCTTTTTCAGCTCGGCGCATGCCCGCAGCAGAACGTCAAGCCCCTTTGCAGGCACAAGCCGGCAGACCGTTATCAGCTGAGGCACCGCATTTTCGTGGGCGATGGGCTTAAACCGCTTTTCATCAAAGCCATTGGGAATTACCTTGATTTTTTCAGGCTGATCCATATGCTGCGCCAAATAAGAGCGAAACGATTCCGAAGCTGTCATGATCAGATCAACCTTGGACTCCAGCTCTCGATAAATGGAGGTCAAAAACCGATGCTCCGTACCGCCTTCGCTAATCTTTCCGTTCAGCATCAGCTCGCTTTCGTAGCTGGAGTGAATGGTCATAACCAGCGGAGTATCGGGATAAATATGCTTCATGGCAAGCGCCGCGATGGGATGATGGGCATGGATAACGTCATACGACCTGGACATGCGCAGACGCGTCCACCAAATGTAATCCTTGTATGTCTGCATATATTTGTCAACCAGCGGATTGCCGGAGAATTGCGTGTAATCAAACGTTTGGAACGACACTTCCTCAGAGCCCTTGCTCCGTACTCTTTTGGGAATGGAGAAAAGATCCATTTCCCACCCCAGCTTCTGAAAGCGCTCCAGGATATAAGGAACCATCGACGATACGCCCCCCGGCTGCTCCGGCGGGAAAAACAAAGCTTGCAATATATTCATTCCATCACTCCCGATAATGCGATTTCCTTATCTTTCAAAATATGATATACTAGAACATATGTTTCTGTAAAGACACTCATGTACATAAATTGAACAAAAGGAAGGCAGCAACAGGCCAGAGTGTGAAGAGTTCTGGAGAAAAGCATATGCTTACGAAGTAACGTTCTTCCAGAACGTTTTAAGCGGTCGCTTGTGTTCCCGGATTTCACCATTATTCCTTATGATTCAGGGGAATCTGGGAACAACTGCGATCGGAAGAATTTTTCACATGGCGGCCTACACTGCTGAACTCTTTTGTTCAATTTATGTACTCCCATTCCAATGCAACGGTGGTTGACTATGACATTAATGCAGTGGCTTTCCGGTCCGAACGGACATCTGTTCTCCGCCTTTTCCATAGGCGTCATTTTAATGCTGATGATTTTTATGTCCCTCAAAATTCATGCCAGCTACCGCAGCAAAAGCATTTATACGCTGCTGATCGGAACGCTCGGAGCGATGATTGCCGATCAAGGCCTCAAGGCTTATCTTGCTTCCTCGGCCCAGCCGTCAAGCGAATGGCTCCCGCTTGCCTCCATGCTTCTTACTATCATTACATTCATTATTATAAACTTTGTGTTTATGAAGTTATATACCTTGAGGACCGCCAAGGTCAAAATCATGCCTTTTATCCTAATGATCGCGGCCGGCCTGGCCCTTGGAGCGGTTCAGCTATTCCTTGGTTCTTATAGTACGGCCGAGCAAGCAGGGAAAATCCTTTTTCCGATGCTAGATGTATACAGCATTGTTGTTGTTCTTGTTATTTTGCTTGCCACGCGCAGCGTAGATATGAATGTAAAGTATTATGCCAGCCTGATTACTGTATTTGTAGCGGAGCTGATGCGAATGGCGGACGGGTATGTATTCAAGGGAGAGCAGCCATGGGCCATTTTGCTGGTTCAGCTGCTGCCTCTTCTTTATTGCTGCCTGCTGTTTATGCTTTTGTTCGAATGGGTTATTGACCGTCTGTTATCCACTTATCAGTCTGCTATAGCGGATGGGTTAACCGGCCTCTACATCCGCAGACACTTTAATAAAAAGGCAAACCAGCTGATGGAACGCGGCGGCATTGCAATCATTTTTTGCGACATCGACAACTTCAAGAGACTGAACGATACCGAAGGCCATGCCAAGGCGGATACGGTATTAAAGCGCGTTGCGGATATATTGAAGGAAGAATCGTCAGGCTTGGGCCATGCCGGACGCTACGGCGGCGAAGAACTGCTTGCCTGCATCCGGACTGAGGGCTGCAAACCGGATCAAGTGGCGGAAAATATTCGCAAACGGGTTGAAGCCGAAACCATTGTAACGGTCAGTATAGGCTACAGCACCGTTAAAACGGCCGATTCGGTAGAATTGATGGTTAAGCAAGCCGATGATGCTATGTATTATTCCAAAACAACCGGCAAAAACAAAGTGACCGCCTACAAAGCTTCCCTTCCTACCGCCAAAGGCTCTGCCTGAGGCGGCTAGGCTTTTGGAAGAAAAACTCCCTGCCAACTATTTAGTTGAGCTTATGTACATAGAAAAAAGAACCTGCTTGCGCAAGCTCTTGTAGGTCTAATCTCTGAGAGGTATAAGCAATTCCACCGGTTCTTCCTCCAAATGATGCTCATCCACATAAAACAACTCCAGACAAACCGCATTTTCATGCCGCTTCAGTCCTTGCTCCAGCATCCAGGCATTTAGCTGCTCGTAGGCTTCGCCAATTCGTTTGTTGGAGCTTGCAACCATGGCATACCGATGCTCCGGAATTGTAAACTGCACCATACCCTCCGGTATCTCTTCCATATGATCCGTTTCATAGCAAGCCCAATATGACGCAAAGGCTTCATTGCCAAAATACGGACTATACACCACCGTGGATTTGATTTCACCATTAAACTCGTGTCTTCTTGCCAGAAACTCGCTTTGCAATCGGATGGTTTCGTCCGGAAACTGCGAATAGGGTCCGCTATAATTGAGGCCTATCAGATTAAGGGCAGGTTTTGTTACAATGTAACAGTTTTCCACACATTCTTCCTCCTTTTGATCGGGTAAAAGAACAATAGTGCCAGAAAAAACCTTCCATGCCCCTAGTTTACCACTATTGATGCAAGAAGGATAGTGCCGTAACCGTTCATTCCTCTTCCAGTCTTTTCATAAAATCTTCCATTGCGCTATAGCCTTGCTGACGCAAATACCAATTGTTAGCCGCAGCTTCTATCAAACCAGCCACATCTCTGCCCGGCTGAAGCTGAATTTCAAAATGGGGAATTTGTACGCCCATGTATTCTACAAACTTTGGCGGCACCTCAAGATCGTTGTTCAAATCGTTATCACGCCATTTGGTCAGCTCGATATCCAGCGTAATGCGCGTTTCGTCCTGAAATGCCCGGCGGCCGTACAGTCTTACCACATTGACCAGCCCAACGCTGCGCAGTGCAAGAAATTCCTTCGTTTTCCCATTGTGGCTGCCCAGAAGCGTTTGTCCGCTCAGCTTTTTCAATACAATAATATCATCTGCTACAAGCCTGTGACCGCGGCGGATAAGCGTATGCGCCGTTTCGCTTTTTCCTACTCCCGATTTGCCGCGCATCAAAATGCCAATGCCCGATACATTGAGACATACTCCATGAATCGCAATCTCCGGAGCTAGCTCCTTAAGCAAATAAGCATCCAGCATGCCCAGGAAAGAGGCAGTAGGTTCATTTGTGCGGAGCAGAGGAATACGCTCCTCATCGCAATATTTGGTCAAATATTTGAGGCCTTCCTGACCGCTGGTTACGATAAAGCAAGGGGGATGATATTTGACAATGTTGCCAATGTGATGATTGCGCTCCTCCTCGGTCAATGCCAGCAGATAGGTCACTTCTTTTTTGCCAAGCACCTGAACATGCTCCTGAGGAAAATAATCAAAATAACCTACAAACTCCAGACCTGGCCGATACGCGCGGGCTTTTGATATGGTGCGGCCCAGCTTGTCCTCTCCGGCCAATACCTCCAGGTTAAAGCGGCGGGCTAATTCCCCTACCTCTATGCTTTTCATGAGCCTTGCCCCTCTCTCTGTGTGCCTAAATTATGTACTTTTACTTTATCCGCTGCAGTGATTTTTTTCAATCATGAGAGAATATATAAGTTGAACAAAAGAGTCTCAGCGGTGTGGGCCGGCGTGTGAGAAGTTCTTCCGATCGCAATTGTTCCCAGATTTCTCTGAATCGACTTTTCAAAGGGTGAAATCCGGGAACACAAGCGACCGCTTAAAACGTTCTGGAAGAACGTTACTTCGTAAGCATATGCTTTTCTCCAGAACCCCTCACACTCTGGCCTGATGCTACTTTTCTCTTGAGTGCAACTTATATAAAGATTTTGTGGGGAGGCCAAGCTTCCGCACATTATGCAAAATCGCTCCCGATCTGCCGTCGCGGCGTAGTCGGGAGCGATTTCTGTTAATAAGCTTTAGAAATTAAACACAAAGTCATCATCCGTAAGAGGCTCGATATGAATGGTTTTGACATAACCGTTGCCTTTTTTGGAGAAAAAGTCATGCTGCTTCGTATGCGTGCTAATCCCGTTGAATACAATCGGGTTAACCGGCTCCTCAGGGAAATGAGGCTCCAGGCCAAGGTTCATTAACGCTTTGTTGGCATTGTAGCGAACGTAAACCTTAACCTCCTCCTCAAGCCCAATGGAGCTGTACAAATCATCGGTGTAAACAACCTCGTTGTTATACAATTCCATCAGCAGAGCGTAAAGCTCAATTTTGAGCGACTCCTGTTCTTCAGCCGTAAAGGTGGCAAACAGCTCCTGTGCCAACACGCCGACATACAAGCCGTGAATGCTTTCGTCGCGCAAGATAAGGTCGATAATTTCGCCGCTGCTTGTCATTTTGCCTTGGCCCGCCAAATAAAGCGGGTAGAAAAAGCCGCTATAGAACAGGTAGCTTTCCAGGAAAACGGAAGCTGCCATCGCTTTGTACAGCCCTTTTGCATCGCTGATGCTTGTATACCAGGCAGAAATTAATTCCGCTTTTTTCTGGAGCTGGGGATTTTCATCCACCCATTTAAAAATCGCGTCGATTTCCTCGCCGGAAGCCAGCGTTGTAAAAATGCTGCTGTACGACTTGGCATGGATTTGCTCCATCATGGACATAAACGCCAGCACCGCCTTGCGCTGCAAGCCTTCAACATGCTCCAAAATTTTCGGCATGCCAACTCCGCCCTGGATCGTATCCAGCAAGGTCAGTCCGCCGAGCACATGCTTGTACAAAGTGCGTTCGTCGTCTGTCATCGCCATCCAGTCCATTTTGTCATCGGAAAGCGGAATTTCATCGTCCGTCCAGAATTGCATAATATTTTGCTGCCAGAACGTAAGCGTAAAATCATCGTCCGGGCGGTTCCAGTTTACGGCTTTCATGATCCACATGCTCCTTTTTGCTTCGCACTTATAGATTACAGGTCGCTATCGTTATACTGCGCAGCTTGTGCATTCCTCAACGGACAGGCGTTTCGTGCGGGTATAATAGAGGGATTTCAAACCCTTCTGCGCTGCATAAACGTAGAAACGCGCCAATTCTCGGGTTGTCACATTGCTGTTGACATGCAGTACGGTAGAAATACCTTGGTCGATATGCTGGGTAATTTCCGCAATCAGATCAATCAGCTTGAACTGGTCAATGTTATAAGCCGATTTGTAATAGAAATAATTATCCTGTGCCAGATAAGGCATCGGGTAATAGGTTGTCGAGTTGGCGTAAGTCCGCGTTTCGATATGCTCTACAATCGGCATTACGCTGGAAGTTGCATTTTGAATATAGGAAATGCTTTGTGTTGGCGCAATGGCCAGACGGTAAGCATGATACAGCCCATGCTGTGCTACTTTATCCTTCAGCTCCGCCCAGTCCTGTGGCGATGGAATGTCCATGCCCTGGAACAGCTCTTTCACGCGATCTGTTTGAGGACGGAAATCCTTTTCGATATACCGTGTAAAATAAGTGCCCTTGGCATATTCCGAACGGTCAAAATCTTTAAAGGTTTCGCCGCGCTCCTTGGCGATTTCCATACTTTTTTCCAGCGAGTAGAAGTTCATCATCATAAAGAACGTATTGGCAAAATCTTTGGCTTCTTCGCTCTCGTACGAAATTTTGTTTTTGGCCAGATAGCCGTTCAGGTTCATGGCGCCAAGCCCTACGGAATGCAGCTCTTCATTGGCCTTGCGCACGCCCGGAGCGTTGTCGATTTTGGACAAATCGCTGACGGTTGTGAGTGCCTCGATGCCAACTTTTACGGAATCCTTCACCTTGCCATGCTCCATAACGTTGACGATATTCAGCGATGCCAGGTTGCAGCTGATGTCGCGGCGGATAGCATCCTCATAGCCGTAATCGTTAATTTCCGAAGTCTCCTGCAGCTGGAAAATCTCTGTACACAGGTTGGACATTTTGACGGAGCCGATATCCTTGAGCGCATGCACGTTGTTGGCATTTGACTTGTTCATGATGTACGGGTAACCGGATTCCAGCTGAATGGATGCGATTTTGGTCAGCATGTCGCGCGCGTTCATAACTGTTTTTTTGGTTACTTTATCGTTAGCCAGCAGTTCCTCGTACATAACGTCCATGTCCATGTCGTCCAGATGTTGTCCGTATGCCTTGTGCACGGAATGCGGTCCAAACACAACAAGCGGTTTGTTGGCCGCAGCCAGCTCGTAGAACTTGTTAGGAATGATCAATCCGATAGACAACGTTTTGATACGGGATTTTTCGTCGGCATTGATTTTTTTGCAATCCAGGAACTCGATAATGTCCCAGCCAAAAATGTTGTAATATCCAGCGCCGGAGCCTTTGCGCTGCCCCATCTGATCCGCGTAGGAAAATGCGTCCTCCATCAGCTTCAGGACAGGCATAATGCCTTTTGCAGCTCCCTCAACGCCTTTGATCGGCTCGCCGCGTCCGCGCAGCTTGGACAGGTTAACCGCCACACCGCCTCCGATTTTGGACAGCTGCATGCAGGTTCCCAGCACATAGTTGATGGAATTGAGCGAATCGTCCATTTCCAGCAGGAAGCAGGAAACCATCTCGCCGCGGCGGCTCTTGCCCGCGTTCAGGAACGTTGGCGTAGCCGGCTGCAGCCGCTGCTCGATCATCGCTTCCGCAATCCGCAGCGCCCTGTCGGCATCGCCTTCGCCCAGATGCAGCGCCACGATGGAAACGCGGTCGCTGTACTGCTCCAGGTATTTGGACTTGTCGTTTGTCTTCATCGCATAGTCCTTGTAGAACTTGGACGCCGCCATGTACGACTGGAACTGGAAGCCTCTTCCCTCCGTCAGATTGAACACCGCTTCAACCTGCTCATATGTATATTTTTTAAAGACGTCGTCGTAATAGTCGTTTTGAATTAAATAATCCAGCTTTTCCTTGAGCGAGCCAAACTTCACGCTTTTTTGCTCAACCTCGGCCATAAAAGCGGCGACCGCTTCCTTGTCCTTTTCCAATTGATAAAAACCGTCCGCTCCGCGCTGCATAAGCTGATTGTTCAGTTCAATGTGCTTCACTTCGCTTTGTTTCGCCTCGTCTCTTTGACCACTTTGGCTATCGGCAGCAACTATCGCCTCATCCGCCCCCGCTTCAATGTTTAATTCCTCATAGAGCTTCAATGGCACGCACCCTTTCAACAAAATTTTCCCGATCCTGATTGGTCCCCGACAACTCAAATTTCAGAATAACCGGCACATCGTATTTGGATGAAATGGTATCCGCGCTTTTGGCAAAGCCCGGTCCCCAGTTCCGATTGCCGCTGGCCGATACACCCCTCAGCATGACGTGGTTGGTCTCCAAAAAGTGGTTAACTCGTTCCGGGACTTGTCCAAACCCGGTCGTATACGTAACGAGTACAAACGGCTCGTTCACTTCCTGTTGCTCGTCAATTTGTACGGCACGCATATTCAGCTTGTTGATAAACCGTTTTACGTTGCCTGTTTTGGAATCATAAACAACTAGCATGACACGCCTCTCCCTTGCGGAATTGTAGAGGTTGTTCAAATGGCCCGCCGCTCATCAAAAAGCACTGAAAACCGAACGATTTAAACACGCACTCATCGCAATCAAAAAGCGCTTCCGGCCTCTATCGGAGTCAGATGCGCTTGTTGTTATGCATCATAGCTTTCAAGCAGAAATTCAAATCCACATCAACATCTAGTTGGTGTATCTGAATTCTACATCAACATATAGGTTCCGTCAATGTAAAAAATGGCATCTGCTCTATTCTATGTCCCACAGGTTTTTTGGGTGACTCGACTATTTTAACAGATAAAGTTATGATGGAACAGTACCATTTTTTGAAATGTTCGGAGGTTGAATGGAATGGCGAAATTAACGTCTGCCGAGGCAAAATTGCTGCTTGAGGAGCTGTGCCGGGACGCAGGGCGCGAGGCGCCCGAATTGGGACTTTATATACAGGAGCTGGAGCGGGCAGTCCGTGAATTGAAGCTGGCTGCTGTACGCCGATCATCGGGTTGGGAGTCCATGAACAGCCGTTTGAAGGACGCTTTGCGGGAATAGAGAAATAAAGAAAATTGAATGCTGCGGAATCTGGGTACTGCGTTCAGGCTGTGACTTAACTCGTCTAGGACTGAAGCAGCTTGTACGATAAATCGAACAAAACACGCGGTTACCCAGCCTGGCGAGGGCTGTTTGTACGATTATTCGTACAAACCGAGCCGCTACGCTGACAGGCAGGGGCTGTTTGTACGGTTATTCGTACAAACCGAGCCGCTACGCTGCCAAGCAGGGGCTGTTTGTACGGTTATTCGTACAAAACGAGCCGCTACGCTGACAGGCAGGGGCTGTTTGTACGATTATTCGTACAAAACGAGCCGCTACGCTGACAGGCAAGGGCTGTTTGTACGGTTATTCGTACAAAACGAGCCGCCACGTTGCTAGGCAGGGGCTGTTTGTACGGTTATTCGTACAAACCGAGCCGCTACGCTGACAGGCAAGGGCTGTTTGTACGGTTATTCGTACAAACCGAGCCGCTACGCTGCTAGGCAGAGGCTGTTTGTACGATTATTCGTACAAACCCGAGCCGCCACGCTGCTAGGCAGGGGCTGTTTGTACGTTTATTCGTACAAACCGAGCCGCCACGCTGCTAGGCAGGGGCTGTTTGTACGGTTATTCGTACAAACCGAGCCGCTACGCTGACAGGCAAGGGCTGTTTGTACGATCATTCGTACAAAGCGATCAGCTACGAAGCGAAGCATCAAGTTTGTGCTGAAAGTTGCACAAACTTGATGCTTTCAGGCCATAGCAAACGGGGGTGTGCGATATTTCGACACCCCCGTTTGCTAGTTGCATATCTTTATTAGCGACAATATCTAAATGAAGCTATCCTGCCTCTGCATTAACACAATTCCTGTTTGAAGTATCATACCTGCATTAAAGCATTTCCTGCACTAACACAATTCCTGTTTGAGGTATCATACCTGCATTAAAGTATTTCCTGCACCAACTGCCTTACCTGCATTAACGCAACGCAATGCCGCATGAGCTAATGAAATCCGTTAGGACGCCGCAATAATTGTAATCTCGCGCATCATTTGATCGCAGCAAAAAACAGTCTTTCGGAATGTTCATGAGGCCGCTCCAGCTTGAAGTCGGCATATTGGTCTACTTTTGAGAAACCCGCTTTGCGCAATGCCGAAACGATCCAGTCGGGGTCATAGGCGCGCTGCACATGCGTTTCCAGAAATCTCGCATATCTGCCGTCGCCCTCCCGGGCAAAAATAGACAGATTATGCTGGATGCGGCAAGGCTCCGGCTCAAAGTCGCAGGTCCAGATGTAGGAGATATCCCGTTCGTCCAGCACAAAGGGCTGCTCTTCGCTATAACGAATCAGCGTTTCGCGCGGATGAACATCAAACAGGAAAGAGCCGCCGTCTTTAAGCGCGGCGAAGGTGGAGCGGAATGCCGCTTCCACATCAGCTTTCTCCGTCAAATAATTAATGCAGTCGCAAAAAGAAATGACCGCGTCTACGGGCTCTGCAAGCTCCCAGGAGGCCATGTCCTGCTGCAGCCACCGGATTGTCCCTGCACGCGGGCGAACCGCCTGCTGCGGCGATTCATCCCATTTGCTGCGGGCGACGGACAGCATCTCCGATGATAGGTCAATGCCGTAAACGTGAAAGCCGGAGCGCGCCAGCGGAATGGCCAGACTGCCCGTTCCGCAGCCCAAATCCGCAACCGAAGCCGGCATGCCGTAACGCGACCAGCATTCCCGGGCAAAGCCCAGCCAGTCGGCATAAGGCATATCCTCCATCAGCTGGTCGTAGACCAGCGCGAATTGACCGTAGGAGCCGCTCATTTCCCAGCTTCTCCCCTGGCATTCCCACTCGCTTCCGACGACGCAGTTCCATTCGCTCTCGGCGACACATTCCCACTCGTTTCCGACGACGCAGTTCCATTCGCTCTCGGCAACGTATTCACATTGGCTCCCGATGACTTATTCACATCGGCTCCCAGTGACGCCGTTTCATCGCCGCCGAGGTTATCCTCGGCCTGAGCTTCCGTCAAATAGGTCCAGCTTCCCTTTTGAGTAATAAGCCCCTCCCGCAGCAGCTTGCCAAGCGCCCGTTTAAAAGCAGATTTGCTGATGCCAAAACGCTGCTTGATAATATCGGGATCCGTTTCATCGGAATACGGCATGCCGCCGTTTGGACGTTCCTTCAGAAAAGCCAAAAGCCGATCCGCATCCAGCTCGCGCCCAACCTCTTTTTTCTCCGACATGGACAAATTGACTCTGCCATCCTCGCGGATAAACGTAACACGCGCGCGGACGCGCTCCCCAAGCCGAAGCGCCCTGGTCCGCTCCGGTGCAGGAATCATTCCGTAAACGCCAAAACCAACCACGCCGCCGTCAAGGATGACGAAGCTGCCCATTTGAAGCGTTTTGGTCACCCAGCCTTCCACCCACTGATTGCGCCACGCTTCCGGCGCGGCGAACACAAGCGGCGACAGCTCTTCTTCAAATGCGATTTTGGCTACAAGACGGCCGATCTTGTCATGCTTCATCACGACAAACACCTCATCGCCGGGAAGAGGACGGTAAGCAATGCTCTCCGGCAGCTCGGACAGCGGGAGCAAAAGCTGTCTGCCAAGTCCCATTTCCAAAAAGCAGCCAAGCTTGGGATGAACGTCCGCAACCTTCAGGCGGGCCAGCTCGCCCAGCTGAAGAAGCGGCTTTTTCATCGTGGCCGCAAGGCGGTCCTCGGAATCAAAAAAGATAAAAGCATCAATCGTAGCGCCGATAGAAGGCTTGGAGCCTACCAGCTCCGTGTAATGGAGCAGCACCTCGTTTCCTTCTTCATCAACAAGAAAATAGCCGTATGGCGATACTTCACGCAACACCTTTAACGGTCTGGTAGTTCCCGCTGTCAAAGTCATGCAAACTCCACGACCTTGGCGTCGGACCACAAGCGCTCAATATTGTAATAATCGCGCTCCTCGCGATGAAACACATGCACGATTACGTCGCCCAGGTCAATCAGTACCCAGCGCGCGCTGTCCATGCCTTCCAGACCGCGAATGCGCGCGCCGCTTTTTTCCGCCTGCTTTCGTATCTCGGTAGCGATGGCTTGCACTTGAACATCGGAATTACCGCTGCAAATGACAAAATAGTCGGCAACAAGCGAAACTTCCTTCAGGTTAAGCGCCACAACATTAATCGCCTTTTTATCTTCAGCGGCATCCACCGCAATTTTGAGCAATTCATCGGACTGTATTGCCATTCTTCAGCCTCCAGTTTGGCTTGAGCAAAGCAAGCCGTATATGTTTTTATTGAGAAGATTACTCTTTATTCAGGCTTCTAAGCAGATCATTTCTCGCTTCGATGGTAAGGGGATATATCAGCCTGCCCCTCTGCATCAGCACGCCAATCGTTGCCTCCAGGCCTGCAAGGATAGCGCTATCCAGACTTTTTTCGCTTAAGCTGCGGATGTTATCCACGCCCGGAAAATCACGCCCCGGCTCGATGTAATCGGCCAGCCATACGATTTTCTCCAGCTTGGACATGCCGCCGCGACCTGAGGTATGGAACCGGATCGCATTCAGCACATCCTCGTCGTCCACCCCAAACCTCGTTTTGGCTTCCCAAGCGCCTGCAGGGGCATGCCATAGCTCTTTATCATAGGCCAGCCAATCATCGCCAAGCCCGTTGTCGGCAATTACGGCAGCCAAACGGTCGGTTGCCCAAAATTTAGCCACGTCATGCAAGATGGACGCAAGCTCTGCACGCTCCGGGTCGCCCCCGAACCGTTCCGCAAGCAGAATAGACGTTGCCATCACGCCTTCGGTATGAATCCACCGGCGTTCCGGCATTTCCGCCTTGACAGCTTCAATCATCTCCGCGCGTTCCATACCAACCATGCCTCCTGATTAACTGATGGACCGCCTCCGGCAGCAAATAGCGGACAGAGCGGCCTTCCCGAAGCTGCTTCCTCAGCGCCGTTGACGAGATACCTATAGCCGGCATCTCCGCCGCTATCAGCCTTTCCTTCAAAAACCGGGGAAGCGCAGCCACATCCGCCTTCTCCGACGGACGCTCCAGCCCGATAAAGAACACCAGTGCAGCCAGCTCCTCTACAGCATGCCATCGCGGCAAATCATTAATGCGGTCCGAGCCGATAATATAAAAAAAAGCATGCTGCGGATAGAGCGACGTCAGCTCCTTCACCGTATCGATGGAATAACTGACGCCGCCTCTTTTTAATTCAATATCGGAGCATGTAAAGGCGGGATTGTCATTGATTGCGGCACGCACCATCTCAAGCCTCGACTCCGCCGGCACGGCAGGGCCATTATCCTTTAATGGAGGGCCGCTGGTCGGAATAAACCAGACCTCGTCCAGTCCGCAGCAATCCCTAGCCGTTTCGGCGGCAATGAGATGTCCGGTATGGATGGGGTCGAAGGTGCCGCCCATGATGCCTATTTTAGCCAATTGCTCCCACCTCTTCTTCTCCTAAATCGAGAGCCGGATCATTACCGCGAACGCGGCAGCTCGATTTTTTTGTTGTCGCGGGATTCCTTATACAGGACGATCGTTTTGCCGATTACTTGCACCAGCTCCGCTCCGGCCGCTTGCGATACCTCAACCCCGATTTCCTTGGGATCGTCGCTGCAATTATTGAGCACGGATACCTTGATCAGCTCTCTTACTTCCAGCGCTTCCTGAATATGACGCACCAGATGATCGTTTGTTCCGCCTTTGCCCACTTGGAAAATGGGGTCCAGATGATGCGCCTGCGAGCGCAAATAACGTTTTTGCTTTCCTGTCAGCATGTTCCTATTCCTTCTTTCATCATTGTTCCATAAAATAATTTTCAAACACAGCAAGGGGCGAAAAGGCGGTGCAAGATGACCTTATACTGGTTTTCAGGCACGCCCTAACGTGGCCAACACTGTTTCCTTCATGACCTCGACCGGCGCCGGAACGCCCGTCCAATATTCGAAGGCGTAGGCGCCTTGATATATAAACATGCCGAGTCCGCCGTGAATACGGCAGCCGCGCTCCTCCGCCTGGCGAAGAAACTCCGTTTTGAGCGGATTATAAATCAAATCGCTGGCGACAGCGCCCGGCTTCAGCCAAGCACCCGGAATCGGCGTTTCCCCGGGATGCGGAAACATGCCCACCGACGTCGTATTAATGACAATATCGGCATCGCTGCAAGCGTCCTTCAGGGCATCATAAGGAATTCCGGCAACGCCCGCTTCCACCCCGCCTAGGTCTTTGGCCAAGTCATATGCCTTGTCGGCTGTCCGGTTCGCAATGACAACTTCCCGGGGGTTTTCCCGCAGCAACGCATAAATAATACCGCGCGAAGCTCCGCCGGCTCCAAGCACAACGATTTTTTTGCCCGACAATCGGGGCTCCGCCTCTTCCTTCAAAGAGCGGACATAGCCTATCCCATCCGTATTATAGCCGACAAGACGGCCGTTGTCGTTAACAATCGTATTCACCGCGCCAATCGCCTTGGCGTCGGGATGGATATCGTCCAGCAGTTCCATCACCGCCAGCTTATGGGGAATCGTAACATTCACACCCCGGATTCCCATGGCGCGTACGCCTGTCACAAAGCCTTCCAGCTTATCCGGCGTAATATGAAATGCGGCATAAGCGCCATTAATGCCGCTTTCCCGAAATGCGGCATTCATCATCAGCGGAGATTTGGACTGGATGACGGGATCGCCAATAACGGCATAAAGCGTTGTGTGGCTATCAATACCAGGATCAAGCCGTCTTTCCGTCATATCCGTTCCCCCTTATGTCTCTAGATCATGGAAGGGCGCAGGAGCACCTTGACCCCTTTGGGGGCATAAACGTCTATCTGCGCGCCGCTTTGTCCATTGGCCTGGATCCAGCCAAGACCGGCGACAAAAATATCCTGCTTCTCCCCGCTTCGCACGCGAAGCGAATGCCTTGTCCATTCCGGAATCGACTCCAGCTCCTCACGGCTTGGCGCTCCCAGCAGCTCTCCCTTATGCTCGCTATAAAGCTCGTCCGCACGCTCCAGCTTTGTCCGGTGCACGTTAAGCGCATTGGAAATATAGAGGGTAAAGGATTGCCGTTCCCCCTCCACAAAGTCAAAGCGAACCAAGCTGCCCAGAAACAGCGTTTGCTGTTCGTTTAGCTGATATACCAGCGGCTTGATCGGCTTGTCCGGCAGCAATGAGCCCAAAAAGCTGCGCGGCACAACCTCCGTCATTCTGCTGGTGTAAACAATACCCGGCGTATCAATGACAGCTTTGCCATCGTCCAGCGGGATATAAATGGCGTCAAGCGTTGTGCCTGGATACCGGGAGGTCGTCAGCTCTCTCTCCAGATCGCTATAATCCCGGATGAGACGATTAATCAGAGTCGATTTGCCGACATTGGTAGCGCCTACCACATACACGTCGCGGTCCTTGCGATGCTTCTCCAGCGCTTCAATGACATGCTCAAAGCCAATATTGCGTTTGGCGCTGCACAGGATGACATCCACAGTGCGCAAGCCCTGCTCCTTGGCAGTCCGCTGCACCCAGTTGCGAATCCGGTTCATGTTTAAGCCCTTTGGCAGCAAATCGATTTTGTTCACGACGAGCAATACGGGATTGTTGCCCACAAAGCGCTGAAGGCCGGAAATCAGGCTGCCCTCAAAATCGTACAGGTCAACGATATGAATAACCAGACTGTCGGTTGAGCCAATGCTGCCAAGCAGCCGCAAAAAGTCGTCCTGATCAATCGCTACGGATGAAGCTTCATTATAATGGGTAATACGGAAGCAGCGCTGGCAAATAACCGGCTCGCGCGCGGCAGCGGACTCCGGCAAATAACCCGGCAATTCGCTGCTCTGCGATTGCAGCGCAACGCCGCAGCCTGCGCAGGCTGCTCCTTCTTCCTTAATATGCTTGCTCATGATTGCTTATCCTCCTCATACCATAACCCGCGCCGGCGAAGCCTTGTCAGCGCGTACTTCTCGATTTTCCGATTTACCCTTGTCATCATGCCTTCATCGGCAGGAGAGATCGGCGCAACCAGAATTGTGTGCAGACCCAGCCGGTTGCCGCCAAGCACGTCTGTCATCATCTGGTCTCCAATCATTGCCGTCTGGCCAGGCTCCAGCTGAAGCAAAGCCAGCGCTTTCCGAAAGGCCTGCTGCGACGGCTTCCTTGCAGCATGCAGAAACGGTATATCAAGCGGGACGGCAAAATTGCCGACCCTTGTTTTATTATTATTGGACACAATAACGACCCGGAATCCCGCCGCCTTGACTTTATCCAGCCAAACAATAAGCTCGGGCGTTGCCAGCGGCTCCCTTGCCCCTACAAGCGTGTTGTCCAAATCCGTTATAATTCCCCGCACTCCATGCAAATACAGCTCGTCCAGATCAATATCGTATACCGAATGAACACGTTTCTTCGGCACCAATCTTTCAAACATAACCGTAATCCCTCAGCTTTCTACCTGCTATCTTACGAAACTATAACATACAATGACAATTTGTTGCAAAAAAAATACCGCCGAATCACCGTCCGGCGGCAGCTGTTTTTATTCATGTTTTAGGGGATGAACAACCTTTTACTCATTTTATTTCCCCTATCAAATAATTGACCTTTTGCACAAAACGTTCGGTTTCATCTTTTGTGGCATTGCCGGCTCCGTATTTGGCTCTTTCGAAGCTCTCGAGCACGTAACGGAAATCCTCCTTCAGCGGCTTGCGGCTTTGCGACCAGCGCTGCACTGCTTCCCGAAGCGTTTCGTGCTCTTCGCGCTGTAGCCCCCGCCGCTTGCAGAAGCGCAGAAGCTTGCCCGTTTCCGCAACAATCAGCTCATTGCCGGAATAATTGCGTCCTGAAAGCTTTCGGTAAAGCAAAACCAGTCCGCCAAAACGCCGGATGGCGATCCAGCCTAACCCCATTACGCCGATGCTTGCCGCCGAAATCCAAACCCATGTATAATCCCCTTGCGATTCGTTGACCGGGGACGGCTCAACCTCCGGCTCTTGAGCCTCGGAAGTATCAATATCCGGAAGAATGGGCTCTACGCCTTCCGGCATGGAATAAGGAAAACTGAATCCGGCAGTCGGCTCAAACGGAATCCAGCCGTACCCCTCGAAATAAATTTCAACCCACGAATGCGCATCGGAGTTGCGGACTGTATACGTGCCTGCGCCGTCAGGATTAAAATCCTCCATCATTTCGCCTGGCACCATCATCTGATCCGCTGGAAGCGCGCCAGGGGCAAAGCCCTTGACCCAGCGGGCCGGCATGTCAAGCGAACGGGCCATTACTGCCATCGCGGTAGAGAAATAGTCGCAATATCCCTCCCACAATTCAAACAGGAATTGGTCGACAAAGTCTGTGCTTTCGCCAGTCAATTTGGTTAAATCAGGTTTGTTGTTGTACGCGTAGTTGCTGCGCAGATAGGTCTCCAGCAGCTTGGCCTTGTCATAGGCCGTTGTTCCTTCCGCCGTAATGTCCGCTGCCAGCTGCGCAACCCGGGACGGCAGCGTCTCCGGCAATTTGGTATACATGCTCTGAAGAAGGGGCTCCTCAAATGCGGCTTTGCTTTTTCTCAATGCCGCTTCATCCAGAACCGTCACCTGCGATGAAATAGAATAGACAGCTGGGTAACGAGTCCCCTCGGGAGACAATAGCTCCCATTGAGCCGGGGACCAGACCATGGCAAATGGAAACAGCTCGTTTTCTCCGTTAACCCAGTTTACCTTGGATATTGCAGATGCGCCGAATAAAACAGGATATTCATCTTCCCTGATCATCGTCACGGTCTGATTCACTTCCACCGTTTCGGCAAGGGACCGTAAATTATCCGGAAAATCCATGTTTTTTCCTACATTTATTGCATCGCCCGCTTTACGCGGAGACACGCTATCGCTCCAGCCTGCGCCCGTGTAAAGGTCCTTGGATTCTCCGCGCCAGTAGCTGCGGCGGGTCGTGGTAACCGTCATCATGGGTGAATAGTCATAGTCGAAGCCGCCGCCCAATGCCCCGTCATCCCGGCTATAGCCTGAGCTGGCATTGCCATTGGCCGAGGAAGCCTCCCGAATAATCGCCTTTTCGCCCAAAAAGATGGAAACTTCCTCGCCTCGCGCGTTTTTCCAAAGCGTATAGGGGTCCTGCAATAGCGGAGGCAGCGACGGCATATTGACACCGATGAGCATCAGCAAGGACAGGACGATTACAGCTGGCGAGAACAAGCCTACCGGATATTCAAGCAGCTCCTTCCAGCTGGAGGGATGCCTTCGTTGTAAATGCGCCAGATGATTGACCACGAGCCAGATCAGCCCCGAAAAAACAACGACAGCGACGTTGTCCCATAGCCAGATTGGCGTAAAGGAATCCGCTACGGTCAATAGCAGCACGCCGGCGCCAACAATTCCGAACAATCGGGGCCGCGTAATCGACCAGGAGCCAATCAGCATCTGAAGCGCCATTAGCGCAAGCCCAAACCAGATGAAGGGATGCAGCTGGGCCAGATGCTGCTGCAGCCACCATAGCCATTCGCCCGGCTCGGACGAGGCGGGCGGCAGAACAACCCATTCCTTTCTGGCCAGCCTGAACACAATTATTATCGTTGCCGTAAGCTGCAAAAAGGAACGAAGCAGCCACATGGATAAAGGGACAATAAAATGAATAATAGCTACAGCAGCAATGGTATAATAGCTGATGGCAAAGCTCTCGGGCCACCAATAACCTTCAAATACGGAGAGGCATGCGCATATAATAGCGCCTACAAACAGCGCCGACAGGCGCTCGTACCATGTTCCTTCATATAAGGCAGCAATTCGCCGCATTCCTTTCTTCATGCGATGCCGCTCCCTTCCAGAAGAGTAGGCAGCTCTTGCAAATGCCGGACTGTATGCACGGTCAAACCTCGCGTGCGAAGCAAATGCTGCCAGGCCACATTGCCGCTTATCCTGTCCGTTCCGGAGCCGACATGTATGAGACAAGGCTGGATGCCTTTGCGGGAAAGCCACTCCATAGCTTGCACGATGCCGCTTCCTCCTTCTCCCGAAATGACAACCGCGAAGGAGCCCGGCTCGATTACGCTATCCGCCCGCAGCAATGAAGCGTACAGCGCAACGGGCGAATCCGCGTCAACCGAAGTTAGATGCTTCATACTCAGGCTGCGCTGCTCCATCCCCGACTTTGGCGGGAGTATCGTCATGCTTTCGCCAACCGACACAAGTCCCATCGCCGTGTCATCCTTGAGGCCGTGCTCCATAAAGGAGGCCGCTATGGAAACCGCAAGCTCAAAGCGTTCTTCGGATTGTCCAGCGTATGAGGATAACCGGCGATCCAGAATAACCAGGGTGCGAGGCAGCGACTCCCGCTCAAAGGCTTTTGATTTCCATTGGCCGGTTTTGGCTGTGGCATTCCAGTGAATCCGTGAAAGGCGGTCTCCGTAATGATATTCCCGCACGCCATTAATTTGCGTTGTTTCTTTGGCCGAGCGCGAAGCGGAAGCCTGAGAATACGGCCCTTTTACACCTTGCCGAAACCCAACCCATGCTTTCAGAGCAACAATCTGAGGCTGAATGCTGAACGTCTGCTCCGCCACAAAGCTGCCTTCGTGCTCGAATAGTCCAAAAACATCATAAGATACGCATTCCGTCCGCTGGAATCGGTATTCTCCCCGTTGAAGCGGAGGCGTCTGGTAGGATACATTGCCCGCGCGTTTCCAGTTAGGCACGTAGGACGTTTCAAATTGAAGCAATTTCCCGTTTTCCCGCTGAAGCTGGTCGCGAACAATAACATAAGGCACAGGATAAAAACCGGGAATGCGAATATACAGCTTGACTTCCATTGTAGTGCCTGCGCTTAAAGCCCCTTGCTTCAGGTTAGTTCCTCCACTGATAACCCTGGACCCGTTCACTCTGGCTATGCCGCTCCATCTTCCCAGCAGCAAATAGATAAGCAAAAGGCTCAGAATAACCAGCAGCATCAGCGCTGTTTTACCGCCTTGAAACAGAAAGTATAAGACGCAGCCGAAATACGCGGCAGCTGCCAGAAGCCAGCGAGTCTTTTGGCTCATTGGTTTCATCATAGCCCTATCTCTCCAGACGAACAGGCACTTTAACCGATTCAATAATCTGTTGAAGGATTGATTCGGCCTTCAGTCCGTTCATGCGAGCTTCTGTTCTCAGCACAATCCGGTGGCACAATACATAAGGGGCCAGCGATTTCACGTCATCCGGCGTCACAAAGCTGCGCTGGCGCAGGTAAGCGCTCGCTTTGGCCGCACGCGACAATGAAATCGCCGCACGGGGACTTGCTCCGAGAAGCACCTGGGCGTGCTCCCGCGTCCCGCGAACCAGGTTCACCAAATATTTGGCTACTGCATCGTCAATATGGACGGCCATGGCCTGCTCTTGTATTTCCATCAAGTTTTGCGTATCCAGCACCTGCTGCACGCGATCCGAAGGATGATGAGTGTCGGGCGAAGCTATCATGCGCTGCTCGTCGGATTCAGCAGGGTAACCCAGCGACAGCTTCATCATAAACCGGTCAAGCTGCGCCTCCGGCAGCGTATAGGTGCCTTCAAATTCGATCGGATTTTGCGTAGCGAGAAGAGTAAAGGGCTTTGGCAGCTCGTAGGTCTCCCCATCCACCGTAACATGCCCCTCCTCCATGGCCTCCAGCAAGGCCGACTGGGTTTTGGTCGTCGCCCGGTTAATCTCGTCCGCCAGCAATATATTCGTCATGACGGGGCCCGGCCGAAACAGGAAAGCTTCCTGTTTGGGATGATAGATTGAAACGCCGGTTATATCGGTAGGCAGCAAATCGGGATTGCACTGGATTCTACGGAATTGCCCTCCTACGGTTTTGGCAAGCGCTTTGACCAGCTGGGTCTTTCCCGTGCCCGGCACATCCTCCAGCAGCACGTGGCCCCCAGCCAGCACAGCGATTAAAAGTCTTTCTATCTCCTCATGCTTTCCCAGGATACAAGAATCTAATTGCGATAAAATAAATGAGCATGATTGCATATCAGCAGAACGGATATCCATAAATCAACCTCCCGGAAAAATATGAGCTCCCCTCTATTTTACCGTATGGTATTCACCTGTACAAATTTCGGCATTCCAAAAAAAATTGGAGAATCCCACAGGATTCCCCAAAACTTACGGAATTCTCAGCCTTTAGGCCTTATGACAAGGGCCGCAAGGAATGAAAAGATGATAGCCGCCGATATGCCGGCGCTTGTCACCTTAAAGATGCCGGAAATAACGCCGATCCACCCTTGGCTGTGCAGCTCCGTCAAAGCTCCGTGCACAAGCGCGTTGCCAAAGCTTGTAATAGGTACGGTTGCGCCGGCGCCGGCAAATTTAATCAACGGCTCGTAGAGATCAAGCCCGTCCACGATAGCCCCGATGACAACCAGCGTCGCCATGGTATGGGCGGGCGTCAGCTTCAGCACGTCAAACATCAGCTGTCCCAATACGCAGATAGCGCCGCCAACAAGGAACGCCCATAAAAAAATCATGCCTCTCCCCCCTCTCCATTACCCGCCGTGATGGCAACGGCATGGGCAATACCGGGAATGCTTTCTCCTTGCTGGAACGATATCGGGGACAAAAGCGCTCCGGTGGCCACAACCAAAATCCGCTTCAGCTCGCCCTTTGCCAGCCGCTTCAGCAAATGTCCATACGTAACGACCGCCGAGCAGGCGCAGCCGCTGCCTCCGGCTTGAACCTTTTGCTTCTCGACATCGTATACCAAAAGCCCGCAATCGTTAAATTCGGTATGGTCCATCGGAACGCCATTTTTCATCAGCAGCTCCTTGGCAATAGGATGTCCTACGCCTGCCAGGTCGCCGGTCACAATCAAATCATAATCGCCGGGGGAGCGCCCCGTATCATTGAAATGGGCCTGTATTGTATCCACTGCGGCCGGAGCCATCGCGGCGCCCATATTAAAGGGGTCCTTGATGCCGAGATCCACGACCTTGCCGATGGTTGCGCATTCGACAACAGGCCCGTTGCCTTGCGCGGCCACAAGCGCGGCGCCGGCGCCAGTTACCGTAAACTGGGCTGTCGGGGGTTTCTGAGAGCCGTATTCCGTAGGATACCGGAACTGCTTCTCCGCCGTGCAGTTATGGCTTGCAGTACCCGCCAGCACCCGCTCCGCGGCGCCGCTGTCCACAAGCTGGCAAGCCAGCGCAAGCGATTCCATGGAGGTGGAGCAGGCTCCAAAGACGCCGATATAAGGCGCTCCGATGGCTCTTGCGGCAAAGCTGCTGCTAATGATCTGGTTCATCAAATCCCCGCCGACATAAAACTGGACATCCTGCCGCGACAACCCGGCTTTTTGAACGGCGAATTCAGAAGCCTGCTCCAGGAGAAGGCGCTCCGCCTTTTCCCAGCTTTTTTGCTGCATATCCAATTCCGGGTGGACCAGATCAAAGGATTCCGCCAATGGCCCGCTGCCCTCCTCCGGCCCCACGACGGAGGACGCTCCAATAATGACCGGCCGGTTTGCAAACCACCAGGACTGCTTGCCCTTCAGCATCTTATTGCCCTCCCGTGCCAAGAATCAGATGCGCGATCCCGACAAAAAAAGCGGCGACAGTGCCGTAGACGATAACTGCTCCCGCAAGCTTGAACATATTGCCGCCAACGCCCAGCACCAGCCCTTCGCTTCGATGCTCCAGCGCGGCGGAGCACATGGAATTGGCAAACCCCGTGACCGGCACGGCTGAACCGGCGCCAGCAAACTGGGCAAGCTTGTCATAAACGCCGAGGCTTGTCAAAATAACCGACAGCAGAATCATCACCGCCACGGTTGGATTGGACGCCTGCTCCGGAGTCATGTTCATCAGATGCATAAACAGCTCTGTTACCGCTTGTCCCACCAGGCAGATGCTTCCGCCCACCAGAAATGCCTTCAAGCAATTTCCGAGGATGGAGCGAGGCGGCTCTTTTTCTTTTGCATATACTTGATATTCCTTGGGCGACATGGCCATTTTGTCAAAGCGGCCCGCGCCGTTTTTTGCAGTTGCCAATTCTGTTCCCTCCTTACCCGCTGCGGCTTTCGGAAGCTAATCCGGCCGCTGTCTGCCTTCCCCTTCATTATTTGTTATTTTTCCATTCGTTATGCCAAGTTCGGCTTCCCAGCGCCATGCAAAAAACCAGCCTGGCTTTTTTGCCGGCTGGTTCCATGCATCTATCTATGATTTCCAAATGCCGCCCGAACGCTTCCACTTATCCACCATCATCTCGTAGAACCGCCCCAATGGAACACTGAGCATTTCCTGCGAGATATGAATCGGCGCATCAACCAGTGTATTGTTCAGATTCATCAGCCATCTTTTGAAGCGCGGCTGCTTTTGGAGAAAGGCTTGCGGGTCACGAAGCTTGATGCTGATCCATCGCTGCCCGGAATATTCGGTAATCCCGATATCTTCAATTTCGTCCCAAGCGATGGTGCCTGCCGAAACATAAGAGGAATCGTCAATAATGCCTTCTTCATTAATAAACAGGGATGGCTTCCTGCCAAGCAGTCTGGCCAAAAAGAAAACAAACGCCGCGCCGAAAAAAAGAATGCTTATTACACCGATAATCCCTTCAATCCAACCGCCGGAAAGGATCATCCATATGCCAATGGCGACAAATGCAAAACTGCCCAGAGAAAATAGCGCCATCCTCTTTTTGTCAGGATATTCTGCATAGCTAAAGGGTTGCTGTTGAACGTTATTGGTTTTCCCGTTGCTCTGTTTGTGTTCAATCATCGTTTAAAATGGCTCCTCCTTGTCCTCTCCCCCGCCTCCATCCGTTCATGCAGCCAGTCGGAAAATCCGGGGGACATCAATCCCTTTCATTGTTAAACAGATTTTCTGATTTGAAAACGGCCCAGACCAAAAATAAGACTGAGGTAACAGGAATCGCCATTGTCAAGCCCATTTACGATCAAGCCGCCTTATGAGCGGCGGATAATGCGCCAAAAATGCAAAAAAGACCTCCGCGCCGGAGGCCTTTCTCTCTTGCATTTGTTATGATTCAACTCCCCGGAAATGCCTATGCCATCAAGCCTGCCGCCGAAAAAACCTTGTCGTACCCCGCCTTGGAGCGTTGTGCAAGCTCTTCGGGCGTTCCAGCCGGAGTCTCCGCACTCAAAATCTCCTGCGTGACGGGGCCCCGATAACCAATTTCATGCAGCGCCTTCAGAAAACCGGCCAAATCAATGACGCCTTCGCCTGGATACAAGCGGCCATTGTCCAACGCCTCCTCGACAGGCACATCAGGCGCATCGTTTAAGTGCACGTGTATGATTTGATCCGGGGACAGCTTTACTATATCGTTAACATTCAATCCGTTGGTATACCAATGATAGGAATCGTACAGCAAGCCGACGTTAGGCTCTCCGATACAGCTGATCCAGTCGAGCGTTTCCTCCACTGTCCAGATAAAGGGATTGCTCCAGCGAGTCCGCAGATGATGCGGCCCAACAAACTCAAGGCCAAGCGAAATGCCGTACGCTCCCAGAATTTGCGCGCAAGTCCGAAGCCTGCGCGTTGCCAGGACCATAAAATGGGCAGTCTTGTGGTCGGTGGACGGCAAAATATACGTACAGCAGCGGGTGCAGCCAAGCTCTCTTGCGGAAGCAGCCACCGCAGAAAGCTCTTCCAGCCCCTTCAAAAAGGCCTCCTCCGTCGTTCTCCATTCCACGCTTAACCCGATGGAGCCAATAACAACGCCATTCTCTGCAAGCAGCGCACGCGCGCCTTCCGCGCCATATTGGCGCACAAGGGCAGCCGCATCCAGATCGACTGCTTGGAAGCCGTATTTTCCGGCAAGCCGGATTAGCTGCTCCTGACTTTCCAAAGCGCCCAGACCCGCGCTCGACAATCCTCTCAGCATTTTAATAACCTCCTTGGCTGTAAGTACGAACAAGCTCTATCTCTATCCCTTTTCTATGATAGAATAGAACACAGATCAAAGCGCGCTTTTTTTTCGATAAACATCTCAAATTTTCGGAGGGTCCCCGTTCTATCATGACCTATTATCCCGATTACTTAACAACCTACCCCAATATGGACACGGCAAATCCGCTCCATATCAGCCTGAATTCGCTGCCGGGCGGCTTTCGGCGGCATCGTCATAATTTTTTGGAGTTTTCTTATGTAATAGAAGGCAAAGGCTCGGAGACCGTCAACGGAAGCCGGCATGCCATGGAAGCCGGCATCTTTACCTTCGTGCTGCCCTATCAGACCCATGAGCTGTTCACCGATCCCGGAGAAACGCTGAAATTATATAATTGCATGTTCAGTATGGATTTATTGCTGGAGGGTGCCGGCCATTCGTCCCTGCACGGGCTGCTGGAGGATACGGCAACCCCGCCTTACGTGCGGCTTGAAGGCGATAACAAAATCAGAATGAGGCATCTGGTGGAGGATATGTATCACGAATACAATGGCAATGAGACATGGCGGAACGCCATGCTTCAGCTGCGGCTGAAGGAGATTCTGATCTTGTTCGACCGCGCCCGGAGATTATCCCGCGGCGTTGAAGAGGAATTAATGGAACAACGGGGCGGGAAACGCTCCTCCACATGGTCAATTATCGCCTACATCCATACTCAATATCAGGAGGAGCTTACGTTATCCCGGCTGTCACAGCGGTTTGCAATGAGCGCTTCCCGCATCAGCGAAGTCATCAAGGAAGCAACAGGCCAAACCTTCCTGCAATTTCTTCACGATCTGCGCATTCGGCACGCCTGCGGCCTTCTAGCCTCAACGGAGCTATCCGTTTCCGAGGTTGCGCTGGAATGTGGTTATGGATCATACGGCACCTTCTCCCGCGTGTTCCGCGCAGTCAAAGGAATGGCCCCCAAGGAATACCGGACCGCTATCGGTAAAATACAGTGTTAATTACAAACACAAGAACAAAGATGATATAAAGAACAACTGAAATGATCCGCATCGTGCGTTTGTCCACTGCTGCACGCTCCTTCCCGCGTTCATTGACATCCCTGCTGTATTGTATGCCGGCAAGGGCGATTGCGGAATAAAGATACGATGCTGGGGAAAGGGGCTTTAGGCTTACTCATGTCAACACTTACACCATCGGCTGCCAAACAAGCCGTTTTCGAAGCCATTGCAAGATCGGTCAAATTATCAAAGCTGGAGCTCCACCGTTCATTCAGCCTTACCGGCAGCAGCATGGCGCGCGTACTGGACGAGCTGATTGCCCACGGGCTTATCCGGGAAAATGGCTACGGCCCTTCCACTGGCGGCCGAAGACCTATCCTATACGAACTAAACCCGGAATACGGCTATTTGCTGGGACTGGAGGTATCGCGAACCTACTCCGCAATTGGGCTTTTCGACATGGCCTTGCAGCCGCTGGCTAGCCATAAATGGAATATGGATGAAAGCATGAATCCCGGAGCCTTGATTACCGCGGTAAAACGATGGATCGGACGGGCGATTTCAAGATTGTCCATCCCGAGGGAAAAACTGATCGGTCTTGGCATCGGTTCAGTAGGACCGCTAGACCGTGACAGCGGCATGCTGCTAAACACCAATCATTTTCATGCACAGGGCTGGAAAAACATCCCTCTCCGCTCCATGATGGAAGAAGCATTAGGCATAAAGGTCGTATTGGAAAGCGGAGCAAGCGCAGCCTTGATCGGAGAGCATTGGTCCCTAAAGGAGGAAATGCCTGATCATATGCTGTACGTGCACGTAGGAGCGGGTATTCGCTCAGCGATGATGTCAGACGGAAGAATTGTGCGCGGCGCTGCCGATATGGAGGAATCCATTGGAGGAATGATTATTCAGAGCAGCGGCCCCACGTCGGACTCGCCTCAAACATTTGGGATTTTAAAGGATTTTGTAACGCTTAAGGCATTGGAGAAAGCCGATTTCCCGACATTGCTGCAGTCATTGCAAAACAATGATCCACATATCGAACAACTCTTTATGCAATCCGCCAATTATTTAGGCATTGGCCTAGCCAACATTATTAACATGGTGCATCCCGAAAAAATTATTTTGGGCGGTCCGCTGGTTCATTCCAGCAGCAGGTATTACGAAACCGCCATCGCAACGGCCGTGAGCCATATTTATTCCGATTCCGGCTACCGCCCCCGCTTTTCGCAAGGCCAGCTGAAGGAGCAGGCCGTTGCAGCAGGAGCCGCTGTTATTATGCTTAAGGAATTGGGATTGTGAAAAAACATCCCGCCAATGACAGGAGCCTGCCAATCACTCAGGAAACCGTTCCTTGGGAGTGAAGGAGCAGGCTCCTTTTTGCCAAAAGCGGTCGTTCACCATGGAGGCCTCGATAGCGGCTTTTCCATTGGGTCGCAGCGCCTATACTTTTACCTTTCGGTTAAGCAAATAGCTGATGCCGGCAAGCAATAGCACTACGATTACCGCATCTAAGGCAAATGACGCCCAATTAATGGAATCCAGACCGCCAAACGATACGGTTGCGGTGCCGTTTTCCTCTAAAATTTGAAAGCCGATAACGTCTGTGTCTCCCCCTCCATTGCTAGACGGGAACAACCAGGCTTGCAGCATAGACAAGCCCGCGGCAATGCCAAAAAATACAGTTATGCCAAGCCAGGCTCCGCCTTTTCCTTTTATCGTTTCTGTAACTGTCATGGAGAAAAATAGCAGCGCCGTCAGGCAAACGCTAAACCAGATGATAGTGAACAAAATGCTGAACCAGCCCGATGCCGTTATATTTTCTTTTGCAATTTGAAGAAGCGTTGCTTCGAACCCTCCCCAGGAGGCCAATACAGCATCATAAAGCACATAGACGCCAATTAAAGCAAGCTCGATCCCGATTAACATAGCAAAAGGCGTTATAGCCGCATATACGGAAGGCAGCGGCAATAATCTGCGGCTATAGGACGTGATATTTTTCCGATAGGTGTTGCAAACCAAAACAAAGCCAAGCACGCCGGTCATAATAATAAGCATGATCGAGCTCGTATAAATAGTAATGAATCCCCAATCCTTCCATTTGCCTACAGTCAAAATGGCAGCCAGCCCGGCAAGGAGGATGATGGCTCCTGCACTAAGCAATGTAGCATTTTTTTTGACATCATATTTGAATAAATGAATCATTCCGCATAAACCTCCTTAAACCACTCTTGTACGCTTTTTCCATGTTTCTCGCGAATGTCGTCCACGCCTTCATGGGCAACGAGCTGACCATCCTTAATCAAAATAACTTCATCGAATATACGCTCGATGTCGCGAATGAGATGAGTCGAAACGATAAGGCAGCTATCCTCCGAATAATAATTGACGATAGCATCCAATATTTTCTCCCTCGCCACAGGATCGACGCCGCCGATAGGTTCATCCAGCAAATAGAGGGAAGCCTTTCTTGAAAGCGCCAACGTCAATTGCAGACGCTCGTTCATCCCCTTTGACAGGGACGTTACCTTTTGAGAGCGATCGAGCTTCATAAAATGCAGCATTTCCTCGGCTTTGACTTCATCAAAATCAGGATAAAAGTCCCGAAAAAATGAAATTGCATCCCCGACCTTCATCCAAGGCTCCGTCAAGGGCCGGTCCGGCATAAAGGAAACCAGCCTTTTTGAGGCCGTGCAAACTTTATCACCGCACACCCGGATTTGACCTTCCTTGGAATGCAGCAAACCTGCCGCAAGCTTCATTAACGTTGTTTTTCCGCTACCGTTGCTGCCCAGCAGCCCCACAATTTTGCCTGCATCAACCTTGAAGGAAATATCCTTCAGCGCCGACTTGCTGCCATAATTTTTAGATATATTGTGCAATTCCAGTATTGACTGCATATCAGTTCCCCTCCTCTGTTTGTCCTTGCTGCCTGATTGCATCGGAAACCAGCTCCACGATATCCCTTTCGCCAAAGCCAAGCTCCTTCATGCCTGTCACAAAATGGTCAAGCAGCGCTCCTGCCATATCTTTTTTAATCGACAATATTTTCGACTCCTCACTGGTTACGTATCTGCCCATGCCTCGTCTAGTTTCCACAATTCCTTCGCGCTCCAGCTCCTGAAAAGTGCGCTGTATCGTATTGGGGTTAATTTGAAGCTCAGCCGCCAGCTCCCTCACTGACTCTATCTTGTCTCCCGGTCCAAGCTTGCCAACGACGATTTGTCTTTTGATATAGTTAATGATTTGCAGATAGATCGGCAAATTGTTGTCAAAATCAATAGGCACAACGAGTTCGGCTCCTTTCTGTATTGGTGTTATAGTTACATAGTACACTAGATCATCACTGTTGTAAAGCATCCTTTTGGACTATTGCCACTGTCGAATTTTGGCTGGTATAATAATACAATTTACTTCACCAACTTCCTAAAGGAGTGTTTTTATGACTAATCAACAGCAAGCAGCCCTGGAGGCCATGACGTCCTGGCTGGCCGATGAACAGGAGCTGGGCAAAATTCCTTACAAGATTGAGCACGCAGGAGAATTCATGCTGCATGAAATGAAATATTATCTTTTTAAATATAAGAAAAAAATGCTTAGCTCCTGGCTGTTGGGAGTATGCGGCGGGTATGAATCCCCGGAAGACACGGAGCATTGCGGCCATATATTCAGTGAGATGCAGCCTTATAACCCCGCTACAGCCGTTGAAGAAGCAACCAAAATGGTGGAGATGATCCGGGAATACTGGATGCAGCGCGCTGCGGAATACGAAAACGCCTCCGGCAATGGTCCTAACGGGGATGACGACGATGAAAACGGCGCGGGTGGGATCTTTAACGGCTTTGTGCTGCTGAACTCTGTGGAATTTGACCGGGAGGAAATAATAGCAAGGCTTCAACAGGATTGGAACATTGTTGTAACGGAAGAAGAGGATGATGAGGACAACAGCGGCGAGTCCGCAAACCATGAAAACCCGGGAGAGCATGATGACGGCAGCGGTCCCGCCCCTCTTGTTTTTGAAGCGGAGGGCAGCATGCTCGCGGTCAGCTTTATCCCTGCTCCCGTGCCTGACAACGAGGCGGTACATAATGCCGGCAGCAATTATTTGTGGCCGCAGGCGGAGGAGGTAACCAAAACCCATGTCGCCCATCTAATAATTGCTGTCATCCCGCGTGAAAGCTCTCCGATGGAAAACGGCACAAATTATGTAAAGCTGGCTTCGAGCTGTCTCAAGCTTCCAAACGCCATTGGCCTTTATTCCTCCGGAACCGTTTTTCAACCGGAGTTCTTTCAGGATGTGACGGAAGCGATGAAGGAGGATGACCTTTTCCCTCTGCTCAACCTGGTCTACTTCGGCCTGGTTCGCAGTGAAAATGGCGTCAGCGGCTATACAATCGGGTTAAATTCGTTTGGCAAGGATGAAATCGAGGTGCTGGAAAGCCCTGCTTCGCCTTCCGAGCTGCGAGAGTTTCTTATTGATATATCGGGATATGTCGTGGAATACGATGTCAAGCTTCGCCACGGCGAAACGATTGGTTTTTCCGAGGAGCAGAAGCTTGCGATCACCCGCTCGGAGGGTGTTAATATTGGCGGGCAAACCTTAAAGATTCAATATATTTAATGGAAATAAAGATTTCCATAGTTACCGGGACGATAATCGTCCCGGTTTTTTTGTACTTAAAATTGTTAAGCCAGTTCGCTTATATATCACTATAATTTTATTTTTTAAGGGCTGTTCCTATAAAAATTTAAACAACTAACGAAATGTTTACACATATTTTAAAGCCGGAATTTGCGTAGTATACTTGCCTAAAAAGGGGGCGTTTGTCATAGATGATATTGATTTTAACATTCTGGATATTTTGAAAAACAACAGCCGAATGACCAGCTCCGAAATAAGTAAAATGGTCCATCTATCCGTGCCCTCCGTTTCGGACAGAATACGGAAGCTGGAGCGTAATGGCGTGATCAGCAGCTTTACCGTTAAGCTTGGCCGCGAGCATATGGGCCAAAATTGCATCGTTTTTATTTTCGTGCAAATACAGGGCTCCTCCGAAACCAGTCATTTTCGAAATACGATTATTCAATCGCCGCAAGTATTAGAGTGCCATCATATTTCGGGGGAATACGATTATCTGCTAAAGGTTGCAGTTGATCAGCTCTCGCAATTGGAGGATTTTATTACAAATACATTAAAGGCCAATCATAATGTGGTGAGGTCCAATACGATTTTTATATTATCGACCTTGAAAGAAGAATAGGGAGAGCTGCTCATGAACTGGGAATGGCTGTTAAAAGGAGCTTTGCTTGGTTTTTCCATTGCAGCTCCGGTGGGTCCCATCAGCATTTTATGTATAAAGAATACTTTGCGTTTCGGGTTTAAAACGGGGGTATTCAGCGGACTTGGAGCAGCAACGGCTGATGCAGCGTATGGAATAATCGCTGGCTGCGGCTTAACCGCCATTATGGTTGCTTTGACTGACTACACCCTCATATTGCAGGCATCAGGAGGACTGTTTATTTGCCTGATCGGCATTAAAACGCTGTTAAAGCCCGCAGAAGAAATGACGGCGGATTCCCCCGGCATCAAAAATGCGATCCGTTCTTTTATGGTGACATTGCTGCTTACGTTGTCCAATCCCATGACTATTGTTTTTTTCATTGGAGTTTTCACTGCTTCCGGCGTGGCGGGTTCACAATCGGGACTGGACATCCCTCTTATGGTTGGCGGGGTCTTTATCGGTTCAGCAGGCTGGTGGATAGGATTAACGGGAGCCATTGCTCTTTTAAGAAGGAATATGACACACAGTTGGATGAAGCGGCTGTCTCTTTTCAACAAAATGTCCGGCCTTGTTATGCTTGCCTTTGGGCTTTACGGGCTTTATCATTCAACCTATTCCTTATTCTAAAACACGACAAGCGGGGCTGTCCGAAAAGTCTGTTACGGTGAATAAATATTCAGCAAAACCGGTACCTGCTGAATAGTTATTCGTTTCACGTGACTTTTCGGACAGGCCCCTTCCTGTCCATTTGAACGCGACTTGATTACTGGATTGCAGCGCTTTTATTCACTAACAGCGCCATCGCCTTCAACAGGCATGGATGGCTCTGCCAGCTCATCTGATCCCGCAGGCATGGTTGGTTCCGCCAGCTCATCAGATCCCGCAGGCATCGTTGGCTCGGTCAGCTCGTTGTTTTCTGCCGGCATCGTTGGCTCTGCCAGCTCGTTTGTTTCAGCCGGCGCTCCATCGCCCTCCAGCCCCGTTTCTCCTCCTGCATTGTTGCCTCCGCCGGAATTCATGCCGCCGTCCACGTTGCCGGACCCTTCCGTATTGGTGCCGCTGCCAGCGCCCGCATTGCCGTTTGTATTGTTACAGGCTGCTGCGCCAAAAATCAGCGCCGCGCATAATGTAGCGGTTAGCAGTAGCTTTGTCATCCCTTGAGCCTTCGTTCTTTTTTTCATTTTGTTTCCTCCTGAAAGTTAAGGTATAGTTTTTTTGTTGTATGGCCGCCTATGACTACTTACCCCCGGCAAACAGCAATGAAACGCCGCAAACCATGAGAAAATGTTCAGAAAAAGTCTTCCATTCTGTTATACTTGACATAATTACGTATGTTGGAGATGGAGAACAGTCTATGAAACAATCAAAAAAAATTTTGATTATTGAGGACGAACGGGATATGGCGCGAATTATATCCCTTTATCTGGATAAACAAGGCTATGAAGCAAAAACGGCGAATACCGCCGTGCAAGGACTGCTTGAGCTGGCTTCCTGGCAGCCTCACTATATCATTCTGGATATCGGCCTGCCTGATCTGGACGGCATTGAGGTTTGCCGCCGCATCCGCGAAATAAGCGATGTGCCTGTGTTGATTTTAAGCGCCAGGGGCAGCAGCACCGACAAGGTGCTTGGTCTCGGCTTTGGCGCGGACGATTATATGACGAAGCCGTTTGAGCTGGCAGAGCTTGCGGCACGGATTGCCGCTTATTTTCGCAGGCATGACGGACAAGTTTCCTCCCGCAAGGGTGATGCCGATGCCATTAACGCGGGACCACTGTCCATGAACCGCAAGCAATATACTGCTGCAATGGGCGGAAACGAGCTAATGTTGTCCGCCAAGGAATTTGAGCTGTTATATCATTTGGCATCGCACAGCAACCAGGTTTTTTCCAAAAGCCGACTGCTGGATGCCGTATGGGGCCTTGAGAGCCACGGCGATGAAAACACGGTTACCGTATACATCCGCAGATTGCGCGAAAAGCTGGAGGCCGATCCCTCCAATCCCGCTTATTTGATCACGGTTTGGGGAGTCGGTTATAAATTCAGCGCAGGCGAAGGATAGGAGGAGCGTTTTGTCATGCTTGAACAAGGGATGAAGCGAATGCTTCTGCTCGCCTCGTTATGCCTTCTTTTGATTGTGGCGGGGAGCGCAATGTTATACGGAGAGTTAAGATACGGCGATCCGCTGGAAAAAAGCGCAGCCATTGTCAACCGGGTTACGGCGCAAGCAAGCGACATCATGGTTTTACTGGAGGATTATGCCGACAATGCTGCTACGCTTGCTCCCTATGGGGATCAGCTTGGGTCCATGGCAAAGGAAACGGGGATGCGCATCAAAGCAGCTTTTCTCGACGGGACCTTGTATTTTGACTCTGACATGGATGCGGGAACCTTGCTGGATGGTTTATTACGCGGCGAAGAGCCGCTCAAGCTGGACATCATCACTGAATCACATTACCGGCTGCAGCATGTAGGAGGCGGCGTCTATTCTGTCGCCTTGCCCGTTGTAAGCAGCAAAACCGGCATTCAGACCGGTAATGCCGTAATCTATGCACCCTCCGAATTAATCAAGCAATGGAGCCCATCCGGAGCTCACGCTTTGCCTCTTTGGCTAATCGGCTGCGGATTGACCGGGTTAATCGCGCTGCTTCTTTTTTATGCAAGGACAATAAAAATCTATATCCTGAGGCCAGTTATGATCTTGCGCAGCCATTCCGAGGCCATCCTTCAGGGCAATTACAACGAAAGCGCGGTCCATAACCGCGATGATGAAATTGGAGAGCTGTACGGCGTATTCGATCAAATGAGAACGGAAATCCGCTACTTGCATGAATCGCGTTTAAGGAAGGATCAAGCTCAAAAGGAGCTGATCACCAACATCTCCCATGACCTGAAAACCCCGCTGGCTGTTGCCAGAGCCTACACGGAGCTTATGCGCGGAGAAGAAGCCGCTTTGTCGCCGTCCGTTAAGGAATATGTAGAAGTAATGGATGTTCATACACGAAAAATGTCCGCTTTGATCGAGGATTTGATGCTGCATGCCATGAGCGAGCTGGGGCAAATATCGGTTAAGCCGGAGGAAATCTATAGCCGGGAGTTGTTTCAGCTTATGGCGGAATCTGCCGCCAGCTTTGTTATCGCGCATGGCATCCGTTTTCGTCCGCCGTCATCCGTTCCCGATGTGCTGATTCGCGGCGATGCCGTGCGGCTGGAGCAAGTGATCGGCAATTTAATTGCCAATGCCATTAAACATACCGAACGCGGCGGTACCATTTCCATGGATATCATACTCGATGAAGGCAAGCTGGTTACAACGGTGTCGGATACGGGCCAGGGCATATCGCCGGAGGACATGCCTTTCCTGTTCCACCGATATTATCAAGGGAGCCCGGCCAAGGGAGAAGACCTCGTTTCCGGCACAGGCAACGGATTAGGCTTGTCCATATGCAAGCATATTATTGAGGAGCACGGCGGTACAATAAGCTTCCGCAGCGAAAAAAACAAGGGCACCGCCTTCACCTTTACATTGCCGTTAAGCGGATAATTCCCTTGCAATAACAAAGCGGCTCCTCTGTAAGGATTTATTCATAATTTGATAAGCTCCTATATATATCTGCTCCCTATACTCCTTAATAGATGTAGTTCAAAAGGTTTGCTTCCTTGCTCAAAGGCGGACTTTTGCAACACGCATTTATACAACCATCAAGGAGGATTTTATATGACATCGCCCCATCCCCCATCCGCCATTTTGACTGCAGACGGGCTTTGCAAAACCTATTCTTCAGGCAACCAGCAGCACCATGCTGTAAGAAATGTAACGGTAGACATTGTTGAAGGTGAATTTACGGTCATTATGGGCAATTCCGGCTCGGGAAAATCCAGCCTTCTCTATTTGCTAAGCGGGCTTGAGCAAGCAACGGCTGGCCACGTCCTGTTTAAGGGCAAGGACATCCATGCCCTGCCTCAGAAGGAGCTAGCGAAGTTCCGGGCCAAGGAAATGGGCTATATCTATCAAAGCATCAACCTCATTCCCGATTTGACGCTGCTGGAAAATGTATCATTGCCCGGTTATGTCGCGGGGCGCCCAAAGGCCGAAGTCAAGCGGGAAGCCGCGGCGCTGCTGGAGCAAATGGGACTGGCTTCGGAGTCGGGAAGACTGCCGATGCAAACGTCAGGCGGCCAGCAGCAAAGAGGAGCGATCGCCAGAGCCTTAATTAACAAGCCTCCTCTTTTGTTCGCGGACGAGCCTACAGGAAGTCTGAACTATGATCAAGGCGTATCCGTATTGAACCTGCTGACGAAGCTGAATCATGGCGGGCAATCCATCGTTATGGTCACGCATGATATTAAAGCCGCCTGCCGGGGCGACCGGATCATTGTTATTTCCGATGGCAAGATAAGCGGCGATATCCAGCTGGGCCGTTACGACGGGGGCGATATGAGCGAGCGCGAAAGCATTGTATTTGCTTTTGCAACCAAGGAGGGGCGCCCGTGAATGCTCTTGCAACTCTGATTCTGGGCGAGCTCAGACGCAAAAAAATGCAAAGTCTGCTCATGGCCCTGCTGCTGCTTTTATCCACCTGGTTGTCGGCAACCTCCATTATTTTGATGAATCAGTCGCAAAACCGGTTTCAGCAGCTATTCGATAGCTCCAATGCGCCGCATGAAATGGTTATTCTGGACTCCGGCAAACATAATCCCGATGAAATTCATTCCTGGTGGCAAAGCCGCAGCGAGGCTGAGCCCTCTTCCTTGCTGCCGTATCGGACTCTCAATAAAGTAAGCCTTGGAGACAAAACTATCTCAAACCTCTATGTCTATATGATCAATACGCCGGACAAAGAGCAAAAGGTGGACAAGCTACAATTTGTACAAGGCGAACAGCAGGGGGTCCCTCAGCCCGGAACAGTTTGGGTTCCTTCCTCTCTTGCTTACGGAAGCGGCATTGAAATCGGCGACGCCTTGACGTTTGGCAGCGGCGATGACGTGTTCCAGTTGAAGGTTTCCGCTGTCGTTATCGACATTCCCTTTGGCGCCCCTTTTTCAACCACGGCCCGCATTTGGATGAATCCGCAGGATTACAAGGAGCAGTCTGGTTCAGCTTTGACCGGCAATGAACGCTATATGTTCGGCATTCGTTATCAGGATTACAGCCAAAGCACCGCCCTCTGGAATGAGCTGGCTGCAAAGCTTGGAAAGCCTTATCTGGAATCCAAAATCAGCTATGAGGAGATCGTTTCCTTCTATCTGGTCATGAATAAGCTAATCGGGTTCATTATGATGGTGTTAGGCATTATCATGCTGATGATCGCTTTAGTTACAATTGGTTTTACGATCTCGGACGCCATTCTGGCGCAATATCGCAAAATCGGCATTTTAAAAGCGATTGGCATGACCTCCTCCGGAACTATTTTAATCTTTGTGCTTCAATATACGTTCCTTGCGCTGCTAGGCGTAGCGCCAGGCGTGGTGCTAAGCGGAGCAACCTCACGGCTGATTGCGGATTTGACGCTTTCTAATCTGAAAACCGAAAACACTGGACTTGGCCTGGAGGATATGATTGTGTTAGGCGTGGTCGGAATCGTTATTTTGCTGCTGGCGGCAGGTTTCTCCTACGTATTTGCCCGCAAAACGGCAGCTATTATGCCGGCCCAGGCAATCCGTTACGGAATGTCGGAAAAGAATAGCTCGCGAAAGGGCAAAGTCACAAATACCTCCGGCGGCACATGGCCGCGTTTTGACCGCTATCCCTTTTTTGCGGCAATCGGTCTCCGTCATCTGAAGCAAAATGTCAAGGGCAGCACCCTGATTGCAATCATCACTGTCACAGCATCGGCTGCCATCACGCTTGGCTTCGTACTGGTGACAAGTCTGCTTGCCATTCATCAATCGGCTGGCAAATGGGGTTATGATAACTCGGATATTTCCGTTTCCATTGTAAACGATGCTTCCTTCTCCAGAGAAATCTTTAACCAAACGTTGCAAAACGATGAGCGTATTGCCTCCTTCGGATGGATGAGCGGCGCTACGGGCGTATATGTCTCCGGTGAGCCGGGAAGCCTTAGTGTCAGCATTTTGGACGGAAGCTACGAAGGCCTTGGTTTTGAAACGCTGGAGGGCAGAAATCCCGTTAATCGCAATGAAATTGCAATCGGCATAAAGGTGGCGGAAAATCGGGGGTTGCATATCGGAGACAGAATGGAGCTGTATATCGGAGGCAAAAAAGTATCCCTTTTGGTCAGCGGCATCTACCAGGCCATCTCTAATAGGTCGATGTCTGCGCGAATAACGTCCGATGTTCCACTGGATGAAGTCAACACGGGAATTACCGATGCCTCTGCCTTTATCCAGCTTAAGGACGGTGTGTCAGCCGACCTTGTTGCCAGGGAACTCCAGGATCAATACCAAACCGAATTAACCGTTGAAACCCAAAAATCGCTTCTGGATTCCGTTTTCAAGGAAGCGGTTGACAATTTGCTGCTGCCCATGTTTTTTGTAGGCTTCCTGTTCCTTGGCGTATCCGCCATTATTGTCTACAGCATTTGCCGCATTGGCATTCGCACGATGCTGAAAACCTACGGCATCTACAAAACAATCGGCATGACCTCTCGCAGCATCAGGCTCTCCATCTCCTGCGGGATTGCCCTTTTGTCCGCCGCAGGCGCGGTCATCGGCGCAATAACGGGCATCTGGCTGCTTACCTCTCTGCTTGAATTTATGATGCGGGATTACGGCATGGCCGAGCTGCCGCTGGTGCTGCAATGGCCAGGCATTATCGTTGCGGCCAGCCTCAGCATTGTGCCTGCATTTGCCGGCTCCTGGATATCCTCGCGCATCCTTGAATTTTTGTCGCCGCGCGAGCTTGTTATTGAATAGTAGGGACATACGGGACTGTCCGAAAAGTATGTTGCGGTGAATGATTATTCAACAAAACCGGTCCCTACCGGAAAAGGGTGTCTTGGAGGCTCAAACCTATTTGCCCGCATTATTTTGACCTATTTTTTAGCGGATAAAAACGGACAAAAAAAACTCGCCCTCAAGACACCCTTTCCTCTCCGGTCCTCTCCTGAATCATTATTCGTGGAGCTTGACTTTTCGGACAATCCCATTCCTTCAATTGTTATTCTGTTTTATTTTCGCTCCAGAATGTAGACGCCTTTAGCCGGGATGCGGCATTCTCCGCTGAATGTGTTCCCGGACAAAAGATCCTTCAGTGATTCGCCTCCAAGGTTTACGACGCTTTCTTCGGCATTGTGGTTCAGAATGAACAAGAAGGTTTTGTCGCCTTTCTGCCGCTCCTTCACCTCGACGCCAGCCGTCGGCGGCAGCAGCGCCCCGATGCCTGCTTCCTTGCAGACATGCCCCAGGAACGTCCCCATAAACGCCTCGTCAGGGCTGGTCGCTACATACCAGGCTTTGCCTTTGCCAAAGCGGTTGACGGTCAGGGCCGGCATGCCCTTATAAAAGTCGCTGCCATATTCCGCAACAACCTCCGCGCCTTCCGTATGGATCAAGTCACAGAGAATACTGCAAGTATAGTTTCCGTTCAGCCCCTGCGCCAAACCGCCATCGGCGCGGGTCCCTTGCTCGCCGGAAAGCCCGGGCGGCTGGACGGGCACAAGCTCGTTTGTTTGTCCAGGCAGCAAAGCGTCGATTTCCTCCGCCCATATCCCCAGCAGCTTACGCAGCTTGCCGGGGTAACCGCCGGTCGTCACGATATCGTTTTCATTGACGATACCGCTAAAATACGTCGTAATAAACGTGCCGCCCCGCTCCACAAACGCCTCGATTTTCTCCGCAAAGCCAGGTTTGATCATATACATGACCGGCGCTATCACAAGTTCATAGTTCTCCAGATCCTCTTCTACGCCAATCAGGTCGCAGGAAATATTTTGCTCATACAAGGCCCGGTAATAGCGATGCACCTCGTCCACATACTTCAGCGCCACGCTGGGACCGCTTGACAGCTCCACCGCCCAGCGGTTTTCCCAATCGAACAAAATGGCGGCTCTGGCTGCGCTGCGGCTGTCCAGAACGGTGTCGCCCAGCATTTTCAGCTCATGCCCCAGCTCGGCGCATTCACGGAAAACACGGGTATGCTCGTGTCCGACATGCTCGATGACCGCGCCATGATATTTCTCGCAAGCGCCGATAGAGCGCCTAAGCTGGAAGAACATGACGGTATCCGCGCCATGCGCCACCGCCTGCCAGCTCCAGAGGCGCATGACGCCGGGACGCTTCAGTGAGTTATACGGCTGCCAGTTTTGCTGGCTCGGTGTTTGCTCCATCAGCATAAACGGCTGACCGCTTTTTAAGCCGCGCATCAAAGAATGCGTCATTGACGTATAGCTTGGAGGCGTATCAATGGAAGGATAGTTGTCCCAGGACACCACATCCATTTCCTTGGCCCATTTAAAATAATCCAGCTCCGGGTATGTGCCCATCAGATTGGTAGTAATCGGAGTATCCTTGTCATAACGGCGGATCGCTTCATACTCCAGCTTGTAGCAGTCAAGCAGACTGTCGGACTGGAAGCGGCGGTAGTCCAGTGAAATGCTCTGGAAGCAGGTGCGATTGCCGCCCCATTCCTCGCTAAGCGCATTTGGCGGCACGATTTCGTCCCATTCGTAGAAGGTATGTCCCCAAAAGCGGGTATACCAGGCTTTATTCAGCGCCTCCAACGATTGGTAACGCTTCTGGAGCCAGACGCGGAAGGCTTCCGCGCAATTGTCGCAATAGCAATAGCCGCCATATTCATTGGAAATATGCCAGATGACAAGACCAGGCAGATCATAATAACGCTCAGCCAGCTTACCTGCGATTGCTGCGGAATAGCTGCGGTAAACGGGACTGTTGGGGCAAGAATTATGACGTCCGCCAAATTTTCGCTTCCGCCCCTCGTAGTCCACCCGGGTTACCTCGGGATAACGCTTCGCCATCCAAGCGGGATGAGCCCCGGTAGCCGTGGCGAGGCAAATCGCAACATTATCCTTTTGCAAGCGATGAATGATGCGGTCAAGCTCGGAAAAGTCATAGGTATCTTCGCTTGGCTGTATGCCGGCCCAGGAAAAAACATTAACGGTTGCGACATCAATATCCGCCAAGCGGAACAAACGCAGGTCTTCCTCCATAACAGAGGCATCCCATTGCTCGGGGTTATAATCGCCCCCATACCAAAGCTTCGGTAATTTGCTGCTGATCATATTCTGTTACCTCTCCCTTCAATCAACTTCAATTCAACTGAAACAAAGATAAACGCACATCGCCGCTTAACGTAATATAGAAATCATGATCCATGCCCTCAGAAAGCTTCAGCGGGATTTCAATATCGGTCCAGCCTTGGTCACTTCCGTTTACCGCAATACTTCCAAGCTTCTCGCAGTTTGGCGATCCGCCTAACAAAATCCCGCCTTCGCCTGCAGCATGGACACGTCCTCTCCAGCACGACGCTTCCGTCAAAAGAGACCTGTTTACATCCCGATAAGCCAGCCAGCCGTTTTTACCATCGGTTACGGCAACGCAAAATCCGCCCTCCTTGTTTTCATCCAAATAAACGCCTTCATAATCGTCATAGGTATCCCCGGATGTGGGGAGGGTCAAATTACGCGAAGGAATGATTTCTCCCTCAATATCAAGCGTTGCGGCAGAACGGACATCTTCACTGGAAGCAGAGGCCATAAAGGTATAGCGGGCTTTTTCCAGACAAAATTTACTCCGGGTCACATCCCAAATGGCCAAGTCATCGACTGGAGCGGTCAGTTCAACGACTTCGCTTTGACCTGGCTGGATAAGCACGCGCTTGAAGGCCGTCAGCTTCTTAAGAGGCCGCTCGACGCGCGAGCCTTCCACTGACACATAGAGCTGCACAACCTCTTCCGCCGGGATATCCGACAAATTGGTAACCGTCAGCTTTGCCGTAACGCCTCCCGCAGGCAAACCGACTGTATTTTCTCCGTTAACCCCTGCGTTGGCATTAAGAGCAATGTCATTTGTCAGCTCCAGATTCCCATATCGGAACTCCCCGTAAGAAAGACCATGTCCAAAAGGATACAGCGGCTTGCCTTCATGATACAGGTATGTCAATTTGCTCTTCCTGATATCGTAGTCCAGCAGAATGCCAAGCTGCTCTTCAGAAGCATACCAGGTCATGTTCAGGCGCCCTGCCGGCGAGTAGTCGCCGAACAATACGGAAGCAAGAGCGTTCCCCAGCTCCTGTCCGCCATGGCTGGCATACAGAATGGCAGGAATGCGCTCCGCCAGTTCACCCAGCACAAACGGATAACTTCCGATAATGACAACCACAGTGCGCGGATTGACATCCAGCACGGCATTAATCAATGCTTGCTGGGAAGCCGGAAGCTCCAGACCGGGGCGGTCGATTTCTTCCTTGCCGTTGATTAGCGGATTGTTGCCAACCACAATAACCGCCGTTTCCGCAGTACGGGCAGCTTCAACCGCTTCAGCCAAACCGTTATGCACAACGGTTTTTTGGAGGACCGCTGCTTGTATTTCCTGCTTTTCCTGTTTTTCATGCTTCTCCTGTTCATCACAATTACCTTCAGCTGGATGTTTCTCTTGCTTGGCAACAGCCAATGGCCCGCCGGCTGCTGGCGCAATAATTGCGTCCCCGTTCCATGCTGTCATTTCCTTTTTGGCTTCATCATAGTGGAAAACTTCCTTGACGAACCAGCCATATGCTTCATCAGAAACAGCCGCCAAAAAAGCATCGTCGGCGCTGGATAACAGCTTGCCCGTGGCAAAACTTCGCAGCGTCAGGCTGCCCCAGCCCCAATCGGTTATGCGAAAAGGCTCCGCTGCCGCTCCGGGTTCGCCAACTGCAAGCCGGCTGCCGGCTCCCGGCTCCAGCAGCAAAGGTTTTCCATCTGCTGTATGGAAAACAACAACATCATCGCCGATGGCATGGATGACGCCGCCCCCGGCCAAACGCGATTTAATGCCGTCTACCGGCGTTACGGCATACGGAAGACTGCCGGAATACCAGTCGCGGTACACCACATCGGCCAGCGGCCCAATGACGGCAACTCCGCCGCTTACCGGTAGCCGGGCGCCTTCATCCCCGCCGGATTCGGCAATATTCCCTGCCGCAAGCGGCAGCAAGCCGCCTTCGTTTTTGAGCAAAACAAAGCTTTCAAGAGCCGCTTGCCTGGACAAAGCCGCATGCTCGGGAGCGCCAACCTTGGCATCGGGAATATCACTATACGGATTGTCCTCCGCTGGATCGAATTCGCCCAGCATAAAGCGGACGCGGAACGTATTGCGAAGCGCGGTATCCAGATCGCTTTCCTGCAGCAATCCCTCCGCCAGCGCTTCTCGAATAGCGCGGCAAGTCGTTTCCTTTTCATCCGTGATGCTGTCAATTCCCGCTTTGATGGCATGGGCTACGGCTTCTTTGTATGTTTCATAATAATGATGGTCGTTTACGATGCCCAGCAAATCACCGGCATCGCTTACGATAAAGCCGTCCATTCCCCACTCTTCCTTAACCACGGCCTTGACGTCATCCAGCAATATGGTTGGCACGCCGTTTACGGCATTATAGGAGGTCATCATCGATTTGGCGCCGCCTTGCACAAATGCCGGTTTAAACGCCGCCTGATAATATTCCTTCATATTGCGGGGATCAATGCTGGCGGAGCAGCTTCCCCGATTGATTTCGTTATTGTTGCCGATAAAATGCTTCAGCGTAGCGATCGCTTTGAAATAACGGGGATGATCCCCTTGAATGCCTTGAACAAGCGCCGCCGTTAATTCTCCGGTCAGTCTCGGATCTTCGCCGTAGGCCTCCTCCGTACGACCCCAGCGGGGATCACGCTCCATATCGACGGTCGGAGCCCACAGCGTCAAGCCGTTCATCTCGGGATTACGCTGATAGAACACGCGGGCCTCGTCACCGATGGCCGAACCAACCTTTTTCATCAGCTCCGGATTCCAGGTGCAGCCAAGCCCGATCGGCTGCGGATACACCGTTGCTTCTCCCAGCCAGGCCATGCCATGAGCCGCTTCTGTCCCGTGCTTGTATGCTTTGACGCCCAGCCGCTCAATAGCCGGCTGGTATTGCACCATGGATTCTATTTTTTCCTCCAGCGTCAAATGCGAGACCAAATCCTTTGCCCTTTCGTCGGGGGGCAGCTCCGTATTTTGAAATAAATATGCTGTTGCACTCACTTTCTCTCTCCTCCCTAAAAGTTGCCGCAACCCGAAAGAAACGGGTCACCCACGCTCTTTAACTTCGTTCATTTACTTCTTGCTCAACCGCTTCTGCCTCATAACTGCCGTCGCCCGGATAAAACAGCCGCAACGATCGCTGGACGCATCCGTCCTGCAGCCGCTGCGGCTCTTCTGTCAACTCTATAGCGCGATAGTAAACGCCAAGCTTGCTTGGCCGCCCGGCACTGATACCGTATTGCCTGCTGCGGCAGCTTGCGCGCCCGATGAAACGGTCAGGCTGCCTTCATGACCCTTAACGACCAGGGAGAACGGCTTGCCCGCTCCTTCGGCGGAGACGGCAATTTCATTGCTGGAGCGTTTGGCTGTTATGGTCAGCTCAGCTACGCCCTCTGTATTGTAAACGACCGTGGAAGCTTCGGCTCCATCCTCCAGCGCATAAAGCTCAAGACGCACATTGTCAGCAAAGTCGTAGTCCGGCTTGCCGTCTACCGACCCAATCGCAAGCAGCGTATTAGGACGGACAAATAGCGGCAGGCTGAAGAAATCATAGGTTTCCTTGCGCCATGAGCCGCCTTCCACCGTTTCGCCTTTCAAGAGGCTGGTCCATTTGCCCCTTGGCAGGTAATAGGACACCCCGCCGTCCTCCGACAGCACCGGCGCTACAAGCAGGCTATCGCCCAGCATGTACTGGCGGTCCAGCGTTTCGCAGGTCGGATCATCCTGGAATTCCAGCACCATGGCGCGCATCGCAGGCACGCCTTGCTGATTAGCCTGGATTGCGGTGCGGAACAGATAAGGCATAAGCGAACCTTTCAGCTTCGTAAAGAAGCGCGTTACGTCAACCGCTTCATTGTCGTACTCCCAAGGCACCCGATAGGAACGGCTGCCATGCAGACGGCTATGGCTGGACAACAGGCCAAACGCAAGCCAGCGCTTGAATACATGGGCAGGCGATCTATTTTCAAAGCCGCCAATGTCATGGCTCCAGAAGCCAAAGCCGGACAAGCCCAGCGACAAGCCGCCTCTCAAGCTTTCCGCCATAGATTCATAGTCGGAATCGCAGTCTCCGCCCCAGTGAACCGGGAACTTCTGACCGCCTGCTGTAGCGGAACGGGCAAATACCGCCGCTTGATTCCGTCCCAGCTTTTCCTCCAATACGCCAAATACCACTTTATTGTAGAGATACGTATAGTAGTTGTGCATTTTTTGCGGATTGGAGCCGTCATGATATACAACGTCAACCGGAATACGCTCGCCGAAGTCCGTCTTGAAGCTGTCGACGCCCATGTCCACAAGCTCGCGGAGGTACGAGGCATACCATTCGCAGGCGGCCGGATTAGTAAAATCAACAAGCGCCATGCCGGGCTGCCACATATCCCATTGCCATACGTCGCCATTTGCTTTTTTCACGAGATAGCCGTTGCTTTTGCCTTCCTCAAACAACCGGGAACGCTGTGCGATATAAGGATTGATCCAGACGCAAATGTTCAAGCCGCGCTCCTTCAGCCTTTTCAGCATACCTGCGGGATCCGGGAAAATACGCTCATCCCATACAAAATCCGTCCAGTGGAATTCGCGCATCCAGAAACAGTCGAAGTGGAAAACGCGCAGCGGCAAATCTCTTTCCGCCATGCCCTCCACGAAGGAATTGACGGTAGCTTCGTCATAATTGGTCGTAAACGACGTGGACAGCCACAGGCCAAACGTCCATGCCGGCGGCAGCGCGGGCTTGCCAGTCAAATCCGTATATTTGTTCAGCACGCCCTTCATGTCCGGGCCGTCGATAATAAAGTATTCCAGCGATTCGCCTTCAACGCTGAATTGCACCTTTTTCACTTTTTCAGAAGCGATCTCCAGCGATACCAGCTCCGGCTGATTGATAAATACGCCGTACCCTTTATTGGTTATGTAAAACGGAATATTTTTGTAGGACTGCTCCGAGCTTGTCCCGCCGTCCTTGTTCCACAGATCAACGGATTGGCCATTGCGGACAAAAGAGGTAAAGCGTTCGCCAAGGCCATACACCCACTCGCCTACGCCAAGGTCCAGCTCTTCGCGCACATAGGTTTTGCCGTCTTTGGCGGATGTAATATAGGCCATCGACTTTTGCTTGCTGCCCGTCAAACGTTCGCCATTGCGGACGAAGTCTACGCGCCAGGTCGGCCCTTTATGGATGATAACCTCCAGATTCCCGCTTTTCAGGCTGGCTGCTTCTTCAGTTTCCTCAATAATGGCCTGGCTTTCGTCAGCTGCGGACAATTCAAAAGCGGGGCCGTGATCCACCACTCCGGCATGATGGACCAGCTTTACGCCAATAACGCCGGGAAGAGGCGAATGGAAATGAACCGTCAGAAGCATCGTATCCAGCATGTTCGCCCGCGACAAAATAGGACGAGGAGCGGCATAAGCGGTCAAACGTCCGTCTCTTTGCTCAAAATCATGCGCCTGCACCGCGCCAAGCACATTATAGCCATCCCGAATCATCCAGTTACCGTCTGTAAACTTCAACGTGCACACCAGCCCTTCAAAAGGTTTAATTTGTCATTTTCAAACTCACTTACTTGCAGTATACTGATAAGTAAACGCTTTAACTAACAGGATTTTGCCTGTTTGTAGCACTATTTTGATTATTCATAAGATAAACCTGCATTCAAAGCATCATGGCAGCAAAATAGAACAATACGTCGCAAGGTTGAACATCCTCTGAAGGGAGCTGTCTGGCATGGTAATGGATGTGATGGAAAAACAGGCGTTAAAAGAAAACCGGCTGCACGGTAGTCACCAATTTCCGCTTGCTGCATATATGATGGGGCCAATCGGACCTGGCGCGCCTGTTCTGGACTGCCATTGGCATTCAGAAGCCGAGCTGTTTTATGTAACGGAAGGCGGGGTACTCATGCAAATAGGCGGCGAATACTTTCCCCTTCGCGCTGGAGAAGCCGTCTTTATTGATGGCGGAGAAATTCACGCTGGGTATGCGCTGGAGGATTTGTCTTGCTCCTACTGCGCTGTTGTGTTTGATCTGGATTTCCTTTCCAGTGCAAGCTTTGATGCCGTTCAGGAGAAGTATATTTCCCCGCTGCAGGAAAGAAGCCGTACTCTTCCCCGCCCCATTACAAGGGATCAGGCATGGGGACGCAGTCTTTTAGCTTTAATTGAATGGTTTATGGAGGTCTGCTGCGGGGAAAAACCAGGCTACGAAATCGCTGCCAAGGGACTGCTATATTTGATGCTTCATGATTTAACCGCAACTGACCAGCTTTGCAACCGCAGTGAACGTGAAGAAACGTCTCAAATGCAGTTCAAGCTGGACCGGCTGAAATCCGTCATCGGTCATATGCAGCTAAACTATCAGCGCCCTATTCGGATTTCGGAGCTGGCGGAGCAAATCCCGATGAGTGAAGGGCAATTTTGCCGTTTTTTCAAGGCTATGACTCGACAGACGCCCATTGAATATTTAAACGCTTATCGCATCCGCAAGGCGGCTGAGCTGCTGGAGAAGCCCCATGCCAAAATCGCTAATGTCGCCATGGACGTTGGCTTTGATCATATCAGCTATTTTGTCAAAGTGTTTCGCGCAAGAATGCAATGCACCCCTTCGGAGTATCGCAAACGTGTGCAGGCTGGAGAGTAAGCGCCGGATAGTGAGTCTGCCTGCTTGACGGAGTCTCAGCGCCGGAGGTAAGTCAAGCTGCTTGACGGAAAAGAACGCCGGAGGGTAGGTCTGGCTGCTAGATTGGCTGCTTGACGGATTGGCCGCTCTTACGGACATTTGTGGCCGCTAGAGCTGCTTTTTGACATTTTTCCACATTATAAAGGACATCCGCGGCCGTTAGAGCTCAATTTCATTCAATTGTCATTGAATTTTACTTCCTTACGGACACCAGTGTCTATGCTTGACCCACAATGCTTCCAAAAAACTGGATGTTGAAAACATAGCTACCCAACGAAGGTTCTCTCCGTTAT